>NZ_VENF01000027.1 GCF_009711715.1 Methylophaga sp. | reverse complement strand
CCGGTCAGCCCTACGTTGGTGCGACCTTAAGCATGTACCCGCCTGAAGGCGATTCCCACCTGGGTAACTTCATTGCCTGGGATGCGCGTGAAGGTAAAATCGTCTGGTCAAACCCGGAACGCTTCTCTGCCTGGTCAGGTGCCCTGGCAACTGCCACTGATGTTGTGTTCTACGGTACGCTGGAAGGTTACCTGAAAGCAGTTGATGCCCAAACCGGTCGCGAGCTGTTCCGCTTCAAGACCCCATCAGGCATCATCGGTAACGTCAACACTTACAAGCACCAGGGTAAGCAGTACATCTCCATCCTGTCTGGTGTAGGTGGTTGGGCTGGTATCGGTATGGCTATCCCAAGCCTGGAAAACGACACAGATGGTCTGGGCGCAGTCGGTGCATACAAGTCACTGTCCAGCTGGACTAACCTGGGTGGTGTTCTGAGCGTATTCAGCCTGTAAGACCAAGACCCAATTCGATTAAGCAATTAATCGAACCAGTCTGATAAAAGGCCCGGCATCGCAAGATGTCGGGCCTTCTTTATTTGCGCTCTCAAGCCGGAGAAAAACAGAACTAAAATCATGGCCTGCGGTCTACTTACACGTTAGTTGCTGTTTCACGGCTTGTTAACATATTTTTATTATTCGCTCTTATTGTCTAATTCAAAATGGCTTCGGTGTCATGAGAGCTTTCGAAGGGACAGACTGATGACAAAAGTGATTTTGGTCGACGATCATGTTGTGGTGCGTTCGGGTGTAAAGCGTTTACTGGAGGAGCAGCCGGACTTGCAGGTAGTGGCAGAGGCCGATACCGGCGATGATGCGTACAAGCTCTATCATCAGCATCAACCTGATGTCTTGCTGATGGATATGAATATGGCTGACACCAGCGGCCTGGCCACACTGGGACAGATCAAAGCGCGTTTTTCTGATGCTAAAATCATTATGTTTACTTCCCGTCCCGAGGTCGTCTTTGCTATCCAGGCTATCAGTGCTGGCGCAAAAGGTTATGTGCTAAAGTCGAGCACGGCTGAAGAGGTTATCCTGGCAGTTCGTCAGGTCGCCAGTGGAAAAAGTTATCTTAGTTCGGAAGTCGCACAGGCAATTGCATTGCAAAATCTTTCTGCTGAGGAAGACCCTACACGGTCTTTAACGCCCAGGGAATTTGAAATCTTTCGTTTGCTTGCAGAAGGGGCAGACATTGACACAATTGCTGATACGCTTAAAATCGGTCAAAAAACAGTAGCTAATTATCAAACTCAGCTGAAACATAAGTTAAATATACATACCCCGATTCAGTTGGTCAGGCTGGCAGTCAAGCACCAAATCATACGATTGCAATAGCTCATCTTTCTCTCTTCAGATATTTTCCTGCATTCACGGGGAAAAACTCCTACCTCCATGGTGATAGTCTCCTAATGAAAAATGGGAAGATACGGCATAGAGTAGTGCTCAGTGGCTATTCACTTCTTAGTCACCCAACCAACTCTATAATTAGAAGAGGTAAATCTAATGAAGCTGAAAACATTATCATTAGCGATGATGTCATTGTCTGTCGCAGGTGCGGCGCAAGCCGACGAACTGCTGACAATGCAAGACAACCCAAATAACTGGGTGATGCCAGCGGGCAATTACGCTAACCAGCGTTATTCAGAGCTGTCCCAAATCAATAAAGACAACGTCAAAGATCTGAATATGGCCTGGTCTTTCTCCACTGGTGTTCTGCGTGGTCACGAAGGTAACGCGCTCGTTATCGACGGCACCATGTATGTTCATACGCCGTTCCCGAACATCGTTTACGCGCTGGATCTGAACAACGACGGTGCGATCAAGTGGAAATACGAGCCTAAGCAAAACTACGACGAAACTGTGCCAGTCATGTGCTGTGACACCGTTAACCGTGGTCTGTCTTACGCTGACGGCAAAATCTTCCTGAACCAGGCTGATACCACGCTGGTTGCCCTGAATGCCGCTGACGGCAGCGTTGTCTGGTCTGACAAACGTGACGATCCAAAACGTGGTGCGACCAGCACAGCTGCTGCTCACGTGTTTGATGACACTATCATCGTCGGTATTTCAGGTGGTGAGTTCGGTGTACGTGGCTACGTTCAAGCCTACGATCTGGATGGTAATGTAAAATACAAAGCCTACAGCACCGGTCCAGATGAAGAAATGCTGATCGACCCGCAAAAAACCACTTCCATGCTGAAGCCGGTTGGCAAAGATTCTTCTTTGAAAACCTGGCAGGGCGACCAATGGAAAATCGGTGGTGGTACAACCTGGGGCTGGTACTCTTACGATCCTGACCTGAACATGTTCTATTACGGCTCAGGTAACCCGTCTACCTGGAACCCGGTTCAGCGTCCTGGTGACAACAAGTGGTCCATGTCACTGTTTGGTCGTGATCTCGACACCGGTATGGCGAAATGGGTTTACCAGATGACCCCATACGATGAGTGGGATTATGACGGTGTGAACGAAGTCATCCTGGCTGAACAAAAAGTCAAAGGCAA
>NZ_VENF01000024.1 GCF_009711715.1 Methylophaga sp. | reverse complement strand
GGGGTCCTAGGGATTTTGCCTCCAAATACTGCAAAAACCTCCGAAGCCCCCGTGTTTGCTAGCCTGTAGAGAGGCATCAATTTTTACTTATCGGCCGATAGCCCTCAATCGGCGCCATTAAATCATCCAGTTTAGGCAGCTCTCCCGTCGGCGCGAACGTATACGTACCCCGGAAGTTGATATTCTCCCACGCGACAGGTGATGCGCCCTTTACGGTTTCCATGTGTTTTTCGCTGCCCTGCTCCTCGAAGCTGTCCAGCAGGTTGCTGAGTACTTTCGAGTTGAAGTAGATAATGGCATTTGCTACCAGCCGGGCGCTTTCGTTCCAGATTTGTATCTCCTCGTCGCTATTCCCCCGGAACCGGTCGCTGTTCACGTTGCTGATTGCCCTACGCAACTGGTGATAAGCTTCTCCCCGATTCAAGGCGCGTTGCACGTGGTTTCTAAGGCTGGCGTTATCGATGTAATCCAGCAGGTATTGGGCCTTCAATAGTCGGTTATATTCAGTCAGCGCCTTCAGTAGTGGGTGGTTTTTCTTGTAGCCAGAGAGTTTCCGGACCAATATGGCTTGGGTGGTTTTCCGGTGAGCCAGTGACACGGCAATTCGCTGGATGGTGTCCCAGCACTCCATAATACTCTGCGTGTTAATGGGTTTACGCAATGTGAGTCTCACCCGCTGACTCTCGTCCTCGGAGATATCGAACATCTCGTTGATAACCCTGCCTACCTGGGCATATCGGGGGGCGAACCGGTAGCCAAACAGATCGAGTAAAGCAAAATTCACATGGTTTACCCCATGGGTGTCAGTAGAGAGCGTATCCGGGATGATCTCAGTACTGTTGTTCATCAGGAGGTCAAAGATGTAATGGGATTCGTGTTCGTTAGCGCCGATCACCCGGGCATTGATTGCCATATGATTGGCATTCAGGCTGATCGCCGAGACCCCTTTGCTGGTACCGAAGTATTTTGAGGAATACCGGGTACGGAATGTCTCGCGCTTAGCTTCGAACTTTTGGCCATCAGCGCTGGCATGCAGGTTGTCATCCTGGATATTGTAGTGATTAAATATACTCAGTCGCGTAGTGGCGTTGTTGATGCGGTCATTTGCGGCATTCAACGTTTCCAGCCGAAGGTAGTTCGCTTGGATGGTACTCAGCTGATCATAGGTGCGGTCGGAGATCTGGGCGATACCGTAGATGCCCTGGTTTGTGGCATTGGCGATCAGGATCGCCAACAGGTCCACTTCATACTGGCGGCTTTTGGAGGTCATGCCCAGCACGTGCTCAAAGTCGTCAATAAATCCGGTATCCTGATCCACCACGCGCAAGACATCGGCGACTCCGATTGCCCTCATTTGCTGGAAGAACGGATTGTTCACCAGATGTTTTTTGCCGGTGGTCGGTAAGCGCCAAAGGTGTTTACCACCCTTCGGGCGCAGAATGATATCCCTGTTGTCCACGCGTTCCAGATAGTCGCTGACTTCGTATAGCCGAGTGGTCAACCGATCCGCCATGCGCGGGATCAGTTGCTTTGGATCCTCAGTAATTTTGGGTTGCTTCGTACCCTCGACCAAGGCCTGCTTCTGATTTTTCCAAGTCTGTGGTTTTACCAGATCGTCGTCCAGTGCACGATACCGTATGACTTCTGGCAGCACTAACTGGCCGTTTAGGCGGCTGGGAATCTGCAAATACAAGAACCATTCATATCTAGCCTTGTCTATGCCGCCGTCAGGTTTCAACAAGAGTGGTCGCGTGGCTTTTGGCGGTAGACGCCGGTCAATACTGGCATCTCTGAGCATGTTGCCGGCCGCCAGCTCCTGTCGAGTTTGGCTCAAGACCGCTGCCAACCGTTGTGTTTTATCGGTGCCTTCGATGCGTAGACAGCAAAAGAGTGATCGTAACAGGCCGGTTCTCAACGTGGATTCCGTATCCAGGTGTTGCCAGAACGCCTCATCCGCCGACTGCTTCTGATTGCCGAGGTACCGGCAGACTGAACTCAGCTCGTTGGCATTGAGAACCTGGAACGCTTGTTTCTGTACAGCATGGAATGACGTATTGGGGTCGATACGATCATCAACAAACAGGCACAAGATTTCTGCAGCCTTACTCACATTGGTAGCCGCCTTTTGCCAATCCCGATAAACTCGATCCTGCGCCAGCTGATGCGCTCGTTGCTTTACCTGTCGAACGTGGTGAATGAACCCTTCGGCCATGCGTTCCAACCCCTCCTGATATCGAAACTGTAGGTAGCAAAGCAGATATAGGCACTGGTTCTCTGGCGACTGACGCTTGATTTTGGCGCCGTAATATTGAATCCGTTCGGCATAGTGCTGCTGATTTTTTTGAGACAGAGAAAGCGAGTCGAGGACAACGGTCACCTCTGCCATCAGCGGTTGAATGTGGTGATACACCGCGAGTTCTTTCTGCAACTCGGTGCCGGTGAAATTGCGCGCGCCGCCGCGCAATTGTGTTAACGTAAGCTGGTCATTACCGGATACCAGTGTATTTAGTACAGTCGTCAATTTTGGGCTACACGCGGCGCCGATCTTCTCATGCAGTCGCTGCTGATGCTGGTTAACCACCTGACTGACGATCTTCTGCAGGGTGCTATAGGCAGGAATGGCAATTTTCTGGTGGGCCAGGAACTCAATCGCTGCATCAAAGAGAGCACGAGGTGCAACCCAGCTTTCAGCACAGGCCAATAAGTGTTCAACAAGCCGGGGTTGATGCTCAGGATCTTTCCAATTTTCATATTCGATCATGGAAAAAATCCGTTCATAAATGCGGGACTTTTGATCGGATTTCAGACTGAAGCGTCGAAATTTCAGGCCATCAAAGTGATTTTTCGCGATAAATCCCAAGTCATCCTGCATGGATTTAAACGTCGGATTGAGCAAGATGGGTTTGCATTTGAAATAGCCCAACAATGCGATGGCGATACAGCGGTACTTGCGCTGCCTTATTCTGGTCAGCTCAGCGCGCTCTTTATCATTCAGCGTGAAGTAAAACCGTTGATACGATTCGTTGAAGGAGGGGACGCCGTATAAATCCTCGATTTCAGCGGCAGTGAGAATTGATAGTCGCTTGGTTCTGCTCATTCTTTGACCCAAAGGCCGAAGAAGATACTGAAACTCGAGCTAAATTAAAATTAATAGTGGCTTGGAGGCCAGTAAATACGGGGCCTTCAACGGTTTTTGCAGTATTTGGAGGCAAAATCCCTAGGACCCC
>NZ_VENF01000017.1 GCF_009711715.1 Methylophaga sp. | reverse complement strand
AAAAAAAGACCCGACATCTTGCGATGCCGGGCCTTTTATCAGACTGGTTCGATTAATTGCTTAATCGAATTGGGTCTTGGTCTTACAGGCTGAATACGCTCAGAACACCACCCAGGTTAGTCCAGCTAGACAGTGACTTGTATGCACCGACTGCGCCCAGACCATCTGTGTCGTTTTCCAGGCTTGGGATAGCCATACCGATACCAGCCCAACCACCTACACCAGACAGGATAGAGATGTACTGCTTACCCTGGTGCTTGTAAGTGTTGACGTTACCGATGATGCCGGATGGGGTCTTGAAGCGGAACAGCTCGCGACCGGTTTGGGCATCAACTGCTTTCAGGTAACCTTCCAGCGTACCGTAGAACACAACATCAGAGGCAGTTGCCAGGGCACCTGACCAGACTGAAAAGCGTTCCGGGTTTGACCAGACGATTTTACCTTCACGCGCATCCCAGGCAATGAAGTTACCCAGGTGAGTACCACCTGGTGCCGGGTACATGCTTAAGGTCGCACCAACGTAAGGCTGACCGGCAACATACTCAACTTCGAATGGCTCGTAGTCCATGCACACGTGGTTGGTCGGTACATAGTACAGGCCGGTACGTGGTGAGTAAGCCGCTGGCTGTTGGTCTTTTGAACCCAAAGCCGCAGGGCAGATACCAGTGGTGTTAACGTCTTCACCGTTACGTGCAGTCGAGTATTTCGCTACACGATCATGACGACCGGTTTTCAGGTTAACGCCGTTTGACCAGTTAACCGCTGGATCATACTTCTCAGCAACCAGCAGTTCACCGGTTTCACGATCCATGGTGTAACCGAAACCGTTACGGTCGAAGTGAACCGCAGTCTTGTGCATTTTGCCTTTGACTTTTTGTTCAGCCAGGATGACTTCGTTCACACCGTCGTAGTCCCACTCATCGTATGGGGTCATCTGGTAAACCCATTTCGCCATACCGGTGTCCAGATCACGACCCCACAGAGACATAGTCCACTTATTGTCACCAGGACGCTGAACCGGGTTCCAGGTAGACGGGTTACCGTTACCATAGTAGAACATGTTCAGGTCAGGATCGTAAGAGTACCAGCCCCAGGTTGTACCACCACCGATTTTCCATTGGTCGCCCTGCCAGGTTTTCAAAGAAGAATCTTTGCCAACCGGTTTCAGCATGGAAGTGGTTTTTTCCGGATCAACCAGCATTTCTTCGTCTGGACCGGTGCTGTAGGCTTTGTACTGAACGTTACCGTCCAGGTCATAAGCCTGAACGTAACCACGTACACCGAACTCACCACCTGAAATACCGACGATAACTTTATCTTTAAACACGTGCGCCGCAGCTGTGCTGGTCGCACCACGTTTTGGATCGTCACGTTTGTCAGACCAGACAACGCTGCCGTCAGCAGCATTCAGGGCAACCAGCGTAGTGTCAGCCTGGTTCAGGAAGATTTTGCCGTCGCCGTAAGACAGACCACGGTTAACGGTGTCACAGCACATGACCGGCACAGTTTCGTCGTAGTTTTGCTTAGGCTCGTATTTCCACTTGATCGCACCGTCGTTGTTCAGATCCAGCGCGTAAACGATGTTCGGGAACGGGGTGTGAACATACATGGTGCCGTCGATAACCAGCGCGTTACCTTCGTGACCACGCAGAACACCAGTGGAGAAAGACCAGGCCATGTTCAGGTTTTTGACATTGTCTTTATTGATTTGTGTCAGTTCTGAATAACGCTGGTTAGCATAGTTACCAGCTGGCATAACCCAGTTGTTTTCGTTTTGTTGCATAGTCAGCAATTCGTCAGCTTGCGCCGCGCCTGCGACTGCAAGTGACATCATTGCCAGAGATAATGTTTTCAGCTTCATTAGAGTAACCTCTATTTTGGTTTGTTATTAGCATGGTGAGATGCCAGAGCGTTTTCACCACAGTGGAGACTCTATTCCGCTTTTACCCTCTTTTCATTAGGCCAAGTTCATTGGTATCTTGGGAATATTTCCCAAAGCCCCACGGAAAAGCCTGATAGAACAGCGTGCATTAAGAATCAAAAAAATGAGAAAAAAGTCTCAATGACTGCTGATCACGCCGTATTTGATCGCCAGTCTGACCATTTCTGCCGACGTGGAAAAACCCAGCTTGTTTTTGAGAATGGTCTGGTAATTCGCGACAGTCTTGGATTCCAGATTTAATTGCTTGGCCACACTGGACAGGCTCAGGCCCTCTGCCAACAACCGGAAAACCTCGAATTCGCGTGCTGTCAGACGCTGGGTGGGGTCTTCATTTCCGGAGACACTTTGCAGGGCAATCTTTTGTGCCATTTCGGCGCTCAGATAACTTTTGCCGCTCATTACCTGGCGGATAGCAATAATAATATCCCGGCTATTACCCGACTTTGCCACATACCCCATCGCACCGGCACTCATAGCCTGCATCGCCAACGTCACATTTTCATGCATTGAAAACATGATGACTCTGGCATCACCATAGCGACCGCAGATACGTCGAACTGCTTCCAGCCCACCAATTCCCGGCATGGTCATATCAATAATCAGCACATCAGGGACCAACTCACTGAACTGCTGGTAAGCCTGTTCGCCACTGCCGACTTCATGAACCACCTGCATGTCGTCATATTCACTGAGCATGTTGGCGAGACCGGAACGAACGACCTCATGATCATCGGCCAGAAGAATTCTGATTTTGGACATTTATTGTTTCCACCCTACAGGTAAAGCTGCCAGAACCTGCATTCCCTGCATTGGCTGACTGATAATTGTGAGTTCTCCCGATAGCGCTTTCACCCGCTGCTTCATTCCCGGTAAGCCGAAACCGCTCTGCTTGGCATCAAGATCACAGCCCTTGCCATTGTCCGCGACTGCAATCCGGACCATATCGGCTTCTCTTCGTAGCGAGATCTCAACACTGACCTGCTTGCCAGCATGACGACTGATATTGGTAAGACACTCCTGGATAAGCCGGTAGACAATAAGCTGTGATTGTGACTCCAGAAGCCGGGGATGACAATGCATACTGAAGCTAAGCTGATGCTGTGTATGGCGGCGTTGCCAGTCATTAATCAAGTTATCCAGACAATATCGCAGCCCGTGCGCCGCCAAATCAGGCGGGTTAAGCTGTTCCAGATTCGAGCGCACAATCTCTGTCATCCGTTCGCTGTGTGTTTTCAATGCGGTCAGCGATGATTTGATGTGAGTCTGTTCCTGCCGGGACAACCTGTCGATCTCCATTCTCACTGCGGTAAGATGCTGCCCCAGTTCATCGTGCAATTCGGCGGCCAGCCGTTTTCGCTCAGCCTCCTGGGCTGTGATCACCTGCCGTTTTTGCTGAGCAAAATGTGTATTTAACGCCCCCACCGCCGTGATCAACTTAATCGGCAACCGTCGCGGATTGACCAGTGATCGCAAGACGAAGTGTCGGCCCTTCGGCGAGTGAGCTGATTGAGCCGGCAGCAGGGGCTCAATAGCATCCAGCAAATAGGAAAAAAATCGCAATAGCAACAGACTGGACAATACAAACAATAAAAACCAGGGGAGCAAAATTTCTATCGCCTGAGTCGTCACCTCACCCAGTTCATGCACCAGATTGTTGGTAATAATCAAATCGCCCACATGCTGCCCGGCAATGGTCACCGGATAGATGACCGACATCAAACCGAGATGCTTATCAATCAGCCAGCCTAACAGGCTTGACCACCATGCTCGCTGGTGCGATTGGGGGTGGTTCGAGTCGAGTATGCTGCCATCATCACCGACAAAAGTAATATCCAGTTTTTCCAGCGCTCTGAGATTATGAAGTGCAAATGCGTGCTGGTACTCAAAATCGGCCTGGTCAGCAATAGCGGTTTCTAGATGCCGAAGCTTTTCCTGGAGGATTTGTTCTACCAGTTGTGCTTCCCGGCGTGTCTCCGAATGCGTGTCACCATATATCCGGCCCAGCATCATCATCTCTGCCAGAAACACGGCGAACAGTAGTGCGGTAATGGTTTTAAAACTGAACAATTGGGACATTATGATCTGATACTTCTTTGTACTCTTTTATGTTGATGCCGAACACATCCGCCCTCCCCTTATCGTTTTTTTGTCCAGAGCAGCCTCTGGCAGGATGGCATTAACTTTATAGTGATAGTAACGACCCGTCTTGATTCCGTCCGCGTATCAACATAGCCGGTCAAAATCGAATTATTATACTTTGGCACCGACGGATCTGTCAGTTCTGAGTCAACCGGGCTGCGGCAATATCAATCATCAGACAAAAAAAGACCCGACATCTTGCGATGCCGGGCCTTTTATCAGACTGGTTCGATTAATTGCTTAATCGAATTGGGTCTTGGTCTTACAGGCTGAATACGCTCAGAACACCACCCAGGTTAGTCCAGCT
>NZ_VENF01000023.1 GCF_009711715.1 Methylophaga sp. | reverse complement strand
AAAGCCTGGCAGTGACCTACTTTCACATGGGAACTCCCACACTATCATCGGCGCTGAGCTGTTTCACTTCTGAGTTCGGGATGGGATCAGGTGGTGCCAACTCGCTATGGCCGCCAGGCATAAACGGTGTAAGCTGGCTTTTATCCAGCTTGTGGAATTCGTAACAAGGGGAAAAACGTCGTCTTTCCAACCCCAAGTCTAACTTGGGGTTATATGGTCAAGCCTCACGGGCAATTAGTATTGGTTAGCTTCATACATTACTGCACTTCCACACCCAACCTATCAACGTTGTAGTCTTCAACGGCCCTTCAGGGACTTAAAGTCCAGTGAGAACTCATCTTGAGGGGGGCTTCGCACTTAGATGCTTTCAGCGCTTATCCCGTCCGTACATAGCTACCGGGCAATGCTGTTGGCACAACAACCCGAACACCAGGGGTACGTCCACTCCGGTCCTCTCGTACTAGGAGCAGCTCCTCTCAATTCTCAAACGCCCACGGCAGATAGGGACCGAACTGTCTCACGACGTTCTAAACCCAGCTCGCGTACCACTTTAAATGGCGAACAGCCATACCCTTGGGACCGGCTACAGCCCCAGGATGTGATGAGCCGACATCGAGGTGCCAAACACCGCCGTCGATGTGAACTCTTGGGCGGTATCAGCCTGTTATCCCCGGAGTACCTTTTATCCGTTGAGCGATGGCCCTTCCATTCAGAACCACCGGATCACTATGACCTACTTTCGTACCTGCTCGACGTGTCTGTCTCGCAGTCAAGCACACTTTTGCCATTGCACTAACCGTATGATGTCCGACCATACTTAGTGTACCTTCGTGCTCCTCCGTTACAATTTGGGAGGAGACCGCCCCAGTCAAACTACCCACCATACACTGTCCCTCACCCCGATAAGGGGCGCAGGTTAGAACTCCAAACATACCAGGGTGGTATTTCAAGGTCGGCTCCACGATAACTAGCGTCATCGCTTCAACGCCTCCCACCTATCCTACACAAGTAGGTTCAAAGTTCAGTGCAAAGCTGTAGTAAAGGTTCACGGGGTCTTTCCGTCTAGCCGCGGGTATACGGCATCTTAACCGCAATTTCAATTTCACTGAGTCTCTGGTGGAGACAGTGTGGCCATCGTTACGCCATTCGTGCAGGTCGGAACTTACCCGACAAGGAATTTCGCTACCTTAGGACCGTTATAGTTACGGCCGCCGTTTACCGGGGCTTCGATCAACCGCTTCGACCAAAGTCTAACAGCATCAATTAACCTTCCGGCACCGGGCAGGCGTCACACCCTATACGTCCACTTTCGTGTTTGCAGAGTGCTGTGTTTTTAATAAACAGTCGCAGCCACCTGGTCACTGCAACCCTCTCCAGCTCCACGAGCAAGTCGCTTCACCTCAAGGGCACACCTTCTCCCGAAGTTACGGTGCTATTTTGCCTAGTTCCTTCACCAGAGTTCTCTCAAGCGCCTTGGAATTCTCATCCTATCCACCTGTGTCGGTTTGGGGTACGGTTTGTTATTACCTGAAGCTTAGAGACTTTTCCTGGAAGCCGGGTATCAATCACTTCGCGCCTAATGGCACTCGTCATCCTGTCTCAGCTTAGCCGCCCGGATTTTCCTAAGCAGCACGCCTACACAGTTAAACCAACATATCCAACAGTTGGCTGACCTAACCTTCTCCGTCATCCCATCGCAGTAATAACAAGTACAGGAATATTAACCTGTTTCCCATCGACTACGCATTTCTGCCTCGCCTTAGGGGCCGACTCACCCTGCTCCGATTAGCGTTGAGCAGGAAACCTTGGATTTTCGGCGAGGGGGCCTCTCACCCCCTTTATCGTTACTCATGTCAGCATTCGCACTTGTGATATCTCCAGCAAGCTTCTCAACTCACCTTCACAGACTTACACAACGCTCCTCTACCATGCACTAAAAGTGCATCCATAGCTTCGGTATATGGCTTAAGCCCCGGTACATCTTCCGCGCAGGCCGACTCGACTAGTGAGCTATTACGCTTTCTTTAAAGGGTGGCTGCTTCTAAGCCAACCTCCTAGCTGTCTGGGCCTTCCCACATCGTTTTCCACTGAGCCATAATTTTGGGACCTTAGCTGATGGTCTGGGTTGTTTCCCTTTCCACGACGGACGTTATCACCCGCCGTGTGTCTCCCGTGATTGCACTTCTCGGTATTCGGAGTTTGCATGGGTTTGGTAAGTCGGGATGACCCCCTAGCCCAAACAGTGCTCTACCCCCGAGAGTGAGACACGAGGCGCTACCTAAATAGCTTTCGAGGAGAACCAGCTATCTCCCGGTTTGATTAGCCTTTCACTCCTATCCACAGCTCATCCCCGCATTTTTCAACATACGTGGGTTCGGACCTCCAGTAAGTGTTACCTCACCTTCATCCTGGCCATGGATAGATCACCGGGTTTCGGGTCTATACCTTGCAACTCGTCGCGCAGTTAACACTCGGTTTCCCTTCGCCTCCCCTAAACGGTTAAGCTCGCTACAAAATATAAGTCGCTGACCCATTATACAAAAGGTACGCAGTCACAGAACAAGTCTGCTCCTACTGCTTGTACGCACACGGTTTCAGGTTCTATTTCACTCCCCTCAACGGGGTTCTTTTCGCCTTTCCCTCACGGTACTGGTTCACTATCGGTCGATAAGGAGTATTTAGCCTTGGAGGATGGTCCCCCCATGTTCAGACAAGGTTTCTCGTGCCCCGCCCTACTTGTCGCAAGCTTAGTACCAATAACGCCTTTTCGTGTACGGGGCTATCACCCTGTATCGCTGTCCTTTCCAGAACATTCCACTAAAACGTTAAATATCACTTGCAGGCTGTTTCCCGTTCGCTCGCCGCTACTAGGAAAATCTCGGTTGATTTCTTTTCCTCCGGCTACTTAGATGTTTCAGTTCGCCGGGTTCGCTTCCTTAAGCTATGTATTCACTTAAGGATACTTACCCAAGGGTAAGTGGGTTGCCCCATTCGGAGATCGTAGGGTTATCGCTCGTTTGTCAGCTAACCTACGCTTATCGCAGACTTCTACGTCCTTCATCGCCTCTTATCGCCAAGGCATCCACCATGTGCGCTTATTCACTTGACCATATAACCCGAAGTTACCTCTAGGTTATATGTCAGAAATTACGACATAAGTTCTTCTTTACTTAGAATTCCAATCTGTATCACTACAGTTCTTCATTCTGCCTTGTTACTTCTTCCACTTTGTTAAAGAGCAGTGTATAAAACACTGAGTAAGTCTCTTAAAAAAAGACTTAGTCACTATTTTATACGAGAAAAGATATTGGTGGAGCTACGCGGGATCGAACCGCGGACCTCCTGCGTGCAAGGCAGGCGCTCTCCCAGCTGAGCTATAGCCCCATGACGGAACTTCCTTCCGGGTTACCACATACCCCTGAATCAAGGGCTTTTTCGCAGTTTGGATTTTTAAGATGGCGAAGTTGGCGACTCGCCAATGAGCCAGCTTACAAAATTCAATATGCGGAAAAGTGGTGGGTCTGGGTGGATTTGAACCACCGACCTCACCCTTATCAGGGGTGCGCTCTAACCAACTGAGCTACAGACCCAGATATCTCTTCTCTGTAGCATCAAGTAATTTGTGTGAGTACTTACGCCGGTCGCCTTTATGAAAGGAGGTGATCCAGCCGCAGGTTCCCCTACGGCTACCTTGTTACGACTTCACCCCAGTCATTGACCACAAAGTGGTGAGCGTCTCCCGAAGGTTAAACTACCCACTTCTTTTGCAGCCAACTCCCATGGTGTGACGGGCGGTGTGTACAAGGCCCGGGAACGTATTCACCGCGGCATTCTGATCCGCGATTACTAGCGATTCCGACTTCACGCAGTCGAGTTGCAGACTGCGATCCGGACTACGACAAGCTTTATGGGATTAGCACACTCTCGCGAGTTAGCAACCCTTTGTACTTGCCATTGTAGCACGTGTGTAGCCCTGGCCATAAGGGCCATGATGACTTGACGTCATCCCCACCTTCCTCCGGTTTGTCACCGGCAGTCTCCTTAGAGTGCCCAACTTAATGATGGCAACTAAGGACAGGGGTTGCGCTCGTTGCGGGACTTAACCCAACATCTCACGACACGAGCTGACGACAGCCATGCAGCACCTGTGTCACGGTTCCCGAAGGCACCAATCCATCTCTGGAAAGTTCCGTGCATGTCAAGGCCAGGTAAGGTTCTTCGCGTTGCATCGAATTAAACCACATGCTCCACCGCTTGTGCGGGCCCCCGTCAATTCATTTGAGTTTTAGTCTTGCGACCGTACTCCCCAGGCGGTCAACTTATCGCGTTAGCTTCGATACACAAAGAATAAATTCTCCATACACCTAGTTGACATCGTTTAGGGCGTGGACTACCAGGGTATCTAATCCTGTTTGCTACCCACGCTTTCGCACCTCAGCGTCAATAATGGCCCAGTGAGTCGCCTTCGCCACTGATGTTCCTCCAGATCTCTACGCATTTCACCGCTACACCTGGAATTCCACTCACCTCTACCACATTCTAGCCTGCCAGTCTCAAATGCCATTCCCAGGTTGAGCCCGGGGATTTCACATCTGACTTAACAAACCGCCTACGCGCGCTTTACGCCCAGTAATTCCGATTAACGCTTGCACCCTCCGTATTACCGCGGCTGCTGGCACGGAGTTAGCCGGTGCTTCTTCTATAGGTAACGTCACGGCTGTACGCTATTAACGCACAGCTTTTCCTCCCTATTGAAAGTGCTTTACAACCCGAAGGCCTTCTTCACACACGCGGCATTGCTGGATCAGGGTTGCCCCCATTGTCCAATATTCCCCACTGCTGCCTCCCGTAGGAGTCTGGGCCGTGTCTCAGTCCCAGTGTGGCTGATCATCCTCTCAGACCAGCTACAGATCGTCGCCTTGGTAGGCCTTTACCCCACCAACTAGCTAATCTGATATAGGTTCATCTGTCAGCGTGAGGCCCGAAGGTCCCCCACTTTCCTCCGTAGAGCGTATGCGGTATTAGCAGCCGTTTCCGGCTGTTGTCCCCCACTGTCAGGCAGATCCCTATACATTACTCACCCGTCCGCCACTCGTCAGCAAGAGAGCAAGCTCTCTCCTGTTACCGTTCGACTTGCATGTGTTAGGCATGCCGCCAGCGTTCAATCTGAGCCATGATCAAACTCTTCAGTTTAATTTAGCTTGTAACTTTATAAGACAAAGTTACCAAATCTTGATTGACGTTAGCATGTAAATGCTAGCCGTCAGGTTTTCTAGCCACCTGACGTAAGCACCCACACAAATTACTTGATACTGTTTTGTTAAAGAGCGTTGCTCGCAGAACTCGCTGCAGCAAAGAAGCGAGAATTATAC
>NZ_VENF01000030.1 GCF_009711715.1 Methylophaga sp. | reverse complement strand
TTGACCCAAAGGCCGAAGAAGATACTGAAACTCGAGCTAAATTAAAATTAATAGTGGCTTGGAGGCCAGTAAATACGGGGCCTTCAACGGTTTTTGCAGTATTTGGAGGCAAAATCCCTAGGACCCCATACAGCTGCAATCGCTGCTTATTTAGATGATCTGACACTGGCTAAAGAAGTCGTTGAGGGGATTGCAGGCAGTGATTTAGTCAAAGCTGTGGAGTTAAAGTCAACGCAGGAATCGCTAGCTTTACGTGGTACGGTACCTGATGGCGCTCAAACAATGAAGTTTGATTTGGAATCTCCTTTTTCAAGCGGTGAAATGGTTGGTAAATTAAATCTTGTGCCGAATGTCGCTTTGATTAAGTCGGATGCGAGAAAGGCCGCTATCAATCACGTTATATTAATTTCTGTTCAGACGTTTGTTTTGATCACACTTATTATTTTCTTATTAAATACACAGTTGATAACTGAAATAAAACGGCTTGCCAGTCGTTTGCATGGTATTCGGATTGGCAGTGAAGAGCGAATTATTCCAACGCAGTCTCACCAATACGATGAAATTGGTTTATTAACCCACGATATAAATGAGTTATTAAATTCGGTCGAGGAGAATATTAATCTTGAAAGAACGCTTCGACTTGAAGTGGAAGAGTTAGAAAACCGATTCAGAGATATTTTCGAACAGTCCAGTCACGGTATCGCCATTGTCGATATTGATGGCAAAATGAGGCTACATAACCCGTCTTTCAAACAGATTATTGGTGATGAGTGTTTTCAGAAGATTTCAAAGCAAGACTCCCTTTCCTTTTTTGCACTATTTGATGAAGAAAGAAGTCGCTTGGAATCAGCTGCTGCTGAAGTTTTATCGAGTGGTGAGTCACGAGCAGTTGATATAAAAGTTGATGAGGGGTCACAAACGAGGTGGTTATACTGCCTTATTTCGGTCATGACAGACGATGATAAGACGTCGTCTTTTGAAATTGTCTTGCAAGATATTTCAGAGCGTCGCAATCGGGAAGAAAAGTTAAAGGGGCAGGCTGAAGTCGATGCCTTAACCAATTTGTATAATCGCGGTGCAGGTGAGAATAAAATTGAACAACTTATCTCATCTTCGGACTCTAAGCGGTTTTCATATGGCCTGTTTATGATTGATTTGGATGGGTTTAAACCTGTTAATGATCAATTTGGCCATGAAGCAGGAGACAGAGTGCTTATAGCGGTTGCAAATCGATTATTAGGTTCAATTCGTGCTGAAGATATTGCGATACGTTGGGGAGGCGATGAATTTGTTGTTTTTGCCAGATTAACCACGGATTTATCAGAAGCGAGCAGTATTGCAGAAAAACTGTTAAATATATTACAGCAACCAATAGAATGTCAGTCTGATATGAGTGTGACTATCAGTGCTAGCATTGGTATCGCGCTCTATCCATTCAATGCTGATAATATTGAGACATTACTCAAGTACGCTGATCTTGCGATGTATGAAGTCAAATCACACAACAAAAACAGTTATAACTTTTTCAAACAACCCACATTCAAGACGTCAGAGACACAAAGTGTGATCACCGGATTTTAGAATGCCCGGTGAATAACACCGGGCATTTTCTATTGTATTACTGTATTGGTAAATAGACTAACTTACTGCCTTTCATATCCGGCACCATCAGGTACTGACCATCTGCTGAGAGACTAATGTCAGCAGCAGAGACAAAGTCATCACTGAGTAATTGTGGTGTTGCTTTAGGTTCAACTAATTGCCACACCTTACCATTTTGCCAATCACTCACATACAGATAGCCTTTGCTGTCTCTGACCAGACCATCAGCACCACCAAAGCCTTTGTTCAGTGCTTCAGTTTTACCCGAGCTGATATTCGCACGATACAAGTCACCTGTGCCAAAGTCAGCAACTAACAGCGTGTCATTACCGTCCATCAGCAACCCATTAGGACGTTTAATAGCCGATTTATCATCCAAAATTTCGCTCACTTTACCTGCTTGAGTAATTTGATAAATGCCGGCATTTTCTCCATCATCAGTGCCGCTATCAGAGACATATAAGGTACCGTTACCATCAATTTCCATATCATTCAGAAAGACAGGTTTTCCGGGAAAATCCTTGGCTTTGGCGATAACTGTGATATCACCTTTCATATCTACTTTAACGACATGATCGACATCAGCGATATACAGTTCGTTATTCCATAAATCGATGCCTTTGGGATCATTTAAGCCTGTAGCCAGCGTTGTTTTTTGTCCGGACTTATCGATAACCGTGACTTTACCGTCACCGGCTTTACCAAACTCACCAATTTCAGTGACAAATACACGACCATCTGGTGCTGCAATGGCTGATTCAGGCATCTGCAGATCAGTGATTGTTTTGCTATTTGATTGAGACGTGGCATCAGTTGAAGATGCGTTGTCATCGCCATAACTAACACGGTAAATCACATCGTTATAATCATCAGAAATCAGTAAGGAACCATCGGCAAGTTGTAATACATCGGTCGGACGTCCCCAGGCCTCACCATTCTGCAACCAACCATCGATAAAGACTTCATGACCTGTCACCTGATGATTATCATCAAATGTGACACGCATTAACTGGTAACCCACAGGACTCGTTCTATTCCATGAACCATGCTGAGCAATAATGGCATCGCCTTTGTAGTCAGCTGGAAACATATCACCTGTATAGAATTTGAGACCCAGACTTGCGGTATGTGCCTGGAATTCCTGGACAGGGAACGTGACGTCTTGTGGTGCTTGTTTGTCTTTCCAGTCAGGATGTTGCGCTTTGCCACCCGCATAATAAGGGAAACCAAAGTGCATACCGGCTTTAGGTGCGGCATTGAGTTCACCCGGTGGATTATCATCACCCATCATATCGACGTTATTATCAGTGAAATACAGGGTGCCAGTGTCGGGCTGGAAGTCCATACCCACTGAGTTTCTGATACCTTTGGCATATATTTCAGCATCACTGCCATCGGCATTCATACGAATAATGCTGGCTTCAATACCCTGAGGATTACAGATATTACAGGGGGCACCTACGGTGACATAAAGCTTGTTATCAGGGCCAAAAGCAATATAGCGCCAGCCATGGTGTGCTTTATCCGGTAGCTTATCGTAAATAACCTCACGCATTTGTTTAAATGGTAAGTTGAGATCGAAACCCGGAGCGGGGTAAATGGCAATACGGTTTTGCTCAGCAACATAAAGGTTGCCTTGATGCACCGCTACACCATTACCGACTTTTAAATCATCAAGAATCTTCACCACTTTATCGGCTTTACGATCTTTGTTTTTATCGACTACCGCAAAGACATTATTACCGCGTGTGCCAACAAATACTGTGCCTGTTGACTGGCCTAAGGCCATTTGACGCGCACCTTCGACTTCGGCATAAACATTAATATGAAAGCCTTCTGGCAGCTTGAGCTTGTGTAGATTTTCTTCCGCATCGGCTCGGTCAGCAAATGCAGCCTGTCCCATCAGTCCTAACGAACCGGCTAGCATAAGCTGTGTTATTGTCTTAAGTGTCATACATCCTCCTTTAGTATGTATTTTCCTGCTGTGCAGCGTATCGATTATTGAATCACAGAGAATCGATACGCTGCTTGAGTGGTATCAGGACACGATACGTCACTGATACTCATGGTGCTTGCCTAATAAAACGGGGTTTGTGCTGGTTTCTACATATCGTTATTTTTCAGTGAGAAAGGGATAATCGATATAACCATGTTCATCACCACCATAAAAGCTATCGCTGTCAGGTGTATTCAATGGGGCGCGAGTAGAGAAACGTTCAACTAAATCCGGGTTGGCAATGAATAACTTACCGAAGGATATACAGTCAGCATCGCCACTTTGGATCGCTACATTGGCAGTATCAAAATTATATTCACTGTTTGTCATATACGTTCCCTGATACCACTCACGACATAGGCCTAAATCAAACTCGGGGCCCGCAGCGCCTGGATTTTCAGCGCCCATTTCAGTGATATGTAAATACGCCAGGTTAAACTTGTTTAGCGCCTTGATAATGTACTCAAAAGTTTTTTCGGGCTGACTGTCTTTCATATCATTAAAAGGTTGCAACGGAGACAAACGAATACCAACACGGTCTGAACCCCAGATTTTGCAAACTTCATCAACGACTTCTAGGGTCAGACGGGCGCGGTTTTCAATACTGCCACCATATTCATCCGTTCGCTGATTACTGCCATCACGTAAAAATTGGTCAAGCAGATAGCCATTGGCAGAATGCACTTCGACACCATCAAAGCCTGCCGTTAAGGCGTTATAAGCGGCAGTTCTGAAATCATCGATTGTCTGCTTGATTTCATCCTTTGTCATTTCCTGTGGTGTTTCATAAGGTTTTATACCCTCGTAGGTATAAACTTCACCAGCAGGTTTAATGGCTGATGGGGCTTGTGGTTTCATACCACCGGGCAACATAGATGAATGTGAGACTCGACCACAGTGCCATATTTGCAAGACAATCTTGCCACCTTCTGCATGGACTGCCTTGGTGACTTTTTTCCAGCCTTCAATCTGGGCTTTGCTGTATATGCCTGGTGTATTCGGATAACCAATACCTTGAGCCGAGATTAATGTGGCTTCAGTGATAATTAGCCCCGCCGAAGCTCGCTGACGGTAATACTCAACATTCATATCTGTGGGGGCTAAACCTTCACCTGCACGGTTACGCGTAAGCGGTGCCATTATCACGCGGTTTTTCAAGCTGATGGAACCCAGTTCAATAGGTGATAAAAGCGACTGAGTTTGTTGATTCATTGCTGTCATAGTGCATCCCTAAGTTCAAAGTGTAATAACAATTTTGCCTAACTGATTATTGGCTTCCAGATAGCTATGGGCCGCGACAATATCGTCAAATTCAAATGTTTTAGCGATAACAGGGCTTAGCTGCGAATGCTTCAACCAGTCAAAGATTTTTTCTTTAGCTTTGTTTAAACGTTCTGGAGCGCTGGTGAATTCAAATAGCGTGTACCCCCGAATTGTGAGCCCTTTCTGTAATGCGGGGAACAGCGGATAAGGGGTGGGGTCAGCACTTAATGCGCCATATTGAAAGATCATCGCTAATGGTGCGCAGGCTTCAGCTAAGGTGTTTAACATCGGGCCGGCAACAGGATCGAAAACGATATTGACACCACGGCCTTCAGTGATCGCCATCACCGCATCTACCACATCATCTTGTTCACTGATAATCACGTGTTTAGCCCCTAACTGATGGAGTTGTTCTACCTTTTCAGCTGTTCGGGTCATCGCAATAGGTGTGGCACCAATCAGGTTACATAATTGTATGGCAGCAATGCCGACACTACTGGACGCGGCTGGGATTAATACATAATCACTGGCTTGCATTTTGGCAATATCAATCAAGGCACCATACGCTGTTAAATATTGCATCCACACTGATGTCGCTTGCTGCCAGCTTAAATTCTCCGGGTGATGAGTGACAGCGGTAACTGGCATATTGGTGACTTCTGCATAAGCACCATATTGGTTCATTGAAAAGTTGGGAATGGTACTGACGGCATCACCAACTTTGATATGTTTGACGTTGTCACCGACGGCAGTAACGGTTCCTGAACATTCATAGCCTATACGGGCAGGGAGTTCAGGTGTTTCAAGATATTGGCCACGGCGGAACATTGCCTCAGCACGGTTAAGACCAATAGCATGGACTTGGATCTGTACTTCATCAGCAGAAGGGGCTGGGACGGTTTCATCAATAATTGATAAAACGGATGGTTCACCTACCTGAGAAAATTGAACTGTTTTTGTCATAAAGCGCTCCTTTATTTATAGGCTTGCTTGCAGAATTTGTTGGCTTTTTTTGAGGTCGATATCATTATGTTCGCCAAGCTGGGTCAGACCATGTTCAGCCAGTTGTTTGATCATCACTGGAATAGCATCAGCATTAATCTGGTAATCACTCAGATGTGTTTTCACACCCATTCGTTCAAAAAAATCGCGAGTTTTTGTGATCGCCATGTTTATTTTAGTGTCGTCAGTGCCTTCGTTGAGTCCCCAGACACGCTCGGCATACTGTAGTAATTTGGCGGATTTTTTCTCGCGTTGTTCCTGCAGTACTGTGGGCAATAAAATCGCCAATGTTTGTGCGTGATCCAGCCCATGTAGTGCGGTGATTTCATGACCGATCATGTGAGTTGCCCAATCCTGAGGAACTCCGGCACCAATCAAGCCGTTTAACGCTAATGTCGCTGTCCACATGAAATTGGCCTGCAGATCGTAATCATTAGGCGACTCAAGCAGCTTAGGACCAATCTCAATGAGTGTCTGCAATAATCCCTCTGCGAATCGATCCTGCACCATGGCATTAACCGGATAAGTCAGATATTGCTCCATGATGTGCGTGAAGGCATCCACTACACCATTCGCCAGTTGTCGTGGTGGCAAAGTATAGGCTTTGGTCGGATCTAAAATAGAAAATACTGGATAGACGAGCTTACTGCTGAATGCCAGTTTTTCTTGTGTTTCGTAACGTGTGATCACGGAGTTGGCATTCATTTCTGAGCCAGTAGCGGGGAGGGTAAGCACTGAACCAAACGGTAATGCCTGGCGAATATTTGTGGCGTGATTCACTAAGATTTCCTGCCATGGGTCACCATCACACTGCACAGCTGCAGCAACAAACTTGGTGCCATCTATGACAGAACCACCCCCAACAGCTAACAGATAATCCAACTTATTTTGACGAATCTGCTCAACCGCACGCATCAAGGTACTGTAACCAGGATTAGCTTCGATACCGCCAAACTCTTCTATATGACGATTACCAAGGGCAGTAATGACTTCGTCTAGGGTGCCGTTTTTTCGTGCACTTTGTCCACCAAACAACACTAAAACACGCGCATCTTTCGGCACAAGCTCATCGAGTTGTGCAACCTGACCTTCACCAAAAAGGGGTCCTAGGGATTTTGCCTCCAAATACTGCAAAAACCTCCGAAGCCCCCGTGTTTGCTAGCCTGTAGAGAGGCATCAATTTTTACTTATCGGCCGATAGCCCTCAATCGGC
>NZ_VENF01000029.1 GCF_009711715.1 Methylophaga sp. | reverse complement strand
GATGATTTAATGGCGCCGATTGAGGGCTATCGGCCGATAAGTAAAAATTGATGCCTCTCTACAGGCTAGCAAACACGGGGGCTTCGGAGGTTTTTGCAGTATTTGGAGGCAAAATCCCTAGGACCCCACTGAGGAAGAGAAACTACGGTCCCAAAGCTCTGCTGAACCCAGCCAGCGTGGAAGTCTGGATGCCTGAAATTTGCTGAGATGCGGTGTTCAATAACTCTGAGATGGATTGTTCATAGGAAGTGCTGAATAGTCTTAAAGCAGACTATGAACTTCATCTGAACTTATCGGTCTGCATCATTTATGTTCCGGTGTTTGAAATCATCGCCATCAACGCTGCAAATTTGATTTGTCCCGGTTCCGGTCATACTATGAACAGACTCAACACATAAGTTATTAGCGTGAAGCCGAATTATTTCGTCACAATCAGTCTGCTGATATGCATGGTCTTTGCCACCGGTGCTTCGGCCTTTTTACATCTGAATGAGCATCTGCATGCAGATGCAGACCATCAACATCTGGTCGATGCTGATCATCAGCATCCTGATGGTTCCGCACATGAAGCGGATCATGCACACCATTTTAATCTGCATGTGGTCGGCGATCTGGTTGAACATGACTGTCTGAGCTTTATTAAGGCCGCTAACCTCATTTCCGGTGAGGTTAACTCCCCGCTGGTATCACGTACCTACACCCCCCCTATTCCCCCGCCCAACGCCTGAACCTGTAGCACTCAACCTTTTTTACACGCTCAAAGCGTGAAAATTTGCTATGGGAATTGACCATGAAAGCTTTAACTTTTTTACGGTGCACAGGACTCACTGTTGTTGCCGTTTTTACCGGGCTGATATCCGGCACGGCATTGGCTATCGAGCCTGCTACGGCAGTTGATCGCACGCTGGCATCCAGTCCTGAACTGCAACTCTATCCTTATCATGTCCGCGCACTGGAAGCCGAATCATTACAGGCGGGATTAAAGCCCAATCCTGTGCTGGGCGTGGAACTGGAAAATGTCATGGGCACGGGCGACAGACGTGTGCTGGCAGGTCACGAGCTCACCTTGTCTTTGAGTCAGGTGCTCGAACTCGGTGGCAAGCGTGAGCGGCGGGTTGATGTCGTCGACAGGCAATCTGCCGAGTTACAGCGCGAGTTTGAAGTAAAGCGTCTGGACGTTGTTGCTGCCACTTTACGTGATTATTACGACACTTTACGCCTGCAACAGCTGCTGGAGTGGAACCAGCGCCGCATCGCCTCTGAAAAAGCCGCATTGCAAGTGATTCAGAAACGGGCCAATGCCGGCGTAGTCGGTGAAGCCGATTTAATGCGGATGCAGCTACGCCTGGCCAAGTCAGAGTCAAAGCAGGACACGCTTAATGCTCAGCATGAGCAGGCACTCAGAAGGCTGGCTGCCAACTGGGCACAGGAGCCTGATTTCAACGTTGTTGATGGCGATATGGCACGTCTGCCTGCCTTACCCGATACCACCCAACTTGAGCAGGCCCTGCTTGAAACACCGGATTATCTGCTGGTTGTTGCCCAGATCCGAATCAATGAAGCCAGGTTGTCTCTGGCTGAAGCCGAGCGCACAGCGAATGTCACTGTCGGTGCCGGTGTAAGACGATTCGAGGCCAATGATGATGTGGCCTTACTCTTCAATTTTTCCATGCCTTTGCAGTTCAATGACCGCAATCAGGGCAATATCGCCCGGGCACAGGCTCAATATCAGGAAAAACTGGCTCACCAGGAACTGCTGAAGACCCGGCTGGAGATCGCATTGAGCCGGATTCGGGCAGCGATGCAGAACAACCTGGAACAGGAAAAGCGCCTCAAACAGCAACTTGAACCGGTTGCCCATTCCCTGCTTCAGGAAGTTGAGCGTGGATACAAGCTGGGTATCTATAACGTGCTGCAATGGGTCGATGCGCAGGATGAACTTTATGCCATAGAGCGCGAGATTATCGAAGCACAGTACGCCATTCACCTGCAGTTTCTGGAACTGGAAAGACTCAGCGGCATGGGTCTGGTTAATGACTCATCTCCCGTCGCCGCTGATAAGGAATAAACAACATGAAATTCTATCTGTTTTTACTGGCCCTGCTTTTTAATGCCGCTGTCTATGCCGCAGGAGGTCATGGCCATGGTCATGATGATGCTACACAGGAAGCGCCACCGGAAGGACCGCACGGCGGGCGACTGTTGCAGAGTGATGCCCTGAATCTTGAACTCACTATTTTTGAATCCGGTATTCCACCGGAAATGCGGATATTTCCCTATCAGCCTGATGGCAATCCGATTGATCCGGAACAGATTGAAATGACCGTCACACTCAACCGGACCGGCGGGGAGCAGGATCTGATCGACTTTACACCGGAAAACGACTACCTGCTGGGCGATCTGGAAATTGTTGAACCGCACTCGTTTGAAGTGGAAGTCTCTGCCAACTATCAGGATAAAAATTACCACTGGCACTTTGAGAGCTATGAGGGCCGTGCAGAAATTCCGGATCGCCTGCTGGCACTATCAGGGGTCGAAACGGAAACCGCTGGGCCACAGACTTTAACGCTGACCAAGACTGTTTACGGCATTATCAGTAAAGCGGAAGACAGCGTATTTCATGTTCATGCCCCCTACCCCGGCATCGTTCAGTCGGTGCTGGTCAACACCGGCGATAAAGTCAAAAAAGGCCAGCGTCTGCTGACCGTACTCAACCAGCAAACTTTGCAGACCTATAGCGTGACCAGCCCTGCTGCCGGTGAAGTCACGCTGCGTCCTATTAAAAAAGGTGACCACACGGATATGGGCACCTTGGTGGAAGTCAGTGACTTATCCAGAGTCTGGGTTGAAATGTCGATGTTTCCGCAGGATATCGAAGCGATCTCAAAAGGCATGAAGGTCAAAGTCAGTGATTTGCATGGCGAACAGTCGGCAGTGACCGAGTTGGATTATCTGTCACCGCAGATGACCGGCGGCCATATCGCCCGCGCCAGGAGCACGCTCAAAAACACGGAGGGTAACTGGCGGCCCGGCATGCATGTGATTGCCAAGGTGATAACCGAGAAAATCGAGGTCCCTCTGGCTGTCAGACGCTCTGCCTTACAGACATTTCGTGAGATGCCAGTCGTGTTTGCCCGATTCGGCAATCTGTTTGAGGTGAGGATGGTGCAGCTGGGACAACAGGACGATGAATACATTGAAGTCACCGGTGGACTGAACCCCGGCACCGACTATGTCACTCAAAACAGCTATCTGCTCAAGGCCGAAGTCCTGAAAGATGGCGCCAGCCACGACCACTAGGAGCGAACAATGATAGATTCGATTATTCGCTTCGCGATAAATCAGCGCTGGCTGGTACTGGTGCTGACCCTGCTGATCGCCGGCCTGGGCATTTACAACACCTATAAACTGCCCATTGATGCGGTACCGGATATCACCAATAAACAGGTGCAGATCAATACTGAAGTACCCGGCTATTCGCCACTGGAAGCCGAACAACGGGTCACTTACCTGGTTGAAAACGCCATGGCCGGTTTACCGGATCTGGAATATACCCGTTCTATCTCACGCTATGGCTTGTCACAGGTCACTGTAGTGTTTGAGGACGAGACCGATATTTACCTGGGCAGACAGCAAATCAGTGAGCGGTTACAGTCGATCCGTGGTGAACTGCCCGCAGGGGCTGAACCGCAACTGGGCCCGGTGGCCAGTGGCCTGGGTGAAATCTTCACCTATGCCATCAGCGCTGAAGCAGGTGCGCTGAATGAGAACGGTCAACCTTATACGGCTGAAGACCTGAGAACCATCCAGGACTGGATAATCCGTCCACAACTGGTGACAGTGCCAGGCATCACTGAAATCAACAGTGTTGGCGGCTATGAACGTGAGTATCAGGTCGCCCCCGATCCGGCCAAGCTGCTCGCTTACAAATTAACCCTGGCTGATGTTTCAAAAGCCCTGATGGAAAACAACCAGAATGTTGGTGCCGGTTATATCGAACGCTATGGTGAACAATGGCTGGTTCGTTCACCGGGTCAGTTGAAAACACTGGATGATATTCGTCAGGTTGTGATCGCAAAACGCGATGATATGCCGATTACGATCGGTGATGTGGCTGAAGTGATGCTGGGCAAACAGCTCCGCACCGGTGCTGCGACACAAAATGGCAAAGAGACCGTACTCGGCACCGCCTTTATGTTGATTGGCGAAAACAGCCGCATAGTCGCCAAAGCCGTTTCTGAAAAGCTGGCAGCAGTCAATCGGAGCCTGCCTGAAGGCATCAAAGCCGAAGCAGTCTATAACCGCACAAGTCTGGTTGAGGAAACCATTGTTACGGTGCAGAAAAATCTGCTTGAAGGCGCGCTGCTGGTCATTGTGGTGCTGTTCGCACTGCTGGGTAACTTCCGTGCCGCGTTTATTACTGCGCTAATCATTCCTCTGAGTATGCTGTTTGCCGTGACCGGCATGGTCAATAACCGGGTGTCGGGCAACCTCATGAGTCTTGGGGCAATTGACTTTGGTCTGATTGTTGATGGTGCCGTCATTGTTGTGGAAAATGCACTGCGCCGCCTCGGTCTGGCCCAGCAGCGTCTGGGACGTTTGCTGACCCTGCAGGAGCGTCTGCAGGAAGTCAGCGAAAGTACCCGTGAAGTTTTCAACCCGGCAGTATTTGGCGTGCTGATTATCATGCTGGTGTACCTGCCGCTGTTTGCCCTGGGCGGTGTCGAGGCCAAAATGTTTGAACCCATGGCCTTTACTGTCATGGCGGCCCTGACCGGTGCTCTCATCTTTGCCGTCACATTCGTACCGGCCGCGGTGGCCATCTTTGTCCGCGGCAAAGTTCAGCACCGGGAGAATATCCTGATGCGGGCCGCGCGGTTTGGCTATCGGCCTTTTCTGGGGCTGGCGATGCGAGCCCCCCTGATCGTGACAGTCGCGGCCCTCGTTTTTGTGGTCTGGACGGCGAGTCTGACTACCCGTATGGGGGCTGAATTTCTGCCTAAACTGGATGAAGGCGATATTGCCATGCACGCGCTTCGTATCAGTGGTACCGGTCTTGAGCAGTCAGTTGAGATGCAGAATCAGTTGGAAAGCGTCATTCGCGAGTTTGACCAGGTGGAACGGGTATTCTCGAAAATCGGTACCCCGGATATTGCGACCGATCCGATGCCGCCGAGTGTGGCTGATACCTATATCATCGTCAAACCACGCAGTGAATGGGCCGACCCCACACAGACCAAGGCCGGGTTTCTGGATCAATTACGTGAAGCCGTGGAAGTCGTACCTGGCAATAAATATGAATTTACCCAGCCGATTGAGATGCGTTTCAATGAGCTGATTGCCGGTGTCAGGGCCGATGTGGCCGTCCGGATCTACGGTGATGATCTGGAACAGCTGAATGCTATTGGCGAGTCTGCCATTAATATCATTAACGGCGTAGACGGTGCCGCCGATGTCCGCATGGAGCAGATAACGGGACTGCCGATGTTATCAATTGAACCCGATCGTGATCATCTTGCTCTGCTGGGTCTCAGTGTCAGTGATATGCAGCAGACGGTCCAAACGGCTGTTGGTGGCCGTGATGTCGGCCTGATATATGAGGGCGATAAACGTTTCAAACTGGTGGTCAGGCTGGCTGAAGATAAAAGGACAGACGTCGATTACCTGTCCAGGTTACCAGTGGCACTGCCACATAGTGATGAGCCTGATTTGTCTTATGTCCCGCTGGGGGAAATAGCGCATATTGAAAAGTATGTCGGTCCTAACCAAATCAACCGTGAGAACGGCAAGCGCCATGTTCTGGTGTCAGCCAATGTGGTTGAACGGGACCTGGCTTCCTTTATCAGCGATCTGCAGACAGCGATTAATGATGAACTGCCGATGCCCGCGGGTTACTGGGTCGATTATGGCGGTACCTTTGAGCAACTGCAGTCTGCCACCCAGCGATTGTCGATTGTGGTGCCGGTCACGCTGTTACTGATCCTCGGACTGCTGATAAGCGCTTTTAAATCCTTCAGAGATGCCCTGCTGGTCTTTTCCGGTATTCCACTGGCGCTGACAGGCGGGATATTATCTTTAACACTGAGAGACATGCCGCTATCGATTTCGGCGGCGGTGGGTTTTATCGCCCTGTCAGGTATTGCTGTGTTGAATGGTATCGTCATGTTGTCGTTTATCCGGCAACTGCGTGACAAGGGGGAAACCCTGCTGATTGCAGTCCGAAGTGGCGCCATGCAGCGTTTGCGGCCCGTGTTGATGACTGCCCTGGTCGCGAGTCTGGGCTTTTTACCAATGGCACTCAATACCGGCACCGGTGCTGAGGTGCAGCGTCCTCTGGCAACCGTTGTAGTTGGCGGTATTATCTCGTCAACCTTGCTGACCCTGGTGGTGTTACCGGCACTCTATATTCTGGCTCATCGTCGCCAGGAGCGGCTGTCCAGAAAATAAGGGATAAGACAATGTGGTATTACATGACTAAAGTTCTTGTCAGTGCGGTGCTGATTGTGGCGATCTCTGAAGTTGCAAAGCGAAGCTCCGTGCTGGGGGCCATTCTGGCCTCGGTACCACTAGTCTCTGTCATTGCCATGATTTGGCTGTATCACGAAACCGGTGATACAGCCAAAATCAGCGCACTGGCTACCAGCATATTCTGGCTGGTCATCCCTTCCCTGGCTTTATTCCTCGCGTTGCCGGCTTTGCTGAAAAATGGCTTCAGCTTTTACCTGAGCATGTTAATAGCCATTGCTGTCACTGTCCTTTGTTATTTTTTAATGCTGACAGGCCTGAAATTATTTGGAATTCATATTTAAGTTCTGGGACTTGCTACCAGGCTATGAATGAGACCTGTCAGTCTTTATGGTTAAGCGCCAGCTGATATGATCGGCGTGGCTATGCGCTTATCAATTTCCCCCCTCAAATAACAATTCTCATGCTACGTAAAACGAAGCTGAAAACGATTTATTATTTCAACGCCACGTTGATTTTGCTGCTGGTGGGGTATCAGATATATCTCAATTTGTCCGACACGCAATATGCTTCATTACACCTTTCAGAAATCGCCAGTATCAAGCAGCGTCTGCAAAGCAAAGACGCATTCCAGTTTATTGTGGTTGGCAATATCAACAACTCCTCAAGCATTTTCCAGAAAGAATTTATTCCCCAGTTGAATCAATCCAGGGCTGATTTTCTGATTTCATCCGGCAATGCGGTCAGTGACGGGGCCGAGGAAAATTATCGTTCCCTGATTAAAATGCTGATGGGGCTGGATATGCCCTGGCTGCTGACTTATGGGGTCCTAGGGATTTTGCCTCCAAATACTGCAAAAACCGTTGAAGGCCCCGTATTTACTGGCCTCCAAGCCACTATTAATTTTAATTTAGCTCGAGTTTCAGTATCTTCTTCGGCCTTTGGGTCAA
>NZ_VENF01000006.1 GCF_009711715.1 Methylophaga sp. | reverse complement strand
AGGCTATCGCCTTGATCCGCTCAGTCAGTTCAGTCTCCTCAGGCGACTGGGACCGGTATCGCATAGTGGCGCGGTTCAGACCGACCAGTGAACAGGCTCTGCGTTCAGAAACCGCTGTCTGTGACAGCATGAAACGCACTGCCTCCCGCTTATCCCTGACGGTCAGTACTTTCGGTTCAGTGCGGCTTTGAGGGCTTCATTGTCCAGCATGGATTCTGCGAGTAGCTTCTTGAGCTTGGCGTTTTCCTGCTCCAGCCCCTTAAGGCGGCGGGCCTCGGACACTTCCATGCCACCATATTTCTTGCGCCAGGTGTAGAACGTAACATCGGAGATATTATGTTTCCGGCAAAGCTCTTTGATTGGCAGACCTGCTTCGGCCTCTTTCAAAATCCGGATGATTTGTTCTTCTGTAAATCGTTTTTTCATGCTCATCTTCCTTTTCAGTGATGAACATTACTAAGTTATTCGTGGATTAGAAAGCGGGGAGCAGGTCACTCCAGCCTAAGGAATGAAGGAAGATGTATGTCAAAAACATATGAACTGAATGCCGAACAATTAGAAGAGCTTCGTCGTTGTGCAACCATTATGGTTGAGGCAGACAATTTAGAACAATTGTCATGGGATGATGCCTGGGCCGGTATTTACCCTCAAGAGCCAACTGATGAGCAGATAGAAGCCGAGCTATCCGCGTTGAAAACTAAGGCTGAGAGAATACTAGGGGGAAGTTATGATTTTGAACGAGAACACGACACATTTAGGGACATAATTAGGCTCAAGCACCTTGAAGATTGTAAAACAATAGATATTTGGATGAATGAACCAGTTATGGATGAGGAATCTTTTGATGAATGACTCAAAACCCTTGGTGAAGTCAGCTGTTGCCCCCCTCAGGTCATAGTCACTCAGAGCTGACCAGACAAATCGAAGCCCCTGCACACATATCCGGAAAGATTTCTAATGTCCATACATGATATTTATGTATGAACTTCAGCGTGACTCATAAATCCCACCAAGTATTGATTTAGAAGGTAAATTTAGGCCAAACTGCTTTCAACTCTGATCAACGACATAAACATTCCTTTATTTATCAGAAAAGAGGGCTGTGAATAGAGACTTGTATTTGTCGCTCATTTATGAGGCTCTATGGGATGACCGACTCTATCAATAGTTTGAAAGAACGGATTGCGAATTACAGCAATCATGCGGAAGCTAAAGCTTGGTTATCGAAAAACAATAAAAGAATTGAAAAGCTATTTGCCGATTTCACCCTCAGAGATTTCATCTTCGAGCCAATCAAGGATGTGTTTCGGCTTAATGGAAAAGATGAACAATCAGAAATCTACTCTGCAATTACTCGGGTGGCCGTGGCTAATGCAGTGTTAGCTGGCTTACCCGGCAAAATGGGTATTGGTGTTGCAGTTTCCATTGCGCTAGAAGCTTGGATGGCTTACGTAATTGCAATGAGAGTTGGTATTAAAATCACCAGCACAGCTGACGTATGGAAGTACATTGGGCTGTTCGCAGCAACCCTCACAACAATACTTTGGGTGTTTAAGTCTTTGTTGGGTTTTGGGCTCTCTTTTTTTTCTGTAATACCGGGCATCAATCCCTTAATTCTGGCCGAGTTATTTGTAACTAATTTTATTGGGTTAATGTTCTATGCTGCTTGGAAAGAGGCTAAATTGAATAATAGCTTTACAGTACCCAAAAGAGCATTAAAAGGTATCTGGGAAGAGACAAAATCTCTTTACACATATCAAACAGACATTCTCAAAAGAAATTTATCACCATCCAACCTTAAATCTATGGGACTAAGGTTGAGAGCCTGGGTTAGAGGTGAGATACCTGCTAGAAATGACCAACTGAGGGGGGAATTGTTCAGTACTCTCGCTATGGGTTGGTTACTTGCTGGTCAATATGATCGGTTGCAAGGTCCATTGGGACAGGAATTCATCAATTCGATAAGAGATAGGTATCCCAAATTAGAAGATGCTTCGCTCAACGAAATTTCAGAATTTATGGGTCAATATGAACCAGATCAAATTCTTGGTGTAATTAACCTCATTAAAGGTAAATTATTCGAGCGGATAGTGACTAACGCCGAAAACGCAGATAGTGACTCATGGCAAGCATATATGCATGATGATCAGTCATATCCGGGTTCAGACATTGTATTAACGAATGAGGAAACAAGTGAAACACTTGAAATATCTCTCAAAGCGACTGAGAACCCGGATTACATTGAAAATGCCCTACTAAAGTACCCCGAGCTTCCAATTTTAACTACAGACGAAGTGAAAGAATATTTTCAAGATAACCCGATGATCATGGCTAGTGGTTATCAGCACTCAGATCTTCATCAAGTAACACAAGAGAACTTTGACTTCATGCTCAACAAGCTCTCACCGGCAGACGCATTAGAAGTCACTGGGGCTGGTGTTGCAGCAGGAACTATCATGGGGCTATGGCCATTTGTTATGGCTTACTACCACAAGCGTATAAACCAGGAGCAGTTGCAGCGAGCTTGTGAGAGAGTTTTCGGTGAATCGGGCATAGCACTGGCTTCGAGGCTGAGTTATGTAATAATCCTAGGCCCTGTGTTTGCTTGGTACCTTCTAGCTAGAGGCGTTATTGGGATTACCAAGTTTGCAGAGAATACAGAAGCCAAATCGTACAAAGTTACTTATATCCCAATGCGAACCTCCCCCGTTGGTAACTGGTGAACTTAAATAAGATATCTCGATATCTATAGGCTTAAAGCTCTCAAAGCACTAAATATAATCTTACCTTCAATGCCGGCCTTACCAAAATTTTGATTTCTATCCATATAAATCATTACCTTAAATAATATAAACTTTTCTGAAATTCTCAACAAACAATCTCATTTATTATGAAATCCAATATAAAACTTGTGAAATCCAGGTATTTTAAAGCAATCTAAGTCACTGATTTATATAGATCGCCGTATCGTGGTTATTTCAACTTATCTGAAATCCAACGCCTTGAGTCGGCTTTTTTGTTACGGGATAACTGTGACATGGAAATATTGAAAGAGATAATAAACTCTCCATCTGTATTCAAAGAAATCTATGGTGATTTGGCGAAACCAGGAGTCCAACAGGCTGGAAAAGCACTCGGTACTATTCTGGGGCTTGGAAACACTGCACTCTGGCCAATAGCTATGATGAACGAACGTTCAAGAATAAAATTAGAAACAAATTTAGAAAAGTACAGAGAAAAGCTTGAGAGTGTGCCAGAGGACGAAATTTGTGAGGTTGCACCTGAGATCGGTGTGCCAATAGCAGAAAAACTTGCGTATGTTACAGACTCTGAATTAAGTGATATGTACGCAGAGCTCTTGGCACAAGCATCTATTAAAACCAAAGCAGGCGCTGCTCATCCAAGTTTTGTAAATGTAATATCTAATATGTCTCCAGATGAGGCAATTTTATTGAAATCCGTTAGAAAGCTGGTAAACGGAATTCCATTCATAGAAGTTAGGCTAAACAATAAAAATAAAAAAGAGTGGAGCACTCTCGACCCAATTAGACCGGGTATTGGATGTTTAAAAGACCTCCATGAACCGCTAAACATTCACGCATACATAAACAACTTTGAAGGCATAGGTTTTTTCAATGTTCGTCATGATATATACATGGTTGGAGATAACATCTATGAACCATTAGAAACCTATGCAAAAAGTGAGTTTTCTGCTTTTGCCAAACCAGAAGAGGGTATAGAGCTAAAGTTCAATAGAGGAAAAATTGAAATTACACCTCTTGCTCTGATGTTTATGAACGCGTGCTTTGAGGAATCAGCAAAATAGGCTGGGCTGAAATCAACGCAGCTCAATGGAAGCTCAATGTGGTCAGACACGATTGAAAAAACAGTGGTGTCAGAGTCGATGGCAGTCAAGGGGTCAGGCAACTTGAAAAATTAGGAAATCTAGGTGCCAGCTCACCAGCTCACTTGAAGAGTAATAAAAATCAGATAAGAACGAATCAAGAATAAAAAATGGATTTGCAATGAGAGAAAAAGGCGGTGCAGCTTATCAACTATTTATGCTGGCTTTGAGCATATATGTGTTAATCGCCCTCTTCTTTCAAGAATTCATCATTACGGATACTGAAGTTAAACTACTGCTGCAATATGTCGATTTTGCTGTTTGTTTTTTTTCTGGCTGACTTTTTCATCAACTTATTCACTGCCCAGTCAAAAACCCAATATCTGAAATGGGGATGGATTGATCTTGCGGCATCAATTCCAATGATTGATCCATTGCGATGGGGACGACTGGCAAGAATCGTCAGAATTATTCGCTTCCTGCGAGCCATCAAATCCGTCAGGATACTTCTCCAACAACTTCATACAAGTAAATTCCAGAGCCTTACTCTTACTGTTATTTTATTCACTTTTATCACCTACACAATTTCAAGTGCATTGATTTTAGAATTTGAAGGTCAGAATGGGAGTGATATCAACACAGCAAAAGAAGCCTTGTGGTGGGGGTTTCTTAATATCATGAATGCAAAAATAACGATTACTCAAGCGCATACATCTGAAGGAATGCTTCTGACAATATTACTTAACAAAGTCGGCTTACTCCTTTTTGCCTATTTCAATGCAATAATTATTGCTTGGCTTATAAACCAGCGTGCTGTACTAAAGCCAGGCAGATAATTCTTCAACTCTCTACGCCATGCGAATGAGCGCTTGACGCTGTGATAAACAGAGGAACATGATGATTGAAGGTGGTCATGAACCTATTGGAATCATCAGGGAGAACAAGTTATGAAATACACCATTATCGCAATGATGATCTTAGGGTCATCTTCAGCCATTGCTTCTCAACAGAACATTAAAACAACACCGGCATTCGTGACTGTTTCTGATGCTGTGAGTCATAGTGGCAGAACTGACTCTTCTGGTTGTCATCGCGACACCAAAGCCGGAAGCAGACATTGTCACTGAGTTAGCCACAGAAGGTAGGTTGGGCTGAGGAACGAAGCCCAACAACTCCAACCTTTTAAACAAAACCCACCGTTGGGCTTCATGCTTCAGCCCAACCTACGGTATTTTGAAGGTGTGATGTTGGATTCATAAATACGAACCAACCACCAAATGATTTCACAAGGATTGTGAATAATGCGTTATCGACGTGCTGATGTGGCAGGTGCCACTTATTTCTTTACGGTCAATCTGCTTGATCGACAACAAACACTGTTAACCGATCATATTTCTCTGCTGCGTCGCTGTGTTCGAACCGTAAAACATCGGTATCCTTTTGAAGTCGATGCCATGGTGGTGCTGCCCGACCATTTACATGCTATCTGGACTTTACCGGATGGCGATGCCGATTTCTCAAAACGCTGGATGTTAATCAAATCAGCGTTTTCACGATCACTACCCAGGACCGAAAATCTCAAGCCAAGCCGTGCTACAAAGCGTGAACGTGGAGTCTGGCAACGTCGGTTCTGGGAGCATCTTATTCGTAATGAACTGGATTATGAACGACACGTGGACTATATCCACCAGAATCCAATCAAGCATGGTTATGTGAGCAAAGCTGCTGACTGGCCTTATTCAAGCATCCATCGGTATATATAAGATGGTTATGTAGACCCAAACTGGGGTGTTATTGACTCGCTTGATGGCGGGTCATTTGGGGAAAGGTGATTTGTTGGGCTTCCTGCGTCAGCCCAACCTACTCTACTTAAGTTGTTTGGGATTATTTCTTCTTACGACGCATTGACCGGTGGATAGCACAATAAAGCTGGTAAAGAATATACGGGGTGATAGCCAATATCACAGCTTCTGTACCCGTCATTTTTTCACCTGCCAGCACAAGAATAATGATCAGCAGAAATCCGACAGCCAAGAGCTTGAGCAGCTTGATCGACTCTTTCGCTATAACCTTCTTCTGCATTTTGCTTCCTTTTCTAAAACTTCAACAGCCCTGAGAGGACTCAATCACCTCAAAGAGTAATCTACTCCTATGTTTGGTGCCCTATCAATGGATTAGGTCAGCCAAGCCGATAATTATTCGGTGATTAAAATTCAAAGGCGCTATATGCCAAGCCTGATTAGCCAATGCCGCGGCATGATTGCCTATGAAAATTAACCCCAATAACGTAACCTAACTTCCCTAAAATCATATCGACCGGCGATATGAGATGATTCAGGAAGGTAAATGAAACAAATCACCGTAGAAACTAAGCCAAGCGAAGAGAACCTAAAGAAATTAGGTGTCAATCACTGGCCGACATGGCAAAAAGAGGTCTCTGTTTTCCCCTGGAAATTTGTGACCACTGAATATGCCTATATCCTTGAAGGCGAATGTGTGATGACACCTGAAGACGGTGGTCCGGCGGTGACATTCAAAGCGGGTGATTTGGTGATTTTCCCGAATGGCTTCAAAGGCACCTGGGAAGTGACAAAGCCTTTTAAGAAGCACTTCAAACACGCCAATGGCAATTTGGTTAAATGCCTGTTGAGCCGAGTGAAAATCTTGATCAATCGTATCAAGTCACTGTTTAGCTAACAAAACTCTATTTCTAAAATTATTACCGAGAGAAAAAATGAGCGAAAACGCCCCAGTTGAGAAAACATTCCAGGAACGTTGTGATGAGTTTATTACCCTTGCTAACCAGCAACATGCAGAAACCGAAGCAGAAAATGTGAATTCTGCAATACTCTTTTCTGCCGCACGTTTCAGTGTATTTAGCACTGCACCTCAGTTTGATGAGGCTGAAAAGTTAAAACAAGAAAAACAAAAAATCATTGAGTATTTTACTCAGCGTTTTGCAGAAATGATGGCGACTAACCTCGACGAATATATTGATCGCTTTGATGAATACAACCCGAAGTAAGTTAAAGCCACCTATCAGCTAAATAAAAAAGCCGACCTTGAGTCGGCTTTTTTGTACCAGCATTGATAAAAAGCTGCATTGCACAGCTTGAGCTTGCATCATTTTGCTCAGCGGTGGAACTCCCCTGCTCTTTCTGGTTGATAGAGGATTTCTTCCACTTTAACTTTCATGGCTTTGCCGTCCGGTGTTGGCCACTCAATCTCATCGCCTTCCAGCAAGCCCAGCATGGCGCTGCCAGCCGGAGCGAGAATCGAGATGGTTTTTCCATCGTCAGTCATATCCTTTGGATAAACCAGCGTCAGACAAAATGTTTGCTGTGATGAAGACACGCTAAATTTCACAGTCGAGTTCATCGTCACCACATTGCCGGGAATAGCTGCAGGTTCGACGACATTGGCTCTTTCCAACTCATCTTCCAGTGTAGCCAGTTTCTCAAGTTCGCTAGATGACTGCATCGACAGGAGCTGTTCAATACGTTTCAGGTCCAGTTCAGATATGACGATTTCAGGTTGTAATGCTTTCATTTTGCGTGACTCCAACGCGTACTTTCACCTACCCTGGTTGGCAGGTGTTAACAGTTTAATAGGGAATATGCTCGCGGAAAGCGAGCCATAACGGCTATCATGCCATAAGCGTATCGAAAGTGATATGGCAAAAACGCCTCCACGACACCATCGCTGCTGTATAGTCTGATGACTCAATCAGCTTAGCGGCTTCAAACTCTTTTCGCACATGCAATTAAAGTATTTAACAGGCTATCCCAAACCCGTTCTGGACCAAGTCAGGGCTGCGATTGCTGCTGAAACACTCGGCCCGTTTCTATTGAAAAAATATCCTGACACCCACGACATTAAAACCAATAAAGCCTTGTATGCGTATGTGATGGCGTTAAAGAAGCAGTACCTTCGTCAATCCAGCCCACTCAGCAAAGTTATCTATGACGATAAGCTGGATGTGCTGCATCAGGCATTGGGCTTGCACACTTATGTCTCACGTGTTCAGGGCAGTAAACTCAAAGCCAAGAATGAAATGCGGATCGGCGCTGTTTTCAAAACGGCACCCCCCGAATTTTTGAACATGATCGTGGTGCATGAACTGGCACACCTTAAAGAAAAAGATCACAACAAAGCCTTTTACAAGCTCTGCACACATATGGAACCGAACTATCTCCAACTGGAATTTGATGTTCGGCTTTATCTCACCTATCTGGATATTTTTGGTGAGCTGTATCAGGCTCAGTAAGGTAGGTTGAGATGAGAAACGAGATCAAACTTGGCATGCTGGTTATTCAATCCCGATGCTGCCAACTTTTATAAACAAATTCGAGGCTATAGCCATCTAAATCCCTGACTTGAGCCGCGTAATAACGTGGATCGTAGTGAAGTTGTGGTCCGGGTGGATGAATTTGCGTGGCTCCTGCAGCTATTGCTTCGGCGAATGCTGTGTTTACCATCGCCTCTGAGTCAGCAGTAAAACCGACATGCACCCCTTCAGGTGCGGCATTACCTTGCCTCAGCCAGAAATAAATACGGCCATTGGAGCCAAAGCCTTTCAGATCAGCATGACCTGCGGGGCCATTATTACCATCGTAATCGAGGCGACTGATGATGCCGAGGTGCGGTAGCAGTCGCTCATAAAATACGATTGAACGATCGGTATCTGTGACCGTGAGGAAAATGTGATCAAGCATGAGTTACTCCTTTAAGTAACATGGAACAGATAGGTTCAGAGACCGATCGCAAGGTGATGAAAATCAATCCCTACCGTCCTTTGATTCTGGGCTGAGGATAAAGCGATCATCACTTATTGTTTCATGGCCAGTCTGACCTGCTGAGAACACACTGCTGCTTGCTAACACCCAGCCATTATCCACGAAAGTTCGTAGCAACAAGGAACAATCCGACGGTAGGTGACGTCAGGTTAGGTAAGGGTCATAAAAGAAAGAATGGATCCTTTCTGTAATCTCTCATCATTAAATTGCATGTGGAGTACATAACAGCATCTCATTAATAAAGGAGAAGCCGACATGTCTCACAAACACACTAAACGAACAACCAATCTCATTGCGGCCACGGCGATTCTGGCCGGATTGCCAGCCATGGCCTATGCGGACTCTCATGTACCTGAACTCACGCATACCGAAGTGATATCAGGACTGGAAAATCCCTGGGATATTGCGCTGTTTGATGACGGCACGATGTTATACACCGAAAAATGTCGTGGCCTGTCGGTGCGTGAGCCCAACGGTGACGTCAATCATCTGTTAGGGCTGAAAGACACAAAGGACTACAGCACTACTGAAAAGGATCTTTTCTGCCAGGGTCAGGCGGGGATGAACGGTGTCGCCATCGCTCCCAACTTTGAGGACAACCGCT
>NZ_VENF01000028.1:8992-9973 GCF_009711715.1 Methylophaga sp. | reverse complement strand
CTGATTGGAATAACGACGCCTTGGCAGCTTCGCATAATCATTCATGAGTTAGATCCCCATCTAATTTAAATGGGGATCTAAACAAGTGTGGATTCAATCCGGTAGGGTGTATTCAGTGGACGCTTACAAACAAAGTAGCTCAAGAGACATAAAGATAGGCCATCCTCATTGAGGCTGGCCTTTTTTGTTACCTGAAGTTTAGCCGTGACCTACTTGAACGCAGTGACCGCCTATAGGGATGGAGACAATAACGTAAGGTCATCACTATGAAGAATCCCAGACAGGGTATGAACGCTACCATTGTTTAGCTGTGTGTCTAAAACCCTCAAGAGCATCTTTTTAGCTAGGCAATCTAGTCCAGGGTAGATGTAAAAGGCCTCAAGCCAAACTGGTTTATCTGCCAACGAATAATGTCCTCTCTACTGCCTTTATCAATAATGTATTTTGTTATCGATTTGGATTTAAATGGCGTGTGAGGATCTGGGTGAATGGTACTACAAGCACAATCTTGATTAACATATTTTGAGTCATGATGCAGTGGCCTTAAGCCTATAACATCATCTATTACATGTGGATCACCAGTTTAATCCATTTAGACTGTATGTTTTTATAAACAGCGAAATCACTCTCTTTATTCGAAAGACATGTTAAATGTATTGCAACTAGAGGGTTAATAGTCCAGTCCAATAAACGTGTAGGTAGTCATGATGTTATGCAAGGAATAACCACTCAAGTTCAGTTTCTCGTGTGAAGCTAAAAAATGGAATTGCTCTTCGCCTGAGTTCTTTCAAGCTATCTTTCTCAAAGCGTTTTAAAGCATCTGTATTTGTGGTTTTCAGCCTGCCTACTGAAGGGATAAGCACCTGTGTAGAATCTAAAATATCTCTGAATAGCATTGTATGAGTGTGCCATCTGTAATGCTATTAACCCTCATTTCTTCTATAAAACCTCATGAGGAGGGGGGGGGGGGGGGGGGGGAAA
>NZ_VENF01000028.1:0-8982 GCF_009711715.1 Methylophaga sp. | reverse complement strand
ATTGTTTCAAGAAAAAAATTTATTATATTGTGTGTTGATTCTTAACTCAGATAAAAATTTTGTTTAATTATTTCTTAGATAATAGGAGGGGGGGGGGGGGGGGGGGGGGGGGGGTGGGGGGACAAATAATTTATGGCGTGACCTATAAGAGCATGAAACTATGACTCAACAAACTTTTTCCCCAAAACACTAGACGCCTCGATCACGACCTGCTATGCTTGCCGACAGTTTTTCCGAAAACTCCTCCCCGTTAGTACATATCAGCGCCAACACAATGGCGTATTCAAGGTTGTCCTATATCAAAAATCCCAATCCAGGTAATACATGAATCTGACAGAACTGAAAAAGCAGTCCGCTGCTGAATTGATGGATCTCGCCCTTTCCATGAACCTTGAGGGCCTCGCCAGAAACCGAAAACAAGAATTAATCTTTGCAATTGTCAAAGCCCATTCCAAGCAGGGTGAAGACGTTGTGACTACTGGTGTATTGGAGTTATTACCGGATGGTTTCGGTTTCCTGCGATCGCCGGAAGACTCTTATGTGGCCGGTCCGGATGATGTCTATGTGTCACCCAGTCAGATTCGCCGTTTCCACCTGAGAACAGGGGATACTATCAAAGGTAAAATCAGACCGCCGAAAGACAGCGAGCGCTATTTTGCCCTGGTTAAAGTTGAGGAAATCAACTACGAAAAACCTGATAAATCAAGAAACAAAGTACCGTTCGAAAATCTGACCCCGCTATTTCCCAACGAACGTTTTAATCTGGAGCGTGGTAACGGCAGTACTGAGGATTTAACAGCACGTATAATCGATCTGGCTGCTCCTATTGGTAAGGGCCAGCGTGGTCTGATTGTCGCACCGCCGAAATCCGGTAAAACGATGATTCTGCAATCGATTGCGCAATCTATCGCTTCGAATTATCCAGAGAGTGATTTGATTGTTCTGCTGATCGATGAACGTCCTGAAGAAGTCACAGAAATGCAACGCTCTGTTATCGGTGAAGTGGTTTCCAGTACGTTTGATGAGCCCGCTGCTCGACACGTTCAGGTTGCTGAAATGGTAATTGAAAAAGCCAAGCGGCTGGTCGAACACAAACATGATGTGGTCATCCTGCTCGATTCAATTACCCGTCTGGCTCGTGCCTACAACACCGTCGCACCGTCTTCCGGTAAGGTATTGACGGGGGGTGTTGATGCCAATGCCCTGCAGCGGCCGAAACGTTTCTTCGGTGCGGCACGTAATATTGAAGAAGGTGGCAGTCTGACGATTATCGCCACGGCTCTGATTGAGACCGGTTCACGCATGGACGAAGTTATCTTTGAAGAGTTCAAAGGTACCGGTAATATGGAAGCCTTACTGGAACGCAAGTTGGCTGACCGCCGCATGTATCCAGCCCTCAATGTGACTCGCTCCGGTACACGCCGTGAAGAATTGTTGACTAACGAAGAAGATCTCCAGAAATTATGGATTCTGCGTAAGATTTTAGGTCCGATGGATCCCGTCGAATCAATGGAATTCCTGATGGATCGTCTCAAATCCACTAAAACAAACGCCGAGTTTTTCGACACCATGAAACAAGGCTAAGAAACCACTGGTGATGCAAAACACTTTGCCGCCGGCCATCTTCATCATGGGGCCGACGGCAGCAGGCAAAACAGATCTCGCACTGGAGTTAGCCAAACGTTATCCGGTTGAGCTTATCAGCGTCGATTCCGCTCTCGTTTACCGGGGTATGGATATTGGCACGGCTAAACCGTCGCCAGCGACCCTCAAGCAATTCCCGCATCATCTGATAGATATTCTTGAGCCGACTGAGTCATACTCTGCCGGTCGTTTTCGTGATGATGCACTCAGTCTGATGGGTGACATCACTGCCCGCGGTAAAGTGCCATTGCTGGTCGGTGGCACGATGCTCTATTTCAATGCCCTGCAAAAAGGCATGTCAAAATTACCGACGGCGGACCCGGCAGTACGGGCTAAACTCGATGCCCAGGCTGCCGAGTTCGGCCTTGCCTACCTGCATCAGCGTCTGACTGAGATCGATCCGGTCGCGGCGGCAAGAATTCATGTGAATGATCCCCAGCGCCTGCAACGTGCGCTGGAAGTTTATGAACTGACTGGAAAAAGTCTGACGGCGCTGACAGAAGAGCAGGGAGATACCCTGCCGTATCATGTCACCAAGATCATTATTGCTCCTTTCGACCGGGCTGTATTACATGAACGTATTGAGAGACGCTATCGCACCATGGTCGAGAATGGTTTTCTGGCAGAGGTGCAGAAGCTCTATGAGCGGGGGGATTGCCACCCTGGGCTACCTTCGATTAGAGCTGTAGGTTATCGCCAGGCCTGGGCCTATCTCAGTGGTGAGCTTGATATGGAGAGCTTTATCTATAAAGCGATAGTGGCCACCCGGCAGATGGCTAAAAGACAGATTACCTGGCTGCGTGCACAGGATGACGGCGTCTGGTTTGACAGTGGTGAATCCTTGCCGGTCAGAGAAGTGAACCAATATCTGACGGCACAGGTCACACAATTAGAGAATAATGCTTGACGATTCTGCTAGGGCTTTTAGAATGAGTTATTCGCAGGTGATTTTCAAAAATAATAACAATATCTGGAGCAGATAATGGCCAAAGCGCAGACTCTTCAAGATCCGTTTTTAAATGCATTACGTCGTGAAAATATCCCCGTTTCCATCTATCTGGTCAACGGCATCAAGTTGCAAGGACAGATTGACTCGTTTGATCAGTTCGTGATTCTGCTGAAAAACTCAGTGAATCAAATGGTCTATAAACATGCTATTTCCACTATTGTTCCCGCACGTAATGTCAACTACAGTCAGGAAGAATAGGAGCACATTGATTGTTTGATCGTCCCGATAGTAAAGCCGCTTTTGACGATTCATCGAACCAGGAAGCAGTTGTTCTTGTTTATCTCAATTTCAATGACCCCAACTACGACGAATCCTTGGAGGAGTTCAAGGAGCTGGTTGGCGGTACAGGCGCAAAGATAGCCACCATCGTCCAGGGAAAAAGACACCGACCCGATCCCAAGTACTTTGCCGGTAGCGGCAAAGTCGATGAAATTGCTGAGTATGTGGCCGCCTCACATGCAGCACTGGTGATATTCAACCACGAACTTTCTCCCAGTCAGGAACGTAACCTTGAGCAGCGGCTTAAAAGCCGTGTGTTGGGCCGGACAGGTCTGATCCTCGATATCTTTGCCCGTCGGGCACGTTCACATGAAGGTAAACTGCAGGTTGAACTGGCGCAATTACAGCATTTATCGACACGACTCGTCAGAGGCTGGACTCACCTTGAGCGACAAAAAGGCGGTATTGGTTTACGTGGTCCCGGTGAGACCCAGTTGGAAACAGACCGGCGCTTATTGGCTCAGCGGATTAAGTCACTGAAAAAAAGATTGGATAAAGTCCGGTCTCAGCGTGAGCAGGGGCGCCGTTCTCGTCAACGTGGAGGGGTGCCTGTCGTCTCCCTTGTAGGATACACTAACGTCGGTAAATCGACCTTGTTCAATAAAGTCACCTCGGCCAAGGTTTATGCCGATGATCGTTTGTTTGCGACGCTCGATCCGACATTACGCCGGCTGAAATTACACGATACCGAAATGCTGATTCTGGCTGACACGGTGGGATTCATTCGGGAACTGCCCCACGACCTGGTAGAGTCTTTCAGTTCGACGCTGGAAGAGACACGTGATGCAGCTTTGCTACTGCATGTAGTTGACTGTGCTGCCAGTGATCGTGATGATCTGATGCATCATGTCAATGATGTATTGCAGCAAATTGAAGCCGACGAAGTGCCGCAACTGATTGTCTATAACAAAATTGACAAGGTCGAAGGCATGTCACCACGTATTGAACGCAATGCCGATGGTGAAATTGAACGGATCTGGCTCTCAGCCAGCACCGGCGAGGGACTTGAATTATTACGGCAGGCACTGCAGGAATATTTTCCACAGTGGCAGGAGTCAGAGTATCTGACTTAGATATGGGTTTTGGTTGCGTATACCGCCCATCTCCGTAAAATAGTCGTTTTGGAAGCAAATCTCTTTTCTCATTTTGGAGAGCTACATGGCTTGGAATGAACCCGGCAACGGTGGTAAAGACCCGTGGGGTAATCGTGGTAAAGATGGGCCACCGGATCTGGACGAAGTCGTCCGTAAAATGCAACAAAAACTGGGCGGAATCTTTGGTGGTAAAGGTGGTTCAGGAGGCAGTAACCGTCCCACACAGGGTTCATTCGGTTTCGGACTGATCGCACTTATTGCTGTTATCGTCTGGATGCTGTCCGGTATCTATATTGTCGAAGCACCTGAGCGAGGCGTTGTGCTCCGTTTTGGTCAGTACCAGACCACAACTATGCCCGGCCCGCACTGGCACTTGCCTTATCCCATCGATAAGGTAGAACTCGTCAACGTCGAGGAAATCCGTACGGCTGAGATTGGCTATCGCTCAACGGGTGTGGCCAGCACCAACTCCATTCCATCTGAGTCGTTGATGCTGACCATGGATGAAAACATCATCGATCTGAAAATAGCGGTTCAATACCGTGTTCAGGATGCGGCCAAATATCTTTTCAATGTGCGCGACCCGGATATTATCCTGCGCCAGATGATGGAGAGCGCGGTACGTGAGACTGTCGGCCGCTCCAAGATGGATTTCGTGTTAACTGAGGGACGTAGTGCCATTGCCAACAGCACAGAGCAATTGTTGCAATCCATGCTGGATGCACACGATGCCGGTTTGCTGGTCACCAGTGTCAATATGCAGGATGTTCAGCCACCGGAACAGGTCCAGTCGGCGTTTGCTGATGTGGTCAAAGCCCGTGAGGATGAGGTCCGCCAAATTAATCAGGCAGAAGCCTATGCCAACGATATCCTGCCTAAAGCCCGGGGTCAGGCATTCCGTATCCTGCAGGAAGCTGAAGCCTACAAGAGTCAGGTTGTTGCCAAGGCTGAAGGTGATGCCAGCCGCTTTACACAAGTGATGCTGGAATACAATAAATCACCCGCTGTGACCACAGAACGCCTCTACCTGGACGCGATGGAATCTGTTTATTCGCGTAGTCAGAAAGTGATGGTTGATGTTGAGAACGGCGGCAGCAACGTCCTTTATCTGCCGCTGGATCGTTTGAGAGGGCAAAGTGGTAACCCTGCTCGTCTCAACCTGGACGAATTTGATTATCCGAATTCATCCGGTAGTAACAGTTCCACATCAAGCAGCGCGTCACGTGATGACGTTCGTAGCAGAGGAGGTCGCTAAATGAGTTCACGTATGACGCTGATTCTGGTGCTGGTTGTACTGGCGCTGATCACATTAAGTTCGTCACTGTTTATCGTTGATGAACGTGAAAAAGCGGTGCTGTTAAGACTGGGTGAAATCGAGCGTACGGACTTTGAACCGGGGCTTCACTTCAAAATGCCCTTTGTCAATAACGTGCGCAAATTTGAAGCGCGTGAAATGGCGCTGGATGCTCAACCTGCTCGTTATCTCACCGGCGAAAAGAAAAACGTGATTGTTGATTCGTTTATTCTCTGGCGGATCGAAGATGTCGGCACTTATATGACTTCAATGGGCGGCGATCAGGAACGTGCCGCGTTGAGACTGTCGCAAATTATCAAAGACGGTCTGCGTGGTGAATTTGGCCGCCGTACCATTCAGGAAGTTGTGTCCGGAGACCGGGTTGCGATGGTACAGGACATTCTGAAAGAGGCTAATCGCGTTGCCGAAGGTTTCGGTATCGAGATCTCCAATGTTCGTATCAAACGCATTGATCTGCCATCCGAAGTCAGTAGCTCGGTTTATACCCGGATGGAAGCTGAGCGTGAGCGGGTGGCTAAAGAACTACGCTCACAAGGTGCAGAGAAAGCAGAAGAAATCCGTTCTGATGCCGATCGTCAGCGTGCGGTTATCCTGGCCGATGCCAGAAGCAAAGCGGAGCAGATTCGTGGTCAGGGTGATGCTAATGCGACTGAAATCTATGCTGATGCTTACGGTGCCAACGAAGACTTTTATTCATTGTACCGTCGCCTGAACGCTTACCAGAATATCTTCAAGGGAGACGATATGCTGGTGATTGAGCCGACAGGTGATTTCTTCAAGCGCTTTAGCGATCCTAATCAGTCACCGCAGTGACCCCGGCGCTGTTGCACAGCCTCTGGGTGGCAATGGCATTGATGCTCATTATTGAGGGCATCATGCCATTTCTCAGTCCGCAGAATTTCAAGCGGGCATTGCTGCAAATGGCCGCGATGCCGGACAGGCAGATACGTCTGATTGGCTTTTTCAGTATGATCGCTGGCCTGTTTTTTTTGTACTGGATTAATTAACTCGACATGACTATCAAAGAGAGCTGGCTGCTGCCTGAAGGCATCGATGAACTGTTGCCTGAGGAAGCCTCACAACTGGAATGCCTGCACCGGGCACTGGTTGATAGAATGCGCAGCTGGGGCTATCAACTCGTTGTTCCGCCGCTGGTAGAGTATCTGGACTCATTACTGACCGGTACGGCCAAAACCCTGGACATACAGACATTCAAACTGACTGATCAGATGTCTGGCCGCATGCTGGGTATTCGCGCAGATATGACACCCCAGGTGGCCAGAATTGCTGCCCATAAAATGCGTGACCAGGCTGATGTGTTACGACTGTGTTACATCGGTAGTGTGCTGCACACCCTGCCTGAAGGGCAGGCCAGTTCCCGTAACCCGATTCAGCTCGGTGCCGAGATATACGGCCATGCCGGACCGGAGAGTGACGTCGAAAGCATTCAACTGATGCTCGATCTGCTGGCTGTCAGCGGGGCTGTGACGACGGTTGCGCTGGATATCGGTCATGTTGGCATTTATCGTGGTCTGGCCAGTTATGCTGGCCTCGATGCGAATCAGGAGCAGGAGTTATTCTCGGCTTTGCAGCGTAAAGCGGCGGCAGAAATTGAGACCCTGCTGGAACAGTACCAGCTAACTGACGAAGCGCGTGATATGTTGCAGGCACTGGCCGAGCTCAATGGCGACCATACCGTACTAGAAACAGCACAAAACCAGCTCGCAAAGGCACCACAACCGGTTCAGCAGGCATTGGATACGTTGATTCGCATTCATGACATGCTGTCACAACGCTTACCGAATCTCGCGATTAATTTTGATCTGGCTGAACTGCGCGGCTACCACTATCACACCGGTGTTGTGTTTGCTGCCTACAAGCCGGGTTCTGCACAAGCGATTGCTGCCGGTGGCCGCTATGACGACATCGGCGAACATTTTGGCCATGCACAGCCAGCCACTGGCTTCAGCATGGACCTGAAAAAAATCGCCACATTACTGCCGGTAGCGGATAATGCCCCCCGGAAAGAATCTATCTCTGTGGAATGGCAGGACGATCCAGCGCTGGAAGACATGGTCAAATCCCTGCGTAACGACGGCAAAGTCGTGGTCTACCGTATGCCAGGCACCGAAATGTCGACAACTCATACATTGGTTAAACAAGCGGGTCGCTGGCAAGTGACCGAAACAGGAACACAAACTCGTGGCTAGAAATATAGTAGTAATTGGCTCCCAGTGGGGGGATGAAGGTAAAGGGAAGCTGGTTGATCTGCTGACCGATAATGTCTCCGCAGTGGTGCGTTTTCAGGGAGGGCATAATGCTGGCCATACCCTGGTTATTGATGGCAAAAAAACCATACTACATCTGATTCCATCAGGCATTCTTCGTGAAAATGTGCAATGCCTCATCGGTAACGGTGTCGTGCTGTGTCCGGAAGCATTGCTCAAAGAAATGGCGGAACTTGAAGCCAACGGTGTGCCTGTGCGTGAGCGCCTGAAAATCAGTGCTGCCTGTCCCCTGATCCTGCCTTATCACATTGCACTGGATCAGGCACGTGAAGCACGCCGCGGTAAAGCGGCTATCGGCACCACTGGCCGTGGTATTGGCCCAGCTTATGAAGATAAAGTCGGTCGTCGCGGCCTCCGTGTCGGTGACTTGCTTGATGAACAGGTGTTCGCAGAAAAGCTCAAGGAAGTCCTCGAGTTCCATAACTTTTCGCTGGTCAATTACTATAAAGAAGAACCTGTCAGCTACGACGAGGTACTGAAAGAAACGCTGGCGATGCGCGAGGTGATTCTGCCTCTGATCGCAGATATACCAGCCATGTTACAGGCCTATTATGAGGCGGGTGAAAATGTCATGTTCGAAGGTGCTCAGGGGGCATTGCTGGACATCGATCATGGGACTTATCCCTATGTGACTTCTTCCAATACCACTGCCGGGGGTTGCACTACCGGTGCCGGTGTCGGTCCTTGTCATATAGATTATGTTCTGGGAATTACCAAAGCCTATGCAACCCGTGTCGGCGGCGGCCCGTTCCCTTCAGAGCTGTTTGATGATATCGGCAGACATCTGGCCGAAAAGGGCATGGAAAAAGGCTCCACCACCGGTCGTGACCGCCGTTGCGGCTGGCTGGATATGGTCGCCCTGAACCGCGCCAGCTGGATTAACAGCATTACCGGCCTGTGCCTGACCAAACTTGATGTGCTTGATGGTCTGGAGACGATTCGTCTCTGTGTCGCCTATGAGAAGAACGGCGAACCTGTTGATATCCTGCCATTGAGCGCTGACGAGTTTGAAGGTTGTGAACCGGTCTATATTGATATGCCCGGCTGGCAGGAGTCGACACTGGGCGTGACCGACTATGACAAGCTCCCGGCTAATGCGCGTGCGTACATTGAGAAGGTGGAAAGTCTTGCCGGAGTGCCGATTGATATTATTTCAACCGGTCCTGATCGCTGTGAGACGATAATCCGCAGGGATCTGTTTCAGGTATAACAAAAAGCCCTCAAAATGAAGTGACCCCCAATAGTTGGACATTCCAATTACTGGGGGTCTTTTTATGTCCAAACATCATAGAGCGTTCAAGCTTGAGTTAGCTAAACGTGCTGAAAACGAAAGCTCACGACATCTAAGTCGTC
>NZ_VENF01000026.1 GCF_009711715.1 Methylophaga sp. | reverse complement strand
GCATGTAAATGCTAGCCGTCAGGTTTTCTAGCCACCTGACGTAAGCACCCACACAAATTACTTGATACTGTTTTGTTAAAGAGCGTTGCTCGCAGAACTCGCTGCAGCAAAGAAGCGAGAATTATACCGGGCTGAGAGAGTGTGTCAACCGTGTTACAACACTATTTTCAGACTTTTTGATGATAGGACTAAAAATCAATGATTTAGCCAAAAGAAAAAGGCTTATTGCCTATCACCCCGGTGTTTCTACTGCTTCTACAAATAGAAAAGCCGGCGTGAAGCCGGCTTTATCTATATCTATTATGGCTGAAACTTATTCAGCGTCGACAGCTTCAGCGTCCTGAACCTGACGATCAACCAATTCAACAATGGCCATAGGGGCTTTGTCGCCTTGGCGGAAACCGCATTTCAGAATACGAACATAACCACCTGGGCGATTAGCTGAACGTGGTGCGATTTCATTGAACAGTTTGGTCACGACATCGCGGTCACCAATACGGGAAAAAGCCAGACGACGGTTAGCAACCGAGTCTTTTTTACCCAATGTAATCAGCGGCTCAACGACACCACGTAACTCTTTTGCTTTAGGCAAAGTAGTACGAATGACTTCGTGCTCAAACAGAGACGCAGCCATATTTTTGAACATCGCTTTACGATGGCTGCTGTTACGATTTAATTTACGACCAGAATTACGATGACGCATTGTTGTTACCCTATTCTTTTATGCTGAATTAACTTCAGTATTATTTTGACTCTAAAGAAGCAGGTGGCCAGTTATCCAGGTGCATACCCAGGGACAGACCTTTTGAAGCCAGCACTTCTTTAATTTCAGTTAATGACTTCTTACCCAGGTTTGGCGTTTTCAGCAGTTCCATTTCGGTACGCTGAATCAGGTCACCAACATAATAAATGTTTTCTGCCTTCAGACAATTCGCTGAACGGACAGTTAAATCCAGGTCATCGATCGCTTGCAGCAATGCAGGATCGACCGCCGGTTGTTTTGGTTCACTGACACTTTCTTCAATGACAGTGAAGTCGACAAATGCAGTCAACTGATCGCTCAGGATGGTCGCTGCATATTTAATCGCGTCTTCTGCTTCCAGCGTGCCGTTGGTTTCAACATCAATGATCAGTTTATCGAGATCAGTACGGTTTTCAACACGGGCACTTTCAACGCTGTAGGTAACCAGACGAACCGGGCTGAAAGAAGCATCAAGGTGCAATTGACCAATGGCGTGATCTTCATCTTCCGAAGTGTTGCGGGTATTCGCTGCAGAGTAGCCGCGCCCTTTAGTCACTTTGAAGGTAATCGACAGGCTACCACCTGTCAGATTAGCAATAACATGTTCAGGATTGGTCACTTCGACATTGTGCGGCAGCTGAATATCAGCAGCGGTAACAGGACCGACACCTTCTTTATTCAGTGTCAGCACAACTTCGTTGCCTTCATGCAACTTAATTGCCAGACCTTTCATGTTCAGCAGGATGTCGAGGACGTCTTCCTGCACACCATCGATAGCGGAATACTCGTGGACGACACCATCAATCTGAGCTTCAACAACAGCTGCACCTTCCATTGATGACAACAGAATTCTGCGCAGCGCGTTACCCAGGGTGTGGCCAAAACCACGCTCAAGCGGCTCCAGCACAAGACGTGTACGCGTATCACTAAACTTCTGGATGTCTACAATCCTTGGTTTAAGAAATTGACTCGTGTAAGTCGTCATGCAAATTCCTCTAGTAAACCCCTGCCCGGAGTTTAGTTATGTTTATTTCGAGTAAAGCTCTACAACCAGGTTTTCAGACAGCTCAGCTGGCAGCTCATCACGCTCAGGGACACGTTTAAAAGTGCCTGAGAATGCTTTTGCATTTACTTCCACCCATTCCGGGAAGCCCAGTTGCTCTGCGACTGACATGGCATTGCTGATCCGTTCTTGCTTCTTGGCTTTCTCGCGAATTTCAACGACGTCACCTTCCTGAACTTGGTAAGAAGGAATGTTGGTCGCTTTACCGTTAACCAGTACAGCTTTGTGAGAAACCAGCTGTCTTGCTTCAGCACGTGTACCTGCAAAGCCCATGCGGTAGACAACGTTATCGAGACGTTGCTCCAGCATGTTCAGCAGATTGATGCCGGTCGCACCTTTCTTCTGATCAGCGCTTTTATAGTAGTTGCGGAACTGTTTTTCCAACACGCCGTAGATACGACGAATACGTTGTTTAGCGCGCAACTGCAGTGCATAGTCAGAATCACGACCTCTACGGGCGCCATGCTGACCTGGTTTAGTTTCAATCTTGCACTTGCTTTCGATTGGGTTGCCCCTGCTCTTCAGGAACAGATCAGTACCTTCTCTACGGCTCAGTTTACAAGTTGGGCCACGATATTTTCCCATTCTGTGTTACTCCGAAATTCTATTAAACGCGACGACGCTTAGGCGGACGGCAACCATTGTGAGGAATCGGTGTGACGTCAGAAATATTGGTGATTTTGAAACCCAGATTATTCAAAGCACGCACAGCTGATTCACGACCAGGGCCTGGGCCTTTGATTTCTACGTCCAGGTTTTTCATTCCGAATTCCTTGGCTACTTCACCCGCTTTTTCAGCTGCAACCTGGGCAGCGAATGGGGTGCTTTTACGTGAACCACGGAAACCGCAACCGCCTGAGGTGGCCCAAGACAAGGCATTCCCCTGACGATCAGTGATAGTAACGATTGTGTTATTGAATGAAGCGTGCACGTGAGCTACGCCATCAACGACATTCTTTTTAACACGTTTACGTTGTCGTGCTGATGTATTTGCCATCGAAAGCCTCTTACCTTACTTAACCATACGGCGAGGACCTTTACGAGTCCTTGCATTTGTTTTTGTTCTTTGGCCGCGAACTGGAAGACCTCTACGGTGACGAACCCCACGGAAACAGCCCAGATCTTTCAGGCGTTTGATATCCATAGAAACTTCACGACGCAAGTCACCTTCGACGGAATACTTGCCAACTTCGGTACGAAGTGCTTCGACTTCCTGCTCAGACAAATCTCTGATTTTAGCGTCAGGTGCTATGCCTGCGGCTTCACAGATTGCTTGAGCACGTGTGCGTCCAATACCATAAATCGATGTCAATGCGATTACAGCGTGCTTCTGCACAGGAACATTAATACCAGCTATACGAGCCATTGATTTACCCTAAATTCCTCAGGAGTGAACAGTGAATTGTAACATACAATTCTCTTATTCAACAACAAACTAAAGCGATCGCCAAGTTACCCTTGACGTTGTTTGTGACGAGCTTCTGAACAGATAACTCGCAACACACCATTTCTTTTTACAATTTTGCAATTGCGACAAATCTTTTTTACTGACGCCTGAACTTTCATCTTTTTTTCTCCAGCAAAACCTGTAGTCGGGATTAGCCTAAAAAGCCCCTGACCCCACTGTTAGATTTATTCGATTTTTTCATCAAACTTTCGTACTGCTGAGACATCATGTGTGACTGAACCTGGGATACAAAGTCCATCACAACCACAACTATGATCAACAGGGAGGTACCGCCGAAATAGAACGGGACACTCCAGTAAAGTATTAAAAACTCTGGCAGCAAACACACTGCTGTAATATAAACCGCACCTGCGAGAGTCAGCCGACCCATAACCGTATCGATGTAACGCGCAGTTTGCTCACCCGGACGAATACCTGGGATGAAGGCGCCAGATTTTTGCAGGTTCTCAGCTGTTTCTTTCGGATTGAACACCAGCGCGGTGTAGAAGAAACAGAAGAATATAATCGCCAGGGCATAAGCCATGACGTACATTGGTTGACCTGGCGACATCAATGTTGAGATATCTTTCAGCCAGCCCATACCGTCTGATGAACCAAACCAGCCGGCAATTGTAGCAGGAAACAGAATGATACTTGAAGCAAAAATTGGAGGAATTACACCCGCCATATTCAACTTCAGCGGCAGGTGCGTAACCTGACCCGCGATCATTTTACGTCCCTGCTGACGTTTTGCGTAGTGAACCGGTATGCGGCGTTGCGCTCTTTCCACGAAGACCACGAACGCTGTTACCGCCAAGGCAAGTAACAGTAGAGCAATCACCAGGAAAGTATGCAACTGACCTGTACGGGCCAACTCCAGGGTGCCGCCGATTGCAGATGGCAGACCTGCGACAATGCCGGCAAAGATAATCAGCGAGATACCATTACCAATGCCACGCTCAGTGATTTGCTCACCCAGCCACATCAGAAACATTGTACCCGTTACCAGCGTGATGACCGCGGTGATTCGGAATATAAAGCCCGGATCAATCACGACGCTGACACCGGCAGCGCTCTGGCTTTCCAGCGCAATGGCGATACCGAGTGCCTGAAACGTGGCCAGGACAAGGGTACCGTAGCGCGTGTACTGAGTAATCTTGCGACGACCCGCAGCGCCTTCTTTTTTCAGTTGTGCCAATTTAGGGTGCACAACGGTCAGCAGCTGCATGATAATCGATGCCGAGATATACGGCATAATACCCAGTGCAAAAACAGACAGGCGCTCAAGAGCGCCGCCGGAGAACATGTTGAACATATCGAGGATTGTCCCTCGTTGTTGTTCGAACATAATGGCCAGCGCAGCCGGGTCGATGCCAGGTACCGGCATGAACGTACCCATGCGGTAGACGATCAATGCACCCAGAACGAATAGCAAACGGGCTTTCAATTCACCGAAGCGACCTCCACCCAGTAATGCTGCTGCTTGTTGTCTGTTATTTTCCACTTAGCTTACTCTTCGACTTTACCGCCTGCGGCTTCGATCGCTTTTTTCGCGCCCGCAGTCACAGCGATGCCTTTCAGATTGACCGCTGATGCGATCTCACCAGAGTTAATGACTTTGACACGCAGTGTGTTTTCCGCCACAGCACCTGCAGCCTTCAGCGCCAGCAGGTCGATAACGTCTGATTCGATGTTCGCCAGTGTATCCAGACGAACTTCAGCAGTTGTCAGACTCTTACGTGAGTTGAAACCTACTTTAGGCAGACGACGCTGCAAAGGCATTTGACCGCCTTCAAATCCACGTTTATGGAAACCGCCTGAGCGAGATTTCTGACCCTTGTGACCACGGCCACCGGTTTTACCCAGACCGGAGCCGATACCGCGACCGACGCGTTTAGCATCTTTCTTTTCGCCTGGTGCTGGCGACAGTGTATTCAGGTTCATCTTAAACTTCCTCGACCTTCAGTAAGTACGACACAGCGTTAATCATGCCGCGATTCTCTGGGGTATCAAGCACTACAGCACTGCTACCGGTTTTTTTCAGACCGAGACCGGACACACTTGCTTTATGTTTGGCCAGACGACCAATGGTGCTTTTCACCAAGGTGACTTTCAATTTAGCTTGTGATGACATCTTTCTTATTCCGTGATCTCTTCAACAGACTTGCCGCGTTTTGCTGCGATAGCTTCAGGGTTGTTCATTTCTGTAAGACCCTTGATAGTTGCTCGCACCACGTTGGCAGGATTCGTTGAACCATTTGATTTGGCAAGAACATTATGAACACCAACCGCATCGAAGACAGCGCGCATTGCACCACCGGCGATAACACCAGTACCTTCTGATGCCGGTTGCATGAACACCTTAGCGGCACCGTGACGAGAAGTCACAGGATGCTGCAAGGTATCACCCTTGAGAGTGACCTGTTTCATGTTCTTTCTGGCTTCGTCCATCGCTTTCTGGATAGCAACGGGTACTTCGCGGGCTTTACCCTGGCCGAAACCAACGCGACCGTTACCATCACCAACAACAGTCAGTGCAGAGAAACCAAATACCCGTCCACCCTTCACTACTTTAGCGACACGGCGGATACCGACTAATTTTTCAATCAAGCCATCAGAGTTATTGGCTTGTCTTTGTTCATTCTGAGCCATGTTTCTTACCTTTTAAATTAGAACTGAAGGCCGTTTTCGCGAGCCGCGTCAGCTAATGCTTTGACACGACCGTGATATCTGAAACCACTGCGGTCAAAGGCCACTTCTTTGATACCTTCTTTGGCAGCACGCTCAGCAATGATTTTACCGACGACGGTTGCTGCGTCGACATTGCCGGTGTTTTTCAGATCTTTCCTGACTTCAGGATCCAAGGTTGAGGCCGAAGCAATGACTTTAGAGCTGTCGTGGGTCAGAACCTGCGCATAAATATGGCGAGGGGTTCTGTGAACTGTCAGCCGATAAACTTCGAGTTCTCTCAGTTTAGCCCGCGCTCTGGCCGCTCTACGTAAACGTGAAATTTTCTTATCCATTTTTCAGCCTAACTATTTTTTCTTAGCTTCTTTACGAGCAACATGCTCATCGGCATAACGGACACCTTTACCTTTATAAGGCTCGGGTTCGCGGTATGCGCGAATGTCTGCTGCCACCTGACCGACAATTTGTTTGTCGGCACCTGAAACAACGATTTCAGTCTGGCTTGGTGTTTCAACGGTAATACCTTCCGGCACGTCATACTGAACCGGATGGGAGAAACCCAGAGTCAAATCCAGTTTGTTGCCTTGTGCTTTAGCACGGTAACCGACACCAACCAGAGCCAGTTTCTTCTGGAAACCTTCGGTCACTCCAATAACCATGTTGTTCAGCAGCGCGCGGGTAGTACCGGCGAGGGCAACAGCGGCCTGTGACTCATTTTTGGCAGTCGTTTTCAGTGCAGAATCTTCCTGAGCAACTTGCACATCAGGATGGATTGCACGTGACAGCGTGCCTTTTTTACCTTTAACGGTGATTTCACTGTCGCTCAGAGAAATTTCCACACCTGCTGGAATCTCGACTGGCGCATTTGCAATACGTGACATTTTACAATCTCCAATAAATCAGGCTTAGCTTACTGCGCACAGCACTTCACCACCCTGACCCAGGGCGCGTGCTTTGCGGTCGGCCATCACGCCTTGAGATGTAGACACAATTGCTACACCCAGACCGCCGATAATACGTGGCAGATCATTGGCTGATTTGTAAACACGCAGACCTGGACGGCTGACACGGTTAATTTCAGAAATAACCGGTTTACCCTCGAAATATTTCAGGGTAATAGTCAGCGTTGGTTTGCTGTCTGCTTCGGTGACATTGAATGCAGTGATATAGCCTTCTTCTTCCAATACCTTGGCGATGTTAACCTTCACTTTCGAGGAAGGCATGCTTACATCAACTTTATTCGCCTGTTGGGCATTGCGAATGCGTGTCAGCATATCTGCAATTGGGTCTGTCATACTCATCTATCTAGCTCCACTATTCAGGCTGGTAATTACCAGCTGGCCATTACCAGACCAGGGATGTCGCCTTTCATTGCATGTTCGCGCAGTTTGTTACGAGACAAACCGAATTTGCGGAAATAGCCATGCGGACGACCTGTCAGTTCACAACGGTTTCTCAAACGCGTTGGACTGGAATTACGTGGCAGCGAGTGAAACTTCTTCGCCGCTGCTTCACGCTGTTCAGCAGACAGCGAATTATCCAGCATTTGCTTTTTCAATTCTTCACGCTTGGCAGCGTACTTTTTAACCAGTTTTGCCCGCTTGATTTCGCGGTTAACCATGCAACGTTTAGCCATAACTTATTCCATCCAAATGTTTATTTTCTAAAAGGAAACTTGAACGCAGTCAACAAAGCGCGTGATTCTTCAGCCGTATTGGCAGAAGTGGTGATGGTGATATCCATACCACGCAGCTTGTCGATTCTGTCGTATTCAATCTCGGGGAAAATGATTTGTTCTTTAATCCCCATGCTGTAGTTCCCTTGGCCATCAAACGATTTGGGGTTGAGGCCACGAAAATCCCGAATACGCGGAATGGAAATGGTAATCAGGCGATCCAGAAAGTCATACATGCGGTCAGCACGTAATGTGACTTTACAACCAATCGGCCAACCTTCACGCACCTTGAAACCGGCAACTGACTTACGTGCTTTGGTAACAACGGGCTTCTGACCGGAAATTTTCTCCATGTCAGCCATTGCGTTTTCCAGCACTTTCTTGTCAGTCAACGCTTCACCCACACCCATATTAATGGTGATCTTGGTAATGCGAGGCACTTCCATTACTGATTTGTAGTTAAACTGCTCTTGCAATTGTTTAACTACATTTTCACGATAATAATCTTTTAATCTGCTCACTGTTCTCTACCTAATACGAAGCTCAAGCGCTTACAACTTCGCCATTTGATTTGAAGACGCGAACCTTCTTGCCATCTTCCAGCACTTTAAATCCAACTCTGTCAGCCTTGCCGGTGGCAGGGTTAACAAGAGCCAGATTCGACCCATCGATCGGCATTTCTTTTTCGATAATGCCACCTTGTTGACCCAACGCCGGATTCGGTTTCTGATGTTTCTTGACCAGGTTAATACCCTGAACAACAAACTTGCCACCATCAACACGGCGCTGGATTTCACCTTGTTTACCGCGATCCTTACCAGTCAGAACAACGACTTGATCGCCTGTTTTTAACTTTTCCATCCTCAGCGCTCCCTTACAGTACTTCTGGTGCCAAAGAAATAATTTTCATGAACTTTTCACTACGCAGTTCACGGGTAACCGGACCAAAAATACGGGTACCAATCGGTTGATGTGCCTGGTTCAGCAGTACGGCAGCGTTCTCATCAAAACGAATCAGGGAACCGTCAGGGCGACGTACGCCTTTACGGGTTCTTACGATAACGGCGTTATGAACGGTACCTTTTTTCACTTTACCGCGTGGCGCCGCTTCTTTAATGGTGACTTTAATGATGTCACCGATGCCGGCATAACGCTTGTGTGAACCACCCAGAACTTTGATGCACTCTACACGTCTGGCACCGCTGTTATCGGCCACTTCAAGACTACTTTGCATTTGAATCATGGTCTAAACTCCAAACTGTACAGTTGCTTATTTCGCACGCTCGATAATTTCGACCAACTTCCAGCACTTAGTCTTAGACAGTGGGCGAGTTGAGGCGACACTAACGGTATCACCAATATTGCAGTCATTATTTTCATCATGAACATGCAATTTGGTTGAACGTTTGACATATTTTTTATAGATCGGATGGGCGACACGACGTTCAATCAGAACGGTAATCGACTTATCCATCTTGTCACTAATGACACGACCGGTTAACGAACGTGCTGTACTTTGCTGATCACTCATTTCCGTGCCCTATCTATTTCTCGTTCAATACAGTCTTGATGCGTGCAATGTCACGACGAACACGTTTCAGTTCGCTGTTACGTGTCAATTGACCTGTAGCATTTTGCATACGCAGATTAAACTGTTCTTTGTGAAGCTCTACCAATTCTTTGGCCAGATCTTCCGCTGATTTTTGTCTAATTTCGCTCGCTTTCATTACAGTATCGCCCGCGTTACAAATGTGGTTTTAACGGGAAGTTTTGCTGCCGCCAGACGGAAAGCTTCACGTGCGACGTCTTCAGCAACACCTTCCATTTCGTAGAGCATGCGGCCTGGTTGCACATTGGCTACCCAGTATTCGACATTACCCTTACCCTTACCTTGACGAACTTCCAGTGGTTTGCTGGAAATCGGCTTATCAGGAAACACACGAATCCAGATCTTACCGCCACGTTTGATATGACGGGTCATAGCACGACGAGCCGCCTCGATTTGGCGTGCAGTGATACGACCGCGCTCCAGAGATTTCAGACCATATTCACCGAAGCTGACTTTAGCACCACGGTGGGCCAATCCTCTGTTACGCAGCTTTTGCTGCTTCCTAAATTTTGTTCTCTTTGGCTGTAACATTGGTTATAACCTTATTTTTCAGCTGCAGGTGCGTTTTGCGCGTTGGCGTCGAAAACTTCACCTTTGAAAATCCAAACTTTGACACCGATGATGCCGTATGTCGTTTTCGCTTCGGCAGTACCGTAGTCGATATCAGCACGCAGGGTGTGCAGTGGCACACGGCCTTCGCGATACCATTCAGTCCGGGCAATTTCTGCACCGTTCAGACGGCCGGCAACGTTAATACGGATACCTTCGGCACCAAGACGCATTGTGTTTGTCACTGCGCGTTTCATCGCGCGACGGAACATAATGCGGCGCTCGAGCTGCTGTGCCACGCTTTCTGCTACCAGGGTAGCGTCGAGTTCTGGCTTGCGAATTTCTTCCACGCCCACATTGACAGGAATACCCATCAAGTCGGACACTTCTTTACGCAGCTTATCGATGTCTTCGCCTTTTTTACCAATCACGATGCCTGGACGGGCAGTGTGAATAGTGATCTTGGCGTTCTTAGCAGGTCTGTCGATTTGGATTCTGCTGACTGATGCATGTGACAGTTTTTGCTTCAGATAGTCACGTACTTTCAGATCATTATTCAGCTGGCTTGAAAAGTTAGCTGAATCGGCATACCAGATCGAATTCCAATCTTTAATTATACCAAGTCTAAAACCTGTTGGGTGAACCTTTTGTCCCATAAGTCTGCTCTCTTACTTCTCGTCTACAACCACAGTAATGTGGCTGGTGCGTTTAAGAATACGGTTGCCACGGCCTTTGGCGCGTGCCTGCATGCGTTTCATGGTCGGACCTTCGTCGACCATCACTGCAGAGACAACCAGCTCATCGATATCAGCACCGTCATTGTGCTCCGCATTCGCGATAGCTGAGTCCAGTACTTTTTTCATCAGTTCAGCCGCTTTTTTAGGGCTGAATGCGAGCAGGTTGATTGCTTTTTCTACCGGCAAACCTCTGATTTGATCTGCAACCAAACGCACCTTTTGTGCGGAAATGCGTGCATAGCTGAGTTTAGCTTGTGTAGCCATATCTATAACCTTATCGTTTAGATTTCTTGTCAGCGGCATGACCTTTAAAGGTGCGAGTTGGTGAGAATTCACCCAACTTATGCCCTACCATATCTTCTGTCACAAACACAGGTACGTGTTGACGACCATTGTGAACGGCAATTGTCAAGCCGATCATGTCAGGAGAAATCATCGAACGACGTGACCAGGTTTTGATCGGACGTTTATTGTCAGTTTCTCTCGCTTCCAAGACCTTCTTTTCAAGGTGGAGGTCAATAAAAGGACCTTTTTTAATTGAACGCGGCATAGGTATTCCCTAAATCTTATTTACGATTACGACGACGTACGATCATATTGTCAGTACGTTTGTTCTTGCGTGTTTTGTAACCTTTGGTAGGTACGCCCCAAGGTGTTACTGGATGACGACCGCCCGAGGTACGACCTTCACCACCACCATGCGGGTGATCAACCGGGTTCATAACCACACCGCGGACGGTAGGCCGAATACCGCGCCAGCGTGTGGCACCGGCTTTACCCAGTGAACGCAAGGAGTGTTCACCGTTACCGACTTCACCCATTGTCGCTTTGCATTCCAGAGGTACTTTACGCATCTCACCACTGCGCAGGCGAATCGTTGCGTAACCGTTTTCACGGGCAACATATTGCGCGCTGCTGCCGGCACTACGTGCGAGCTGGGCGCCTTTACCAGGCTTGAGTTCGATACAGTGAACCGTGCTACCCAGTGGGATAGCTGACAGCTTCAGTGCATTACCGGCACGAATTGCTGCATCGTCACCGGATTCAAGACGATCACCTGCAGCCACACCTTTAGGTGCGATGATGTAGCGTTTTTCACCGTCTGCATATTTCAGCAGCGCGATGTGAGCGGTACGGTTTGGATCGTATTCCACTCTTTCTACTTCAGCAGGAATGCCGTCTTTGTTACGTTTAAAATCAATCAGACGGTAACGCTGCTTGTGACCACCCCCGCGATGACGCACGGTGATACGACCAGCGTTATTACGGCCGCCAGTTTTGCCTTTCTTTTCAACCAGGGGTGCATAAGGCGCACCGGTGTACAGATCAGGTGTGTTGACCTGAACCACAAATCTGCGGCCGGCTGATGTAGGTTTAGCCTTCTTTAATGCCATTCCTATATTCCTCTTACTTATTCGCCAAGGAAGTTGAGATCAGCACCGTCAGCCAATGTGACATAGGCTTTTTTCCAGTCACTGCGTTTGCCCATAATGCGGCCGGTACGCTTGACTTTGCCTTTGACATTGGTGGTTGATACTGACGCAACTTTCACATCAAACAGGGTTTCAACCGCTTGTTTGATTTCGGTTTTGTTGGCGTTAGGCAATACTTTCAGCACTACCTGGTTATTGTTTTCTGCAACACGTGATGCTTTTTCAGCAACCACAGGGCCCAAGATAACTTTTGTTAAGCGCTCTGAGTTCATGCCAGTGATTCCTCTAATTTGCGTACAGAGTCTTCACTCATCACAACTTTCTCGAAACGCAACAGGGCAACCGGATTAACATGGGCTGCATCAGTCGCAGCGATGTCATACAGATTGCGGGATGCCAGCGCGACATTGCCGGCGGCATTTTCAGTCACGATAAGTGCGTTTGTCAGACCCAATGATTTGGTTTTGGCAAGCAGGTCTTTGGTTTTCGGTGAGTCCAGCTCAACTTTGTCGACCACAATCAGTGCATCCTGACGACGCAGTTCTGACAAGATGGCAGCAATAGCACCACGGTACATTTTGCGGTTCACTTTTTTGCTGTAGTCACGATTCGTGGCAGCAAAAGTTTTACCACCGCTGCGCCACAACGGGCTGCGGATTGTACCGGCACGGGCACGACCACTGCCTTTCTGGGCGAAAGGTTTACGACCGCCACCGCTCACTGCAGCACGGTTTTTCTGTGCATGTGTACCACTGCGGGCAGCTGCCTGGAATGATGTCACCACCTGATGCACCAGAGACTCGTTATATTCACGGTCAAACAAAGCATCGGAAACTGAAATGTTTCCCGCTTTTTTGCCGTCAAATGATTGTAATTGAAGATCCACGTCTATTCCCCTAAGAATCTTACTGGGCTTTAACAGCCGGGCGGATGATGACGTCGCTGCCAGTGGCACCAGGAACGGATCCTTTGACCAGCAACAGGTTTCTTTCGGCGTCTACCCGAACGACTGACAGGTTTTGCAGGGTACGTTTTTTGTCACCCATGTGACCCGCCATTTTTTTACCTTTGAAAACACGACCAGGTGTCTGACACTGACCGATAGAACCCGGTGCTCTGTGAGACAGCGAGTTACCATGTGTCGCGTCGCCACCACCAAAGCCATAGCGTTTGACGACACCAGCAAAACCTTTACCTTTGGTGATGCCTGAGATGTCGATCATCTGACCGGCTTCGAACATGTCTACTTTCAGCTCAGCACCCAGTTCCAGTTCAGCGCTATCTTCCAGTCTGAACTCTGCGACCTTACGGCCTGCAGCTGTTTGTGCTTTTGCAAAGTGACCAGCTTGTGGTTTGGTAACACGTGATGCTTTACGCTCACCTACAGTCACTTGAATCGCGTTATAACCATCCGTATCCAGTGTTTTCAACTGGCTAATACGGTTTGGCTCTACTTCAATTACCGTTACAGGGGTAGACACACCGTCTTCAGAGAAGACACGAGTCATACCACGCTTACGGCCGATGAGTCCGATAGTCATTGACCCAGCCCCTCTTAATTCAACTTGATCTGGACATCAACGCCTGCGGCGAGATCCAGCTTCATCAATGCGTCTACTGTTTTATCAGTAGGCTCAACAATATCCATCAGACGCTTGTGAGTACGAAGTTCGTACTGCTCACGAGCATCTTTATTCACGTGCGGTGAAATCAGCACTGTGAAACGCTCTTTCTTGGTCGGCAGTGGAATCGGACCATTGATTCGTGCGCCTGTGCGTTTCGCAGTTTCAACAATTTCTTTTGCTGATTGATCAATCAAACGATGATCGAAAGATTTCAGCCGGATTCTAATAGTTTGGGTTGCTGCCATTTCTATTACTCAACGATTTTACTAACGACACCGGCACCAACTGTGCGGCCGCCTTCACGAATAGCAAAACGTAACCCTTCTTCCATCGCAATCGGTGCAATCAAAGTTACGTCCATCTTGACGTTATCACCCGGCATGACCATTTCTACGCCTGATGGCAGGTCACATGCGCCGGTAACATCGGTAGTACGGAAGTAGAACTGTGGACGGTAACCGTTAAAGAACGGGGTATGACGACCACCTTCGTCTTTCGACAGAATATACACTTCCGCTTCAAATCTAGTATGTGGTGTGATGGTGCCCGGGTGAGCCAGTACCTGACCACGGTCAACTTCCTCACGCTTGGTACCACGCAGCAGTACACCCACGTTGTCGCCAGCCTGACCCTGATCCAGCAGCTTGCGGAACATTTCAACACCGGTACAAGTGGTTT
>NZ_VENF01000025.1 GCF_009711715.1 Methylophaga sp. | reverse complement strand
GCTTATCAAAATGGTGTTGAACTCAAGCTGATACAGCCGGGTAAGCCAATGCAAAATGGCTATGTTGAGAGTTTTAACGGTAAGTTTCGGGATGAATGTCTGAATGAGCACTGGTTTATTGATCTGGCCCATGCCAGAGAGCTGATTAACAAGTGGCGAATTGACTACAATGAAAACCGACCGCATTCATCCCTTGGCTATCAAACCCCATTGGAGTTTGCTGTTGCCAACCGACAAATTAATTCAAAAACCACGAACATTACTAAGTTGAGACTGGATTAAAGATCGGGGGCAGGTCAGTGGCTAATACCAAGTGTCAGAGGAACTAAAGAGCTTTTTCAGCGTTTGGTAAAGGAGGTAGCTGAAGCGGCACCGGACATATTGAAATTACATGTTGAAGCAGTTGAGTTAGCAGAAAAGCGTAGGCGTGAATGGGAAATTGAATGTCAGGAGTATAGGCGCGCAGAACGTGAACGTATTCGTTTAAAGGCTGCTGATGAGAGTAAACAGGCACTGAAAGACATTATCGATAAGTGGGGTGAAGCAGAACGCATAAAGCGTTTTTTTGATCAGGCTGAGGCAGCTTTATCAGAGCATGCAGTTGAACAGCATAGTGAATTGAATAGCAGGCTAGAGGCGGCACGATCTGTCATTGGCCAGAATGAAGCTCTGAATGCAATGAGAAGTTGGAAAACGCCTGATGAATTGTTTACTGAAATGATTAAGGGGTCTTATTGGGAGTTTGATTGAGTTTTCGATGAGCAGAGCATTCTCCAGTCTAGATGCGGTGAATATGCGGCATTAATCACTGCGCCTAATGCGGCGATTATGATTGCTTTTGCGGTGAATAGAGCCTATTATTGCCGCATTATATGCGGTGAATTCTATGTGGATATACGAACATAAAGACTGGCCCAATTTTTCATGGAATACAGAAAAGCTAACATCCAAGTTAGCTGATATACGCCATCGCCAAGGACGTTTGTTAGGGAGAATGGAATCCCTTGGCTTTGATTTAAGAAAAGAGGCGAGTCTTAGAACTTTAACCAATGATGTGGTGAAATCTTCAGCTATCGAGGGACATGATTTAAATCCTGAAGAAGTTCGTTCATCAATTGCTCGACGTTTGGGCATCGACGTTGCCGGCCTTGTCCCTGCCAGTCGTGATGTCGAGGGCATTGTTGAGATGATGCTGGATGCTACGCAGAACTTTGATAAGCCTTTAACTCAAGAACGTCTTTTTGATTGGCATGCAGCACTTTTCCCAACAGGACGAAGCGGTATGCGTCGCATAACCGTGGCTGATTGGCGAAGAGTTGAGAATGATCCCATGCAGGTCGTTTCTGGACCTATAGGTCGAGAGAAAGTGCATTTTCAAGCGCCAGGGTCTGAGATGGTCGAGCAGGAAATGACCGCATTCCTCTCCTGGTTTGAACGCCAAACGGATGTCGACCCAGTATTGAAAGCAGGTATCTCCCACCTATGGTTTGTGACGATTCATCCATTTGAAGATGGTAATGGTCGTATTGCGAGAGCCATAACGGATATGACATTAGCGCAAGCAGAAGGCATACCTGATCGTTTTTACAGCCTATCGAATCAGATTGAGGCTGAAAGGAAACACTACTATGAAAATTTGGAGCGACAACAGCGTTCCTCACCAGAAATTACCCATTGGCTGGATTGGTTTCTGGATTGTTTAGGGCATGCAATAACCAATGCTGAAGAAGTGTTAAGTAGCGTTCTTTTCAAGGCTCGGTTGTGGGAGCGCATTAATCAAAACCCTGTGAATGAGCGGCAACGAGAGATTATCAACAGAATGTTGGAACATGATTTTGTTGGGTATATGAATACATCTAAGTATGCGAAGATGGCGAAAACCTCGAAGGATACTGCTCTTCGTGATATTCAAGACCTAGTTCAACGAGGCATTTTTTTGCAAAACCCGGGAGGAGGCCGCAGTACGAGCTATCGTTTAGTAGATAAAAATGATGATGGAGACTGATGAGTGCCAAAAGAATCAATGACGGCTGATATTTTTGAATTGATTACTCTAAGGGGAACTGGAAATGTTGGTGATTTTGATGATTCTGATGATTTTAGCCGTTGGCTTAGCTTTGTTATTGCCGGTAAAAATCCATGCTAGAAATACTGGGCAGAGCCTGTTAAAAAGTGCCATTACAGAGCAGGCATCAATTAGCCTTGCCGGCTTAGTATTGGCAGGGGCAGCTATCGTAATTACAGCACCATTATGGCCTGCTTTGGACCTTCACAGGGTTGGGCTCATGATATTCGCTGTGGGTTGTAGTTTTAGTTTTCTATTTGCATTCGCTGCGGTATATGACGATTCTCAGGATAGAAAAGCAGAAAGACGCCCTAGTCGAAAAATGTTCAAACGCTTTCAGAAAATGCGTAAAAGTAATCAGGCTTAATTTGCGCAGTCCAACATGTACTTTCAGATGGTGATAATAAAAACATGAGGCTAAGACGGTGTTGAATAAATAACCTGCATAAACTTGCGTATCGATGCTCGTTTCCAAGTGAGGTTTTGATTGGCTTCTTTATTGAGCAATCACTATGGATATACTCTCCAAACCTCGGCGAAATCGTCGCCTATGGGGCTTGTTTGATGTGTCCGCAAAATCGGGGTAGAACCCTAACCACTGCCACCATCCTCAAGTATGTATTGCAATATTAACGGACTCAGGTTACTGGTCAGTTAAGAGAAACTGCAACCTCATGTTGCTCCTAAATTTTTCTCCCCAGTGGATATAGATGTAGGGTGACTCCGACAGTTTTGATGATACTAAAACCAACTTTTTCTTCAAAGATTAATTCAACATTCACGCCTGGGCAATATTCAGGATGATGAACAACGATTATGTCCAGCACCCCAGGGCTCCAGCTTCTCCATCAATGAGTGCCTTTCACCAATTTCTGTTCTTACAGCTAGTGTGCTTGAGCTTAGATCGAGTTCGTTAATCTGACATAGACTCAAGACGGTGCGTTTGTCGTTTCAAGCAATGCATTAGGGTTGATAATGATTTTTTGTGTTGTGGATAGATTGCCGCTAACACGGACATCATTTGTCATAAATGCATCGATATTGACAGGCAGTCTAGTCACATTACCGTCCTCAAATACCTGAATGGTCGGCTTACCATCCACCATGCGAATAGTGTTGAGTGGCAGCACATAGGTGTCTTGAGTAGCCACCTGTCGCAGCTTTACCTCTCCTGTCATTCCCGGCGTCAGTGATGTATTGCGAATCAGAAACTCGACTCTCATGGTGCCATCCGATGAGGATAGTATTGAGGATTGTCTGAGATATTGAAGTTCATCAATAGTCTCACTGGTGCCATCAATGATCAGACTGGCCCCGGTTCTTTGGTTAACCTTGTTAAGGATTGATTGTGGTATGTAGACAACCGCTTTGAGTTCATTTTGCCGGTTCAGCGTGAACAATGGCTTCTGATCACTGGCAGAAATGCGTTGTCCGATTTCAGTAAAGCGTTGGGTGATGATGCCCGAAAAAGGGGCACGAATTTCAGTATAGGCATACTCTTCATTGAGCTGTTCCAGCCTTGCCTCGTAATTTGTCAGCACTGCCTTGGCCACTTCAAAGTCAGATATTTTCTCCTCCACATCAACGATACTTACGACCCCGGTATCTTTGAGTTGTTGGTAGCGTTGCGCCAGTCTTTTAGTTAACAAGACGAGCGACTTTTGCTTACGGATATCGGCCCTGGCCTGATGTATTAGATCTTCTAATTCCGGTGAAGACAGTCGGGCAAGTAACTGGCCTTGTTTGACTTCACTACCAATATCAACATGACGTTCTTTCAGATAACCATTGGCTCTCGCGAAAATGTCCACTGATTCCGCGGCTTCTAACGTGGCAGGTAAGCTGTATCGCTCTGTCGATTCATACAGCCGTGGCTGGGTAGTTTTAATTTCAAGGGTTGTTGACTTTAGTTCTGCGGTCTTTGCTGACTCTTCGGGAGCGATGACTGACCAGGCGATGACAGGGAAAGCGCTGATACTAATGATGAGAGCAACATGCTGTAAAGTCATACTAATGAACCTCTGTTTGTGATGGCTTGATGCGAGAAGCGATCTGGCTGAAACACCAGGGCACAATAATAAAAGTGGACAGCGTTCCGACCAGCAGCCCGCCGATGACCACCCGCGCCAGCGGCGCATTCTGTTCACCACCCTGGCCCAGTGCCAGAGCCATGGGCATCAGACCCAGTATCATGGTCAGCGCCGTCATCAGAACAGGGCGGAAGCGGGAGCGAATGGCAGACATGGCCGCTTGACTGGCGCTGACCCCTGTATGCCAGATATCTTTGGCAAAAGACGTTATCAGTACACTGTTGGCGGTGGTCACACCGATGACCATGATGAAGCCCAGAATCGCCGGTACGCTGATAGGGGTGGCCGTCGCGACTAAAGCCAGAAAGGCCCCGGTAATGGCAAAAGGCACACTGGACAAGGCAACCAGCGGCAGCAGCCACGAGCTGAAATTAAACAGCATGATCACGTAGACCAGGAACAGCACCAGCCCAAAACTTTTGGCCAGCGTTTTGAATGTCTGGTCCATTTCCTGGGCCTGGCCGGCAATGTCGATAGTATTTCCCGGCTTCAGTTGTGTACGTAACTGTTTGGCGATATTCGCTACCCTGTCATACACCTCGCCAAGTGATTCGCCCTCGACGTTAATGAGGATACTGAAAGTCGGTCTGAGGTTCGTTCTTCCGACGGTCGCAGGAACCAGAGTCGGTTTGATGGTGGCAACATCGGCAAGTTTGATGATGCTGTCATCGCTGGAGCGACCCACTGGCAGACTCAACAGCGCTGACTCGGAATTCAGCCTCAATAAGGGCACCTGGGTTTGTACTTCATAGGAAAAACCGGAAGCAGGATCTGCCCAGAAATTACTCGATACACTGTTGCCCGCTCCCAGCGCTGCCAATACGCTCGATGTGATAGCTCGTGTTGTCAGTCCGCGCCTGGCTGCTTGTTGACGATTAATATCAATGTCAAAGCTTGGCAGCTTCAGGACCTGCTGAATGTTGACATCCACAGCGTTCGGGAGGCGACTTGCTTGTTGAATCATGTTCTCTGCCAACAACTGGTTGTTGTGGGTGTCCTTGCCACGGAACTGAACCTCTATCGTCGCTGGGGCAGTTCCTGAAAGTGTCTGGTTAGTGATATCAGCTGGTTGTGCTATCAGCATGAACTCCGGAAAATCACGTTTCAGCATTTGCCTGATCTTCGCCAGATACACGTCGGTAGCTTGATGGGGCTCACGCAGTTGAATCAGAATCTCACCGTCATAACTGCCCACAGTAAAACTCTGGACCCAGGCCAGGTTGACCGACTCTGGTGTGCCAATATTTTCGACAATCGTGTCAATTTCACTGGCAGGAATGATTTTTCTGATTCTTTTCTGTACTTCTGCAAAGGAGGCGGCCGTATTCTCGATGCGGCTGCCGGGCACTGTTCTGAGGTAAATTTTGATGAGGCCAGCATCAGTTTTGGGGAAAAAGGTCTGGCCTGCGGAGGTGAAAGCCAGCACTCCAGCGCTCAGCACCATGGCAGCAATAATCAGCGTGACAAGGCGAAATTTCTGGGTTTTGGCCGCGAGACTGACAAAGCATTCACTGATCCAGTGAGTGCTATTGATGACCCCATTATGGATAGGGTTGCTGCTGCCTGAAGTACGTTTTAACAGCAACACTGACAGTAATGGCACGACAGTCCGTGAGAGTAGGTAGGATGCGAGCAAAGCGCTCATTACCACCAGCGCCATCGGTTTGAATATATATCCGGCAACACCTTCCAGCAGAAAGATAGGGCTGAACACAACACAGATCGACAGGGTCGAGATCAACTCGGGCAGGGCAACCTGGGTTGCGCTGGTTAAGGCGGCCTGACGCGGTGGATGACCCTCGTGAATCAGTCGCTCTATGTTTTCTATTTCCACCAGGGCGTTATCGACCAGGATACCGATGGCGAGTGCCAGTCCGCCCAGACTCATCAGGTTCATGGTGTGACCGCTCAAATGCAATACAGCCAGTGAGACCATCAGGGAGAGCGGAATAGATGTTAGAACAATCAGCGTGGCCCTGACGGACCCCAGGAAAAGAATAATGATCACAGCAACCAGAAAGCCAACCAGTAACATTTCTTTTTTGATGTGATCCTGGGCATGGCTGACAAACGTCGACTGATCAAAAATGGGCGTGATCTCCACACCGTCCGGTGCGGCCTGTTGTATGCCCGGCAAAATCTGCTTCAGCTTTTCGATAATGTCAGTGGTAGAGGCGTCACCAAGCTTAATCAGCGAGACAAGAACACCTTCCTTGCCATTGACTCGCGCGATATTAGTCTGAACCGCACTACCATCGCGGACATCGGCCACATCACTGAGTAAGATCAACTGGTCACGACCCGTGGTAATTGGAATCTGGGCGATCTCATCGACAGTGTCGGGCGCTGCATTGATCAGTAACTGTATATTGTTGGCATCAATGCGGATATCACCAGTCGGCAGGGTCAGGTTTTCCCGCGACAGCGCCAGGTTGACATCTTCCGGCGTTAATTTATGCGCTCGTAAGTCCCGGGGTCTGAGGTCGACATTAATCACGCGTGTCGCTCCGCCATAGGGCAGCGTCATCCTTACACCATTGATGGTCTGGATCATGCCGCGCAGTCTTAGGCGCGCAAAATCGGCAACTTGGGCCGAAGAGAGCCGGTCAGAAGAAATGGCAAGTTGAATAATCGGATGGCTGGACTGGTTGTACTGCACAATCAATGGTGGGGTAATGCCCTGTGGCATGCGCCTGATAATTGTTTGTGAAACGCTCGTCGTTTGTGCCATGGCATTAGCGATATCAACGCCAGACTGAAACTCGACATGAACAATCGCCGTACCGCTCATCGTCTGCGATCTGACCGACTTGATATTATCGACATTATTCATGATCGCGACTTCACTGAAAGTCGTGACTTTGGCTGCCATCTCCCGGGCATTCAGTCCTTTGTAAGTCCAGATAAGTTTGATTGACGGGATATCGACTTTAGGTAGTACATCAACCGCGAGTTTGTTGTAGCTTGAAATACCGATAGCGATAATCAGCAGTACCATCGAGGCAACGGAATAAGGACGTTTGAGGGCGAACTGCACCAACCACATAAATTAAAACCACGACTGAATCTTGAGAGACGAAGCAAAGTCTAGGTGGCAGAAATTAGCTCTGTATTAGCGTGACCCTAATATTCACTTAATTTTGTGAGCGATAATCAGACAGATAGACGGGTAACGAATATGTATGTATTGATTGTTGAAGATAATGAAATTGTGGGCGACGGTATCAGGCAGGGACTGGAAGCGCTGAGCCATTCTGCCGACTGGGTCAGGGATGCCATGGCTGCCACCCAGGCCGTGCAACTGGCCCAATATGATGTGGTGATTCTGGATCTGAGCTTGCCAGATGAAGATGGCATGGAACTGCTCAGCAAATGGCGCCGCAAACAAATTCTGACACCGGTTTTAATTTTAACCGCGCGAGATGCTGTTCCTGATCGTGTTTCCGGTCTATCGCGTGGTGCAGATGATTACCTCACAAAACCTTTCGACTTTGACGAATTGATAGCACGACTTCAATCCATTGTCAGGCGGACGGTTGGGCGTGCAGATAACATCTTTAGCTACAAAAGCATTACTTTTGACCCGGCCAGGGCCCAGGTAAAAGTCAATGGCTTTCCGGCTAAACTGTCAAAAAGTGAAATGATCGTATTGGAGGCACTGCTCAGGCAACCGGGTAAAGTTATCAGCGCTGAACAACTACAGGACCGGCTGTATGGCTGGAACGAAGGTGTGGTCAGCAATGCAGTCGCTGTTCATATACATAATCTCAGAAAGAAATTGGGTAACGATCTGATACGAACTGAGCGGGGTCTGGGATATTACTTTGCAACGGATGCAGCATAGTGCGCAGTTTACGATACAGACTCCTGCTTTCTATGCTGCTAACAGTCGGTATTCTATGGCTGGGTATCGCGCCATGGCTGTACTTCACCATAAAAACCAACGTCAACCAGGTGCTCGATGACAGACTGGCGGCTTCAGCGAACATGCTGGCTACGCTTATGCAGGAGTATGACTTAAACAATATCGAGCAATCATCCACAAGCACTGTGCTTGAGAAATTGACTCAAAATGCGACGTTTCCAGAGACAATCGCCTGCAGGGTAACGCGACTTGATGGTTCAGTGCTCGTCAGCTCCGGGGATAGCGGCCAGGATGTGCTTGTCTCGGCCAATGAGGGCTATAGCTTTGTGACTGACGCAAATACAGTCTGGCGTGTTTTCCAGCTATCGCGTGATAATTTCACCGTCACCACAGCAGAAAAAACCGATAAACGGAAGCAGTTATTGAACCTGATTTTGATTGGTGTGGTGGTGCCGCTGATTTTTGCTGTTTTCATGATGCTTGTGACCACTTTTTTTGTCATCAAACAGGTTTTTAAACCGCTTACCAGACTTCAGAATCAGTTTGCTGCACGAAGTGGCAGCACGCTAAGCCCGATTGAACTGCAACAGGTACCGATGGAAGTCAAAGAAGTTGTAACGGAATTTAATTCACTACTAAGCCGTGTTCAGCGGGTTATTGATAACGAAAGACGGTTTACCGCAGATGCGGCGCATGAGTTACGAACGCCATTGGCAGGCATTAGCACCCAATTGCAGGTGGCCATGCTCAAGTCTGATCGATCCGTAGGTGATAGTCTCAGGAAAGCGGAAGTTGCTTTGAAACAATTATCACAGATGCTGGATCAGCTCCTGATGCTGGCAAGACTGGATTCAAACCAGATGGCATCTGTGTCTTCATCAACGGATGCCGCCACCATTACGGAAAGTGCATTGTCCCCGTTAAAAGCGATAGCTGAAGCAAAACAGGTTGAAGTCATAACAACGGTGTCTACTCAGACGCAGCTGCATTTACCGGTAGAGCTGGTCTCGCTGGCCTTACGGAATGTGATTAAAAATGCGATTCAGTTTTCAGCTCCGGGGCAAAGGGTCACTATCAGCGTAGTAGAGAAAGGAATGATAACGTGGGAGGTAGAAGACAGAGCAGGGGGCGTGCCAGATGAATTACTACCCTCTATCACCCAGCGTTTTGTTCATGACAAACGTAAAGGCAACTTTGGTCTGGGCCTGAGCATTACCCACTCAATTGCAACAGTGCTTGATGGTGAATTATCGTTTGAAAATATACCGGGCGGACTGCGGGTGAGGCTAAGCTTTCCATGTTTTTGCAACTTTAAAAGCTAGGTTCTATTACAATGACAGCGAGATGATGCTTGGCAGTTGACGGCTTGAATGGCGGCTCCCGCCACAGATAATATCGACGATAGATTCTGTATTGTTGTCATTCCATCATGGTCCTCGTGATATTAGTTTCATCAAGAAAAAACACCATGTTCAATGCGACCGAGCAAAGCCAATACTTCTTGTTTGCCTTCATCGGTCTCAGCAATTTTTATCGGAACTTGGTTGCCTAGAGCTTTCTTAGGCGTCTGCAGCCAATGAAAAGCCTCTTTTTCATTGCCGAGCACATCTATGGCTTTAGAAAGTAATTGGTTATCTATTTCTGACATTGAAATCTTTAACAGCCACAAAAACAATTCTCAAACCGTTTCATCTTGGGGCAATAATATTGCATTTTTAGTCTACTCTTGAAGAACCGGCCCGGACCAATATCCGATTCTCGCTTCTATCTCTTTTATTCATACATTACGCTCGAGTCACCATCTAAGCAATGACTTGAGTGATGCATATTTCAGTAGCAAATTCGATTAAAAAACTCTTCTCACTTGCCTGTTTCAATAGAGCATGTGGCGGGTATATGTCATGGAATTCGCGCTCTGCCATGCCCTTAATTTTTCTTCAAACAGGGGCTATTTGACATGGTTGGTGAGAGTGACTTTGAAGCAATTGCCACTTTTTTTGAGGTCAATCTCCAATATCGTCCTGTTGTTGACCTGTTTGAGCGGCTTAAGGATTTGGCTAGTCTGGCTGCTTTGCACAGTAAGCAATTGCCAAGTCTTCCCAAGTGTCTTGACCCTGAGAGCATAAGCGCTTCACTTAACTATCTTAGGGACATGGGATTAAGGCGTCGCGGTGTGGGTAGAGGAGGTAATCCAGCTGCCGGATTGTTAGAAAAGTCGCCAATGGCCTCAGCACTGATGCAGTCTGCGGATCATCACTGCAAGCCGGTATATGATGGGATGTGCATCATACTGATACTGTATATTTCTCACCAAAAATCACCTTCATCGGCATATGAAGCGTGCCGAGAAATCAGACTCTCTGCGAGAGCAGTTGATCCCAGAAATGACTTATTATCAAAGCTGTCTTCACTATCCGGTGAGCCTGATGATTATCTCTCCAGGTTGCGAGAGAGTCTGAAAAGTCTTGAGGCTGATAAGGTCGCGAAGATGCAGCACAAGCTGTTTTACGTTTTGCAAAACCTCGCAAACATTGAAAGGACACGAGCACAATCCTTTCGAAGCAAAAATGATTACTCGACAGCAATTATTGAGTCAAAAAAGCGTTCTCCTAGTGGCGATGTAAAGCTGCCAGGGAAAATCAAACAAATTTATGAAACCACATCAGAGCCTGGTGAGCCTCCGAGCAAAGAAATTGTTTTTGAATCTGACGATAAAGCGGCAGATGATCCTATAATTTTTGACTTTGCTGTTCGAAAAGCTAAAACCTGGATTCAAAAGTCTGAAACGTTTTCCAGAATCGATACCTCATCAATCAACGAGCTTGAGAAGTCGGAGCTGGTCAAACAGCTTAAACTACAGCTTGAAAAAGACTTCAATGAGAGCGTGATTGGTTTTGCCGTTGTCCTGGTTTATCTGCTCGGATTGGATGTCACTCAAGTTATTAATACGAGATGGAGCGCTGTTGGCTTTATTGATCTACAGGGACGGTTAATAAAAACATTGCCTGAGCCGCCTAAAATATTTCGCTCAGACAGTAATGCCGCACCTGCTAATTGTTTTTTGCCTCTACCTGACTGGGCTTTTTCATGGCTCGAAAAACATGCTCAGCGACTGGCTGGAAGTGACTCCCTCCTTGCTGCGACAGCTCAAACTGAAAATAACTTTCTGTCCAAAGTTCACCGTTTACTGCGTCATTGGCGGCAGAATGGTCGCTATCGTCTGAAGCTCTCCAAACTGACAGCTGCCCTTTCAGCAGAGTTAACCTATCAGACAAGAGATCCGCTAGTCATAACCACAATTGCAGGTGATTTAAAAACTGAGCCGCCTGTTTTGATGTATTACCGTGTGCTGGGAAGTGATGAACTGACCCAGTCCTATCAAAAAGCGACAAAGGCCTTACTTAACATTCCTGAGGATTTACTTGGACTTGATTTTGGGGAGCGCACTCATCTGCCAGAGAGCGTGCGAGGCCTGGTTGAGGGCATTTCGGCAAATCTCAAAACCGAATTAAAACACTATCCTGCCAACATTATCCAATCACATAATGCATTTATGTATTTCACGTTGACGATGATGATGTTTGCAACGGGTCATCGTCCAGTTCGGGATCCTTTTTGTTATTGGAGTGATTTTGATATCGACAATGAGGGTGTCTTGATCAGTGATAAGGTCGTCTCTCCTCGCCATGAGTACCGATATCAGGTTCTTCCCAAAACTGCTCAAAAGCAGCTTGAAACCTACCGTCGTCATCTAAGGCAACTGGGAGCAAGGCTTTACAGAGATAAATCCTTAAAAAGACAACAACTCGGTGTCGCGATACTGAGCTGCTTGAAAGGAAGTTCAAAACATCTGCCTGTTTTTTTTGAGATCGATGAGTCTGCTGTTAGATCTCTCTCAGTTACCCAGAAAAGCATACAGTCATATTGGAATAGATTTGTAGAACTGCCGGCGAATGCCGGACGTTCAGTGATGTGTCAGTTTCTCATAGATAGTGGTGTGCCCCCTGGCACCCTTGAGTTATATCTTGGTCATATCCATGGTTTATCTCACCGTCATGGTCCAAGGTCTGGGCATGAGCCAGTTAGTGATTTTGTGAGCTTGGCAAAGGAAATCGATCGGGCAATAAAAAGCTTGGGTTGGAGACATATCAGTCCTTACAGGCAAAATCGTGATCGAATCAGGCTGCCAAAAAAATTCAAACATCAATTGTTCACCAGCCAGTCAAAACAGGTCCTCGGCCCCGAGAAACGTCGATTAAAGCGATTGAAAACACAGGCTAAAATCAAAGAGATTGTGGCAAAGGCGAGAGCCGATATTTTCACTGGCACTGATATCTCTCATTTCGAAAAGGAGCAGCTTAACGGATTCTTCAACCGCATAAAAAATGACTGTCATGACGCTGGTCTCAGTATTCAAAGTGGCGTCAATCTGGGTGTACGGTGGCTTGCAAATTTGAACCATAAGGGTGTGTCAGTTGATTCCTTTCGTAATACCCGGCCCTTACCAGCGGAGTCATCGGTCATTAGTCGAGGCGTTTTCGATGATTGGCAGCAATTTAAAAAACTCCGGACATCACTTTTGGCAAACTTCGCAAGTACCGAACAGCATGTGGCTATTGAGCCGGCTCTGGCTGAGCTCGTTGTGATGGCAGCCGTATTTGGAGGATTGGCAAGTCCAAAAGCGCTGAAAATGCTGCCGGAGAAAGTATTTAGATGTGCCTATCGAGTAGGTGATCTCGATGTCATCATCGAATTAAACGAACAACGCTGGCTCCCAGATGCGTTGAGCTTGTCCCGCCTCATTTATATACGAAAGCAATATCATCGTGATCGAGTTCATGACGCACTGGAAATGCTGCAAAACAATCTCGTTGCTCTCCTTAAAAAGCTAGGTTTGAAGTGCTCCCGTGACAACGTGTATCAAAAGCTTTCAGCGTTAGCTCAGTCCTTAAATGCCTGGCACTTACCAGGAGCACTTCATGGCTATTGGATGCCAGGTTTCGAGGGCAGACACTTACCTTTGCATCGGTTTACCAGTTTGTTGTCGGATCAGACCTTTTTGCCCGAGGGTGATGCTGAACAAAAAGTCGATGATCAAGTGGCGGAATGGCTTCCTGCATTAGAGCAGACACAACTAGGGAGTCTTTCTGCGACACAGTGCTGGCGGCACATTAAGACAATTTTTTCCGAGGTTGAGGCAAGCTTGCCAATTGGTGCTGACAAGAGGGGTAGAGCCCTGAGAGCAAAGTTGGCAAAGCAGTTAAAAGCTTATGCTCAGCAAGGGGATGTGAGTATCAATGGCAAAATATTGATTTCCTGGCTTGTCGCCCGTTGTCGTTCGGGGATGGCAAAAGAGAATTTGGCATTTTCGACCATCAAGCGTTATGCCACTGAAATTGTTTACCCGATTCTGGCTCTCGCAGTCACTGATTTACGGTCTTTAGATGAAGATGCGCTAGAGGCACTTTACTGGGCGTGTTTGGAAACCTGCGATAGTGATAAATCCTATCGCTTAGGCCGCCTTTACGATTTCCATGCGTATTTGAAAACTCACCTTTCTTTACCTCCTATTAACTGGTCAGGACTTTATGCTTTTGCTGGTGTTGATGATGCGACTCGCTCAGTGGATGCCAACATTCTCTTAGTCAATGAATATGATCAGGCTCTGCAGATCATCAATGACGAAGAGGGATTAAATCCCTGGTTAAAGGCACGTTATATGACCGCTTTAATTCTAGGATTTCGTTTTGGCTTACGGTTTGGGGAGGTGTTCAAGCTTCGCGTTATTGATGTGCAGCGTGAAAGGAATACAGTTTTTTTGCAGATTCGAGGTACCGTGTTTGGCGATCTAAAAACTTGGGCTGGAGTCAGGCAAATACCACTCATAGGACAATTTAATGAGCTGGAGAAAAAGGCTTGGGAAGCGGTTCTTAATGAAATGCAGGAATGGGTGGAAAAAGATCACCAGACGCTATTGTTATTTGATGGCGAGTCGCCCAGAAAAACAATAGATAAACAACAAGCACAGGATTTGCTGAATAAGTTATTAAAACACGTCAGTGCCGATCATAGTCTGCGCTTTCATCACTTGAGGCATAGTTTTGCTAATCGGTTGATGGCATATGCTTACCCCCTTAGCGATAGGATGTGGAAAACTATCTCACGCCAGTTGATTGGACGTATCGGATCACAACATTTACCGTTGTTGTGGTCATCAATAGATGAACCCACCATTAAGCTCCAAGCAATTGCTGATGTCATGGGGCATGCATCAATTAAAACCACCATGTCGAGCTATTTCCATTTTCCAGAGATCTTGGGTAGGGCGATTTCTAATCAGTACGCGCCCAATTTGACGCCGAAAACCATGGCATATCTATTGGGACAAAGTGAATCGACGCTGCAAAAACGCCGTGAGCGTTCGAAAGGTAAAAACTCGTTGCAGGCCTATTTTGCCGGCGAACCCATAAATAGACTCTTCCCAACTTTAAATGCGCAGTTTCAAGCTGCTAACCAGCCTGAGCCGTGGCGCTATGATTACGCTAAAACTAGCAAAAAGATAAATCTGCAACAGATAGATAGGCTGTTGGTTCAGAGTGCTCGGATGCAAAATATTTCAGTACACGGTAACTACGAAAACACTGAGATTGATGGCGTATTGAAGGTTGCCTCTTTAGTGCAGGCGAAAACTGGATATCGGTTTTATCAAGTACCACTTGTTGATCCCGATGCGATTATGGGCAAAGAGCAAGAAGATCGCCTGAAATTCCAAGAGAACGTGCTTGAAGTGGAACGGTTGAGTTCACTGCTGGGCGAGATAGATCAGAATCTCATAGAATTAGACGCAAGTATGACACAAGGCCTCTTCAATTATTCAGTTATAGATTTAGCTACCTGGAAGGAGGATAGGCGATATGGCAAGAGTTGGCGATTCTCGACAAAGTCTGGATTGTCAGCATTTATAGAAATACTGACATTCTTGCCGCTAAAAGACGCAAGATTTAAATTGTTCCATCCACCTGGGGAGTTGTTACCAGTGGAATGCAGTAGCTGGCTTGAAAGTCATCCGTCATTTTTTGAAATGATGTCTGACCATCAATTGCAAAAGGAAGCTGTGCTGAAAGTGACCTCATTACCAGCACGTTGGAAAACACTTCAGACACTCAATCGCGTAGTCTTTTGCCTCATCGTCTGGTTGCATCTCAAAGCTGACAAAGTTTCGCGCTAGGCAATTTTTTGTTGCGGTAGCGAGTAGTTGATGAATTCGTAGTCGCTGGGTTCTTCCGTGCCACTAATGAGTTTATTGCGAGGGGTGACAGTGACAGTCACAAGATCATGCGCTTTGAAGCAGTCGAGAAGAGCTTCTCGCGTCTCCATTCTAAGCGATGGGATCAGAATTTTATGAATGAGCCGCATGCCTTTTTCCTGAAGTTTTAGCACTTGGTCGAGATCTGAAAAGTCAACAATACGGCCCGTTAATGTAATCGTCTTTTCACTGGTTAGCAGGCTGTGGTTTTGAATGCGTTTGAGGTGCATATCTAATGTTTTTCCACTCGGCAAAACAAAAGTCAGTGGTTCCATTTTGATATTGCTGCGCCGCAATGTATTGACCAATTCAGCACATAAAACGCTTTTCGTTTGAATGCCATTCTGCAATGGTTTGGCACTGACTGTTACCTGTTCGGGGTAATCTGGGTTCATCTGATGAATGTCGTCGATGACTTTGGCGGCTTCCACTAGGACTGCTTCTAAGAAATCAGACAGGGTTTCGTTGCTCCTTTCAAAAGCCAGACTTCGCTGCTGAGTGTCCTGAGTAAACTCAAGCTCCACGGTTAAATCATCTAACGATGAAATCTTGTTCGTGTGTACTAACGTAATGGGGTAGAGCTTCTGGTTCAGTTCATTGTTCAGGTGCCCGCTAAAGATTTTGCCGATGATTGATAACACTCTCTCGGCATCGCTTGAGCTATTTTTCAAGCTTTGCGAGAGCAAAATACTTTCAGTAATGTCATTAAAGAGTTTGATACCCAGTGACCAGTTTTTTTGCGTCATTCAGTTCTCCGAAAGTCTACTTCCAAGGTATCAGCTAACGCTTATCATGCAAGATTAAAAACGTGATGCAGGTCTCACTTTTGGCTGTTGAGCTCTAAGTCTATTTGCGACTTTTCGTTGCATCCATAGACTTATTTTGGGATCCAGTAGTAGCTGGACGACTCGCCAGGAAATAATTACGCCGCCAAAGTGGCGGCGTAATTATCGATGATGGCTCATTGATAATGCATCAGAAAACCGTTCTTTGATATTGATTAAGCCTGTCGAGTAGCTTGTATGAGAGTTGCTCAACCTCTTGGATGAATAAATCTTCATCCTCAAATTCAGTCAGGCGGCGTTCAAGCCATGTTTCGATAGCATGACGATTAGATGGTTCATCACCTTTACCAATCAGTGCTATTAGGTTGTTTTTATCAGATTCAATTTGGCAGGTGAAACACACCAGCCAGGCGGCTTGTTTTATTTTATTGGCATCGCTGTATGCGGAGAAGGGAGTGATAATCAGTTCTTGCGTCACGTCAGTACCTCTCATTTAGGTTTATTCAGCTGTAAATGATTTTTGAGCAGTCGCTCGAAAGCACTGCCATCCTGGCGAGTCAGGTTCGGGACATACCGTGAATACACCCTGAACAGCATTTCTGTGGTGGTGTGCCCCATCTGTCTTGCGATCCATTCGGGAGACTCGCCTGCAGCCAGCCATAAGGTCGCCGCCGTATGCCTGGTTTGATAGGGGCGCCTGACAGCCAAGCCCAAATGCCGAAGTAGGGGCTGCCAGACTCTATTGCAGACATTGTTGTGGTTTAATGGCGTCCCTTGGCGAGTACAAAAAACAAACTCAGACTGTTTAGTTACTTTGTGTTGAGCTTTGAGCGCGTCGTAGACCATTTCTGACATATCAATAGCCCGAAATGAGCCATCATTTTTGGTGTAGGTGAGTCCACCACGAACTAATGCTTGCCTTACCAAGATTTGCCTGCGGTTAAAATCAACAAACTTCCATTGCAAACCGTGGATCTCGCTGGTACGCATTCCGGTGAAGAATCGAACAATGTAGTAATTTCGATAATCAGGGCGAACCGTGTTGATGATTGTCTGTACTTCTTCGATGCTGAATGGTTCTACATCAGTCTTGGGCACTCTTAATGATTTGATTCCGTGGTAGGGTGAGCTAAAATCGAATCGGTTGGCTGCCTCGTTAAGGATCATACGCAATGGCGTGATGATGTGGTTAATACGGCTAGCTGAGAGTGGTGTTCCGCTTTTCTTTTTGGTGACTTTGGCGAGTTCTGAACGAAAAGCGAGTATTTCAGCTTTAGTGATGTGGCCAACCTCTTTTTCCCCAAATTTGGGCAAGATGTATTTTCGCAAATTGAGCTCAACCCCCTCTTTGTGAGACAGCCGCCACTGGGCCTGCATCTCATTGACCCAAGTTTCTGCAAAATCCTTGAATAGTGGCGTGTCTGTAAAGGCTTTATCTCCAAGTTGCTTTAGGTGATGAAACTCTTCAGCTCGCGGACTTTCAGGAAAGTAATCCCAGTAATTGAATGTGCCAAGTGTGATTTCAGCATCGATTTTGTTTAGGACGATTTTCATCCGTTTACGGTTAGCTGGCGTGTCATCAAGTTTTGTCTGTTCACGGCAGCGTTTGCCTTTGTACCGAAAATCGAAAAATAATTTGCCGGTTTCTTTCCTAACACGAATATTACCCATGGCAATAACCTCCCGAAGCCATTGGCAATACTGCCCCAGTTTCTTTAGAGACTTTGCCAATATCTTTTTCAATGGCTTCCCAGAGATAAAGCGTTTTTCTTCCACCGAAAGGGCGTATGTAATGGATGCCTTCAAGTAGAACTGAATCTTTCAATTGACTACGAATAGTCCGTGGTGTGTATTTAATGCGCTCCGCAAGTTCTTCTGTTGTAAGGTAAGTCTCACTCATAGATAATCTCCAATATATTCAAGAGCAATATTATGATGCTCTGGAGATACATTATGATGCTTTATAGTGTCTTGTCAACACTATTTTGATTCTTTAAAGACTTATTATGGTGCTTTGTAATGGTAAAATGTACCCTGTCAGCGTTAATGGGCGCTAAAAAGTTAAAAATTGCAGATGTTGTTAACGAAACAGGCATCAACCGAAGTACTGTAAGTCGCCTGTATCATGAGACAACGACTCGGATTGACTTTGAGACACTTGAAAAGCTCTGTCTGTATTTTGAATGTCAGCCTGGGGACCTACTTAAGCTAGAGAGTGAATAGTAAGCTTTTACCGAAGCTCATTTTTATCAGATATGTAATAAAGAACTGTTGAGCCGATTGGAATATGGCTAACAGTCTCCAGTAGATTGCTATTGAGAATCTTGTAGGTTACTTTAGATAGCTGTGTAATATGGATGACAAGCACATCTGAAGTAGTTATGGAAAATTCGAATCCGTTAATCTCTTTTCTGAGACACTATGGTCCCATCACGACCAGTGACAACATGTATGACGAGCTGATCCAGTCTGAAATTGATAGACATGGGATCAATCCAGCCATTCAAATCAAACCTGCCAAACTTCCCGATGTATTAAAAAACTTTGAATCAACAGATCCTAAAAATGTCATCCTGACAGGGACGGCTGGTGATGGGAAAACTTTTCATTGCAGAAGTGTTTGGACCCACTTTGGTGGGGATAGTGAAAGATGGAAAGCCGGCGAGAAAATTGTCACTCTCGCGCTCCCAAATTCATCAAAAAATCTGACCATTGTTAAAGACCTAAGTGAATTAACTCAGGAAGAGAAAAAAATACTCTTCGCTTCTCTCAACTCGGCTCTTTCCTCAGAGAGTGCAAAAGAAGTCTTTCTGATAGCCGCTAATGATGGGCAATTATTAGCTAGTTGGAGAGACTGGTCAGATTGTGAAGCACCTGAAGCACATACCACATTCAAAATTGTAGAGGACATGCTCGTTGAGGGTAAGAACTCTGATTCAAGGTTAAATTTGTCCCTCTTTAATCTCAGCAGTCTTGATGCGTCTGAACATTTTGAAAGGTTGGTTGAACAAATTCTTGAGCACCCTCAGTGGCAGCTTTGTGAGAACTGTGAGCTGATGGGGCAGGGTGGCACATCACGATGTCCGATTCGAATTAATCGTCAAAGACTCAGAGGCTCAGAAGGCGAATCTATCTTCCGGAGACGATTACGACATCTGCTCAGATTAGCACGTGCAAATCGTCTTCATATTCCAATACGGGACCTATTGCTGCTTGGCATAAATATCCTCTTGGGAGATCAACATCCACAGCAAACACTCCTGACTTGTCGAACAGCTCACAACAGAGCCCAAAGCGGTGATTACCGACTGACAAATCCCTATGCCAATGTTTTTGGGGTGAACTTACCTGAAAGACAGCGACAGCAATATCAAGTTTTCAATACACTAGAAGCCTTTGGTGTAGGCCGTGAGACAGACAATAGGTTTGATAATTTACTAATTTATGGAGCCTATAGTGACTCCGAACTATATAAAGAGCTCATTTCGGAAGATAAACAATATGGCGCGCTTGCTTACAAGCCCCTCTTACAAGATTACTTAGAAGGTGAGCGAGAAAATACTAAGACTTTCATGAGGGCTCTCTCTCGTCAGCGTCAGCGTTTGTTCTTTACTCTTCCAGAGAATCAGAATTTGGACCCGTGGCGCTTAACTGTATACCAATCATCTGGGCGGTTTCTTCACTTCATTGATGGCCTAGCACAAGGTTTAGATGTCTCAAGAACCGCAGAAACATTAATTCGAGGTCTCAATCGAACATTTTGTGGAATGATGATAGATGATGGGACAAAGTTATATGTTGCCTCATCTGGGGGGGATGGGCGAGGCCGTATTGCTTCAATACTTAATTACGACCTGTCAATAAAGAAACACCGCCGAGATCCATATATTGAATTTTCACTGGGTTCGGATGAGGCCTCGGCTTGCCTTGTGATAACTGACCCAACCCTGGGCGGGATCGTTGATAGCCTCAACCTCCAACTTACACATTTCGAGTACCTTGTCCGAGTCGCTAATGGGAGTTTGCCTGCAAGCTTTTCCAGGCAATGCCATGAAGATTTCCTCGATTTCAAATTACGCTTGATTGAAAAACTCGACAGAATCATAGGGGAAGAATCATCGGACGATGAAGTGACTCTTACTGCAATAACTGTTGATAGTAATGGCAGGGCTCAAGATGAAGAAATTCACATAAGGTTAGGACAATGAGTGTACGTCTTGAAGCTCCTGTCAAATATCAAGGTAATAAAATATGGGTTGATGAGGCTATCTGGGGACATCGTTTCTACAACGATCAAACCCCATGGTTTGTCTTATTGGAATTCCTTGCAATTTTCTGTTCTCGAGAAGAGCAAGGACGCGCTCTTAAAGAAGTCCAACAAGATGGAATGCATGAGACTTTCTCTTATCACATACCCAAGTTAGTGCCCCTTCGCCAACTGATTTTTAATAACCCACAAATTCATCACATAGAAGAAACTAAAAACACAGATGCGGAGCAATGGCATGAGTGGTTTAGAACATTTTCTAATGACAATGACTTTCGATATCTAAAAGAAAGGTTCGGGTCATTTTCTCGTTTGGCTCGTATTATAGAATTTTTTCAGACGACCTCGATCGAACCCCATCGTCAAAGACGTTGGAGTTCACGCTTCCTTTTCCCCTACGGACCGAATTGTATTTATGCTGATTTGCCAGCAAATCTAGGGAGTCCAGATCGAAGGTTTTTTGGTCGGGGTGGGGAATTGCTCTACCTGATGCTAAATAGAAGTGGTAAAGGACAGGAAGTTTCTGAACTCATTGCAAAAAAATTACTTCGCAAAGATGATAGATGGAACAGAGTCTCTCAAGCATTACTTCCAGAGGGATACAAGGCGGCATCGAATCTAATTGATAGTGGTATTGGTTATTTACCATTTTCAGAACGTCCTGAGTATCTCGCATTAGCTGACACATGGATCAAGTTGTTAAAACTTGATTTACCAGGTGAAGCCCTTTTTGATCCCCTGATGCGACTTACATCGCTGCATATGTTGTTGTATATGTTGAGGAGATCGAATGAAGAAATTGGTGATAAAAGTGAACCGAAATTTGTTCTTGAAATAGCATCTCCTAAGAGAACGACTATCTTTGAGCTATCAAAAGAAAATTTTGCCGCAAATAGGATGTTATCTAGTCGTGCTGTAAGAGCATTTGTGGAGTCAGCAAAAGAAGATGAGCGTTGGGAAGCCGCGCTTGATGCCAGGGCACCAGCTGATGCAATGCGCCAATATCTAACAGAGCGGTTTGCATGGGAGCCAGAAGATGGCCCTCCGTCGGGAGGGGCGCAGTCAATATTCGATTCACTGCGTGAATACGCAGAAAACCGTCACCAACAACATGTTGCTAAAGTGCATTCTGAGTGGACTAGACAGATTGGTTTGGCTGTATCCCGACGAGGAGCAGGGACATGGTACTCCCCAGATGATTCCCTACTTAAAGCTCTAGTTATTTCTACGGTCGACGAGGGACGGGAGGAATTTCATCGTTTTCTTTCAAAGCTCTACGACCGGTTCCAAATCATCATTGGAGCTAATGAGGCAGAGAGAGCGTTTGGCAATCTTCCAACCGATCAAAATGCATTTATGCAAAATACTCAGCGTTTAGAGCAACGTTTGAAAACGCTTGGCTTACTTCGTCGACTATCAGATGACTGTGCCTATGTAGAAAATCCTTTTAGGAGTGAGCTATGACAAGGAATGAGCTCATTGCAGCAGTTGCACTAGACTTCATTAAGAAACATATGGAGCGAGAACCTGAAGGCACGCTTCGCTTCTGTATGCTTGGTTTAGAGTCTTCCCTAGTCTGTTCTATCGCAAATGCTGTGGCCGGTGATGAATCTGTTAAGTCTGAGGTATTAATTAAAGTTTCATCAACATTCAACAGCAGTGGAGAACTAGGCCCTGAGTTGATAAGTAATGAGTCCATAACTCATTGGCGGCACTGTCGTTTGGACGGACCTATTCGTGCAGTTCTCTTTGCTGCTACCCAAGAGGAGTTGCAGCGAAATGACAAGAGTGTTGAAAAGGTTACTAAGATCGAAACTGACACTCTGCGCGCATGCTATGAGACATGGGCTGATTCAGCAGGTCTGACCAAGGCGCATCTAACGCCATCGAAACGGGAGCATTTGTTGACCGCATTGGAATCAACCAATGTATCGCATGCAGCTCGAACTATCGAAACCTTTGCAGATTTTGTCATAGCAATCGCACAAGCAGTTGATAAAGGATTGCCACTGCAAAAAGCGTTAGACGAGGCATTACCGAGCCTGAAGCTCCCTAGGTATTCTGCTAACTTCGATCGTATACCCGAAAAGAGACGCAATTCTATTAGTGAATGGAATAAAGTTTTTAGAAAGCTAAACACCAAAATAAGACCTCTCCTTGTACGTGAAACTGAGAGCGGTGAAGCCATCCCCCCTGAACAGCTAAAGACTAATTATGCTGAGATGCTAGAGCGTTTAGAGCAGCCAGAACGCGTCATTATTGAGAACTTTCTAGATGCCGACCTACGTATTGACCAGTGGACAGCGCCTCAAAAAGCCCTAGTAGAGCTAGACTGGCGCACCATATCTGATTTATTTGAAGGTGTTACAAAATCAGAACCACTTTCTCTGGGGCAAAAGACCGTCAAATTCTTTGATGATGAGTTTGAAGATCAGCTTGAAGAATACGAGAGAGAATTACTCTCGGCTAGCTTCCCTAAAAACCCTACAGATGACCTTGAAGCATTTTTTGAGACTCATAGAGAGCACCTAGCCCGAGATAAAAAATTATCTAGCGCTTGGGAAAAATATATTTTCCGCAATCCACAAACCTATGATGACTTCTGGGTAGGGTTAATCGATACGCTTGATAGTTTGCGTCGACGCGTTAACGACGATGAATTATCAGATAGAAAGCTGAGCATTGTTATTCCTGGTGCCAGCAAGAAAAGTTTTTGGCGGAATAAAAACCCAAAAGTTGCCCGATATTTCGCTTATCGATATCAAGGAATAGAAAAACTCTTCGGTGATGAAGTTCAGTTTGACTTTGGAAAATTGGGAGACTTTTATTTTTCTGAATTTGATGAAGATCTAGCCAAAGTTACAACTGCATCAAAAGATGCCCGAACATTAAAGTTTGAGGTAGTCCTAGATCCACAAGGAGCTAATGCTAAGCTAATTTTCTATTGGGAGATGGCTGTCGATGCTATTGCAACGGCCTTGCCTGATGATTTGATAAGCATCGCAAACCTTAAAGAATCCAATGCACTTTTATCTTCTGCCGATATTACGAGACAGTCAGTTAGCTCCAAAGGTACTATCCAACGAGTTGATTTAGCAGATATCAACACGATCAGAGACGTGGCCAACACCAATGAAGGAAAGCTGGTTGCCCCCAATGACCCCAATTGTGATAGGGGTGAGGCTTTCATTTCTGCTCTAAGAGAAATATCAGAGGTCACCGGTGTCAATAAAGCGGATTTCGAGACCATCCGTAAACATTTTGATACTTTTTGTCTTTCCTACACAGCAGCTATAAGAGACTGGATTAGTGATGAGGGGGCAGGGCTATCATCAAAATACTTAGTTGAGCAGGCTGAAGCTTATGGACTGCTTCTCGATGGGCTCAGCAGACACGCTAATAATGATCTTGCTCGTGAAAAACTTTGGCAGGATGTTTTGCGAATAGGGGTGGCTAATATTGGTGTAGGAGCTTCAGCTGCAATAATAACCCCATGGCATCCATTGCGGCTTGCTGAAATAGCTATCAAAGCTAAGCAAACTGCAAAACTAATCAAGGATACCCTCAAAGCTAATGAAGAAGATATTTTCAGGGCAGATCTTCTATTTGCTCAAAGAGAAATGGAATTATCTTCAAATTTCTACCCTGAGGTATGCATCGGCTTTGATGATGACCGTCCGATTTTACTTGCAGTAGCAGATAAAAAGTACGATTACACTCTTGCTGAGCCGCCTCTCAGGAACGCTAATGGCACAGGAGAAAATACTTTAGATGTCGAACCAAGTGTAGCTGCTAAGGCTTTTAGTAAAGTCGGTGAGCAATATCTCACGTTACTTCCTCATGAAAGAAGTAACTTCTCAATGGTGTTATTCAATGCAGAGTCAAAAGCGCTACCGAGTGCCTTAGCATCAGAGTTATCGAGTAAGGTTGAACAAGAAAATGAGCTTCAATGTGACTTGTTACTGACTCACTCAAATCCAAGAACAATCAGACGTGTTTATGAGCAACAGAATGTAAACGTCAGTGAAGAGTCTGGTTCTGTTATGGCGAGTGAAGCAGCAAGAAACTTTTTATCTCGTTTACGAGTAGGATTTTTGGATGCTGCAGATTTGCCAGAGGATGATAGTTATCGAGTAGCCGATATAGTGGCTCTCCAAGATGTCGTTGCCCGTAACGCGAAGCTTGTGTGGAAAAGAGCGCCTGGTGAGAGGGCACCAGAATTCTCAGAACATGTTCCTGTTAGGTGGTCTAGGCGTCGTCCTGTCGCGTTGACTGACACATCAGCAGCTGTCTACCTTGCTTGTCCATCTCAACCTCAAGCTTGTCAGAGTTATCTAAATCTTGTGCATGGCTATCTTGATGGTGATAACGCGTTAAATGAAGATGTTATTCCTGCTCGAGAAGTGACCTTTAGGGATGGAAATATTGCTGAGGTACTTCGCCAAACACACAAACTCGGCGAGTGGGTAGTAAATTTCGATGAATTAGTCGATAGGCGCATCTTGAGCAACAATGGGGTGAGTGTTATTCGTCATATTCATGACAGACGCTATGACCGCAATGTCGTGGTCTCTACAACTTCGAACCCAATGTTACTCAAAGTGTTGTTGAAGGAGCGAGTAGATAAGCTTGATCCAACCATCACACAATTAGATTCTAAAGTCATTAATAGACTCATTGAACGGGCAAATGACTTATCAGGGCAGGTTGTCATGCGAGCGGCACGTTATGGTCACTTCGCAAATGAGCTGTTAGGCGTTGTACTATCAATGGAGCAAATACGCGCTCTCCTTGGCGGTAACCATCAGCCTTTTGGATGGTATTGCTTGGATGACTTTGCTTCATGGTTTGGTCAGCGTGAAGAGCAGATTGCCGACATTATGGTTATTGCACCGAGGCTAGTGGATGATAAGCCCATATTGAAAGTGGCGATATCAGAAGCAAAATTTGTGGCTTCAAATGGCTATCGCTCACAGGCCAAGAAGTCAGCTAAACAACTAGAGGAGACGATTGCTCGCCTTAGTAGAGCGCTAGATCCTCAACATCGGAGGATTGATCGTCAAATCTGGCTCAACTGTCTTGGTGACTTCATGATTGAAGGCATGGAGCCGTTTGGCCCTGAAAAAATTAACGGTTGGGATCTTCACAAGTGGTCAGATGAGGTAAGGCAAGATAGAGTGCCAATCGAGGTGGTCGGTTTCTCTCATGTTTTCATTCATGATGATGATGAGCGAGTTGATGCTGGTGAGCCTACTCCATTGAAAGGCATGTCTCACTGCACACAACAAATTTTTGATAAGCACCAAGTTGCAGCATTGATGAGAGCTTTTGCATCTAATGACGCTGTTGCAAGTAATGATCACAATGCCAATTGGCCAGAAGCACTTGTTTCATCAGGAAGTAAATCCTCTCCATCCTCAGGTGAAGAGAGTGGTAGTGAAGTTGAACAGACTAGATCCTCTCAAGATGATATCCCGGCGGGAGGAGAATCTTCTGAGCTGCCAAGCTCAGAAGTTGAACCTGAAAAAGAGGTTGCCACACATGAAACGCAAGAGTCATCACTGCAGGTAATAGATTCTGCTGACAATGATGAAGAAGAGCAACCTATTCCAGCAGAATTGTTGACGCAGTGGCCATCTAGACAATTGGCTGAATGGGTTAATGGTGGCTCACTCTCTGATGAAGAAGATGAAGAAACTAAAGCTTGGCTGGATGCAACAGTCATAGCGCTTCAAAGAGCCCTGCGTGGTTATGACATGACAGCCGAGCTCATTGGATCACGCTTAACCCCCAACGCAGCTCTAGTCAGGTTTCGAGGCTCAGATGATCTCACTGTTCCAAAAGTAGAGAAGAAACAACAAGAACTGCTCACCTCTCATGCTATTGATGTAATCAACGTATTGGCTGCACCAATGGAAGTGGTAATCATGGTGGCTCGACCAAATAGAGCGATTCTGCGCTTGAAGGATCTCTGGAAGCAGAGACAATTATCAGCTACTGCTCCTGAATCCAATACAAGTTTACTTTTGGGGGCATGTGAATCTAATGGTGAGCTACTTTACTTGAATGTTTCTGAGGGGTTTGGAGGCTTTCAGGGGCATGGCCCCCATACACTGATCGCCGGTGAGTCAGGTAGTGGCAAAGGCGTGTTGGTTCAATCCCTCTTGCTTGATATTTGCGCTACTAACTCGCCATCTAGTGCACGAATCAGAATGATTGATCCCAAATCAGGTGTGGATTACCCATGGTTGAGAAATATGCCTCATTTAGATGGCTCATTAATTACGGAACAAAATGAGGCAATTGAGGCTTTAGAAGAGCTTGTTGGAGAAATGGAGCGAAGAAATAAGCTTCTTGCCGAAGCAGGTGTCACCAAGCTCGAAAACTACAATAAAAAAGTCAGTACTAATGAGCGACTTCCTAGAATTTGGCTATTTCATGATGAAATGGCCGACTGGATGATGATCAAAGAGTATCGAGATGCTGTAGAGCTTCATGTCAGCCGGCTAGGGGTTAAAGCCAGAGCTGCTGGTATCAATATGGTTCTGATTACTCAGCGACCTGATAAAGATGCTCTTCCAATGCAATTAAGAGCGAACCTAACGAATAGGTTGGTTCTCAAGGTAGCTGACAAACGAAACTCCATACTAGTCATGGATGAACCTGGTGCTGAACGTCTTTTGGGGAAAGGGCACCTAGCTGCGAAGTTGTCTGGTGAGTCTAGGATTATTCTTTCGCAAGTGCCATTTGCCGAAGAGGAGGAGATTGCTAACCTTGCAAGGTTGATTCGTTTAGCATGGAGTTAAACTCCAAATATTCATAGTAGTGCATGTTCTGCTTTAGAACATGCACTACCTACCTTGAAATTAAAACTAGGTTAGCTTGACCTGCCCCCGATCTTTAATCCAGTCTCAACTTAGTAATGTTCGTGGTTTTTGAATTAATTTGTCGGTTGGCAACAGCAAACTCCAATGGGGTTTGAGAGCCAAGGGAT
>NZ_VENF01000022.1 GCF_009711715.1 Methylophaga sp. | reverse complement strand
GCTTATCAAAATGGTGTTGAACTCAAGCTGATACAGCCGGGTAAGCCAATGCAAAATGGCTATGTTGAGAGTTTTAACGGTAAGTTTCGGGATGAATGTCTGAATGAGCACTGGTTTATTGATCTGGTGTAGGGAAAGGTATAAACACACATTATAAATCAATAAAAACAGTTAGTTATGAAATATAAACAGGCATAAAATATTTCTTATACGACTATAAGATGTAATATTCCTAAATAAACGTTCATAAGTTAAATCCAGTTAATATTAAGGTTATTGGCAACGATAACATCAGTCTTTGCTAATCTTTTAGTTACTAGATCGGTCAGGCAGTAGTAAAAATGTCTTTGTTGATATAAATCAATGCTTCAAATTTCTAAACAGATGATCATGTTTTTACTGAAAATTCGAAGAGAGGGGAAACCAAATGAAACTCAACAGCGCCAAATTCGCTCTGGCAGCCACCTTAACAACCGCCATTATTTGGATTATCTGTAGCTTATTAGTATTTTTATTACCTCAAGCTACTATTATGGCCTCTGGCGATATGATCCATATGGATATTCAGGACATGATGTGGTCATTAACATTATCAGGGTTCATTAAAGGTCTTATCCTTTGGTCTTTGTCTGTAGGACTGAGTGCTTGGATTTTTGCGGTAATATATAACCGCCTTCAGCCATGATGTATTCGAAAAGCAAGTGAAATGACACGAACAAAAAATTGTCCTGTATGCAAAATGACAGTATCTGAAGATAGCTATGAAGTCACACAAAGAGGTATGACTTTTTGGTTATGCTCTGAACAGTGCCGAGATAGATTCAATCAAAGACCAAGCTTGTACATTGGTGATCCCAAACAAGGCAAGTCAGCCAAACAACATGGGATAAAAGTGCATAAAAAACGCACCCTCAATCTAGAGTTGCCAAATAACAATGAGTCAGCAAGTCTGCTGATTCGAGCCCTAAACTCTCTGATGGGAGTCACTGAAGCCACGATAAATCAAGGCCAACTCGAGATTGAGTACGATCTGGTTCAGGTGTCTTTAGAAGAAATAGAAGCTTTCATTAAATCTACGGGCATCAACATCGAGCAGTCATGGCTCGACAAAATCCACGATAGCTTTATCCATTACAACGAAGAAGGACAACTGGATAATTTGGGCCATCCATATAAAGACAATTAACCGTTATCTCTGTGTTTGTTTCCAGGTTAAGTGCTCGTAAAGGCCAGTCCAGTAATAACCAAAACTAGCTGCAAAGAGAAGCTCCTCAATTGGAATACGAAGAATGAACAGGCCACTTAGCGCGTCCAGATTCCACACACGCTCAATGTAGCCGGGCGCTAAGCTCTCAAGACCAAGAACATACAGCGAATAGTAAGCAAGAAAGAGAACGCTGCCCCAAAAACTCTTAATAGAGAGGTCTGGTCGGCATAGGCTATTTGCTATTCCTCCTGCAATCATCGACATGATGGCGGGATAAATCGGATTCCAATTCCAAAGCATCAATACTGGAAACAAGATAAAAGGCGTAACCACTGCCAGTGTGTGGTGTTTATGCCGCTTTGTTAAACGAGCTTGAAAAGAGATAGCTTGAAGCCTTTGACGTGTGACAACGTTATAAGCCACCGCACCGATTCCACCGATACCGAAACAAAAAATCAAACTTTCTACATCAAACCCAGTTTCCAAAGCCAAGTTGAATAAACTTGGTGGGCTCCAATATTCAGGCACAAACAACGGCTCAGTAAAACCAAATAGCATGGTAATCAAACTTGCTTTCAACATTATGGAGCGATAGGCCGGTGAAGCTATGTATACAATCATCCACGGAATAAGAAATGCCAGAGACCAAACTAACCAAACGTACTGCACATTCATTCAGACATCTTCCCTAAAATTAATTACCAGCTATATATGAACTCTGATGATAATCGTTGATTAAAAAGTACAAATACTAATAGATAAAATGCTGTAATTCATTAAATCTTTATCAAATTTGATTTAGATCATTACAAGTTCATTACATCTCTTCTTTTTTGTTGGGGCAGGCGTTATTATGAAATCCAAAGATGTTGCCTGAAGGCGTATGACAGGATGCTCAGAGTTTCCAAACTATTTTTGCAGGTCATTGTAGTGATGGCCTTTTTAGCTCAGCCACTAATTGCTATATCTGCGCCATGCAAAGATATGGCCATGCATACGTCTGGCTCTCATTTTTTGGAATCGAGTGACAAACGTGATACTGAGCAAACTCATCATGTCAAACATGGTAAAGAGCTAGCTGTAGATTGCTGTGACACCTCGACTTGTAATATCAGTTATTGTTTGTCCCTCAGCCAGGTAGCTCATACATCTTCCATCCCCCCTCAATTGTTTTCAGTCAAAATTTCAAACTACCTTCACCCTGTCCTTGGGGAAAGCTATTCAGACTTTGATTCGAACTCATTTTTCCGCCCTCCCATTTACCTAATCACAGGATAGATCCGCCTGCTTTAGACGACTGTAAAACTCAAATGGTGTCAATAATTCTGCACCAGAAGCTCAAGTTTCACGGGACGAACAGCATAATTAGCATTTTTGCTTGCGGTTAAATTATCCACATCAACACAGAGTTGAGTGTCTTCTGACTCCCAGTCTTCAAAAGACAAACAAAAATCAGTGCAGACACTACGTTCATGAAGCTCAAACCGGAACAGTACCAATGCGTAATATCAAATATTTACGGTTTAAAATTTTTAGCACTGAGTCACTTAAAGCTTTTGTTTTTATGGCTCTAGCTCTCAATATTTTGTCTCTGTCAGCTCAAGAGCTCTCTCTTGAAAAAGCTATCGAGATGGCTCAGAAAAATGATCCCTGGATAGAAGGAAGTTATCAGAAAGAACAGGCCAATATTGCTCAGAGCATAGCTGCTGGTCAGTTACCTGATCCTGTCATATCACTTGGATTCGCGAATATGCCTCTGGACAGTTTCGACTTTAATCAAGAGCCAATGACACAATTTAAAGCGGGTGTCTCCCAAGTTTTTCCTCGGGGTGAAACGCTCGAGTTGCAAAGACAAAAGTTGGAAGAAATGAGTCGCCGGCACCCTTTTTTGCGTCAAGACAGATACGCGAAAGTGCAATTGACAGTTACTCAATTATGGCTCGATTTATATCAGAGCCAAGAGACTATTCGACTGATTGAAAAGGACAGATCATTGTTTGAGTATCTTGTCGAAGTGGCTGAAGTAAGTTACAGCAGTACATTTGGAAGAAGCCGCCAACAGGATCTTGTTCGAGCCCAGCTCGAGCTGACACGAATTGAAGACCGACTAACAGTACTTGATAGAAAAAGAAGTGAGACTCAGGAAAAACTTGCCGAATGGCTTTATGGCACGGGAACAAATTGGCAGGAAGCGGGAGTTTCACAAACACTGCCGGAATTAGAATTAAAGCTTAAAACTGACCACGAAGAAACTGTCAACCTAGCTAAGTATGAAACCCCAGATTTTATTAACCATCCAATAATCAGGAGCCTAGAGCAACAAATCACGGCTTCAGAGACCAATGTTGATCTGACAAGACAAAAATACAAATCACAATGGGGAGTTAATGCAAGCTATGGCTACAGAGATGACGCCCCCGGTGGTCAAGACCGCAGTGATTTCTTTTCATTAGGTATAAGCTTTGATTTACCCATTTTCACGGAAAAACGACAAGACAAGGAAGTAGAAGCAGCGGTAAGCAGTAAGGAAGCGTTAAAAACTGATAAAACCCTCGCATTACGTACGATCAAGGCACGTTTTCATCAAGCCAAAGAGAGACTAATCTGGCTAGAGAAGCGCCGCGAACTGTACAGTGAGCGCCTGTTAAAAGAGATGAATGATCAGGCTGAAGCTTCTTTAAACGCTTATACCAATGATGATGGCGACTTTGCCGAAGTTGTTCGTGCTCGTATTGCTGAGCTCAATGCCAACATCGACTACCTGTCTATCAACATAGACCGGCTAAAAACAATTGCTGAACTGAACTATTTCTCAAGTTCATCTGAATACAAGACATCCATTAACGGGAATCAAAATGACTAGTCCACACAAGACTATATTACTGATGCTGATTGCAATAATGCTAACGGCAGTAATCACATATGGTATGACGCGGAAGTACTTTGAAGATAACACGGCTCATGATAATGACTCCGTAGAAAAGCAACCGTTATATTGGGTTGCACCTATGGACCCCAATTATCGCCGAGACCAACCGGGTAAATCACCAATGGGTATGGATCTGATTCCTGTGTATGAAGAAAACGAAACCTCCATGGACTCGGGCCCAGGAACAATCACCATCTCTCCAGATGTTGTCAATAATATCGGGGTGAGGACTGTTAAGGCTGAATACCTGCCCATTCATTCAGAAATAAAAACGGTTGGTTATGTTCAGTACGATGAAGACAAACTAGTTCATATCCATCCACGGGTTGAGGGCTGGGTAGAAAAGCTTTATGTCAAAGCTGCCGGTGACCCAATTAAAAGAGGACAACCACTCTATAAGCTTTACTCACCTGAACTTGTAAACGCCCAAGAAGAGCTTGTCTTGGCGCTTAATCGAGACAATGTACGCTTAATTAAAGCATCTGAAGATCGCTTGAAGGCATTACAAATAGCTGGCTCAGTTATTAACCAAATCAAACAAACACGCAAGGTCCAGCAAGCCATAACGTTCTATGCTCCGCAGACTGGGGTCGTCGATAACCTTAATGTGCGTGAGGGGTTCTATGTCAAGCCGGGCATGAATTTGATGTCGGTGGGTGACCTCAGCACAGTCTGGGTTGAAGCTGAAATCTTTGAACGTCAGGCAGAGCTGGTCGAGGCAGGGCAAGCTGTCACCATGACTCTAGATTATATGCCCGGAAGAGAGTGGCTTGGAAAAGTCGACTATGTTTACCCCACATTAAATGACGAGACGAGAACAGTTCGAGTCCGGCTTCGCTTTGATAACGAAGATTATGTCCTCAAACCGAATATGTTTGCTCAAGTGACGATAGCGACTGCTGAAGGGGAAGAAAAACTGATGCTCCCAACTGAAGCGCTTATCCGAACAGGCGATCAGGATCGTGTTGTGCTGGCTCTTGGAGAGGGCAAGTTTAAGTCTATTGCAGTTATCGCCGGCAACATTGGTGAAAATCATGTAGAAATCATCAGTGGTCTTGAACCGGGTGAGGAAGTGGTCAGTTCTGCACAGTTTCTTCTTGACTCAGAATCCAGCAAGACTTCAGATTTCAAGCGCATGCATCATGAAGACTCCAAGCCTCAATCTGTATGGGTTGAGGCAAAGATTGAGTCAGTTATGGCGGAACATCGAATGGTCACAGCTACCCATTCAGCAATCAGTGAGTGGGATTGGCCGGCGATGACTATGGATTTCATTGTCAGTGAAAATATTGATCTGAGCGCTCTCTCAAAAGGTACACAACTGCACATGGAAATCACTAAATCAGGTACTGATCGCTACGAAATCACCGAGATACATATCAAAGATGCTGATGGCACTACAAACCAAAGCTCTGCAACTCAAACTAACAGGCCAATGAGTTCGATACGTGATGATGTTCAGTCTGACCGTATAGCGCTTAATCAGGCAACAAGTACTCAAAAGGCGGATGCTGAAGACCCTGAGCATTCATACCAGCAACACTCAGGCATGTAGGAGGGAACAACAATGGTTGAGTCAATCATTCGCTGGTCAATCAGTAATCGCTTTTTTGTCTTGCTTGCCACTTTGATTTTGGTTGGTGTTGGGGTGTTCTCTTTAAAAAACACACCGGTAGACGCGATCCCTGATCTTTCTGATGTTCAAGTCATTATCAAGACTAGCTATCCGGGACAGGCTCCCCAGGTTGTTGAGGATCAGGTGACCTACCCTCTGACCACAGCAATGTTATCAGTGCCGGGTGCGGTCACTGTAAGAGGATATTCATTTTTTGGTGACTCTTATGTCTATGTAATTTTTGATGAGGACACAGACCTATACTGGGCGCGGAGCAGAGTATTGGAATACTTGAGTCAAGTGGCACCGTCACTACCCGAAAATGCCAGACCTCAATTGGGTCCTGATGCTACGGGTGTTGGATGGGTTTACCTATATGCGCTCATAGACAGAACCGGTAAACAAGACATCAGCGAATTACGTTCATTGCAGGACTGGTTCCTGAAATATGAATTACAGACAGTGCCAGGGGTATCAGAAGTTGCTGCTGTTGGCGGCATGGTCAAGCAGTATCAGGTAAATGTGAATCCTGAAAAAATTCGAGCTTTTGGTATCCCTCTGTCACACATTCAGACAGCCATCAAGCGTGGCAATCAGGAGGTGGGTGCTTCTGTAGTAGAAATGGCCGAAGCCGAATATATGGTGAGAGCGACCGGCTATATTCAGTCCCAAACCGACCTCGCCCAAGTTCCCTTGGGCGTCAATAGCCAGGGTACCCCCCTTACACTTGGTGATGTTGCAGAAATCAAGCTTGGTCCACAAATGCGTAGAGGTATCGCAGAATTGAATGGCCTCGGTGAAACTGTAGGTGGTGTTGTCGTCATGCGCTTTGGCGAGAATGCACAAAAAACCATTGAGGGTGTCAAGGATAAATTGCAGGAACTTAAACAAGGTCTACCAGAAGGTGTTGAGATTGTGACGGTTTACGATCGCTCGGGACTTATTGAGCGTGCTGTAGACAACCTTTGGCACAAATTACTGGAAGAGTTTGCCGTTGTTGCACTGGTATGTATGCTCTTCTTATTCCATGTTCGGTCATCACTTGTTGCTATTGTTAGTCTTCCTGTCGGTATTCTCACTGCATTTACCGTCATGCATATCCAGGGTATCAATGCCAATATCATGTCATTGGGCGGTATCGCTATCGCCATCGGCGCCATGATCGATGGCGCTATAGTGATGATTGAAAATATGCATAAGCATATGGAAAAAACGTCTCTTACCAAGGAAAATCGATGGCAAGTAGTGGCTGACTCTGCTTCTGAGGTTGGACCAGCATTATTCTTCAGCCTACTGATAATCACTGTCAGTTTTGTGCCGGTATTTACACTGGAAGCACAAGAGGGACGTATGTTTTCACCGCTCGCCTTCACTAAAACCTATGCGATGGCGGCATCTGCAGCGTTGGCGATTACGCTGGTTCCTGTCTTGATGGGCTACTTCATCCGAGGGAAAGTATTACCGGAACACAAAAATCCCATCAACCGGTTGTTGGTCGCCGCTTATATGCCGGTTTTGAAAATGGTTTTAGCGTTTCCCAAAACAGCCATTTTCATTGCGCTACTTGGCTTGGCTTCAACCTATTGGCCTTTACAGAAAATTGGCAGTGAGTTTATCCCTCCACTTGATGAAGGCGATCTCATGTATATGCCCACCACTTATCCTGGCATTTCCATTGGTAAAGCCCGAGAGATTCTTCAGCAAACGGATAAGTTAATTATGACCGTACCTGAGGTGAAAACGGTATTTGGCAAGATTGGCCGAGCTGAAACAGCGACCGATCCAGCTCCATTGACCATGATCGAAACTTTCATCCAGTTAAAAGAGCGAAGTGAATGGCGTGAAGGTGTGACAACAGAGTCATTGAAAAAAGAGCTTGATAATTTGGTTAAATTGCCCGGTCTGACCAATGCTTGGGTCATGCCGATAAAAACACGGATTGACATGTTGGCAACGGGGATTAAAACCCCGGTGGGAATAAAAGTTGCTGGCGCAGAACTCCCTGTAATTCAGCAGATAGGCCAACAACTTGAAACAATATTGGCAGATGTGCCTGGTACCGCCTCAGTCTATTCCGAGCGTGTTGCCGGTGGGCGTTATATCAAGGTGGATATTGATCGAGAAAAAGCTTCACGCTTTGGTCTTAATATTGCCGACGTACAACAAGTCGTTGCATCTGCAATTGGCGGGGTAAATGTCACCCAAACTGTAGAGGGGCTTGAGCGTTATCCCGTGAATATAAGATACCCACAGTCCTATCGGGATTCACCAGAGCAGATGGCATTACTTCCGATTGTCACGGCTAAAGGACAAAGGATCGCTCTGGGTGATGTAGCTGACATAAAAATTGAAAGTGGCCCCCCAGCAATCAAAAGTGAAAACTCCCGTATCAACGGCTGGACATTCGTTGATATAGAAGGTGTTGATATTGGCTCTTATGTTGAAACAGCTATGGAGTCCGTCCGTAAAGAACTGGAACTCCCTACCGGCTACTCAATCCATTGGTCAGGTCAATATGAATACATGCTTCGAGCCAAAGAAAAGCTCACTTATGTAGTACCACTGACACTAGCGATTATAGCCATACTCCTATTCATGAATTTCAGAAACTTTACGGAAGTTGTCCTACTGATGGGTACATTGCCTTTTGCCTTGATTGGGAGTATCTGGTTGCTCTACTTGATGGGCTTTAACTTTTCTATTGCTGTTGGTGTGGGATTCATCGCACTGGCTGGGGTGGCTGTTGAAATCAGCGTGATCATGCTGGTTTACCTCAATCAAGCCTGGCGAGAAGAGCTCACTAAGAATTCAACTAATTCAATCGGGAACTCACTAACCAAGACTCAATTGATGCAAGCGGTTATCACTGGAGCGGGATTGCGTGTTCGTCCGGTGATGATGACTGCAGCAGCGGTCATCGCAGGCTTGATACCCATACTACTTGGTACAGGAACTGGCTCTGAGGTAATGAGCCGAATTGCTGCTCCGATGGTAGGAGGAATGGTAAGTGCGGTCATTTTAACCTTATTAGTACTGCCCGCTTTCTATTACCTATGGAAGCTGAAATCAAAGTAGAAACCTATTATTCAGCTTTGTAATGCTTATACGTATATCCAATAGACGGAGCTATTTAATCCCTTCTGGGATAGACGCTCCTTGCAGAGGCACATTCCCTTCAGGGAGATAAAAATATAAGAAGTGAATAAATGATGGGTAGAGGCATTGGGTTACATTTTAAATAATTAATTACAACCGTATTGACCTATGTCAAGGACACAGGTTTAAGGTTGGACTAACCTGTTAGTCAAACCAAAGTTTAAAACTCAGCTTTGGGGTTCAAAAGTCTGACAATGGGAGTGGTCGAATGCTTGTTAACAAGGTTGCGAAACTACTGAACGTAGGCCCTGATAAGGTTCGGTTTTATACCCGTGCCAAGTTGCTTCATCCTGAAAAAAACCGATTCAATGGCTATCGAGAATACAGCCAAAAAGATGTAAAGCGTTTGAAGTTTGTATTAACAGCTAGACAACTGGGTTTTTCGATTGATGATATTCAGCAAATATTGGCCGACGCCGACAAGAAGAGGTCGCCTTGCCCTCAGGTAAGGCACTTGCTTGAAAAGCGTTTGCAAGAAACTGAAGAGCGTTTCCAGGAAATGCAGCAACTGAGAGAAAGGATGCAAAAGGCCTTGGCAGTATGGCAACGAATGCCAGATATGGAGCCCACAGGCGAGATGATTTGCCATTTGATAGAAGAATTTACGATCCCATTAATACTGGAAGAAAAATGAGTATAAAACATTTAACAGTTCAAATTGGAACAGCCAAGCCAGGTTGCTGTTGTGCCCCAAAAACCTCCACTACAGCCAGCGTAGCTATTAAGCCCGTTGTCAGTGAATTTCCAGTCAAGCAGTTAAAGGTTGAAGGCGCCTCATGTGGAAGCAGTGTAAAGAGTATTGAGAATGCACTTAGGGCCGTGACTGGCGTTACAGATGTCAGTATGGATCTGGCCAGTCGTGTCTTATCAGTGGCGAGAACAGTACAAACTGACGAATTGATTGAGCCACTCGAAAATGTGGGATACCCAGCCACTGCTGTCAACTAAGTCCGGAGTTAGCCATGGATATTGAGAATACAGAATCGTCAAATAAGCACAGCCAGCAAGGTGCAGAAAAAAATACTATCTACGTATGTCCAATGCACCCGGAAGTGAGGTCCGAGCAACCAGGTGACTGCCCGAAATGCGGCATGCACCTTGTGCCAGAAGGTGAACTCAAATCTCATAATGAACACGTCCACCATGCTGAGTCAAAAAGCGATGGCGAAGCGGGCTGTTGTGGTAGTCATGACACTTCTTCCCACGTGCACCATGAACATAGCTCGCCCAACAAAAGCAAAAGTATGGCAGGTAGTAAATACGATAGCGTTCCCGAGGGCTGGAGCGGACCTGTCTACACCTGTCCAATGCATCCGGAAGTTCGCCAGACAGAACCGGGCTCATGTCCATTGTGCGGCATGGGGCTGGAGTTGGAATCAGCTGCGATGGCTGGAGATGAGCCTAACCCCGAACTAGTGGACTTTAGCAGACGTTTCTGGGTTGGGGCAGCACTGACGATTCCTTTACTGATCCTGACAATGAGTCCATTTATAGGGATTACGCAAATTCGTGAGTTTTTAGGTGAGACGACATCGCTCTGGCTTGAAGCGGTGCTCGCTACGCCTGTCATTCTTTGGTCAGGGTGGCCATTTTTCGTACGCGGCTGGAACTCGTTCCGCACCATGAACCTCAACATGTTTTCACTAATCGGCATGGGGGTTTCGGCGGCCTATATCTTCTCAATGATTGCGATAATTGCACCAGGTATCTTCCCTCCTGGCTTTCGTGATCCGGAAACCGGACACGTCGGTGTGTATTTTGAGGCGGCAGCAGTCATTGTCACATTAGTCCTGCTTGGCCAAGTTATGGAGCTACGTGCCCGAGAAGGCACGGGTAAGGCCATACGTGCACTGCTTGATCTTGCCGCAAAGACAGCCCGGGTGATACGTCCGGATGGCAGCGAGGAAGAAGTTCCGCTTGAAGATGTGCAGGTTGGTGATCGGCTTCGGGTAAGACCCGGCGATAAGGTACCCGTTGATGGTGTAGTGGTCGATGGCCGCTCTTCAGTTGACGAAAGCATGATTTCAGGTGAACCCGTACCCGTGGAAAAGACCGAGGGAGATAAGCTGACAGGGGCGACAATCAATGGAACAGGTAGTCTGGTTATGGAAGCAACGCGTGTCGGTTCTGACACGATGCTCGCCCAAATCGTGGAAATGGTGGCAGCGGCGCAGCGCTCACGAGCACCCATTCAGAAATGGGCTGACATGGTCGCCGGCAAATTTGTGCCTGCTGTAATCGGTGTTGCAATTGTCTCTTTTATTGCCTGGTCTATTTGGGGGCCAGCGCCAGCCTTGTCGTATGCACTGGTATCAGCTGTGGCTGTTTTGATTATTGCTTGCCCTTGTGCTCTGGGCTTGGCTACTCCAATGTCGATCATGACGGCGACTGGACGTGGTGCACAAGCTGGTGTGTTGATTAAAAACGCTGAAGCTCTGGAGCGTTTTGAGAAAGTCGATACGCTGATCGTGGATAAGACCGGTACGTTGACGGTAGGTAAACCGAAGCTGGTTGCCGTTTTGCCTGAAGCAGGGCACGACGAGGCTGAGGTACTTCGATTGGCGGCCTCGCTTGAACGCGGCTCAGAACACCCGTTGGCTGAGGCCATCGTTCGTGGTGCTGAGGAGCGTAACGTAGCCTTTGCTGATGCTGAAGACTTCGAGGCGATTACAGGCAAAGGTGTTAAAGGCACTGTAGGCGGTAAAGCTGTGGCGTTGGGTAATCTTGCCCTGATTACTGATATGGGATTGCAAAGCGGAGACTTGACCGCTAAGGCCAATGCGCGCCGTGATGAGGGTGAAACAGTGATGTTCATTGTGCTTGATGGCAGAATTGCCGGATTGGTCAGCGTTGCTGATCCTGTCAAAGAGACCACACCGGCGGCACTAAAGACACTGCATGAGCTGGGACTTCATATCATTATGGCAACCGGTGATAACGAACGTACAGCTCAGGCAGTTGCTGCACGACTTGGCATCGATGAAATTCGTGCTGATGTTCTGCCTGCTGACAAGGCTCGTATTATTAGAGAATTACAGCAACAGGGACGTAAAGTGGCTATGGCGGGCGATGGTGTTAACGATGCACCAGCCTTGGCACAGGCTGATGTTGGGATCGCGATGGGAACAGGCGCTGATGTGGCGATTGAAAGTGCAGGATTCACTCTAGTAAAAGGTGACTTGGACGGAATAGTTCGCGCACGCCGCCTTGCCCATATAACCATGCATAATATCCGTCAGAACCTCTTTTTTGCGCTGATCTACAACGCTTCAGGCGTACCTATCGCAGCAGGCATTCTCTATCCGTTCCTTGGGATATTGATTGGGCCCATTTTTGCTGCTTTTGCCATGAGTGCTTCGTCGCTCTCTGTTGTTCTCAATTCGCTGAGGCTGCGCCGGGCACGGATCTGAATCAGCTTGTCTCAATGGATTCAAGTTGGATGTTTTTTTAGAGTGGATGAACACTCCTAGCGCTACGATAAGCGGAGTGTAACAAACGCTAATTTTTTAATCGCACGTGAGGTGCCTTATGGACACACAAAGACCATCATTTTGGAAAACCCCGGCTGGTTTCGCTGCACTGGTGTTGATTGGGGTCGTTAGTTACTTTCTTTTGATGGAACATCGCCAGCATGTCTGGCAGTTTTTGCCTTACTTGATTCTATTGGCTTGCCCTTTGTTGCATCTGTTTATGCATGGTAGTCATGGAGGACATGCTGGCCATGGCCAACACGGAGGTGAACAAGATGCGAATCAACGTGAGGTCGAGGATGACCATCGGGAGCATGAGCACCATCATCATTAAGGCTCAGGATAAGACAACATTACTGGAGAAATAGCATGCATGGTGAATCCGCTTATGGTCTTTGGACGCTGGTATTGATTAATTCAGCGATATTTATCTTTTTTGCTTTCAGCTTTACCAAGCCTCAGACAAAAACAGATTGGCGTAGTCTAGGTGCTTTTTCTGCATTCATTATTGCGTTGTTTACAGAAATGTATGGTTTCCCTCTAACAATCTATTTTTTATCTGGCTGGTTGGCGGAGCAATATCCCAATATCAATTTTATGGCGCATGAAAATGGACATTTATTGCATACGATACTGGGTTTTGAAGGTAACCCGCATTTTGACCCGCTGCATATTGCAAGCAATGTTGTCATTATTCTTGGTTTCTTTTTACTGGCTTCGGCCTGGAGCGTATTACACCGTGCCCAACAAAACAGGCAGTTAGCAACAACAGGATGGTATGCAAGGCTCCGACACCCACAATACATCGCATTTATCATGATTATGTTTGGTTTTCTGTTGCAATGGCCAACCATCCCCACCTTGGTAATGTTTCCAATTCTGGTCTTTGTTTATATCCGGTTAGCCAAGCGAGAAGAGCGCATGGCGCTTGATGAGTTTGGAGATGAATACAGACGTTATATGCAAACGACACCAGCATGGATTCCTAAACTCTAAATTGGTAAGGAAACGTCAACAACATAGCCTAATGTGGTAGTGGAGATGATGAAATGACTGAGCATAGGTTTGGCATTAATCCCGGATTTTTGACAAAACATCAGTTAGGACTTGTCGGGCTTGAGCAGTCCAATAGTAAGAAGTTGCTCACTGAGATTGACGCACTACCGTGGGTTGATCGTGTCTGGCTAAATGCCGAGAAACAAACAATAAAAATTGCATACGAGGCATCTCACCATAGTATCGATGAATTGATTGCAATTGTTGAAAAACATGGCGCATCAATTAAGGACAGTTGGTGGAGTCAAACTAAGCTGGGCTGGCAACGACAAACTGACGAAAACATAAAAAATAACGCCAAACATGAGCCCCATTGCTGCAATAAGGCACCTACAGGTAACAAAAATAGGTAGTCAGAAATGTCACTTCAAGCTTTTCGCCACCTTGGCAAAGAGATAAGCGAATGCCCTTCAAGTGTTCTATCAGGGTGCCTGTCCTCATTATTTCCAGGTTATTAGTTAACGAGTTTTGAAAAAAATATTTATCCATGACTGCATCGCACCAATTATCTATTGTTGATATGGGCATAGACACCCATCAAGAGCCTGTGGTGTATATGCGTAGCGATTGTCATATCTGTCGCTCGGAGGGGTTCACCGCAAACAACAGAGTCACGCTCCGTTATGGTGAAAACTGCGTAATTGCAACCTTGAACGTAGTAGATGGGCAGCTATTGGCGTCGGATACAGCCGGGTTATCCAAAATTGCCATGCATCGCCTTGGCGCTATTGAGGGTCAGAAGCTCACTGTTAGCCATGCTCCCGTTGTTACCTCACTTAGCAGTGTTCGAAAAAAAGTATTTGGCAACAAGCTCAGTGACATTGAGATTGCAGACATTATTAAAGACATCAGTGCACATCGTTATTCTGATATAGAAATTGCCAGCTTTATTAGTGTTTGTGCGGGAAGTCATTTAGATATTGATGAAATAATTGGGCTCACTCGGGCCATGGTTGAGTGCGGAAAACGTCTTAGCTGGTCTGGTCAGAACATGATTCTCGATAAACACTGTATCGGTGGTCTGCCAGGTAATCGTACTACTCCACTTGTTGTTTCGATTGTAAGCGCAGCTGGACTTATCATTCCCAAAACATCCTCAAGGGCAATCACATCTCCTGCTGGCACAGCAGACACCGTGGAGGCACTCACTACTGTTGACCTTAACCTTAATGATATTCAACGCGTTGTTGCTGAAACTAACGCCTGTCTTGCCTGGGGGGGAGCTGTAAATCTCAGTCCAGCAGACGATCTGTTAATTCGTATTGAGCGTGCGCTTGATTTGGATGGCGAGGGGCAATTGATCGCTTCCGTGCTCTCAAAAAAAATTGCTGCAGGCTCAACCCATGCGGTAGTAGACATTCCAGTTGGTCCCACGGCCAAAGTTCGAACGGACAAAGAAGCTAAAAGACTTGCTTCGCTATTTACCCAGGTTGGGGCTGCTTGTGGCATGCGGATTCGTTGTCTTATTACCGATGGCAGTCAACCTGTCGGGCTGGGTATTGGCCCCGTCGAAGAAGCACGGGACGTACTTTCTGTCCTGCAAGGAGTCAATGATGCGCCGGTCGACCTTCGTGAGCGTGCCTTGTTCTTAGCTGCAAACCTGTTTTCTTTGTCATATCAAGAAAGCGTTGAAGAAGGTCTCTTACGAGCCACATCAATACTGGATAGTGGTAAAGCCTGGCGACAGTTTCAGCGCATAGTCAAAGCACAGGGTGGTATGAAACAGTTACCAGAAGCCCGTTATCAGCTCACGGAGCAGGTTCCAGAACCCTGCTCAATCACTGAGATAGATAACCGCAAGTTAGCACGTTTGGCAAAACTAGCCGGTGCCCCCGGAAGTCCTGCTGCTGGGATAAGGCTGCACGCTAGAGTCGGTGACACCCTAGATAAAGGTGAACCGTTATTTACCTTGTTCAGTGACAGTGAGGGAGAGCGAGATTACGCACTGGCTTATTACAGTGAACAGGGTAACCCTTTCACTTTCAATTTAACTTAAAAGGCTCAGAGCCCTCATGTCAGCAGAGTTTGTACATCATTTTCACTCAAGAAAAAAGGAAGCCAACACACAACCTCTTATATTTGCCCTTGAGCCACATCCATTGCAAATATCGCTTGCAAAGCTATTGAATGCAGAGCCAGGCAAATTTGATACAAGACAGTTTCCTGATGGCGAATCGTATCTGCGTATTCTGTCACCAGTAGCTGAACGTTCATGCTTGATCATTGCCGATTTGTCCCAACCAAATGCTAAATATTTACCCTTAATTTTTCTGCTTAATACCTTGCGAGAGCTTGGGGCTGCCAGTGTCGGTTTGATAGCGCCTTACCTGAGCTATATGAGACAGGACTGCCGTTTCATCGAAGGAGAGGCGATAACATCAAAAATATTTGCTCAAGATCTTTCACATCATATGGATTGGTTGGTAACAGTAGACCCGCATTTGCACCGCTATCATACGCTGGATGAAATTTATCATGTGCCTTCAGCAGTGGTTCAGGGAGCACCAGCACTAGCTCGGTGGCTGAGAGAAAAAAAGGATTTATTACTGATTGGACCTGATGCTGAGAGTGAACAGTGGGTGTCTGATATTGCAAAACAATGTGGCCATCCATTCGCTATCGGTACTAAACAGCGATATGGAGATCGCAAAGTCAAAATTACACTGCCTGATATTGAAGCATACAGCTCACACACAGCAGTGATTATTGATGATGTAATTTCCAGCGGATATACCATTCTGGAGTGTATCAATACACTAAAAACAAAAGGCTTTGTACATATTCAATGTGCCGCGGTCCATGGCATTTTTGCAGATGGTGTCGATACAAATTTGATCTCAGCCGGATTGGAAGCATTGGTTACAACTAACACTATTGTCCATCACACCAATGCAATCGATATGGCGCCGTTACTGGTTACTGCAGTGGAAGCTTTCATATCAGAAACGCCACATATAGGAGATCAGCCATGAGAATCACTTTTCTTGGCGGGGCAGAAACAGTTACGGGGTCAAAATTTCTTGTGGAAACCGGACAGAGCCGCATATTGATCGATTGTGGTCTGTTTCAGGGTTATAAATGGTTGCGTGAGCGTAATTGGCAACAGCTAGCTTTAGATGTTCATGAACTCGACGCTGTGATATTGACGCACGCTCATTTGGATCATTCAGGCTACATACCCGTTCTTTATAAACAGGGTTTCCGTGGACAGGTGTTTACACATCATGCTACTAAGAGTCTTTGTCAGATTTTGTTGGCTGACAGTGGTCATCTTCAGGAAGAGGATGCTAAATATTACAGCAAACACAAGTTAGGCAAACATGCTCATCCAGAACCACTTTATGATCGTCGGACTGCTGAAAACAGTATGGAACTGTTTCAGTCCATCGATTTTGATGAGTTAGTAGAAATAAAAGATCTTCGTTTTTACTTGCAACCTGCCGGGCATATTCTTGGTGCTGCAAGTATCATTCTGGAAGCAGAAAACAAAAAAATAGGCTTCTCGGGTGATGTGGGTAGATATTCAGATGTATTGATGGCGTCCCCGCGCCCCTTACCTGCACTTGACCATTTATTAATGGAATCAACATACGGCAATCGACAACATAGTAATGTTGATTCGCTGGGACAATTGGCGGATGTGGTTAATAATGTGGCCCGAAATGGAGGCGTCTTACTCATACCAGCTTTTGCCGTTGGTAGAGCCCAAGCGCTGCAGCACATACTTGCATCATTGATGGCTGCTGACGTTATTCCAAAAATACCTATATACCTCGACAGCCCGATGGCAATTAAGGTTTCGGATATTTTTTGCGAGTTCAAATCCCAGCATCGGCTGAATACTGAGCAATGTCATCGTATGTGTGACGTTGTCACCTATACCCAATCAGTAGAAGAATCCAAGGCTCTGGCCGGACAAAAATACCCTCACATCATCATTGCAGGCAGCGGAATGGCTACAGGGGGCCGCATTTTGCATCATTTTAAAAGGTTACTTGGAAACAATAAAACCACGGTGCTTTTTACAGGCTATCAAGCTGGCGGAACCCGGGGGGCGCAACTTTTAGAGGGTGCCAATGTGGTAAAAATTCATGGCGAATGGATACCGGTGCGAGCCAAAATTGATAGTATCTCCGGGCTCTCTGGGCACGGGGATTATCTGGAGCTGTGTCAGTGGCTGAAGAACTCAGACTTAACAGGTTCAACACAGATCCACTTGGTCCATGGTGATGCAGAGGCGCTTGACGGTTTTCGTCTATATCTTCAAGAAAATACCCCATTTGCAGTTAATGTTGCTGTATATGGGAGTGTTCTACAAGTATGACTAAATTAGCTCTATTAATGGCAGTCTAACAAAAATCAGGAGAACCGATTATGCAGGTTGAAACGTTAAGAGATGTCCTTCACTGGACAAGCGAGTTCCATCAACACCTTACCGAGTGTTTGAAACATTGTGCCGACAATAATGAGAGTGCTCGTGCACAAATGCTTCTCAAGTATTTATCAGAACATGAAGAAAAGCTTGGACATGTTGTTCATCAGTTTGAGGTCACAGGTAATGAACATGCCTTAAATACCTGGTGCTATGAGTATTTGAATAAACATCCAATTATTCAACATCATGATTGTGAGGCGCCCTTTTCTCAGCTATCGACTAGAGAAATCATGCAGGTAATTATTGATCAGCATAAGCAGGTCATTGACCTGTATCGTTATCTACATGAACGCGCGGATATACCCTCGGCGGAAGAGCTAATGGAAACACTCAAATCCTTTGAAGAACATGAAATGATGCAGATGGTGCAGTCAGCCAACCGTTTAGAAGATATGTGATGAAGTAACTTTTACTCGTAAGCACACTTAGTGTTGTAAGAAGTATTCGGAGAGATGATATACGCTCTTTTCTGCCACATGCATGAAAGCTTGAATTATTATTAAGGTGGTAATCGGTCGAGAATAATCATGAATGGTTGCGACTCATCTATCGCTCTTCCTGAAGAGTCTGAAGACGAATTTATTGTCTTTGATGAAGGTGATGACCTCTATGAAAGTATGTTATCTGCGACTTCAAAAGCCCAGCATACGATAAAACTAGAAACATATATTTTTGCTTATGACCAGGTAGGAAAGCTTTTTGTGGATGCTCTTGTGGAGAGGGCAAGAAATAAAGTTGAGGTTAGAGTAATTCTTGATGCGGTGGGGTCGGCTCGCTGGTCATCACAGGAGCTGATTAAAGCTTTGCGAGATAGCGGTGTGGAGCTGCATTGGTTTCATCCCTGGAGCTGGCAGCATCCATTACGATATAACCGCAGGGACCACCGAAAACTGTTAGTAGTGGACAACAATATTGCTTTTTTAGGTGGCTTTAATATTCACAAGGAAAACTCAAAAAAAATATATGGAGATTACCGGTGGAGAGATACGCACATCAGTTTCACGGGTATAAAAGCTAAGGAAGCATCGCAGTTATTTGATCTATTCTGGACAGGTCACTTGCGTGAACTGCCGAAGCAGATTAGTAGCGGAAGCCAATTATTTCATAACCACACATTGGCTTGCAGATACCGGTTGAGGTGTGAATATGCAGCTATTTTTAAACGAGCCAAAAATACAATATTTATCACAACACCTTATTTCGTGCCAGACACCTACATTATAAATCAGCTTGTTAAAGCATCGAACCGAGGTGTTGATGTGAAGTTATTAGTTCCACGAAAAAGTGACATTCGTATTGCCATCTGGGCATCCAGAAGTCTTTACGCCCCGATGCTCGCAAGCGGTATCAAGATCTACGAATACTTACCTCGAGTACTTCATTCAAAAACTGTGGTTGTTGACAGTAGCTGGGTTCTAATTGGAACTGCCAACCTCGATTATCGTAGTTTATTCATTAATTACGAACTGAGCTTGATTAGTGCCAATAAACATTTAAGCACAACGCTTAAGAACCAATTTCTCAATGATATTAGCCAGGCTGAAAGAGTCTCTTTAAATTTATGGTTCAAGCGAGGTATTCGCTCCAGGATGGCGGGTGTAGTTGCTTCAAGTTTAAAGCGTTGGCTATAGAACAAGTTTATAGTTGGAATGGAGAAGAATGGTGAAAAAGAAATCATGGATCTGGTCCCTCATGGTAATAGTGTTAATTGCTGTCACTTCCTACGCCTTCTTTCTATTGACTGACAGAACTCCGTTACCAGAGGGGTTCGTCTATGGCAACGGGCATATTGAGGGGCGTGATGTGAAGGTTGCCGCTGAACGGGAGGGACGAGTATTGCAGCATAGCCTGGTGGAAGGTGAATCTGTCACAGCGGGTGACGTACTTGTCGAGATCGATCCATCAGATGCAGAAGACCTAATTCGGGCGACAGAGGCGGAACTCACATCACTCAAGGAAAACATCGCTGCCATTGATAACCAACTTAGTACATGGCGCCACCATGTTGAAACTGCGGAACGTCAGTTGCAGAGAGTCCGGTCATTACAAGCAAAAAAACTGGCTTCGCAGCATGACATTGATACAGCTGAAAATGCCGTCAAAGAAGCACAGGGGCAATTGCAAGTTTTGCGAAACCAGCGTAAATCGCTCAACGCCCAAGTTGAAGCCGCCAACGCGAGAGTCTCGTTGGCTGAATCGCAACGGGATAAGCTCGAGGTTACTGCCCCGTTATCGGGTACCGTGTTAATTCGTGCAGTGGAAACAGGTGAGATCGTATCTGCTGGTCAACCCTTGGCAGTTATTGTTGATCTCGGTCGGCTGGAATTAAAAGTCTATGTGTCGACACATAACCTGAATCGCATAAACTTGGGTGATGATGCCCGAATTCGTGTCGATGGTCTTGAGCGCTATTTCACTGCCAAGGTCAGCCGTATCGATGATTTTGCCCAATTCACACCACGAGACATACATATGCCAGACGAACGTCAGCGGATGGTCTATGGTGTGACATTGATACTGGATAATACAGATAATGAATTAAAGCCGGGCATGCCTGCAGATGCCTGGATACGCTGGGATACGACCGCAGAATGGCCAGAACTGCTAATGGTTCCAGGAAGCTGAAATAAGCATGTCTGAATCGATCACGTTACAGGCTATAGATCTCTCACGAAGATTTGGACAGAACCTGGCGGTGGCTAATATCAGCATCACTGTACCAAGAGGGACTCGAGTCGGTATTGTGGGCGCCGATGGTGCTGGGAAAACTACACTGTTGCAGATGTTAGCGGGTATCCTCGATCCCAGCAGCGGCAGCTGTCGAGTATTTGACTATGATTCGCGCCGCCAGTCTAAGAAAATCGCCACACGCATCGGCTATATGTCCCAGGGATTTACTTTATATGACCGGTTGAGCGTAGATGAAAACCTCGAGTTTTTTGCCCGACTTCATGACGTAACTAACGAGCAATACCAACTACGCCGTAACACGCTATTGCAGATGGCGGGCCTAACTGCATTTACACAGAGACCCGCCGGTCAACTCTCCGGCGGCATGCGAAAAAAGCTTTCACTCTGTACTAACTTAGTTCATGAGCCGGAACTACTCATTCTTGATGAACCAGGGTTGGGAGTGGATCCTCTGTCGCGGCGACAGTTATGGGAGATGCTAGATCGTTTTCGGCAGCAGGAGGTAACCACTATCGTTGCCACATCCTATATGGATGAGGCAATGCGCTGTGACCGCGTGCTCCTGTTGCAAGACGGCAAGTTGCTCGCGGACTCAACGCCGGACTCACTGTTAGAACAACTCAAAGGTCGGGTCTTCAGCATTTCCTTTGATTCAGCTACCGCACCTGAGGAAGTTGTCGCTAAAGCGCTGCGTCGTATACAGGGGACACATTCCATACAGAGGCTGCCGGATCGTTTCCGTTGCGTTACCGATGATGCTGAGTTTGAAAAACGAGTCGCTAGCGAGCTCCGCACGAATATCACGGTTAAACCAGCTGCACCAAAGCTTGAGGACTTGTTTGTTCTGCATAGTGGTGAACAGTTTGGCGAAAAACCTCTAGATCTGACTACGCTTGCACCTAAAAAATATAACAGCGGCGTGCGAACGGAAAACCTTAGCATCCGGTTCGGCAATTTTACTGCCGTTGATGGGGTCTCATTGACGGTTGACGGTGGTGAACTATTGGCTCTGTTGGGGCCTAACGGGGCAGGTAAAACCACGATGATCCGGGCCTTTTGCGGGTTGGCTGTCATCGGCGAAGGCAGCGCGGTTGTTGCTGGTGAGGCCGTGAGTACAACAAACCGCAACTTGAAACGTCAAATCGGCTATATGTCTCAAAAGTTCTCGCTCTATCTGGATATGACTGCTGCCGAAAACCTGGCTTTCTTTGCCAACCTCTACGGTTTATCGGGCAAGGTTGCGCAAACTGCCATAGATTGGGCTAGCTCAGTGACTGGTTTGAATGTGCCACTACAAACCTTAGCTACCGAATTGTCCGGTGCTGTCCGACAGCGACTGGCACTTGCATGCAGCATTCTGCACCAGCCAGCGGTACTTTTTCTCGACGAGCCGACCTCCGGCATTGACCCCATATCTAGATACCGTTTTTGGGATGTTATCAGAACATTGGTGTCTGCCGGGATGACGGTAATTGTGACGACCCATTATCTTGATGAGGCTGCGTACTGCGATCGATTGGCACTGATGATGAGTGGCCGACTGATCTCCCATGGTACCCGGGATGAACTTGCCCATTCCCTGGCGTTGGCGCCAGACACCGATATGGAAACGCTTTTTCTCCAAGCGGTTGCTCGGGCCACTAGCGCTGAACAGGTCGGGGGTGTGGTATGAATTACCGTCGTATGACCGCATTGCTGACTAAGGAAACCCGTGAATTGGTAAGGGATCCGGTGACTATAGTACTGGCTGCGATCATGCCCCTGATTATGCTGTTTTTATTTGGTTATGCCATAAACTTGGATGTGGATGAGTTGGCCCTGGGTATTTACGATCAGGACAATACACCTATGAGTCGCATGCTGGTCGACCGTTTTGCGAGCTCCCCTTATTTCGAAATTATCGAATACAGTCACAGTACCCACGATCTTGAACGCAGCATGCAGCGCTCCCAAATACGCGCAGGTATTGTTATTCCATCAGGCTTTAGCCGGAGAGTATTACGCAACCAGCCAGCTCCAGTGCAGGTCATTATTGATGGTGGTTATCCGGTGATCGCCAGGTTGGGCTTGGCATATATTGATGCCGTGGTTGCTAGCTTTCCCAAGCCCCAACCTGATTTGGTTGGAGTCGAAACCCGCGTTTGGTACAACCCGTCCCTAAGTAGCATTACTTTTGTCGTCCCGGGACTGTTTGCAGTCATTTTAATGGCTTTTCCACCGTTGCTGACTGCGTTGGCAATTGTCAGGGAAAAAGAAACGGGTAGCGTGTCTCAAATTTATGCCTCGCCTCTGCATTCCAGTGAATACATTTTGGGGAAACTTCTGCCCTATGCATCAGTGGCTTTTCTCGAGATATTGATGGTGATCTTGGTCGGGTTTGCCTGGTTTAAGGTTCCCATTGCCGGCAGCCTACCGTTGTTATTCTTCGCATCATTAATATATGTTTTCACGACGGTGGGCATTGGTTTGCTGGTTTCCTCCATTGCAAGAACTCAGCTTGCCGCCATGTTACTTACCCTGATCATCACACTGATGCCATCATTTCTTTTTTCTGGCTTCTTGTTCCCCATTTTCACCATGCCTTTCGGTCTGCAACTTTATAGCCAGTTATTTCCCGCCAACTATTTTATGGAGGTGTCGAGAGGCATATTATTAAAAGGCCTCGGCATTGAGGCGGTTATACCTAATCTGCTGCTTTTGATTATTTACACGTTGGTGGTGTTTATCTTTGCCACTTGTCGCATGAAACAGAAGGTAGCCTGATGCCTGTTGCATTTATCGGTCTTCTTCGCAAGGAAACGATCCAATTCTTTCGTGATCGAGTGATTCTAGGATTGATACTGTGGTTATACACTATTGAAGTCGTAATCTGCGCCATGGCCTTAAGTTTCGATGTTGAGAATGTACCAATGGCGGTGGTCGACCAGGATCGCAGTGTGCTGAGCCGCACATTGCTACAGAAATTTGCGTTAAGCCAGTCGTTCGATCTTAAGCACCAGGAAAATGACGTATCGGTAGCGGAGAGGCATTTAACCCGCGGTGAGGTGACTACCATCTTCGTCATACCGCCAGGTTTTGAGCGTAGTGTTCGTGCTGGGAACCAAGCGAAAGTTCAGTTTTTGCAGGATGGCACTGACTCCAATATTGCTGCTAATTCGCTGTATTACGCGAAAGGCATAGTTAACGCATTTGTTCGGGAACAGTTTCCGCAATCACGGGACACCAATGTGGTGTCGGTCACACGCATATGGTACAACCCGCAGCTGACCACAGCGAACTTCATGGTACTGTCAATGATTGCATTGGCTGGAATGATGGTAGGCGTGATTCATCCGGCAGCGAGTATTGTACGAGAAAAGGAGCGGGGCACCATAGAGCAACTGTTGGTGACGCCAATTTCAACCATGCAATTGTTTCTCGCCAAGCTTACCCCAACCATGATTATGGGAATACTGTCAGTGTTTCCCAGTCTGTTAATTGTGCGCGCTTTCGATGTGCCATTGCGTGGTAGTCTGGCGCTATTTTTGGCCCTTACTGGAGTTTTTCTGTTGAGTGCCATCGCCCTCGGGGTACTGATTGCCTCCTATAGCCGCACCCTGCAGCAAGCACTGTTATTGTCATTTTTTGGATTATTTCCAGTAATGTTCCTGTCCGGCACCCTGACACCAGTGGAGTCGATGCCAGTATTTCTCCAAGCTTTGTCATACCTGAGTCCATTGCGTTATTACATGGACATTATCACCGGCATTTTCTTAAAAGGCGCTGGTTGGATGGAGTTGTGGGATGAAACTTTAAGCCTGCTCGCAATTGCAGTTCCAATGTTGATTTTGGCATTAGCCGTTTTTCGGCGACGTTTAAAATAGCCTAATCACAAGCCACCGATAAAGAAGATTAAATCAAGAGTTATTTCAGAGCTTACTTATTATGAATAAGGGCGATGAATATATCATTGTGACTATCAAAAGATGGAAAATAGCTGATTAGCTAACGTCGTAATAATTGTTGCCAGTGCTGGTATGCAACAACTTCTTTCTCATCATGCAATGGTTTACTATTTTGCTGATTATCTGCTCGGTATTGGGACTGCGAACGGAAGTTTTCAACAATAGCTTGATTCTGTGCATTTCTCATTTGTCGCATATAGTTCACTTGATGCGGGTGAACTTTCACTACCTCAACGTACCAAGGTTCGATTTTCCCCTACGCTCTTTCAAGAAATACCAGCCCAATACACTGATGGAGATGCTTAACTGAACTATTAAGTTTAATAAATATAGAGGCACTCAACAATAAAACCTGAATCCGTGTTAATGAGCAGGTTTTATTTTTCCATTTATGACTGTGACTAAGGAGATAGCCGTAATAATTAATGTTGCTCCAAGCCATTGAATGGTAGTTAATGACTCTGAAAAATAGGTATGACCAAGGTATATGCCAAACACGGGGGTGAGGAAGTTATATACGTTAAGCTTGAAAAGTGGTGCATGTTGCATTAGCCAGAACCATAAAATAAACGGGAGTGCAGTTCCCAATAATGCCAATGCAAGGAGAATTAAGGTGTAATCCATTTTCCAGTCTAAAGAGTCCGGGTTGGTTGTGTAAAAAGCCAAAATACCAAGCGGTATGGCACCAATGAGTAACTGGAATCCCATTGCAAAAAGCACGTCGACTTGACCAGCAATTTTCTTAAGTAAGACATTGCTAATAGCAACACCAACCGATGCCATTAGCACGAAGCCTATTCCCAATAGAATTTGCTTCTCACTCTGGGCCGGGCTGTTCAAAGAAATGATGATTATTCCTATAAATCCGATAACAGTACCAATAAAAGGGACAGCGGTCATTCGTTCCTTCAGGAAATACCAGCCCAAAATACCGGCAATCAGTGGTTGCGTATTAGTGATGACAGTTGCGAGCCCGGGATCAATCAAACTGCCAGCATAAAACATGCCCCATAAACCCAGACTTGTCGCGGTGAGGCCTATTGTTGTTATATAGACCCAGAGTCGATAACCCTTTGGAAAAGCGCGGTTAGTAAGGTGAGCAATGAGTACGATCACACAACCAGCGAGGATGGCACGTAAAAAAGCTGTCAACATAACAGGAGCAAAAAGCAGACTGAGCTTAATAAGTGGGTAGCACAATGCCCACAGCATCATCACAGTAATTGCAGCAGGGCTGACGGGCTTGAGATGAATATTCAGTGTCATGACGATAATCGTTAAATTATGGATTCTATCAACATAATTAATTGATCTGGCAAGAAGCCAGTGAATCCCCAAAGGTATGATATTTAGTATGGCCTAACCGATAAAAACAGGAATGTATAGCCCGAAAGGCTGCTAATATCTTCATTATGGTTGTAAGTATTATTTATGTCAGGAAATGAGACGTGAAGCATAGCAAATACATCGGTGCAGCTGTGTCATCATTGTTATTAACAAGTATTCAATATCAAGGGCTTTACTATGATGGGAGATAACATGTTTGGCAACACAATGTGGACAGGGCATTGGCTGTGGATGCTAGTTTTTGCCATTGTGGTTGTTATTCCAGCATGGCGGATTTGTCAGCGCACGGGGTATCCCGGTTGGGTAGGGCTCCTGATCCTGATTCCTTTTGTTAATCTCGCTTTTCTGTATTTCATTGCGTTTGCCGATTGGCCAAGAGAAAAAGACCAAGGCAAACCTGATTGAAGCATACAGACTGATAGTTGCCATTAAGGCTCGCCTATCATCTATAAAACGGGCTTAGAGCAGAGGTGATGGTTTATCGGTTTTGAGGTTAATTATTTTGTGTGAGTATGGGCGCGAACCCGCCACCCAGCGTTCGTAGATTGGTGGTCTGACCTTGATAGAGTCTGGCCGCTACCAAGAGTAGAGAGCCACCATAAGTATATAAACGCACGTCGACTTTTAGCATTTTTCGCTCACCGTCAACCACAACCATGCGTTCTGAAGGCGGTACAAACGCTTGAGCAACATAATCACTTTCAAGAATTCGGGCAAATGTGCTTTTGGTAAGTTTGCTTCCTCGGTAAACACCTTTGCTGCCATGACCTGCCACTGGTTTGAAAAACCACTGTCGACGCTGTTGCCAGAGCGACTCTGCTTTTCTTGCTGTCACCCGCACGGTGTGTGGAATACCATTTTGAAGTAACTCAGCATGTTCAGGGCTTAAGCCCCAATCTATCAGGTTCTGCTGATCTGACATCACTGCCAGATTACGTTTATCTGCGAACATAGCGTGCGTATGTGGGTTCGGAGTGATGACTGCATTGCCCTCTAACCAAGCAGAACGAATAGCAGCATGCTCAGGCGCTTCTAGACCGAAGTCAACCAAGCGGTTATAAACCATGTCAATTCGTTGATTATCACAATACAAGCCCCCTGATTCATATCTGACATCAAAGGGGGAAAGGATCACCGTATCGATCCCATTTTTACTTAAAAGCTTTTGCGCCAGTATGAATTCTGGATACAGGTGTTGTTCTGTAGGTGCATCATCGATGATGGCTATTCTTTCCGGTTGCCCGCTGCCACGCTGGGCACGCCATTCGCTTATGAATTGGGCCATTACCGCTTCATCGAAATTTTCAGCCCAGGACGCATGCACTGAGCCACCACAGCATTTTGATTGAGCCTGTGCCAAAATTGAATTCAGGAAAGCGCCACCGGCATTAGTATTAATTTCGATAAGATGGGGACCGTCCTTACCGAGGTGGAAATCAAAGCCCATAAAAGCACCGGCTTGTCCTGGGTTGTAATGCGCACTTTCTGGCGCCCATGAGAGGACTTTTCGCTGATAGTCGGGCAGCGCTGCTGTAGCCTCAATGGCCTGAACAATGGTCAGCATTTGGTTCAGGTCAGAATCGGGGACAAACACAGCGACATTGGAGAAGAATTGGCGCAGGGTAGAACCGGATAGGATCTTGTCAGCATCATCACCTAACAGCTGAGTAAGATTAAGCTTGACTGTCGACCAATCAAGAGTCATGCACCCACAGTGCTGGTTGAGTCTCTCTGCTTTTGTCTGCTGTGAAGAATTATCACTTCGTTTCAAGGGAAAAGCCTTTGTATCCGTTAAGAGTAATCAACATGCTGAGTCAGCCAAACAATTCAGAGAATGGGATTAATACTCTCAAGCCGAAATTAATGTGCATGACTACTATTTTCCGCATCTCTTGAAGTTAAGATCTGGTATTGCTCAGGGGAAAGTTCGGGGAGTTTTTTTAGAAAAGCAACCATATCCCAAATTCGTTGGTCATCATGTCCGGGAGCCCAAGAGGGCATGCCTGAAGCTTTGATACCATGCTTGATTATCCAGAAACGACGCTGGTCATGTTGTGCTTTGGTAAACGCTGTTTCAGGTATTTCTGTTAGATTGGGCGGGGAGGGATAGAGCCCTTTTGTAAAGTCAGTTTCCGACTTACCAGGGCTTAAGTGGCAAGAAACACACATTTCATTATAATCAGGCCCACCTCTGAGTAAACGTTCTGATGAAGATATGTTTTCAGGTACTTTAATATTACTGGCTGCTCTTGCTACGGAACGATCTCGCAGTGTTTCCAAAGCCCAATACGTGAATTTGTTATGCGGCGTGTCTGCACCCATTGGATATAAGCCGGAATAGATAAATAGCAACAATAAGATGGCTATAGCAATGAGAGATAACGTTAAGAATTTGATGAGTCGTAAATTGCAAGATTTCATGCTATTTCCAGCCAAGTCAATGTTCATGAACATCACCATTAACAATTTTTAAAAAGTAATATTCGACAAGCCAGATTGCTGCCATCACTGCAAGGGCAACCCATATGACTAATGGGTCGCTCTGCCATTTAATTGCTGCAAACCCAGTAAGTAAGATCAGGTTTAGACAGATAGCTAATGTAGGAACTAGTGGGTTAGCTCCAATATCTTTTCGCAGGTGCTTGAGGACACCCCAATGAATTGCGGTATCCATAACGAGATAAAAGAGTATGCCAAGCGAGGCAATACGGCTCAGATCAAAAAACACTGTCAAGATGAGCCCCAGTACAACGGTATATACAAGCGTATGTTTTTGAATGCTTCCTGGCATGCCAAAGTGACTGTGCGGGACCAACTTCATTTCAGTCAGCATTGCCAGCATGCGAGAGACGGCAAAGACACTCGCCATTAGTCCCCCTGCTGTAGCAACAATGGCGATTATTACTGTAAACCAGACACCAACATTGCCGGCCGCCGGTCTGGCTGCCGCAGCAAGAGAATAGTCGCGAGCGACGATGATTTCATCAATAGATAAATTGCCAGCCACAGACCAGCCAACAAGTGCATAAATGACGATACAGAACGCGATCGAAATAATGATGGCTCGGCTAATATTCAATCGAGGATTGATAACTTCTGAGCCACTATTCGTGATAGTAGTAAACCCTTTGAATGCTAAGACACCGAGAGCGGTTGCAGCAATAAAAGCCGTCCAGTCATTTTCTGTTGCAACAAGACTGATTTCAGACTCCAGTGCCTGACCTGAATTTACCATCAAATAAATGCCTAAGACACCAAACACCAGAATGCCAGCGATCTTGACTATGCCCAGAAAATAGGCGGTGCCTTGTATGTAACGGTTACTGGCCAGGTTGATCGCAAATATACCCACTATCAGGCCGGCACCCAGAGCGGGTACCCAGAATGCAGTTTGTTTGACGTCAAATAGCTGCAATGTGTAACTGCCGAAAGTCCTGGCCAAAAAGCTCTGAGCAATGACCATCGATACATACATCAGCAGAGCATGAAAAGCTGTAGTAAGCGAGTGACCATACATCTTATGCAGATACATACCGATACCGCCAGCGGACGGATATTTATCAGAGATTTTGATATAAGAATACGCACTGAAACTGACGACGATAGCAGCTGCAAGAAATGCAAAAGGAAACGCAGAACCAGCTAACTGCGCCATCTGCCCGGTTAAGGAAAAAATCCCGGCACCAATCATGACACCGGTGCCGAGGGCAACAGTACCAGTTAGGGATAAACTATTTTTTTGGTAATGAGTGCTATGATCATTATGAGCTGACATTATTTACTCCCTGTATCTTCATCCAACTGATTCGTAATGCTCAACCATACTCATGGAGTTTCAGGCTGAGAACTCTTTAAAGTGTTCGGTCTGGCTACGTGACCGGCTGTAGTAATGGTTTTTGTTCTATCAAGAGATCGGCTGACACCTTCGAGTCAAAGACTTTAGCATAATTGCGATCTCTGGGATTGACACTAACCGGCGCTCATCTACCCAGTAAAAGTGCAGAGTTTCTCTTGATTGCAGATGCGATAAATTTGTGTCGACCTATAATGTGGAGACCCCATCCTCATCAATCGGGGTCTCCAGTTTAATCAGTTTTATTTCTTATGTTTGTGTGACACAGAGCTTTTTTCTGTTTCAGAAGCGCTTTTATCGGCTTTACTTTCATTGTCCATATGGTTCCCTTTCATGTCATGGTTCATGCATTTCTGCATCATGGCTTGCATGTCAGGATCATTCATATCCATTTTGCTGCGATCCATGTTTTGCATGGTCTCGCAATTCGGCTTTTGGTTATCAGCAGACGCATGATTTCCTTTTTCATGGGCATAACCAATAACAGGTACTTGAAGGGCAAACAGTGCCAAGAGTATGTGTGTGACTTTTCTTTTCATTGCAGGTTTCCTTGTTTAATTTTGAACTACTTATAGTGGTTTGGTTTTCTAGTAGTTAAGGAGAGGATAGTGCATCACGGATTACGCTGACATGACCCATTGATGACAAAAATGTAATCACCTTGAACTGTACAGCGGGTATGCTGAGTCATTACATTTCTGACGGAGTAGCTTTCTTCATTGACTTTCGGGAGATAATGAATGCGTATACTCGTTGTTGAGGACGAGCCGAAAACGGGTAATTACATTAAACAGGGTTTAACTGAAGCGGGCTTTTTGGTAACTCTAGCTTCAAACGGCCTGGATGGGCATCATCATGCAATGACAGAGTCGTTTGATGTGATCATACTCGATGTGATGTTGCCAGATGTCGAAGGCTGGAAAATTCTTCAATCCCTGCGTGAAGTGGGTATGCAAACACCGGTGTTGTTCTTGACTGCCAGAGACAGTATCAATGACAGGGTAAAAGGGTTGGAATTGGGGGCAGATGATTATTTAGTTAAACCCTTTGCTTTTGTTGAACTTTTGGCCAGAGTGAGAAACCTGTTACGCCGAGGGAGCCAGTCGACGGTGTCTGAACAAGTCAAAATCTCTGACTTGCTAGTTGATATTCCATCAAGAAAAGTGAGTAGGGCAGGCAAAAGTATCACCTTATCCCAAAAAGAATTTTTATTGCTAGAACTATTTATCCGAAGACAGGGTGAAGTGCTGCCAAGATCTTTGATTACCTCAGAAGTCTGGGATATGAATTTCGACAGCGACACCAATGTAATTGATGTGGCGGTGAGAAGACTGCGAGCAAAAATTGACGATGGCCATGATCACAAATTAATTCATACCATCAGGGGGATGGGCTACAAGTTTGAGGACGAGATCGAGCCCGATGAACAGTTATAAGCTGAGCACACTATCATTGACCTTAAGGTTGATGATTTTTGCTGGCTCAGCAATAGGGCTGAGTTTGATCGTAAGCGTTGTTCTGATCCAGGAATCAGTCAAAAAACATTTTTCAGACCAATATCTTGGAGAGTTACTGGTAGTCACTGGTAGTGTCGAGCGTAGACTCGACAGCATTGATGGTAATATGCGCTTGGCTCAAGAGGCACTGTCCAATGCAGTATCAGGGCATCATGGTGTCTATTTTAGGGTTGACGCCGATACCGGAGAACAACTATTTCTCTCCCAAGGCGGTGATTTTTTATATCAGCTCAACGATTTTGATGCCACCAAAATCACCGATAAGACGCAATTAAAAAATTGGCAACTCGATGGCGGCGTTTATCGAGGGTTTGTCACAGAAATTTCTGTCGACGGTAAGAGTTATCGTGTGATAGCGCGATGGATATGTCTTTCCATAAGCAATTTCTCGATAAATTCACCGTGAAAATGTGGTTAATGATGTTTGCTATTGGCATTATCACAATCGGTGCAACCTGGTTAGGTATATACCAAGGCCACAGACCTCTTAAGATGTTGAGCAGACAAATCAGAAATATTCAAACTCATCAATTGGATGAGAGACTCAACCCCACTCTTTTACCCATTGAGCTCCGAAACTTGGCCATATCATTTAACCAGATGCTACAGCATTTAGAGGAAGATTTTGAACGGCTATCAAATTTTTCTGCTGATATTGCACATGAACTGAGAACCCCACTGACTAATATTATTACCCAGACCCAAGTCGGTTTAGCCCAAACACGGTCGCTCGATGAATGTCGGGAACTGCTCTACTCTAATTTAGAAGAGCATGAGCGTTTGGCCAAAATGGTAAGTGAAATGCTCTGGTTAGCCCAGAGTGACAACAACCTCATTAAACCTATATTTAAAGTTATAGATTTAAATAATGAGATAAGTGAATTATTCGAATTTTTTGATGCTTTGGCTACTGAACATCAGATCAACCTTACCCTCGAAGGAGACAATGTTTCTATCCATGCAGATAGAGAGCTTTTGCGGCGAGCGTTTTCAAATCTACTTTCAAACGCTATCCGTCACACACCCTCGGGTTCCACAATTCAAGTAACCATTAGCCAACCTGAAAAGAATTGTGTAGAAATTGAATTTATTAATTCAGGTGAACAAATTCCAAGTCATCATATCAAAAGAGTCTTTGATAGATTTTATCGGGTGGTTCCATCCAGAAGCAGTGATAGCGAAGGTGCAGGCCTTGGACTTGCCATCACCAAAGTAATTATCGAAGCACATAATGGACAAATAACAGTTTTTTCAGATAGTGCCCACACTGTATTCAGAGTTAGGATGCCGGTTTAATATAACAGCTCATGGAATGGTTCGAGTGTTGATAATGCTTGGCTATTACTCTATTACTGTTGTATTCCATGTCACACGTCGTAAAGTGTCAACGACAATGATTCTTTAATTATTTGTGTAAAGCCATGCTGAGGGGCTTTTACATTTGGCTTTTGTAACTGATGAATTTGTCAAATAACCGCAGTAATCACTGCTTTCGACATAAAGCTTTTCAACATTTCAAAGAGGACTTCAATCCATCTTCAACGACAGCCCGACTCAGGATCGGCTCTGAACGACGACCGAGCATGGCTGAATGCTTTCAGAAAACTAACTTTGCAATTTTGTGAGTGCTCAATTAATTGCAATCTGGGTCATATGAAGTTGTCAGAGGCCATTTTTATTGACGTATAAATGAAATTCAGAACGCGACGTCTATTTAAACAATGAATTGAAAACCAGTGTATTTGTACACAACTTAAACAGGCAGGTAAAAGTCCAAAATTTGTATTCATGGTTG
>NZ_VENF01000020.1 GCF_009711715.1 Methylophaga sp. | reverse complement strand
GGCTGCCGGGTTTGCTCAACAGCACCCTGTTTGAACTCGGGGCTGTATTTTCTTCTCTTTGACATAAACACTCCTTTTGCCCATTATCAGGCTTCTTTGAAGTGTCCGCAAAATCGGGGTAGAACCCGGGTCATTAGAATTTCACTTGGTTTAATTAAGAATCAAGACGATTGTAGATTACCGCAAATATCCATGCACTCAGTCCGACAGACAAAGACCAAAGGATAAGACCTTTAATGAACCCTGATAATGTTAATGACCACATCATGTCCTGAATATCCATATGGAACATATCGCCAGAGGCCATAATAGTTGCTTGGGGTAATAAAAATACTAATAAGCTACAGATAACCCAAATAATGGCTGTCGTTAAGGTCGCTGCCAACGCGAATTTCACACTATTGAATTTCATTTGCTTTGCTCTCTTTTCGAATTTTCAGTAAATCCATGATCATCTATTTAGAAATTTGAAACATTGATTTATGTCAACAAAGACATTTGTATTGCCCTGAATTTTGCGAATGCGATCTGCACGCACGCACTCCCAGCTTGTAACCGGATACTCTCTATTCCAAGCGAGCATCAATTGCTTTTGGCTTTTACTCATCTTATAACGAGGATAGCGTTTCTCCATGTAAAGGTAAGTCCTGGCTATCTGGCCTCTACTTTCAATAGTGGGCTCTACCTTTCTAGAGTCAATTTTTACCAAGCATGATCCAAAGGCCGGTTTCACGTCAGGAAGCATGGTGAAGTTATAGTTACTTCGCATAGCATTCACAGCACCGATAGTTGGATAAAGGTTATAAAGGTCACTTTGCATATAACGGTATTCTTTGTTCATTTTGCTGGCACAATTTCTACCTCTAAAGGCTTTACCTTTTGAGTCGACACAGCTCGGATGACCGTCACGCCACTCGCCGAATGTTCTGCCGAAATTTTCTGCTGGCACAACGTGTTCCCATTCAACCCTTTTGGCACGTTTCACGTATTTTTCTGTGTGAAAGCCAACAGGCAAGGTAATACGCTTCTTTTCATCAAAGGTTGCCCCACAGTAGAGGGTCTCCCGATGGTCAAAGTAGACCTTCTCCATCATCAGCTTTCGGCCTTACTGAAGGAGTCTGTTGGTTCTGCTACTACTGTGAATGGCAGCAATAATGCCGCCAATAAGAAAACTGCTTTAAGTCCTTTCACCTTCATTCCTAACTAAATGTCATATTGGTTGATTCTGGAGCGCTCACCTTTCTGAACGATACCTGGCCAACGACTATGAATTTGAGCATCTTCAAGTTCTGGCTCAATCGTCATCACATAGATGCATTCAGAGTCATAAAGGTGGATTGAATGTTATTGTCTGCTTTCATCTATGAGAAATAGACAAAAATACCGACAATAAAGAATGCCATCGCCGCAATAACTCTTGAATAAACAAACGGGATTTTTTTCATCATTGCTTCACCTAGGTAGATCACAGGTACGTTCGCTACCAGCATTCCTATTGTTGTCCCAACGGTGACAATTATGACGTTCTCATAATTCGCAGCCAAGGCAATAGTCGCGATTTGGGTTTTGTCCCCAATCTCTGCCAGAAAAAATAAAACTGTCGTGACAATGAAGGCACCATAGTGGTGGTATTTGACGGCCTCTTCATCTTCCTTATCTGGAAACAAGAGCCATATCGCCATGAGTATAAAGCTGACAGAAAGTAACGTTTTACCCAACCCGCCAGATAGGAATTGACTTAACCATGATCCGAACCAAGCTGAGGCAAAATGATTCAGGAGAGTGGCGACCAAAATGCCAGCCACAATAGCCAACTTATTTTTGAATCTGGCAGCGAGTAATAGAGATAAAAGCTGAGTTTTGTCACCGATTTCAGCCAATGCAACGGTGATAGACGAAGTCAGAAAAGCTTCCATGTAATTGCTCCGGCGGGATTAGAACCAAGGCAAACAGAGACCTCCCGCCAATTGGGATCTCTATTTGCCTTAGGTCTTGTCTATGTCACGGTTGTGACACGAAACTGCCATGAGCCATGTGGGCTCAATTATGTTGACAATCTCAACGCCGGTAGGCGAGCAGACTACTCCCCCAAGACGCGGATATACTACCACACCAGGTTGTTGTGACTTCAAATTATTTGCCACAAACAAAAAACCCCGGGCTTTAATGCCCGGGGTTTGAAGAGCTCCTTAAGAAACGCTCAATGAAACGTCAAAAATCCAGGCTTCCCTCAAGGATGAATGACCGCCCTGGTGCAGGCAGTCTGCCAATTGGACTGACATCAACCCCTCTGAAGTAATATTCTTCATCCAGCAGGTTGTTCACTGCAAAAGCGACTTCCAGATTGTTGCCACCCAGATTAAAGTCACGGCTCAGGCGTGTGTTGACCAGCGTATAAGCAGGCAACTCGCCGGCACTACCATTAGCTGTTTCTTCTTCTGTATTGGCCGCATCACTGTAGCTTTCACTGACATGTAAGCCTGTCAGACTCGCCTGCCATGGTCCTTTCACATAATTCAGATGAGCTGAAATGTGATGTTCAGGCGCGTTGGGCAGCTCATTGCCTTTGTTTTCACCATTGAGCTGTTCGGTATCTAGATAAGTATAACCAACACCTAATGCCAAATTGCTTGTAGCCTGCCAATCGGCGGTCAATTCAATACCTTCATGACGAGTTTCACCCAGGTTCTCAAACACACTGTCAGTTCGGTTAAACTGAATTTGATCGTCATAATCGATTCTGAATAGCGTGCCACTGACACTCACATTATTAGTGACTTGGGAACGGGCACCGATTTCATAGTTCCAAGCCAGCTCGTTAGCAACATCGCCCTCCCTTGTTACCTGCGCTGTTTGTACAGGCACCAGGGAACGCTGGGCATTGGCAAACAGGAATAATGAATCCGTTGCCTGCAACCCCACTGTCAGACCGGGCAGGAATTTGTCAGTATTATTTTCATCTTCGGTATTGTTAATTCTGTCTTCAAAATCCGTATTGACGTCTTCATAACGCACGCCCGGTGTAATGGTTAATCTGTCATCCAAGAGTGCTATCGAATCACTGAAATACAGTGCCACTGCTTCGGTATCGAAATTCCAGTTACGGACCTCATTGTAGTCATTACTCGCCAGGGTCAAGCGGTTAACATCAAAACTGACTTGTTCCTTAACAAAACGGGCTCCCGCCATGAAGGTGTGGTTACCCTGGTTGACGGTAATCCGGGGTTCAGTGCCATACACATGAAAGACTCGAGGTGAATCGGCCACGTGGTCAGCTTCTAAAGCAGGGTCGAATGAAAACCCCGGGCCCTGAGCGAAATCAAATGTTCTGTCAGCTTTATGGGCAAAATTACGCCACTGGAACTCAACATTACTACTCGGATTATAGGTCCAGGTGAGTGTCCCTCTCAGCATATCGGCATCGTAGGTATCAAATGGCCGCTGTGAGTCTGTTCTGTCTGCTCTGTAGGTACTCGGGCTCAGCGAACCGGGTAGCTCAGCATTGACGTTGTAATACTGGACCTGCATGTCGAGTTCGTTTTTGTCATCAACATAATATTTGGCATCCAGAATGATATTCTGCACATCCGTTTCAGAATGGTCACGGAAGCCTTCACCATCCTGCAGGTTAACTTGAAGCTGTAGCCCTAAATCATCAGTGACAAAACCTGAGGCGCGATAATAAGAGTCGAAGTAGGCATTACCGGTATCTTCAGCAATGGTAATGCGTTCACGGATAGACTGCTCAAATTCTCTGGAAATCGGCTTAGTAACCAGGTTAAGCACACCGCCGACGTTGTTGGGCCCATAGTGAACAGCGGCACCACCCCGAACAATATCCACCGCCTGGATGCTGGGCAATGTCACGGGAAATAATGACACACCGACGTTGGTATATGGTCCAATGCCAATAGGATAACCATCAACCAAAAGCTGCAATCTTTCACTTCGTAGCGGGTTCAGACCACGAATGCCGATATTGGGCAAAATACCTGTGCCTGTCTCATCCAGTACCTGCACACCATTAACGCCACGCAATGCATCTTCAAGGTTGAGCGCCCCTCTGTCGTGCAACTCCTCCTCAGTCAACACTTCCCTTGAGCCTGGATAAGTTTTCACGCTTTCTTCGGTAGGTTCGCCGAGCCAGTCGCTACTCACGACTATGGAGTCAAGCTCTGCAGCCGAGTTTGCTGCTAGAGCGGGTGATAACCAGGCTGATGCCATCAACACCAACAGTTTCTTTTTATCAAATCGCATATCATTACCTCTACAAAATAGAGCTAATGATAATCGTTATCGTTAGCAGTTGAAAGTTTAAATCTCATCTTGAGTTAATACTGGCACTGAACTCGCTATAACGATAGCAATCAACGCTAGGCAAAGAGCCAAGCGAGGCTACGTCCGGTTCAAACCGAACAGTTGTATTTAAAATGCATATTCGATGCCTCATAAATCAGGTCTGCACGACCTACCATTTGTTTAAGGTGCATGGGGTTGCTGGAAGTGGCAATTTTCAGTGAATGAGTCTCTCTCAGAGACTATTCAGGAAATTAAAGCTAATGATGATTCTTATTGTCTATGTTGGCGGAAAATAAAATTCCGACACACTATGATTAACTGCTTTAGTGACACCCTAACCTCTTGCGCGAAGAGCGATAAAGTCCTAATATCGAACTTATGTTTTTACAACAAAAAATCTCACCAAAAATGTCTTGCCCGATAAAAAATCTCATTTTTAGTGGCAGACAATCTCATCGTAGTCGTCACTACAAATCTAATTCTTTGTCTCCTATAAAACTAAATCTCATCACAGCTGACATTTAACGCCAGTGCTGCGCACTGACATGGGACTGCTCCCTGACTATGTGACAAGTTGTCATTGGACGGTTTGTCCAGGTTGATGAGCGATTATCTCGGCTTCAAAACTGTAGTACAGTAAGATTCAAACGGATGAGTTCAGATTTTAAATTCTGTTGCTTAAATGGCTATCAGTAATCCCAAATCACAAATTCTGAATATGGTTGTTCCGTCGTCTTAGGATCCACGTTAAATAAACCGCTTCACAAGGTAAGCATATGCTGATAATTTGAAGTTACTGCCAGATTATTCAGGGAACGACTCATGAACCAATCTAAATTCAGTTTATTGTTATGCATGCCTGTTTTACTGATTCTCACCATATCTCAAACTGGTTGTGATCAATCAACCCAGGATGATTCATCTCAAACCAGTCACAAGGCGGACACTGTTTCGCCTGTTGAGACAGTCGCTGAGCAACCCAGCCAAGAGCCAAAAAAAGCTGAGGCCGAGACGATGCCTGAACAGAATCCCGTGTCCCCCGCTCCTTCAACGATGACAGATGCTGAGACAACCCCTTCGACAGATGATATGCAGGCATCCGGCGGCTTATATCAGGTTGTTGATGGTAACAAGCTGGATGAGTTCAGTTATGAGGGCTTTAAGCTCTATCGGAACTGGTGTGCGCGTTGTCACGGCACATACGGACAAGGCATGGTCGGGCCCAATCTCGCGGAAAGCCTCAATGTCATCAGTAAAGAACAGTTTGTTGAAGTAGTTACCCATGGTAAGACTGGACAGATAGGCAGTATGCCCGCCTGGGAGTCTAATGAGGCGGTGATGAACGGTATGGATAATCTCTACGCATACCTTAAAGCCCGTGCTGATGGCGCTATTGGCGAAGTTAAACCAACTAAACAGCAATAGTTTCGACACAAGTAGCACATTGTATAACGCCCATTCAATCTATTCAGCTGATCAGGCGGTATAGCTTGCCTGCAATCTGAAAATCCAGAACACGGCCTTCAGCGCATTATCTTTCTGGTCAGTGGCACTGCTGTTTACCTTGATAGTTTTAATCAATTAGCTAACCCGAATTGAGGAAATGCTTTTCAGGTATACGTCTCATTTAACTTTACAAAAACGAGATAAATAGATGATTTGAAATGATTAATACCGTGTCACAATCACAGCCCGGATGGGTATTTTATATCTCGATTTCCTTGTTATCAGGTTTCATCGCTCTGGCAACGCTATACCCTGATTTGTTTTCAATATCCGCTGAGCGTGCTCTGTCTTTCACAACTAGCCACTTCGGCTGGTTGTATTTATCTGTCACGACCGGCTTTCTGGTTTTTTGCATCAGCATAGCGTTGTCGAACTACGGACGAATCAGGTTAGGCGCGGATGGTGAGGCGCCAGAGTTTTCCTATCTGTCATGGCTTGGGATGATTTTTTCTGCCGGGATGGGCGTGGGTCTGGTTTTCTGGGGCGTGGCTGAGCCCATCACCCACTATGCATCGCCACCGTTTGGGAATGCCCCTCCCCACTCTCCAGAATCAGCAGGTCTTGCCATGCGCTACTCTCTGTTTCACTGGGGATTTCATCAATGGGCCAATTTCGGGATTGTCGGCCTTGCCATTGCCTATGTTCGTTTCAGACAACAACGGCCCGGGCTCATCAGTGAAGCTTTCCGCTCTACGCTGGGTGACAGGGTGGATGGCGGTATGGGGCATGCAATTAATGTGCTGGCCGTGGTATCCACGGTTTTTGGCGTCGCGACCACACTGGGCCTGGGAATGCTCCAAATCAACAGTGGTGCATCATCCGTGTTCAACATCGAGTTTGCTCTTTCCTCGCAACTCGTCATATTGGCCGGCGTCGGTGTTATCTTTCTTCTCTGCTCACTGGCGCCGCTTGAGAGCGGTATACGTCACATCAGTGATCTCAATATGTGGCTGGCAGGCTTGCTTCTTGTCTTCGTGTTTTTTGCCGGGCCGACTGATTTCATCACTGCCTCAATGACCAACGCCATCGGCGATTACTTCGGTAACCTGATTGGAATGAGCCTGGTTATGACACCCTATACCGGTGAAGACTGGGTTGAGCGGTGGACAATATTCTACTGGGCGTGGGGACTATCCTGGGCCCCTTTTGTTGGCACTTTTATCGCTCGGATTTCACGTGGTCGCACAATAAGAGAGTTTATTTTCGGTGTGATTGGCATGCCGGTGTTGCTCAGTGCTCTGTGGTTTGCAACATTCGGCGGCAGTGCATTGTATTTCGAAGTGTTTCGCAACGCTCAAATTGCTGAGACCGTCTCACAAGAAATCAGCGCTGGTTTATTTGCATTGCTTGAGCTCTTACCCGGCTCAGCAGTGACGGGCGTCATGATGCTGGTTTTAATTGTTTTATTTGTCATCACTTCAGCCAATTCAGCCACATTTGTGCTGGGTATGTTCGCCGGTAAAGGGGCGCTTGTTCCCAAACCTTGGCTGAGGTTTACTTTTGGCGTGATTCAGGTGCTCGTGGCCGGTGTTTTATTATTGAGTGGCGGTTTGTCATCCTTACAGACCGTTTCTATCGTCGCCGCCTTCCCGTTCATGATCCTGATGGTGTTTATGGCCAGTGCCTTACTCAAGTCGCTCAGGGATGAGCAAAGACAGATCGAGCTGCATGAAGCTTTGATGCGGGAGAGGCTTCAGCGCCTGATTGATGAACATGAAGTGGATAGAAGTAAGTCCGAACAGGATCAAGATAGACCCACTCCCCAGTAAGCTCACTGGAGAATGTTTTTGGCTCAGAGACGCATTAAGTGAAAATCACTAAGATGACTTATTATTTCATCTCGGTTGAATTCGTAGTACGCAGATCAAATGCACTGCTTGTTTCATAATTTCTTATGAAATCTTTTTCACCCTGATATTAAATTATGCTGGGCTTTTTTGTGCTACAAGTTTTGTTGATCGCATCTCAACTGGTCTGCGCTTTATTAAGTATTAGCTGGATTATATCTTTGTGTAATGGCGGGATTGCTGTTATCGATTGCTGAGAAGAAATCCTCTTCCTCTGAAACCAGTAACTCAGTCTGAGGCAGTTTTTTGCTTACATACTGAAAGATTTCATTTAATTTTTCAGGCTCAGGAGCACGGAAACCGGCTTCAGTTACCGGTCTGGTAGGAACGGCAATATAGGCCTTACCTGGTTGCAGATGCGCTAAAAAATCTGCCAATCTTAGTATGTTTGAGTCTCCTGTGTTGACCTTGTCCAATAGCATTGTCTCGGTGGTTAACAGGCCGTCAAAATCCTCGGCAAAGTCCATGAGTGAAGACAGAATTCTGTCAAAATTCAGTATTTCTGCCGGTCGGTTGATTTTTTTCCATATTGACTCATCCACTGTGTCAACTTTGAACGATACCCAGTCAGCCAGCTTAAGGGCTTCTTGAACATCACTTCGCCATATCAACGAGGCATTGCTGTTAACGGCAATCTTAATCTTCAAATCTTTAAGTAAGGAGATGGTCTCAGTGAGGTACTCATCCAGTGTGGGCTCACCAGACGGCACAAAGGTGAGATAGTCGATGCTCTCGCCAGCATCATAAACGCCCTGAACCTTGTTTCTGACACAGTCAAAAATGAACTGCGGTTTGTAATAACTTTGTCTGACTGTTTCAGTTCGGCGGGTCTCGCCAACCTGGCAATACAGGCAGGAATAAGAACAATGTTTGGGAGGAATATTATTGATACCAAGGCTGCGACCAAGCCGCCTCGAGGGTACGGGACCAAATGCAATCATCTGAACCTCTCATTCACGGGCGAAAACTCAAATCAAGATGAATGAGTTTGATACGGACTCAGCAGCAAACCAAATGCTGACCGACCTACAGGCCGGTCAGCATGAACCGGTTTACTCTTCTACGCTGTAATCATGTACAAACTCAATGATTTGTAATGCATCATCCGTGGCCTGGGTAAAGCCATCGATACCATCCAGATCATTAGTGTCGTTGGTATCCAGAATCCCGTCATTATTTTCATCGACAGTATTAGGCACAGTTTCGAAGCTGACGCCAGGGACAAAAATCTCCTGACCGTCATATGTCACTGTGGCCCCGGTAATAAGATTTACTTCCACCGACTGATAAATATCATCACTCAGATCGGTGGGCGTATCCATACCGTCAACCTGTACATTAATCCAGGTTGTTGTCGCGCCGTAAGTGATTGAGGAACCATCGTAAACATAGTTGGCCAGCAAGGTGCTCAGTTCATCGTCGACTTCCAGGAACTGACTGACAGTGATAACGCGATCGACAGTCAACGAGGCGGTTTTATCTGAACCGGCAGCGAGCAATGAAGCCGCTAAATCCAGCTGAACACTTTCGGGGACCAGGAAAGTATAAGTACCGGAGCCACCCTCCCCACTGTAATCGACACTGACTTCCAGCAAGCCATCGTTATTCGTATCGCTTGATGTCAGCAATGCCTGATATAAGGCCAGATTTTCCAGCGGTGAATCAATGGTGGCACCATCAACGATCAGCATGCCGGCTTCAGTCAACATATCGCTGGTCAGGGTCAGTCCATCCAGTTTTGACAATGCCTCTTCCAATGAATGAGAAATCACATGACTGGGTGCGCGTGTGACATTACTCCGACCCAATTCAACTTCCTGCACGGCATCCGCATATTCAGCAGGCAATTCATAGTGACCATCACCATCAGGATCGGTCAGTTGAACCACTACCGGCAAGCCATCAACAATAATGACGGGTTGAACCTGGCCATTGGCATCCAGTATGGGGTCGCCATTATCGTCACGCAGAATGACCCAGAGATCGCCATACTCATCCCCTTTTTTACTGCCGGCCCCCTCAGGTTTGCCCTGAGTACCCTTGCTGTGCGGGTTCAGTTCGCGGTTACCCCGGGCCCAGGCCGGTGCATCAGAGTCATCATCCATCGTCGATAAAATCTTGCCGCGAACACTATCGGCGCCACCACGGCCGTCGGCACCTTTACCTTCTCCTCTTTTACTGCCCGATCCCTTCTGCTGTCCATGATCACTGCTACCGTGGTCGACACTGCCATGATCATCTGCAACAGCCAGACTGCTATTGACCGAGATTAACCCAAGACTGGCCGTGATCATGGCGGCCAGAGTGAGTCTTTTAGCTAGAAACTGAAGTTGATTATTTTTCATGATTCATCCTCCTGAGGAATGATAGAAACCCGGTTTAACTGACCGGGAGATTCGTTATATAAGAATTACATTAAATTCTTATATAATTATTAAAATCCGTTGGTTGGTTTATTAAAAAGCGAATACCCTAGAACCGGAGCCCCAGCCCCAACCGAAACAAATTGCTTGAGCTATCGAAGCTCATCTCATCTGAATTACTGCCACCGCCGTGGGTCGTCACAAAGTCATAGGATTCATAATTGGTACGCGTATAGTCGAGCCGGATAAAGCTTTGCTTTGTCAGTGGCACTTCGGCACCCAGACCAAATCTGAACCCATGGAGACTGTCCTCCCTCTCAATATCAAGATTAGCGTTGTTGCCCTTGCGCCACTGGGTAGTGAACTCGGTTCTGACAGGGCCAGCACGCAGGTACAAAACGCTACCGCTGTCGAGGATATAACCGAGCTTGATAGCAGCCCCGATGGTTTCACCCACCTCAACCGAGAAATCACGTCCACCGCCACCGTTGGTGTTACGTTCATGCTCCCAGTCAAGCGACGTCACTTCGCCTTCCAGCTCCAGAGCAAGCAGCATTCTCTGCCAGTTAACCGCATAGCCAGCGAAAACTCCGGGTGTAAAGCCGTGGTCAGCAAACTCGGCATTGAAATCATAGGGCCCCATGCTCTGGTCTCGGTGCAAACCGCTCAGATCACTGGCTGTCATCCCGTAGCCCATATGCACACCGGCATAAGGACCGGCGAGTGAATCAGGTTCTACTTTAAGCTGATGCCTGGGCACGGCACCAAAGCGCCAGCCAATGCCGAGATTGAACAGTGCTTCGTGGATGGCATAGTCTTCATTAAAGCCGGTTGAAACAATATCTTTGTCTTCGTAGTTGGTGACGGTGTAATCCAGACGGGCAAACCATTGCTCTGTCAGATCAAGCTCAACGCCAACACCAAAGCGCAGACCATTGAGATTGAACTCATCGTTATAGGCATTTTGTGGCTCGTCGTTGAGCTGGTAGAAAGCATCAAACTCGGTTCTGACGGCACCGACTCGGGCATAAAGCAGACTGTTGTTAATCAGTGCCCTGCCCAACCGCACACTGGCACCGACAGTCTGGTTTTTCTCCAGGCTGGATGTACGACTGTCGGCTTTGCTCTTGCGGTGGTACCAGTCGGCATCACTGTTTTCGGTTTCCAGCTCCAGACCCAGATACCAGTGATTGCGGTTCCAGCCATAGCCACCAAACAGGCCACCGGCGAAACCGGCTTCACCATAGCGGGCATCATCACTACCGCCTTCTGTTCTCTGTTCTGAGCTATGCGTTGCAAGGGTGTTATGGCCAAGCTGTCCACCGACATAGAAGCCATTAGGGCCGGATGCTGCTGCCTTGCCTGAACCCCATACCCGCGACATGCTGGTATCCAATTCATTCCGAACCGGATACAACCTCGCATTAATGCTCAAAAATATCTGATGGCTGTCGTAATCGAGTGAGTTTTCAAGCCGGTCAAAATCCACACTGGAATCACGATGCAGATAGCGGTAGTCCCCGGACAGATAGATATGTTGGGTCAGGTCGTACTGCAGGCCGAACCCCACATCAAGATAATCATCCTCACGGCTGATTTCCTGGTAGTCATACTCACTCCAGCTGATATGCGACTTGAGGATCAGATAAGGCAAAAGCCGGTGTTGCAGGTTAGCACTGTAGATGGTTTCAACAGCACCGGGCGAGGCAAACAGCGTGGTCTCAGTAACATCACGTTCCACAGCGGCCGAAATGAGCGTGCTGGGACCGCTGAGCCAGCGAAGCGAAGCACCAAAGTCCGGTTTACTGATATCACTGAAGGCTGCCTCATCGTACTGTTGCCAAAGGTGTCCGAGATAGACCTCTGATTTCAGCGTCTGGCTGATCGTCGATGTAAAGCCTGCGGCCAGTCGATAGCCATCCGAATCGCGTTCAAATAAATTGTCGTCGGGGGTGTTTTCATATTCCCTGCGATCATAAATGGCCTGCACAAACGGGCTCATGGTGGGGTTCTGATTATGCGTCAGCCGCAGGCCCAGGCCGTAAATATCCCTGTCCCGGTCATCATTATTCAGTATGCCGGTCTCTGTTGGCACATCATCAAAATCAAGTTGCTGCCAGGTGCCGCCCAAACGCATGGCAAACTGGCCAAACTGCCTGACGGTGCCTGCATGCGCATCAAGCGAACTGAATTCGGTTGGATAGCGACCGAAAAAACTGTCGGGTGAGGCACGTGATTCATGGTCTTCACTGTAGCTGAGGCCGGCAAAAAGATTGTCTTTCTCAGACAGGTCATAACGGCCTGAAGTACCGAGTCTGAAATCATCATAATCTTCAGTGTCGTAATCCTGGTATCGACCTATATCCGCGTTGGCAAAAAAGTCGAGTTCATGTTTCTGCCAGTCGGAACTGATGTTCAGTGACGGGGAAAAAATGAGAATTTGATCGGCTTGCTTGTCCGTGCGGGTGGCGAAGATATTGTCATCATAAACGCCGGTCAAACCCAGCTCTGGTGTGACGACAAAACTGCCTGTCTGAAATCCGCTTTTGGCAGGTGTCTGTTCAGGATCATCTGCCAGCGCCATACTTTGCTGACACAAAACTAACAATGGCAATGCTATGACAAATTTCATCCCGAGCTACTTCCTTCCCGTCCAGTGAGTCACGTTTCAACAGCTTCAATATTTCTCTTTAACCTACTCAATAATTTAGCTGATTAACTCCAGGACAGTTCATTTTTCAGCGTTAGTCTTGATCTCGATCAAGTTCTCAATTTCACTCTTGGTCATCCCCCCAGAACTGCCACCATTTCCTGCGATTTTCACGTGATTGTTGTCCCTGTTCTGAGCCCTTGCCCAATTCCTTTTGTTCCTGCCCGGTTTTCATCTCACGCTGTTGATTCATGCCCTGGCTTTCATCCTGATGCTCACGCAGTCTTTCACGATCCTGATCTCTCATCTGCTCCTGTTGTCTGTCCCCCTGCTGTTCGCCGCGGTATTCTTCTTTGTGCTTTTGTTCCTGTTTTCTTTCCTGCTCCCGTATTTGCTCGGTCTGTTCACTCTTTTGCTGGCCCTTGCCTGATCCTTTACCCGGGTCGGTCATGCCATGAAGCGGCCAAATGACGGCACTTGTTACTAATAGGCTGATAAATAGTTTTTTCATTATGGTTCTCCTGTTATTTGTCAGGTTTCCAGCGGCCAACGGACACCGGCTAACTGATGGCGGTAGGTTTGTTCCAGATCTGGATCTATATCGCTGACATAGGACAGCAAGCCGTCGAGGTACTTTTTGAACCCGGCAGTGGAATGAAAACCACGTTTTTGAGCGTGCTTCTCAGGACCAATGTCAGCATGGTTAAGATGGAAAATGTGTTGACGGATTTTATTGCGAACCTGCTTTTGCAGGCGGGGTTGTTCACCGTCGACCAGGAGTCCCAGGACAATTTTTCTGGCACCGGGGGGCACGATGACAGTTTTGCTCATATTGGGTGACTGACCATGGGATCGCATCAACCGGTAAATCTGATGGATGAAGGCCCTGGCCCGAGCTCGTGAAAAATCCCTCAGCGGCGTTGAAAAACAGAGATCGTCTGCATAACGGCTGTAAGTTAATTGCTCCTCTGCCGCCAGACACAAAACTTTCCTGTCGAAATTCACCATGACCAGATTGGATAAGGCCGGACTGGTCGGTGCGCCTTGTGGCAGATGCCCCATTCGCTGCCCGTGATATTGGCTGATAACGGCATAATGATCGGCAATTTGCCACCGGTTCCGACGCCGGAAAGCGGTCAGACTGCCCAGCCGGGTGCACAGTCTTGCCAGTTCAAATGCAATCAACGGCTGGTAACCCAGGCTTCGAAAAACCCGGTAAACATCAATCTCGGAAATCGCACTGAAAAAATTATACAAATCGAGTTTTATCAACCAGCGACAGCCGCAATGAACACTGGCAGCATTCTGGATGGATTTTCCTTTCTGAAATGCATAACTTACCGGGCTTGGCCGAACCAGAGTGAGGATCTGCCGGTAAATCCACTGCTGTACTTTCAGCAAATTCTCATCAGGAATGGCGATGATACGAAAGCCGCCTGACTTTTTTCTGATCCTGAATGTTTTGTAGGGCTCTGGCTGTTGTCTGGCAACAAATTGTCTGAGAATGGCATAGTCAGTCTCAGTCATATCAGCCAGTTGTTTAAGACTGTTAATAACCGGAAAACAGGCGCCGGTACTTGCTGATGCTGGTTGCAAGCCCTGAAGGGGTAATAACTGAGAGTGCTTTCGACTCATCTACTCTGACCCATAGGGGATGGTGTCGTGGCAAGCCAAGAAGGTAACGCCGCAGGCGCAGACGCGACACGCTTAATTACGAGCAAGGGCTTGGCCGAGAAGCTGGAGTAGTCTCCGCTCCCACTTTTTTCAGTTGAAAAAAGCGTCGTTAGCAATCTAACGTGCACTAGATGAGTCATCCGGCACTCCCAGTTAATCATCGATAAAAAAATATGAATGTGATGTCCATCAATGCATGAACTCGCGCTGGAGATAACCCCGCAAATGCGCTTCAATCTCTTGATTTTCCATACCTGCGAGGTCTTTGTTTTTTTCCAGAATGATATGTTTTCTAATCATGGCCGGCATTAACTTACGCAACTCACCCAAAAAATCCGGTGATGCTATAACGACAAGATTGCCGAGACTGCTGACATCATGGAGATCCCGCAAGAAGGAAATAACCAGGGTTGCAAATGACGCCACCTCATGATGTTTATGCGTATCTGCTGCCTGATAACTGTGACTGCCTCCTCCTTGAGACATAATTCTGCCCGGAAGATCGGAGGTCAGTTCCTGTTCCAGGCTATGCCCGCTGGGATTTTTTATCTGCTTGATTGCTGACAGCGACGCATGCCGGTTCTCAGCGCTAAAGATTTTGGCCTCTGCCGCGTTGGCCACTAATACAGTCATCATCGTCGTATCTCTCAAAAAAATGGTCTTTTATTCAACAATCAGTAATCGTTCACGCAATGTGTTTATTTCATCCAGCAAGTCCAAAGCCAGCGCAGCACCAGCGATATTCACTTCAAGATCCCGGCACAAACGCGCTGCTTTGCGGACTTTCTGTATGCACTCAGCCTCATATAATGCTTCATGTTCCGTTATAGTCATTGCTGATGGTGCTATCACACCGTAATCGAGCATTTCTGCCAGCGTTGTTGCCGGCAGTTCACAGCAATCACAAATCTGTGTGAACGATATGAGATGACTATTAAGCTGATATAAGTCGGTATTCGATTGCAATGAACCTGATCTCCTGCGTCTTCAACTGCTGCGTTATTTATCAACCTTGATTTCTATAGGCTTTGCTTTGGCCTTGGCTTGTTTGGGTACGGTCAGTTCAAGCACACCATCGGTTGTTTTTGCTTTGATTTTTGCCAGGTTGGCAGCCTCAGGCAGCGTGAAGCGACGCATGAAACTGCCACTGAAGCGTTCAATGCGTTTGTAGTGATCAGACTGCTCGCGTTTCTCTGACTCTCTTTCACCTTTGATAGTCAGCACATCATTTTCAACAGTGACTTTGATGTCATCAGCTTTTACACCAGGCAGGTCCGGCAGGTCCGCTTTGATGATGTATTTGTCTTCTTCCTCGGCAATATCAACGGCCGGAGACCACTCCTCACTATCGAAATTAGCTACGGCTCTGCTGGGAAAGAAATTACTGAGTTCACGCTGTAATTCGTTCATCAAACTCAATGGTCTGTATTGGGTTGTCATCTCAATTTCCTCTGCTTATGCAATCGGTTTACTGTACTGTCTGATTGATAATTTGCTCTGCTTCAAGCCAATCATCCAACTCGTGTTCGCCTTCAAAACCGCGTTTTTCGGCAAGGTAATAAGCTGCTTCTTCAATCAACCTGTGGCGCTCTGAAGTAAATGGTGGAGCAATTTCATTCCTTTTCTCAGGCGGGCTATCTTTCTTTGCTTGTGCTTTTGCCATGCTATTTCTCCATCATTGTGAGAGGAAGATTCCAGATAAAAACTAAGCAAAGGGTATGCCTGTTTTTATCCTGTTGAAATATATGGTTTTTTCATGTCACTTTGATGGTGTTGATATGCCGGGTGTCAACAAAAGTAGACAGTATATTGATGGGGTTCAGGGAAAGGCCGTTACAGGGGGGATTGTCTGGTTGTCTACAAAAGTAGACAGGCATCTATTTTTTCATACACTACAGCCAGGACTTGTTGATCTTTTATATCCACCACTGCTGGAGGCTATTTTTGTGTCCGGCAAGGCGGAAAGAGCGCTGTATAGCCATTCTGCTTGAGCGATTGACAACACAGCCGGGCGCAAAAATAGTTTCAGCCCTGCGGGTTGCGACTGAAATAGCGCCACGCGGCGTTGCTCGTGGTTTGTTTAGAATAACTAAACGGTTTTCCTCGCGCCTTATTGACGCTTTTTCAGCCACAACAGAGGCCGAGATCAAAGATCAACAAGCCCTAGTGCTCTAATCCATGTTTGTCCACAAGTCGATATAACATCGCCCTGGAGACCCCCAGGTAGCTCGCGGATTGACTCATGTTGCCATGGAGTTTAACCAAGGCAAGCCGGATAGCCTCCTTCTCGGCTTGATCTTTTATGGCTCTCAGCTTGTGCGGAGCGTGTGATGTGTCGAGCTGAATCAGCCCCAAATCGTGAGCAGTCAGGCATTGGCCATCACTCATAATGACGGCTCTTTTGATACGGTTCATCATTTCACGGATATTGCCATACCAGGCGTAGTGCTTCATCTGTTCAAGGCACTCAGACGAGAATCCTTCATAGTGTTTTTCATGCTCTGCTGAAAACTTGTTGAGAAAGTAATAGGCCAGTAGCTCTATGTCCTGTTCACGCTCTCGCAAGGGGGGAGTTTTAATTTCAAGCACGTTTAACCGGTAAAAGAGATCGGCACGAAAGCGCCCCGCTTCAACCGCTTTTTCCAGATCAACATTGCTTGCCGCAATCACCCTGGTTTTAATTTTTAAAGTGTCCGTACTGCCGACCCGTTGTATTGTTCCTTCCTGCAGGAAGCGCAGCAGGTTAGCCTGTTGTTCCAGTGGCAGTTCCCCTATTTCATCAAGAAACAGTGTTCCGTTCTCAGCAGCTTCAATAAACCCTTTTTTACGCTGACTGGCCCCAGTGAATGCGCCCTTTTCATAACCGAATAACGCTGCCTGAATGAGGCTGCTTGTGATGCCTCCGCTGTTCACTGCCATGAAGGGCCCTGCTTGACCTGACATCTCATGTAATGCCCGAGCAACCAGTTCTTTTCCTGTACCGGTTTCACCGGTAATAAGCACAGGACTGTCTACGGTCGAAGCTTTTTTGATGGTTTGCTTGAGTGCTTGAATCATAGTGCTGTGGCCAAGCAAAACACGGTCAAAAATAAGATTGTCTGTGAGGACCGGGTTAGATGAAGTCATAGCAGGCCTGACCTGCTATATTGCGGGGATAGCCTTAATTTTGAGGTACTGCGAGCTCTGAGTTGATTGTGCACAGCGCCCTCAGCAGAAGCAGACTGTTCCAGTACACTGGCAGCACTTAATACCAGTGATTTGAATTGTGTGAATGTCATCAGCACATGAGGCGCAGATGCTGATTTTTGTGGAGAAGGATTTTCGAAATCGACAAATTCAACACAGCGGGATGGCGAGGCTAAATCTTTTATCGCTTGCTGATTAATTTCACCGGTAAGCCGCTCACAGTAGCCTTTTCCGAGGCGGACCATAGATGAGAGAATGACGGGAGCAAAAAAGCCGCTGAGAGACAATGGCTCGTAGAGGGTGCTTTTCAAATTCACTTCCCCTGACCCAGATTTCTGGGTTTAAAAATCAGCCAGTCATCAATATCTGACCGAACTGACATGATAATCATCATAACACTTGAGCACGCTTTATTCAGACAATGTCGAGTGTTCAGAACTGTATGGGTAACAGTATCCAATGATTAATTATGTATCTCGCTTGCAGAAAGTCACATTGATCTAAGTCAAGAGCACAGCAAATGTTTTGTTGTTTTGTTAATTAGCAATGCGCGCAGGATGAGTCTGGTCACTCTATGTGTAGAGAGACTCGTGTGGGGACAGCGCTCAACCTGTCTGACTGACGCTCTGTCTGAAGCGAAGAAGAGAAACAATAAAAAAGACCAGGCCTATCAGTAATAGCGCCAGTATCTCGAATCGAATCATATCCAGACCCGCACCGCGATACAAAATCGCCTGCGTCCCGGATACATAGTGTGTAGAAGGCATGAACTCCATCAGGACTCTTGCCATCGTCGGCATACTCTCCCGAGGTGTGACACCGCCGGATAGCATCAGCATTGGCATCATTACCAGCATCATCAGTAGTCCGAATTGCGGCATACTGCGTGCGATTGTCGCCATGAAAATACCCATTGACGTGGTTGAGAACAGGTAGAGGCCGGTCAGCAAAACAAAGAACCAGACTGAGCCCTGAATAGGTATGCCTAACCAGCCTTTAATGACGAAGGTGACCGAGAGCGTGGAGGCAATCAGGACAATAAGCCCGGTGGCCCACACTTTTGCCAGCATGATTTCGGCCGGCGTCATCGGCATCACCAATAAATGTTCAATCGTGCCATGTTCCCGTTCGCGGATAAGCGCTGCTCCGGCCAGGATGATAGAGAGCATTGTGACCATTTCCACCAGTTCGTTAATCGAGCCAAACCATGGCTGTGACATAGTGGGGTTGAAGCGGATACGGTAAGCCAGTTCAACCTGTTCAGTCGGTGTCTGTCGATAGCGTTGCACAAACGCATTGATTTCATCCGCGACGATCTGTTGAGCATATCCTGCGCCACTGAAAGCCTGTGACATTCGGGTTGCATCCACGTTGAGCTGAATGGTGGGTGATTTTCCTGCCAGCACATCACGTTGAAAATTCGGCGGAATATCCAGTGAGAAGGTGAAGTAGCCTGCATCAAGGCCGGCATCCACTTCCTGTAAGTTAACCAGATAAGGCGGCTTGAACTCAGGTGGCTGAAAAGCGGAAATAATTCGGTTTGACAAAGCTGAACGATCTTCGTCGACAATCGCGATGGGTACCTTGTTCAAGGTGTCAGGCATGGCTGTCGCTGCAATATAAATCAACAAGGAAAAGCCGTAGCCAATGAGCACCAGCATGATAGGGTCACGAAGAATGCTCCAGAGTTCTTTGATACCCAGGCGGTAGACATGACTGGCCCGGATCATCGCTACTTCTCCTGTTTATTCAAGAGAAAAATGGATACTGCCAGTATCACCAGTGCACCCAGTGCGATAGATAATATAGACGGCAGTAATTCTGGCAATGTCAGCGCTTTGTTAAAGACGCCACGGCTAATCATGATGAAATGTGTGGTGGGATTAATCTCACCGATAATTCTGCCCACACCCTCCAATGAGGAAACCGGGTTAATCATGCCAGAAAACTCTATCGTCGGTAACATCGTGGCCATCGAAGTAAAAAATATGGCGGCGATTTGACTGCGCGTGAACGTTGACGACAACAAACCCAAGGCGGTCGCATAGGTGACAAAAAACAGCGAAGCAATAACCAGGGCAATAAAGCTTCCCTTGACTGGCACCCCAAACAGCCACACAGCAAAGGCAGCCATAAACAGAAAGTTAATCATCGCCAGCGCAATATAGGGTAGTTGCTTACCCAGCATAAATTCCGTTCGCGTCACCGGTGTCACGTAAAGGTTAATGATCGAGCCCAATTCTTTTTCCCGTACCACTGCCAGTGCACTGAGTATGGCCGGAATTAATAGCAACAACATGGGGATCACCGCAGGAACCATCGCGGGCAAGCTTTTGACATCCGGGTTGTAGCGGAAGCGGGTTTCAATATTGGCCGCAGGCGGATGTGTGATACCAAGCTGCGATACAACCCAACTCTGGTGCATACCTTTCACATAACCCAGCACAGTCTCTGCACGCTGGGGCATGGCTCCATCTATCCAGGCACTGATCTGGACCGCTTTACCCCGTGCCAGATCACGAGAGAAATGCGGTGGAATTTCCAGCGCCAGTGCCAGTTCACCAGCGCGCATTCTTGTATCCAGTTCGGCATAATCCTCGATAGGTGGATGCTCGATGAAATAGCGTGAACCCGATATATTGAGGGTGTAATTCTGACTCAGCATGGTCTGGTCACGATCCAGCACGGCATAGCTCAGATCATTCACATCCATGGATATGCCATAACCCATAATCAACAGCAGCAACAGGCTGCCAACCAGGCCCATCGTGAGTCGAACCCCATCCTGCTTCAGCTCATGCATTTCCCGAATACTGTAGCTGAGTGCACGTCGCCAGCTGAATATCTTATTCTGACTGGATTCAGATTCAGGCCTGTCCCGAACCATCGTTTCAGATGTTAAGGACTGTACTGAAGCGCTTGGGTCAATTGCCGGTTCATGCTGTCTCAAATAGGCAATAAAGGCTGCTTCAAGTGTCGAAACGCCCTGTTTATTAATGAGGCAATCCGGCACATCTGTATCAAGTACCCGGCCGGCGTGCATCAGTGAGATGCGATCACAGCGCTCAGCCTCGTTCATAAAATGAGTTGAGATGAAGATGGTCACTTTGTCATTTCGGGACAACTCAATCAGCAGATCCCAAAAAGCATCCCTGGCAATGGGATCGACACCGGATGTGGGTTCGTCCAGAATCAATATTTCAGGTTTGTGCACCACGGCAACTGCCAGAGAGAGACGCTGTCGCATCCCCAGCGGTAACTTATCCGGCAGACTGGTTGCGACATGATCGAGCCCAAAGCGTGACATCAGGGCATGCACGCGTTCAGGGATAAGTTCTGCCGGTACATTAAAAAGCTGGGCATGCAAAACCAGGTTTTGCTTAACACTGAGCTCACTGTACAGAGAAAATGCCTGCGTCATATAGCCAACACGCCGCCGCGTTTCAATGTCGCTGGTTATGACCTGATGACCAAACAGGTTTGCCTGTCCTTCGCTGGGTGTTAACAGCCCTGTCAGCATTTTCATCGTGGTGGTTTTGCCACAGCCATTGGAACCAATGAAACCAAAAATCTCACCACGCCTGATTTCAAAGCTCACGTGATCGACGGCGACAAAATCACCAAAACACATCGTCAGCTCCCTGGCCTCGATGGCCAGCTCACCGTGGTTGGTGAACGCTGGAATCGATATGGCAGAATGCCCCTGTTTCTTGGTTTCAGGCAGTAAGGCGATAAAGGCTTCTTCAATGCTGCTGGTATTCGTGGCCTGATTTAATGCCGCCGGCGTGCCGGTCGCCAGGATTTGGCCATCATCCATTGCGACCAAAAAATCAAACCGCTCCGCCTCTTCCATGTAGGCGGTCGCGACCAGCACACTCATACCCGGACGTTGCGCTCTTATCTGATTTATCAGTTGCCAAAATTGATTTCTGGACAAGGGATCGACGCCGGTCGTCGGCTCATCCAGTATCAGTAAATCCGGATCATGAATCAGCGCGCAACACAGCGCCAGCTTCTGCTTCATCCCACCTGATAATTTGCCTGCAGGACGGTCAAGGAATGGATAAAGCCCCGTCGCCCTGGTCAGGTGATCTATCCGCTGCCGACGTGCATGTCGGTCATGGCCAAATAAACGACTGACAAACTGCAGGTTGTCCTCCACTGACAATGAAAGACTTAAATTCTTACCCAGCCCCTGGGGCATATAGGCAATGGTAGGACAGACCTGCTTACGATGACGTCTGGATGCCATGTCACCACCCAGCACATTGAGCGATCCACGCTGAAGTTTTCGGGCACCCGCGATAAGTGATAGCAGACTGGATTTGCCGACCCCATCCGGGCCAATCAAACCAACGATAGTGCCGGCCGGTATGGTCAGATTAATAGCCCGAAGTGCCTGTTTGGAACGATAGTTCAGGCTGACATCGACCAGTTCGACAACGGCTGCTTTATCGCCTTGCCCCATTATTCAGGCACATTGATCTGAAGCGAGGCCGGCCAGCTCGCCTCTGGATCAAGTTTCAGCCAGGTCACCCCCGGTAATCCGGTTTTTACCTGCCGGATATGTTTTGCCAGCAAATCAGGGGGGATACGCACTTTCACACGGAACATCAGTTTCTGTCTTTCCTCTGCCGTCTCCACGGTTTTCGGTGTGAACTGGGCTACACTGGAGATATAGCTGACTTTGGCAGGGATGACATAATCAGGAAAGGTATCCAACACAATACGTGCGTCACTACCGAGCGCGACCCGACCGACAACGGTTTCAGGGAGGAAGAAAGTCATATATACATCAGTCAAATCGACCATATTGATGACTTTGCCGCCGCTGGCTAATACTTCTCCGGGTTCTGCAACTCGGTACTGCACTCGTCCGTCTCTGGGTGCTTTGAGCTGACTATCGGCAATATCCACTTCGATGCGTTCAATCGTTGCTTCCACTGCTGTGACAGCAGATTGGGCACCATTCACCTGTGATTGCGCAGAAATGACGGCGGCTTCGGCGGCCTTGACCTGTGCTCTGGCGGCAACCAGCGTGGCTTGAGCACTCCTGACAGCGGCTTCATCGTCATCGAGTTGCTGCCTGGAAGCCGAACCTTTCTGGGTCAGGCTCTGGGTCCTGTTCAACCGGCGCTGTGCATTTTCCAGCTCACTGGCACGCTGCACGACCAGCGCTTTTGCTGCTGCGACCTCGCTCTCCTGCACCGCAACCTGGGCCTGGGCACTGGCGACGGCGTTCATCGCTTTTTGTAATTCGGCCCGGGCTTCGTTGAGTTGCGCATTCAGCACATCGATTTGCATAGTGGCAACGATATCGCCAGCTTGAATGAAGTCACCTTCATTGGCATAAATCGCTATCACCCGCCCCGCGTACTTGGTGGCAATATCTATCTCAGTGGCCTCAATCCGCCCATTTCCATTAACGAGATAATCGGCCGCCTGTGACTTTTCCTGCGTGAACCAAAACCAGACAGCGAGAGTGACTAAGACAATGAGCACTATCAAAAGCAGTATCTTTTTAACAGTGTCTCTCATGCGGTTTCCTTCGCTATCATGAATTCAGGGCATCTGTTACCAGATGGAAAAGACTGTTTGCAGTTTTGGCCTCTGTGATCGTGATTCACCGGTTCGAGCCGCTGTACTCATTCCATAGTCTCCACGACTGAGATACCGTTGCTTAATACTAAGGCCAGCCCTGTCGCAGAATCAATCATTTCAACAATAAGCGATTATCAGTCCCGCGCCACTGATTCAGATCAATATTGCCAGTGAATTATGCAGCTATTTCGTGACCGCCTGTTTGGCTCGTGCATTTTCATCCCTGCATTACAGAGGATAAGACTTCACAGGCGATGACATTTTTATCGGCTGTATAAGAAAACTAAAGGTAATTAAAATCCACCTGGAACAGCTTTTCAACGACAGCCACGTCTTTCTGTTCAGAGATAAACAGGATGAGATGGTCATTCGGTTCAATCACCAGCGATTTTTCCGGGAATAAAATTTCTTCGTCCCGCAGCAATGCAGCCACATTGGCACTTTCCGGCAACTTAAGCTGTTCTATATGCCTTCCCACGACCTGGGAAGTTTTGATATCACCATGAGCAATGACCTCAATCGCCTCTGCGGCCCCATTTTTAAGAGAATGCACCGTCACCACATCGCCACGCCTGATCTGGGTCAGCAAAGTGCCGATAGTGACCTGAGCCGGCGATACGGCAATATCTATCGCACTTTCAGTGACCAGGCCCACATGACTGGCTTTACCAATGATGGAAAAGGTTTTTCTTGCGCCCAGTCTTTTTGCCAGCATGGCTGACAGGATATTGGCTTCATCATCATTGGTGACGGCGCAGAAGACATCTGTTTTAGCAATATTTTCCTCCAGTAACAGGGAGGAATCAGCAACATCGCCGTTTAAAATAATGCTGTTATGAAGCTCTTCTGCCAACGACCTTGCCTGCAGGTCATCATGTTCAATTACTTTGACCTTGTAACTGTTTTCAATAAGTTTGGCCAGTTGCTTACCGATATGTCCACCACCTGCAATAATAACTCTCTCATAGGGTTTGTAAGCTGGCCTGAAGACTTCAACTAACTTCGCGATATGCTTGGTTTCAGCTAGAAAGAAAATTTCGTCATTGGCTGCAAGTTCGACTTTGCCCTGCGCCGTTATCACTTTGTTATTTCTAAATATCGCTGCTACCCGCATCGAAATTTTGGGTAGGATCTGCAACAGATGGTGAATGGGTTGGCCGGCCATCGGACTTTTCTTATCTATTTTGACTGCAACGAGTTGCGCTTTACCCTTAAAAAACTCATGCACCTCGGTGACTTCCGGCTGCTGAATCAAGTGCTGGAGATACTGAGTCACAAGTTGCTCAGGACTGATAATGACATCAATGGGTATCACATCAGGCTGGAATAAATTGGCTTGTTCGACGTAGGCACTTGCCCGGATTCGTGCCAGTTTTTTGGGGGTCTTGAACAGGCAACTGGCAATTTGGCAGGCGACCATGTTCACTTCGTCATTGGCCGTGACGGCAATCAGCATATCAGCATCTTCCGCGCCAGCGGCCACCAGGACTTCCGGACTGGAAGCATGTCCGGTGACTGTGCGTAAGTCGAGACTGTCCTGTAATCTGTTGAGTAGTTGCGGGTCCGTATCAACAACGGTGACATCATTGCCTTCTGCCACCATGCTTCTAGCGGTTGAACTGCCTACCTGACCGGCGCCCAGGATGATAATTTTCATTGTAAAGTCCTCATCAGTTACGCCAGTACGCAGGCAAAAACAAGATCAGTAAGGTGAACACCTCAAGCCGACCCACCAACATGCCGAAAACACCTAACCATTTCACGGTGTCGTTGACGCTGGCAAAGGTAGTCGCCACCTCACCCAGGCCCGGACCAAGCAGGTTGATGGTGGCCACGACAGCGCCAAATGCTGATTCCAGATCCAGCCCCGCTGCCATCATGGCGACCGTTAATAGTAGTGAGGTAACGACGTAGAGCACATAGAAGCCCCAGACTGAAAACATCACTTCTTCTGAAACAGGCTTTTGCCCGAGTTTGATAGCGATAACCGCTCGGGGATGAACTAACTGAAATAATTGTCGCATGCCCAGTTTGGCCAGCAGCAGAATCCGCATGACTTTAATACCGCCGGCAGTTGATCCGGCACAGCCACCGATAAATGACGTTATGACCAACACCAGGGGGATATGTAATGGCCATTCCCCAAAGGTGGCAGTGCCGAAACCGGTACTGGTCAGAATAGAAGCGACCTGAAAAGCAGCATACCTCAGTGAAGAAAGTAGTGATGGGTAGCTGGCACAGGCAAACAGACTGACAGCCACAACCAAGGTCGTCAGAATGAAAATCAATCCGTAGCTGCGGACTTCCGGATCATTGACATAAGGCTTTAATAACTTCTGTCGCAATACCAGAAAATGAACAGCGAAGTTAACCCCGCCAGCCAGCATGAAAATGATGGCGATGGACTCGATAAGCGGACTGTCATAGTGGCCGATACTGGCATCATGAGTTGAAAAGCCGCCCGTCGCTACCGTGGTGTATGAATGGCCTATGGCATCGAACAGGCTCATGCCGGCAATCCAGTAACTTATCGCACAAGCCACTGTGAGAAACACGTATATCATCCACAGAGAACGGGCCGTCTCGGCAATACGTGGCGTGAGTTTTTCGTTTTTGGCCACGCCTGAGGTTTCAGCCCGGTACAACTGCATCCCGCCCACACCAAGTAAAGGGAGGATAGCGACTGCCAGTACGATGATGCCCATACCACCCAGCCATTGCATTTGCTGGCGGTGATACAGAATGGATTTAGGCAATGCATCCAGACCGGTGATGACGGTGGCACCTGTGGTGGTGAAGCCGGAGATTGATTCAAACACGGCATCTGTCAAATTAAGGTGTAAACCGAACACAAATGGCAAGGCCCCGACCAGACCGAGAATGAACCAGAACAGCGCCACAACCAGAAAACCGTCCCGCACAGACATTTCTTCCCGCTGGTTTCGATTCAGTGCCCACAGCAGCATACCTAAGCCGAGAACAGCCAGGATAGAGGAACTGAATACCGGCCACTGCTGGTCCTGATAAAAGAGTGAAATCAGTAATGAGGGAATAAAATTCAGGCTGTAGAACATTAACAGCAGCCCGAATAATCTGATAATTGATCGCCAATGCATCACGACAGCTAACCTGCGATGCGGATGTTTGGGCAAAAATGGAATAATTCAATAAACATGAGCATTCCCGAATAACCTTGATGCTCATGCATTATGATTTGTGATTTATTTGGAAAAATAAAATTTTCATAAAAATTTTGATACGGCCAGGACGACAGAAATGAAAGCTTTATTACCCCTAAAAGCGCTGATGCGTTTGCGAAACGGACCGGCCGGACAGCATTTTATTGCGGTGATGGTGGTTGTCCTGATTACGCTTCTGGCAATCAAGCTGAACGCTTACCTGCCCCACACCAGTTTGCTGCTGTTGTTTATGACCGGCGTGGTTGTGGTCTCTTCACAGACGTCACTGGGCCCTTCCCTCTTCAGTAGTGTGCTGAGTTTTCTCAGTTTCAATTTCTTTTTTACCGAACCCTATTACACTCTCGACGTCATCCACCGCAGTGATATCGCGGCATTGATATTGTTTTTACTGGTCAGCGTGGTGACCGGTAATCTGGCTTCACGCATGCGCCAGGCGATTTCCCGGTATGATTTCGCACTGAAGGATCTCAACCATTTTTATTCATTCAGTCAGAAAATGACTTCGGCACTCAATAAGGAAGGTGTGCTGGCGTTGCTGCAGAAGAATGTTCAGTCTCTCTGTGACGCGCCGGTGAGTGTTATCTGCAGAAATCAACAGGGCGACTACGAAGCCATTCCCTCCCACAGTGAGATGCCTGATAAAGCTGTTCTTCACTCCCTCTGGCAAACAGGGACGCCAGCCCCCGGGGACACCACCGCCGGATGGACTTTTTTTGCATCGGCATTCAATAAAGAAGTGATGGCCGTCATTGCAATCAAAGGCAGTGCATCCGGTGATTTAATCAACAGTTGCCAGACCCTCGCCGATCTCGCTGCGCTGGCTTTACAACGAATCAAGCTGTTTCAGGATCTTGAACAGGCCAAAGTCTCATCGGAAACCGAACAACTGCGTTCGGCTTTGCTCTCTTCCGTTTCCCACGATCTCAGAACACCGCTGGCTTCTGTTATTGGTTCGGCATCCACACTGATAGAGCTCCATGCTCAAATCGATGAGGACAAGCAACTGATGCTGCTGAAAAGCATCCTCAATGAATCAGAAAGGCTGGATAGACACATTCAGAATCTGCTGGATATGACCCGTTTCGGACAGGGCAAGGTCAGCCTGAAACGCGACTGGGTAGATATGCAGGATATTATCAGCAGTGCACTAGGCAGGCTGGAGATGGTGCTTAAAAACTGTCAGGTATCAGTGGATATTCAGGAATCGTCACCGATTATCAACGTTCATGGCCTGCTTATAGAACAGGCTTTGCTTAATATCATCGATAACGCGGCGCGTTTCAGTCCTGATGATGGCCATATCAACATCAGCTTGTATAGAAACGCAGGGGACATGGTGATTGATATCGAGGATCAGGGACCAGGGATCGCAGATGAAGAAAAAAACAGGATTTTCGATATGTTCTATAGTCTCAATCAAGGCGATCAGCATCAGCGGTCCGGTGCGGGTCTCGGTCTGGCCATCGCGCAAGGGATGGTGAGCGCGCATGGTGGTAAAATCGAGGCACTTAATAAACAAGAAGGCCCCGGTGCCCTGATGAGGATGACACTTCCCTGGGCACAGGCTCAGCAGCAAATGAAACAATGAAATTACCACAGCAAAACATCCTGATTATTGAGGATGAAGCCCAGATCAGGAAGTTTCTGCGTATCAGCCTTGAATCCCAGGCCCTTAATGTTGACGAAGCATCAAACGCTACACAAGGACTCTCGATGGCCAAAGCGCACGCTTATGACTTGATTGTGCTCGACTTGGGTTTACCTGACATCGATGGTCAAACCGTTATCAGACAACTTCGCCAGCACTTGAAAACACCGATTGTCGTGTTGTCGGTTCGGGCTTCAGAAGATGAGAAAATTGAAGCGCTCGACAACGGTGCCAATGATTACGTCACTAAACCTTTCGCCATTGGTGAATTGATGGCAAGGGTGCGAGCCTTATTGCGTTTTAATCAAATTCTGGACCCTGTCCGGGATAGTATTCAGGTGAAAGACCTCGTCATTAATCCAACTTCAAGAGAAGTCTTTCGCGATAAGCAACAGCTCCACTTATCCCGCAAGGAATTTGATCTCTTGCATTTGCTGGCAATTAAGCCCGGCAGGATCCTTACCCATCAGGTATTGCTCAGCACGCTTTGGGGAGACAGTTTTGTCAATGAAACGCATTATCTACGGGTACTGGTCGGCCATCTGCGCCAAAAGCTCAGTGATGATCCAATGCAACCTGACTATATTGTCACGGTGCAAGGGGTTGGCTATAGACTTAAGTCATAAACAAGCTGCTGAATAATCCATTCGACAACGCAATGGGGCAACAACTCTGGGGGCCGGTGTTTATTGGCGCAGTCATTGCGGTGCTTACACGAATAGGCACGATTGCCCTGTTCAGCGTCACCTCGGCAGTCATCTACGGATACGCCAGCGTTTTCGCCTTTGCCAGTACGGCAGGATTGTTTACGCCGGAACACCTGCTATCAGTGTCACTCAATAATGCGCTGCTCGCCATTTTGTTGAGCACCGGGATCGGTGTCTCAGCGGGTTATGTAAACGCCGCACTGGTTGCCGTTCTGGTCGGACAGGAATCAACCAAGGCTTCCAAAATGGAGTCGGTTCCCAGTGAGTAAAGCGTAGCCTGAAAGCTTCGTTAATGGGCGAGTTAGCTCGCCCTGCGCGCCCTTTTTGTAGTCGTTCAATCGATTCAACTATTCAAAAAAACACGTTTCTCACAGGTCTTGTTTTCATGTTTCAAATTTAAGTTTTTGCATTTATTCATGGGCTTTTTTCACTCCCCAGAATGTATATACATGTGACGCAGAAACCAGCAAAAGCGCCAATAAAGCCAGCCATAAAAGCACATCAGCCTTGGATTCGTAGGGCAGCGTTTCCTCGACAATTAAAGCCTGGTAATGCTGCTTATCAATTTCTTCCAACGCTTCGGCATAAGCCGCGAGCGAACCGGCTTCAAAAGCCTGGTAAGGCACATCAAGGGTTTTGAAGAAACTGTGCAGTTTGCGTTCGGGGATGTCGGACCAGAGCGGATTATCGTTTTCCTCCTGCTCCAGCGTCATCGCCGTGTTCGACTTGAGATAAACCCAGTAGATGCCCAGATTCATCTCCCGATACAAACGGCGAATCTGTTCCTTATCCTCATCGGCCAGCAACTGGCCGCCATCTGAAACCAGCAACACAATACGTGAGCCTCGATATGTCTGCCCCTCGAACATTTCTGCACTTTTTCGCAAGGCATCGGCTATGTTGGTATCAGACAACCCTTTCCCTAAAGCATTGGCATTGATGGTGGCCAGTATCGACTGCTTGTTGTAGGTCAAAGGCAGCAAGTTAATCGCCTTGTTACTGAAAAAAACAAAGCCAAACCGGTCATCCGGCCGGTTTTTAATAAACTCGGCCAAATAGTCACGTGCCACCCGCCTTTTAGAATCAGGACCACCTACAGTGATTGAGCCAGCCTGATCTTTCACTGCAAACGGATTATCCATGCTGCGGCTTCGATCCAGCAGCACTATGATTTCAGCGCCTTCGCCGATACGTTCGACCTTCTTTTCCGGCATCTTGGGACTGGCCAGCGCAAGAATCAGTGATCCGATCACCAGTGTTGCCAATAGCTTCATCGTGAGACTGTAAATTCGAGACAAGGGATCGACCGGAACCAACGCACTCCAGGCCACTGTTTTATCCAGGTTGTGGTTAAACCAGGGCAGCAACGCCAAAGGCAGCAGAACGAGAAACCAGGGATGAAACCACTCCAGGCCCACGATACTCACGCCTGCGACTTCCGCTGGTGGCAGATTCGGACGGTCTGCAACAGCTGAGATTTAGCCATTTTCTCTCCCCTGTCATATTGATACGAACTTTTGCCACTACTGTTGCTATGGCGGGCAAAGGAGATTATGCCGCTCGCAGTCCATCAGCACTTTTCCCGGATGGCTGTAATTGTTGACTGAGAAGGTGGTATGCCGCGTAACATCCTGACAGACGCTCAGCATGGCACTTTCTTCAGATAATAGTGAATTAAGTCGCCACCAACTTTTAAACTCTCAGCAATGAATTTATATGCTGCGCAGGTTTTTCCTGACGTTGTGGCAGTGTTCAACTAGTTGTCTGGTTTCTTCCTTAAGCGATCTTACCTCCACATTAAGTTTTCAAAACCAGCCAGAACCCATTCTGGATGAGTCGAATAAGGCGGTTATCTGCTCATGAAAACGGTCTCGATCAGATTTTCTGTAGAGTACATAGGCCGGGAATGTGAACTCAGGGTATTCAGATTTACGCTCTAATAACCCTGCCCGAATATGCTGCTCCACAACCCGCGTTCTGAAATAGCCACTGCCGCCATTTTCCAGAATATAGTGCAAAGCCAGCGGGCCCAGGTTCACGGTGAGTTTAGCGCGTGAGAATTCCGGTAATGCCACATCATGCTGTTTTCTGAATTCTTCGCCCCAGTCGATATAAACATAGGGCTCTGGCGAAACGTTTGAGGCCACCATGATCAGCTTTTCCTCAAGCAGTTCCTCCACTTGGATCCCCGGCCAGTATTCTGGCTGGTGGACCACAACAATATCCAGCACACCATGTTCAAGCTTTTGCATTAGGGATTGACGTTCGTCGATTTCGGCTCTGACAGCCAGTTCACTCTCGGCAATATTGAGTGTGTTCAGCCACTGCAGCATGACGGGACTCCACAGGCTGATCTCTCCGCCGATATTCAGAACCTGGCGGGTACCGGCGGGCAGAGGCAAGTCACGCTTCGCTGCTTCCCAGCTTTGTACCAGTTTGGAAGCATGTTCAATAAAACGCTGCCCATCCGCCGTCAGGCTGGCACCGGAACGATTCCTGATAAACAGTTTACAACCGAGCTGACCTTCCAGATTGTGCACTCGTGCTGTCACCGTCGTCTGAGTCACATGCAGCTTTTCCGCTGCTGCAATAAAGCTGCCACTGCGGACAATTTCCAGAAAAGTACGGGCGAGATTGAGATCCATATAGGTTTTTTTGATATTAAATGAAATTAATATTCATTATACGCATGGATTCAATGCTCCCATAATGAGCTCGTTTTGTCTGGAACTGTAAATCGATTAGGAACAGGCCTGAGAGTCCCCTCTCCTGTCGCCCTTATCTTGTAGGGATAAGGTGCGAGAATTCGAACAGTTGATGGGCTCCTGGGAATAAAAATTATTCATCACAAAAGCGTCCAGATTTATCAATGTGCCGTTCAGATTCGGCAATGTTGATCCGCGATCACCACAGATTAAGGTAAATTCAATGCAAGCCGCCTCAAAATACAATACTGACATCACCAAATGGTTTGTCGTGACGGCGAGTATTTATCTGGTACTGGGCACCGGGGTGGGTGTGTATATCGCCAGTGAACTTGCCTGGCCGATACTCAATTTTGATAATCCGTATATCAGTTTTGGCCGCCTCCGTCCTGTACATACCAACATCGTGGTCTACGGTTTCGGTGGGTCTGTACTGATGGCAACGGCCTACTATGTGGTGCAGCGAACCTGCTATGTTCGCCTGTGGAGCGATAAACTGGCCTGGTTCACTTTCTGGGGATGGAACCTGTATGTGCTCGGCGCCATCATTACCCTGCCGCTCGGCTTCACCCAGGGGAAGGAATATGCCGAACTGGAATGGCCTTTCGATATTCTGCTGACAGCAGTCTGGCTGGTTTACAGCTTCAACTTCATGATGACGCTGCACCAGCAGAAAGTTTCACATATCTACGTGGCTAACTGGTTTTTTCTTTCAATGATGATCATGTTCACCTATTTGCATGTGGTGAACAGCCTGTCGATCCCGGTCGAGTTATTTAAATCCTACTCCATTTTTGCCGGGGTGCAGGACGCGATGATTCAATGGTGGTGGGGTCACAACGCTATCGGTTTTTATCTGACCGCGGGCTTCCTGGGCATCATGTATTACTTCGTTCCCAAACAGGCAGAGCGTCCGGTGTATTCTTATCGGTTATCTGTTATTCACTTCTGGGCTTTGATATTCGGCTATGTCTGGCTTGGTTCTCACCATCTGCAATACACCGCCCTGCCTGACTGGACCGGTTCTCTGGGGGCTGCCATATCACTTGCCATGATTATTCCGTCCTGGGGGGGCGCCATCAACGGCATGTTCACATTGAGTGGTGCCTGGGACAAGCTAAGAACGGATTATATTTTACGTTTTCTGATTGTTTCACTGGCTTTCTACGCCATGTCGACATTCGAAGGGCCGGTGATGGCATCGAAAACCGTCAACGCACTCTCTCACTACACAGACTGGACCATCGGCCATGTTCACTCCGGTGCCCTCGGCTGGGTGGCCATGATATCTATCGGCGCGCTTTATCACATGGTTGAGAAGCTCTGGAATACCCGGCTGTACTCGGTAAAACTTGTGAATGCCCATTTCTGGCTTGCTACCGTGGGAACCGCAATCTACATCACCTCAATGTGGGTGGCGGGTATCATGCAGGGCCTCATGTGGCGGGCCTATGACAGCTACGGCAACCTGTCTTATACTTTTGTTGAGTCCGTTGCCCAAATGCACCCGTACTACGCTATTCGTGTCGTTGGCGGGTTTCTGTTTTTCCTGGGAGCCTGCGTGATGCTCTTCAATGTGCTTGCAACTATCAGCCAGGCCTCCAGAGAGTCCAGGACTGAATATGTAGCAAACACCGCGACAACTTAAAGCGGGGGGAAACATGACACATCAGCTTCTGCTTATTTCAAGCGCTGCGTTAACAGCCGCTCAGCTGGCAGGACTACTGGTTGATATTGTCATTGTGAGCCTATTTATTTTGCTGTCAAAAAGGGTGTTTTCCCCCGGGAATGAAGCGCGTTTCATAGAGGAAAGTCTTATTCCACTCGAAGATGACACTGAGGGGTCCTAGGGATTTTGCCTCCAAATACTGCAAAAACCGTTGAAGGCCCCGTATTTACTGGCCTCCAAGCCACTATTAATTTTAATTTAGCTCGAGTTTCAGTATCTTCTTCGGCCTTTGGGTCAA
>NZ_VENF01000031.1 GCF_009711715.1 Methylophaga sp. | reverse complement strand
GAGTACATCAATTACTACAACAACAAACGGATTAAGCTCAAACTAAAAGGCCTGAGTCCGATTCAATATCGAAAACAGGCCTTGGTTGCCGATTAAAAATGAGTCCAACTTTATGGGGTCACTTCAAAAGCGGGCTTTTTTTGTATTTACCCACATTAAAAGACTTAATTTGTGAGCCAGGTCTCAAGTGCGCAGGAACCCTGTGTTTTTCTGGTTAACTAAAGTCAGGCTTGTTAAAAACAGGAGAAGACATTTATGCGTAGCGCCGGGATAAGACCGCTTATCGTCATCAGTTTGCTCACGGCCTTGTTCAGTACCAGATTACAGGCAGAAGAGGTGCTGGGCTGGATAGAAAAGATACAATTACAGCCCTGGGGCGTAGAAGCCAAAGCCAAGCTTGATACCGGAGCACTGACTTCTTCCATGCATGCCGAGGATATTGAGCGTTTCGAAAAAAATGATGAAGAGTGGGTCAGATTTACCGTGGATCTGGAAGACACCGAGTCCGGTGAGCAGATCAGTGAACGGATCGAACGGCCGCTGCTACGTGACTTTACCGCGGTCGGTGCCGGTGGTCGCGACAAACGCGCTGTGGTGCTGATGACTATCTGCGTGGGGGAAAGGCTTTATGAGGAGCAGTTCAGCCTGCGTGATCGTGACAATATGATTTACCCGATTCTGTTGGGACGCAGAACCATTCAGCATCTGGGGCCGGTGGATGTCACCAGAACCTTTCTCAGTGAAGCGCAGTGCGATACTGATTCAGAACTGGTACGCTTTGATGCCGACGATCAGGATCCGGATATCGGTGCGGACTGACATTTGGAATGACGATAGAGAAAACAAAAAGACCATCGCAATGATGGCCTTTTTTATGGTGAGCGTTGTTTATCAGGCCAGACTTTGTTCAATTTCACGTAGCGCCTGCATCGGATCTTTTGCTGCGGTCACCGGTCTGCCGATAACCAGGTAATGACTGCCCGCGGCGATGGCTTCGGCCGGCGTCATGGTGCGATGCTGATCACCGCGGTCACTGCCGACGGGACGGATGCCGGGCGTGATTAGCTGGAAATGCTCACCCAGTTCTTCTCTTAATGCCGGTGCTTCCTGTGCTGAGCAGACCACGCCATCAAGACCGCTGTCTTTGGCAAGACAGGCAAGCTTGACCACGTTTTCAGCCAGGGTGCCCGACAGACCAATCAGGTCGAAGGTTTGCTGGTCCATACTGGTCAGCAGGGTAACGGCAATCAGTCGCGGCGCATCGTGACTGTCACCTACCGCTTCACGAGCAGCCTGCATCATTGCCATACCACCCAGCGCGTGCACATTCATCATCCACACCCCCAGATCGGCGGCAGCGGCACAGGCACGACCGACGGTATGCGGAATATCGTGATATTTCAGATCGAGAAAAACATCAAAACCACGACTAACCAGAGATCTGACTACATCGGGGCCGGCACGGGTAAACAGCTCTTTGCCGACCTTGACGCGGGCCGAAGCCGGATCAATTTGATCTGCCATAGCCAGGGCCGAATTTTTATCAGCATAGTCAAGGGCAACGATGATTTTCGGATCAGACATTCACAGCTCCAGATTGCATTAACATCAATGATCTTAGCTTAACAGGCCGCATTTGTGAGCTTTTCGCTGCTGAGTGACAGAAAATGGTATCCTGTGCGGCGTTTTTTGCGGAATTTTAAAATGAAGTTTGAGCTATTTGCGCAGGATGGTTTTGCCCGACGCGGTCAGTTGACATTTGACCGTGGTACGGTGCAGACACCGGCATTTATGCCGGTGGGAACCTATGGTTCTGTGAAGTCGATGACACCGGAAGAAGTGTCGGATACCGGCGCTGAGATCATTCTGGGTAACACCTTTCATCTGATGCTGCGGCCGGGTACGGATATCATCAGTCAGCATGGCGATCTGCATGACTTTATGCGTTGGCAGGGACCGATTCTGACTGACTCCGGTGGCTTCCAGGTGTTCAGTCTGGGTGAACTGCGCAAAATCACCGAAGAAGGCGTGCATTTCCGCTCCCCGGTCAATGGTGACAAGGTCTTTATGGGGCCGGAAGAATCGATGGCCGTCCAGCGGGCGCTGGGCAGTGATATTGTCATGATTTTTGATGAGTGCACGCCTTATCCTGCCGATGAAAAAACGGCGGCGGTGTCAATGCAGTTGTCTTTACGCTGGGCCGAGCGCAGCAAACAGGCGCATGCTGATAACCCGTCTGCGCTGTTCGGCATTGTGCAGGGCGGTATGCATGAAACACTGCGTGATGAATCTTTAGCGGGGCTGACGGACATCGGTTTTGATGGTTACGCCATCGGCGGTCTGTCGGTCGGTGAACCCAAAGAAGATATGATTCGGATTCTGACTCACCTCGCCGATAAAATGCCGGCAGATAAGCCGCACTATCTGATGGGTGTGGGACGACCGGAAGATCTGGTGGAAGCCGTGATGCTGGGTGTCGATATGTTCGACTGTGTGATGCCGACACGCAATGCCCGTAACGGGCATTTGTTTGTGCATCAGGGTGTGATAAAAATCCGTAACAGTCGCTTCAAAACCGATACCGGTCCGCTTGACCCCTATTGTGACTGCTACACCTGCCGTCATTACAGCCGTGCTTATCTGCATCATCTGGATCGTACCGGGGAAATGCTCGGACCAAGGCTCAATACCATTCATAACCTTTATTACTACCAGAAGCTGATGCGTGAAATCAGAACTGCGATAGAAAATCGTCGCCTGGCCCAATTCCGGCAGGAATTCTATGCCTTGCGGGAAACCCCGATGGACTGATTAGGGTCATTGCTATCGGTGACTCTGCCGGCTGTGGCATAATCAGTTTCTTTTTATTATTGAACTTGAGGACTCATGATGGACTTTTTCATTTCTGCTGCCCATGCCGGTGCCGTTGAAAGTCAGGCTGCGGCATCCCCCGGTCTACTCGATTTCGCTTTCCCTATCCTGCTGCTGGTTCTGTTCTATGTGATGCTGATTCGTCCTCAGCAAAAACGGGCTAAAGAACACCGTGCCATGCAGTCTGCGCTCGCCAAAGGTGACGAAGTCGTAACCGATGGCGGCCTGATGGGTAAAATTCTGGAAATCACCGATAACGCGATTACGGTACAGATTGCCGAAGGCGTCGAAGTCAAAGTTCGCCGCGAATCAATCAGTGCTGTGTTACCGAAGGGCACGTTGAAAAAACTGTAATACCCCACCTGAAAAACGGTTTCAAAAAAACCAGGAATTAATAATGAACCGATATCCAATGTGGAAGAACCTGCTGGTTCTTGTCGTACTGATTGTTGCCACTATTTTTGCCATGCCCAATCTGTTTGGTGATGATCCGGCAGTGCAGATTTCAGCAGGCCGCTCCGCCACAGTGGATCTGGATCTGGCTGATAAAGCAGAGACTGCGCTGAAACAGGCCGGTATCGACTATAAAGGCATTGAACTGGAAGATGACAAGTTGCTGGTTCGTCTGACCTCTGCTGACAGCCAGTTGCAGGCCAAGGAAGTGCTGAACCAGACCCTGACCGGTGATTATATTATTGCGCTGAACCTGGCACCGACGACACCGGACTGGCTGGCGGCACTGGGTGCGGAGCCGATGAACCTGGGCCTGGATTTGCGTGGCGGTGTTCATTTCCTGATGGAGGTGGATATGGTCGCGGCGGTGAAACAGGCGCTTGATGGCTATGGCAGTGATCTGCGCCTGAGTCTGCGTGACGAGAAAATCCGTTACAAGCAAATCAAGGTGGAAGATCAGCAGTTGATAGTCGTGTTCCGGAATGCCGAAGACCGTGATGCAGCGGAGAGTCTGATCAGCCGTGAAATGGATGCCCTGCTAGTCAATGTGGCAGAAGACACCACTGATCCGGCTCTGGTCATGCAATTGAATGAGGTCAATCTGCGGGAAACCAAACGACTGGCTCTGCAACAAAACATCACCACACTGCGTAACCGTATCAATGAACTGGGTGTCGCCGAGCCGACCGTCCAGCAACAGGGTGACAGCCGTATCGTTGTGCAGTTGCCGGGCGTGCAGGATACTGCCCAGGCCAAGAAGATCCTCGGTGCTACAGCAACACTGGAATTTCGTCTGGTCGACTTTGAAAGTGATGTTCAGGACGCAGTCAACGGCCGGGTTCCGCCAAACTCAGAACTGTATTATCACCGTGATGGCCGGCCTTACCTGCTCAATAAACGGGTAATGCTGACAGGTGAGCATGTCATCAATGCCCAGTCGACACTGGATCCGCAGTCCGGTTCGCCGGCAGTTTCCGTGACGCTGGACGGTAAAGGGGCTCGTATTTTCAGCAATATCACCCGCGATAACATCGGTAACCCGATGGCGGTGGTGTTTATCGAGTCCAAAACAGAAACCAAGGAAATTGATGGTGAACTGGTTAAAGTCCGCCGTCAGGTGCCGGAAATCATTAATGTCGCCACCATTCGTGACCAACTGAGCAAGAAATTCCAAATCACTGGCCTCGACAGCACCACCGAGGCGCGCGATCTGGCCCTGCTGCTGCGTGCCGGCGCCTTGGCGGCACCAATCGAAATCGTTGAAGAACGGACCGTGGGCCCCAGCCTGGGTCAGGACAACATCGATCAGGGTTTTGCCTCTGTTATGATCGGTTTTGCCTTTGTGCTGGTGTTCATGCTGCTTTGGTACAAAGTGTTTGGTTTTGTAGCCAATCTGGCGCTGGCAGCCAACCTGATTTTTATCGTTGCCTTGCTGTCAATGCTGCAGGCCACACTGACCTTGCCGGGGATTGCCGGTATCGTATTGACGGTCGGTATGGCGGTGGATGCGAACGTACTGATATTTGAGCGTATCCGCGAAGAACTGCGTAACGGCAACAGTCCGCAATCCAGTATCAGCGCCGGTTATGGCAAAGCGTTCTCGACGATTGCCGACGCCAATATCACCACCTTGATTGCGGCAGTTGTCTTGTTCGGTTTCGGTACCGGTTCGATTAAAGGCTTCGCTGTGACCTTGTCCCTGGGCATTATCACCTCGATGTTTACCGCGATCATGGGTACGCGCTCCGTGGTCAACCTGATTTACGGTCGTCAGCATAAACCCAAGCTGTCAATTTAGGATTTGCCAGACATGCAGTTTTTATCAAAAGAAACCCATATCAATTTCATGTCGAAACGCCTGCTGGCAGCGGGTTTTTCGATTATCTTACTTATTGTTTCTGTTACCTCGCTGGTGATGCAGGGATTGAACTTCGGTATTGACTTCACCGGTGGCACCATGATCGAGCTGGGTTACCAGGAACAGGTTGACCTTAATCAACTGCGTCAGGATCTGGCCGATGGCGGTTATCCGGAAGCAACGGTGCAGAACTTCGGCTCGATTCATGACGTACTGATTCGTCTGCCGGTTATAGAAACTCAGAATATGGCCCAGCTCAGCAATGAGGTGGTTTCCATGTTGCAGAGCAAAAACGAGACGGAAATCGATGTTCGCCGTGTTGAATTTGTCGGCCCGCAGGTTGGAGATGAACTGACCGAGCAGGGCGGCCTCGCCATGCTTTATGCCCTTATCGGCATTCTGATCTACGTTTCATTGCGATTTGAATACCGCTTTGCCATCGGTTCAGTAGTGGCCTTGATCCATGACGTCGTCATCACATTGGGCTTTTTCTCTTTGACCCGCATCGAATTTGATCTGACTGTACTGGCGGCGATTCTGGCTATTATCGGTTACTCGCTCAACGATACGATTGTGGTGTTCGATCGTATTCGTGAAACTTTCCTGCGCATGCGGAAAGGCACTTCAGTAGAAATCGTCAATACCGCGCTGAATGACACTCTGAGCCGAACCCTGATGACCTCCTTAACCACCTTGCTGGTAGTGGTCGCCCTGTTTATCTTTGGCGGCGAAGTCATTCATGCTTTCTCGATTGCCCTGCTGCTGGGTATTGTAGTGGGTACTTATTCTTCGATTTACATTGCCAGTAACACGATTATGGCGATGGGTGTGAGCAAGGAAGATTTGTTGCCGCCCGTGAAAGAAGATGATGAGAATGTGAATCCCGACGGCAGTCAGGTCTAACTGCCCGGTCGACAATAAAAAAAGCCCGGTCCTACCGGGCTTTTTTATGAGAAAGAGTGGCGATCGCTGAACCGTAGCGCCTTACTGATAAAGGTGGGCGACTGATGCCGGCGACGGGATTCCATTGTGACCACGTTATGACTGCTTTCTGCCAGTTCACGCTGTTTTGCTTCTTCCACGGTTTCCACGCTAAGAATGCGGCAGTGCGCCAGCTGACAATGATAGCTGCTGATAGTAGCCAGTTCTTCCAGACCCTCGATCACCAGCCGCATTTCAAGTTCCAGGGATTTATCCGTCATAGTCCAATACCTATTCACTTAATCTGGGTATCGGACAAAACGCCACTGACTTGAGCGGAAATGACAAATTAAGCCTCTTTCCTCGTGAGCAGCAGGTCCGGATAGCTTAAAATAGTCACAGGCTAGTGCGCGCAATAAAACGGCTGGTAGTCTTCCAAGTAACGGGAACAACAAGAGCGAATTTCATGATCCTGAAAAATGGCCTATTTCTTTTTCTGATCCTGATGAACAGCAGCATGGCGGCTGAACCTGGCAATCGGGCTTATGTCAGCAATGAGATGTCAGACAGCCTCAGTGTTATTGACCTTGAATCAAATACGGTTATCGATACGTTGGCGGTCGGTGACCGTCCCAGAGGCATGGCCCTGTCGACTGACCACTCAAAGCTTTTTATCGCGATAAGTGAAGCCGATGCGATTGCGATCGTCGATTTGGCAAGCGGGACGGTAAAAGACACATGGCCTGTCGGCAGTGATCCGGAAACGCTTGCCATCGGTCCGAATGACTATTTGTATGTACCTGAGGAGGATAGCGGTCAGCTTTCAGTACTAGACCCGCAACATCAAGCTTTGCTGGCGAGCATTCCGGTGGGGGTTGAACCCGAGGGCGTGGCTGTATCGCCTGATGGCAAGCTGGTTCTGGTCGCCAGTGAGGCCAGCAACAAGGTCCATGTGATCACTACAGCTGATTATCAGCTTGTCAAGACGCTGTCAGTGGCTGCCAGACCGCGAGGCGTGACCTTTAATCATGCCGGTACGCGGGCTTATGTGGCGAGTGAAGTGGGTAATGAGGTGGCGATTATCGATATCAGAACCTTATCAGTTACTGAGCGGGCCGAAGTTGCTGCAACGAATGCCCGGCCGATGGCGGTGGTGGTCAGCGCTGATGATAAGACACTTTACGTTTCTACCGGCCGGGCCAGTGCGGTCGCAGTGATGAATGCCCAAACGCTTGAGCATCTGGACAGTGTGACGGTTGGGAAGCGCGTCTGGGGGCTGGCGATGACTCGCGATGGTCGTTATCTCTATGCTGCAAATGGCATGAGCAACACGGTCTCTGTGATCGAGACTGCAACACGTAAGGTGGTTAAAACTATTGCGGTCGGCGAGTCTCCATGGGGTATTGTCATTGATGACTAGAAAAGGACAGGACTGGGCCCCGGGTGGAGTCATAAAGCGTGATTAAATACTTTGTTCACCGCAGGCGACGGGGTATCATGCCTGCATGATTTTATTGCAGCGTTTTTTCCAGATCTGCCTGTTCAAGTCAGGTCCGGCTGATGTGCCGGCCTCTCACTGGTTACTCAAACTGGTCTGTTTAATTTATTTTTCCATCGGCACGCTGGTCAGCCATGTTGACCATCCCTGGTCGGCCGCTTTGTTTGCCAGCCTGAGCGATACGCTGCTGTTACTGGCGGTTTGCTGGTTGCTGCTTTACCTGCGCGGGATGGGGCAACGTTTCCTGCAGACAGCCACTGCGATGGCTGGCACCGGCGCTATTATGGGCCTCCTCGGGCTGCCGGTTTTCATGCTGTTTCGCCAGGTTGAATCACACGGTCAACTGACCAGTCTGGTTTTGCTGCTGGTGCTGATTCTGATGTTCTGGAGTCTGTTTATTACCGCTCATATTTTCCGCCATGCTCTGGACATCCGGCCCGGCATGGCAGCCATTCTGACGGTGGCTTATACCATCCTCTCACTCGTGGTGGTGGGACTGACCATATCAGGAGTCGCTTAGATGCATATCCATATCCTCGGCATTTGCGGCACGTTTATGGGCGGCCTGGCTTTACTGGCCAGAGAGCTGGGTATCAGCGTCAGTGGCAGTGATGCTAACGTCTATCCGCCGATGAGTGATCAGCTGGCCGCCGCTGGCATTGATGTAATGGAAGGTTACGATCCGAGCCATTTGGAGTCGGTACCCGATCTGGTGGTGATGGGTAATGCGATGACCCGTGGCAATCCGGCAGTGGAATATGTGCTCAACAAAGGCCTGCCATATGTGTCCGGGCCACAGTGGCTCGCGGAAAATGTATTACGTGGCCGTTGGGTGCTGGGTGTTTCAGGCACCCATGGTAAGACCACAACCAGCAGCCTGCTGGCCTGGATTCTGGAGCATGCCGGTCTCTCGCCCGGCTTTCTGATCGGCGGGGTACCGGATAATTTCGGCGAAACAGCAAGGCTCGGAAATACCCCGTTTTTTGTGATTGAGGCGGATGAATATGACACCGCTTTTTTCGATAAACGTTCCAAATTTGTTCACTATCAGCCGCGCAGCTTGATCATTAATAATCTGGAATTTGACCATGCTGATATTTTTGATGATCTGGCGGCGATTCAAAAACAGTTTCATCACCTGGTCAGAACCGTGCCTTCTGAAGGCTTGATTATCTCACCGCAGGAAAAGGCCATTGAACAGGTCTTTGAGATGGGCTGCTGGACACCACGGCAGACGCTTGGCAACGATGGTGACTGGCAGGCGAAGCTAATTAACAAGGACGGCAGTGAATTCGAGGTCCAGTTTGCGGACCAGAGCGCCACCGTACGCTGGAATATGCTGGGACAGCATAATGTCAGTAATGCGCTGGCGGCGATTGCAGCCGCTCGACATGTTGGTGTGACACTTGAGCATGCAGTGAAAGCACTGTCAGAATTTGTCGGCGTCAAACGCCGGCTGGAACTGCGCGGTGAAGTCGATAATATCCGTGTCTATGATGATTTTGCCCATCATCCGACGGCGATTGCGACCACGATTGCCGGTCTTCGGGCTCGCATCGGCAACCGGAAACTGGTGGCTGTGCTGGAGCCACGCTCCAATACCATGAAGATGGGCGTACACCAGGATGCGCTGGCCCAGTCTTTGATACAGGCAGATCGGGTATTACTGTTTCAGGATGCCGGACTCAAATGGTCGCTGAAACAGGTCTCAGAAACCCTGGGGGATCATGTCAGCGTACATGATTCAGTGGATGGCATTGTCACGGCCCTGGAAAAGGAAGCGGCGCAGGGCGATGAAATTCTGGTGATGAGTAACGGTGGTTTCGGCGGCATTCATCAGAAAATTCTGGAGGCACTGGCAGCGCGATGACCGATAATAAACAGATTGCCCTGGCCATTACCGGTGCCTCGGGTGCACCCTATGCCAAACGCCTACTGGAAATATTGCTGCAAAGCGGGATCACGGTGCATCTGATGATTTCTGCTGCTGGTCGTATCGTGCTCGCTGACGAACTGGACTGGAAACTGCCTGCCCGGGCCGGTGATATCCAAACGTTGCTGACCGAACAGTTTCAGTGTCAGCCTGAGCAACTGCGTGTCTATGGTGAACAGCAGTGGTCCGCGCCGCTGGCCAGCGGTTCACACCGGGTAGCGACCATGATTGTCTGCCCCTGCACCATGGGGACGCTGTCGGCGATTGCCTGTGGTCAGAGTGATAATTTGATCAATCGCGCCGCGGATGTGATGCTGAAGGAAAACCGCAGATTGATCCTGGTCCCCAGAGAAGCGCCGTTTTCTGCGATTCATCTTGAGAATATGCTGAAACTGGCGCGGTTGGGAGTGTGTATTCTGCCACCCAGCCCCGGTTTTTATTTCCGGCCGAACTCGTTGCAGGAAGTGGTGGATTTTGTGGTCGCCCGTATTCTGGATCAGACCGGTATTGAACATAGCCTGATGCCGCGCTGGGGTGAATAGCCCGGACAGGACAAGGCAGCCAAGTCGCGTATAATGCTGGCTTAGAATAAACAGCAGGGAAATCATGTCTGATATCGAAATTGCACAACAGGCAACGATGCAGGAAGTGACCGGGCTCGCCGGTGAGCGACTGGGCATCGCCGCTGAACACCTTGATCCCTATGGTCGCTACAAGGCCAAAGTCTCCCTAGATGTGCTCGATGAACTCACTGACCGGCCGGATGGCAAATTAATACTGGTCACCGCGATCAGCCCTACCCCTGCCGGCGAAGGCAAAACCACCACGACAATTGGGCTCAGCGATGCACTTAACCGTATTGGCAAACAGTCTCTGGTCTGTGTGCGGGAGCCGTCCATGGGGCCCTGTTTCGGTCTGAAAGGCGGTGCGGCCGGTGGCGGTTATGCCCAGGTGGTGCCAATGGAAGATATCAATCTGCATTTCACCGGTGACCTGCATGCGATTGCCGCGGCGCACAATCTGCTGGCCGCGATGATCGACAATCATATTCATCACGGCAATGAACTACAGCTGGATGCCCGGCGAATCGCCTGGCAGCGGGTGCTGGATATGAATGATCGGGCGCTGCGCGATATCGTGGTTGGCATGGGCGGGACTGCCAATGGTTACCTGCGTCAGGACCGATTTGATATCGTCGTCGCATCCGAGGTCATGGCGATTTTCTGCCTGTCTAATTCCTTGCAGGAATTGAAGAACCGTCTGGGTGAAATTCTGATTGGCTACTCGACGGATGGTACGCCACGCTATGCCCGTGAACTCAAAGCCCATGGCGCGATGGCCGCCCTGCTGAAGGAAGCGATTAAGCCAAACCTGGTGCAGACCCTGGAAAATAATCCGGCCTTTGTTCACGGTGGTCCTTTTGCCAACATCGCGCATGGCTGTAACTCGGTGATTTCCACTAAAATGGCTCTCAAACTCAGTGATTATGTAGTCACCGAGGCCGGCTTCGGTGCTGATCTGGGCGCGGAAAAATTTATTAATATAAAATGCCGCAAAGCCGGTATTAAACCGGATATGGCGGTGATTGTTGCTACCGTTAAGGCATTGAAATATCACGGCGGTCTGGGGCTGAAGCAACTGGGTGAAGAAAACCTCGATGCCCTTAAGGCCGGCCTGAAAAACCTGCAGCGCCATCTAAACAATCTGCAGCAGGAATTCGGTCTGCGATGTGTGGTGGCAATTAATCATTTCATCAATGACACCGACGCCGAGATTGCACTGATTCAATCTGCGGTCGAAGAGATGGGCGCTGAAGCGATTCTGGCCCGTCACTGGGCACAGGGGGGAGCTGGTGCTGAAGAGCTGGCAAAACGGGTCGTAGCGATGCTGGAACAGGATGCGGCACCCTGTGAATTCCTTTATCCCGACGATTTTTCTCTATGGGATAAAATTGCTGCAGTCGCCAAACGACTCTATGGCGCCGGTCAGGTCGTGGCTGACAAAAAAGTTATGGATAAAATCAGCATGCTCAACGAACAGCATGGCGATATCCCGGTCTGCATGGCGAAAACCCCGTATTCATTCAGCAGTGATCCCAGCCTTCGGGGTGCGGCTGAGAATCATACCCTGACAGTGCGGGATGTGCGCCTGTCACACGGTGCTGGATTTCTGGTGGTCTTGTGTGGTGATGTGATGACCATGCCCGGACTGCCGAAACGGCCTGCGGCTGAGCGGATTGATATTGATGAGCAGGGACAGATCACCGGCTTGTTTTGATGATGCCGCCGCGAGAAGCTCATTCACTCATGACACTGTCATTATGAGGTCAGAGCACTCTCACCTAACGAGCAACCAATCATCACCGGGACGCTGCCGCGGGGCGTTCATTTCTTTTGTTTGCCCAAAAGAAACGAACCAAAGAAAAGGGCACCCCATATTGCTTTCACCCAAAAACTAAACTTGCCTGATGGCGTGGTCGACAACTCGCTGTGCTCAAACACTCGACCACTTAATCCATCAAACAAGCTCAATTTTTGGCAGCAATATGAACGGTACTAAAAGTGCTCCCTTCCCCAGATAAATCGAGCAACGCAGTGGGCCGCATGCCAGCACATCGGGGCGGGCTAGGGTTGTTAGGGATTTGGCCGAGCAAATCCTTGACTTACCATTGAGGCGAAATCATGCATTGAATGATCATAAAGATTTTGACGACTCCTTAGAATTTTCAGGCCAAGGATTGCGACTGCTTAGTTGGAAGCTATTTGCTTTGAAAAGATTTTCATCTATCTAGGAGATAGGCAATTTTTGAATAAGAGCTGAAAGCGTTTGTTCGAATATCTTTTTCAATACTAGGTAGTTGAATTGGGCTATTGACTATTAAATACCACGCTGTTTCTTAATCAAATCATAAGCCACCTGAATTTCCTTGGCCTGTTCGGTGGCAACCGCAATCATATCTTCGGGTACACCCTGACCGGTTAATTTATCCGGATGGTACTGGCTCATCAGCTTGCGGTAGGCACGTTTGATTTCCTGAGTGCTTGCTTCTTTGCTGACGCCCAGTGCTTTGTAGGCATCTTCCAGATCGCTGGCGCTGGAGCGACCGGGCTGCCGATACTGCTGCTGACCACTGGAAAAGTGAGCCTGACTTAGTACCATCTCAAGAATACGGTTAAATTCGGCCCGGCTGTAGCCCAGGTGTCCGGCGATTTGTTCCAGTATCTGCCTTTCGGCCGGATCGAGTTTGCCATCAGCCAGGGCCATCACAGTCAGATACACCAGCAGTACCTGCCTGAGATTCAAGGTGCGGCCGCAATGGGTCATAAAGTTTTCTAAAGTCGGCGAAATATCAAAGTCGGCATCGGCACCGCGTTTGAATTGGCGGATGGCTTCCTGACGATGCTCGGCTGACATGCCCATCTTTTGGATAAAGGCTTCAACGTGGTCAATCTCGACCTGAGAGATACGACCGTCGGCTTTTGCCAGTTTGCCCATCAGCACAAAGACGGTTTCCAGAAACACAGCCTGGCGTTGCTGGGCATGAAAGGGATTAGCACTGAAACTAAATTGTGGCAGGCGACCGGTGAAGGCAGCGATAATGATACCGATAAGCGCACCGAACAACGCCAGAATTAAAATTCCAAGTCCCATCGTGCTGAACAGAATAATGCCCAGGATGATTGCGATTAATCTAAACATAAGCGTTAATTTCGATTACTAAGGCTGAAATAGAGCAGGGCTACACCCCACAGACCGAAGACCCAGCTCAGTACAGGCAGACCCGCCAGCATCGTGGGCGCGTAGCCATCAAGGCCCTTGATCACAGCAGCGCCGACCAGAAAAGCAGCGCCACTGGTTGCAGCTGCGCTGCGGTAGCTGGATTGGCGGATTTCCTGCTGCAGCTTGTCTAAATCTCTGGATGACAGATTGACGTGAAGCTTGCCCTGCTGGGCTTTATTGCTCAGGTCATGCAACAGACGAGGCATTTGGGGCAGGGTTTCGGCCCAGTGCGGTGCCTCTTGTTGCAGAGTTTTCATGGCTGCTTTCCAGCCCAGTTTTTCTTTCATCCAGTGTTCCAGAATGGGCTTGGCGCTTTGCCACAGATCCAAGTCCGGATAGAGATCGCGGCCCAGACCTTCTATATTCAGCAGGGTTTTCTGCAGCAAGACCAGTTGCGGCTGTACTTCCATATTGAAGCGGCGCGCAGTCTGGAACAGGCGCAGCAGTAATTGACCGAAAGAGATGTCTTTCAGCGGTCGTGCAAAGATGGGTTCACAGACGCTGCGAATAGCGGCTTCAAACTCATCCAGCCGGGTATTGGCGGGTACCCAGCCGGACTGGATATGCAGTTCGGCTACACGGCGGTAATCATGGTTGAAAAAGGCCAGGAAATTTTCCGCGAGATAGCGCTGATCGTCGGGCGACAGAGTGCCCATGATGCCGAAATCGACCGCCACATAACGCGGATTTTCCGGATCAGTGATATCGACCATAATATTGCCCGGGTGCATATCAGCATGAAAGAAGCTGTGTTTGAAGACCTGGGTGAAGAAAATTTCGACACCGATTTCCGCCAGTCGCGCCATATTGACGCCACGGTCTTTAAGCCCTTGCACATCGCTGATGGGCATGCCATAGATGCGTTCCTGTACCAGCAGGTTGGGGCGGGTCAGTTGCCAGTAAACTTTGGGCACATAAAGTAACTGGGTGCCTTCGAAGTTTCGCTGCAGTTGTGATGCCGAAGACGCCTCGCGCAGCATATCGAGCTCGTCGAACAGGTTCTTTTCCAGCTCGGCAACAATTTCTCTGGGTCTTAATCGTTTACCCTCCGACCAGTAGCGCTCGGCAAAACCGGCGATGGTATAGAGCAGATTAATGTCACGCCGAATTAAGGGTTCGATGCCGGGGCGAACCAGCTTGATGACAACCTCTTCACCGTTAATCAGACGTGCAGCATGAACCTGGGCAATGGAGGCCGAGGCGAGCGGTTCCGGTTCAATATGGGCGAACAGATTGTGAAGAGGCTCGTCAAAGGCCTGTTCAATCAGTTCCCGTGCCTGTTCGGCGGGGAAGGGAGCAACCTGATCCTGCAGTTTGGCAAGGGAGTCGGCGACATCCGGTGGTAACAGGTCACGGCGGGTAGACAGCACCTGGCCGAACTTAACAAAAATTGGTCCCAGATCCTGTAGTGCCAGCCGTAAACGTTCGCCGCGAGGAAGATCACTGGAACGACGCCAGCGGTTGGGAGAGAGGAAACTGAAGTATCGCAGGGGTCTGAGCAGGTGAATCGCCTTGATCACCTCATCCAGACGGTGTCTGGCCAGCACATGATTAATTTGAATCAGTCGGGCAAACTGACTGGCCTTCATTCAGGGCTCCTTGTTTTTGTGCTGAATCGAGTCATGATTTCGTTTCCAGCCGTTTTATCCTCGCCTCAAGACGATCGCAGTCTGCGCGCAGCTTATCCACCGCCTGCATATAGTCTTCAATCTGAATTTTATCCGGCAGTAATTGCGCTTCTTCGCGTAGATATTCAGAAATACTCTGTTGCAGAGACTGGCTGCTGTCGCGCAACCAGCCGAACCCCTGCCGAAGACTGTAGGCAAGCGGTTGAGCGATGACATCACCGGTGATTTTGGCAAGCTGTTGTTCCCAGTCAAAATCAAAACCGTCGAGTAGATCCTGCAATTGCTTGGCAAACTGCACATCACCATGAATGCGGATTTCTGATGAAAACAGATCATCCGGATGCTCACCGAGTTTGAGTAAGGAGAAGCTGCTGCCGGCGATCAGCAGATCAGCGCCTTCATCATCATTGTGACTTAGCTGCACTGATTGCTGATGAAAGGTGATATGCACAAACTGACGCAGATCGGTAATATGAACAACGATGGTGCGTTGTTCAAATGACTTCAGGCGCTCACAGGTATCAGGGTCCTGCCTCAGCGCCGCATTGACTGCCAGTTCGAAAGGTGTCAGCAGGCCGGCCATATCAGAATTTGTAACCCCGGTGCAGCGCCACGATGCCTGCAGTCATATTGTGATAACTGGTACGTTCGAACCCGGCCGTTTCCATCATCTGTTTCAGGGTTTCCTGATCGGGATGCATGCGTATGGATTCGGCAAGATAGCGATAGCTGTCTTCATCACCGGTGATGATTTTGCCGATTCTTGGCAAGAGGTGGAATGAATAAGCATCATAGGCCCTGGACAGCCACTCGGCAGGTTTGGAGAATTCCAGGACCATCAATTGGCCACCGGGTTTCAGGACCCGGTACATGGAAGCTAAAGCCTTGTCCTTATCGGTGACATTGCGCAGGCCGAAGGCCATGGTAATGCAGTCAAAACTGTTATCGGGAAAGGGCAGGGCCTCGGCATTGGCCTGCACGTATTCAATATTGCCGACCAGGCCGTCGTCGGTCAGCCGGTCACGGCCGACACTCAGCATCGAGGCGTTGATATCAGCCAGCACCACCTGCCCGCTGTCACCGACCATTTGTGAGAACTTACGCGTCAAATCACCGGTGCCGCCGGCAAGATCCAGCACTTTTGCGCCGCGTCTGACACCACTGTTATTGATGGTGAACCATTTCCACAGGCGATGAATGCCCATCGACATCAGATCATTCATCAGATCATACTTGCCGGCTACCGAATGAAAAACCTCGGCAACATGGCGGGCTTTTTCCGATGTCGGTACTTCCCGGTAACCAAAATGCGTGGTGTCTTTTTGTTCCATGTTTATCCTAACGGCGTTGATGTCCGGCTTCGGCCAGTCGTTGCAGATAATCCTGCCATAAAGCGTCCTGATTGCTGGCAAGATCGTAGAGATAATCCCATGAATACAAGCCACTGTCATGACCATCATCGAAATAGATTTTGATGGCGTAATGGCCAACGGGTTCTATTTGATCTATCCCGACATTTTCCTTGTTGAGTTGCAGGACTTCCTGTCCCGGGCCATGCCCTCGGACTTCTGCGGAAGGCGAAAATACCCGCAGGTACTCGGCACTCAGTCGGTATTGTTTATCGCCGTAAGCCAGTCCCAGGCTTTTTGACTGTTTATGGAGCGTGATTTCAGTTGGAATTGCTTCTTCAGCCATTTTGCTTCCTAAAGTATGTAGCGTGACAGGTCTTCATCCTGCGCCAGTTCGCCCAGCTGTTTGTCGACATAGGCTTTATCGACAGTGACCCGGAAGTTCAGTTCACTGCCAGCGTTGTAGGAAATATCTTCCAGCAGTCTTTCCAATAAGGTGTGCAGGCGGCGGGCACCGATGTTTTCGGTCTTTTCATTGACTTCCCAGGCCAGCTCGGCGATGCGTTGAATACCGTCTTCAGTGAATTCGAGTTCAACACCTTCGGTGGCCATCAGCGCCGTATATTGTTCTGTCAGTGAGGCATCGGGCTCGGTGAGGATGCGGACAAAGTCAGCACTGGTGAGGGCATCGAGCTCAACCCGGATAGGCAGACGGCCCTGCAGTTCGGGAATCAGATCGGAAGGCTTGCTCAGATGGAAAGCACCGGAAGCAATGAAAAGAATATGATCGGTTTTGATCATGCCGTACTTGGTTTGAACGGTACTGCCTTCGACCAGCGGCAATAAGTCCCGCTGCACCCCGGCTCGCGATACATCGGCGTTGCTGCCGCCGCCTTCACCACGACCGGTGATTTTATCGATTTCGTCGAGAAAGACGATGCCGTTCTGTTCAACGCTGTCGAGTACTTCAGCCTTGAGTTCTTCCTCATTAATCAGTTTCATCGCCTCTTCTTCGGCCAGCAAGCGCATGGCTTTGGCCACGGTGAGCTTGCGGGTGCTCTTACGTTGCTGGCCCATGTTCTGAAACATTTCCTGCAGCTGGCTGGTCATTTCCTCCATGCCCGGCGGCGACATGATTTCAACGCCGACCTGAGGCGCATTCAGTTCCAGTTCGACTTCGCGGTCATCCAGCTTGCCTTCCCGCAACATGATACGAAAACGTTGTCGGGTGGCGGAATCATCATCAGTGTCCACATCACGGGCCGGGCGCAACAAGGCATCCAGAATACGTTCTTCGGCCGCGTCCTCTGCTTTATGTTTGACTGAGTGAATAGCTTTTTCGCGCAACAGTTTCATTGCAGTCTCGGCCAGATCACGAATGATAGATTCGACATCACGGCCAACGTAGCCCACTTCGGTAAACTTGGTCGCCTCAACCTTGATAAAAGGCGCATCAGCGAGTGCTGCCAGGCGACGGGCGATCTCGGTTTTACCGACGCCGGTAGGGCCGATCATCAGAATGTTCTTGGGCGTGACTTCCTGCTGTAAATTCTCATCCAGCTGTTTGCGGCGCCAGCGGTTGCGCAGCGCGATGGCCACCGCTTTCTTGGCCGCATCCTGGCCGATGATGCGCTTATTCAGTTCATGAACGATTTGTTTGGGGGTCAGTGAATGCATAGTCATTTAGGAATTTGACTCCAGCGTTTCGATAGTGAGGTTGTGATTGGTATAGATGCAGATGTCGGCGGCAATATTCAAGCCTTTTTCCACAATCTCACGGGCTGATAATGCCGTGTTGTCCATCAGCGCAGTCGCCGCTGCCTGTGCAAACGGGCCGCCGGAGCCGATGGCGATCATGCCATGTTCGGGTTCAATCACATCGCCATTACCGGAGATAATCAACGATACCTCGTGGTCGGCGACGGCCAGCAGGGCTTCCAGACGACGCATCATCCGGTCAGTACGCCAGTCTTTAGCAAGCTCCAGTGCACTGCGGGTCAGATTACCCTGATGTTTTTCCAGTTTGCCTTCGAAACGTTCAAACAGGGTAAAGGCGTCAGCGGTGCCGCCGGCGAATCCGGCAATCACCTTGCCATGATAAAGCCGGCGCACCTTGCGGGCATTACCTTTCATGATTGTATTGCCGAGACTGACCTGACCGTCGCCGCCGATTACGACCTGGCCATCACGACGGTACGAAAGTATGGTCGTACCACGGTACTGCTCCATAGAAAACTCCTGTGAAAGATAAGCTGAAAAAAAGAATTAACTAGTATACTATGTTGGGTTTGGCACTGCAGTGAGTTGGGCGCAAAGGCATTTCAGCCCGCACAATTATATCGCTTCACGGAAATTGGCCGATTTTAAGTGTTGACAACGGTCAGGCTTTTCCGGAAAATGCCACTTCTTTTAGTGGAGGGGTTCCCGAGTGGCCAAAGGGATCAGACTGTAAATCTGACGGCTCCGCCTTCGGAGGTTCGAATCCTCCCCCCTCCACCATTTAATGATTTGTGAGTTTACTATTAAGCGGGTGTAGTTCAATGGTAGAACTCCAGCCTTCCAAGCTGACTACGTGGGTTCGATTCCCATCACCCGCTCCATTTTCTGCTTGGAAGTGAATAGTAAAAAGAATTCGGCCCGCATAGCTCAGTCGGTAGAGCGCATCCATGGTAAGGATGAGGTCATCAGTTCGATTCTGATTGCGGGCTCCATAATTAATTGTTTTGATTAGGCAGGTTGTTCCTGCCTGTTTGATTTTTTGACATTAAAAAATTATTGGCGGGGAGACTGGTCATGTCTAAAACAAAATTTGAACGTTCTAAACCCCACGTCAACGTGGGCACCATCGGTCACGTTGACCATGGTAAAACCACTTTGACAGCGGCGCTGACCAAAGTTCTGGGTGAAGCGTCTGGTGGTGAGTTCAAGGACTACGCGGATATTGATAACGCACCTGAAGAACGTGAGCGTGGTATCACTATCGCAACAGCACACGTTGAGTACGAAACCGCTAACCGCCACTACGCCCACGTAGACTGCCCGGGCCACGCCGACTATGTGAAAAACATGATCACCGGTGCGGCACAGATGGACGGTGCGATCCTGGTTGTGAATGCGGCTGACGGTCCGATGCCTCAAACCCGTGAGCACATTCTGCTGTCACGTCAGGTTGGCGTTCCTTACATCATTGTCTACCTGAACAAGGCAGACATGGTGGATGATGCCGAGCTGATAGAACTGGTTGAAATGGAAGTGCGTGAATTGCTCGACACCTATGATTTCCCGGGTGATGACACCCCAATTATTGTGGGTTCAGCATTGAAAGCACTGGAAGGCGATACCAGCGAAATCGGTGCTCCTTCAATCCTGCGTCTGGCAGAAGCGATGGACGAGTACTTCCCGGAACCGGAGCGTGCCATTGACGGTGCATTCCTGATGCCGATTGAAGACGTCTTCTCTATCTCCGGTCGTGGTACGGTTGTGACTGGTCGTGTTGAGCGCGGTATTGTTAAAGTGGGTGACGAGCTGGAAATCGTGGGTATCAAAGACACCCAGAAAACCACTTGTACCGGTGTTGAAATGTTCCGCAAGCTGCTGGATCAGGGTCAGGCTGGCGACAACGTGGGTGTACTGCTGCGTGGTACCAAGCGTGAGGAAGTTGACCGTGGTCAGGTACTGGCTCATCCGGGCACCATCACACCACACACTGAGTTTGAAGCGGAAGTGTATATTCTGTCGAAAGACGAAGGTGGTCGTCATACCCCGTTCTTTAACGGTTACCGTCCACAGTTCTACTTCCGTACTACCGACGTAACTGGTGCATGTGAATTGCCATCAGGCGTAGAAATGGTCATGCCGGGTGATAACGTCAAGATGGACGTAACTTTGATTGCACCGATTGCGATGGAAGAAGGCCTGCGTTTTGCTATTCGTGAAGGCGGCCGCACAGTTGGTGCCGGTGTCGTCAGTAAAATCACGAAATAAGCTGAAGGATGCCACCATGCTGAGTGCAAGGGCGCTCAGCATTTTTGAGAGCATAGGATAGGCCAGTAGCTCAATTGGCAGAGCGACGGTCTCCAAAACCGTAGGTTGGGGGTTCGATTCCCTCCTGGCCTGCCATCTTATGTTTTCCTCAAAACGGATAATTATCGAATAATAATGGCAGACAACATCAAATTAATAGTCGCAGTCGTCTTAATGATGGCTGCGATTGCTTTGTTTTATACTTACTCAGAGTATTCAACATTGCTTCGCGTCCTCGGTCTGTTGGCTGTGGCAGGTATTTCCTTGTTCATCGCATCTAAGACAGCAGTTGGTTCCAACGTGTTGTCTTACATTCGTGATACCAATATTGAAGTGCGCAAAGTGGTCTGGCCAACACGCCAGGAAACCCTGCAAACCACATTGGTTGTCATTCTGATGGTCATGCTGGTCGCACTCATGCTGTGGGGTATCGATTCATTATTAGGTTGGGGCGTTCGCGCTCTGACGCTATAATACAGGGTTCCTAATGAGCAAACGTTGGTATGTCATTCAAGCTTACTCAGGCTTTGAAGCACAAGTGAAACGTTCTCTTGAAGAGCGCATCAATCGTCTTGGCCTGCAGGATAAGTTTGGTGAGATTCTGGTTCCGACTGAAGAAGTCGTTGAAATGAAAGAAGGCCAGAAGCGCAAAAGTGAACGCAAATTCTTCCCCGGCTACGTGCTGGTGAATATGGAAATGGATGATGAAACCTGGCATGTCGTTAATGACCTGCCACGGGTCCTGCGTTTCATCGGTGGCACCGGTGACCGTCCTGCACCGATCAGTGAAGCTGAAGCCAATACCATTTTACAACGCGTTCAGGATACAGCGGAAAGTCCGCGTCCCAAAGTGTTGTTCGAACCTGGTGAAGTGGTCCGTGTCATTGACGGTCCTTTCAATGATTTCACCGGTGTTGTAGAAGAAGTGAATTACGAAAAAAGCAAGCTGCGGGTTGAAGTGGTCATCTTTGGCCGTTCAACACCGGTTGAGCTTGAATTCAGTCAGGTTGTCAAAGGCTAGGCTGATTGTAGAAAGTCCAGTATTAACTGGTTTTATCACTGGGGAGCCGCAAGGCGTTCGTACCCGTAAGGAGTAAACATGGCAAAGAAAATTGAAGCTTACATCAAGCTGCAAGTGCCGGCAGGTGGTGCTAATCCCAGTCCACCGGTTGGTCCTGCTCTGGGTCAGCACGGCCTGAACATTATGGAATTCTGTAAAGCGTTCAATGCGCAGACACAGAACCTGGAAAATGGTCTGCCGATTCCTGTTGTTATCACTGTTTATAATGACAAGAGCTTTACCTTTGTAACCAAAACCCCGCCAGCATCTATCCTGCTGAAAAAAGCGGCCGGTCTGAAAAGCGGCAGCAGCCGTCCTAACACCGAGAAAGTCGGTACGGTTACACGTGCTCAGTTGGAAGAAATTGCCAACACCAAAATGCCTGATCTGAATGCTGCGGATCTTGAATCTGCCGTCAAAACAATCGCAGGTACTGCACGTAGCATGGGTCTGAACACGGAGGGTGTTGAGTAATGGCTGCTTTAGGTAAAAGAACACTCGCCATCCGCGAGAAACTGAAAGGCGCTGGTGCTTTTGGCATCGATGAAGCGCTGAAATTTGTCAAAGAAAATGCATCCGCTAAATTCGTTGAGTCTATCGACGTATCAATCAACCTGGGTGTTGACCCACGTAAATCTGACCAGGTTGTACGTAGCTCAACAGTCATGCCTAATGGCACCGGTAAAACTGTCCGGGTTGCTGTATTTGCTCAAGGTGCTAACGCAGACGCTGCGAAAGAAGCCGGTGCAGACGTTATTGGTTTTGAAGATCTGGCAGAAGATATCAAGAAAGGCAATATGGATTTTGACGTTGTTATTGCAACGCCTGATGCCATGCGTATTGTCGGTCAGTTGGGTCAGGTCCTGGGTCCACGCGGCCTGATGCCCAACCCGAAAGTCGGTACTGTAACCCCGAACGTGGCTGAAGCAGTTAAAAACGCAAAAGCCGGTCAGGTCCGTTACCGTACTGATAAAGCCGGTATCATTCATTGCCCGATTGGCAATGCCAGCTTTGAGGTTGAAGCATTGCGTCAAAACCTCCAGGCATTGATCGATGATCTAAACAAGCTGAAGCCGAGTTCGGCCAAAGGCGTGTACATTAAAAAAATCAGTGTGTCGAGCACCATGGGTGCCGGCGTCACTATTGATAAATCTTTCCTCGGCTAAGATTTGTCAAACGAATTGGACCGCTCGTCACCTTTTGCGGTGGCGAGTCGTCTAAGACCGCAGGTAAGCAATTTTAATTGACCCATGTGAATGGGGCGGCCTGCGCAGACGGGTTCAGCTGCAGAATTTCTGAGTTGGATACCGTAATGGTGGAAGTGGCAACACTTCTTGTTAGCAACAATTCATCCAGAAATGGATGAACCTAAGGAGGTCTTAGGTGGCTTTAAATCTCGAAGGTAAAAAGGCCGTCGTTGCTGAGGTCTCTGAAGTAGCAAGCAACGCGTTTTCTGCTGTCGCAGCGGAATACCGTGGTTTGTCTGTTTCAGAAATGACTGAGCTGCGTGTTGCAGCGCGTAAGGAAAATGTTTACCTGCGCGTTATTCGTAACACTCTGGCTCGCCGTGCGGTAGACGGTACTGATTTCGCCTGCATGCAGGAAGGAATGACTGGCCCGCTGGTATTTGGTTTTTCTATGGAAGATCCAGGTGCCGTTGCACGTGTCATGGGTGACTTTGCTAAAACCAACAAAAATCTTGAAGTCAAAATGGTTTCACTGGGCGGCAAATTGCTGCCAGCCAGCGAAATCGAAAAACTGGCGAAAATGCCGACCAAAGAACAGGCAATCAGCATGTTCATGGGTACGCTCAAAGCGCCAATCGAGAAATTTGTTCGTACGCTGCAAGCACCTACCAGCAAGATGGTACGTACGTTCGCGGCTGTCCGCGACGCGAAAGAAGCCGCTTAATCCGAATTGGATTAGGCAATTTTATAAATTCTGTAAGCTTGAAATAGGTAATTATCATGGCTGTATCTAAAGACGATATCCTGGAAGCAATTTCCAACATGACTGTTGTTGAGGTCGTTGATCTGATCGAAGCAATGGAAGAAAAATTTGGCGTAACTGCTGCAGCACCTGTTGCTGCTGTTGCTGCTGCTCCTGCTGAAGGTGCTGCTGCCGCCGCTGAACAAACAGAGTTCGACGTTGTTATGACCAGTTTTGGTGATAACAAAGTTGGCGTTATCAAGGTTGTTCGTGGCATCACTGGTCTGGGTCTGAAAGAAGCCAAAGACATGGTTGAAGGTGTACCTGCAACAGTGAAAGAAGGCATTGAAAAAGCTGAAGCAGAAGACCTCGTCAAACAACTGACTGAAGCTGGTGCAACTGCTGAACTTAAGTAAGCATCGTACCTGTCGCGGTGGTCTGCGGACCACCGCGAAAAAGAAAATGGCTGGTGATTTTGGTCACCGGCCTTTTTCCGTTGCAGGCCGGGCGGTTTTGCCGGTCATTAACAAAACAATCTTTCCTGGATTTCACCGTCGTGAAATCAGGACGTTCTTCGAGGTGTAATACATGGCCTATACGTTTACCGAGAAAAAACGGATTCGTAAAGATTTTGGCAAACGTCCAATTGTCTTGAATGTTCCCAACCTGCTAGCTACGCAGGTTAACTCCTACCAAGACTTCCTGCAAATGGGCGTCGCTGCAGATGAACGCGGGGCAAAAGGGCTGCATGCTGCTTTTGAATCAGTGTTCCCTATCAAGAGCCATACCGGCATGGCTGAGCTGCAATATGTCAGCTACCGCCTTGGTACCCCATCGTTTGATGTAAAAGAATGCCAACTGCGCGGTGTTACTTATGCCGCACCTCTGAGAGTTAAAATGCGTCTGGTCATTTATGACAAAGACGCCCCTGCCAAGCAAAAAGTCGTTAAAGACATTAAAGAGCAGGAAGTTTACATGGGTGAAATCCCGCTGATGACGGAGAAAGGTAACTTTGTCATCAACGGTACAGAACGCGTTATCGTGTCGCAACTGCACCGTTCACCTGGTGTGTTCTTCGACAGCGATCGTGGTAAAACCCACTCCTCGGGCAAAATTCTCTATAACGCTCGTGTTATCCCTTATCGTGGTTCCTGGCTCGACTTCGAGTTCGATCCGAAAGATTCTGTTTTCGTGCGTATCGACCGTCGCCGTAAACTGCCTGCTACCATCCTGTTGCGCGCGCTGGGTTACAGCAATCAGGAAATGCTGGAGATTTTCTTCAGTAATGATACTTTCGTCCGCAAGGGTGACAGTTTTGAAATGGCACTGGAACCTGCGCGTCTGCGTGGCCAGGCTGTGCCCTTCGATATCGTTGATCCAGACGGTGAAGTGATTGTTGAAGCTGAGCGTCAGATTACCGGTCGCCACATTCGCCGCATGGAAAAAGCGGGTATGAATGCGTTGACAGTACCTGCCAACTTCCTGGTCGGTAAAGTCATTGCCAAAGATATGGTCGATCCGGAAACCGGTGAATTGCTGGCTAATGCCAACGATGAAATTACCAGTGAACTGCTGGAAGCTTTCGATCGATTCGATATCAATACTATCGAAACCATTTATTCCAACGATCTGGACGACGGTCCGTTCATGTCTGACACCATGCGTCTCGATGAAACCCGCAGCGAACTGGAAGCCAAGATTGAAATCTATCGCATGATGCGTCCGGGTGAACCGCCGACAGAAGATGCGGCAGAAAACCTGTTCACCAGCCTGTTCTTTACCCTGGATCGTTATGATCTGTCCAGTGTCGGTCGGATGAAATTCAACCGCCGTCTGGGTCGTGAAGAAATGGAAGGCGAAGGTACGCTGTCCAAAGATGACATTCTCGCCGTACTGAAAGAACTGATCAAAATTCGTAACGGCAATGGCGTGGTCGATGATATCGATCACCTCGGTAACCGTCGTGTCCGTAGCGTTGGTGAGATGGCTGAGAACCAGTTCCGTGTCGGTCTGGTCCGGGTTGAGCGTGCGGTACGTGAGCGTCTGAGCATTGCCGAGTCTGAAGGCCTGATGCCACAGCAACTGATTAATGCTAAACCCGTTGCCGCCGCAATCAAAGAGTTCTTTGGCTCCAGCCAGCTGTCTCAGTTTATGGACCAGAACAACCCCTTGTCAGAAGTCACACATAAACGTCGTGTTTCGGCTTTGGGCCCTGGTGGTCTGACCCGTGAACGTGCCGGCTTTGAAGTACGTGACGTTCACCCGACGCACTATGGTCGTGTTTGCCCGATCGAGACTCCTGAGGGTCCGAACATCGGTCTGATCAACTCGCTGGCGACCTATGCCCGTACTAACGAATACGGTTTTATCGAAACACCGTATCGTAAAGTGATTGATACCAAGGCGACGGATGAAATCGTTTACCTGTCAGCCATCGATGAAGGTGAGTATAAAATCGCCCAGGCTACAATCGAACTGAAAGAAGATGGGTCGATTGCAGAAAACATGGTCCACTGCCGTTATCGCGGTGAATCATCACTGACACCATCTGAACAGGTGCAGCTGATGGACGTCTCACCTCGTCAGGTGGTTTCGGTTGCGGCCTCATTGATTCCATTCCTGGAACATGATGACGCCAACCGCGCTCTGATGGGCTCGAACATGCAACGTCAGGCTGTGCCGACATTGCGTGCTGACAAACCACTGGTCGGTACTGGTATTGAACGTGTTGTCGCGAAGGATTCCGGCGTAATGGTTACCGCGAAACGTGGTGGTGTGGTCGACTCTGTTGACGCCAGCCGTATCGTTATCCGTGTGAATGATGACGAAACCGAAGCCGGCGAATCAGGAGTTGATATCTACAACCTGATTAAATATGCGCGCTCCAACCAAAGCACCTGTATCAACCAGCGTCCGATTGTGAAGCCGGGTGATCAGATTGCATCCGGTGATGTACTGGCAGATGGTCCTTCCACCGATAAGGGTGAGCTGGCTCTGGGTCAGAACATTCTGGTGGCATTCATGCCCTGGAATGGTTACAACTTTGAGGATTCCATCCTGGTTTCTGAACGGGTGGTGGAAGAAGATCGCTTCACCACCATTCATATTCAGGAACTGAACTGCCTGGCACGTGACACCAAGCTCGGTACCGAGGAAATTACCAGTGATATTCCGAACGTTAGCGAGAGCGCGCTGTCCAAATTGGACGAATCCGGTATTGTTTACGTTGGCGCTGAAGTCAAGCCGGGTGACATCCTGGTCGGTAAAGTCACACCGAAAGGTGAAACTCAACTGACACCGGAAGAAAAACTGCTGCGTGCCATCTTCGGTGAGAAAGCGGCAGACGTCAAAGACTCGTCGCTGCGTGTGCCATCAGGTACTTACGGCACGGTTATCGATGTTCAGGTCTTCACCCGTGATGGTGTGGAAAAAGACGAACGTACCCGTGAAATCGAGAAGGCCGAGCTGGAAAAAGTCTGGAACGACCTCAGAGATCAAAACCGTATTCTGACTGAAGACGTGTTTGCCCGTCTGGAACGCAGCCTGGTTGGCAAAGTCGCTGAAGCCGGTCCTGACTTGAAGAAAGGCACCAAGCTGACCAAGAGCTACCTGCAGGATCTGGAGCATGCGAAATGGTTCGACATCCGTATGGAGTCAGAAGAACTGAATACGCTGCTGGAGCAGGCCAACACGCACCTCAAGCAATACCGTCAGGAAATGGAGGAAGCATTTGAACACAAGAAAGAAAAACTGACCTCAGGTCATGATCTGGCACCGGGCGTACAGCGCATGGTGAAAGTGTTCCTGGCTGTGAAACGTCGTATCCAGCCCGGTGATAAGATGGCCGGTCGCCACGGTAACAAAGGTGTTATCTCCAACATCGTACCGGTAGAAGACATGCCTTATACTCAGGATGGCCGTCCGGTTGATATCGTCCTGAACCCACTGGGTGTCCCTTCGCGGATGAATATCGGTCAGATTCTGGAAGTGCATCTGGGTTGGGCTGCCAAAGGCCTGGGTTACAAAATCCAGGAGATGCTGGAACAGCAAAAAGCCGTTTCCGACCTGCGTGCGTTCCTCGATAAGGTTTATAACACCAGCGGTAAAAAAGAAGATCTGGACTCTTTGACCGATGATGAAATCATCGAACTGTCAAAGAACCTGCAAGACGGTGTACCTTTGGCGACTCCGGTTTTTGATGGCGCCAATGAAAACGAAATCAAGGATATGCTGGAACTGGCCGACCTGCCACGCAGTGGCCAGGCTAAATTGATTGACGGCCGTACTGGCGAATTCTTCCACCGTCCAGTGACTATCGGTTACATGCATATGCTGAAACTGAACCATCTGGTCGATGACAAGATGCACGCCCGTTCGACCGGTCCTTACAGTCTGGTGACACAGCAGCCGCTGGGTGGTAAAGCCCAGTTCGGTGGTCAGCGTTTCGGTGAGATGGAGGTCTGGGCACTGCAAGCTTATGGTGCTGCCTACACCCTGCAGGAAATGCTGACTGTGAAATCGGATGATGTGAACGGTCGTACCAAGATCTATAAAAACATCGTTGATGGTGATTATCGTATGGATGCAGGCATGCCTGAATCCTTCAAAGTACTGACTCGTGAGATTCGTTCTCTGGGTATCGACGTCGACTTAGTCGAAGAATAAGCGATACCGGGTACTGACAGATAATCAAGAAATGAGCCGTTTACGGCAGCGGAGAATGAAACATGAAAGACTTGCTTAACTTGTTAAAGCAACAAACTCAGCCAGAGGAATTTGATGCGATTCGCATTGGCCTCGCTTCACCGAAAATGGTGCGGTCATGGTCATTTGGCGAAGTCAAAAAACCTGAAACCATCAACTACCGTACCTTCAAACCGGAACGTGAAGGTCTGTTTTGCTGCAAAATCTTTGGTCCGGTTAAAGACTACGAATGCTTGTGTGGTAAATATAAACGCCTGAAGCATCGCGGTGTGATCTGTGAAAAATGCGGTGTTGAAGTCACTGTAGCCAAAGTGCGTCGTGAGCGCATGGGACACATCGAACTGGCCAGCCCGGTTGCACATATCTGGTTCCTGAAATCCCTGCCATCACGGATTTCCTTGTTTCTGGATATGACTTTGCGTGATATCGAACGCGTTTTGTATTTCGAAGCGTTTATCGTTGTCGATCCAGGCATGACCCCGCTGGAAAAAGGCCAGTTGCTGTCCGACGAAACTTTCCTGCAGGCAGTCGAAGAATACGGCGATGAATTTGATGCCCGCATGGGTGCGGAAGCAGTTCAACAACTGCTGCGTAACATCGATGTCAGCAAAGAAATCGAAGTGATTCGTGAAGAAATTGAGGGCACTAACTCAGAAACCAAGATTAAGAAACTGAGCAAACGCCTGAAACTGATGGAAGCCTTCCAGGAATCCGGTAACAAGCCGGAATGGATGATCATGGAAGTACTGCCGGTCCTGCCACCGGACCTGCGTCCTCTGGTCCCACTGGACGGCGGTCGTTTTGCGACTTCAGATCTGAACGATCTGTATCGCCGCGTGATTAACCGTAACAACCGTTTGAAACGGCTGCTGGATCTGAACGCACCGGATATTATCGTACGTAATGAAAAACGGATGCTGCAGGAATCTGTGGATGCGTTGCTGGATAACGGTCGCCGCGGTCGCGCTATTACCGGTACTAACCGGATGCCACTGAAATCACTGGCAGACATGATCAAGGGTAAACAGGGTCGTTTCCGTCAGAACCTGCTGGGTAAACGTGTCGACTACTCTGGTCGTTCGGTTATCGTGGTGGGTCCTTACCTGAAACTGCACCAATGCGGTCTGCCCAAGAAAATGGCGCTGGAACTTTTCAAGCCATTTATCTACGGCAAACTGGAGCGCCAGGGTCTGGCGACAACCATCAAAGCCGCCAAGAAAATGGTGGAACGTGAAGGACCGGAAGTCTGGGATATCCTGGAAGAAGTGATCCGCGAGCATCCGGTTATGCTGAACCGCGCACCGACACTTCACCGACTGGGTATTCAGGCTTTTGAACCGTTACTGATCGAGGGTAAAGCGATTCAGCTGCATCCGCTTGTCTGTAGCGCCTTCAACGCTGACTTTGACGGTGACCAGATGGCGGTACACGTACCATTGTCACTGGAAGCCCAGCTGGAAGCACGTTCGTTGATGATGGCGACCAATAACATTCTGTCACCTGCTAACGGTGAACCGGTCATTATTCCATCGCAGGACGTGGTTCTGGGGCTGTATTACATGACCCGTGAACGTGTTAATGAGAAAGGTGAAGGCAGCTTCTACGCCGATTTGGCTGAACTGCGTCGTGCCTATGACAGCGGTGTAGTGTCTCTTCATGCCAAGATCACTGTGCGTCTGGATGAAACTGACATTACTTTGCCGGAACCTGAGCAAAGCCGTCGTATTCGTGTGGAAACCACAGTTGGCCGCGCCATTCTGTTCGGTATCGTGCCTAAAGGCCTGCCTTTCTCTGTCGTTGACAGAGCGATGACCAAGAAAGCAATCGGGGATGTGATCAACACCTGCTACCGTCGTCTGGGTCTGAAAGAAACCGTTATTTTTGCTGATCAGCTGATGTATCTCGGTTTCTCACAAGCGACACAGTCCGGTTCTTCCGTCTGTGCCGACGATATGGTGATCCCGGCTGCCAAGGCAGAGATTCTGGCTAAAGCTGAAGCTGAAGTTGAAGAAATTGCAACTCAGTATGCTTCTGGTCTGGTCACTGACGGTGAACGTTACAACAAGATCATCGATATCTGGTCGCGTACCAATGACCAGGTTGCAAAAGCGATGATGGACGGCATCGGTAAGGACATTACCAAAGATAAAGACGGTAATGATGTCGAACAGCAGTCGATGAACTCGATTTACATGATGGCCGATTCGGGCGCGCGTGGTTCTGCTGCGCAAATTCGTCAGCTTGCAGGTATGCGTGGTCTGATGGCCAAGCCGGATGGTTCGATTATCGAAACGCCGATTACCGCAAACTTCCGTGAAGGTCTGGACGTATTGCAGTACTTCATCTCAACTCACGGTGCGCGTAAAGGTCTGGCCGATACCGCACTGAAAACCGCTAACTCCGGTTACCTGACCCGTCGTCTGGTTGACGTGTCTCAGGATCTGGTTGTGGTTGAAGATGACTGCGGTACTTCACTGGGTATCAGCATGTCACCAATCATCGAAGGTGGTGACGTGGTTGAAGCCCTGGGTGAACGTGTACTGGGTCGTGTTGTTGCTGAAGATCTAATGTCACCGGATGGCTCCAAACTGGTCATGGCTGCCGGCGATATGATTGACGAAGCAGCCGTTACCAAGCTGGAAAAAGAAGGCATCGACGAAGTCATGGTTCGCAGCGCGATTACCTGTGAATCACGCTATGGTGTCTGTTCTGCCTGTTATGGTCGTGACCTCGGTCGTGGTCATAAGATCAACGTGGGTGAGTCTGTCGGTGTTATCGCAGCCCAATCCATCGGTGAACCAGGTACCCAGCTGACCATGCGTACCTTCCACATTGGTGGTGCGGCCTCACGTACCGCGGCTGATAACTCCGTCGCACTGAAATATAAAGGTAATATCCGTTATCACAACATCAAGTATGTTGAGAACTCAGCGGGTAAATTCGTTGCGGTATCACGTTCCGGTGAATTGCATCTGATTGATGAAAACGGCCGTGAGCGTGAACGTTATAAGATCCCTTACGGTGCGGAAATCACGGTGCCTGATAACGCCGCGGTTGACTCAGGTCAGATCGTCGCAAACTGGGATCCGCATACTCACCCGGTTGTGACCGAGGTGAAAGGTCAGGTACAACTGAGCGACCTGGTGGAAGGTGTCACCGTCGACAAGACCGTCGACGAAGTCACTGGTCTGACCAGCTTCAGCGTACGTGAACCGAAACAACGTAGTGGTGCGGCCAAGGACATGCGTCCGATGGTTAAACTGGTTGATGAAAAAGGCGAGGACGTCTTTATTCCGGGTACTGACATTCCGGCGATGTACTTCCTGCCGGGTGGTGCGATTGTTCGCGTCAGTGATGGTCAGGGCGTGGAAATCGGTGACATTCTGGCCCGTATTCCTCAGGAAAGCAGTAAGACTCGTGATATCACCGGTGGTCTGCCGCGCGTTGCCGACCTGTTCGAAGCCCGTAAACCGAAAGATCCTGCTCTTATGGCAGAAATCAGCGGTACTGTGAGCTTCGGTAAGGAGACTAAAGGTAAACAGCGTCTGATCATTACTCCGAAAGAGGGTGAACCTTATGAGGAGCTGATTCCGAAATGGCGCCATATCTCCGTGTTCGAAGGTGAACACATTGAGAAAGGTGAAATGCTGGTTGACGGTCCGGAAGATCCACATGACATCCTGCGTCTGAAAGGTGTTCTGGCCCTTTCCAACTACATGGTCAGTGAGGTACAGGAAGTTTATCGCCTGCAAGGTGTAAAAATTAACGACAAGCACATCGAAGTCATCGTGCGTCAGATGCTGCGCAAAGTCGAAATTGATGCGGCCGGTGACAGCAAGTTCCTGAAAGGCGAACAGGTCGAATACGACCGCGTGCTGGAAGCCAATGATATTCTGCGTGAGCAGGGTAAGCTGGAAGCGACCTTCACACCGTTGTTACTGGGTATCACCAAAGCTTCGCTGGCAACCGAGTCGTTTATTTCGGCGGCCTCGTTCCAGGAAACCACCCGTGTCCTTACCGATGCGGCGGTGACCGGCAAGAGCGACAACCTGCGCGGTCTGAAAGAGAACGTTATTGTGGGTCGTCTGATTCCGGCCGGTACCGGTCTGGCTTACCACAAGGAACGTCAGCGTCGTCGTTCAGAGCGCATGGGTAACCCTGATGTCGCACCAGCGACTGAAAGTGCGGAAAGCAAAGACGAAGCAATGAAAGAGGTCTCATAAGTTAAATCTCTTGACGTAACTAATTGTTACGTTATAAAATTCGTCTTCTTTGTCGGGCACCCGCTTCAGGGTGCCCAACTTTTACTGGAATGGTAATGCGTGAATAACAGTAACGCAGGCTACCATCGCTAGATATTTGTAAGGTTGTATTGATGGCAACAATTAATCAGTTGGTTCGTAAGCCAAGATTGAAGCAAAAGAAAAAGAACAATGTTCCTGCGTTGCAGGCTTGTCCTCAGCGTCGCGGTGTTTGTACTCGTGTATATACCACCACGCCTAAAAAGCCTAACTCGGCAATGCGTAAAGTTGCTCGTGTTCGCCTGACTAACGGTTTCGAAGTGACTTCCTACATCGGTGGTGAAGGTCATAACTTGCAGGAACATAGCGTTGTGCTGATTCGTGGTGGTCGTGTTAAGGACTTACCTGGTGTGCGTTACCACACTGTTCGTGGTGCACTGGATACTTCCGGTGTTTCTGCTCGCCGTCAGGGCCGTTCCAAATACGGTGCCAAGCGTCCTAAAGGCTAAGCACTTTTAGACTCGCTATTAACGTATAAGATTTAGGAAAGACAAATGCCAAGAAGAAGGGTTGTTGCCAAACGTGAAGTACTGCCTGATCCGAAGTTCCAGAACATCGGTCTGGCCAAGTTCATCAACGTCATCATGAAAGACGGCAAAAAGTCAGTTGCAGAGAAAATTACATACGGTGCACTGGAAGCAGTCGCTGAAAGCAAAGGCACTGACGGTCTGGATATCTTCCAGAAAGCCATTGAAAATATCAGCCCAATGGTGGAAGTAAAATCCCGCCGTGTTGGTGGTGCGACCTACCAGGTGCCGGTTGAAGTTCGTCCAGAACGTCGCGTTGCTCTGGCTATGCGCTGGCTGGTAGAGGCCTCTCGCAAACGTGGTGAAAAATCCATGGGTATGCGTTTGGCTGGCGAACTGTCTGATGCTTACGAAAACAAAGGCACAGCGGTTAAGAAGAAAGAAGATACACACCGCATGGCCGAAGCGAACAAGGCGTTCTCGCACTTCCGCTTCTAAAACTGTATTATCCCTTCACCAGCCAGTTCTGGTGAAGGTTTTGTTCTTTAACATTGTTGATCTAAAGAGTAGCTATAGTGGCACGTACGACACCAATTGACAGATACCGGAATATCGGCATCATGGCTCATATCGACGCGGGTAAAACCACGACGACTGAGCGTGTGCTGTTCTATACCGGTATTTCGCACAAGATCGGCGAAGTGCATAACGGTGCAGCCATTATGGACTGGATGGAGCAGGAGCAGGAGCGCGGCATTACTATTACCTCCGCTGCCACCACCTGTTTCTGGGCCGGCATGGATCAACAATTTGAACAACACCGTATCAATATCATCGATACGCCCGGACACGTCGACTTCACCATTGAAGTCGAACGTTCCTTGCGTGTTCTCGATGGTGCCATCGCTGTCTTCTGTGCTGTCGGTGGTGTTGAACCTCAATCTGAAACTGTCTGGCGTCAAGCCGACAAATATCATGTTCCGCGCCTCGCTTTCGTCAACAAGATGGATCGCCAGGGAGCCAACTTCCTGCGTGTGATTGAACAAATCAAAAAACGTCTGGGCGCCAAACCAGTTGTAATGCAACTGCCTGTGGGCAGCGAAGACGAGTTTGAAGGCGTCGTCGACCTGGTACGCATGAAGGCGATTTACTGGAACGAAGATGATCTGGGCGCGACTTACGACCTGCGTGATATTCCTGAGAACATGCTGGCCGAATGTGAACACTACCGCGAACAACTGGTAGAAAATGCCGCCGAGGCAGATGAAGAACTCATGAACGCCTATCTGGAATCCGGCGAACTGACAGACGCGCAAATCAAGCTGGGTATCCGCAAACAAACACTGGCTAATGAAATCGTCCCCGCTTTCTGCGGTTCAGCTTTCAAGAACAAAGGCGTTCAGGCCCTGCTGGATGCTGTGATCGAATTTATGCCTGCGCCGGGTGATGTCCCGCCAATCAAAGGCCTCGTTGATGTTGATAATGAGGTCTACGAAACTCGCGAAGCTGATGACAAACTGCCATTTGCCGCGCTCGCCTTCAAAATTGCCACCGACCCCTTTGTCGGCAGCCTGACTTTCTTCCGTGTGTACTCCGGTGTGCTGAAATCCGGTGATGCCGTATACAACCCGGTCAAGGGCAAAAAAGAACGCATCGGGCGTCTGGTACAAATGCATGCGAATAGCCGGGAAGAACTGACTGAAGTCAGGGCGGGTGATATTGCTGCTGCCATTGGCCTGAAAGATACAGTCACCGGTGAAACGCTGTGTGATCCGTCGCATGAAATTACATTGGAACGGATGGAATTTCCTGAACCGGTAATTTCGGTTGCTATTGAACCGAGAACCAAGGCAGATCAGGAAAAAATGGGTATTGCTCTGGGCAAGCTTGCCAAAGAGGATCCCTCATTCCGCGTCAGTACCGACGAAGAGTCTGCACAGACCATTATTGCCGGCATGGGCGAATTACATCTCGATATTATTATCGACCGCATGAAACGCGAGTTCGGTGTTGAAGCCAATGTGGGTGCGCCGCAAGTGGCTTATCGTGAAACAATTCGTAAAACCGTTGAGGCAGAAGGTAAATTTGTGCGCCAAAGTGGTGGTAAAGGTCAGTACGGCCATGTCTGGTTACGACTGGAACCACAGGAGCAGGGTACCGGTTATGTCTTTGAAAATGCGATTGTCGGCGGTTCGGTACCAAAAGAATACATTTCATCTGTAGATAAGGGTATACAAGAGCAGATGAAAAATGGTGTAATAGCGGGCTACCCTGTGGTGGATGTCAAAGTGACATTGTTCGACGGTTCGTATCACGACGTCGACTCCAGCGAGATGGCATTTAAAGTTGCCGGTTCGATAGGTTTCAGAAATGGTGCGCTTGAAGCAAGCCCGGCTCTGCTGGAACCTGTGATGAAAATCGAAATAGTGACTCCCGAAGAGTACATGGGTGATGTGATGGGTGATTTGAATCGCCGTCGCGGCACCGTTGCTGGTATGGACGACGCCTCCAGCGGCAAGATTATCAAGGCAGAAGTGCCACTTGCAGAAATGTTTGGTTACGCAACTGATTTGCGTTCTGCAACACAAGGTCGGGCGACTTACTCAATGGTTTTCGCCAAGTACAGTGAAATACCAGGCAATGTTGCAGAAGCGATCATTAACAAAACGAAATAACGACTTTTAACGAGGTAGACGAGAATGTCCAAGGCAAAATTTGAACGCTCGAAGCCCCACGTCAACGTGGGCACCATCGGTCACGTTGACCATGGCAAAACCACTTTGACAGCAGCGCTGACCAAAGTGCTGGGTGAAGCATCTGGCGGTGAATTCAAAGATTACGCGGATATTGATAACGCACCTGAAGAACGTGAGCGTGGTATCACTATCGCAACAGCACACGTTGAGTATGAAACCGCTAAACGCCACTACGCCCACGTAGACTGCCCGGGCCACGCCGACTATGTGAAAAACATGATCACCGGTGCGGCACAGATGGACGGTGCGATCCTGGTTGTGAATGCGGCTGACGGTCCGATGCCTCAAACCC
>NZ_VENF01000008.1 GCF_009711715.1 Methylophaga sp. | reverse complement strand
ATGGCATGGAGCAGGAAGTGATTGTCGAGCCGGGACGGGTGGTGCCGGTCACGGCGCTGGTGAGGGCACCGGCAGATGTGACTGAAGATGGTCTGGCCCCGATTACCTTTGAGGCCACGGTTAGAGAGAAGCCCGAGTTGAGTACTACCTATAACAGTATGTTTATGACGCCGGAGTAATTATCTCTGGTCTGTATCTTTTCGGCTTGCCTGAGATTATCGGGACTTGCTAGGGTAGAGCCCGCTTTCATAGCGGGCTTTTTATTAACGGACAGGAATCATGAAATACAATAAGTTGGGAACAAGTGATATTGATGTCAGCCGTATATGTCTGGGTACCATGACTTATGGTGAGCAGAATACCGAGCAGGAAGCACACCAGCAGCTTGATTATGCGCTGGAGCAGGGCGTGAATTTTATTGATACTGCCGAGCTTTATGCCATTCCACCACGCGCCGAGACCTACGGTGCCACGGAACAGGTGATTGGCAGCTGGCTGAAGAAACGCGGTAAACGTGATGACATCGTTCTTGCCAGTAAAATTGCCGGTCCTGGTCCGGACTGGGTTTCACATATCCGTGGCGGCCACACCCGCTTTGACGCGAGCAACATCAGTCACGCGCTGGATGACAGTCTGCAGCGGTTGCAGACTGATTATCTCGACCTGTATCAACTGCACTGGCCTGAGCGTAAGACCAATTATTTCGGCAAGCTCGGCTATCAGGCTGATGACAGCGAAGCGGCGCTGACGCCCGTTTTTGAAACCTTACAGGCGCTTGAAAAAGAGGTACGTGCCGGCAAGATCCGTTATATCGGCCTGTCCAACGAAACACCCTGGGGCATGATGCAATTTATCTGGATGGCACGTGTGCTGGATTTGCCAGCCATTGTCACGGTGCAAAATCCTTACAGCCTGCTGAACCGGACTTATGAAGTCGGCTGCGCGGAAATCAGCCACCGTGAGGGTGTGGGCTTGCTGGCATATTCACCGTTGGGCTTCGGTGTCTTAAGCGGCAAATATCTGGATGCTGAACCGGCCGGTGCCAGACTGACCCGCTGGCCGCACTATGCCCGCTACAGTAATGAGCAGGCTGTGGCGGCTACCCGTGAGTATGTTCAACTGGCCCGTCGCTATCAGCTGGATCCGGCGCAAATGGCACTTGCTTATGTCAACACCCGGCCGTTCCTGACAGCCAATATCATCGGTGCCACCGATATGCAGCAGCTCAAAAACAATATCGCCAGCATTGAGCTCGAACTCAGTGATGATGTGCTGGACGAAATTGAGGCTATCCACCGACGCTATCCCAATCCCTCCCCCTGAGTGGTCCGATAAGCCACCTCTGAACAACAAAAAAATGTGATGGGGGTGGCATTTTTACAGCTATTCCTGTATCTCTGGACTCAGGCGGTTTCACATAGGGATTACAGACCGTTGTGAGATTCAACTAGGGAGGAATAGCATGCAGAAAACCGGCATGGTCGGGCTGTGGACTTTGGGATGCCTGTTGTCTTGTTGCACTGCTGTTCGCGCCGACTCCGCCCCGTCAACATCACCGCTTGATCTCAGCCTGCAGGAGCTGCTTGAGATTGAGGTCACTTCGGTTTCCAGACAGTCAGAATCTTTGTCCAGCGCTGCAGCTGCCATTTATGTGATCACCGGTGAAGAGATTCGCCAGCGCGGCTTCCAGTCGATTCCCCAGGCGCTGAGAGATGTACCGGGCTTGCATGTCGTCCAGATTGATTCACAAAAGTGGGCAGTCAGCAGCCGGGGATTTAACGGCCGCTATAACAACAAAATGCTGGTGCTGATAGACGGACGCAGTGTTTATTCCCCGGAATTTTCCGGTGTCTACTGGGAGGTGCAGGATACCCTGATGGCCGATATCGACCGGATTGAAGTCATTCGCGGGCCCGGTGCGGCAATCTGGGGGGCCAATGCCGTTAATGGCGTTATAAATATCATGACCAGACACAGCGCTGACACCCTCGGCGGCTATGCCGAACTGGGTGCCGGTGATTATCAGCAGGCTTTTGCCGGTTTCCGTTACGGCGGCCGTCTGGCACCGGGTCTGACCGGACGCGCTTATATAAAGGCATTTAAGCGTGATGATCTGGAGTTTAACCCGGCTGATGTCAGTCCCGCTGCCGCCGCTCTCATCAACGAGTCAGGTACCGATAATCACTGGTGGAAACAGCAGATGGGCGGGCGGCTGGATATAAGTCTGGGGACGGCCTCAACGCTGACCCTGAGTGGCGCCGCCTATGACAGCATGATGGATCAGTCTGTGACGGTACCGACGCTGACAGCACCTTATATCGAATATCCCAACATCAACAGCGAGTCCCGGGGCTGGCATGTACTCGGTGATTATAGTCGGGCACTCTCAGCCGACTCGCAGCTCAATCTGAAGGCTTATTTTGATCACGCCAAGCGCGATGAATCATTCTTCGGTTTCAGCCGCGATACGGTGGACCTTGAACTGTCCCATCACCTTGAGTTTGGGCAACGGCATGAGTTGTTGTGGGGCTTTGGTTACCGGCACATCAATAACGAGCTGGATACCAATCAATCGGTCATTGATACTCAGGGAGAGGATGAGAGTACCAATCTGTGGAGTCTGTTTGTTCAGGACCAGATAACGCTGAAACCGGATACGCTGTGGCTAACGCTGGCGACCCGTTTTGAGCATCATTCCTATACCGATTCTGAATGGCAACCGACAGTCAGGCTGAGCTGGCAGCCTTGGGAACGGCATCACTTCTGGACCGCGTTATCACGGGCAGTCAGGACGCCATCACAGGCTGAGAATGAATATCTTATCAACGTCGGCAATCTGGCACCGATGACGGCCTTTAATCCAACCGCTTTTGTTAACCGGCTGATATTGGAGGGTAATTCAGACTATGACTCCGAGTCCGTCAAAAGCATCGAGGCGGGCTACCGTTATGCCAGTGGCCATCAGTTCAGCCTGGATACAGCGGTTTTCTATAATGACTATGACGATTTGCGCAGCAACCGGATAGCTGACACCGATTTTTCAACTTTGCCTGCTTATCTGACCACCCGGTCAGCCTTTGACAACGACAGTAGTGGTCATAACTACGGTTTGGAGCTGTCTGCTAACTGGCTGCTGAATGAGAGCCTGAAATTACGGCTCAACTACACCTATATTGAGAGCGACTTCAGTGATGGTCAACCTCAGAATACGGATGCACCGGAACAGCTTGTCTCATTGATGACGAGCTGGCGTATTCACCGTGATCTGGAGATGACTGCGAGCTGGCGTTATGTCGATCGCAGTCAGTCGATTGACCCGGTACAGGTGGATAACCAGAGTGTGGATGCTTATCACGGTGTGGATTTGGGCCTTAACTGGCAATTGACTTCTAAATTGCGTTTGTCTGCCTTCGCCCGTAACCTGTTTTACGGCTCTCATGTTGAATACAAAGCCGAGTTGTTTTCCATTCCATACCGGGTGGAACCCAGTTTCTTTGGCCGGCTGACATTGGAGTATTAAGACAGTGGCCCGGCATCAGATAAAAATTTTCCTGCTGTTGGCCCTACTGCTGAGCCACAGTGCTCAGACAGCGGTTGCCGTGGCAGAGCAGCCGGACTCACGTTCTCTTATCGCGGCACTCAACTATAATTTTGCTAAATATGCGGACTGGCCCGGTGAAGTGCATGCGAAGTCGATTGACTTATGTTATTTCACCGACACATTCAAAAACAGTTTTAACCAACTGCATGACAAAGCCATATTTGACAAGCCGGTCAGCACCAGACAGATCAAGGATGTTGAGCAGACAGGGCGTTGCCACCTCGTGTACATTGACCGCAGTGAGCGTGACATTCTGCAGCGCTTGTTTGTCTATCTGCGTGACAAGCCAGTGCTGACGGTCTCGGATATTACAGGGTTTGTTGATGATGGCGGGATGATAGAAATCGTCAAGCGCGACAATAAATTCCGCTTTAAAGTGAATATGTCGAGAATGCAGTCATCCAATCTGAAAATGAGCTCTCAGGTGCTGAAGCTGGCAGTCGAAGTTAAATGAAATGGATTAAGACGCTCAAGTTTCGTTTGATTGTGACCATGATGGGGCTGGTGCTGCTGACTATTCTCATTATTTCAGTATCAATTGTCAGCAACCAGCGCCAGGCGATCGAAAAGCAGGCCCGCCAGGACTCAGCAGCGCTTGCCGAGCTGCTGGTGACTAATACTCTGACCGCCGTTTTGTTTGATGATGCATCTTCTGCGAGACAATCCCTGGAGGCCTTGCGGGTAAGGCGTGATATCAGCCAGGTCATGATTTTTGACGATAAAGCCCGCTTGTTTGCCAGCTACCAGAACAGGGCCAAACAGAGCCCGCCGGACATTGACTCTTTGCGGCGGGTGTTGCGTACCCGTGATCCCATTATTACAGAGAATGAGCGCGGTCTGCATCTGATGATGCCGATGATCAGCCATGGTGAGGTAATAGGGATGCTGTACCTGCTTGATAACCTGGCCGCCTTAAGATCGCAGTTATCGGCGTTTTACCGGGTAGTGGCCATGACAGCCGTGCTGGCCTTTTTGGCCAGTCTGGTCGCTATGCTGTGGTTGGTATCACTGTTTACCAAGCCGTTGAATGAAATGCTGGCGACGATTCGGGATATCACCATCCACCGTGACTACAAACGCCGCGCACCGAAAGCCGGCACGGTTGAGTTCAACCAGCTGGCCGATAGCTTTAACCAGATGATCAGTGAGATAGAGCGGCGCGGACAGCAGCTTGAAACCATGAATGCGGAGCTGGAACAGCGGGTTCAGGCCAGAACGGAAGCGCTGGAAACGGCCCTGGAACTGGCGAATGAAGCTAACCATGCCAAAGCCCAGTTTCTAGCGATGATGAGCCATGAAGTCAGGACCCCGCTGAACGGGGTGATTGGTTTTGCCGAATTATTGAAACTCAATGATCTTGAAGACGAAGCACGGGAGAACGTCCAGCTTCTCAATGACTCAGCTCAGGCTCTGCTGGCCCTGCTCAATCAGATCCTCGATTTTTCCAAGCTGGATGCAGACAAGGTCGAGCTGGAAAAACAGCAAATGAATATGGCAAGTTTCATGAAATCGGTGGTGGAAACCAACCGTGCCAAAGCAGAGCGTAAAGGACTCAAGCTAGCGTTGAGCCTGCAGGATTGCGATGCCGCTTTTCTGGGCGATCCGCTACGTTTACGCCAGGTACTTAACAATCTTATCGACAATGCGATTAAATTTACCAATAAAGGCAGCGTCAAAGTAAGCCTGATCGCGGAGCAAACGGAAACGGAAAGCTGGTTGAATTTTGAAATTGAGGATACCGGTACGGGGATCGCCGAGAGCAAACTGCAGTCGATATTTTCTCCGTTTGCTCAGGCAGATAACACCGTCACCCGGCAATATGGCGGAACCGGCCTCGGGCTGGCGATCTGCGCCCAGCTGATTAAGCTGATGAAAGGTCATTACGGGGTCAGAAGTGAAGAAAAGCAGGGCAGTCTTTTCTGGTTCAGAATCCCGATGCAACGACTGGACGTGGCAGAATCAGTTAAACCGCCGCAAAAAAAACCAGCCAGGCAGACGAAAGCGAGTGGCAATCTGATTCTGCTGGCCGAAGATAATGAAATCAATCAGTCAGTCGCTGCCGGAATGCTGGAAAATTTTGGCTACCAGGTGGTTATTGTCAGTAACGGCCTTGAGGCGGTGAATGAATGTAACAAGACGCGTTATGACCTGATTCTGATGGATTATCACATGCCGCAGATGGGAGGGCTGGAAGCCACTGCGCTGATCCGCAACCAGAGCCGCCAGGGGCTTAACAGTGAGACACCAATTGTGGCACTCACTGCAGACATTCAGGATGGAGTAGAAGCAGACTTTCGACACGCGGGGGCTGATGATTTTCTGGTCAAACCCTTCAGTCTGGAGCAACTGAGTGACATTATCGGTCGCTGGCTCGACAGCACCGAGAAGGATACAAGAAATGTCCCGGTGATCGACGAGACGGTATTGGATGAAATAAGGCGAATGTCCGGTGAACAAGCCCCGGCGCTGATTAATAATATAGTTGAGATATACCTGCAGCAGACACCGAATCTCATTGATGACATTCAGCATGGTGCCCGTAATGGTGATGCCGATCGGGTTTTCAGGGCAGCCCATGCGCTGAAATCCAGTTCCGCCAATATCGGTGCCGTCAGGGTCAGTGAAATTGCCCACCAGGTTGAGAAACTCGGACGACATAACCGGATTGAGCATGTTCACTCGCACCTGAATACATTGCTGGAAAGCTATGAACAAGCCAGGCTCGATCTCAAGAGCCGGCTGGGAGAAATATAAGTGGAGGAAGTGGCGAGAAAATCAGTCGTCCTGATCGTTGATGATGATCCGGTAACCCGAATGCTTATGCGACAATCGCTCAGGACGATTGAACTCGATATTCACGAGGCCAGTAATGGTCTTGAGGCCATTGCCGCATTCAATCAGTACAAACCCGATATGACACTGCTGGACGTGTCGATGCCGGGCATGGATGGCTTTGAATGCTGTCAGAAGTTACGGCAACTGCCCCGCGGGCAGGAGTCTGCGATCGTGATGGTCACCTCGCTGGACGAGGTCGAGGATATCGAGCAAGCCTTTCAGGTCGGTGCCACCGATTTTATGACCAAGCCACTGAAATGGCCGTTATTCAATCACCGTGTTAAATACATTCTGAAAGCCAATCGAACCCTGCAGGAACTCAGCCGTAACAAAAATAAACTGGCCAAGGCGCAGTCAATCGCCCACCTGGTCTACTGGGAATGGGATTACCAGTCTGAGCATATCGAGTGCTCGGCAGATATGTTCGATATGCTAGGACTGCCTCGACAGGGCAAGCTGACACTGAAACGCTTACTGACTCTGATACATCCCGATGATCGCAGCCGTTTCGTCAGAACGGTGCGGCTGTCGATAAAGGAGAAAAAGCCCTATGACATTGAATATCGGGTGCAAAGGCCTGACGGCCATATGCTGTTTGTGAATGAACGGACCGATATTAATTGCGAATTCGGCCAGTGGCGTATCGTCGGCACGCTGCATGATATTACGGCACTTAAACAGTCAGAACAGGAAATCACTTACTACGCTTACTATGACACGCTGACCGATCTGCCTAACCGCCGTTTATTTATCGAGCAACTGGAAACGACGATTGCCAGTGCCCGGCGCCACCAAAGGCGGTTCACGCTGATGTTTCTGGATCTGGACCGTTTCAAGCACGTCAATGACACCTATGGCCACCATGTCGGTGATGAGCTTTTATGTCAGGCTGCCGCCAGAATTAGGGAGTGTGTGCGTGACTCGGATCTGGTGGCCAAACTCAGTCTGGAAAGCGATAACCGGGTTGCCCGGCTGGCAGGTGACGAATTTACTGTGCTGTTGGATGATGTTGATAAGGTCGATGATATCGCCGACATTGCCAACCGCCTGATCGATACATTCTCACAGCCTTTTGTCATTGGCGGCACACCGCTTTATGTCACTGTCAGTATCGGCATTACGGTGTTTCCAACGGATGGACATAATGTCCAGGTGTTGCTTCAGCATGCGGATGTGGCGATGTATCACGCCAAGCAGGTCGGGCGGAATAATTACCAGTTTTTCTCCGAGAGCATGAATAATTACCTTAAGCTCAGAATGGAAATGGAGCATGATCTGCATATTGCGCTTAAAGAGCAGCAGTTCGAACTCTATTATCAGCCGCAGTACCATGCCCGCAGTCAGAAGATCGTCGGCTTCGAAGCTTTGTTGCGCTGGCGCCATCCGGTCAAGGGGTTGCTGACACCGGATAATTTTATCGATATTGCCGAGTCCACCGGTTTGATTATGCCGATTGGCGACTGGGTGCTGATGCAAGCCTGCCAGCAGGTTCATCAGTGGCAGCTGGATTACGGCTGTGCCTATCGGATTGCGATTAATCTATCGGCTTTGCAGTTTAATCAAAACTATCTGCCGGAACGGGTCAGGCAGACACTGGAACAGACGCAATTACCGGCGGAAACCCTGGAACTGGAGATTACCGAAACTGCGATGCTGCGGGATGTGGCAGAGACCATTCCATTGCTGTTTTCCCTCAAGAAAACCGGGGTGCGACTGGCGATTGATGATTTCGGCACAGGCTATTCATCTATGAGCTATCTGAAGAATTTCCCGATTGATACGCTGAAGATTGATCGTTCTTTTGTCGAGGAAATTGTATTCAATCGTAAAGATGCTGCTATTGCACAAACCATTGTACAACTGGCCAATAACCTCAATTTGTCGACCATTGCCGAGGGCGTGGAAACTGAAGCCCAGGCCGATCTGCTTTTAAAAATGGGCTGTGAGGAGTTTCAGGGCTTTTACTTGAATAAGCCGATGTCGGTGGCTGAGATCAGCGCCTTGCTGACCCGTGAGTGAGTCTGATCAATCCTCATCCGCATAGGCGGCAGGTTTCTCGACCTCGGTATCCTGCCGGTCAAGCAAGCCGATATCAAGGACCGGTGATGCGTCAATATGCTGGGCATCCATCATCTGTGCGACCCGCTTCAGGGCGGAGATGATCATGGTTTGTTCCCATTCCTGTAAATCACCGAATTGTCGGGTGAATTGTTCCTGTAGCGGGATCGGCGCATTTTTGAGTATTTCCAGTGCCTCGTCAGTGAGGTAGGCATGCACTTTACGTTTATCGGTTTCAGAACGTTGCCGGTAAACGAGTTTGCGTTTTTCCAGCCGATCCAGAATCGTGGTCACAGTGGCCTGGCTCAGGCTGACTTCCTGCGCCAGTTCACCAATGGTGATCTGTCCTTTGTCACGCAGGGTCTGTAAAAGCAGGATCTGGGGTGCGGTTAAGCCGGTGGTCTTGGCGAGGTATTTTGAGTGCAGATCGGTGGCCCGGATAACCCGGCGCAGGGCAATCAACACTTCTTCAATCTGGTTCAACAGCTGATCCTTTTGTTCTTTGTTCAGATCCAGATTATAAACTGCGTCCAGATTTAAGCCGATAGTTTTACTCATAACTTTCCAATTCATTTATGCAACGCTCGAAGTCCGTCAGAATGAGCAGTTGATTGTCGTGGTTGATGGTGCCTTTGACGGGGCTGGTGCTATGGCTGCGATCGACCGGCATCATGTCGTCGTTAGCGAGCAGGCTGATCTTCTCAACCTCATCTACAGTAACGCCGACCAGGCCGGAAGGGGTCTCCAGAACGATAATGTGTTCGCTGTCTCTGGAGGTCTGACTCAGTCCCAGTAAATGCTTGCTGGAGACGATGGTCACGATTTCTCCCCTGACATTGAGAACGCCCTCAACACAGGATTGCGAACCCGGCACCGGCACCGGTGACAAATAGTCCAGAATTTCCCTGACCTGGTTGACCGGATGGGCATAGGTTTCATCTTCTATCTGGAAACATAACCACTGTTCTTTGTGTAATTGTTCTGACATCTATAGTAAATACGATTCATTATTGAGACTGGACTTTTTATTTGTTTAGTGTACTATATATTTAGACGTCTAAACAACTCGGCGTTAAATTAGCGAAGTTATTGGAATAATATTCAATATCAGTATGTTGAATTTGTTTATTCGTATTTTTTCTGAAATTAAATCAATAGATGTATAAATAATAGAGTTATTTATAAAATGAATCTCGCACAAGCTGACGCTGCTCCGATTACCTTGCGTGCCCCTGCGGCCGAGGACGGTGCCGCGGTGTACGAACTCATCGCCCAGTGCCCGCCACTGGATACCAACTCCATGTACTGCAACCTGCTTCAATGCACCCATTTTTCCGCTACTTCTGTGGCCGCAGAAAAAGAAGGTGACATTGTTGGGTTTATTTCCGGTTACAGACAGCCGGACAATCCCGACACGCTTTTTATCTGGCAGGTTGCCGTTGGTGAAAAAGCCCGCGGGCAGGGCCTGGCCGGCCGTATGCTGCGCGATATTCTGTCGCGGCAACAGGAAGGTCAGATCAAATTTATCGAAACCACCATTACCCCGGATAACCGGGCGTCATGGGCGCTGTTTGAAAGTCTGGCAAACAAACTGGGCGCAGAGCTCAATCACACTGTGATGTTTGATCGCCAGCAACATTTTGCCGGCCAGCATGAAACGGAAATGCTGGTCAGAATCGGTCCCCTTCAATAAGACTTGCATGACTGCAGGCGGGCATCGACAAACCATTATCAGGAGACACCAAAACCATGAAAATTTTTGAGGAAATCGAATCGGAAGTTCGTTCATATGCGCGCTCTTTCCCTCGCATTTTTAACCGTGCCAAGGATGAGTACGTCTATGACGAAGAAGGCAATGCCTATCTGGACTTTCTGGCAGGCGCCGGTTCACTCAACTATGGACATAACAATTCCCATTTCAAGGGAAAGCTCATTGAATATATTGAAAATGACGGAGTAACTCAGGGCCTGGATTTACACACCCGCGCCAAAGGTGAGTTTCTGGAAAGCTTCAATGAAAATATTCTGAAACCGCGTAATCTCGATTACATTGTCATGTTTACTGGTCCGACCGGTACCAACGCGGTGGAAGCGGCGTTGAAAACAGCACGCAAATATACTGGTCGTGAAAACGTGATTTCATTCACCAACGGTTGGCACGGTCAGACGCTCGGCGCGCTGGCAGTGACCGGTAACGGTCATCACCGCGGCGGTGCCGGCATCAGCCTGCCCGGTGCAACCCGTATGCCTTATGACGGCTATATGGGAGATGATGTTGATACCACCAACTACCTGGATAAAGTTCTGTCGGATTCAAGCAGCGGTGTCGATAAACCTGCAGCAGTTATCGTTGAAACCGTTCAGGGTGAGGGGGGGATCAATGCCTGCTCTATGACTTGGCTGAAGAGTCTGTCAGAAGTCTGTAAGAAACACGATGTGCTGTTGATCATTGATGATATTCAAGCCGGTTGTGGCCGTACAGGTACTTTCTTCAGTTTCGAGGAAGCCGGTATTTACCCCGACATCGTGACCGTATCCAAATCGCTGAGTGGTTATGGTTTGCCATTTGCCATCGTATTAATGAAACCGGAACTGGACCAATGGAAACCGGGTGAACACAACGGTACTTTCCGTGGTAACAATCCGGCATTCATCACTGCTAAAGCAGCGATTGATCATTACTGGAAAGATGACAAGTTTGCCAAAGAAGTTCAGGCAAAAGGTGATTATATCGCCCAGCGTGTCGACAAAATTGTCGAAAAGTACGGTGAAGGCAACTTCAACTCGCATGGTCGCGGTATGTTCCGTGGTATCAACTGCGTCAGTGGTGAGTTGGCCAGTGCGATTACGCACAATGCCTTCCAGAAAGGTCTGATCATCGAAACCAGCGGTACTGAAGACCATGTTGTTAAATTCCTGTGTCCTCTGACGATTACACAGGAAAATCTGGAAAAAGGGATCAATATTCTGGAAGAAGCCATTCGCGAAATTTGTGACAAGGCAGATTCGATTCCGGAAGAAAAAGACTACTTCGAAGGCGATTACTCCGTCAGTGAAGAAGTCGAGAAGATGGCCCGCTCTTAAAAATCAGGGCTTCGGGATGGTGGCAACCGCCATCGTCCCTCATCCTTTTTTCAAACAGATACATTTAATTGCAGAGGTAAATACATGCTCGTCAGACAACTTCAGGATGCAGAAAGAACCACCCGTAAAATATACGACCCCAAGGGTAACTGGGACAGTACCCGCCTGCTGCTGAAAGACGACAATATGGGATATTCATTCCATATCACCACGATTTATGAAGGTGCTGATTTCCAAATGCATTATCAGAACCATCTTGAATCGGTTTACTGCATCAGTGGCGAAGGCGAAGTAGAAACCCTGGATGATGGTAAGAAATATCCCATCAGTCCCGGCACGCTTTACAACCTTGATAAGCACGACCGCCATACCCTGCGTGCTTTCAAAGAGTTGAAGCTGGCTTGTGTCTTCAACCCGCCACTGATTGGTAACGAAGTCCACAACAAAGATGGCGCTTATGAACTGACGGCGGATGCTATCGCCGACTGAGTCAGAGCGGCATTAATACGGGCTAAACCCGACGACCGGTCAGCAATGATGCTGTCCGGTCGCATGACCTGTCGGGTCATCAACAAAAGGATAACCAGAGAGAAAATAATGAGTTTTCATACGGTAGAAAAAATCGGCGGCACGTCAATGAGTGATTATGAGGCGGTGCGCGATAATATTATTCTCAAACCGGTACATAACGACTCAATCTACAACCGAATTTTTGTGGTCTCTGCCTACGGCGGCATGACCGATTTACTGCTTGAACACAAAAAGAGTGGCCAGCCGGGTGTTTTTGGCCTGTTTGCCAACGGTGAAGAGGATGACAGCTGGCGCGATGCCCTGCATCAACTCAAGCAGAAAATGTTTGATATCAACAAAAGTTTTTACAAGAAAAAAGCCAACCTTGACCGCGCCAATAACTTTATCGGTGAACGGTTGGATGATGCCGAGCGCTGTCTGGCCGACCTGCACCGTCTTTGTCAGCACGGTCACTTCGAGCTGGATATGCACCTGGAAACAGTCCGTGAAATGCTCGCCAGTATTGGTGAAGCTCACAGTGCCTGGAACACGGCGCAATTGCTCCAGCGCGATGGTATCGACGCCAAGTTTGTGGATCTGACCGCCTGGCAGACAGATAAACATATCCCGCTGGATGAGCGAATCAAACGCGCATTTGCCGAAATTGACCTAAGCAAACAGCTACCCATCGTGACCGGCTACGCTCACAGCGATGATGGCCTGATGTCGACGTTCGACAGGGGCTATAGTGAAATGACCTTCAGCCGCATTGCAGTACTGACGGAAGCCAATGAAGCGATTATCCACAAAGAGTTTCACCTCAGTAGTGCTGATCCGCGCCTGGTGGGTGAGGATAACGCGGTACCAATCGGCCGCACCAACTACGATGTGGCTGATCAGCTCGCGAATCTGGGTATGGAAGCGATTCATCCGAAGGCAGCGAAAGGGCTGCGCCGCAATGATATTCCACTGCGTGTGCGGAATACCTTCGAGCCGGAGCATGCCGGTACCCTGATTACCGGTGACTATGTCAGTGTGGATCCCTGTGTGGAGATCATTGCTGGCTGTAAAGGCGTTTATGCCTTTGAATTATTTGATCAGGATATGGCAGGCAATATTGCTGATTATGATCGCGAGATCCTGGCTACGATCCGCCGTTTCAAGGCGCATATCATCTCCAAGGATATCAACGCCAATACCATCACCCACTATCTGTCGACTAATCTGAAAACCATTAAGCGTATTCGCAATGCGCTGGAAGAATGCTTTGCCGATGCTGAAATTAATCAGCAGAAGGTTGCTATCGTCTCGGCGATTGGCAGCGACATGAAAATTCCGGGTATCCTGGCAAAAACGGTTGGCTCGCTGGCCAGGGAGAATATCTCCGTGCTGGCCATGCACCAGTCTATGCGTCAGGTCGATATGCAGTTTATTATTGATGAAGGCGATTATGACAATGCCATTAAAAGCCTGCATAGTGTACTCGTTGAAATTCATGATCACGGTAAAGCAATATGTCTCGCATCCTGATTGCGATATGTCTCAGCCTGTTGCCGTTTCAGCTAATTGCTGCTGAAACGGCTGAACAGGTTCAAATGAAAGCACAGATAGAGCAGCTGGAAGAGCCGCTCTACAGCCCGTTTATAGAGCGTTACGTGCTCGATGAACTGAAAGCCCTGCGTACGGATATGGCCGCCAATCGGGCTGAGTTGATCCAAATGATGGTTGACCGCGAATTGTCTGCTGTCGATAAAGCGGTCAGCTATGCTACCAATACGGTGACCTATTTCTTCTATCTGATTGCCGCCGCATCCTCAATTCTGGTTCTGGTGGGCTGGTCATCGATCCGCGAAATAAAGGAACGGGTGCACACGCTGGCGGACCAGGAAATTAACAGTCTGATCACAGAATACGAACAGCGTCTGCACGCTATTGAGCAACAGTTGAGTAAAGAAACTCAGCAGATCGAAGAGAACCGCGAAAAAATCGAACGTACACAGGAAGTTCAGTCTCTGTGGCTGCGGGCGGGTCAGGAGACCAACCCCACCAATAAAATTGCGGTTTATGATCAGATCATGGCGATACGTCCCTACGATACTGAGGCGCTCACATACAAAGCTGACGCAGTACTGGAAATTTCTGAACCACAATGGGCGATCAATCTCTGTCATCAGGCGCTGGAATCCGATCCGGATAATGGTCACGCTTTCTATCAACTTGCCTGTGCGCATACAGCACTGGGTCAGCTTGATGAGGCGGTGCACTATCTGCAACGGGCTGTCAGTTGCAGCGAGACTTACCGTGAACAAAGCCAGAACGACCCGGCCTTGTCACCGCTGCAATCCTATCCTGGAATCGAAGATATACTTAAACCCGGCACCGACAGCTAATCTACCGTTCCAGCCAGGTTTGAAAAAAGGTGAATCATGGTCTGGAGTTTTCTTGCTTTTCTGGCCGTTTTTGTTGCCATTGGCGTAAGTTCGGTATTACGCAGCCGCGGCACTAAGAAAGATTATTATCTGGCCAGTAGTGACGTGCCGCCGAGCCTGGTCGGTTTGTCAGCCGTAGCTACCAATAACAGCGGCTACATGTTTATTGGTGTCATCGGCTACACCTATGCCACCGGCTTTGCCGCAGTCTGGCTGATGGTGGCCTGGATTATCGGTGACTTCATCGCTTCCACCTTTATCCATTCACGTCTGCGTCAGGCAACAAAAGATACCTCCCAGCCCAGCTATGCCGGTGTACTCAGTAACTGGCATGGACAACATGACCAGATGCTGCAATGGTTGATTGCACTGATTTCGCTTGTGTTCCTCATGGCCTATGCCGGCGCACAGCTGGTGGCCGGCAGTAAAGCACTGCATGTCCTGCTCGACTGGCCCTATTATGCAGGCGCGGTGATGGGCGCCATTATGGTGGCCCTGTATTGCATGGCAGGTGGCATCCGGGCTTCTATCTGGACCGATGCTGCACAATCGGTGGTAATGATTATCGCGATGGCAGTGATGCTGGTCATAGCCACCGTCTCTCTGGGTGGTATAGACGGCGCTATCAATGAAATGGATAAGGTGGAGGGCTTTCTTGACCTGTTTCCAGATGATTTGATTCTGCCGGGCATTGCTGGTGGCGTCATGTTTGCACTGGGGTGGATGTTCGCCGGCTTTTCGGTGATCGGTCAGCCCCACGTCATGATACGGTTTATGGCGCTGGCAGAATCAGGACGAATGGTGCGTGCCCGCATCTGGTATTACGTATGGTTCACCGCATTTTATTTTATGTCGACCGGCGTCGGTTTGCTGTCACGGGTTTATCTGGGCGGGGATCCGGCGGGATTTGATGCTGAACTGGCATTGCCAACCATGGCGATGGAGTTATTGCCACCAGTGTTTGTCGGGCTGGTACTGGCGGGCATTTTCGCTGCCACCATGTCGACGGCCGACTCACTGGTACTCAATTGTTCAGCTGCCGTCACTCATGATTTGTTACCACGGGGTATTGAAAATACGCTGTACCTCAAGCTGACAACCATCCTCATCGTGTTTATTGCCTTAATCTGGGCGTTGTCTGCCTCGGATAGCGTGTTCAGTCTGGTCATTTTTGCCTGGTCCGGTCTGGCCAGTGCCTTCGCACCATTATTGATAGTGTTATCGCTGGGCTTCAAACCCGGTCAGCGACTCAGTGTGATCGCCATGCTGGTGGGGCTCGCTGTGGCTCTGGGCTGGCGCTTTGCCGGCTGGCACACAGCGGTATACGAAGGGCTACCGGGCATCATGAGTGGTTTGATTATTCTCACGACTGTGCTCTGGTGGCGACGGAAACAGGAAGCGGCTGTCACAGCTGAATGAGAACGGCATGTTTGCTGAGATAGAACACTTTCTGCAACAACTTGCTGCCTTCCTCTGGGGACTGCCCCTGGTGGTTTTACTGGTTGGTGGCGGGCTTTTCTTCCTGGTTTACTCGCGTTTTCTGCCTTATCGTTATCTGGGCCATAGTTTCCGTTTGCTGTTCAGGAAGAAGGATGAGGACGATCCGGGTCAGCTTTCTCATTTCCAGGCCCTGAGCACAGCATTGTCAGGCACGCTGGGTATGGGTAATGTCTCAGGGGTAGCCATAGCCATCGCGATTGGCGGACCTGGTGCTGTGTTCTGGATGTGGATCAGTGCACTGGTGGGGATTGCCACCAAGTTTTATACCTGCACGCTGGCCGTGATGTATCGGGGCCGCGACACAGCAGGGCAATGGCAGGGCGGGCCGATGTACGTGATCCGTGAAGGGATGGGCAGGCGCTGGCGGCCACTGGCTTATTTTTTTGCCGTCGCCGGTCTATTGGGCACAATGCCGATTTTTCAGGTTAATCAACTGGTGCAGGTGGTGCGCGATACGATCGCGATACCGGCCGGATTTACCCAGGCTGGTGCTCACTTCAACTTCGACCTGGGCCTGGGATTATTACTGGCAATACTGGTGCTGTTTGTCGGGCTGGGACGTTTGCCCCGGCTGGGGCAGGTGACAGCGATTCTGGTACCTGTAATGGTCGTGCTCTATATGTTACTGACCGGTTTTGTGCTGTTCAGCCATGTCGATGCTGTACCGGCTGCCCTGCAATTGATAGTGCATGATGCTTTCAGCGGTCAGGCGGTGGCCGGCGGCGTAGTGGGGGCGGTCATTGTGACCGGGATACAGCGAGCGGCCTTTTCCAACGAAGCCGGTATCGGCACTGAAGCCATGGCTCATGGGGCAGCGAAAACCCGGGAGCCAGTCAGGGAAGGCATGGTTGCGATGATGGGGCCGGTAATTGATACCCTGATTGTGTGTACCTGTACGGCATTAGTGATCCTGATCAGTGGCGTCTGGCAGAGCACCGAGCATGATGGCATCACGATGACGGCAATGGCTTTTCGCGATTTATTTCCCCATGGCAGTGCGGTTATGCTGGCGCTGATTGTGATCATGCTCAGTCTGAGTACCGTCTTCACTTTCTGGTATTACGGCAGCAAATGCCTGGGTTTTCTCATCGGTGCTGAATACCAGCATCGCTATATCTGGATTTACATTGTGCTGGTGGTATCAGGGGCCGTTGCCTCGATGCAGATGGTGGTCAGCCTGGTTGATTCGATGTATGCCTTAATGGCGATTCCTACCATGACCGCGGCACTGATTCTGGCACCGAGGGTCAATCAGGCTGCGCTTGCTTTTGTTTCAAAAAAACAAATGGACTAGTCATCAGGTTCGAGCAAGGCTTGTTTGAGTTTGTCATTAAAGGGTTTGTCTCCAAACCAGATCTGATAATAGCGTTGCCCCAGCGTTGTTGAAGCATGTTGGCTGACAAGACGGTTGTTTTTAAACAATGACAGTCCGTCCTGATTGCGACGAATATCGTAGCGGTCACCTTCCGCAACTGATTCATAGCCGGTATTAAACTGTGCCAGATCCTGTTCGATCTGCTGAAACTCTGTAGCCGACAGGTTACGTTCGAGCAAGGTCTCTGCTGCTTCAATAAAGTCTTCGGCGGCAATATCACGATGATAGATAAATGACAGTTGCAAGTCGGATGTCAACGCCGGCAGCTGGGTACAGTCGCTGCTGTAAAGCGCGGCATCGGCAACATCGATAAACTTCATCACTGAGATTTGAGTCTGGCTGCATTTCTCGAGTTGACCGTATTGAGTCTGAACTTGGCTTGAGAAAACATCAGCCAGGCTGTGCTGGGCGAAAAGGACAGTCAATAAAAAACAGGCACGACGGATCATAGCTGGTCTCCGGAAGTCTAAAATTGTATTGTGTGCGATTTACCTTGTTTTTTATTATTTTTCAGGTACGGCAAATTGTGTCGCCAATGATCGTGAAATCCGGGTGAAGCCGCATTATTACTGCTTTCACATCAAATTCACATTTTGCGCTCTAGTCTGTGCCAAACACTTTGAGAGTGGCTATGCGAGCGTTACGTTACTGGTTCGACAGTCACCTGCAGCAACAGGACAGCTATGCTGACCGGGCAGGTATCGACTGGTTAAGAATCATCCCCTTTATCGGTCTTCATCTTGGTTGCTTTGCTGTTTTCTGGGTTGGCACATCAACCGTGGCAGTCGCAATTGCAGTGGGACTCTACCTGCTGCGCATGTTTGCGATTACCGCTTTTTATCATCGTTACTTTGCACACAAATCCTTTAAAACGTCTCGCTGGCTGCAGTTTCTGTTTGCTCTAATCGGTGCCAGTGCTACTCAGCGGGGACCCTTATGGTGGGCAGCGCATCATCGACAACACCACCGCCATGCGGATAAAGACAAGGATCCACATTCCCCAAAGCAGGGCTTTATCTGGAGTCATATGGGCTGGTTTCTGAGCAGAAAACATTTTAAAGCGGACCTCAGCCTGGTGCCCGAGTTGGCTCGTTTCCCTGAGCTGCGCTGGCTGGACCGCTACGATATTGCCGTTCCTGTTTTGCTGGCGGTTTCCCTCTATGCGATCGGAGAAAGCCTGGCAGTCTGGCAACCGACACTGAATACCAGCGGCTGGCAACTGGTCATCTGGGGCTATTTTATTTCCACTGTGCTTCTGATTCATGCCACCTTGCTGATTAACTCGCTGGCACATCGTCTCGGCCGGCGACGTTACCAAACCCAGGACGACAGCCGGAATAACTTCTGGCTGGCTCTGCTGACGCTGGGCGAAGGCTGGCACAACAACCATCACTATCATGCTGCGTCAGCCAGACAGGGCTTTTACTGGTGGGAAATTGATATCAGTTACTACCTGCTCTTGTGTATGAAAAGCGTGGGTTTGATCTGGGATGTGCGTACGATTGCAAAAGAAAAACGCGATGCGCCCCAGATCTGCAGGGAGGCGGGGCAATGAGAATTGCGGTCGTCGGTGCGGGGATCTCCGGATTAACCGCTGCCTGGTACATTGCCAGCCTTGAGCAGACTGAGGTGACAGTCTTTGAAGCCAATGATTATATCGGGGGACATACTGACACCCACCAGATAGAGGTATTGGGCAAAAACTGGTCAGTCGACAGTGGTTTCATCGTATTCAACCGGCTTAACTACCCTCATTTCTGCGACTTGCTGGATGCACTCGATGTGGAGTCTGAATCCACCGAGATGAGTTTCAGTGTGCACAACAGCAGCACAGGCCTCGAATACAACGCGACCAGTCTTAACAAACTGTTTTGCCAGCGAAAAAATCTGCTGAATCCGAGGTTTTACCGGATGATTGCGGATCTGCTGCGTTTCTACCGCGAGGCACCGGCAGTATTGGATGAAGCTGATAACCGGCAAACCGTGGGTGAGTATCTGAAAGCGCATCATTACAGCGATATTTTTATCAACGACCACCTGCTGCCGATGGCTTGTGCACTCTGGTCCGGACCTGGTGAAAGCCTGATAAACATGCCAGTCCGTTATCTGGTGGCATTCATGAGCAATCATAAAATGTTGTCTTTGACTCAGCGTCCGGAATGGCGCGTGGTTAAGGGGGGCTCCAGACAATATGTTGAAGCTCTGCTGAAACGCTTTCCCGGTCAGGTCTACAGATCAAGTCCGGTCGAGTCAGTAAGACGTCTCTACAATGGGGTGACCTTATCTGTCGGCGGCGAGTCTTTACCTTTTGATGCCGTCGTGTTTGCTTGCCACTCTGATCAGGCACTGAAGTTGTTATCTGACCCAAGTCAGGCTGAAATTGATGTGCTGGGAGGTATTCGTTATCAGCAGAATCTGATGCAACTGCACGCCGATGAATCCGTGCTGCCCGCCAATCCTCAGGCCTGGGCCAGCTGGAACGTGCATATCGGCGAGGCATTGACTGAGCGCTGCACGGTTTCTTACCACATGAATACACTGCAAAACCTGAACGCGCCCATTGAATTTATTGTGTCACTCAACAGTGCAGAACGTGTTAATCCGCATAAAGTCTTTGTTGAGCGACGTTACGCCCATCCGGTCTACACGGAACAAACGCTGGCAGCGCAGCAGCGCTGGGCGAATATTTCCGGTAAACAGCACAGCTATTATTGCGGTGCCTATTGGGGCTGGGGCTTCCATGAAGATGGGGTTAGCAGTGCCCTGAGGGTTGTAGATCAACTGAGGATGTCGGTATGAAGCTTGAACCGGCGCTGTATCAGGGCAAGGTGATGCATCACAGGATGCAACCAGTCACCCATCATTTCAGTTACCCGCTGGCTATGGTCATGCTTGATCTCGACCAGCTGGAGCAGACTTTTTCCCGGAGCCGTTGGTGGTCACAGGAGCATTTCAACCTGATCAGCTTTTATCGCCGGGATTATCTGGGACCCACCGATAGGGCACTGAAATCAGCTGTCGAAGCACAGATTGAACAGCAGCTGGGCGAGCGCTTCACTGGCAGGGTCTATCTGCTGACCCATCCGCGTTATCTGGGATTTGTATTCAACCCGGTGAGTTTCTACTTCTGTATTAATGAGCAGGGGCAACTGGCTTATGTGCTGGCGGAGATTAACAATACACCCTGGAATCAGCGTCATTGTTATGTGTTCAAAGCAGATGCTGGTGAAACGCAAAGCCTGCATACCGAATTCGATAAATGCTTCCATATCTCACCTTTTATGCCAATGCAGATGCATTACAAGTGGCGCTTCAGTTTTGAAGCAGAGTCGCTACAGGTAGATATGCAGCTGTATCAGGACGATAAAAAGCAATTCAGCGCTGAGATGACACTTGAGCCTTCAGCTTTGAACAAAGCTCATATGGCTTCTCTGCCATGGCGCTATCCCTTGCAGACCTTGCGTGTTATCGCCCGGATTTACTGGCAAGCGCTCAAACTCTGGCTCAAACGGGTCCCTTTTTACAGCCATCCGGACAGCAAAGGTCCCAATGGCTTATCGACAAACAAAACACATCGTGAGGACGGCCAATGAATATGCCTGTTTCGACCGCCAGCAGCGAGCGTCAGAAGTTGTCACGCTTCCAGACTTTATGCATGCAACTGTTACTGAAACAGCTTGCCCGCATTCAGGAAGGCTGCCTGGTCCTTCATATGGGCGCCAATGAACCGCTGATGATGGGAGAAGCAGGGCATCCGCTCAAGGTCAAGCTGGTGGTCAATGATCCGCACTTTTTTGAATCAGTCATTTTCGGCGGTTCAGTCGGCGCTGCCGAATCCTATATGGCCGGAGAATGGCACAGCGATAATTTAACGGCACTGGTTCGTCTGCTGGTACGCAATCGCGATCTGGTAGACGGTATGGAGAAGGGCCTGGCAAGGATCACCGGCTGGCTGTTGCAGGGCGTCCACTGGCTGCGTCGCAATACCCGGGATGGCAGCCGCAAAAATATCGCGGCGCATTATGATCTGGGTAATGATCTGTTCGAGCTGTTTCTGGATCGCGACTTTATGATGTATTCATCCGGACTCTATTATCAGGACGGGGAGAGTCTGGAGCGGGCCCAGTTCAACAAGCTGGCCCGTTTATGTGACAAACTGGATCTGCAACCCGATGATCACTTGCTGGAGATCGGTACCGGCTGGGGCGGCTGTGCGGTTTTTGCAGCAATGCATTACGGCTGCCGCGTGACGACCACCACGATTTCCCGCGAGCAGTATGACTATGCCGTGAAACGGGTACAAGCGCTTGATCTGCAGGATAAAGTCACGGTGCTGCTCAAAGACTATCGAGATCTCAGCGGTCAGTATGACAAGCTGATTTCGATTGAGATGGTTGAGGCAGTCGGTCACCATTTTATCGATGATTATTTCCAACGTTGCAGCGAGCTGCTGACACCTGACGGTCTAGCCATTATCCAGGCGATTACGCTGGAAGATCATCGTTACCAGCAGGCCGTCAAATCGGTGGACTTTATCAAACGCTATATCTTTCCCGGCAGTTTTATTCCCTGTGTCAGCGTACTGGTTGATGCTGCCGCTAAAGCTGAGCTGAAACTGACCAATCTGGAAGATATCGGCCCCAGTTATGCGGTAACACTCAGAACCTGGCGTGAACGCTTTATGGCCCAACTGGATGAAGTGCGCCGGCTCGGCTATGACGAGCGCTTTATTCGGATGTGGGAGTTTTATCTTTGTTACTGCGAAGGTGGTTTTATTGAGCGCAGTATCAGTGACGTTCATTTGCTTTTCAGCAAGCCGGATAGCAGACGCGAACAATGGGTGCCACTGTATGCGTAATGTGCTTAATTTTATTGCTTTTCAACTGGTCTGGCTGATTGTCATCCTGGCGGCTGCTAATGACAAACTCGTCTATGCGCTGCTGGCGACCACGGCCTTTGCGCTCATCCAGGTTTATTTCAGCCAATGGAGGCTGACTGATATCAAGCTGATCGGACTCGGTCTGCTCTCAGGCATGATGCTCGATACTATCTGGCTTAACCTGGGCTGGATTGCCTATGCCGATGGCGAACTGGGCGGTCTGGCACCGTGGTGGATTGGTTGTCTCTGGGTCAACTTCATGCTGACGCTGAACCACTCCCTGAGCTGGTTGCAGTCACGGCTTAAGATGCTGGCCATGTTGACGGTTTTTGCTGCTCCTTTATCTTACCTGGCAGGCAGTAAGCTGGGCGCGGTGACGTTTCTTGAACCCGGCATGTCGGTGCTTGCTTTATCCCTTAGCTGGGCGCTGCTGGTACCGATGCTGATGTGTCTTGCCAGACTGTGGCACCAACAGGAAGAGGAGGGCAACCATGCTCTGGTATAGCTTGCTTATTGCCTCAGTTGTGATGCTGTTGGGCTGGCTTTACGAAGGTAAAACCCGTAACGCGGGTGTCGTGGATGTGTTGTGGGCCGGACTGATGGCTTTCCTGCCGGTTTATTATGCAGTGCTGAGCGAAGGTGACTGGCTGTTAAGACTGGTGGCCGGCGGTCTGATGAGTCTCTGGTATTTGCGGCTGTTCTGGCACCTGAGTGGCCGGGTGTTTTCTGAAGCAGAGGATGGCCGATACGCCTATCTGCGTCAGTACTGGGGCGACAAGGCGCATCGGAATCATTTTTTCTTCTTTCAGTTTCAGGCTTTACTGGCCTTTGTTTTCACGCTGCCGGTGTGGTGGCTGGCTCAAGCACAGAACCATAATACGGTCACTGTTATTCTGGCTGTATTGCTGGCATTGATCGCGATCACCGGCGTCTCACGGGCAGATCACCAGTTACAACAGTTTCGCAGCAAGCCAGAAAACAAAGGCAAAGTCTGTGAAAACGGGCTCTGGTATTACTCGCGTCATCCCAATTATTTTTTTGAATGGCTGCACTGGTTTTGTTACCCGCTGATGGCCATTGGTGTTGCCGGTGGTGGCTGGCTGTGGCTGGCTCCGGTGGTGATGCTGGCGTTTCTTTATTTTGTTACCGGCATTCCCTATACCGAGCAACAGGCGATCCGCAGTCGCGGTGATGCCTATCGTCGTTACCAGCAAACCACCAGTGCCTTTATCCCCTGGAGAAAGAAACATGCGTCTGATTGAATTTGCAGAGAAAAAAATGGTGCCCGATTCAGTCATTCGAGTCGGCATTCGTCAATTGCTGAAAAAACGGCTGCAGGATGAGATGGCATTTGATCCCGAGCAGGCCAGTCTGCGAAAGCAAAGCTGTATCAAGATGCTGCGCAGCAGTCCGATTGCGATCGAGACGGATGCGGCCAATGAGCAGCATTATGAAGTGCCAGCGTCGTTTTATGAGTTGGTCCTGGGTAAACACCTGAAATACAGCGGCTGTTTGTGGAACAATGACTGTCTGACGCTGGATGATGCGGAACGGGCGATGCTGGATTTGTATCTGCAGCGGGCAGAACTGGAGAACGGCCAGCATATCCTGGAACTGGGCTGTGGCTGGGGCTCATTGACCCTGCATATGGCGGAGCATTTGCCTTATGCCCGTATTACTGCTGTTTCCAATTCCAGCTCGCAGCGACGTTTCATTGAAAAACGTCTGCAGGAGAGGGGCCTCAGCAATGTGCGCGTAATTACCTGTGACGTTAATGAACTCTCGCTGGATGAGCAGTTTGATCGCATCGTCTCGGTGGAAATGTTTGAGCATATGCGAAACTACCAGCGCCTGTTCGACAAGATAGGTCGCTGGCTCAGAGATGATGGCAAACTCTTCGTCCATATCTTCTGCCACCGTAGTGTGGTTTATCCCTTTGAAACCGAGGGTGATGATAACTGGATGGGACGTTATTTCTTTACCGGCGGGCTGATGCCGTCAGCGGACACGCTGCTGCATTTTCAGCAGAAACTGCAAATCGAGCAACAATGGCTGGTCAATGGCAAACATTATCAGCGTACTGCTGAAGCCTGGCTGGACAATACCGATGAACATCAGGCCGAGATTATCCGACTGTTTGAACACACTTACGGCGCTGACGAGGCTAAAATCTGGTGGCAGCGCTGGCGCTTGTTCTTCATGGCATGTGCCGAATTATTCGGTTATCGTGACGGCACCGAGTGGCTGGTGGGTCACTACCTGTTCAGTAAAATAGCGGCGGATTAATGGCAAAACCGAGAACTAACCTGCAGGCAAAGCTGATCAGGGCTTTCCTGATACAGATTTTGCTGATTAGTATCGTTACCGTTGCCGGTATCTATGCTGCAAAAACCACGGTGGAGGATATTCTGGTGCGTGAGGCGCTGGAGGGTGAAGCCGAGCATTTCTGGACGCTACGGGAAAAACAGCCTGACTTCCCGCTGCCCAATACGATGAACCTGATTGCCTACCTGGCACCGGATAATGATATGTCCAATGTGCCGCTGGCTTTGCGTGGCTTAACACCGGGTCTGCAACGGGCCAATTTTCAAGGCGATGAGCCGATTGTCTATGTCGAAGATCGCCATAATGACAGGCTCTATCTGGTTTTTGACGAAGTCAAGGTCTCCAGGCTGGCTCTGGTGTTCGGTATCCTGCCGCTGGCGGCAGTGCTTGTGACGCTTTATTTGCTGGCCTGGTTAACCTATCGTCAGTCGCACAAGGCCGTCTCACCGATTGTGAAACTGGCTAAAGCGGTGGAGGAGGCCGAAATCCGCGAAGGTAATCTGCCTGACCTTGACCTGGAAGAACTGCGCAAAATGCCGGATGAAGAGGTCAGCAGCCTGGTCCGTGCTTTAGATCAGTTTACCCATAGGCTGGAGCACTTCATCGAACGTGAACGACTGTTTACCCGTGATGCCAGCCATGAACTGCGTACGCCCATCGCGGTGTTGAGAAGTGCGATGGAGCTGCTTGAACGTCGCTACGGTGTCGAAGATGACAAGACCATGCGGCGAATCTACCGCACGCTCTATGATATGGAAGCGTTAATTGAGACCTTGTTAATCCTGGCACGGGAACAGGAAGATACCCTGCCCAGCAGTCAGGTCGAGGTGAATGAGCTGATCGGCGATGAAGTTGATACGCTGAAACTGTTGTTCCAGGATAAAGCGATCAGTGTACAGGTCGATGAGCAAACCCATCTGATGCTCAAGGCACCGGAGCGGGTGCTGAAAATTCTGATTGGTAACCTGCTTCGAAACGCTTTCAATTACACGCCCAAGGGCGCCATTTTCATCAAAATCTGGCCACAGGGCTTTTCTGTTAAAGACAGTGGTGTTGGTATGGACGCTGAACAGGTCAAGCAGGTGTTTAAACCGTTCTATCGTGCCGACGCCTCCAGCAATGGTTACGGATTGGGCATGACGATCGTCAAGCGCTTATGCAACCGTTATAACTGGCATCTCAGAATTACCAGCGAGCTGGGAGCAGGGACTGAAGTCAGCGTGCATTTTCCCAAATCACAGCTGATGAAAAGCTAGTCGGACCGCCCTGAAGCAGAGCAGGATTGTGATTATAGATCCTGCTCATCGCACAGCTTGTAGCCGATGCCGGGGATGGTATGCAACAGGTTCTGCTGGAAAGGTTTATCAATCAGTTTCCGCAGGTTGTACAAATGACTGCGTAAGGTATCACTGTCAGGCGTGTCTTCTCCCCAGATTTCCGCTTCCAGTTTCTCCCTGGTCACCAGGTTGGGTGATTCCCGCATCAGGATCCGCAGGATTTGCAGCATGATGGGAGAGAGCCTGATCGGGGCACCGGCGCGGGTGACACGCATGGTTTTAGGGTCAAACACAATATCTGCGACCTGCAGTGACTTGCTGTCCATTTCACCGCGATGGCGTCGGATGTGGGAAATCAAACGGGCTTCCAGTTCTTTCATTTCAAACGGTTTGAGCAGGTAATCATCAGCGCCACGCTCGAAGCCGGTGAGCTTATCATCCAGCGTATCGCGGGCGGTGAGCATCACAATCGGCATATCCAGCTGCAATTCTTCACGCACCCGACGGCAGACTTCGTAACCGTCAATGCCTGGCATCATGATATCCAGTACCAGCGCATCGTAACGATGTTGACTGCAAAGCTGAACCGCGGTGAGACCGTCCGGAGCAAAATCAACCGTCATACCGCCAGCCTCAAGAAAATCACCAATATTGGCAGCCAGATCCTGGTGGTCTTCTACAATCAGCACGGTTGCCGGGTTAATTTTCATCTAGTTGCTCCTTCAGTGATTCTTTCAGACATCAGCATAGCGGAATACAGCGTGATTGCCATGTGAAAAATTATATGCAGACCACAAGATCTTGTTGACATAATAAATGACAATTATTATCATTAACATCAAGATTGATGAGGTAGGCAAATTATGATCGTTTGTATCTGCAACAATGTAAATTCCGAGGCCATTCATGCGGCAGTAGATAAAGGTGCTTCCTGTATCGATTCTGTTCGTAATGAGACCGGTGCTGCGGCTTGTTGCGGTAAATGCCAGTTCAAGGTCAATCGTATTCTCCAGGAGCGTCAGCAAACTGATACCAGTGAGTTTTCAGTTGCTCAGGCCATCTATTCCTGATTTTCTTTGCGCAACCTGGCTGGCCATCAGTCACCGGATCACATCAGCAATCATTGCTATCCAACCTTAATGTCTGCCTGACTCTATTCAGCTGCTAAAACCCTATCATTTTCAGGGTTATGCTAAGCATCTCATTATCAAGACAATTTCCCGGCACAACAAATCGATAGTCTCAGTCAATGAGAACAGCTTGCTGCAAGCGTTTCTAATCTAGATGAGAATAGTTGCGATTTTATTTTATTATCAGTGGCTTAGCTTTGACTTTTTGAGTAAAAAAACGATAATCGTCTCATGCTGAATTAAAACAGGAGACAGGCCATGAAAGGCGACGTCAAAGTTATCGAATATCTCAATAAAGTGCTGGGCAATGAGTTGGTCGCGATTAACCAGTATTTCCTGCACGCCAAGATGTATAAGGACTGGGGACTGCATAATCTCTATGAGCATGAGTATCACGAGTCGATTGATGAAATGAAACATGCTGACAAGCTGACAGAGCGGATATTGTTCCTGGAAGGCTTGCCTAACCTGCAGGATCTGGGTGCACTGCGAATCGGTGAAAATACCCGTGAAATGCTGCAGTGTGATCTGTCCCTGGAATTGGATGCAATTCCGGATCTGAAAGAGGCGATTAAATACTGCGAAAGTGTGGGGGATTATGTTTCACGAGATCTGTTCCGCGAAATCCTTGACTCGGAAGAAGACCATGTCGACTGGCTGGAAACCCAGCTGGGTCTGATAGACAAAGTGGGGCTGGAAAATTATCACCAGGCCCAGATTGTCAAAGAGGCCGAATAAACTACAAGCCCCGGACTGTGAATACAGCCGGGGTTTTTAGTATCAGTAACAGCTAAGTCCATCTAATCATTCATTGTTTCGATTGTAATCGTCAAAAAATCGCGGTAGCGTAATAACTACAGGTTGTAGCAATTTATTCAGGCTTTTCTCAATGAGGACGGGACAGCATGGCTAGATTCACACGATTCCAGCAAAAAATGGATCAAACCTATTCCAGCGCCGGTGGTGCGAGTCACTCAAAAACCACTCCTCCGTCTGTACTACGGGATCTCGCAGCTGAATGTGGTGTTCAGTTTAATGGCGACGCCCCCTGGGACATCCAGGTCCACAGCGATGAAGTCTATCAACGCATCCTCAGCAAAGGCTCTCTCGGTTTTGGTGAAAGCTACATGGACGGCCTCTGGGACTGTCTGCGTCTGGATCAACTGTTCTACCGTATTCTGAGTTTCAACATCGAAGAAAAGCTTGGCGGCTGGGCCCGTATGCGCTTGCTGATGCAGGTCATGCGTCATCACCTGTTTAACCTGCAGAGCACACAGCGGGCCTTCCAGGTCGGTGAACAACATTACGATATCGGTAATGATGTCTTCGAAGCGATGCTGGATCCCACCATGAGTTACTCCTGTGGCTACTGGCATCAGGCTGATAATCTCAATCAGGCCCAGATTAATAAACTCGATATGATCTGCCGCAAGCTGGAACTCAAGCCGGGTGAGAAACTGCTCGAGATTGGCTGCGGCTGGGGTGGTCTGGCACGTTATGCGGCAGAAAACTATGGCGTCGAGGTGGTCGGTATTACCATCTCCAGGGAGCAGCAAAAACTGGCCCAGGCGCGCTGTGAAGGTCTGCCGGTTGATATTAAACTGATTGATTACCGTGATCTCGACGGTGAATACGACAAAATCGTCTCTGTCGGCATGTTTGAACATGTCGGGCAGAAAAATTATCCGATCTATTTTGATACGGTGAATCGTCTGCTCAAAGACAGCGGTCTGTTTTTACTGCATACCATTGGTATTTACAAATCCACCAAGCGGGTCGACCCGTGGATTGATAAATACATCTTCTGTAACGGTAAGCTGCCTTCGGCTGAACAACTCAGTGGAGCACTGGACCAGCGCCTGATCATCGAGGACTGGCATAACTTCGGCCATGATTACTATCACACGCTGATGGCCTGGTGGGAAAATTTCGATGCTGCCTGGCCGGCGCTTTCACACAAGTATGATGAGCGGTTTTACCGGATGTGGAAATATTACCTGTTATGTTGCGCCGGTTTTTTCAAAGCCCGGCAGGGGCAACTTTGGCAACTGGTATTAAGCAAACGGAGTCGGCCGCATATTTACCGTTCGATACGCTAAACACTAAACCGGCCACCACACCGGTAAGGTAAAGGAGCCGGAATGATGCGATTATGGCTGTTGTTGATCAGTCTGATACTGAGCTTTACCGGGCCCCTGACCCCGGCTGCTGCACAATCGCAAAAGGCATTCATCATCGACATTGATGGTGTCATCAGTCCCGCCACAGCAGACTATTTTTCCCGTTCACTCGAGCAGGCTGTTGAGGCCAATGCCGCCTTTATGCTGGTCAGGCTGGATACCCCGGGTGGGCTGGATTTGTCTATGCGGGACATGATCAAACAAATCATCTCCTCACCTGTTCCAGTGGTTACCTATGTGACACCGGGGGGGGCCCGGGCTGCCAGTGCTGGTACCTATCTGCTTTATGCCAGTCATGTTGCGGCAATGACGCCGGCCACCAATCTTGGTGCTGCCACGCCGGTGCAGGTGGCACCGGGCTTTTCACCGGGAGAGGAGAAATCGCCGCTACCGGATTCGGAAAAAGACAATAATCAGGACGCCGAAAAACAAACAGCTAAAGATGACGACGCGATGACGCGCAAGGTAGTAAATGATGCCGTGGCCTATATCAAAGGATTGGCTGAGCTTCGAGGGCGCAACGCCGAATGGGCAGAAAAAGCCGTGCGTGACGCGGCCAGTCTGACTGCAGAGGCGGCACTTAAGCAAAATGTGATCGATATTCTCGCGGATAATCAACGTGACCTGCTCCAGCAACTCGACGGCAGAAAAGTGAATGTGCTTGGCAGTGAAACAACATTAGAAACCAAGTCGGTGACACTGCACGAAATTCTGCCAGACTGGCGCAATAAGGTGCTGGAGATCATTACCAATCCGAATATTGCCTACATTCTGATGATGATCGGTATCTACGGGCTGATATTTGAATTTGCCAACCCCGGAGCCATTGTGCCGGGCACTATTGGTTCCATTTGCCTATTGCTGGCCCTGTTTTCTTTTCAGATCCTGCCGATTAATTATGCCGGCCTGGCCCTGATGCTGCTGGGGATCGCCTTGATGGTAGCTGAGGCCTTCCAGCCCAGCTTCGGTGTGCTCGGACTGGGTGGTGTGGCGGCTTTCGTCGCCGGCTCGGTCATGCTTATTGATACCGAATTGCCAGGTTATGGCGTCAATATCGGGGTGATTGCCGGGGTGACAGTGTCCACTGTAGCTTTCTTTCTGATGGCGCTGGGCATGGTACTGCGTAACCGCCATCATCCCATTGTCTCCGGCCGTGAGGAGATGATAGGGGCGGTCTGTGTGGCTGATGAAAGTTTCAATGAACGGGGCAAGGTATTGATTCATAGCGAACGTTGGACGGCAACAACCCGCACACCATTGCAAAAGGGTGACAAGGCGATAGTAAAAGCCATGGAAGGATTGACGCTGGAAGTCGAAGCGATGGGAAAAGAGGAGGAGACAACATGACTTTACAATTTATGGCGGTTGTGGCGATAGCCATCATCGCGCTTTTGATCAGTGCTGTAAGGATTTTACGGGAATATGAACGTGGCGTGGTCTTCCTGCTGGGCCGTTTTTACAAGGTGAAAGGCCCCGGTTTTATCATCATCATTCCGTTTATCCAGCAAATGGTGAGGGTGGATTTACGAACCATTGTTATGGATGTGCCTACCCAGGATGTCATTTCTCAGGATAACGTTTCAGTTCATGTGAATGCGGTTGTCTATTTCCGGGTAATTGATCCGCAAAAAGCGATTATTCAGGTTGAACAATACTACGATGCCACCAGCCAGTTAGCCCAAACGACGCTCAGGTCGGTTCTGGGTCAACATGAACTGGATGAAATGCTGTCAGAGCGCGATAAGCTGAATAACGATATTCAGTCCATTCTGGATTCCCAGACCGATGCCTGGGGTATCAAGGTGGCCAATGTCGAAATTAAACATGTTGATCTGGATGAGAGCATGATTCGTGCGATTGCCAAGCAGGCGGAGGCAGAACGTAGCCGTCGTGCCAAAGTGATTCATGCTGAAGGGGAGTTACAGGCATCCGAAAAACTGCAACAGGCCGCCGAGATCCTGGCAAAACAACCGCAGTCACTTCAATTGCGTTATCTGCAGACGCTGACTGATATTGCCGGGGATAAATCCTCGACAATTGTTTTCCCATTGCCAGTCGAGTTACTTGATGCCATGAGATCGCTGAGTGACAGGAAAGGCAATGGCTAGCGGTTCTGGCGTGGGGTAATCATTTCCTCGGGACGGATGAGTCTGTCATAGTCCTCAGCGCTCATCGCCTGAAGATCGATCACGGCCTGTCGGAGGCTGAGCTTCTGTTTGCTGGCGTAATCAACGATTTCACTAACCTTGTCATAACCCAGATGCGGTGTCAGTGCGGTGGCAAGCATCAGGCTTTGTGACATGGTTGTCTGTAGTTGCGTTTCATTCGCTTCAATGCCACTCACACAGAACTCATCAAAGCTGGATAAGGCATCCGTCAACAATTCCAGAGACTGAATGATATTGAGCGCTATGACCGGTTTAAAGGTATTGAGCTGAAACTGTCCCTGGGCATTGGCGATGGTAATGGTCTGGTGATTCCCCATGATCTGGGCGCAAACCATATTAAGCATTTCGCACTGAGAAGGGTTTACTTTACCCGGCATGATGGAGGAGCCGGGTTCATTAGCGGGTAATGTCAGTTCACCCAGTCCACAGCGGGGTCCGGAAGCCATCAGGCGCAGATCGCTGGCAATCTTGTTTAGACTGCTGGCCAGCGTATTGAGGCTGCCAGAGAGCTGAACTATGGCATCATGACAGGCCTGGGCTGCGAAAAAGTTATCGCAGGGTGTGAATTCGAAGCCGGTCAGATCATTGAGCCCGGCACAGAATGTGGCCGCAAAATCGGATCGGGTATTGATGCCGGTTCCGACGGCAGTGCCACCCATCGTTAATGACAGTAATTCAGGCAGATTTGCCGTCAGCCGCTGCTCAGACTGACTCAGTTGCGCGGCATAGGCAGAAAATTCCTGGCCCAGTGATAGCGGCGTTGCATCCTGCAGGTGGGTTCTGCCGGTTTTCAGTATGTGCTGCCAGCGCCCCGCCAGCAATTCAAACTGTTGTATGAGTTGCTGAAGTGTGGGTAGCAGCCCCTTTTTCAGCAGGGTGACACAGGCAATATGCAGTGCGGTGGGGAAGCTGTCATTGGTCGACTGACCGAGATTACAATGATCATTGGGATGAACGCGTTGCCTGCCTTCAAGTGCCTGAGTAGCGAGGGTTGCCAACACTTCGTTAACATTCATGTGCGATTGTGTTCCTGAACCGGACTGCCAGAGTGAAAGCGGAAACTGATTATCCAACTCCCCAGTGAACAATTGTCGGGCAGCCTGTTTGATTGCTTCAGCAATCGTCTGTTCCAGTCTGCCCTGCTTCAGGTGGGTATCCGCCGCACAAAATTTGAGCTGGCCGTAGGCATGGATCATCACTTCGGGCAGTGTTTCCTGACCCACCCGGAAATGGTGCAGGGCCGCATCGGTTTGCTGCCCCCAGAGCGTCAGTTCAGGCCGTGGGGTGACGTCACTCATGAAGTAAAACGTTAAGTTGATCGACCACCTCTGCCCAGTCAGAATCGTCGGTCAGGCATTCCTGGATAAAAGCGGCCTGACTGGGCGTCCAGAAAGGGGCATCTTCCAATGCTTCATCCGCTTCCAGTTTGTTTTCTCTTATGAAAGCATCAATCGCGGCCGGGTCATTATCCAGACCAAGTTGCAGGAACAGATTTTCCAATGAATGAAAAGTCGCCTCCATAAACGTTTCCTCCGGACAGAAAATCCTTATGAGTTCCAGCTTACGCGAGTCAGACCTATTAGCAAAGCCGAGGCTGAAAATCGTTTGCTACTGGGTGCAACTGTCTGATTTGGCATCTTAATTTGATATACTCCTACGATTTGTAGGAGAATTGGCGCCGGAAAAAGGAAAGTCGTGGTTTCGAGACCTCATGAGTGTTCGGTTGAACCAGTCTTAGTAATGTGTAGCTGATGAAGGTGGCAGAGAAAATGCAGATTGGATGTGTGGAAAATGATCGGGGGCAGTTATCAATCTGTTTATCAGGCTGAGTGTGATTAACCGGATTTGCTTGGATGAAATCAGCTTGATATGACTTCCCTCAAGAAGTGCGACAGCAGGATTGTTGCAGTAGACGATATCACCGAAGTGATTAAAAACGATGGCAGCCAAATCATCGTCATAATTGTTCAGCATTCACATTCTTCTGACGGAGTGACCTGTATGCATATGGTATCTCGTGACATTGATCTGTGAACTGGCTCGGGCTTATTCAGAAAAAACAGAAAATAATTTGTTTGCGGGCGTATAATTCTTATTCTTTTTAAAGCATTGGGCTGGCAAGTTATATAAAATGTTGCGAGCAAGATTTTAAGGTAGACATTAAATTATGGAAGAGCAACTCTACACCACAACCAAAGTCGCCAAGATTTTCGGTGTCACACCGAGAACCATACAGATGTGGGCAGACAGTGGCATGATTAAAGTGACTAAAACACTGGGTGGACATCGTCGCATCACCGCACAGGAAGTGGACAGACTGGCTCGTGAACTTGGCAAAGGCAGGCCTGATAAAGCGTCTCTGGAAGCAGCTGATTCAGCAGCCAAAGCGGAAAGGGCTACAGGTGATGCCGTCAGAGTGATGATAGTTGACGACGATAAAGACCTGCTCAAACTGTACCAGATGCAGATTGAAAGCTGGCAAACCCCTAAAACAGAAGTTTTCCTGGCCCATGATGGCTACGATGCCTTGCTGCAAATCGGCTCCAAGAAACCTGACATTATTATCACTGATCTGCGTATGCCACGTATGGACGGTGGCCACATGATCAAAATCATCCAGCAAAATCCGGATATGGATCACTGTCAGATCGTTGTTGTGACAGGCCTTAACAAGGAGGAAATTCACCAGAATTATGAACTGCCGGATAACGTCCTTGTTGAAGAAAAACCGATTCCTTTTGCCCGGATCCAACGTCTGGTTAAGGAGCATGTGAACATTGAGGTCTGATGAAATCTGAGACTTTATTCACTAATTTCCGTTTTTAAACCGTTGTAATCTTGTCATATTTCTACTTTTAAAGCAGAATCTAGACCTGTAGCTGATTCCCAGATGGAACCAGCTTCCTGATAGCGTCAAGATCAGCAAATGCTTTGAAGGAAAGGAATATGGATATTTCTTTTTCAATCAGCTGTGACAGCCCCGGAGTGGATTCAGGCACCGGGTGGGTATCAATTATAAGCATCGTATCAGAGAGTTATTTTGATGATTCGAGTATGTGCTGATTGAAGAGGGATTAATGAATAGATCGTTACATTTTTTTCTGGTGCTGGGGCTGATAGCCCTGTTTGTGCCGGCGCTCTCGGCCACCGCGGCACCATTAAAAATCGGCATATCCCCTAATGGTGAGAACAGCATCTCGCTGGCGGAATTCTGGATCCCTTTCCTGGAAGAGCTTGAGACAAAAAGCGGTATTGCACTTCGATTCGCCACTGCACCGGATTTACTCGAGTTCAACCAGCGCCTGACTGCCGGTGAATATGATCTGGTAATCACTGATCAGTATCTTTTTACCATTTTCAGGAAGAAACATCAGCTTTCCTACCTGGCCGAGCTGACAACCAGCCAGGGAAGTAATGAAATGGCATTGGTCACCGGACCGGGCATAGCGGGGATTGCCGAACTGGAAGGGGGCCTGCTGGCGGTCAAACAGGATGAAAAAGCAGTCAACGTGAAAGCGCTGGATCAGTTTCTCTCTGCCAGTGGTGTCACTGCTTTGAGAGACAATCTGCTGTCCTATGACAAAATCCTCCAGTCCATCTCAGAAAAGCTGCATGTGGCTGGCTTGGTCCCGGTCACTGAGCTTGACCAGAACGATGAGCAGTTCAGCATACTCTGGCGCACCAGCAACAAGCATAGCTACATAATCACATACCCTCAGGCCACTTCCAGGCAAGTACGGGACAGGCTGACCGAGGCGCTCGACTCAATGATGACAGATAGCCAAAAAACTGAGCAGGCTTCACAGGTAGAGGTGAAATCAGTCAGGGACATTGTCAGGACGGGCGAAAAAACCTCGGAATAGGAGGAGGGGATGAAGCAAAGAGTGACAGGATCTTTCCGCCTCAAGACGCTGGGTCTCACCTTCCTGCTTTTTATGGTCTTTCTCCTGGTGGTGTACTTCACCAGCCAGAAGATCCTCGTCAGCTCGCTCAGCAAACAGTTTCTGGTACAGACTGAAAGTCTCACGGAGCTGATTAGAACCACCCTCAAGCCAAACGTATTGTCGGAGAACCTGCCGGCAGTTAACGATGGCGCATCCTCGATCCTCGCTATGGAACAAGTTGATTATATTCAGGTTTATTCATACGACAAACCGCTGATCGAGCTGCGTAGCGCTGATTATCCCGAGCGTGTATTCAGGGCTGACAGCAACCTGATGAATGCCCGGGATGGTTTTTTTGATGTTGTTTATCCGTTCGAGGTCGAGGGCACAACCGTAGGTAAAGCGCTGCTGAGTTTTTCGATTAATGAGGAACGGGCATTGTTGCTGGAGGCCAGTCGTAAGCTTGCCACCGCGGCCATTGTAATGACCCTCATCGCATTGCTTGTTACCTGGATCCTGGCAGGCAGGATCGCCCGGCGAATTCAGTTACTGGAGCATGCATCGAACCGGTTCGCCGCCGGTGACGACGACTTTGTTCTGCCGTTGGAAGGCAATGATGAAATTGCTTCTACCGGCAGAGCATTTGAACACATGATGTGGCAGATCCGGGAAAAATATGAAGCGATAAACCTGAGTCCGGATGGGATTTTGCTGGTCTCATCAAACAAACGGATTACCTACACTAATCCGGCATTGATTAGCATTCTGGGCGCAGGCGCCAAAAACCTGTGTGGTAAGCCAGTCAGAGAGTTCGAAGCGCTATTAGTGAGTATGCTGGACAAACGTGTGCACGCCGATGTTAAGTGGCTGGATAGCCTGATTGATCTGTCTGATTTTCGTGTCCACACACCGGAATTCAAAATTCTTCGTTGCATCCGTAAACAAGTTGAAAGCCCTGATCGGCAGACATTTTCGGAAGTCTATTACCTGCGTGATATCACCCATGAAAGTGAAGTTGATCGAATGAAGAGTGAATTTCTGACCACAGCAGCACATGAACTGAGGACCCCACTGGCAAGTGTGATGGGGTTCAGTGAATTACTGATAATGAATGAATACGATCAGGAAAAAACCCGGTTTGTTGCAGAAACCATCAATCGGCAGTCACAAAATCTTAAACACCTTGTTGATGACTTGCTGGACATTGCCAGGATTGAAGCCCGCAGTGATGGTGTGCTGAAGCTGGAAAAGGGATCAGCAGCCACGGTGGTAAGCGAATGCTGTGAACTCATTGCCGGCGGAGATAAACAGTGTCAGCTCATCTATCAACCTGATGAAACTCCCTGGGCACCTATCTGGTTTGATGCAAATAAGCTCAAACAGGCGTTGATGAATATTCTCAGCAATGCTTACAAATACTCTCAGGAGGGAGGTATTGTGATCGTCGATACGGTGCTGCAGCAAGACCAGGAGGATGGGGCTGACTGGTTCGGTATCCGGGTCACTGATCAAGGAATTGGTATGAATGAAGAACAACTCGCACATGTCGGTGAAAAGTTCTACCGTGCAGACAACGCAGGGGCAATACCGGGAACCGGACTGGGTATGGCACTGACCAGTGAGATTATCTCGCTGCATAATGGTCATATGGAGATTACCAGTCAGTTAGGGCAGGGCACTCAAGTGACGTTGTGGATCCCCACGGCGGACAGCAAGGTGGAGCTGAAAGCACATGGCTGAAAAACAAAAATTATTGATCGTCGATGATCATGACACGCTGCGTGAACTATTAAAAATGACACTGGAGTTCAGCGACTTCGAGTTGTTTGAGGCGACGGATGCCAATGAAGCCTTGTCGATGGTGGCGGAAATTGAACCGGATGTAATAATTCTGGACATTATGATGCCGGGGGAAATGGATGGTGTGGATGTATGCCGTCGACTTAAAGCTAACCCTAAAACGGCGCATATCAAAATTATCTTACTCAGCGCCAAAGGCCAGGCAGAAGATATCAGGGTCGGTGGTGAAGCTGGTGCAGATGCTTATTTCGTCAAGCCCTTCAGTCCCATGAGCCTGCTGGAATCAATCAAAGTCGAGCGTTATCGAGACTCATAAAGAGTGCTACGTAGACCAGCAAGGAATTTGGTACCGAGGGTGGGAATCGAACACACACTCACACACGATAGCAACTTACTATTTGTTCAAGTTATTGATATTAAACAAAATTCCTAACTGTCCAAATTTTTAAATAAATACTCTTTGTAGCAGTTTTTGTAGCAGTCAATGTAGCACAATGACGATTATCGCGGTCCATCTTTTTTCAAGTTGATGTCGTTTCGGTTTGTTTATTAATGATGTTTGTGCCGCTAGTGCTGATGATTACCAGCGGTATAAAGCAAAGGCTTTTATTGCCTACTTGCCTCAGATTGAAAGACTTGAAGCTGAGGCCTTTTGAGTAAGGTTATAAGAAGGAACGGGAAGGACTCTGCCGGTTCCCAGTCGCCGGTCACCGTATTTGTCGATCGAATTAATACCTTGATGGCCCATAATCAATGCAATAGCTTCACGAGACATTCCTGAAGCCTTAAGCTCGCTTCCCATCTGATGGCGGTATGAATACAGGGTGATGTTGTATCGTTTTTTTGGCCAGAGTTTACTGGTCGCTGTTTGAAGTCGTCTCTGAATACGATGCATACCTTTCACATGATCTTTCGTCATCGAGTCCAACTCTTGGTGCAAGAGGGCGATAGAATGACGAAGAAGATCATATGACTTTTGGTTGAGTGAAATGGTCCGGTCCAAACCTCGCTTGCCATCGGCGGTTTTTTTGGCGCTGGGTATAAACACCGTACAGTTGTCATGAAGGCGAATGTAGGGCATTTCTGCAGGCCTACACCCAACCAGCCAGGCAATTTGAAGTGCACCAAGCATGGAGGCATCACAGCGAGCTCTGAAGTGCTTCATCAGATGTATGTGTTCATCAAATGACACAGACTTGATGCGCTTTTGCTTTGGTTTTATGTCTTTGCTATTACCTGTATTTTTTTTGGTTAATGGATTTTCGAGGTTACCAATGATATTTGCCGCCTCTTTTTTACCAGCGAGGAATAAGGCATGTTTAATAGCACAGCGGAGACGACGCCAATATGCCGGGCGGTAATGAGAGGCGAGTTCAATCAGAGCTGACTTGATATTATCAATGCCAAGATCCCCCTGAATTTTGGTTGCCAAAAAGTGTTTAGCTAGCTTCTGATATTCAAGTGATGTCTTCGGCGTCATGGTCAGCAACCACTGAAATTAAGTTGCCTTCAGCATAGTGAAAAGCTGGCTTGAGCCATGTTATTCAGCTCACAATTATTGAGGCTGGCTGTGAATAGGGAGCTGATATTTGACAGAAAGCGGCAAGCCAAGGCTCACTTTGAAACAAATATCAAGATGCCAAGAAAAGTATGGCTGACTACAGGGCTTAAAACTGAAAATTCCCATTTTCAGGTCTAAGCCCTACATACTTACCCATTCGATAACTGACGCTTTTGCTCTCACCTAATGGGCAAGTATGTCTCTTTGAATTTTAAGTCAGCAACTTTTAATAGGCATCTTGTAAAGTACATCATTGTCTTTCTGGCTTATTAAATTAAGTTGGCTTGAAGCCATAATAAGAATCCGTTCAACTGTATCAGAGATACGATTTCAATATCCCAAACACACTTTCCAATTCATTATCAGGAGACGGATTAGGGTAGGCAGATAGATACTGCTTGATGGGTATTAACCGATGTCTATGAGTCGACTTTATATAAAGTGGATAGTTATCAATAATGACATGTCATTCAATCAAACCATAGCCATAAAGAAGTGTCGGTGTACTGAGCATGATGGTCATGAAGTGAGCACGCTAGTAATTAACCAGGCATTGTAGGCTGCAAATAGAAGCAGCAATATTCCACCTTCAACACGATTAATGCGGCCTTGTTGACGGAAACCAAAAGCAATAAAGAATAGGACAAAGGTCAATCCCATCATAACTGGCCAGTCTCGAGTCATGATCTCCGATGTAAGTTGCTGAATGGGGCTGATAACACCCGCAATCCCCACAACCGCGAGTAGATTAAACATGTTGGAACCGACTACATTACCTATCGCTATGTCATGTTCACCTTTGCGTGCAGCAATCACCGAAGCGGCAAGTTCGGGGAGTGAAGTCCCAAGTGCAACAATTGTCAGACCAATGATTAGATCACTGACCCCAAGCGCTTGGGCGGTAGTGACGGCACCCCACACCAGCAGACGAGAGCTGCCGATTAGAAGCAACAAACCTATCACCAGCCAGAACATAGCCTTAGCGAGTGACATTTGATAGGCTGCCAACTCCTGCTCTGTTTCCTGCTCGAGTGCGTCACCATGGCCTCGAATAGCGGAAAAGATGGACCACCCTATGAGGGCAAAAAAACCAATCAGCAATAAAATGGCTTCAGGGCGACTAAAACTACCGTTCCAGAATACAGCGCCAGCCAACAATCCAATCACTATCAACAAGGGCAGTTCACGACGAACTATTTTAGAGTGCACAGCCAGTGGCGTAAGCAGTGCGGTGAAACCGAGCACTAGTCCAGTATTAACGATATTTGAACCAATACCATTGCCTAACGCTAAATCCGGATTACCATCAAGGGCTGCCATTGCGGATACCACCATTTCCGGTGCCGAAGTACCAAAACCGACAATCACCATGCCAATTAACAAGGGAGGCATTCCGGCATGGTTCGCAGTAGCAGCGGCACCTTCCACAAAGCGGTCTGCACTCCAAACCAGCAACATAAAACCGCCCAGAATGGCGAGCAGAGCAAGCGTCATAGTTTCTCCTTATTTAATAAATAAAAAATAAATTACGGTAGCCCAGACGGATGCCCTATAGGACACAAGGCCACATGCCGAAAAGATTTAGCCATTTCAGAGAGAAATGAATGGCAGCCAGGGCCATAATAATGAGCGGAAGTTGAAATGGGTAGAAATTCAGTGATGCCCTGGATGAGTCCCAACAAGATAGTATGTAAAATAGTCACAAATTTCGTCTTGCCTATCTTTAGAAAAGGGGAGTTGTTAGCCAAATGTATGGGCAGTACATTTGACGCGGACAGTACAATACCAGATTTGGACTATAGGCGTCGCAGATCAAAGCGAACCTTAATCTTTTGATGCTGGTACTAAGTGGCTGCCTCAAAAGGCTTTTTCAGTAAAAAAACATCCTCACTCTATAAATTTAAAGAATCGATGCCACAATCTATTAAACGTAGCCTCCTGATTTTTATTGCACTGCTTGTTATGACATTGCTTTGGCGGTATTTGATTGATGCGGGCTATATTAGTAATGCCTCAGTTCTGAAGCTGGCAAAAGGCGCACAACAGTTCGAGTATTCCCTGTGGGGATTGTTAATTATCTGTTTGCTCTACACTGTGCTACTTGCAGTGATGTTTCCCCTCACGTTACTAGTTGTGACTACGGGCATGCTGTTCCAGACTGAATGGGCGATATTTTGTGCTTTACTGGGCTCGCTGATGTCTTCAGCGGCAAGTTATGTTTTGGGACATTGTGTAGGGCGTGAAAGCATAGAAAAACACGGTGGTGCGGTTGTGCGTCGTGCAGAAAGCTTTATTCAAAACAATAGTTTCAAAAGTATGGTGATTATTAACTTGCTTCCTATTGCGCCTTTTACCATGACCAATATGCTGGCAGGTGCATTCAAGCTTGATTTCAGGCGCTATATGGTGGGATCTTCTATTGGCTTGTTGCCTGGGCTGGTTGTTGTCATAGCATTTGGCGGTCAGTTAGGCAGGTTGCTGGTTTCTGACCAGAATATTTCATGGTCTGCTTTTTTTGTCGCCATTCTACTGATTGCTTTATTTTTCGGCTTCCTGCTCTGGCTGACGAAACGTCTGGGGCGTTAACTTTATAGAAGCATTACATTATTTGTCTTGCTGGTAATAGCTTACCATGACTTCACTGTAAAAATGATCCATGTTCTCGGCAAACACTGCTGTGTCATGCTGCCTAGCAAATTCCAGTGCGTGCTCAGAGAATGTGGCACGCATATTCTCATCTTTAATCAGCAACTCGAGTTTAGCGGTCCATTTTTCAATATTATCCAATGTTTTGAAACCGGTTCGTCCGTCCACGATCACATCATCTATACCACTGGAACGGATAGCAACCACGGGCAAGCCGGCAGACATCGCTTCTAGGACCACCATACCCTGGGTTTCGGACTTGGAGGCAAAAACAAAGATGTCTGCCATTTGATAATAGGCGGGAATATCTTCTGGTGTCACGGCACCAACCAGTTGGATGGTGTTATGCATAGCCAGGTTCGCAATCCGGTTTTCCAGATACTGACGGTCATCACCCTCACCGGCAATCAGCAGGCGTATCTTGCTATGGGTATCTGATTCCAGACTGGCTATAGCATCAATCAGAAATTTTATATTCTTCTCTCTGCCAAGACGGGAGACAGTGATTAGGACCAGTTCATTATCAATTCCAAGCTTTTGTTTGAGTGCCAAAGGCTTTAATTTGTGAGGGACATTAAAACGCTCAAAATCAACTCCAGTAGGCTGCACACAAATCCGGCTTTTCACACCAATCAAACGCAGATACTCTTCAGTGGAGTAAGTAGGCACGACGACGCCATCACATTTATTGCAAAATCGTCGAACAACCAGATGAGAAATAACATTACGGAATAGTGCCCCGGGCAGCGGCACATAATGGGCATACATTTCCAAACGGGTGTGGTAGGTGTAAATAATCGGCTTATGATGTCTTCTTGCCAGCCATAAGCCGACCGAGCCCAGCCAGAATGGGTGGTGCACGTGGATGAGATCAGCGGCGAAACGTTGAAAATTTTTCCTGATAGATGTCTGAAATGGATTAGTGAGTCTGAACTCACCCTTGTTACCGAAGGCAAACAGGGTTTTTACCCTGGTACAGTTTGATTCGGACTCTTTCTCCTCGGCATAGTCAGGCGCAAAAATATGGACTTGGTTTCCACGGTCACGCAGGCCGCGAGCCAGTCGTTCAATTGAAATAGTGACGCCTGAAATAAAAGGGAAATAATTATTCGTAAAGAAAGCAATCTGCTTGGGTTTATTTCGGTACTGCGTGTCATCAATGGTGAAGTGGGTATAAAAGTCACGCTCCTCATAGATAATTTCGCGTAGTTTAAGGCCGACTAATATCAATAGACTGACCACGACGAGAAACCGTGAAAAACTGACATAAAAAAAGGTGTAGATAGCTGACCATATACTGCTCAGCGTTCTATGGAGAGAGGATTGGCTGATGCTGGGGCGTACAGGCGCAATATTGATTTCGCCAGCCGAAACATCAACCATGGTGTAATGATGAAAGCTGTTTTCGTCATCAACAATGACACCGCCAGCGCCTCCGGTCGTGACATAACGAACGCCATCAATTGTCTGTTCGGCATAAAGAGCCAGATTGGCAGAGAAGACCACATCAACCTGATGTTTCTCAAATAGCGTGTGTAATTGCTCGCCTATCTCGACATTGTTGAAATAATTATCCTTGGTAAATGCCGAGGTGTTTTCCAGTTGTGGGTGGACCGGCAGGCCAAGAAAGACAAACCGATTCCGTGCCTGGGAATGGCTTAATTCCTGGTCCAGCCAGTCAAGTTGCCACTGGTAGGGGGTATTACCTGTGTTATCAAGAAAAATGAAATGGCTGTCGGCAGCATTGAAGGAAAAAAATGGCGGGCCGAAGTGCTCAAAGAAACGAAAATCGCCAAAATCACTATCTTCATTCTCCCCATAAGTGAGCAGCCAGGGCATTTGCAAACCAGCCAGCATTTTGATTAAGGAGCGATAGTTCTCTTCGGCACCGTCGCTGACGGCATTACCTGCAGAAATCAGAAACGCTGCTTCTGACTGGTTCAGTTCGGGAATAAACTGTTTCTGGAAAATGCTTGTGGAATTATTGATATTGCCAGCGACAATAAATTGAAATGCATTTTTTCCTTCGAGACGTGCCTGAATGTCAGCAATCTGTGACAGATGCAGTGAAGCATATTTTGTGTCTGAGAGGTTCAGGTAGATCTGATAGCCAACCAGCAAGATAATCAAGGCCGCGTTGAGGTAATAAACAATTTTCAACTTGGTTTTACGAAACATCTGCTGACCTTGGTTCAGAAGTGGGGGGAGGGTTGAAATGGATTAGAGCCAGCAAGTTTAACAGCCAGGCATGCGAGTGCAGCAAAAACAGCAAAGCAAAATCCGTCACCATGGCCCACAACTGTCATTGGAGAATGGGCGCAGACTTGGAAACTAGACTCCAGGATAGCGTTATTCTAGTGCAGGAGTCTCAGTTTGCTTCTTGTGCAGCGGGTGTCCCAAAGGCATATCATAGCGTTGTTCCCGGTATAACCATGAGGGTAACAGCACATGCGCGAGGGCCTCATGGGCGTCCTCGTCATCGGCAGGCCCGGTGATTTCCAATTGTCGAACTTCGGGAGAGTAATGCCCAGCAAGCGCCTCTTTTTGCGGACGGAGCACAGTGACTTTTTCTCCTTGTAGCAGCGCAAAATAATCCGCGAACTGCATCAGCGCTCTGCCTTGAGATTGTTGTTCTTCAGGACGACTCAAGTCACGACCAATCATCGGTGTTTCTGCACTGATTCCCATTAAAGATAATAATGTCGGTGCCATATCGATTTGACTGGCGACGGTTTTAATCCGTTTTGGCTGAATATCTGCACCCATAATAAGCCCCGGAATTTGGAATCGTTCGATGGGCACAAGGGCATCACCGTATACATTCAGATCATGGTCAGCGATAACAAGGAACAGGGTATTGTCCCAATAGTCACTCTGCCTGGCTTTTTTGAAAAATTGGCCCAGTGCATAATCCGCATACTTGACGGCATTCAGATCGGTTTGTTTTTCCGGTACATGAAGATCGATACGGCCATCAGGAAACTCGTAAGGTGAGTGATTGCTGGAAGTAAATACCAAACCAAAGTAAGGTTCTTCAGATTGCTCGGCCTGCTGAATTCTCTCATGGGCTTTATTGAATAAATCTTCATCTGACACGCCCCAGCTTCCTTCAAAAACCGGGTTTTCATAGTCATCCTGATCGATGACAGACTGGAAACCGTTACCGATAAAGAAGTTAGCCATATTATCGAAGTGCGATTCGCCGCCATAGATAAACTCAGTTTGGTAGCCTTTTTGACTCAGCAAATCAGCGATGGTGAAAAAGTTCTGCTGTGATAGTGACAGCTTGACAACACTTCTGGCTGGGGTGGGTAAGAATCCGCTGATGGTGGCTTCAATGCCCCTCACAGAGCGGGTGCCGGTCGCATAAAGTTGCTCAAACCACCAACCCTGCTTTTTCAGTTTTTCAAGCTCAGGGGTCACCGCATATTCACCGCCCAATGAATCGACAAAAGTTGCCCCCAGGCTTTCTTCAAGAATAATGACCAGATTAAGCGGTTTGTCCCGTTCAACCGGTGCAGGCCGCTTGTTAAGCGTGGGGAAGGGCGCATCGGGATTGCTATTGAGCCAGGGATAGTTTTCATCCATCTCTTTCATGATGGCATCATCGGTCATCGTGCCATAGACCTCACTGGCCTCGGCCTCGTGCTGCATGTTGTAAATGGCAAAATACACTGACCAGCTGGAGTTAATCACCAGACTGTTGACCATGGCGTCAGAAGTAATCGCAAACATGGCGGGATTTGCCGGACGGTGGCCGAATGTTGATCGGATCATGACAACCAGAAGCAGCACAAGCAGCGGCCAGGCGAGCCAGACTTTCCAGAAAGGCCAGTTAAGCTGTTCATTCGCCTGCCAGCGGCGAAGCACTTTGTTTGCCAGCCAGCCGGCGAAAATGGTGAGTGAGACCCCCAGAATCAGCGGTATTCTGAACCCTTCCCACAATGTCGAGAACACCTCTTTCGGATAATTGAGGTATTCGACGAAGAGACGATTGGGCCGCAGATCGTATTGCATAATAAAGGCTGGCGTCGCCGATTCCATGAACACCAGCAACACAACAATCACGATACCCCAGAGCCAGACCAGTTTCTGCCACAGCGGCCAGCCAATTTTATTGACCAGGATAGGCATCACCAAGGCCAATGGGGCGATGAGCATGCCCATGATGATGAGATCGGCTCTGATGCCCTGAACAAACATATCCCACAGGCTGATAGCTTCGCTAACGCGATCCCACTGCCAGGCAACCAATGCCCAGCGCGACAGGGAAAGGACTACTAACCCCGTCAGTAGAATTTTGAGAAGAATTGCATAAGGCCCGAGAAGAGACAGAATATTACGTTTCATATTTTCAATTAATCAGTTTTGGCAAGATTAGTGACGCCCATACAGCGATAGCAAACATTAAAGTAATTAGAACAGCCAGAGAGCCGTAGTCCTTGGCTCGTCCTGCCAGGGGATGCATCTCGATGCTGACGCGGTCCAGGGTGCATTCGATAGCGGAGTTGACCAGTTCCACCACCATAACTGCCAGCACGCTACCAATCAGGGCGAGCCGTTCAGTGACAGTGAAATCAAGCAAAAAAACGATGGGTATGACTGCAGCAAATAACAAAAATTCCTGCCGAAATGCCGCTTCATATCGAAGGCCAGCCATAAGCCCCTTCATGGAGTAATAAAAAGCAAAAATGAGTCGTCGTATACCAGTATGTTTGTGGGGGAAGGTTTTTATTGATGTTTTCATTTCTTAAGTTTAGTTGATTTGTTTGGCGCCGTTTTGAACTGCAATAAACGCTGAATAATCTTTGATGGATAGCGATAAGCAAAATTAACTGATCATCATAAGAGATCGTTATTAAATAAAAATTAAAAAATCTGATTGGTTTGATTCAGAGGCATTTAATCAAACTGAATTTTCCACCCATTTAGGATGCTTTAGTTATTTTTTTGCCTTATGAGTTCATGTTACGGTGACTTTGGGAATGACTTATGACTTAGATCCAAGAGGAGGCTTAATATGTTTGAAACATCAAAAGCGATTCACTTTGTTAAAAATAGCGTGTTCACTTTTTTCCTCGCCTTGATGTTGCCTGTGACTGCGCAGTCTGCTGAGGCAGAAACACACACTGTGAAGGCCCAAGGACTTAAGTTCATGCCTTTGGTGGTCACTATCGACAATGGGGATACTGTTTCCTGGCGGAATATGCCTACTCACAACACAAAATCACTTGAAGGTCTGATTCCTGAGGGAGCGGAGCACTGGGAGTCGGAAATTGGTAAAAATTATGATCGCACTTTTACGCAAGACGGAATTTACTTATACAAATGTGTTCCACACTGGGGTGCCGGTATGGGTGGTGTGATCATTGTGGGTGAACCAGTCAACCTTGAACAAATCAAAAATGCTGATGCCAAAGGTGCTGCCGGAAGGCTTGCTAGAAAAGCAATCAAAGCAGCTGAAAATCGTTGAGCGGTCACGCAAGTAACGAAGCTCAAAAGCTCGGTTTTGTCTGAGCACCATCCCTGATGGTGCTCAGCTTTTTATTTTGTGAGAGCTTAATTAATTGCAATCTGGGTCATATGAAGTTGTCAGAAGCCATTTTTATTGACGTATAAATGAAATTCAGAACGCGACGTCTATTTAAACAATGAATTGAAAACCAGTGTATTTGTACACAACTTAAACAGGCAGGTAAAAGTCCAAAATTTGTATTCATGGTTG
>NZ_VENF01000002.1 GCF_009711715.1 Methylophaga sp. | reverse complement strand
GGCTGCCGGGTTTGCTCAACAGCACCCTGTTTGAACTCGGGGCTGTATTTTCTTCTCTTTGACATAAACACTCCTTTTGCCCATTATCAGGCTTCTTTGAAGTGTCCGCAAAATCGGGGTAGAACCCTTGTGTAGTTTGTAATGCATGAGACGGATCTGACTTTTAAAGATAGTGATGGAAACTTGGTCGTTATCATATCCTCAGCATACAAAAAGTTATATTTTCATAGACAAATGAACCTGGAAAATGATGAAGCTGCAGGCGTACTTATCGGTGAGCGTCGAGGGGAGCACATCATCATTAGGCATATTTCTGAACCTGGACAAGGTGACATCAGAACAAGGTTTTCAGTTAATCGCAAGGGACGTCATCATCAATTAGCCGTGAATCAGGCTTTCTATGCATCCAAAGGAATACTCAATTATGTTGGCGAATGGCACACACACCCTGAAGATGTCCCATCTCCTTCATTGCTCGACTTAACAAGTTGGAAAAAAAACTTAACAGATCCAGCCCCCTCAATACTCTTAATTATTGGGCGAAGGAATATTTGGGTAGGGAAAAAGCTTGGTAATCAAATAAAAGCATTGTCCCTACACACTCAGGAATGAAGAATCACTTTGCAAATTACCTATAACCGAACATTTGGATTGGTGACATAATTATGTATAGGCTCATACCTAAATCATGGTGGTATGGAATCTTAATCGGCTACAGCCTTTTTCTAGTTGTTTTGATTTCATTGTGTGACCTTGTTGATGCATCTAAAGTGGATGTGGTTAGGTTCTTTGTCATGTTGATTTATTTTTGTTTTACCCTCTGGTTTGGAGCCCCATCATATTATTCTGGCTGGAGACTGATATGGAGGAAGTTCCCTGCATTAAATAAACACGTTTTCCCTGATATTAATGGCATATGGGTGGGCTCAAGTGAATCAAACTGGCCAATCATTGAGTGCGTAAATCATGCAGCCCTAACAGGAGAAAAAGTTTCGGCAGAGAAGCTCGGTCAAATTCAATTAAAAGCCGATAAAATGGTGCTAGAAATAAAGGCCTCTCTTTTTTGTGTCAAAGTTAAAGGAAAACTTAGCAGTACTGCTGGTGACTCTCATAGCCTTTCCTCATCAATGCTCAGAAAGCATGATGCAGACACAGTCAACCTTGTTTATGTATATGAACAGGTAACTCCAGAACCTAAAACCTCTGATCAGGATGCTCATAGAGGTGCAGCAGATCTTGCTTGGTCTGCATCAACCCCAAACCTTCTGACTGGAATTTATTGGACCCGTCGTATGTGGTGGAAGGGCCTAAATACAGCAGGAAATTTAAAGCTTACAAAGATCACTGATAAGACAGACAAGGATGAGCCGCTTTCAAAATATCTATAGTCAGCGAACAAGATAATATTATTTGCCGCTTTTAAATTACCCCTGTCACATTAAACGACCATAAGTTGCATTTCTGATACCACTAACCTATATTGCCTCCATTAATTGGCATAGAAAAGTGCCACTGCAAAGGAGCATATGGGTGAGAAAACCAGCACGGAAGATCAACAATGGCGGTAAGGACCGTGTTATTGGAAATTTTCCCAGCTACAAAATGAGACGCATGGTTGAATGGGACTCACAGGTAGAGCGTGATTTCCTTTTTTACCTTGAGTTCGATGATGATGTTATTGAGTACCATCCTCAACCTATCAAATACCCTTATTCCTTCAAGAATAAATACCATAACCATTTCCCTGATTTCGAGGTTGTCCGCAGGTCAACCCCCAAACTGAAGTATGTGGAAGTAAAAACGTATTCCACCACACAAAAACCCGAATTTATTGAAAAAACTGCTGCCATTACAGCAGCGATGGAACTAGACGGATTCGACTATGCTGTCGTAACAGATGTCGACCTTCGCGTCGAGCCTTTATTCGGTAATCTCAAATTGCTATATCGTTATATCTGGCAGGAACTCCCGCCAGCGGAAACTGATTCACTTCTCAACGATGTTGACCGAATTCACGACGGTATTCTCACTCTATCTGATCTTAAAGATCTTGCAGAATCACACGGGCTTCAACTCGTAGACTGTTACGCCGCTATAGCGAAAAAATACTTTGAGTTTGAGCTGGCAACTCACCCACTTGGCCCGGATACACTTCTCAGACTCAGTCAGGTGCAGATTAATGGCTAATTATAAATTTGAAGTGGGTGCAAAGGTACTCATGGAAAAGCGGGTTTATGAGATCACCTCAACCCAAAAAAACAAAACATATCAGCTGACAGATCTCAAAACAGCCATCAACTCATACTTTAGAGAAAGTGAGCTGCACTCAAAGCTTAGCAATGGGCAATTGACCTTTCTTGATGATGATGAAATCGACTTAACATCAATCACGGAAACATCACCCTTAGTTGACTTTCAAGCTCACCCCAAACATTTAAAAGAAAATGCACTGAGGAAGTTAGCTTATGTCAATGAAGCAAAACACTTCTATGATGTCCGCCTTACCAAGAAACAAAAGCTTGATCTGATTAACCGTGTAGCAGAAGAAATTCAGGACACAAAGCCCCCAAAAAGCTGGACCACCATCACACGTTGGCTCAAAAGCTACATTAACGCTGATGAGAATATTAATTCCCTGGTTGATGAACACTTTAAAAAGGGAAACAGAACGCCGCGTTTCGGTATAGAGGTCGAAGCCCTTATTCAAAAGGCAATCGATCATTACTTAACCCGCGAAAGACCAACAATTAAAAAATCATATAAGCGCCTTGCTACTCTAGCTTGGGAGTCTGAAATAACGAGTTACCCTTGCTACGACTCTTTCCGTAAGCGTATTGAAGCTTTAGACCAATTTCTTGTTTACGAGCGAAGATTCAATAGACGGACAGCAGAGAGGTACTTCAGATATTACGGAGCTGGCTCAAGGCCAACAAGGCCCTTGGAGATTACAGAGATTGATCACACCCCCATTCCATTTTGTGTTGTTGATGATGAAACAAGGCTCCCACTTGGTCGTCCGACACTGACAACACTAATTGATAAATATTCCAAGATGGTCTTGGGCTTTTATCTGAGCTTTTCCCCACCCAGTATTCTTAGTGTGATTGAGTGTTTAAGGCATGCCATTTTGCCTAAAACTGAACTCAAGATCATATATCCAGATATTCAGCTGGATTGGCTTGCTTACGGTATACCTGAAGTCATCTTAGTCGATAATGGCAAAGAGTTTTTAAGTAACGATTTTAATGAGATTTGTGGAAGTTTGGGGATACAAAAACCTCGCTCTCCTCCAAGGCACCCCTGGTATAAAGGGCTCGTTGAAAGACATTTTAGAACGATTGCTGATGGATTACTTAATGACATACCGGGTAAAACTTTTAACAATATTTTTGAAAAGCATGAATACGACCCCCAGAAAGATGCCATCATCAGCTTTAGTGCATTAGTAGAAATTGTTCATCAGTGGATTGTTGATATATACAACAACAGCAAAAATAGCAGCACTAATGTTCCACCCAATGCTTTGTGGAATTCAGAAATAGAGTGGTACCCACCACGTATGCCTAAAAACCTTAATATGCTTCAAATAACGCTGGGTAAAACGGAGGAACGTAGTCTGCAGCACTACGGAATTGATTTCGAATCGCTGAGATATAACTCAAGGGAGTTAAGCTTACTGAGAAGAGAGTTGAAAGACGACAATAGAGTTAAAATTAAATTCGATCCTAGTGATATTGGAAAAATTTTTGTCTTTGACCCATTCAAAGAAGTCTATATTGTTGCTCCTTGCCTCGACCTTCAATATGCAAGTAACAAAACCTTGTTCCAACATCAGATGATAAAAAAACATGCTGCGCAGAACTTCGATTCAACGGACGTTGATGCACTGATGCATGCGGAAAAAAGAATTCAAGAAATTATTGAGCAAGAGAGGTTAGTAACTAAAAGCATCAGAAGAGCTTCAAAAAAAGCTCGTTATCGCAATGTGGGCCAGCAAACCCAACGCCAACTCACCACGGTGCATGACTCACAAAATACCTATGCAGGTTTATCTGACTTTGGTAAAAACACAACACGACAGATATTAGATCAAAGCGTTTCACGTCAAAGCTCAGCATTGCCCGGTATATCAGATGACGATCTGGATGAACTCTACGAGGACAGTGCTGACTGGCAAGCTGACTATTCTCTAAAAAAAGATTAAATAATGGCAGAACAACGAAATAAACACTTACTCAGCGAGCGTGAGCGACTAATCCTACTCAATAATATATATATCGCTCACCCTCAATCTCAAGAAATCCTTAAAAAGATGCAGCGTGCTCATAGAAGCAAGGACATTTCCCCGGAGCCAAAATCTATGAGCATTATTGGTCCCACAGGTTCAGGTAAGTCCACAGTTATCAAGAAGTACATGGAGCAACATCCACCATCCATTAAGGCTAAATCTTCACAGCTCACTATCTTTAACGCAGTTATTCCGTCTGATTCAACTCCGAGGAAATTTATCAGAAGTCTCCTTACGGCATTACTTGCACAAATCAGCAACTGCAAACCTCAGGATGTACCTGTAAATTTAGTCAACGACCAAGACTCTGACACAACAAAACTTCGATTCTATAAATACCTTCAAGATTCAGGCGTCGAGTTAATAATCTTGGATGAATTCCAACATCTCATTTCAAACAAAACTGACTCATCAAATAAAGTGTTATTAGAACTGGCTAAAACAATAAAAGTCATGATTATTGAAACCGGAATTCCGATCATCATGGTAGGAACGGGCCGTGCCAGCATAGTATTCGATGTTGATCCAGAAGTTTCACGAAGATTTCATGCTTCTGTTGAAATGCGTCCTTTCATGATTAGTGACGATGATAATTTCAAAACCTTTAGAAAATTCTTGGCTGAAGTCGATAAATTAATGCCTTTTGAAACCCTGAGTAAGTTGGCCGATAAGGAACTTGCGATTCGATTATATGCCGCTTCGAATGGCTTCATTGACGACATTATGCGGATCATTCATGCAGCGGGTGAAGAGGCTATTGAAGAGCAGGCTTCCTGTATCAGTCTTGAGTACCTAGCTGAAGCTTTTGAAAATGCACCTGGTAAAAATCAAACTGCAGAGGGGAATCCATTCAGAACCCCAATTAACAAAGTAATGTCATGGCGCTGTATTCAGGATGCGTACAAAGGTATCGTTACCAGCTCTGATACACAGGGTCCTCAAAAAGTACGTCGTAAAAGTACGCAGCTTGTAAAAGACATTTTTTGACTGTGAGTACTTATCCAAGGCTGCTAGCTCGCCCCGCTCCCTATGAGTCTGAGAGTTTTATGGGGTATCTACTGAGACTAGCTGAAATAAATTACTATTCGACTCCTTTTAATATCGTTAAAGCTGGGTTAGAAAGTGAACCGGAAAAGGCCAATGTCAACGATTATGTAAAGCTATTGTCTTCTGGAGATATTGATTTGTTGGGGTTTTCAGAACTCACACAAGAATCAGTTGATACGTTGGAAAGCCTTCGCTATCCGATCGTTCTAGCCTCAGCTGATCATCAACCAGACATCCATGAATTCTTCTACTATGATGTCCCATCAAATTTTCTTCGGTTTGCCTACCCTAAGGTATGTGTCGAATGTTTGAGAGAGAGTTCTTATCACAGGTCAATATGGGACTTTGCGCCTCTGACTTGCTGTCCTGAACATGATGTACTATTGGTTGACTACTGCATTGAATGTAACTCTCAGCTTACCTGGAATCGAAAAGGGGTAAGATATTGTCAATGTGGCTTTGACCTGACCCGGATTAATCCCATTAAAGTTGATCACAACCAAAATTGGTTGTCCAAAGAGATCCAATACCTTCTTAATTACACTTCAGACGACAAAAGACTAATAATTTCTGACGAGACATCTACACGTCGTTTTGATGACTTAATTGACCTCATAAATCTCATTAACGATAAGAGCTATAAGCTCGCTGACTCAAAAAGAAAGCAATACAGATATGAACTGCAATGGCAACCGAATTATGCTTTGCATAAAACATTAATGTTTACTGTTTGCAATTTAGATACTGGGCCGTATCTAAGTCAATACTTCATCCCAGTCTCTGATAAAAATGTCTTGGCAAGAGCTGTAGGCCTCAAAAATATTTACAGTAACAAGACCATTGAGCAAAAGACTTTTTACTTACAATCAGATTACTTTTACAGGCAAACAAACACAATTGTAAAAAGTGACCTATGTGCGTGTTTAAATATCTCAAAAACATTGCTGCATAGCATGGAACTCCAGGGAGCCTTACTTCCTGTTTCAGGCCCCCCTGTCGACAGTAGTGGTGACTACCATTATTCACTTAACCATGTTTCCCAAATACTGGACAAATTAAGTGCCAATAGTATTTCGGACGTTGAAGACCCCATCACTATTGGAGAACACCTAAAAACCTGTAGCGTCGCCAATAAGCGCCCATTTGGAATGCTTATTTCTTCCATGCTTGATGGCAAAGTTCAGTTCGTAATAAAAGCTTCTGCACATGGACTTTTGGACATAGAGCTCAGTAAAAAGTCTTTAAAGGCATTCATCAATCGTACACGCAAAAGAAAACATGACCAAGCTTATATCTCAGTAGATCAAGCTGCTAAAAAGCTGAAAACTTATCCTGCAGTCATATATTCAACTCTTGACAAACTTATCCCATGCATAAATCTCAGCAACAGGAAATTTATCCACATTAAAGACGTCGTGGAATTTCATGAGAATTATGTACTCATCTCTGAATTAGCCAAAGATTGTGAAACGAATCCAACCAACCTTTCAGAAAAAATAATCGATGAAGGTATCAGCCCCGTGTCAGGGCCACTTTGTGACGGTAATAAAGTCTATATCTTCAAGCGTAGTGATATTCGCCGGCTAGACATGTTATCTGTCGTTAACAAAAAAAAATATGATACGAATACAGGCCGAAAACCCAAACGAGCTCATAGAGCATATTACCAAACGCTTATTGAAGATTTATCACTACTCACATCAACAGAAGCAGCAAAATTTCTGAATATCTCATCACAGAAGCTCGCCATATTGATCAAAAAAAATTACATCAAACTAGAAAGAAATCCAGAGTTGCCAGTAAGCAAAAAATACATAAGGCTTTCACAACTCCGAACATACAGAATCCGTTATCTAAACAATCCGTACCTAATGTCTTTCAATAAAGCGAGCAATAGTTTGAATGAGAGTACGACACGCTTTTATTACAACTGGATAAGGTCTCGTCGGCTCAAAGTCATTAAAGATGGCCTGGGCAATGAGTATGTGGATTTTAAACAGTTAGTTAAGATCAAGAAATTTAAGGAGAAGGCACTCTCAGGCGCTGATGCAGCTGAGCTCTTAGGTGTAGAAAAGTACGTAATAAATAACCTAAGAAAACAAAGTAAACTAAGACCAATATCTGGCCCTGGGATAGATGATTTCAAAAACTACTTTTACAAAAGACAAGACATCGAAACGCTGTCACATGAAAATTGGTGGTAATCAGTAAGTGTCAACGACATTGTTGATTACACTCTCTAGTCACAGATTATTAGAATCATTTCAAACCTGCCAACCACAGCGACGTACGATGATCAAGCAAATCTGTTTTGTATGAGAAACATATTTATGCCTTCGTTAAATGATTGCATAGCTTTTCATAATCCTTTCGGGTGAATCACCTCTCATCAGTCGACACGTCAAACTTAAATGAAACGTCGGCTTTTTCCCAAGCATTTAGCTTATCAAAAACTTTTTGGGCCAATGGATGCAGCTTACCTGGCTCATCAAGGAATTCATAAACTGAACCAGAGGTAGTTATACCCCTTTTGGTATTCTCATTATATTCGAGTACCTGGCTACTGATTCGATAATGTTCATCGTACACGCTGTAACCAAGAAATTTCTCTATTATTTGAATAGCCATCGATTCCTTAGACACTCATCAGCCGTTTATGAAACCTCGTCAGTTCTTCAGCCCAGCTCAGCCCCTCCAATCCAACATCAATGTCGCCCGCCAGGATAATCAAATCCGAATCCAGTTTAGGTATAGAAAAACAGCCGCGTGTCTCAATATGAATGTCTGAATACAGCTGGAATTTCATCGTGTGATCTCATCTAAAGGAGGTGTCGGCATCAGTCGCCCAAATCCGGACGTGTGTGCTCGTTGCAACGCGTCGTGTAGAAGCCACCAATGATTAGACGCTCGCCATACGCGCCACAAATCTCACAGATGTGAAATGACTTTGCTTGAGCTTCTTGAATCAGTGCGTAGATTTCTTCATTACCGTTTTCCATGTAATAACGAAGCCCGCCAAACTTTTGTTTAACCTGACAGACCATGGGAAGCCTACTTTCTTCAACGCCTTCATTTTTTAGCCTTGCCGCAATTCGCTCGATGGCTTCAGAGAGCAGTAATACCATCTCAAACCAGCCCGAACTACACTCAAAGCCAAAATGCATGACGATTCGGTTGGGACCCGGTATGGCGCCTCGATAGATAATGGGACAACGCATCATGAGCCGCTCAGATAAATCATTCCTCATTCTGAGCGTCCTTAAACTTAAGTGAGACCTCAACTTCATCCCAGGCATTGAGCCTGTCAAAAACCTCTTTGGCGAGCGGGTGTAACTGCCCCGGCTCATCGAGAAATGCATAGATTGACCCGGAGTCCGTCCTTCCTCGCTTGTTTTCAGCGTCGTACTCGATGATTTGGCTACTGATCCGGTAGTTCCGGGCATTGACGTCATACCCGAGAAACTTCTCTATCGTTTTGCCTTTGTGAATTATCACGATAATGTTCCATTTGGACATTGTGACGTGGGCTGGTGCTACGGGAATAATCATGCTTGCCTCCTTGTAAAACTCAATATGCTTCACGCACCTGAAAATCAAACACCTTGCCGATCGAACGTTAAGCCGGCACCACTGCTACTCCCAATCATCGAGGTCGACCTCTTTGAATGGCAGCCCCTCAATCTGGTGCTCTTTACAGCAGGTCATGTAATAGCAGCCGTTAACTTCAATCAGCCTGCTTTTAGCAGCTCAGATCTTACAAATATGGAGCGAGTCGTCTTCTGCCTTTGAAATCAGACGTCGCATGTCATCCGTGAGAGGGGCGCTCATGTAAAAGCGTAGGCCGCCATAGTTTTGTTTCACTTGAGTCACAATGGGCAGGCCACCAAGCTCCGCCACTCATCGTCTTTCAATTCTCGCGTGAGCCTCTCAAGCTCAAGAGATAAATTGAGAGTGAGCTCATACCAAGCTGACTCACAGTCAAAATGACCTCCGCTGCGATATATCAGGGGGCACTGCTTGGCTATCTTTCCTGAGAAATCTCGCTTCATGGCTCAGCACTCATATTTCAATCGAACATGAATACCCGGACACCGACTGAACTGATGTAAATATGCCTGTGCTAAGGGATGAAGTTTCCCGGGTCTTTCTAAAAAGACATAACTTGAGCCAGACACCGTCTTGCCGGTATTTGACTCAGGGTCATACTCAACAATTTGTGAGCTGAACCTGTAATGTGAGAGCTCGTAGCAATAGCCGAGGAATTTCTCAACCACGTGCCCTTCGAACTCGACTATCACAATATTCCAGTCGCTCATCGTGACCTTGCCAGGTGGAATTTTCTGAACCATGCGCAACCAACTCCCATAAAACCTACTCAATTTGTTGCACAGTTATTTTGTTTTTTCCAATAATTTCATAATGTTATCTAGATACACAAAATGAGTTTTTAGGTACATTACTGTTTTAGTTTGTAATTTTTGAAAAAGCCCCCCTTAAACCACTTTTTTCGGTCATCAGAATTTGCGCAAAGTCATCCCTGCGCGTTGTATTTATGTATTGATAGCTACTAGGCTATGTACTTACGAATATGAGTAATTCGGAGAATCGAATGACTGACTTAACGCTGGCTTTAGATTTTGAGGGGGTACTCATCACGAGCGCTATAAGCCAGTTCTCTCGGCCGGGCTTAATGTCATTTCTGTCTCAATGTGAGTTACTGTTTGGAAGAGAAAATATCTGCGTCTTCACTACGGTGGATGAGGAGCGATTCAGAGCGATTGCAGACCGTTTAGTTGCTAACGGCTATGCACCAAAGTGGTTTTCCACGACTAGATACATTGATTGGGTCGGTGAACACAAAGACTTACGTTTCGTCAGGGAAGACATCGATAAGGTCATTATCGTGGACGACTATCCGCCGTATATTAAACAGACTCAGAAACACAGGCTGATAGAAATTAAACAGTATATGGAGCCATATACGCATGCGATGCCTGACATGCAGGATAACGAGCTAGATGTTGTATTGCACAGACTGAAGGAGTTTCTTTTGAACGAGGCCTAAACTCAGTCCTGATCTTCGTAAGAAGTAAAGCTGGCGTTGAGCTCATCTTCTGAAGCATAGAACAACTCATCAGCGCCCAAGCGTGAAGCTTTTGAGGTCAGTCTGTCATAAAGCTCACCCTGATCTTTCTCTGAAAGGACGGGACTTTCTGACTTCTCCTTTTCATCACTCATAGTTGCAGACCTCTAGAGCAGTTAACCTTCATGTTAGCCCTAATTGTAAAAGTATCGCAAAGACTCGACGTTAAGCCTGCATGGTACCTACAGCGATACTAGCTAGTTCTGACATTGTTCACTGACAAAGCGATTTTCATTACCTTGAATAGCCGCAATTCTGTCTGCTCTTTTGCACTCAGCTGAGGTGACCGGATATTGAGAATTCCAGACCGTCATAAGTTGCTTTTGACTCTTGCTCATCCTATAACGTGGGTAACGTTGCTCCATGTAAAGATAAGTTCTGGCTATCTGCCCACGGGACTCCATTGGTGGCTCTACCTTCTTTCCATCAATTTTCACCTGACATGTTCCAAAGACTGCTGCAGCATCTGGCATCATGGTGAAATTATAGTTACTTCTCATGGCATTAACCGCACCAATAGCAGGATAGAGGTTATATAGGTCGCTTTGCATATAGCGATATTCGATGCTGACCTTGCTGGCACAGTTTCTACCTTTGAAAGCTTTACCTTTTGAGTCGATACAGTTCGGATGGCCGTCACGCCACTCGCTGAATGTTCGTCCGAAGTTTTCTGCAGGCACAACATGTTCCCATTCTAGCCTTTTAGAACGTTTTATATATTTATCTGTATGGAAACCAGTGGGCAGTGCTATGTCTTTCTTGGCATCAAATTTAGCACCACAGTAAAGCGTTTCTCTGTGATCAAAATAGACCCTCTCCATCATCAGTTTTTTTGCTTTACTAAATGAGTCTGTTGGTTCTGCTGCTACTGTGAATGGCAGCAATAATGCCGCCAACAAAAAAACTGTTTTAAGTCCTTTCATTTTCTTTCCTAACTACATATCAAATTGATTGATTCTGGATCGTTCGCCCTTTTGAACTATACGAGGCCAACGACTATGAATTTGAGCATCTTCAAGCTCTGGCTCAATTGTCACCACATAGATACGTTTTTCATTACCTTCTCTGGCTATCAGACCCTGAATAAATTGTCCCTTTTGTAAGTCATACCAATGACTCACACCTTCCAAGTCTTTTTCCATAAAACTCAGCACCGGTATTTTTACAGGTTTAGGAAAGTATTTGTCCCAACGTCCGGCATATATGGAATCCAGACGAGCCCACCCAGTCATGGGTAGATTGCCGGATTGTTTTTGTCTCCTACCCCAGGCTACTAACTGCACTTCCCCATCATTCATTAGTACGGGCAGTACAGCTTTGGGATTGGGATAGAAAATTCTAAGGACATCATCACCATACTGGAAATAAACACCGCCGCACATCAGATTGTCTTCCTGTGCCCTGATGGCTTCCATGCTGGCGCAATGACGTTCGGCATTTCACTTCTGCCAACAACACGCATCGGAGCCACAGTGAACTCACCGTATCTTTCATTGATGTTATCCATTGCCTGGTTCAACGAGTCACGCTTCTGTTTGGCGTCGTTATCAATGAATAAGTCCTGCTGCTTACCATGCAAGGGGGATAGAGCTGTTACTTGGACCTGCCTGGACTCCTGACCAAAATAGTATTTATCAACAAAGTCCAAACAGAGTTTATATATAGTGCCACCATCATCGGTGCTGTTTTGTAGCTTAGCCTTGGCTGATAGCCAGCCCTGTTCTGTCTTTATGCCAATGAAAAAGGTATCTGACTGAAACTGGTGCCTTCTCAGTCTCACGCCTACTTTTTCAGACATGTGCTGAAAATAGGTCAATAAGACAGCCTTATCTCTGGTGCCTGGTGGCAACACTTTTCCGTGACCTATCGATTTGGGGTCTTTGACTTCTGTGATAACAGGTTCCGGATCTTTACCCTGAGCCATCAGCCAAATACGACGCCCCGGATTACCAAACCTTTTGGCTATAAGGCTCATAGGCACCTTTTTCATGTCACCACACTTGTAGATCTCGTATTGAGCCAGAAATCTCGCTATGCCTTTATTGATACCACTGAGCTCTGTGACATCTTCATTAGCTAAGCGAGTTTGTGCGTTCCAGGGCTCTATGATGGTTAAGCCATCAGGTTTATTCAGTTTGGCTGCAAATTTAGCAGTCGTCTTATCACCGCTGATGCCTACACTGCAGGTAAGCCCTGAAACATTGCTTATGGTGTCTTTAATCAGGCGTCCAATATGTTCAGCTCCCTGATATATCGCCTGGCAATCCGTTAAGTCCAGGAATGCCTCATCGACTGAATACACCTCGACTGTCGGTGCAATATCGTATAAGGCCGCCATGATTGATGAGGAGACAGCTGCATAACGGTTTGGCCTGCTTGGTGCCTGAATGATTTCTGGACATAGCTGTCTTGCCTCTTTAAGCCCCATTCCAGTTTTAACACCGTAACTCCGAGCCTCATAGGAGGCTGTGATAATAGTGCTACCGAGCTTACCATTGGTCACACCCACGGGCCGATTTCGCCAGAATGGATAATCCTGCTGCTCAATCTGCGCAAAGAAACAGTTCATATCCACCAAGGCAATCATGCGTGACCAGTATTGAATTTGATGGTGTGCTTGCATGATTCAGGGATAGCTCCACTACATTGGCCAGATGCTCATTCTCGAATGAGAAAATAATGAGTAGAGAAAATATAGAGAACATAGCAGAATTGATCAAGGGATCGGGTTCAGTTAAATTCAATCAAAATTATAACGTGAGGCAACAGTAAATGCTCTCATTCAACCAGTTATCTTGTGACAGGGAATGTTAATAAATAGAATGCTCTGATTAATTATTGATTAGAAATTATTTACAGAGCTATGCTTTTCCATTTCCGCAAGGACCAACGAACAACAGCCATCGCGGCAGGCGTTATCGGTAATATCATCGAGTGGTACGATTTTGCGCTTTACGGTTTTATGGCATCAGTACTTTCTGATGTATTTTTCCCCAGTGAAGACAGACTTGTATCACTAATTGCCACATATGGCGTCTTCGCGGTCGGCTTCATTATGAGGCCATTAGGATCAGTTATCTTCGGTTGGCTCGGCGACACTATTGGCCGCAGCAGGACACTACTTTTATCCGTTGCCATGATGGCTTTTCCTACCTTGGTACTTGGCTTACTACCAAGCTATGAAGTTGCCGGAATACTTGCCCCTCTCCTCCTTGTGCTTGTACGGATGATTCAGGGGCTTTCAGTGGGAGGCGAATTTTCTACCTCAGTGACCTATCTGGTAGAAACGGCACCGCCTAAAGAGCGTGGTTTGGCAGGTAGTTGGGCCAATACAGGCAGCCTAATCGGAATGTTGCTAGGATCTGGTGCTGCAGCGATAGCTACTGATGTGTTTTCAGCTGATGTGCTTGCAAGTTGGGGCTGGCGTGTACCGTTTTTGGTCGGCGGGATACTAGGGGTTATTGCCATTCTTTTGCGTAAAAACTTACCGGAGTCCCCACAATTTAAGCTCTATGAGAAAGCTCGCTGCCCGAACTCCCCACTTAAAGAGGCATTCACATGTAACCGTGTACAAATGGCTCAGGGTGTACTGTTCTCATCTGGATACGGCGCGTTGTTTTACCTTGCCCTTGTCTATTTGCCTACCTGGGTTAGCGAAATTAGTGATATTTCACTGAGTGAAGCCATGCAGGCCAATACCCTGACATTGGCGTTGCTGTTGCCTGTTATTCCTCTCGGTGGCTGGGTCTCGGACAGATTAATTCGACGAACCCGTCTCCTGGTATGGGATTTTACGTTTTTGGGAGCTGCATGCGCCCTTGCATTTATCTGGATGCAAAATGGAAATCCTATCGCAATTTTTGTTGGTCAGATTATTACCGGGCTGATTTTGGCGGTACCCCTTGGCGCTGCACCAGCCATGTTTGCTGAGCTGTTTCCGGAGGATGACCGACTGACAGGCTATTCCATCGTTTTCAATGTCGGGCTCGGGCTGGTTGGCGGCACGACACCCATGCTAGCGAGTTGGTTAATTCTCATTAGTGGCTCCGCACTGGCACCAGTTGCATTGACCTTGATTTGGGCCGTTATTGCTATAGGAGCATTGATGTGGATGCGAGATCGAAGCCGTGAACCATTGCTCACCCATTGCGGCACTTCTATTCATCATGTGTTGGCAACATCAAGTGGGAGTGAACTCGACACACGCGGGGGACAGAGACCCACAAAATAGCCCATGCCCTAGGCAAGCTCAATTGTCGTTTTGTCCGATTCATTGATAGGTAACCATATTGTGAATACGGTTTGTTGGAGATTTGAATCGACGCTGATATTTCCGCCGTGTGCCTCGATGATTGATTTCGTTATGGCAAGTCCCAACCCGGTACCATCAGGGTGCTCACTTCTGGATGGATCCACTCTATAAAACCTATCGAATACTTTTGTCAGGTGCTGACCAGGAATCGGCTTACCCGGGTTAATGAAATCAAGTTGGATTTTGTCCTGTTGATTGGCACTTGCAACGACCCTGATTGCCTTGCCACTGGGTGTATGTCGGATAGCATTCGAAATAAGGTTCGATATTGCACGTCGTAAGAGGTCTCTATCAGCATATATCCTCGGCAGCTCACCCTCCTGGATAAGCTTGATATTTTTTTCTGAAGCTAATGCCTCAAAAAACTCTAATAGTTCTTTTACTTCCTGGTTCAGATTAATAAATTTTGCAGCGGGTTTGATGAGCTTGTTGTCGCTCTGAGCCAGCCAGAGCATCTGGCTGACCATCTTGGCAAGACGCTCTAGCTCTTCCAGATTAGAATAGAGCAGTTCCCTGTATTCATCTGATGATCGGTGCTGAACCACCATGACCTGGTTCTGCGTAATGATATTTGTCAACGGCGTCCTTAATTCATGGGCTATGTCAGCTGAGAAATTGGATAACCGCTCAAACCCCTCTTCTACATGCTGCAGCATTTCGTTGAACGATAAAGCCAGATCTCTCAGCTCAATAGGCAAATCATCTGGATTAAGTCTCTCATCCAGCTGGTTTGTCTGAATGTTTCTGATTTTTGTACTTAGAGACTTGAGTGGCCGATGGCCCTGATAGATGCCAAACCAGGTCGCACTCATGGTGACGATGCCTATGGCTAACATCATCAACCACATTTTGATAGTAAATTTATCGAGAAACTGCTTGTGAAAGGCCATGTCCATTGCAGTTATTACGTTATATGTCTGGCCATTAACAGAGAGCTCAGCAATCAAGCCTCGATAAAGACCATTGCCGATTTGCCATTTTTTCAATTGTTCCCGGCTGGCGCTTTCTAATTTTTGTTCATATTCAAGACGCTCAAGAAACTCAGCCCCCTTGGAGAGAAATAACTGTTTTCCATTTACAGTGTCTACACGAAAAAAAATACCGTGATGGCCTGAGACCGCTTTTGATAAAGCCTGCTGAACTTTTGCTGTATCAGCATCAATGCTGTTTAGTTGGTGCTTGATACTCTCGAGTACGACAACTAATTCCTCATAGTCCTGCTCTGCAAAATGGTTCTTGACTGACTTCAACACCAGGAAACCGCTTACTATCAAGCTGAGTGCTATCGCAGTTCCGACGAACATCATCAATCTCAAAGTCAAGGATAGCTGACCCAGATTAAACCTAGTCATTGCCTTGAGTCTCATCCTCAAATTTGTACCCCATGCCACGAATGGTATGTATCAGTTTGACTCCAAAATCATCATCAATTTTGGCGCGTAGCCGCCTTACTGCGACATCAATCACATTGGTATCACTATCAAAATTCATATCCCAGACTTCAGAGGCTATCAATGATCTTGGCAACACCTCACCTTCTCTACGGATGAATAATTCAAGCAACAGGAATTCCTTTTGAGACAAAGCAATTTTTTTCCCTGCCCTGCTGACCTTCCTCGATGATATATCTACCATGAGGTCAGCGATTTTGAACTGATCAGTTATATTTGACAAAGTCCCGCGACGTAACAAACTTCTCACCCTTGCCAGTAGTTCCACAAATGCAAAAGGTTTGACGAGATAATCATCCGCCCCCAACTCCAAGCCCTTTACCCTGTCATTAACACTATCCCGTGCTGTTAAAAATAACACCGGGGTCTGGTTATCTGATTCACGTAGTGACTGAAGAATTTTCCAGCCGTCAACATCTGGCAGCATGACATCCAGGATGACCAAGTCGAAAGCCTCAGTCATAGCATGGTGGTATCCATCCAAGCCATTTGAAGAGAGCGTTACGAGAAAACCGGCTTCGGTTAATCCCTGCTTAATGTAATTACCTGTTTTTGCTTCGTCCTCAACAACGAGTATGCGCATTTACACCTTCCCGAAAAATCAATTAATAAACGCCTTACCAGGACTAAGACTTCTTGTTCAGCATACGTGCTGCATCTTTGTTCGGCATTACATTATTGTCATGTTTGAGTCATGTCTATGTAATTGGTGACCAGGTAGTCTGCATTATGTAGCGATACGATATTGTTTTTCTAATAGAAACTCGGAATTAAATAGGGAACAGACGATGAAATTAAAATTACCGCACATAATTATGGCAATTTTTGCATTCCAGGCTCCTATTGGTGTTTATGCACATGAACAGGGAAATCATGCAGACATGGGTAGCAGCAAAGAACCGAATTGTGCTGCAATGAAAGATATGGATCACGGTAAGATGGACATGAATGACCCGGTCATGCAGGCAATGATGCAAAAATGTATGTCTCATGACATGAATGGCCATGACATGCAGGGACATTCAAATGATCATATGAATTCAAACGCAGATAAAAAATCTGACATGCAACACAATCACCAGTAAGTGAAACTTATTAATCAATAAACGATTATCAATTATGAAGTCACCGCTAACAGGTCGAAGAAAGTTTATCTCGTCAGCGTTAAAATTAAGTTCGGCACTCTTGCTGGCAAAAATGGCGCCTGCCTGGGCAAGTCCCCTGGGTCGGAGTTATGGGCAGATTATCGACAGCAATGAGACAGTCGATTTGCTGGTCGAGCGCCAGCCTATGACTGTTGCAGGCCAGACGACCAGCCCGATCAGTATCAATGGTTCCATGCCCGGCCCGCTGATTCGACTCAGGGAAGGTCAGCGTGCCAGGCTGAACGTGACGAATGCACTCGATGAGGACACGTCTATTCATTGGCATGGCATCATCCTGCCGGAAAATATGGACGGTGTGCCCGGTGTGAGCTATGCGGGCATCAAACCGGGACAGACCTTTAATTACGAGTTCGATGTCAAACAGCACGGGACTTTCTGGTATCACAGTCACTCAGGCTTGCAAGAACAGCTTGGCCACCTGGGACCTCTGATCATCGACTCGGCGGACGGCGACATCGGTGCTGATCGGGAGCATGTGATTGTGCTCAGTGACTGGACTTTTGAAGATCCGCATGATGTATTCAGACACCTTAAAGTGGCCGAAGGCTACTACAACTATCATCAGCGCACCATTTTCGACACGTTTGATGACATAGAAAAACAGGGATTCGAACAAACCTGGAAAGAGCGCTCGATGTGGAACGGTATGCGTATGAGTCCTCGGGACATTCTGGATGTCACCGGCTCCACCTATACCTACCTGATGAACGGTCGCGATAGCCAGACTAACTGGACGGCACTCTATAAACCGGGCGAAAAAGTGCGTCTCAGAATTATCAATGGCTCGGCCATGACGTTCTTTGATTTCAGAATTCCAGGGCTGGAGATGGTTGTCGTCTCTGCCGATGGTCAACCCGTCAAGCCTGTCGCGGTTGATGAATTCAGAATAGGTGTGGCAGAGACCTATGATGTCGTTGTTCAACCCAAAGACACCCGCCCCTATACGCTTTTTGCCGAGAGTATGGACCGAAGTGGTTATGTTCGCGGCACGCTCGCCACGGAAATGGGCCAGTCAGCCGAGGTGCCCGCTCTGAGACCGACCCCAGAACGAGGCATGGCAGCGATGGGCATGGGCCATGATATGTCAGCGATGGCTATGAAGGATGATATGGGGACGATGTCCGATGGTAATCAGAGCCATCAGATGGACAATATGTCCGACATGGATATGAAGCAGATGACTGACGACCATTCAGGTCATGCTGGCCTTCCCTCTGCCCCGAAAATAAAAGTCACGCACAAGGACGGCGGCCATGGCCCCGGTGCCGCGATGATTGCCGAGAACCCGGTCAGTCGTCTGAATGAGCCTGGCGTGGGACTTGAGCATGTTGATCACCGTGTGCTGGTTTACGGGGATCTGATTGGGGCCCATCCATGGCCGGATGAACGGGAACCCGCAAGAGAAATCGAGTTACACCTGACCGGCAACATGGAAAAATACATGTGGTCTTTTGACGGTATCGAGTTCACAGAGGTTGATGGTCCGATTGAGTTTCACTATGGCGAAAGGCTGAGGCTGATACTCGTTAATGACACCATGATGGAGCATCCGATCCACCTGCATGGGATGTGGATGGAGCTTGAAAATGGTCAATATCCAAGACCTCGAAAACATACTATCAGCGTCAAACCCAGCGAGGTGGTGTCATTACAAATCAGTGCTGATGCGCCGGGTAGCTGGGCATTCCATTGTCACCTGCTTTATCACATGGAAGCCGGCATGTTCCGTGTCGTCTCTGTTGTTTAAGAGGTCCGCTATGAAGAGAGTTATTGCATTGTTATCAATGCCATTAGCGCTAATGGCATCCGCAGTCATGGCTCAGCATGCCAAGGATGACTGGCCAGAACCTATCAAGCCCTATTACACCGGACAGTTGATGATTGATCGCCTGGAAATCAGTCAGAATGACAATGGTGACAATGTCGCGACCTGGGATATGCTGGCCTGGTATGGCGGTGATGAAACACGGGTGTACTTCAAAAGCGAAGGCGAGAACCAGCTCAATGATGGCGAGCCCTCGGACCTCGAGCGAACTGAGATATTGGGCAGCAAGCTGATCTCCCCTTTCTGGGAGCTGCAGGCCGGTCTGGGGGCGCGAGGCTCGTTAAAGTCTGATGTCAACCTTGAACACTATGCCGTGGTGAGTCTGTTCGGGCTGGCACCATACCGTTTTGAAATGGATAACGCATTACAGATTAATGAGGATGGTGATGTCTCAGCTAAAGTAGAAGCTGAATATGACATTCGCCTGTCACAGGTTTCTTACCTGCAACCCAGACTGGAACTGAATGCGGCATTCACTGACGCGTTGGAGTATGACCGGCCCAGTGGCATCAATAGTGTCAGGTTGGGACTTCGCTATCGATATGAGTTAAGTCGAGAGTTTGCCCCCTACATTGGCGCTTACTGGCGTAGTGCCCTTGGACAGACTGCGGACCTGGAACAGGCTCAGGGGAAAGATCACAATGAACTTGGCCTGGTAGCCGGCGTTCGTATGTGGTTCTAGTCACAAATTTACAGCATTAATAAGGATGACAGATGTCAGATCACGGTGATCACAGCACGCATTATCAGAAAAACAGTTTATCTCTGACAGGCACCGTCGCTTTGGGCACCGGCGTGATGATTGGGGCCGGGATTTTTTCACTGACCGGCCAGATGGCACAACTGGCAGGATCTGCCTTTCCCTTTGCCTTTCTGGCAGCAGCTATCGTCGTCAGTTTCAGCGCCTACTCCTACATCAAGGTCTCTGACAAATACCCGTCAGCAGGCGGTATCGGCATGTATCTGCATAAGATGTATGGCCACTCCCTGACTACGGCATTTCATGCCCTGCTCATGTATGTCTCCATGGTCATCGCCCAGAGCTTTCTGGCCAGAACCTTTGGCAGTTACACCCTGCAACTTTTTGATGTTGAAAACACGGCTTTCTGGGTGCCTGTGCTTGGGGCATGTCTGTTAGTCGCCGTTTTTCTGATTAACCTAACAAGCAACAAATATATTCAAGGAACGGCTTATTTCCTGGGCGTAGTCAAAATTGTTGGCATTTTTGTCTTCGGCTTGTTAGGCCTCTACCTCATGCTGAGATCGGGACAAGGTCTCGAATCTGACATCAATCTTTCAGCCATACCGGGCAACTGGAATGCTTTCATCGCTGCCACGGCACTCGGCGTTCTCGCATTTAAAGGCTTTACCACAATTACCAATAGTGGTTCTGAGGTGGTAAACCCACGGAAAAACATCAGCAGGGCCATTATCATTTCTATTGCCGCTTGCATTATTATTTATGCCCTTGTTGGTTGGTCCGTGGCAGGGAATCTCACGATTGAGGAGATAATTACTGCGCGGGACTACTCCCTCGCCGCTGCAGCAAGGCCCGCAGCGGGTGAAATCGGCGTCTGGTTCACAGTCATCATCGCCATTGTGGCAACTGCTGGCGGTCTGATGGCCAGTGTTTTTGCTGTATCCCGGATGCTGGCAATGCTGACTGAAATGAAACTGGTGCCACACAGCCATTTTGGCATGCCCGGCAGTATTCAAAAGCACACCCTTGTCTATACTGTCGTTCTGGGGCTGGTATTAACACTATTTTTTGATCTGAGCCGGATTGCCTCTCTGGGTATTATCCTTTACCTGGTCATGGATATGGCGATTCACTGGGGGGTATTGAGGCACCTGCGTGAGGATATTAATGCCAGCCCTGTCATCCCTGTCATCGCCATTTGTCTCAATGTGGTTTTGCTTGCTGGATTTAGTCTCAGTAAGTGGTTGAGCGACCCAGTCATACTGGGTGTTGCTCTGGGCATAATGGCCACTATCTGGTTTGTAGAAAAAGCCTTTTTAAACTCGCATCCAGCAGACGATGACTGATAACGCCAGTGGATAAACAATGAAATCTTGCCTTTTTCGTTACATCAAAATTTTATTGCTTTTAATTCTGGCAACTATCTTGGCAATATTGATATTTATCTACTCTGGTACATACCAGATAGGCGCTGACGTGCCACACAACAAAGTGACTTTTTGGCTGCTAGAAACCCTAAGAGAAAGATCTGTCGCGAAAGCTGCAGCTAATGTGCATGTGCCAGATGATTTGTCATCACCAGCAAGATTACTTAGAGGCGGACCTGACTACAACGAAATGTGTGTTTCCTGCCATCTAAGCCCATCAGTGTCGAAAACTGATTTTACGCTCGGACTTTACCCATCGCCGCCAAATTTAACCAAGCCAACTGATTGGAATATTGATGAAATAGCAGCTGATCAACGTCGTTTCTGGATCATCAAGCATGGCATCAAGGCCTCGGCAATGCCCTCATGGGCTCCAGGTCATGATGATCAACGTATATGGGATATTGTTGCCTTCTTGAAAAAACTGCCTGAACTCTCTCCGGATCAGTACCAAATTCTGACTGCCAGGGGCAGCGAGGAGAGCCCACACAGTCATTGAATGACTGTAATGGCTGCTCATCAAACTCAGTATCGTGAATAACAACAAGCCAATGATTTCATTGATTCGAGCTTTAGTTTGAAAGTTATTAACTTTGGTGCGATTGCTGTAATGCTGATGTGGGCGCTTTGTTACCCACTCATCAAGCTAAGTCTGCCCTATGCGCCAGTGATGATAACGGCTTTTTTGAGGGCAATCACTGCGGGTGCTGTCCTTATTGCAATCGCGCTACTCATCAATCGCCGCTTTCCCAACACTATCAGAATTTGGGTTTATATCTGCATCATAGGGTTTAGCGGAACAGGACTTGGCCTGTGGGGTATGTTCTATGCTGGCAAATTACTCAATCCCGGGTTTGCGACTGTTCTAACCAACACCCAGCCACTTATTGCCGGCGTGTTGGGCTGGTATGTACTCAATGAAAAGTTAGGGAAAATATCGCTGGCAGGAACTGTCGTGGGTTTTGTCGGCATTATCATAATCTCAACAAACACCCTATTTGATACTGGGGAAACTGTACTGCAAGGGATTCTTTATGTGTTTCTGGCTTCGACCGGCGTGGCTATTAGCAATGTTTTGCTAAAAAAAATTGCGGGCCAGGTTGATGTCCTTATCGCAATGGGATTCCAGTTATTATTTGGTTCAATCCCTCTGGCTTTCCTGGCATTTAACACAAGTGATTTTTCTTTATTAGACTGGCAATTAAATTACACGCTTATCCTTCTGACACTGGCATTGGTGGGTACAGCACTTCCCTTTGTCACATGGTTCTGGCTCATGCACAGATCCCCTTTATACAAGCTCAACGTATATAATTTCCTGACTCCTGTATTCGGTCTGTATCTGGGACTTAACTTTTTTTCAGAAACACTAACAGAGCTACAGTGGTTAGGTGCAGGACTTATCATCGTGGCTATTTTGCTGGTGACAGTCGCAAATGGAAACAGGAAAAGTGAATCATAAGCTGATTCCTGTCTCACAATCCTTTTTACTCTGCTGATAATTCTGGATTTAACGCTGTTTTGCATCGCTTATACATGGCTCGCAAAAGTGAACTCTGTTCATTGCTAACAAAGAAAATGATGCTGACCACGCAATTAACAACAGACCGTTAATGGCTTCCAGCCCATATAAAATCTTGAATGGCTGAGATACTGATAAATCACCAGCGCCAAGAGAACTGTATGCCAAAAATGAGAAATAAAGCGAATCTAGCCAAGATGCGAAGTTTGCCTGCTGTGTGGCAGCCATATCAGATAGGGAAGAAGTGATTTGGTAAACCATGGCATAGATGAAAATTTCGATGAGATGTGCGATGAATAATCCACACAAAACTGTAATCAACTTAGTCGACTGATGCCATTTTGTCTCGAAAATCTTACCCATACGACTCAGGAAGATGTAATGGACAATAATTGTAGTCATTAAAATAAACGGGAAAATTATCAGCAGTGCCATTTTTTCATCCATAGCTGTTTAAGCGACGACATATTGATACTGATACAGGTTCTAGCTGAAATTGGACAGATATAGCCTGGTTTGCTGCGCTAACTGGTATTCCTCATTCGTGTTGATGACGAAAATACCTGTCAAACTCTCGTCACTGGAGATTTGACACTGTCCATTGAGAAACTGGTTGTTTTTTTCTTCATCCAAACAAATACCAAACCGCTCCAGATTCTCACAACAACGTACTCGTATTTCAGAACAGTTTTCCCCGATGCCGCCAGAGAAAACAATGGCATCGACGTGACCAAGCACCACCATATACTCACCAATGGCTTTACGGACTCGGTAAACGAACATATCCACTGCCAGCTTTGCATCCACGTCACCACAATGCATGCGACTGAGGATCTCTCGCATATCGTGGGAACCACAGACTGCTTCTAACCCCGATTCAGCGGTCAATTTGTTGTTTACTTCATCTTGACCCATGCCAGAGCTGTGCTGAACATATAAAGGAATGATGGGATCAAGATCACCGCTCCTGGTTCCCATCATCACGCCTGCCACAGGCGTAAATCCCATCGATGTATCAACACTAATACCCTTACGTATAGCGCAAAGACTCGCACCGTTACCCAGATGCAGAGTGATAAGGTTGAGTGAGTGAACCGGCTGTTGCATTGCTTTAGCAGTTGTCACTGCCAAATAGCCATGTGATGCCCCATGAAATCCGTACTTTCTTATGCCGTATTCTGTCCTCCATTGTTTAGGCAACGGATAAAGATAGGCATAGTCAGGAAGATCTTTATGAAAGGCAGTGTCAAATAATGCAACTTGCGGCACATCTGGAAACTTGTCCAGACACATTTGAATACCAGCCAAATTACCAGGCAAGTGCAGCGGGGCCAGTGGGATAAGCTTTTCAATCTCTCCAATAACCGCTTCAGTGATTAACACAGGTGCAGTAAATAGTTCACCACCATGCACGACACGATGAGCCACAGCATCGAGTTCTATCGGGCTTACAGCCATGTGCTCTTTGAGCTTATTGATAGCTTGAGTCAGTACCAGTTCATAACTGAAATTTCTGGTAGTCTCAGATATATTGAGTTCAAAGACTGTAGTGTCTGACTCCAGGTCGATGACTTTTAGTTTCAGTGAAGAACTTCCACTGTTTAAAACCAATATAGTCTGCATTATGCTGGCCAGGTCCAGTTCGCGTATTCTGGTGCATCAACACCATATTCATATGCATACTGTCTGCAATCTATTTGAGCATTTTTCAGCTTTTCCTTGGCATGTCCACCGATTGGACTCAATATCTCCACACGATCGATAACATCCATCGCAATACTGAATCGATCGATTTCATTGCGTATCGCGAGCTCCAGTGGCGTATTGATGTTCCCTTTCTCTTTATAACCACGAACATGAATATTTTTGTGGTTCGTTCTTCTATACGCCAAACGATGGATAAGCCATGGATAGCCATGAAAATTAAAGATGACCGGTTTGTCTTTAGTGAAAAGACTATCAAAATCTTTATCACTCAAACCATGAGGATGCTCGGTACTGGGAAGTAATTTGAATAGATCAATGACATTGATAAATCGAATTTTCAAATCAGGGAAAAATTCATGTAGCAAGCAAATTGCCGCCAGTGATTCCTGAGTGGGTATATCACCACAGCCCACCATTACAACATCAGGCTCTGCCCCCTGATCTGAACTCGCCCAGTCCCAGATACCTATGCCTTTTGTACAATGCCGAACCGCTTCATCCATGCTCAGAAACTGCAAGTGTTTCTGCTTATCAGCAACAATAACGTTGATATAGCCTTCCGAGCTCAAACAATGATCGGAGACTGACAGTAGGGTGTTTGCATCTGGTGGCAAATAAATACGACACACAGACGGACTTTTATTGACAACAATATCCAGAAAACCCGGGTCCTGATGAGTAAATCCATTGTGATCCTGACGCCAGACTGTGCTGGTAATCAGAAGATTCAGGGATGAAACTGGCGCTCGCCAGGATAGTTGATTGCTGATGTCCAGCCATTTGGCATGTTGATTGAACATGGAGTCAATGACATGAACAAAGGCTTCGTAACTGGAAAAGAACCCATGACGTCCCGTCAGTAAATACCCCTCTAGCCACCCTTCAAGAGTGTGCTCAGACAGCATCTCCATGACACGACCATCACGCGATAACTCCCCGCCATCCTCATCCTCAGGATAGCGTTCTGCAAGCCACATTTTTTTACTGGCAGCATATATCGCGTCTAGCCTATTCGATGTATTTTCATCAGGCGAAAAAACACGGAAATTATCCTCATTGGATTTCATGATTTCACAGAGGAACTTTGCCAGTGGCCGGGTATTTTCTACTTGGCTGACACCCGGCTGCTCTATACTGACCCCGAAGTTTTTAAAGTCCGGTAACCTTAATTTCCTTCTTAATACGCCCCCGTTAGCATGGGGGTTGGCACTCATTCTTTGTCTGCCTGTCGGTGCCAGGCTTTTTATTTCAGGAATTAGCTTACCTTGCTCATCAAACAGTGTTTCAGGTTGATAGCTACGTAGCCACTTTTCCAATTGTTCCAGATGGCTGGGATTATCTTTGACCCCTGCCAGGGGGACTTGATGTGCCCGCCAAAAACCTTCGACTTTGTGCCCGTCCACATAGTCAGGGCCAGTCCACCCCTTGGGACTTCTGAGGATGATGATCGGCCATCTGGGTCGCTCAAAACTATCCTGAGTTCGTGCTTGTTGCTGGATACGTTTAATCTCAACAACGCATTGTTCCATGGTTTCAGCCATCTTCCGATGCATTTCCATAGGCTCATGGCCTTCTACGAAGTATGGTGTATAACCATAACCAATAAACAGGCTTTCCAGCTCTTCATGAGAGATACGGGATAAGATTGTCGGATTGTTAATTTTGTAGCCGTTCAGATGTAATACGGGTAACACTGCACCATCGCGTCTGGGATTTAAAAACTTATTTGAATGCCAGGATGTTGCTAAAGGCCCTGTCTCAGATTCGCCATCACCGACAACCACAGTGACTATCAAGTCTGGGTTATCAAAGGCAGCGCCGAAAGCATGTGAAATACTGTAGCCTAACTCTCCCCCTTCATGGATAGAGCCCGGCATTTCGGGCGTGCAATGACTGCCTATCCCTCCTGGAAAAGAGAAATCTTTAAACAGCTTTCTCATTCCATCAAGATCTTCACTTTTTTCTGGGTACACTTCAGAGTAAGTGCCTTCAAGATACACAGGTGCCAACACACCAGGTGCACCGTGACCAGGTCCGGCAATGAAGATTGAGTTCAGATCATATTTGTTAATGAGCCGGTTCATGTGTACATAAACAAAAGACAGGCCAGGACTCGTTCCCCAGTGCCCCAGCAGACGATCCTTGATGTGTTCAGGAGTCAAAGGTTCTTTCAGGAGCGGGTTATTCTTCAGATAGATCATGCCCGCTGCTAAATAGTTACAGGCTTGCCAGTAGGCGTGCATTTTTTCTAGAGTTGATCCTCGTACGCTGTCGTTACGGCCAGAACTCATAAATGTATTCCCTCATTCAATGTGTATAAAGTAATCTCACTTCTCAGTCTCATAAAAGAATGATCACCGTTTTTATCTCGTTTAATGACATAGGGCTTTACAGCCATCGCTTCAAACATGAAGCAACTACACCAGCCAGTCTGGAACGCAGATCTCGTCTGAACCATATGCCTGAAGGCACCATCTCAGCCTCACTAATGTCATGGAAGAATTGTTCCTCGAGCGTTTCGCTTAAATGCCTGTTTGCACTGACCATGCTCAGCTCGTAATTAATGAAGAAACTTCGATAGTCGAGGTTAGCCGTGCCAATAATCGTCCAGGTTTTATCAATAACCACCGTTTTCGCATGAAGTATCCTGGGTAAAAATTCGTATATCTCTATACCGCTTGCAAGCATTGGCGCGTAGAGACTTCGGGATGCCCATAATGCAACACGGACGTCACTTTTTCGTGGAACGAGTAACTTCACATCCACACCACGGTTTGAGGTTTTAATGATCTCGTTAATAGTGTAAGAATCAGGGACGAAATAAGGTGTTGTTATATAGACAGTGCGCTTTGCTTGCTCAAAAACAGAGGCATATTCACATCTTAGCCGGTGTCGGCAAGCTAAAGTATGATTGTGTAACAACTGGCTGCCAGTGGCTGGCTGGCTGACTACCTCTCGCAAGTGCCCAGACCAGAAAAGATCGAACAACTGTGATGCCTCGTTCGCTTTTACACCTGTAAACCGAATATGTGTATCTCGCCAGCGAGAATCCCCGTACAAATTTTTTGAATTTTCCTTGTGAATATTAAAGCCGCCTAAGAATGCGACTTTACTGTCCACAACCAGCAGTTTTCGGTGGTCCCTGCAGTTATAACGTAATGGATGCTGCCAGCTCCAAGTATGGAACCAATGCAGTTCCACACCGCTTTGTCGCAAAGCTTTAATCAGTTGCTGTGATGACCAGCGAGATGAACCCACGGCATCAAGAAGCACCCTGACTTGAACACCATTTCTGGCTCTTTCTGCGAGTGCACTCACAAAAGCTTTTCCTATCTGGTCATAGGCAAAGATATATGTTTCCAATTGTATTGAGTGCTGCGCTTTTGAAATGGCAGATAGCATGCTTGCATACAGTTCATCACCTTCAACGAAGACGATAAACTCTTCCTTGGCATCATCGGGAAGCGTGATACATGAATTGCATCTATCCATCTGCTTTTCCAAATGTGAGCGCCGTAATGGGAGTTACGTTACATATCTTCTAAACGGTTGGCGGACTGTACCATTAACATCATTTCATGCTCCTCAAAAGATTTGAGTGTCTCGAGTAACTCTTGAGCCGAGGGTATATCTGTGCGATCACGCAAGTAACGATAGAGTTCTATCACCTGTTTATGCTGATCGATGATGACATGCATAATTTCAGTGGTTGATAGTTGAGAAAATGGCGCGTCACAATGGTGATGTTGAACTATGGGATTTTTGTTTAAGTACTCATAACACCAGGTGTTTAAAGCGTGCTCATCACCCCGGGCTTCGAACTCCTCTATCACATGGCCAAGCTTTTCTTCATGCTCTGACAAGTATTGCAAGAGCATTTTTGCTCGTGCATTTTCATTACTGTCGACACAATGCTTTAAACAAGCTGTAAGGTGCTGATGAAAGTCGCTTGTCCAATGTAATACATCTCTTAAGGTTTCAACCTGCATGATAGCTCCTGACTGATAGAAAAATATGTCGGGTTACAAAGGCTCATAGATGTAGAACACTTTTATTCTCGGCGACATTCACTGCAAACCGGGTATTTTCGTTCAGATGAACGCGGAAAGCTTCAAGTGCCTCGCTATCACCATGTACCAAGTGGATTTGTGTACCTGGCTTTAAATCTGAATCTTTTAACCATCTGGTTAATTCCATGTAATCCCCATGCCCAGACAAACCTGATATTGAATCAATCCTGGCTCGCACCGGTATCCACTCGCCATGAATTTTCACTGCGTCGACACCATCTACAAGCTTAGCTCCCCGTGTTCCGCCTGCTTGATAACCGGTGAACAATACTGTTGTTTTGTTGTTGCCCAGCAACCTTTTGAAATGATGTAGAATGCGTCCGCCAGTGGCCATCCCGCTGCCCGCAATGATGATGTGAGGATATGTTTGCCCTGCCAGTGCCTTGGATTCTTCTACTGATCGGGTATAGGTGACAACGTTACACATACGATGACATTGGTCCCTATCAAGACGGTGTTGGTCTTTGAATTCGCAAAAAACATCCGAAACCTTAATCGCCATCGGGCTATCGAGATATATAGGCATTTCAGGAATAACTTCGTCAGCCATCATTGATGCAAGCATGTGTTGTAAAGCTTGCGCTCGTCCCACGGCAAAAGCGGGTATGAGTAAGACGCCGCCATGGTGGGCCACATTATTAACCACATCCGCCAATTGTTTGAACGGATCGATACCACTATGTTGTCGATTTCCGTATGTCGACTCCAACAATAAATGGTCAAGAGCAGGCAAAGGTCGAGGTGCTTTCATCAACACATCTGAAAACCTGCCCACATCGCCAGAGAATCCTATTCGTTTGCCTTCTGCTTCCAGGATAATGCTTGCCGCACCGAGAATATGTCCGGCCGGTTGCAGGTGAAAACGACAGTCTTTTATTTCCACTGGTTCATCAAAGTCGATGGACTGAAACAGTTCAATACTGTTTTCAGCAGTATGACGGTCATAAAGTGGTTCTGGATGGGCATGTTTGCCTAATTTGTGTTTACTGTAATATCTCGCATCTTCTTCCTGAATATGACCACTGTCAGCCAACAAAATCCTACATAGATTCTTGGTAGCATGATGGGTAAATACCGGTCCACGGAAACCCTGTTTAAAAAGGACGGGTATATAACCTGAATGATCCAAATGCGCATGGGTGAGAATCACTGCGTCAAGTTCATCGACTTCCAGATCGAGTGGTTGCCAATTGCGTTCCCGCAGCCATTTGTAACCCTGAAAAAGACCGCAGTCGATCAATATGCGGCTATGTTCGGTTTCCACAAGAAATTTTGAACCGGTGACTGTCTCCGTCCCGCCAAGAAAAGTTACTCTCATGACTGACCTCCCTGAATTGTCGTTTCTGATAAGAAAGCTTCCACGGCGGTAACCAATAACGGTGCCATATCAATGCCGTTGGTATGGTGAACAATCGTGTTAGTTGTAACCAGTGATTCCAATCCAGCTGACATCAAATCCATATCGACACCTTCAGCAAAAATGCCATGTATAGCAGCACATAGAATATGAGCGATGCCTTTTGATTTAAGTGTGTTGATACACTCCAGAACGGTATGCCCACTGGAAATCACATCATCAATAATCACTGCTGTATGCGAACTGTATTGGTCAATATCAGGCAAAAAGATTTCGACGTTACGATCTCCATAGCGTTTTTTAGTACCAATAACGAATGGATGACTGCTTTGCTCAGCGATCTCAGACACCCACTGCTCACTCTCAGCGTCAGGTCCTATCAGTAACAAATCTTTTTTTTCTTTTAGCCACTGAGCTAATGCCGGTGCCCCTTGAACTACTGTTGAAGGAACCTGATAAATTTCATCCAGCGCATGATAGCGATGCAAATGCGGATCCACAGTGACCAACCAATCCATGTGATGGGAAAGGTCTTGCGCGAATATTTTTGATGTTATTGCTTCGCCTTCCATGAAACGCCGGTCCTGTCTCATATAGCTCAAGTAAGGTGCTATCAAGCCGACACTGGCAGCACCAAGTTCACGCAAAGTATTTAACAGAAAGATCAAAGGTAAATACTTAGCGTTTGGTCGAGATAAATCGGCAATGACCAGGCAGCTTCGTCCATTGACTGGAGACAGGACACGAAGATACGATTCGCCATCAGGAAATTGTCTTGTGTCGAACTCGCCCGTCTCCCCATTTAACAGATCTGCAAGTGATAGTTGCAATGGATGTGGCTCAAGGGCAAATACAAGGGGTTGTGCTATGCCTGCCTGTTTACTTGGAGGAATGTGATTTACTGAATCTGCTGCCATGTGATCGCTGGGCCTTTTAAGTCAAGTTGATAGTGAAAGGGTTGCCCTGCTCACTGTAATAAGCGAGTGCGTAATCGCGTTCTCCCTCACTGTCACTGAATAAAGTAAATAATGGTTCCCCTTTACTGAGGGTGTCACCAACTTTAGCGTGCAGCCTCACCCCGGCAGCGGGACTGCCTGGCGCACCAGCTAGTTTTGCCAGACGCGCTAACTTACGATTATCTATCTCAGTGATTGAACAGACTTCTGGAACGAGCTCCGTATGCTGATAACGGGCATCTGGTAGCTGTTTGATACCACCCTGTGCTTGAACTATGCGCTGAAATTGCTGCCAGGCTTTACCGCTATCTAATATTGATGTGGCTCGCAAGAGACCTTGTTCAACACTTTCCTGATATGACAGAGAAAACAGGTTTGCAGCTAAGAACAAAGCACGCTCACGGAGATCCAGCGGCGCATCATTGCCTCCCTGTAGGACTGAAAGTACGTCCCGTGCTTCTTCAACGGGACCGATCCCCAGACCAACAGGTTGACTACCATCCGTAATAAGACAGCGAATGTTGATGCCACAAGCAGCACCCACCTGAGTAAACAGCGAAGCCAGTCTGTTGGCTTCTTTGTCCGAGCGGACCTTGGCCGTGGGACCAACTGGAATGTCAACCACTGCATGGGTTGAACCTGCAGCAATTTTTTTTGAAAGGACGGAAGCGATAAGTTGCCCCTCTCCGTCCAGGTCAAGTGCACGTTCTATACGAATTAACAGATCGTCTGCTGGGCTAAGGTTAACAGCACCTCCCCAGGCAAGACATGCGTTAGTGTCAGCAACAACACGCTGAATATCATTGAGGTTAAGGTTGACGGTAGTCAGCGCCTCCATTGTGTCTGCAGTGCCAGCTGGTGAAGTGATCGCCCTTGATGATGTTTTGGGAATGACCAGCCCTGCCGCACTGACAATTGAAACAACCAGCGGTGTAGTACGGTTACCTGGCAGGCCCCCAATGCAGTGTTTATCGAGAATCATGTTTTGACCAGACCAGGATAGGCGCTTACCGCATTCAACCATGGCCTGGGTCAGGCCAATTATCTCATCAACGTCCAGGCGACTTCCTGCACAAACACTGAGAAAACTGGCAATTTCTATATCAGAATAGCGGTGCGCACTGATGTCTTTGATAATGTCAGCAATTTCATCGTCACTGAGCTTGTTGCCAAATACTTTTTTTCGTACATGACTCAATGAGGTAACGATGGGGGCATGACTGACCATGAGCTTCTGCCCCTCAATAGCACTCAGACGGTGCATGGCGATTCTGGATAAGCCTGCTGTGCCTGACGGCAAAAGTTGTCCATCAACCACATTCAAGGTTGCAATGACGCTGTTTTCATTAAAACGGAGCGTGACCCGGCTGTTGGCGGTGAAGCCTTCTGAACGACAGATATGGCAATCACTTCGCATGTATACCACCGGCTCCTGGTGGGTATCTATGCCCATATCAACAATAGTCAGTAGGTGTGATGTGGTCATGGCTAAATTTTTAATTCCTTAATTCAGTATGCCGATAGTGATTAAGTGAGCCTGCTGGAACGCATGCAAAAAAGATTCTCATCTCTCTATATCTCAGCACTGGGAAAACAATTCTGTTTACCTGAGTTTGTTACCTGAAGGTGCTTTATTACAGCAGTGGGGCTCATGTTTGGCATTGTTTTTTATGTTTTCGTCGGTTTGTCGTTGCCAGCCAAGTTTTGTCTGGCTCCACCAACTGTCTTTAATTGACGCACCGTGTTTTTCAACAATTACAAGCAATTCATCGATGTTGTGGAGAGATGCCTCGTAAGCAATGTTAAGCGTTTGCTTATTGGTATTTAGCCTGACATCGTCAACCCATGGTAATGAATCGATCTCAGCAATCATCTCACTGCTATTGGTTTGTTCAAGCCCAACTAGCCCCAGCTTATGTTTTGTCAAAAAACCGGGATTAATACCCAGCCTGTGCTTAGTCATCTTCTCGTCTCCAGTGTTAAATAAGACGCGGGGTTGTTGCCTGTTCATCCGTGATTAGAATTTTGGAAACCATCCGGGTGTCTTCGCCATGTAGCTTCGGTATTCATCGCCAAATTCATCAAGTGCCATTCGCTCTTCTCGTTTGGCTAAGCGGACATAGACAATAACCAGAATTGGGAACATGACCAGCGTCGGGATTGTTGGCCATTGCAACAAAAAGCCAAACATAATCATGATAAAAGCGATGTATTGTGGATGACGCATTCTTGCGTACCAGCCGGTTGTTGCCAGTTGTCTGTTTTGTTGGGCGTGGTGTAATACGCTCCAGGCAGAAGCCAGTAAAAAGAAACCAAGAATAATGACGACGTTGCTTGCAATATGCAGTGGATCAAAATGCGGGTTACCTTCAAAACCCAGTAGCGTATGCAATAAATGTCCATTTTCGTGTGACATGAAATCTACACCGGGATACTTTTCCGCCAACCAGCCTGACAAAAAATAGATGGTTAGTGGGAACCCATACATTTCGGTGAATAGTGCAATAATGAATGCTGAAAACGCCCCCAGACTACGCCAGTCTGTTTTGGTCTTTGGCTTAGTAAAACTAAAGGCAAAAAATATAAATATTGCTGAATTTATTAAAACCAACGTCCACAGGCCGTATGCTGATTCACCATGCATATTTTTTCTCCAGTAATGTTCTCTCATCCTGACCTTTAATGATCATGTTCACGCTCTTTTCGGCCATCCTCCAGTCCGCGTTGATAGGCATCCTGTTCAGACTCGCCTCCTCCATGCTGATGACCACCATGTCCCCCATGACTGCCATGCATAAAGAGATGTAAAAAAGGGCAAGCCAGTAGAATCAAGTAAGGCAGGAACTGCCAGACATGCTGGCGATGTTCCATAAGAAGAAAGTAAGTCACAACAACAATCAAAACGAGTGCGGTGAAACCGGCAGGGGTTTTCCAAAATGATGGTCTTTGAGTGTCCATAATTCACCTCAGGTGTGTCATGTGAGAAGTAAACCTTCTACTTCATGTTGTAGTGGAACCTGTTTCGCATTGCTTGGATAAACGTCATAGAAAATGGCAACAAATTTGTGAATACTCATATCCAGGCCCTCACTGTTGTTTTGCCCATTGAGGTCTAGATTTTTCATATTTTTGCCCGCCGGAGTCTCAGCGCATTAAGTACCACTGACAAGGAGGAAGCGCTCATGGCAAAAGCGGCAAAAATTGGTCCAATCAGAATCCCCAGGAATGGATACAGAATCCCTGCGGCAATCGGTACACCGGCAGAGTTGTAGATCAAAGCAAAAAACAGGTTTTGCCGAATATTTTTCATGGTGGCGTGGGCAAGTCGTCGTGCACGGACTATCCCGTCCAAGTCACCTTTGACTAGAGTGAATCCTGCACTTTCAATGGCAACATCGGCCCCAGTACCCATCGCAATGCCTACATCGGCCTGGGCCAGTGCTGGTGCATCGTTAACACCATCTCCCGCCATAGCCACTTTGCGACCCTGTTGCTGTAGCTCCTCGATGATACGAGCCTTATCTGCTGGCAGAACATCAGCTCGAATTTCGTCAATACCCAGTCGTGCGGCGACTGCCCTGGCTGTGCGTTCATTGTCCCCCGTCGCCATGATGATTTTCAGACCGAGTTGGTGAAGTGTTTTTAGCGCAGCTGGTGTCGTTGCTTTGACCGGATCAGCGACGCTTACCAAGCCGGCGAGCTGACCTTCAAGAACAATAAACATCACTGTTTCACCCTGGTCACGGCGTTTATTGGCTTTGCTGGTGAGTTCATCACTTTGCAGCCCCAAATCAGTCATCAGCGCGAGGTTACCAAGTGCCACGGCGTTACCGTCCACAACACCTTTGACGCCCTTGCCTGTGACAGCTTCAAAGTCTGTTGCGTCTGTTAGCGCTACTTTTCGTTCCTCAGCACCTCTGACGATAGCTTCAGCCAGTGGGTGTTCTGAGCCGCGCTCAAGCGAGGCGGCAAGTCGAAGCACCTCTGCCTCGTCATGGCCTGCTTCGGGTAGTACGGCAACAAGTTTTGGTTTACCCTCTGTCAGCGTGCCTGTCTTATCGACTATCAGCGTATCGACCTTTTCGAAGCGTTCTAATGCCTCAGCATTTTTTATCAATACACCTGCCTGTGCACCACGCCCCGTTGCAGTCATGATCGACATTGGAGTAGCCAGACCCAGCGCACAGGGACAGGCAATAATCAAGACCGCCACTGCTGATACCAGTGCATAGGATAAGGCGGGGGCTGGTCCCAAGATTGACCAGGCAATGAAAGAGATGATTGCAATGCCTATTACAGCTGGCACGAACTTGCCGGCAACCATGTCAGCCCATTTTTGTATCGGTGCACGTGATCGTTGCGCCGCAGCAACCATTTCCACAATTTGGGCGAGCATCGTGTCAGAGCCAACTCGCGTCGCTTCCATTATCAAACTACCTGTCCCATTAATGGTTGCCCCGGTTAACTTCTCACCCTCAGTCTTCTCAACAGGGACAGGTTCACCAGAGATCATGCTTTCATCGACTGAGGAACGACCTTCGACCACAACCCCGTCTACAGGCACTTTATCGCCAGGTCTAACTCTGATCCGATCACCCACGTGAACGTCTTCTAATGGTATTTCCTCTTCCTCACCATCTTTTCGAATAACGCGTGCGGTCTTGGCAGCCAAATCCAGAAGTGCTCGAATGGCCTTACCGGTACCCTCTCGAGCACGCAGTTCCATCACCTGTCCAAGCAGTACTAATGTGATGATGACAGCTGCTGCCTCAAAATAGACGCCCACATGTCCTGTTTCTGGATCCCGAAAGCCAGATGGAAATATATCCGGGGCAATCATGGCAACCATTGAGTATAGATAAGCCGTTGACACACCCATGCCTATCAGTGAGAACATGTTCAGATTCATAGTGCGGAACGAATTCCAGCCACGTACGAAAAAAGGCCAGCCGGACCAGAGGATAACCGGGGTTGCTAGCAACACCTCAAACCACAGAGATAAGCTTTCTCCCAAAAGCTCACGAATCTGACTAAATCCAATGTATGGACTCATTGTGAGGATAAGGAGTGGAATGGTTAGCGCTGCGCCGACCCAGAAACGCCGGGTAAAATCGACAAGCTCGGGATTAGGTTCATCCACCGCCATTGCAGCAGATTCCAGCTCCAGACCCATACCGCATATTGGACATGAGCCCGGCTCTGTGCGGCGAACTTCTGCATGCATCGGGCAGGTATATACAGGACCTTTCCAGCCTTGAGGAACATTATCGTATTCACCCTGAACAGCACTTTTACTTTTGGTTGCTGTGTCATGTTGATGATGCATTTGGGACATAGTCTTATGCCCTCCACAACAATTAGATTCATTACCAAAGGTTTCTGAGTCCGTGTGTTGTGCATGCTCATGATGAGATTTGAGCTCAGTTTCTGGCACCAGGTGCATACCACATTTCGGGCAATCTCCCGGCTGTTCAGATCTTACTTCCGGGTGCATCGGACACGTATAGACAGGGCCTTCCCCGCCTTGGGGAACACCATCATTTTCACTCTCCACAGCAGTTTTACTTTTGACAGCTGTGTCATGTTGATGATGCATTTGGGACATAGTTTTATGCCCCCCACAACAATCAGGTTCATTGCCAGAGGTTTCTGAGCCCGTGTGCTGTGGATGCTCATGATGAGATTTGAGCTCAGTTTCTGGCACCAGGTGCATACCACATTTCGGGCAATCGCCCGGCTGTTCGGACCTTACTTCCGGGTGCATCGGACAAACATAGGCTGTATTTTTTTCAGCACTATGTTGGCCGGGCTTGTCTGAGGCTTCTGTATTCTTTGTGTTCATGTGTAAATCCCGAGTTAGTCCAAAACAGTCGCTGGGTATCCTGCTTTTTCCAGGGTGGCAATTAGTTCATCTGTCTGGACTGTTCCGCCCACTGATACGACACCACTGGCCAGATCCATGCTGGCATTGCTTACACCGTTCAGAGATTGAAGGGCTTTTTCAATGCTCTGTACACAGCCACCACAGTTAGCACCTTCAACTTTTAATTGTTTGACTGGTAACTCACTGACTAATTGCTCAATGCCTACTTTCGTTACGACGGTGGAATTGTTTGTACAGCAGCAACCTTGCTTAGCTGTTTCACTTTGATGTGTTGAATGTATTTTCATTACTTTTCCTCCGTCGCAAATGGGACAGTAAATTCTTCTATCAAATGGCAAATCATTTGACCTGTAGGCTCCATATCGGGCATTTGTTTCCATTGAGCGAGCGCTTGTTTCATCCTTTTCCTTAATTGCTGCATTTCCCTGAAACGTAGCTCTGTTTCCTGCAGTCGCTTAGCCAGTAGACGCCTTACCTCGGGACAAGGGGACCTCTTCTTGTCGGCGTCGGCCAGGATCTGCTGAATATCATCAACCGAGAAACCAAGCTGTCTTGCGGCTAATACAAACTTCAACCGATTAATATCTTTATCGCCATATTCTCTATAGCCGTTAAATTGATTCTTTTGAGGCTGTAGCAATTTCATACGTGTGTAAAACCGGACAGTATCAGGACCTATGTTTAATGTTTTCGCCACTTCATTAACAAGCATGCCCTACTCCTATTGCCAGACTTTTAACATCAAAGCTTCGTTTTGAAACTTTGGTTTGACTAACAGCTTAGTTCAAGCTTAAACCTGTGTCCTTGACATAGGTCAATAGCGCGATGATTAGTCATGAACTGCTCGTTAGGCGAATATCGAACGCCGTTAAGAATATGAAAAACTTTTGCTCATCGCCCGTGAAGAGGGATAAATCTATGTGCGAACGATGCCCCCAAAGTTATTTTTTTATGCGTAAAGACAGGCCTTAAGAGAAATAATAGGACGGGCTATTTCGATATGGAACAAATGTAATGAACTTGTAATTGATTACATCGAATATGACAAAAATGTAATGAATCAGAGGAGGTTTTCTACTAGTATTTTTACCTTCACTTATTTGTGCCCTCTGGCAAATAGAAGCATCGGTTTAAGGATTAATGAATAGCCACCAATTCTTTAGACACTGATCAGCCGTTTATGAAATCGATTTTCAAACTCTACAGGCGACAACTGATTATTGAAACTATGTCGTCGTTTTGAGTTGTAGAACATCTCGATGTAATCGAAGATGTCGTTTCTCGCTTCCTGTCTGGTTGAATAGATTTTTCGTTTAATTCGCTCACGCTTGAGCAACTGAAAAAAGCTTTCTGCAACCGCATTGTCATGACAGTTACCACGCCGACTCATACTGCCTTCCAGGCCATGTGCCTTTAAAAATGCGCTCCAGTCATGGCTGGTGTATTGGCTTCCCTGATCGGAATGCACAGTGACAGGAGTGACCGGGTTTCGGCGCCAGACAGCCATAAGCAAGGCATTCAGCACCAACTCCTTAGTGATGCGGGATTGCATCGACCAGCCGACTACTCTTCGGGAATACAAATCAACAACGACCGCCAGGTAGAGCCAGCCTTCGTGAGTTCGAATATGCGTAATGTCCGTCACCCAGGCTTCATTGGGCGTGGCAGGACTGAACTGACGTTTCAGCCTGTTTGGCGTGACGATATGCGGCTTTCCTTTTGATGAGCGAGGCTTTCTGTACCCAACCTGCGCTTTGATACCGGCCTGCTTCATCAGACGCAGCACACGGTTCGGGCCACACTGCTCACCATATTCGCGTAGGTCGCTGTAAATCTTTCGATAGCCATAGACCGCGCCGGACTCTAACCAAAACTGTTTGATAAGCCCTGATAGACGCTGGTCGGCTATAGCACGGCTTGATTTGGGTGTTTTGAGCCAGGAATAAAAACCACTGGGGTGAACATCCAGCAACCGACACAATTTCCTGACCGGCCAAATACGCTGGAATCGTTTGATAAAGGCGTACCTCACTCGGGGTGACTGGCGAAGTACGCCGCTGTAGATTCAATGGATCAATGCAACAACCATGGTAAAACATCGGTTATTGGAGATCTTTTGGATGAAACGAATGTTTACGACACAAGAAAAAGAATTTGTTTTTGACTCATGGAAGAGAGGCATAGGCTTTAGTGAAATAGCTAAAATTCTGGATTCGAAACCAGGTACTATTTTCACCATTTTAAGAGACACCGGAGGTATCAAGCCACCACACCGAAAAAGAGCTTCGCTGCACCTGACATTGGCAGAACGAGAGGAAATAAGGGCGGGGTTATCAGCGAAGAAAAGTATTCGAGAGATAGCCCTGTTCTTGGGCCGTTCACCCTCTACCATTTCAAGAGAAATCCAACGCAATCGTGGCAGACGCTACTATAAAGCCGTAGACGCCAACAACCGAGCCAGCAGAATGGCAAGGAGGCCAAAGCCTTGTCTGCTTGAGCAGAACCAGGAGTTAAGGCAACTGGTTCTGGAAAAACTGGAACTAAAATGGTCACCTGAGCAAATCTCGGGGTGGCTGAAAAAGACTATGACTCGTCAAAAAACAATGCAAATCTCGGCAGAGACGATCTACAAGACATTATATTTCCGCACTAGGGCGGCATTACACCATCAGTTAGTTAAGCATCTTCGCCGCTCTCATAGCCTTCGACATGGGAAGCGGCACTCTCGTAAGGGAGAGCGAGGCACCATCAATATCGTCAACGGTGTCTCTATTCATGAGCGGTCCAGACATATCGATAACCGTCGCTCTGTCGGTCACTGGGAAGGAGACTTAGTATCTGGTAGCAACAACACACATATTGCGACCTTAGTTGACAGAAAGTCCCGCTATACCATCCTCGTTAAATTAAAAGGCAAAGATGCCACGTCGGTGAACCATGCACTGATAGAGAAGTTCAAAGAAATTCCTGTCGAGCTTAGAAAGTCACTGACCTGGGATCGAGGGATGGAGTTAGCTAAACATACTGAACTTACGACAAATACAGGCGTGGCAGTGTATTTCTGCGATCCCCAGAGTCCTTGGCAACGAGGGACGAATGAAAATACAAACGGCCTTATTCGCCAATACTTCCCTAAAAAGACGTCCTTGGCCCAGCATTCACAACAGACACTGAATGCAGTGGCTGAGCAACTAAATAACCGCCCGAGGAAAACACTTAAATTTGATACACCAAAACAGGTAATTGAAAAACGTGTTGCGTTGACAGGTTGAATCTACAGCGGCTTTTTTTAGGATGTCTCGCTCTTCGGTAACGCGTTTCAGTTCTTTTTGGAGGCGCTTTATTTCAGCATCGGCATCCGCTTTTTGCTGAAAATGCGGTGCTTCAGGACCGTACTTCCTGATCCAGGCGTAAAGGCTGTGTGTCGTGACGCCAAGTCGACGCGAGACATCAGCTACTGAGTAGCCGCGATCTGTGATCTGACGAACGGCTTCGATTTTAAATTCTTCGGGATAACGTTTGTTGCTCATTTGCACCTCTCTGATTGCCATTTTGAATGGCTGAAAGGCGTCTAGCAAATTGGTGGCTATTCAAGTAATCGTCGGACTTATATGCCTCAGCTAATTCCTCTGATGTTACTGAGAATAGTTTATCAGAGGCCTGCTTAACTGATGCAGATGTTAGTGTTGATACATTTTTTTGAATTCTGCATCATTCTGGAGCCGCTCTTTCCTGCTCTCATCTTTATTAGTCATAGCTTGAAGAATTAATCTAAAAAAATATTCAATTACACCATATATCTTATGGTTTCAAAGTCAGGACTTCATTTCCAATAGCTGTCTTAACGGTTATGGTATTAACCATGTATGACAAAGCTATAGTCGTCTCATGAGCATGCTACTCCTGTTGGCTCATATGCATGCGTATGTGGTGGATACGGCCTGTACTTTTGACAAGTCAAAGCTTTCTATCGGTTAGTCAATTGACTTTATGATTACTATAGAATTTAAGTTTATATTTTTGAATCAAGAAAGTATGCTTCCTCATGCCTAAACATACTTATGTCAGTGAATACAGAGTTTCGAAAATGGACTGCCCTTCTGAAGAGGGGATGATCCGCATGGCATTAGACGGGATTGAACCCAGCGTTGTACTTGAATTTGACACGCCTAATCGCAAAGTACGCATATTCCATGGAGATAATGCGACAACGATTGAGTCGCAGATGCAATCATTGGGGCTGGATGCCACGCTTGAAAAAACTGTGCCCGTGGCAGATAAGGATCTTGCCAGCGCATTAGATGAAGACGCTAAAGCATCACAACAAGAAGCTGGAATTCTGAAATGGTTACTGGCAATCAATGCCACCTTATTTGTGACTGAATTATTTGTAGGATGGTGGGCAGAATCGACCGGCTTGATTGCCGATTCTCTTGATATGTTTGCTGACGCCGCAGTTTATGGCGTCTCCCTCTATGCAGTTGGATATAGCGCTAATAAGAAACTGCGTGCTGCGCACTTTTCCGGCTGGTTGCAGTTGATACTTGCCGTTGGTGTCCTGGCTGAAGTCTTGCGAAGATTCCTCTATGGCAGTGAACCATTATCCAACATTATGATCATGATGGGCCTAATCGCTCTCGCTGCTAATGTGACCTGCTTACTGCTTATTGCGAAGAAACGCCATGCCGGCGCTCATATGAAAGCCAGCTGGATTTTCTCCGCTAATGACGTCATAGCCAATGCTGGCGTTATCTTGGCAGGTTTATTGGTTTCATGGACAGGTTCACATTACCCCGACCTGATCATTGGTTTGGTGATAGCACTCATTGTGATGAATGGGGCCCGACGCATATTACAACTGCGTCACTAGTCCCTCAACGTCAATTACTAAGCGGATTCATCACGGCAGTATTCTTGCTTCAATTCAATCTCGATGGTGGTATGAGCGAGGCTGAATGGTTTTAAGGTCTCGGCCACGGAATCTTTGACGCTGTTGTATCGTCCGTTTTCAAGGCTGCCTTCAATCACGAGATGAGCCGTCAGGACATGCCGTTCACCATCGAGTGACCAAAGGTGTTGATGATGAATGTCACTGATACCATCGATGTTTAAGAGTTTGTGTCGGATTTCATCATGCAGGGTTTTGTCGGGTACTGCCTGCAGAAAAATCTTGCCGGTCGCCCAGAGGTTGCGAATCACATTGATCAAGATAAACAAGGTAAACCCAACTGATAGCAATGGATCAAGTATGGGCCAGTCCACGAATTGCAGAATCACCGACACAACCAGCACAGCAACCCACCCCAGCACGTCTTCCAGTAAATGCCAGTTCAGCACTTTTTCATTCATCGTACTGCCTTTGCTAATACGATAAGCCGCAAACCCATTAATGGTCACACCCAATATGGCTAAGGCGAGCATACCTTCAGTGACTGGCATCACTGGATCAGAAAGACGGGGTATGGCCTGAGTGAGCACCCAAATGGAACCGGCAATAAGCACAATACTGTTTAAAAAGGCACCAAATAAGGTTAAGCGGCGGTAACCGTAGGTGAACTCATTATTAGCTGTTTTCTGCCCCCAGCGTGATAACAGCCAGGCACTACCAATAGAAAGACTATCACCCAGATCATGTACCGCATCGGCCATAATCGCGGTACTGTTGGTCAGCAGGCCACCGATAAACTCAATGATGGTGAAGCCAAAATTCAGCAAAAACACCAGGCCAATACGTCGTGAATTTGTCTCATCCTGACTATTGTGATTATGCATAAAAACGCTCCAATGTTCTCAACAACACAGCGACTTCTTGTGCTGAAATACGCCGCTGCTGTCATATCATGACCAGCAACGGACTCAGCATCGCCGGCTAGGTTTTTTTATCTCTACTATGAATCAACTTATAAAGTGCCGGTAACACAACCAGCGTCAATAACGTTGAGGAAATAATGCCCCCAATCACGACTGTCGCCAGCGGTCTTTGCACTTCAGCGCCGGTACCGGTATTGAGTGCCATAGGAACAAAACCCAGACTTGCCACTAAAGCGGTCATCAGTACGGGCCGCAACCGCGTCATCGCGCCCTCGACAATCGCTTTATGCAAGTCTCCGTGGCTATGCCAGTAGTCGCGGATAAATGCCAGCATCACCAGGCCATTGAGCACTGCAATCCCAGACAAGGCGATAAATCCGACACCGGCTGAAATGGAGAGCGGCATATCTCTGAGCAGAAGCGCCATTACGCCCCCCGTTAGCGCCAGTGGCACACCGGTAAAAATAATGGCTGCATCACGGAACGAGCCCAACACGGTCACTAGTAAGCCCATGATAATCAGTAGCGTTACAGGTACGACGATGGACAGTCTTTGACTGGCTGACTGCAGTTGTTCATAGGTGCCGCCGTATTCAACCCAGTATCCCGGGGGCAGCTCAACTTGCTCTGCAATGCGTTGCTGCGCTTCCTGGACAAATGACCCGAGATCGCGTCCTCTGACATTACTGGTGACAACCACTCGTCGTTTGGCATTTTCCCTGGAAATCTGACTGGGAGCCTGGATCAGTTCGACCGTGGCCACTTCAGAGAGAGGGACATAATCGCCATCCGGCAGGCTGACTGGAAGCACTGAAAGCGCCTCAATATCTTCTCTGATTTTTTCCGGTAGACGCACCATAAGCTTGAAACGTCGATCGCCATCATAAATGAGACCGGCCATACCGCCGCCCACCGCAGTAGAGATCATATCCTGCAAATCATCCACATCGAGACCATATCGTGACATTGCCATGCGCTTGGGCTCGACCGTCAGCATGGGCATATCATCCACTTGTTCAAGACGCGCATCTGCACTACCCGGTATCTCCTGAATCACGGCCAGAACGGCTTCTGCATTTTGCTTAATCAAGTCCAAATCGTCGCCGAACACCTTAATACCCACATCGGCGCGAACCCCTGAAATCAGCTCGTTAAAGCGCATTTCGATAGGTTGGGTAAACTCATAATTATTGCCCGGCAGTTGTTTCACTGCAGCTTCAATTTGAGCGATAAGTTCACGCTTGGGCAGGTCCGGCTGCGGCCATTCACTTCTTGGTTTAAGGATCAGGAAAGTATCGGCCACATTCGGCGGCATAGGATCCGTGGCAACTTCCGGTGTCCCCAATTTGGCAAAGACTTTATCAACTTGCGGGAATTCCTTTAACCGTTGCTCGAGCAGTTCTTGCATCTTAATGGATTGCTCAAGACTGGTGCCGATACTGCGAAGCGCATGCAGTGCAATATCCCCTTCGTTAAGTTGCGGGATAAACTCAGAACCCATTTTGCTGGCCACATTGATTGATACTGCAACGATAATGGCGGCAACAAGGAGAACGACCCAGCGCAACTTCAGACTGAGCAGCAAGACGGGACGATAAAGCCATTTTGCACCACTGATAAGCAGACTCTCTTTTTCCTTGACCCGGCCTCCCATGAACGTCGCCACGGCAGCCGGCACGATGGTGAGTGTGAAGATCATGGCAGAAACTAGGGCAATAATGACTGTTGCAGCCATCGGTTCAAACATCTTCCCTTCAACACCAGTGAGGGAAAACAAGGGAATGTATACGACGGTAATGATGGTCACACCGAACAGACTAGGCCGAATTACTTCGTTAGTGGCTTCAAAAACAACTTGTAAACGTTCTTTTAAGGGTAATATTCCCCCAGCCTGTCTTTGTGCGATAGATAGCCTGCGGATCGCGTTTTCAACGATAATCACAGCGCCATCGACAATCAAACCAAAGTCGAGCGCCCCCAGGCTCATCAGGTTGGCAGAAATACCCGCTTGGACCATGCCGGTAAATGTTGCCATCATGGCCAGCGGTATGACGGCCGCAGTAATTAACGCGGCCCGGATGTTCCCCAACAGCAAAAACAACACAACGATGACCAGCAGAGCCCCTTCCAGCAGGTTTTTCTGCACCGTCTTGATAGCCTTGTCGACTAGTGTTGTGCGGTTATAGACCGCTTCAGCGATGACACCTTCCGGCAGTGAGGATTGAATCGATTTAAGTTCCTTTGCGACTCTCTCAGAAACCTCACGTGAGTTTTCACCGACCAGCATCATCACCGTGCCTACAACGGTTTCTTTACCATCACGCGTGCCAGCACCGCTACGAAGCGGCTTTCCAATGACGACCTCGGCAACGTCTTTGACTAATACTGGCCGATCATTAATATTTTTCACCACGACATGGCGAATATCTTCGATAGTCTTGAGCTGTGCCGGTGATCGAACCAGAATTTGTTCGCCAAAGCGTTCAATATAACCGGCCCCCCGATTATCGTTATTACGCATTAAGGCCTGTTTCAGTTCACTGAGGCTGACACCAAAATTTAATAACTTCGTGGGATCGGGCTGAACATGATATTGCTTGTCATAGCCGCCATTGGTATTCACCTCAGTGATACCTTTAACACGCTCAAGTCGTGGCTTGATTACCCAGTCCTGAATCACGCGTAAATCGGTGGCATCATAAGGTGTGCCGTCATCCTGTCTGGCCCCCGGTTCGGCTGTCACCGTGTACATCAGAATCTCGCCCAGTCCTGTCGCAATAGGCCCCATTTCAGGTTCAAGCCCTTCAGGCAATGAGCCTTTGATGACCGCAAGGCGATTATTGATAAGATTACGCGCGAAATAGAGATCCGTTCCTTCCTCAAATATCACAGTGACTTGTGATAGCCCATAGCGGGAGATGGAGCGGGTGTAATCAAGATTTGGCAGACCGGCAATGGCTCTTTCGACCGGGTAAGTGATGCGCTGTTCTGCCTCCAGTGGCGAATAGCCGGGTGCTTTGGTATTGATTTGTACTTGTACATTGGTGATGTCAGGAACCGCATCAATCGGCAATTTCTGGTAACTCCATACACCCAGACCGATAATGAGGAATATCAGGGACAACATCAGGCCCCGTCTCTCAATTGAGAACGATAGAATTTTATTTATCATGCAGAACTCCGTATTAGTGGGCGTGTGCCGCGCCTTCTTTTTCCAGATCAGCCTTAATGAGGTAGCTGTTCTCTACGACGATTTCATCGCCTTGCCGGAGTCCGGATAACACTTCGCTGTATCTGCCATCGGAAATACCCAATTTCAGTGGTTTAACCTGATATTTTCCATCCGTTTTGAGAAAGGCAACTTGTGAGCCTTCATAGCGTTGAATGGCACTGTTGGGAATTCTGATGTCCACGGTTTCTTGCTGGATAATGACTTGTGCTTCCACTAATAAGCCCGGAAACAGGGTTGCTTCTGCGTTTTTAATGGGAACACGGGCAATTCTGTATGGCTGGGCCTGATTACTTGGCAGCAGTTGCTTGATACTGGACTCAAACTTTCGTTCACCATTCAACAGGTGAACTTTTTGCCCGGCTTTTATTGCAGCAGCCTGCTCAGGGAACACTTTAAGCTCTGCCCACAGTGAATTGGTATCGGTAATGATGAACAGGACTTGATCAGTGGCGATTTCGCCTGTGCTGGCTTCTTTTGCTGTAATCGTGCCTGAGATGGGAGCACGCAGGTTGTAGCTCTGCAAACTGTTATTGGATTCCACACTCGCCAGTAACTGCCCTTTTTTAACCTCATCACCAAAGTTCACATTAACGCGGGTAATTCGGCCAGGAAAACGGGCTCTGACCTGACTCACCTGATCAGGTGAAAGTACAATCCTGCCATAGAGCTTGGTCGTCAGTGATACCTCTCCGGCCAGGGCTTTCGCGGTAGCGAGGCCTTGTTGACGGGCCATCTCATCATCGATTTCAACGTGATTTTCCTCTTCACTTTCATGCCCATGCCCGTGCTCATCCTCATTAGCGGTCGCAGGTGAAGCATGCTCACTGTGAGATTCAGTTGAATTATGCGTTTGTTCGTCATGCTGATGCTGATCGACACTGTGCGACTTCTCTTCTTTGTGCGAAGAACTCTCAGACGCTGAATCATGCTTATGGTCAGCCTCTGATTCGTGTTGTTCAGTTTGCTTATCAGCATGTTCATGCTCGTTTTGAGCGATAACAGGTGATGCGGCGGTTATCAGCAACAGTGCCGACAGGATTGATAGACCGCTGTTCAAGGAAAAGTTAATCCATCGTTTTTCAAACATTTTTTTCTGATACATTTTGTTTACTCCGTTTCAGCCAGTGGCTCTGCTGTCAGTTGCTCAATTTCAGCCTCGTATTTGAGCGCTGCTGTGGCAGCCTCGATAACAGCACGTCTGGCGTTGAGCAAATCCTGTCTGACAGTGAGTAAATCCAGATAACTATAGAGTCCACGCTGATAACCCACGCGTGTCTGCTCCAGGCTGGTGTTAAGTTTGGGGATAATTTGTTGTTGCAGCTTCTGAATGCTGGTGATGGCCTGACTACGACCTGAATAGGCGCGATATAATTGCGTATGAAGTTGCAGCAACACGTCCTGACGGCGATAGGTCACTTCATTTCTGGCGGCCAGTGCTGCTTCTATTCTGCCCTGAGCCCGCTCCTCGCTGAACAGCGGCATAGAAATGCCCGCAA
>NZ_VENF01000019.1 GCF_009711715.1 Methylophaga sp. | reverse complement strand
GCATAAATGGTGGCGCCACGTTTAACCGCATGTTCATATTCTTCCAGTACCAACACACCGGCGCCATCACCCAGAACAAAACCATCGCGATCTTTATCCCATGGGCGGCTGGCCGATTCCGGATCATCATTACGTGTTGACAAAGCGCGCGCGGCAGCAAAACCACCCAAACCGGTTTTTGATGTTGCCATTTCTGCACCGCCGGCAATCATGACATCGGCTTCACCGTACTGAATCATTCGCCCCGCGGCAGAGATACAGTGTGTTCCGGTGGAACAGGCAGTCACGATAGCCGTGTTAGGCCCTTTCATACCGTACATGATCGACAGATTGCCGGAGATCATGTTGATAATATTGCTGGGTACAAAAAAAGGAGAGATCTTACGCGGACCGCCGCTGAGGTAATTGTCGTAACCCGCCTCGATACCCGGTAAACCACCAATACCGGAACCGATAACCACCCCGATACGTTCGGCATTTTCTTCTGTGACTTCAAGGCCTGAGTCTTCGATGGCCTCTTTGGCCGCAGCGATACCGTAATGGATGAAGGTATCCATTTTCTTGGCATCTTTTTTGGGAATGACGCTGGTGACGTCGAAGTTTTTCACATTAGCGCCAAAACGCACACTGAAATCAGACACATCGAACAGCGTCAGTGGTGCCACTCCACTTTTGCCGGCAACGATATTGTTCCAGCTTTCTTTCACTGTCAGGCCAACAGGAGTGACGGCACCCAGGCCGGTCACCACAACACGTCTTTTAGACATCAGGATTTCCCCTCAAAACCGATACTCTCTCAAGATAAGATTGTCACATTTCAGCCTGGAAGGCGTGCTCAGCTTCACCGCACCGCACAACAGGTTCAACTAAAGCTGGAGAAGAAAATGAAACGCAGCAATATTATCGTGATAGAGCACTGCTATACACAACATAGCCGCCTAGCGTGAACACACACTAGACGGCTATCTTCAAGCCTTCAGCTATATTAAGACTGGTGAGCGTTAATATATGCAACAGCTTCTTTAACTGTGGTGATTTTCTCAGCTTCTTCGTCTGGGATTTCACATTCGAATGCTTCTTCCAGTGCCATGACCAGTTCTACGGTGTCCAGAGAGTCAGCGCCCAGGTCGTCGATAAATGAAGCGTCTGCAGTGACTTCATCTGCGTTCACGCCCAGTTGCTCAACAACGATTTCTCTTACGCGAGCTTCGATATCACTCATAACTAATGTTTCCTTTGGTGGTTAATACATCAAACAATGTGCTGGCATTTTATAGTGCCAGCACCATGGAGACAAGCTAAACGCCGGTAAGCGCAACAGTCCCATCAATAAAAATCAGTGCCATCATACGCTTAGCGCTGATTAACTCATATACATACCGCCGTTTACATGCAGGGTTTCACCTGTAATGTAAGCGGCACTCGGGCTGGCCAGAAAACTGACCGCCGCGGCAACTTCTTCAGGTTCACCCAGACGTTTTACAGGTACCTGTTCCAGCAGCGCGGTTTTATGTGCTTCGGCCAGTCCACTGGTCATATCGGTGTCAATAAAGCCGGGAGCCACCGTATTGACGGTAATGCCACGGGCACCAACTTCTCTGGCCAGCGATTTACTGAAACCGATGACACCGGCTTTTGCGGCAGCATAGTTAGACTGTCCGGCATTCCCCATCACACCGACAACGGAGGTGATAGTAATGATTCTGCCCCAGCGGGCTTTAGTCATCGCTCGCAGGCAACGCTTGCTGAGCTTGAAAACCGGCGTCAGGTTAGTGTTGATGATGTCATCCCACTCTTCATCCTTCATCCGCATCAGCAGGTTGTCACGAGTAATACCAGCGTTATTAACCAGAATGTCCGGAGCACCAAATTCAGTTTCGATGGCGGAGACAACGGATTCAATTGCATCGGCATCAGTGACATTGAGCACAACACCCTTGCCGTTGAAACCGGCTTCCTTGAGGAAGCTGCTGATAGTCTCGGCACCATTTTCGGAAGTGGCAGTACCAATAACCGTAGCGCCCTGCTCACCCAGACTCAGTGCGATTGCACGACCAATACCACGGGTAGCGCCAGTCACCAGCGCAACTTTACCTTCCAGGCTCATCATCCTTCTCCCAAAGCTTGTTGTAATTTTTCCAGCGTAGCCGGATCAAACAGTGGCAACGCCATCTGGCTTTTATCAATACGCTTATTGAGACCAGCCAGCACTTTACCAGGACCGCTTTCAACAACGGTGTCCACCCCCTGAGTAGCAAACCATTGGATGGTTTCAACCCAGCGAACCGGACTGTAAAGCTGCGCTGCGAGCAACTGTTTGAGTTCATTGGTATCGCTGGCAGCGGTCACACTGGCATTATGAATCACTGGCGTTGACGGCATGCGCACATCAATCTTGTCGAGTTCAGCGGCGAGTTGTTCTGCTGCTGGCTTCATCAGTTCACAGTGCGAGGGAACGCTGACCGGTAATTGCAATGCACGCTTGGCGCCTTTTTCGGTGGCGAGTTCAATCGCCCGTTTGACTGCTGCTGTACTGCCGGCAATAACGACCTGTCCCGGAGAGTTGAAGTTAACCGCTTCAACCACACCCTGCGCAGAAGCCTCAGCACACAGGTCACGAACGATATCATCATCGAGCCCCAGAATAGCGGCCATCGCACCCTCGCCAACCGGTACGGCCTGTTGCATGAATTGACCGCGTTTTTCAACCAGCTTGACGGCATCAGCAAAGTCCAGCGCATCAGCAGCAACCAGTGCGGTGTACTCTCCCAGACTGTGACCGGCGAAATAAGCAGGCTTAATCTCTGAGACAGACTGCCAGACACGCCAGACCGCAACACCGGCAGTTAACATCGCCGGCTGAGTACGATCAGTCTGGTTTAATTGTTCTTCTGGACCTGCTGCAACTAATTGCCAGAGGTCATAGCCCAGTGCGGCTGAGGCTTGCTCGAATGTATCGCCGACAATGCTGAATTCGGCAGCCAAGTCAGCGAGCATGCCGACTGACTGTGAACCTTGACCAGGGAAAACGAATGCTGATTTCATCAAAAACCCTCTGAATGATCAGTATTTAATGAGTGCTGAGCCCCAGGTGAATCCACCACCGAAAGCTTCGAATAATAAGGTTTCGCCACGTTTGATTCGACCATCACGGACTGCAACATCGAGCGCCAGTGGAATCGAAGCTGCTGAGGTGTTGCCATGCTCATCGACAGTGACGACCACATGATCCATCGACATGTTTAATTTACGCGCAGTAGCGGCAATGATACGGATATTCGCCTGATGTGGAATCAACCAGTCCACATCTTTTTTATCCATATTATTAGCTTCCAGTGTTTCATCAACAATGGTGCTGAGCGTCTTGACGGCAACTTTGAAGACTTCATTACCCTGCATGTCGACATAGGCTGTGTCCTCATTGAAGCCCTTCGAACCCGGCCCGGAGGGTACATGCAGTAACTGATTGAAATTACCGTCAGAGTGAATATGGGTCGATAAGATACCCGGCTCTTCCGAAGCCTGCAGAACAACGGCACCGGCACCATCACCGAACAAGACACAGGTATTACGGTCCGTCCAGTCAACAATGCGGGAAAAAGCCTCCGCGCCGATGACCAGCACGTTATTGACACCTCCGGCCTTGATAAACTTATCGGCGACGGTCAGTGCGTAAACAAAACCGGTACAGACAGCCTGGATATCAAAGGCAGGACAACCACCAATACCCAGTTTTTCCTGCAGCAATGAAGCGGTGCTGGGGAAAATACGTGTCGGTGTTGTGGTGGCGACGATAATCATATCGATATCATTTTTACTGATACCGGCCGCTTCCATCGCTTTGATAGCAGCTTGATAAGCCAGATCAGTCGTGGTCTCGTCATCCGCCACAATATGGCGTTTCTTGATACCGGTACGGTCCGTGATCCACTGATCAGTGGTATCCACCATTTTTTCAAGATCGTGGTTGGTCAGTACTTTCTCAGGTAAATAGCTGCCGGTGCCGGCAATGCGGGAATAAATCACAGCACCTGCCCCTCCAGCAGTACATCCAGATGCTTGCTGATATTTTTGGGTACATCTTTCTTGGCTTCGACAATGGCTATATCAATAGCATTGGCAAAAGCAAAAGCATCTGCCCCGCCATGGCTTTTAATGACGATACCCTGCAGACCAATCAGGTTGGCGCCGTTGAAGGCACGCGGATCCAGATCACGACGGAATTGTTTGAGTACCGGCGACGCAATAATCGCAGCCAGTTTGGTCAGCCAGTTTCGTGTGAAGGCTTCGCGCAGATAATGACGAATCATGTGGGCGACACCTTCACTGGCTTTCAGCGCCACATTTCCGACAAAACCATCACAGACAAGCACATCGACTTCACCGTGATACAGGCCATCACCTTCCACATATCCCTGATAGTTGAGATCGGTTTGTTCAAGCAAGCGTGATGCTTCTTTAACGCGTTCATTGCCCTTGATCTCTTCTGAGCCGATATTGAGCAGGCCTACGGTTGGATTGGGTTTGCCATCGACCAGTTCTGCCAATACCGACCCCATCACAGCAAACTGCACCAGGTGGGCGGCACTGGAATCAACGTTAGCGCCCAGATCCAGGACATAGGTATGTCCGGTCATGGTTGGCAAGGCTGTCACGATGGCGGGACGCTCAATCCCGGGTAAGGTTTTCAGCACGAAACGGGCAGTCGCCATCAGCGCACCGGTATTGCCGGCACTGACACAGGCGGCAGCCATACCCTCTTTCACAAGATTGATCGCTACCCGCATGGATGAATCTTTTTTACCACGCAGTGCCTGGGACGGCAGATCATCCATTTCCACTTTCTGCGAAGCATGATGAATCTGCATGCGCGGGTCATCCAGCACATTATGCTTTTGCAGGTGATAAGTGAGAGTATCTTTGTCACCCACGAGGATGAAGTTGACCTCGGGATGTTTTTTCAGCGCTGATAAGGCAGCGGGGATCACGACCTCAGGTCCGTGATCCCCGCCCATAGCATCAATAGATATCGTCAGGCTCAATGTCTATCCAGGCCTTATTCGCTCTTATCTGCAACGACTTTACGGCCACGGTAGTAACCGTCAGCAGACACATGGTGACGGCGATGCAGTTCACCTGTGGTTGCGTCGACAGACAGCGTTGAACCTTTCAGCGCATCGTGTGAACGGCGCATGCCACGACGTGAAGCACTCTTTTTGTTTTGTTGAACAGCCATTAGTTAAACTCCTAACCCTAAAATTAAATTCAAATCATTTTTTTGTTTTCAGTGATGACAGCACTGAAAACGGAGATGTCGGCTTCGCCTCTTTCTCTTCCACTTCTTCATCCCCTGAAAACTTAGCCTCATCAGGCAAACAGTCTTCATCATGCTTTGGCACCAGGGGCAGTGCCAGAATCAACTCATCTTCAACCACTGACACAGGATCGGTCAGTTCAGTATCATCAACCACCCAGGGTTCGTACTGATCAGACAGTTTTTCTGCCAACTTTTCATGGCGAACCAATCCAAGCAGACTGTCAATTTCCATTGGCAATGTCATTTCCTGCAGGCAACGCTCGCAGGTCAAGGACAAGGTGGTTTCGAAGCGGCCTTCCATAAATGGCGTGCCGGTATCATCGATATCAAACCGCATCCAGACCTTGACCACCCCGTCAGTGTGACGTAATGACTCAGCCAGGCGTGGCATTTCGGCCAGATCCACCTTGCCGTCCAGTTCACGCCCGGTATTGGCAAAACGAAACGGGTCAATCTCTTTTGGTAATTGCTGGCGCATAATCGACGGGATTATATAAGAATTGTGACTAAACAGCAAAACGCATCAAAGCAAGCGGCATGCCGCATCAAGCGTTATTGTGCAATTCGATGACGGCGTTACCCTTTTCTTTTGATTGCTTATTGGCATCATTACGCAGTGCATCGATGTAATAGAGATAATTCGCATCGATATCGCCGGTAATATAATCGCCATCAAAGCAAGAGGTATCAAAGCGTTCGACGTTGCTCTTCTTGTTTATGGCGGCAACGAGATCAGGCAGGTCCTGGTAAATCAACCAGTCTACACCGAGCTCTTTGGCAATCTCTTCGACGTTGCGGTCATGCGCTACAAACTCTGTTGCGGATGGCATATCAATGCCGTAAACATTAGGGAAACGGACAGGCGGTGCGGCCGATGCCAGGTAGACCTTATTCGCGCCGGCATCGCGTGCCATCTGCACAATTTGCTGTGATGTCGTGCCACGAACTATCGAGTCATCAACCAGCAGCACATTTTTGCCGCGGAATTCCAGATCAATCGCGTTCAGCTTCTGACGCACGGATTTTTTACGCATGGTCTGGCCGGGCATGATAAAAGTACGGCCGATATATCGGTTCTTGATAAAACCTTCGCGATAAACCACGCCCAAATCGTAGGAAAGTTGAAGCGCGGCGCTTCGGCTGGTATCCGGAATCGGAATCACCACATCAATATCATGCTCGGGAAAGTCGCGTTTGATTTTCTCGGCCAGTTTGGTGCCCATTCGCATACGACTCTTATGAACAGAAATACCATCCATCATTGAATCCGGCCGGGCAAAATAAACGTATTCAAAGATACAAGGCGATTTAACCGGGTTCTGGGCACACTGTTGAGAATGGAAATTGCCTTCAGTGTCAATAAAAACACATTCACCCGGTTCAACATCGCGGACCAGTTCAAAGTCCAGAATATCAACCGCGACACTCTCGGAAGCCACCATGTACTCTGTGCCTTTGGCAGTTTCGCGCTTACCGATAACAACGGGGCGAATGCCATAGGGATCACGAAATGCCAGCACACCAACGCCGGAAATCATGGCGACGGCGGCATAGGCACCACGACAACGTCGATGCACTTCTTTCACTGCATTAAAGACATCATCGGGTTGCGGTTTGAGTTTGCTGCTGTTTTGCAGCTCATGTGCCAGGACATTGAGCAGGACTTCTGAATCAGAGTCAGTATTGAGATGACGGCGATCGGTCTGAAACAGTTCTTCTTTGAGAATCTTAGTGTTGGTCAGATTGCCATTATGTGCAAGGGCAATACCAAACGGAGAGTTAACGTAAAAAGGTTGTGATTCAGCAGAGCTGGAACAGCCCGCGGTGGGATAACGAATATGGCCAATACCCATTTTGCCTTTGAGCCGGATCATATGCCGGGTATGAAACACGTCCTTAACCAGACCGTTATCCTTACGCAGAAAAAACTTACCTTGCTGGTCACATGTCATGATGCCGGCGGCATCCTGACCCCGATGCTGCAACACGGTCAATCCATCATATAAGGCCTGGTTAACCTCAGAATGACCAACAATACCAATAATTCCGCACATAAATTGCCCTGTCAGGATTTAGTTGTAGTTGATGTGTTGTGCAATCTCTGCCGGTAAAAACTCCCGGACCCAGAGTGCCAGTTTCACAAAGTGATCGATAAGCAGTGAGTTCTGCCACCATATATCAGCAGGCATGGGTGTGGCGCCTGCAGCCAGAACCAAAATTGTCACAATGGCGAGTCCACGCAGTAAACCGAAGACTACGCCCAGCGAGCGATCCGTGCCGGTCAGGCCGGTTTTTTCAACCACCTGACAGATAACGTGATTAACCAGGGCCCCCAATATCAACGTCACAGCAAATAAAATGAAGAACGCCAGAAATAATCTGATTGATGGGGTGGAAATGTAATTTGCCAACAGGGTTGATAGATGAGAGTGGAACATCAGGGCGACCCAGAATGCCAGGATCCAACTGATCAGCGAGAGTACCTCTTTCATAAACCCACGGACGATACTGATACCGGCCGAGAGGGCGATAATCCCGATAATCAGGTAATCAACCCAAACCATATAGACTCCGCAAAACCCTGCGTTTTAAAGTGCGAATTCTAACAGATTGGCCGACAACAACCCAGCCTTTTTACAGTTATGTTGCAGAGATAAGTGAGACCACAAATCAGGGATTATGTTGCAGGATTTGAGCATTTAATTTGAGTTTCTGACTCAAGGTCTGGGCGGTCTGCTGCAGCTTGATTCGATCAGTAACAGGCTGCAGTCTGACACGGTAGATCAGGGTGCCGGCACTGGAGATCGTTTCGATCATTGGGTCATAACCCATCTGTTTGAGCTGAGCGGATAAAGCATCAGCGTTTTCACGTACCGAAAAACTGGCCAGCTGCAGCACCCATTTTGGTTCGGCCGTTGATGTCGCTGCGGGCTGACTCTCAGGTTTTTGCTGCTCTGTATCCGGCTCAGTTTGAGGCACTGGTGCCGGCTCAGGGTCCGGTGCAGCTTTTGGCTCAGGCTTGGGAGCGGGTTCCGGCTCCGGACTCGACTCAGCCGACACAGTGCTGGCTTTTTCTGTCTCAGTACTTGTTTGTGGCTCATCTTCGGCGTCCGCCTGAGACAGGCCCTGCGGGTCAAGCATCGCCTCTTCAACCGGCTCAACCACTTCAACATCTTCAGGAATCGGCTCTATCACTGAATCAAAAGCAATCGGCTCTTCCTGCGGCTGAGCCGGCTGGTTCTGCTCTACTGTATCGAGTAAAAACCAGGCAATGACACCAATCAGGCAAACCAGTAGTACCGCGCCCAATAAGCGTTGTTGCTGAATCAGTGTCATTGCCTGCTCCCGAAGTTATCAGTGTCTTTTCTGAGGAGAGTTTACCTCATGATAACTGGATTTTTCACTGGCAATAACGCTTTCGGCTTCACCACTGGTCTCGGTACCATGCGGCATATGTTGCAGCGCGACTTCCAGCACTTCCGTGATCCAGCGAACAGGTAATATTTTAAGCCCCTGTTTGACATTGTCCGGGATCTCTCTGAGATCTTTAACGTTATCCTGCGGGATCAACACGGTGTCGATGCCCCCACGATGAGCGGCCAGCAGCTTCTCTTTGAGACCACCGATTGCCAGCACTTCTCCACGCAGGGTGATTTCCCCGGTCATGGCCACATTGGATTTGACCGGGATACCGGTAATCGCAGACACCAGTGCGGTGCACATACCTACACCAGCGCTTGGACCATCTTTCGGTGTCGCGCCTTCGGGTACGTGGACATGCAAATCATGTGTTTGCAGGAAATCTTCGCTGATGCCCCACTCTGTAGAGCGTGAACGCACTACCGTTGTCGCAGCTTGAATCGATTCCTGCATCACATCACCGAGTTTACCGGTATAGGCTGATTTGCCTTTACCCGGCATCACAGCGGATTCAATCGTCAGTAATTCACCACCGACTTCGGTCCAGGCCAGGCCGGTGACCTGACCGATACGATCGCTTTCCTCAGCGACACCATATTGGTAATGATATACACCAAGATAATCTTCGATGTTATCGGCTGTGACCACCAGTTTTTCTTTGCTTTTCTCCTGCAGAATCTGCTTGACCAGTTTGCGGCAAATCTTGGAAATTTCACGCTCAAGACTGCGAACCCCTGCTTCACGGGTATAGCGGCGGATGATTTCCATAATCGCTTCTTCGGTAATTTCTACCTCATCCGCTTTCAGACCATTCTGTTTTATTGCTTTTGGTAACAGATACTTAACGGCAATATTTAATTTTTCATCTTCGGTGTAACCCGCCAGACGAATAATCTCCATCCGGTCACGCAGCGCATCAGGAATATTCAGGGTGTTAGCGGTACAGACAAACATCACATCCGACAAGTCATATTCCACTTCCAGATAATGATCGGCGAATGTCGAGTTCTGTTCCGGATCCAGGACTTCCAGCAACGCTGAAGCCGGGTCACCACGGAAATCCTGTGCCATCTTGTCGATTTCATCAAGCAGGAACAATGGATTTTTAACGCCAGTTTTACAGATGTTCTGAATGACTTTACCCGGCATGGAACCAATGTAAGTGCGGCGGTGACCACGAATTTCGGCCTCGTCACGTACCCCACCCAATGCCATCCGTGTGTATTTACGGTTGGTGGCACGTGCAATCGATTGCGCGATAGAGGTTTTACCAACACCGGGCGGGCCGACCAGGCACAGGATTGGGCCTTTGAGTTTCTTGACGCGTTTTTGTACCGCCAGATACTCGAGAATACGCTCTTTGACCTTTTCCAGACCGTAGTGATCTTCTTCCAGTACTTTTTCTGCACGATCCAGATCCAGGGTCACGCGTGAACGTTTTTTCCAGGGCACTTCCAGCAGTGATTCGATATAGTTACGAACTACGGTCGCTTCCGCTGACATCGGCGACATCATGCGCAGTTTTTTCAGTTCTGATTCTGCTTTTTCACGCGCCTCAGCTGGCATACCGGCTTTGTTGATACGGGCTTCGAGTTCGTCCGTTTCATTAGCGGTTTCGTCAATTTCACCCAGCTCTTTCTGAACCGCTTTAAGCTGTTCGTTCAGATAATATTCGCGCTGGCTTTTCTCCATTTGTTTCTTGACGCGATTGCGAATACGTTTCTCGATTTGCTGAATATCAATTTCACCTTCGAGAAAGGCCATCAGCTTTTCAACACGTGCTTTCACGTCGCTCATTTCAAGCAAATTCTGCTTGTCTTCGAGCTTCAGGCTCATATGGGCGGCAACCGTGTCAGCCATGCGCGAAATATCGTCAATACTGGATAGCGAGGCAATCACTTCCGGCGGAATCTTTTTATTAAGTTTGACGTATTGTTCGAACTGTCCCATCAGCGTACGCATCAGTACATCTGATTCACGGTCATCGGTCGTATCGTCTACAAACGTTGCGACCTCTGCTTCCAGATATTCGGTGTTTGTGTTGAAGTAGGCCACTCGCGCGCGCTGTGTACCTTCAACCAGCACTTTGACAGTTCCATCAGGCAGTTTCAGTAACTGCAGGATGTTGGCAAGTGTTCCCGTTTCATAGAGACCATCAGATTCCGGTGCGTCTTCGGATGAGTCTTTCTGTGCCAGAAGCAGTACCTGCTTATTCTCATCTGTCGCAACTTCCAAAGCCTTGATAGATTTATCCCTGCCGACAAACAGCGGAATGACCATATAGGGATAGACAACAACGTCACGCAACGGCAGGACAGGCACAACTTTCATGCTGTTATCGTTGGTGGTTTTTACTTCATTTTCCATTGGGGAACCTCTTACAAGTGCCAGCGACACTCAAATCAAACATGGTTTCAATATGGGGACACACTTCAGGATATCAAGCGTTGAGTTTTATTATTTACGCAATTTATCTGGCGCCAGTCTGCTCCCCTTTGCCATGGTTATTGTTGATATGGTTTTGCAAGCCAGCCCCGGCAGAGAATCAGGCTAAATCAGCAGAAGCTGAACAAAAACTATGCGGGATATAAGTCAGATGAAATGACAGAGGTAAGTTTCAGCCAGCCCTGGCTGACAGTATTAACTGCCAGCCGGGAGGGTGAAAATGCCGCAGTGCCGGAGAACTGTGGCTGCAGATTGTTAAAGTGGCTTATTTATCGCCGGAGGCCATATCAGCACTCTGATCTTCATAAATCAGAATGGGTGAATTTTCGCCGGCAATAACGCTTTCATCGATAACCACTTTTGAAACATTCTCCAGTGAGGGCAGTTCAAACATGGTATCGAGCAGTACATTTTCGATGATAGAGCGCAGACCACGTGCACCGGTTTTGCGTTCCATTGCCTTGCGGGCAATAGCTCGCAGCGCATCGTCACGGAACTCCAGTTCAGCACCTTCCATCTCGAACAGTCTGCTGTACTGCTTGGTCAGTGCGTTCTTCGGCTCAGTCAGAATCTGAATCAAGGCATCTTCATCCAGTTCATCCAGTGTCGCGACAACCGGCAAACGACCAACAAACTCAGGAATCAGACCGTATTGAATCAGATCTTCCGGTTCAACCGACCGCAAGGCTTCGCTGAGCGGGCGTTGATCGTCCAGGCTTTTCACTTCAGCCGAGAAGCCAATTCCACCTTTGTGGGTACGGTTGCGAATGACTTTATCCAGTCCCGCAAAAGCGCCGCCACATATAAACAAAATCTTGCTGGTATCAACCTGCAGAAATTCCTGTTGTGGATGTTTGCGTCCACCCTGCGGTGGAACCGAGGCGATGGTGCCTTCGATCAGTTTCAGCAGCGCCTGTTGTACACCCTCACCACTCACATCACGGGTGATGGAAGGATTATCAGACTTGCGTGAAATCTTGTCGATTTCATCGATATAGACAATTCCTGTTTCGGCTTTGTCGACGTCGTAGTCACATTTCTGCAGCAGCTTCTGGATAATGTTTTCCACATCTTCACCGACATAACCGGCCTCAGTCAGTGTGGTGGCATCTGCCATAGTAAACGGCACATTGAGCTGCCGGGCCAGTGTTTCTGCCAGCAGCGTCTTACCGCTACCGGTCGGCCCTATCAGCAGAATATTGCTTTTCGACAACTCAACATCATTGTCTTTGTGACCGGTGCGCAGTCGTTTGTAGTGGTTATAAACCGCCACAGACAAGTAACGTTTGGCTTTTTCCTGGCCAATGACGTAATTGTCGAGTGCTGAATTGATTTCACGTGGCGTCGGCAGTTTTGTCTCTGCTTCATCAGCAGACATCTCCTGCATTTCCTCGCGAATAATGTCATTGCAGAGATCGACGCACTCATCACAAACAAACACTGACGGACCAGCAATCAGCTTTTTGACTTCATGCTGACTTTTACCGCAAAAAGAGCAGTAGAGTAATTTGTCGTCGTTGTTCTTGTCGTCGCTCATAGCCTCACTACCTTACTCATCATTTCTGTAATCATTATCGGCGGATTATGCCGTTTCTGTAGGACGATTGGTCAGTACAGAATCAATTAAACCATATTCAACTGCTTCATCGCCATTCATGAACTTATCCCGGTCCGTATCGTTACGGATGGTTTCAATATCTTGACCAGTGTGATGGGCCAAAATTCCATTCAGGCGTTCACGGATACTGAGGATTTCCTTGGCATGGATGTCGATATCCGAGGCCTGGCCCTGAAAACCGCCCAATGGTTGGTGGACCATTACCCTGGAGTTAGGCAGACAATAACGTTTACCTGCTGCACCGCCTGCCAGCAGCACAGCACCCATGCTGGCCGCCTGACCGATACACAAGGTACTGACATGAGGCTTGATAAACTGCATCGTGTCATAAATCGCCATACCGGCAGTGACAGCGCCACCCGGCGAATTGATATAGAGGTGGATATCTTTGTCCGGATTTTCAGACTCCAGGAACAGCAACTGGGCAACAACCAGATTGGCCATCTGATCTTCAACCGGTCCTACCAGGAATATCACGCGCTCTTTCAGCAGGCGTGAATAAATATCATAAGAACGTTCACCCCGTGCAGTCTGTTCGACAACGATGGGGACCAGTGCGTTTTGTATACCTGGGAATTCTTCGTTAGAGAATTTGTTTGTCATAACCGTCCTATTTTCCGGATCCTAATAAAAAATCAGCCCGTGCCCAACAAAGATGAGCACGGGCTGCATTCCAGATCAGCGTCGTCAATTAGTTAGATACAGCGTTAACGACGTCTGAGAATGTTGATGTACTCTCTTCTACTTTAACATGGTCAAAAATCCATTCAACAACCATATCCTCTACCACGGTCATCTGAATTTCTGACAGTCTTTCCTGGTTGTTCATGTAGTAGTTCACTACTTCTTCCGGATCTTCGTAGCTGGCAGCAATGTTATCAATTGCCTGCTTAACACGATCCTCATCAGGCTTGATTTCATTATCTGAAATAATCTTACCGATCAGCAGGCTGAGCTTAACGCGATTTTGCGCGTTAGGTTTGAAGTTTTCCAGATCAAAGGGAATGCCTTCGACATTGACGCCCTGGTTGCGGAGATTGTTTTTAGCCTGCTCGGCGAGGTATTGAGCTTCACGCTCGACCGGTGCTTCCGGCAAAGCCAGTTCATTTTTCTCGGCCAGCATGTCCATGGCGCGGCGTTTGTTCAGGGTTTTCAGTGCAGAAGCCAGTTCGCGTTCCATGTTGGCACGGACTTCTTTCTTCAGCGCTGCAATACCCTCTTCAACACCACACATGGCAGCAAACTCTTTATCGAGCTTAGGCAGTTTTTTCTTCGCGACCTGTTTGACGGTCACGTCAAATTTGGCTGTTTTGCCCTGCAGGTGCTCAGCACGATAGTCTTCGGGGAAAGTCATTGTCACTTCGACTTCCTGATCAGCCTTTTTACCGATCAACTGTTCTTCGAATTCCGGCAGCATTCTGCCTTCACCCAGTTCAATCAGAACATCCTTGCCTTTACCACCCTGGAATTCTTCACCATCAATGGTTCCGACGAAATCAATGGTGACCCCGTCGCCTTCTTTGGCACCGCGTTTCAGCGGCTCCCAACTCATGCGCTGCTCACGCAGGGTTTCAATCATTTTGTCGACATCTTCATCGGTGACTTCGGCCACTGTTTTTTCCAGTGTGATGTCATCAAGCTTGATGCTGTCAACTTCAGGGAAAACTTCGTAATTAAGGGTGTAGACGAATTTTTCGCCCTCTTCATCCATGCTGTCGATGTGAGGCGGACCAGCGGGATTGATGCCTTCCTGAGTGAAAGCTTCACGCATGCTTTCCTGCACCAGTGAGTCGATGACATCGCGTCTGGCAGCAGGACCATGAGAACGTGCCACCATATTCATGGGCACTTTACCAGGGCGGAAGCCAGCCATTTTGACATTAGGTCTGATTGACTTGAGACGCTCCTGTACTGCTTTTTCGATATTGGCATCTTCGACTGTCACCGTCATCCGGCGACCGAGTTCGCTCACATTTTCTACAGTAACTTGCATTATCTACCTCAAACATGGGGTGAAGACATGAATGGTGTGACACCATCTGCCTCATTGTTATTTGGTACGAGAGGAGAGACTCGAACTCTCACAGGTTACCCTACTGGAACCTAAATCCAGCGCGTCTACCAATTCCGCCACTCTCGCAAAATCTGGTTATCAAGCGGTGTAGTCCGCCTGAAGAAGTCCGACATTATAGCTAGTCGGCTATGATAAAACTACCCTTGCATCGCCAAAATGGTTAAGCCCATGTTTGCCTGCTGACAGAACTGCTGAAATGCCAGGAAGTCACTTTCAGTCAGCGGACGGCCACTGGCATTTCGATCGGCGAAAAAAATCCCGATGACTTTGTTTTTTACGATGGCGGGCATCACCATATAAGGTGGCTTACCCAAAAGGCTAAGCGTTTCGCGTGACAAAGTACCACCCAGTTGTGTCGGATCGCCCGGTAACAGCCGGGGTTTCTGGCTTTGAATGATCTGGTGAAAGATGTTCTCGGCACGGCGGACGTCAATACTGAGTTGTTCGCGTAGCTTATCCGCTCCCATACCCAGTAGATATTTACAGCTCAGATGTGTGCGCTCCGGATTGAGCATGGCAAACATGGCTCTGTCAGTGCCCACACCGCGGTAAATGCCTTCCAGTACCATTTCCAGAATAATACCAATACTTGGCCGCTCCTGAACTGTAGCCGATATTTCCTGCATTACTGTCATCTGGTAGTGAATATCAGGCTCAGGGAAACCGCTTGGTTGTGTTTCTCCAACACAAACTTCGGAATTGTCCGTCTGCGTCTCGCCAATCAGGCCTTCATCCTCGGTTTCCGCTACAGGAATAAATTCACTGGCTGCTTTGCTGCCATACAGCTCGGTGACTTGCCGGGCTTTGAGGGCGTTGTTCAGCACAGTTTGCTCTAATTCATCCGGTTCAAGATCGAACTGTGCGGCCAGTTCAGAAATAGCCTGTTGGGCTTCATCACTTTCCCAGCCCGCTTTCGCTGCATCAGCCAGCGCCAGTCCGGCATTAATGCAGGCAGCCTTGTTTTTATCAATCCGGCCATGCAGATAATCATTAACCACTTCACCGAGATGCCACTCCTGACTCAGTGCTCTGGTTAATTCGCTCAACTCGAATCCAAGCACTTCCCGCTCTGCTTCAGCTTCGGGCATGCCTGACTCTAGCTTTTCCAGCAAATCGTCAGCCTGCTTGCCAGCAAAAGCCCAGAAAGCCATCTTGCCCAGGCGTGATAGTAAGGTAGCGACGAACAGGTCTTCCGGATCACCGACCCTGTTAATGCGGGCAAACTCCTGCGCCTGGGTGGCGGCATGAAAAGCGCTGGCCATTTCATCAATCAACTTTTGCCGTTGATAACCTTGTGTCAGGTTATCTACCAGCACCATGGACAGGGTCAGTACGCGGACCTGATCAAACCCCATCACCATGACCGCACGGGACACGGTATTAATCGTGTGATTGGTGGGATTGAAATGAAAACTGTTAACGGCTTTGAGCACCCTGCCGGTCAGTGAGGCATCACGTAATACAACATTGGCGACATCGGAGGCAGAGGTGTCACTGCTGTTCACTACCACGCTGACTTCAGCCACAGTGCCTGAAAACACCGGCATATCTTTTTCATTAAGCTGTTTGATCCAGTTATGGACAGCTCGACTTTGTTGCACGGCCAATGTTAATCCTGCTTAATTATGGTTTTTTTATTGGCAACGCCATGAGGGACGTGGCCAGTGGCAACATGCTCCTTGGCTGAATGACAGTGCTGTTCCTGATCATCAAAAAAGATATCAGCACCAAAGGCTTTCAAAAACTGGCCCTTGGGTTTGCCCCCCAGGAAAATGGCTTCATCGATCCGGATATCCCAGGCCCGAAGCGTTCTTATCACCCGCTCATGCGCCGGCGCTGAGCGCGCCGTCACCAGGGCGGTACGAATGGGCGAGTCATTCTCGGGATATTCGGTCTGAATGCGGTTAAGCGCCATCAGGAAGTCTTTGAATGGGCCACCGGGCAAGGGCTCTCTGGCAGTTTGAGTTTCATTTTCAGTGAAAGCTTCCAGACCTTTTTCCTTGTAGATTTTTTCAGAATCATCGGAAAACAACACGGCATCACCATCAAATGCGATGCGCAGTTCAGACGACTCGCTATTGTTACCGACGTTTGATGGCAGAATGGTCGCTGCAGCAATGCCGGCATCGAGTGCCATGGCCACATCTTCCGGGCTGGTCGACAGAAAAAGATTGGCGCCAAACGGTGCGACATATCGGTAAGGACTACTACCCGAAGTGAAGACCGCACGGATAATAGACAGCTTGTGATGCTGAATCGAGTTGAATACACGCAGCCCGGTATCAGCACTGTTACGTGACAGCAGAATGATTTCCACTTTCGGCGTCTTGGGATTGTTATCGTTCAGTGCCAGCAGCTTGCGGGCGAGATTGAACGCACCGCCCGGCGCCAACGGCACATCTTCATTTTCGATTTGATGCCGGCAATAGGCCTCAGTGCCATGCTCTTCAAATATCCTGTGGCTTTCGTCGAGGTCAAACAAGGCTCGGGAAGAAATTGCCACAACAAGCGGTTTGGTTTCCATCAGGATGTCACTTCTCTTAATACTGCCTGACCATTTTTTCGGCCAATCCTCAAAATTCTGTTCCAGGCTTTTAAGCTACTATCTGACATCTTCGGCGCTTCGAGAATGGCTTGCAAGTCCTGCTCGAGGGTTTGCAGTGTAGACACATAGTCCGGTTTCCCCTTGGGGAAATCACTGTCACCGGTAAACACGACAAGATAGAAAATCGGGACTTTCGGTGCCAGTTGCTGCAAAGCATATTTTGCATTCTGAATATGGTGCAGGGGGTTGGCAAATTTGAAACTGCGTCCGTCAATGATTTGTGTCCACTGATCGATTTGCTCTGCGCCAAACAGATGGCCGGTCATTGGGTAAGTTTCAATGACGAGTAACCCCCGTTCGGTGAGAATCAGCCGGTCCAGTTCCAGCAGTCCGCCTATCCCATCAGGGATGACAATAGAACGTACCTCTTGCTGTTTATAGTTGCGCAGAATTTTGTCGAGCCGGCGACCTTTCCTGGTCATGACGAGACGGCGACGAACGAGAATGATGAACAGCGTTAATAAAACAACCGCTGCAATCAACAGCAATTGCGTGCTTGAGTCTGGCTTGTAAATAACTGTGTCCCCTTCCATTTTGCAAGGCCGAATTATACGAGATCGCTGTTATTTTGTACGCTATTTCCTGCTAGTGGTGTCGGGCGGCAGATGGGTAACCGGATCTTCGTGAATAATCACCTCGGCGTCATCAAACAGTTCGGCGACCTTGTTCTCAAGTTCATCAGCGATTGCATGTGCCTGTTTCAGAGATAAATTTTCATCCAGCTCAAGGTGCAGTTGCACAAAGACGGTATTACCAGCCTGGCGGGTTCTGAGATCATGGAAGCCAATCGCGTACGGGTGCTGGGTAATCAAGGCACGAATTTTCTTTCTGTCCTCATCCGGCAACTCATGATCCATTAACAAATTGACTGCCTCACGAACAATTTGCCAGGCACTGTAGAGAATAAACAGCGCAATCGCGATGGCAAACAGGGGATCGACAAAATTCCAGCCGTAAAAAGTCAGTAACAGTGCCGCAATGACACTGCCGTTAACCAGCAGGTCAGTTTTATAATGCAAAGCATCGGCTTTAATCGCTGTCGAGTCCGTGCGTCTAATCACATATCGCTGAAAACTCAGCAAAGCGAGTGTGGCGACGATAGACAGCAGCATCACACCGACGCCGAGGCCCAGTCCTTTTTCAAGTGGCTGTGGATTAATCAGGCGGCTGATGCCCTGCAGCAGTAATATGCCGGCTGAGCCGGCGATAAACATCGACTGTCCCAGTCCGGCCAGTGCTTCTGCCTTACCGTGGCCGAAGCGATGTTCGCGATCAGCTGGCTGCAGTGCATGATGGACGGCAATCATGTTGATGACCGAAGCCAGGGCATCAAGGCTGGAGTCGATCAGAGTGGCAAGAATACTGACCGAATCACTGATAAACCAGGCGATTAATTTCGCCAGGATCAAAGTCACTGCGGTGGCAACTGAAGCATAGGTTGCCAGTCGTAACAAACGCGATCTATCAATCTGTTGAGGCTTATTCATGGAGTCAGTATAGTTAATCGGGATATACAGGCTGAGTCTAGCAACAAAGCCGCTCTTATGCTCAAATTCAACAGGACGCATCTATGGCATTCATGACGGTGCAAACCGCCCCTTTTGATGATCAAAAACCCGGTACATCCGGGCTCCGGAAAAAAGTCAAAACCTTTCAGCAGGCCCATTATCTGGAGAACTTTGTTCAATCAACTTTCAATGCTCTGGGCGACTGCAGGGGCAGAACGCTGGTCGTGGGCGGTGACGGTCGCTACTATAATCAGACTGCCATACAAATCATTCTGAAAATGGCAGCCGCCAATGGTTTCAGCCATGTCTGGGTAGGTCAGAGCGGAATACTGTCGACACCCGCAGCATCCTGCATTATCCGCAAATATCAGGCTTTTGGCGGTATTATTCTGTCAGCAAGCCACAATCCTGCAGGTGAAAATGGCGACTTCGGCATCAAGTTCAATACCGCCAATGGCGGCCCGGCACCGGAATCGATTACCAGTAGCATTTTTAATAACAGCCTGGAAATCAGCGAATACCTTATCAGTGACAGCGACGACATTGATCTCGCCGAAATCGGTTTACAGAAACTGGATGGCATGACCGTCGAAGTCATCGACAGCGTAACGGATTATGCTGAATTGATGGCTCAGCTGTTCGATTTTGAGGCTATTCATGGCTTATTGACCCGCGGCGATTTCCGTATGCGTTTTGATGCCATGCATGCCGTGACCGGGCCCTATGCCAAAGCAATTCTGGAAAAACGCCTGGGCGCGCCCGAAGGCACGGTGATTAACGGGGTGCCATTACCAGACTTTGGGGAAGGACATCCTGATCCTAATCTCACCTATGCCGAAGAGCTGGTAGCAGAGATGTTCTCAAAGCATGCACCGGATTTCGGGGCCGCTTCCGACGGAGATGGCGACAGAAATATGATTCTTGGCAATAACGTCTTTGTGACCCCTTCCGACAGTCTCGCGATTCTGGCCGCCAATGCGGCACTCATCCCAGCCTACCGTGGCGGCCTGAAAGGCGTCGCGCGTTCCATGCCCACCAGTCAGGCGGTTGACAGAGTGGCAGAAAAACTCGGTATTGAGGCCCATGAAACCCCGACCGGCTGGAAGTTTTTCGGCAATTTGCTGGATGCCGACCGTGCCACCTTATGCGGTGAAGAGAGTTTCGGCAGCGGTTCAAATCATATCCGTGAAAAAGACGGCCTCTGGGCGGTATTGTTCTGGCTCAATATCCTGGCAGTCAGAGGCTTGTCTGTGGCTGAAGTGGTCAATCGCCACTGGCAGGAATTCGGCCGCAATTATTACACCCGACATGATTATGAATCGATCCCGACAGAGCAGGCACAGGCCTTGATGCAGCACCTTGAAAATCAACTGTCTGATTTGCCTGGCAGGCAGTTTGGTGGCCGGACTGTCGATTATGCAGACAACTTCAGTTATCGCGACCCGGTTGATGACAGCGTCGCCGAAAAACAAGGCATTCGTATCGGTTTCAAAGGCGGAGATCGAATTATTTATCGTTTATCGGGGACAGGAACAGAAGGCGCGACCTTACGGATCTACATCGAGTCCTATCAAGCCGATCGGAATAAACAACATCAGGACACGCAACAGGCACTGGGCGATTTGATTGAACTGGCAGACCAGCTTGCCATGATTCATGATTTCACCGGCCGCACGGCACCAACAGTGATCACCTAAAGGTTATAACGAATGCAACAACTAATTCTGGGCTCAAGCTCGCCGTTTCGCGCCGAGCTGTTGAACAAACTTGGCCTGACTTTTATCCAGGTCTCTCCTGATATTGACGAGACACCCCGCTCCGCTGAATCCCCGGCCGCGCTGGTTGAACGACTGGCTGAGAGTAAAGCCCGTGAAATTGCCCGTACTCATCCCGAGGCGCTCATCATCGGCTCCGATCAGGTGGCTGTCATCGACAATGATATTCTCGGTAAGCCCGGCAATCATCAGAATGCTATGGCACAGCTCAGACGTGCTTCCGGCCGTGAAGTGACGTTTCTGACAGGTCTGGCGTTACTGAATGCCAAAACGGGCCGGATTCAGTCCTCGGTTGAGCCGTTCACCGTGCATTTCAGGGACTTGACTGACAACCAGATTGATTTCTATCTGAAAAAAGAACAACCCTATCAGTGTGCAGGCAGTTTTAAATCTGAAGGCTTTGGTATCAGCCTGTTTTCAAAACTCGATGGGGATGATCCCAACACACTCATAGGGTTGCCATTGATACGCCTGATTGAGATGCTGCAGCACGAAGCAATTGATGTGCTGCAAGTCAATCACTAGGCCTTGTTACTCAGCAGCTTCCTGTTTCATTTTCTCTGCATTACCCGCGGCCTGAGCCTGTGCAGCCAGATTGTTCATGGTTTTAGTCATCAACTGACGGGCCGCTCGGGAGCGCATTTTCTTGGCCATACCTTCGACCAGTGACGGCTCAACATTGTTTTCACTCAAATGCAGTTTCAAATCATCCAGGTGACTTTCACAGTTCTGCATCACCTGGGTGGCTGCGTCCTGGCCGCTTTCAATTTCCGGATAGGCTTCCAAACGTCCCTGCATCATACAACTATTGTACTGGGTAAGGATGCTGTACATTTTGTCCGAGGCCTGTTCAGACAAATCAGCCGGGGTGACATAATCCTGAGCCAGCGCCACAGTCGAGGCGGTCAGCAAAGCGGCAGAAAATAGGAATTTGTTCATTGCTACTCCGATATTACTTATGGTTTAGTACGCTATTGTCCAGCATCATGGACAGGTAAAGCGGGAAATAATTCCCTGATGATACATGAACCGCTTTAATTCGGCAGCAAGGCCTGTTTAAGCGTCTGGCTAAACAGAGATAACCCTACAGATAATAAATATTAATCAACCACATAGAACAACATCTTAATAATTTAATGAAAATAAATTCTGATTCCGATCCCCGCTTATCGCAGCTCGAAGAATGGCTGACAGCGGTATTGCCTTACGGTGAGTTCAAACTGGAAGTGGCTTCGAGCGATGCCAGCTTCCGCCGCTACTTTCGTGTCTATCAGCACGAGCATAGCCGGATCGTCATGGATGCGCCGCCTGAACATGAAGATATCGATTCATTCATTTCGATTGCCGAATTTTTAGCCGGTTTTGACATTCATGTGCCACGGATTTTTGCCAAGAATAGGGAGCAGGGTTTTCTGTTACTCAGTGATCTCGGCAATACCTCCTACCTGTCTGCACTGAACGAGCATAGTGCTGACCCACTCTATCGGGCGGCCATTGACGAGATCATCAAGATGCAGCTGGCCCCAACCGCCGAGCTCGAATTAACCGCTTATGATGACGAGAAATTACGTGATGAAATGAAGCTGTTTCCCGACTGGTTTCTGGAAAAACATTTATCGCTCACACCGCCGCCTGAACTGGATTTCGTGTTTGATCAGCTGATTTCCAATGCGATTAAGCAACCGCAGTATTTTGTTCACCGTGATTATCACAGCCGGAACCTGATGCTGGGACCCGACAACGAGGTTGGTGTTATCGACTTTCAGGATGCCGTTATCGGCCCCGCGACATACGATCTGGTATCTCTGTTAAAGGATTGTTATATCCAATGGCCTCAATCCAGGCTCGACAGCTGGCTGGATTACTATTTTGAACAGGCCACAGATAAACGACTGTTGTCAGAGGTTGATAGATCAACCTTTATCCGCTGGTTCGATTGGATGGGCCTGCAACGGCACCTGAAAGTACTCGGTATCTTCTGCCGGCTCAATTACCGTGATGGTAAAGCCGGGTATATGAATGATCTGCCCCTGACACTGAACTATGTGTTGCAGGTCACCGGACGCTATCCTGAACTGGCCTCACTGCATCAGTTTTTAACGCAATCTCCGACCATTATGGCGATCAAATGAAAGCAATGATTCTCGCTGCCGGTCGCGGCGAACGCCTGCGACCGCTGACAGATTCAACACCCAAACCATTACTTCAGGCCGGGCCGAAACGGTTGATTGAATATCTGATTGAGGGCCTGGTTAAAGCCGGTTTTGATGATCTGGTGATTAACTATGCCCATCTGGGCGAGCAATTTCCTGAAACGCTGGGTGATGGCAAACGTTATGGCGCCAGCATCAGTTATTCACCGGAACAAGCAGGCGGGCTGGAGACCGCAGGCGGCATCATCAATGCCCTGCCCTTACTTGGCAATGAACCGTTTCTGGTTGTTAACGGCGATATCTGGACTGATTTTGATTTCAGTGACTTAGCTGATTTTAAACTGGCGGCTGACAAGCTCTGTCACCTGGTGCTGGTTGATAACCCGGCCCACAATCCGGCAGGTGATTTTGCACTGGATGATGCCGGCAATGTGCTGAACAATCATGCTGAAAAAGCCACCTTCAGCGGTATTGGCATATACAAACCGGCGATGTTTGCTGATCTCAGCAATGAAAAAAGGCCACTCAAGCCTCTATTCGACCAAGCTATTGAGCGGCAGCAAGTCAGCGGCCAGCATTATCACGGACAGTGGTCAGATATCGGCACCGTTGAGCGCCTGAAAGCACTTGAGGCCGAATTACTCGCCGATCAGAAACTCAAGTAAGGCTTTCTGGGCATGGAGCCGGTTCTCAGCTTCATCCCAGACCACACTCTGCGGGCCATCAATGACTTCTGCACTGACCTCTTCCCCACGATGCGCAGGCAGACAATGCATGAATAATGCGTCTTTATTAGCCAGCGCCATGATGTTTTGGTCAACCTGAAACTCGGCAAACGCCTGTTCACGCTTACGTTGTTCTTCTTCCTGCCCCATGCTCGCCCAGACATCGGTCACTACCAGATCAACGCCTTCCGCAGCCGTCTTCGGATCATTGAACAGATTCACTTCAGCCTTGCTTGACTCGACAATTGCCGCATCCGGTTCATAACCTGCTGGTGTCGCGATATTCAGCGCGAAACCAAACTGTTCGGCAGCGTTGATATAGGAATGACACATGTTATTGCCATCCCCGATCCAGACTACTTTCTTGCCGCGGATATCACCACGGTGTTCCTGGTAAGTCTGCATATCAGCCAGCAGCTGACAAGGGTGATATTCATCGGTCAGCGCGTTAATCACAGGCACAGAGGAATATTTCGCAAATGTTTCGATCTTGCTGTGAGCAAAGGTGCGAATCATTACCGCATCGACCATGCTGGAAATAACCCGGGCCGAATCTTCCAGCGGTTCACCCCGCCCCAGCTGCGTGTCATCCGGAGACAGGAAGATGGAACCGCCACCAAACTGAATCATGGCCGACTCAAAAGAGACGCGGGTACGGGTGGATGATTTCTCGAAAATCATCGCCAGTACCTTCCCCTTCAGCGGTTGGTAGATATCGCCGTGTTTATGCAGTTTTTTGAGTTCAACGGCACGCTGGATTAGCAGCTTCAGTTCGGCCGGAGTCAGATCTTTCAGTGTCAGAAAATGTTTCATTTTTCAGGCAACGCTCTCAACAGCGTGGGATGATAAAAAGTCGAGCACCAGTTTGCAGACTTTATCTACGATAAGCCCGGCCTCTTCTGCATTAATGACAAGCGGCGGCAATAATCTGATAACAGAATCTGCTGTGACATTAATCAACAGACCTTCAGTCAGCGCTTGCTTGACCAGTGGTGCACAGGGCACGCTCAGTTCAATACCGAACATAAAGCCCAGACCACGGATGTCTTTAACCCCTTCATGACCGAGCAGTTTCTCCCGGAAAGCCGTCAGCATCTGCTTGCTGAGCGCCTGAACATGATTGAGCAGACCGTCGTTTTCAATGGTTTCCAGTACCGCCAGAGCAGCACTGCATGCAAGCGGGTTTCCACCGAAGGTAGATCCATGGTTACCGGCCTGAAGTACGCCGACAGCTTTGCCGGCAACCAGACAGGCGCCAACCGGTACCCCATTACCCAGGCCTTTTGCCAGGGTCATCACATCCGGGATCAGATCTTCATTATGCTGAAAAGCGAACCACGCGCCTGTCCGACCGATACCGGTCTGAACTTCATCCAGCATCATCAACAGTTTACGTTGGGTACAGATGGCACGAACACCGGCGAGAAAATCAGGATCAGGCACTTTTACGCCACCCTCACCCTGCACCGGCTCAACCAGGACGGCAACAGCTTCTGGCCAGTGACCAATTGCCATACGCAGTGCATCCAGATCGTTGTAGGGGACACGTACAAAGCCTGGCAGCAGCGGATCGAAGCCGACCTGAACCTTGGCATTACCGGTTGCAGTCAGCGTTGCCATAGTACGACCATGGAAGCTGCCATCCATCACGATAATAACCGGCTTATCTATGCCTTTGCTGTGACCGTATTTACGGGCAATTTTAATTGCAGCCTCATTGGCCTCAGCACCGGAGTTGCAGAAAAACACCTGTTCCATTGAGGACAGACTGGTCAGTTTTTCAGCCAGTTTAGTCTGCAGGGGAATGTGATACATATTAGAGGTATGTACCAGCGTTTCAGCCTGATGCTGAATCGCTTTGGTCACGGCAGGGTGACAATGGCCAAGATTGCAGACAGCAATACCACTCAGCGCATCAAGATACTGCTTGTTATGGATATCTGTTAACCAGGCGCCTTTTCCACTGGCGAAAGCCACATCGAGTCGCCCGTATGTCGGCATAACCGAATCTGTCATGGCTGAAAACTCCTTGCCGTGACGGCATGAAAACCGGGTCTTTTCAGACCTGCTGAAACGAAAAATGGCAGTTTCTGACGAAACTGCCATCAATCAAAAAAGCGGTATTTTATAAGTTAACGGGAGAGAAGTAAACTTCACCCTCTCCCGCTGTTCTTAGGCCGCGTAGTTGGCTTCGACGAAGTCCCAGTTGACCAGGCCCCAGAAGGCTTCCAGGTACTTAGGACGCGCGTTGCGGTAATCGATGTAATAAGCATGTTCCCATACGTCAACAGTCAGCAGCGGGGTCTGACCTTCGGTCAGTGGGCAACCGGCATTGCTGGTGTTCACAATAGCGATGCTGCCATCTTTGTTTTTGACCAGCCAGGTCCAGCCTGAACCGAAGTTGGTGGCAGCAGACTTGCTGAAGTCTTCTTTGAACTGGTCGAAAGAACCAAAGGTTTTGTCGATGTCAGCAGCCAGATCACCTGATGGCGCGCCTTTGGCGTCAGGTGTCATGCAGTTCCAGTAAAAGGTGTGGTTCCAGACCTGTGCTGCGTTGTTGAAGATGCCGCCGCTGGATTTGGTGATGATTTCTTCCAGTGACATGCCTTCGAATTCAGTACCGGGTACCAGGTTGTTCAGGTTATTCACATAGGTTTGATGATGCTTACCATAGTGATATTCAAGCGTTTCAGCTGAAATCGTCGGTTCCAGAGCATTTTGTGCATAAGGAAGTGGTGGCAATTCAAAAGCCATATTTTTATCTCCTAAATGTGAAAAAAATAACCGAGTAATTAAGTCAATTAGTCTAAAAGAGCACCCGCGCTATAGCAAGTGCTCATAGGTAGTAGTGCCATTTGTTGAATGGCTGCTGCCGTAGCCTGACACACTAGTAATGACAGCGCGGGCTACGCTAAATTCCGCCGAAAATCGACTCAGATGTCAGATCCAGCGCCATCAAAATCGCATCTTCCCTGCCTTGTTCTGCCGGGTAATAGCCCCGGCGTATCGACATTTCGTTGAATCCCAGCTGCTGATAAAGCTGCTGGGCACGAAAGTTAGACTGTCTGACTTCCAGCACGACCAGCGTCGCCGAACGTGACTGAGCGTGATCGATTACATGCTCAAGTATGCGACGGCCAAAGCCCTGCCGCTGCATTTCCGGACGCACACAGATATTCAGTAAATGCGCTTCATCGAGGACCAGTTGCACGATGGCATAACCGATAATGTCATCAAAAGCATCACAGTAAACCCAAGCAAAATGGCCGGCATCAAGGCTGTCCGAAAAATTTGTTTTGCTCCAGGGAAAGCGGTTGGCCGCTTTCTCAATAGCATGCACCTCAAACAGGTCGTCTTCAAGCATGACTCGCGGGAGCATCATCGGCTTGACCTTCAGAACACGATTCTCAATTGCTGCAAAGCCCGCCAGGCAGCAGCTTTATTCTGCGGACGCTGCAACATCTCTTCCAGGCTGAAACAGGCAGAAAAACGCGCCTGATAAAGAGTGACTGGCTGCGGCTGCTCAGGAGAGAGTTCAGGAACGAGTTGCGCTGTAACGGCTGTGCCCAGCAACAGCACAGCCTTATTCGCCAGTGAGGCAGTATCGACTTGCGCGAAATCACCTGCAGAGAGCGTTGTCACCTGTTCCGGGCGCAGCGAGACGGCTTTGAGCATCGCATTGAGCAAACGCTGGGCTGCATCAGAAAGCCGGGTCTCATCCATCACCAACAGCAATACTGTCTGTGCATCAACACTTATTGCAGCCGCCGCAGCCTCACCTGCAGGTTCTAATGACTGATCGTGACTGACTACCGGCGCTTCACGACGTAATGCCCAGCGCTGAATACCCATATCAGCCAGTATGCGTTGTTGTGAATTGGATAACTGCATCAGACCTGAGGGTGCGCTCTTTCTACATGCGCCAGAATTTTATTCAGCGCGTTGAGGTAGGCTTTGGCAGAAGCAATCACGATATCGGTATCCGCTCCCTGGCCACTGACAATACGCCCTCCCTTTTCCAGGCGAACATTGACTTCACCCTGGGCATCCGTTCCTGTCGTGATATTGCTGACCGAATACAGCTGCAACTCCGTATGGCTCTGTACAATGGCTTCAATCGCTTTATAGGCCGCATCAACCGGCCCACTGCCGCTCATCTGTGTGTGGACTTCTTCACCATCTACAGACAGAGTCACCGTTGCGACCGGGGTTTCACCGGTTTCACTGCAGACTTTCATTGATACCAGCGCAATACGCTCGTCTGTGGTTGCCACAACCTCACTGACCAGAGCCTGCAAATCCTCATCGAAAATTTCATGCTTCTTATCAGCCAGCTCTTTAAAGCGGGTGAAAGCCGCGTTCAGTTCAACTTCCGACTCCAGTTCAATGCCCAGTTCCTGCAAGCGACTGCGGAAAGCATTACGGCCTGAATGTTTACCCAGCACCATACGATTTGTATTCCAGCCAACGTCTTCGGCGCGCATGATTTCATAGGTTTCGCGGTTTTTAAGCACACCATCCTGGTGAATACCGGATTCATGGGCAAATGCATTGGCCCCCACAATGGCTTTATTGGGTTGAACCACAAAGCCGGTGACCCCGGACACCAGCCGCGAGGCAGCCAGTATATGCTGGGTATCAATATTGGTATCGCAGGGGAACATATCCTGGCGAGTTCGAACTGCCATCACCACTTCTTCCAGAGCCGCATTACCGGCCCTTTCGCCTAAGCCGTTAATCGTGCATTCCACCTGGCGGGCACCATTCATCACCGCCGACAACGAGTTGGCAACAGCCAGACCCAGATCATTGTGGCAATGGACAGAAAACACCGCTTTGTCCGCATTGGGGATGCGTTCTCTCAATGTGCCGATCAAAGAACCAAACTGATGTGGCAGGTTATAGCCAACCGTATCAGGGATGTTGAGCGTGGTGGCTCCGGCATCGATCACCGCTTCCAGAATCCGGCACAGGAAATCGATATCGCTGCGACCGGCATCTTCCGGAGAGAACTCAACATCATCGGTATACCGGCGGGCATGCTTCACCGCCTTAACGGCATTCTCAACAACCTGATCCGGCTCCATCCGCAGTTTCATTTTCATATGAATCGGCGAGGTGGCAATAAAGGTATGGATTCGCGAAGCATTGGCCGGTTTCAAGGCCTCCCCAGCGCGATCAATATCCGCTTCCAATGCGCGCGACAGACTGCAGATGCGGCTGTCTTTAACCGCTCTGGCAACGGCCTGTACGGCTTCAAAGTCACCTTTGCTGGCCACCGCAAAGCCCGCCTCAATCACATCTACCCGCATACGCTCCAGTGCTTTGGCAATCCGGACTTTTTCATCCTTGGTCATGGATGCGCCGGGACTTTGCTCACCGTCACGTAAGGTAGTATCAAAAATAATTAACTGGTCTTTCATGTTCCTGCTCCAGTGCAGACTGTGTTATTCAATAGCTTGATCCGGCAAGGCGGATATTCTCCAGGTCTGTAGTGCCCCTCAGGGCAGGTGTAGCAGGACTGAAATAGGTTTTTCCATGGCCATCTTCGGCATCTTATCCATTGAAATGACAGATTATGCTGTGCATGTTGTATTTAATAATATTAGGTCGAAAACGGGCTGATGCCAAGCTATTTGGGACCGGCACGCTCACTGCGATGCTGACGCAGTTTGAACAGGGTGAAAACCGGACCCGACACCGCATAGATGAGGAAAGCGGCAAATAACATCAGCGGTGGATCATTCGCAATCAGGGCAAAGATCAGCACCAGTGCCAACAGTTTTATAAAGGGAACGCGGTTTTTCAGATCCAGCTCTTTGAAACTGTAATAACGCATTGAGCTGACCATGAGAATCGCGGCAAAAAAAGTGATAGGTACCGCGATATTACTGATCACTGCCGCATCAAAACCACGGTCGGTTCCAAGCCAGACCCAACCTGCGACCAGGGCCGCTGCCGCCGGACTGGGCAAGCCCTGAAAATAACGTTTGTCAGCCGTGCCAATCTGGGTATTGAATCGCGCAAGGCGTAACGCGCCGCAAGCAGCGTAAATAAAGGCAATCATCCAGCCGAATTTACCCATGTCCAGTAAAGCCCAGAGGAAGACCACCAGTGCCGGAGCGAGGCCGAAAGCAACCATATCTGACAGGCTGTCATATTCAGCGCCGAAAGCACTTTGGGTGTTGGTCATGCGGGCGATACGTCCATCAAGCCCATCCATGATCATGGCCACGAAGATAGCCATCGCTGCGGCATCAAAATCCTGCCTGATGGCGGCGATAATGGCATAAAAACCAGCAAACAATCCTGCTGTTGTGAACAAATTCGGCAGCAGGTAAATACCGCGTCGCTGCTGTTTGTCACTACTGACCATGAAAACACTCCCTGATTACTGATGAAGGCATTATGACATTTGCGGCTCGCAAACAAAACGGGGACGGCCGTTTACACAACCGTCCCCGTCTGTGACGCTGAAAAAGCTTAATTAGTTTTTAGACTTATCAACGATTTTTTGGATCCAAGGCATCATTGAACGCAGTTTTTCACCGGTTTGTTCAATCGGATGCTCAGCGTTCAGACGACGCATCGCCGTCATTTCAGGGTAACCGGACTGACCTTCCTGAATGAACTGTTTGGCGTATTTACCTTCCTGAATATTTTTCAGGGCTTCACGCATGGCCCAACGACTTTCTTCGTTGATAACGCGTGGGCCGGTAACATATTCACCATACTCGGCATTATTCGAGATGGAATAGTTCATGTTGGCGATACCGCCTTCGTACATCAGATCCACGATCAGTTTCAGTTCGTGCAGACATTCGAAGTAAGCCATTTCAGGGGCGTAACCGGCTTCAACCAGGGTTTCAAAACCGGCTTTAACCAGTTCAACTGCACCACCACAAAGCACCGCTTGTTCACCGAAAAGATCGGTTTCAGTTTCATCACGGAAAGTGGTTTCGATAATACCGGTACGACCGCCGCCGACACCTGAAGCATAAGACAGCGCAATGTCTTTCGCTTTACCGGAAGCATCCTGTTCAATGGCGATCAGGTCAGGAATACCGCCGCCTTTGACGAATTCACTGCGTACAGTGTGACCCGGTGCTTTAGGTGCGATCATGATGACATCCAGATCGCTGCGTGGCGCGATTTGGTTGTAAACGATAGCAAAGCCGTGAGCAAAGGCCAGAACAGCACCTTGTTTCAGGTTCGGTTCGATTTCCTGTTTGTACAGTTGAGACTGGAATTCATCCGGTGTCAGCACCATGACGAGATCAGCGCCTTTAACCGCTTCTGCGACGTTGTCAGACACTTTCAGGCCGGCACCTTCCGCTTTGGCGATAGAAGATGAACCGGGACGCAGCGCGACAGTCACATCAACGCCAGAGTCTTTCAGGTTGCAGGCATGGGCATGGCCCTGGGAACCATAACCGATAATGGTGACTTTCATGCCCTGGATAATGGACAGGTCACAATCTTTATCGTAATAGATGTTCAAACTCATGATTGAATTCCTTAGATTTTTTCTAAAAAGCGAAATGGTGTTACTTAAAGGTGCAGACTTTTCTCACCACGGGCAATGCCGGTGACACCGCTGCGCACGGTTTCAATGATTTTGTGCTCAGCCAGGGCATCGATGAATGAGTCCAGCTTGACACAGGCACCGGTCAGCTCGATGGTGTAAGTCGAGGTGGTGACGTCAATGATATGTCCACGGAAAATATCCGCCAGGCGTTTCACATCTTCACGCTGAGCCATGGATGATGCCTTGACCTTGATCAGCATCATTTCACGTTCGATGTGAGGACCTTCAGTCAGATCCAGTAATTTCACCACATCGACCAGCTTGTTCAGCTGCTTGGTGATTTGCTCGATGATACGCTCGGTACCCGAAGTCACGATTGTCATACGGGACAAAGTCGGATCTTCGGTCGGTGCGACAGTCAGGGATTCGATGTTGTAACCCCGCGCAGAAAACAAACCGGCCACACGCGACAACGCCCCTGCTTCGTTTTCGATCAGGATGGAAATGATGTGACGCATGTTAGGACAGCTCCCTCTCTGGGTCTTGTGGTGGTTCACAGTAAGGCGACATGTGCATATCGTTATGCGCCTTACCCTGGGCAATCATCGGATAAACGTTTTCTGTCTGGTCAGTCACGATATCAAAGAAAACCAGACGATCTTTCATCGCGAAACCGCGTTCCAGTTCCTTACGCAAATCTTCGGGTTTCTCAATACGGATACCCACGTGACCGTAACTTTCTGTCAGCTTGACGAAGTCCGGCAACGATTCCATATAGGAATGCGAGTAGCGATTCTCATAGAAGAATTCCTGCCACTGACGCACCATACCCAGGTAACGGTTATTCAGCGCGACGATCTTGACTGGCAAACCATACTGCAGACAGGTCGACAGTTCCTGAATACACATCTGGATACTGCCCTCACCGGTCACACAGATAACAGTGTCATCCGGATAAGCAAACTGCACACCCATGGCTGCCGGCAAACCAAAGCCCATGGTGCCGAGACCGCCGGAGTTGATCCAGCGATTAGGCTCATCAAAACCGTAATACTGTGCCGCCCACATCTGGTGCTGACCGACATCAGAAGTCACGTAAGCCTGGCCATGAGTGATCTCATGGATCATCTCAATCACCATCTGCGGCTTGATCTTGTCACTGTTGCGGTCATAAGACAGGCATTTCATGCTACGCCAGCTGTTAATTTCAGCCCACCAGGCGCTAATCGCCTTTTTATCCGGTGACTTCTTGCTGGATTCCAGCAGGCCATTCATTTCCTGCAATACGTCAGGCACGCTGCCAACGATAGGAATATCGACCGTAATGGTTTTAGAAATCGATGACGGATCAATATCAATATGAATGATCTTGGCATCGGGACAGAATTCAGCGATCTTGCCGGTAACACGATCATCGAAACGGGCACCGATGGCGATCAGTACATCACAATCATGCATCGCCATATTGGCTTCGTATGTACCATGCATACCCAGCATGCCCAGGAACAGTTCATCACTGGACGGATAAGCCCCCAGCCCCATCAGAGTACTGGTAATTGGATAGCCGAGCTTGCGAACAAACCGGCGCAGTTCATCCGAGCCTTTACCGAGCACCACACCACCACCGGTGTAAATCATGGGTTTTTTGGCAGACAGCAGCAGATCCACCGCGCGCTTAATCTGGCCGCTATGGCCTTTCAGCGTCGGCTGATAGGAACGCATCTGAACTGTTTCCGGATAGTGATACGGAATCTTGATACTCGGATCAGTGATGTCTTTAGGCACGTCAACCACTACCGGGCCAGGACGACCGGTCGTTGCGACATAGAATGCCTTTTTGACGGTCTCAGCCAGATCATTGATATCTTTGACCAGGAAATTATGTTTGACACACGGACGGGTAATACCGACTGCATCGACTTCCTGGAAAGCATCACTACCGATATTGGCTGTCGCCACCTGACCGGTGATGATAACCATCGGAATGGAGTCCATATAGGCAGTCGCAATACCTGTGACGGCATTCGTTGCGCCGGGGCCTGATGTGACTAAGACGACACCAGGCTTACCTGTAGCCCGTGCATAACCATCTGCTGCATGTGTCGCGGCCTGTTCGTGGCGCACCAGGATGTGTCTGACATCCTCCTGGTTGTACAGTGCATCATAAATATGAAGTACGGCACCGCCCGGATAACCGAACAGGAAATCGACACCTTCGTCTTTGAGACACTGAACCAGTATCTCGCCACCGCTTAATTCCACGTGTTTCCCTCTTAATCTCGTCACGAGAAGCTTAAAAACATCAAACGTGTAAAGTTACTTGTAATGCGTGATAAGGTCAAGAACAAGCGCTGTTGCCCTTCGAGCGCTGTTCACAAGTTTTTCAGCCTAAGCTATTTGCTATGGCATAATTCACGGCTATGACACAAATAAAACCAACCGAAATTACACTCACCCGTCCCGACGACTGGCATCTCCACTTGCGGGACGATTCAGCACTTGCCCGCACTGTTCCCGACACGGCACGCGTATTTGCACGTGCGATTGTGATGCCTAATTTACGCCCGCCGGTAACCACTGTCGACATGGCCCGGGATTATCGTCAGCGCATCATGGCCTTACTGCCGGCAGACAGTGCCTTTCAGCCCTTGATGACCCTGTACCTGACAGACAACACGCAGGCCGATGAAATTCACCACGCCAAAGACAGCGGGTTTGTCCATGCTGTCAAACTTTACCCCGCCGGTGCAACCACCAATTCGGATGCCGGCGTCACCGACCTGAAACACTGCCATAAGGCACTGGAAGCGATGCAGAAACATGGCATTCCTTTGCTGGTTCATGGCGAGGTCACCAGCGCAGATATTGACATATTTGATCGCGAGAAAGTCTTTATTGACCGTGTCTTGGCCCCTTTACTGAAAAACTTTCCTGAGCTCAAGGTGGTATTTGAACATATCACCACAGCAGATGCGGCTGTATTTGTCGCCGAAGCAGAAGATCGTATCGCTGCGACTATTACGCCGCATCATCTGCTGCTCAACCGTAACGATCTGCTGGTCGGTGGTATCCATCCACATCACTACTGCCTGCCGGTATTGAAACGTAATACACACCAGCAAGCCCTGATTCAGGCCGCCACCAGTGGCAGTCCCAAATTTTTCCTCGGCACCGACAGCGCGCCGCATCCCCGTGCAGGTAAAGAAAGCAGTTGTGGTTGTGCCGGTATCTACAGCGCCCATGCCGCGATCGAACTTTATGCGGAAGCCTTTGAAATGGCGGGTGCACTGGACAAGCTGGAAGGCTTTGCCAGTTTCCACGGCCCGGACTTTTACGGCTTGCCCAGGAACAACGACAATATCACGCTGAGCAAACAAAGCTGGCAGGTGCCGGAAACTTTGCCGTTTGCAGACAATGAACTGGTCCCGATGCGTGCCGGCGGTCTGCTCGGCTGGCAGCTAAAGGCCTGATTGCTGCATTTTACCCTTGTGCTTTCGCAGATACATCAGCTGGTCGCCCTCGGCCAGCAAATCATCCAGATCCTGATGTTTGTCCGGATCAAAATGCACCACGCCATGAGAATAGGCAATCCTGTAATCCAGTGTCTGTTCCTGGTTTTCCTGCGCTACCATGCTGGCAAAACGCGTAAGAATCTTGTCGACAGCTGCAGTTGAGGCATTGGGTAATAGCAACGCGAACTCGTCACCACCAATCCGGGCCGCTATATCCGTCTGCCGGCAAACCTGATTCAGCATCGTGGCAAATCTTATCAATGCCTTGTCGCCTTCAGCATGACCGAAATGATCATTAATCGGTTTGAATTGATTGAGGTCGAGAAATACCAGACTGACGGGTAATTTCTGACGCCGGCATAGGCTCAGTGCCTGGGTCGCTGAGGCAAAAAAACCACGGCGATTGGGGATCTCTGTCAGTTCATCGATCGTGGCCAGCTGTACCGCATGAATTTCGTGCTCTACGATTTTTGCCAGATCTTCAAGAATAAGCTGTTCACGTTGGGTGAAATGACGTGGACTTTGATCCAGCAGACAGAGTGTGCCTAATTTGCTGCCATCACTGTAGCGAATCGGATAACCAGCATAAAAACGAATATAGGGTTCCCCGGTAACCAGCGGGTTGTCAGTAAAACGTGGGTCCTTGTGCGTGTCCTGAATCACAAAGGCCTCATCACCAAGAATCGCATGACCGCAAAACGACACATCACGGTGGGTCTCGGACACACTGAGACCAAAGCAGGACTTGAACCACTGGCGGCTCTCATCGACCAGACTGACCAGAGCGATCGGCACTTCGAACACATGCAGAGCAAGCCGGGTTAGCCTGTCGAAACGTTCATCCTTCTCGGTATCGAGCAGATTCAGTGATCTGAGGGTAATGATCCTGTCTTCCTCATCGGCCGGTTTATCTGGCTTTTGCATAAAGTCCCCTCTACTATTTTATCTGCAACATAACACAATCAGACAGCAGAAACGGCTTAAGCTCACCAGGGGCCTTTCAGCGTGGCCTCCTTTCAAGACAAAAACCCCGAGCGACAGCTCAGGGTTTGTTTGCCTGGGTAGAATCCTGACAGCGTTTACAGCGGCACGCCGATACGATGTGCGACTTCCTCGTACGCCTCGATGACACCGCCGAGACCTTGTCTGAAACGATCCTTGTCCAGCTTCTTACGGGTTTCGGCATCCCACAGGCGACAGCCATCCGGACTGAACTCATCGCCGAGATAAACTCCGCCTTTGAACAGACCGAACTCCAGTTTGTAATCCACCAGAATCATGCCTGCATCAGCAAACAACTTCTTCAAAAGTTTATTAACTTTGAACGTCAGGTCTTTCATTTTATTGACATCTTCAGCTTTGGCCCAGCCGAAAGTTTCAATATGATATTCATTGATCATCGGATCATGCAGCGCATCATTTTTTAAAAAGAATTCGAATACCGGTGGATTGAGTTCCATACCGTCTTCCACGCCCAGGCGGCGAACCAGACTACCGGAAGCGACATTACGCACCACACACTCGACCGGAATCATCTTCATGTTCTTGACCAGCGATTCGGTCGCATTGAGCAGTTTTTCGAAATGGGTCGGAATACCGTTATCGCTAAGATACTGCATGATGAAGGCGTTAAACTTATTGTTAACCTCGCCCTTGCGGCTCAATTGTTCGACCTTTTCGCCGTCAAAGGCGGAAGTATCATCTCTGAAGCTCAGGACGACATAGTCATTATCATCAGTGGCAAAGACACTTTTAGCCTTACCTGAATACAGTTCTTGTTTCTTTTCCATTGCTATTCTCTTTATCGGGTGACCAGTTCGCGCCAGCCAAAACCGGCATCCTGTTCAGCGACACCTATCCAGTTTTCTTCGCATTGCAAGGCTTTGGCCAGTAATGGGACGACTATCGATGGACAATTATTCTTTTCCGAGATATGCATCGCCATGATGTGCTGCAATTTCGAGGTATCAATTTTCTCAAGTAATGTCGCAGATTGCACGTTATTTAAGTGCCCGAGTCTGCCACCGACGCGACGCTTCAGATGCTCGGGATATTCGCCCTGCTCCAACATCGTCATATCGTGATTGGTTTCCAGCAACAGGCCGTCACAGGCATTTAAAGTGTCTTCTATCAACGGGGTGATCGAACCGACATCGGTCAGCAGCCCCAAACGGTGCTGTCCGTTAGTGAAAACGAACTGGCTGGGTTCACGCGCATCATGCGGAACCGGAAACGGTTCGACTTCTATATCGTTGATAGTGAAACGTTCATGGCAGTTAAACTCACGGATGTAGGCACTGATATCCGCGGGCAGGCAACCGGCCGTGCCGGGCGTCGCATACACCGGCAGACGATGCTTGCGGGCCATCACCCTGACACCGGCCATATGATCGGCATGTTCATGGGTGATCAGAATCGCCGTCAGCGACCGGGCATCAATATCAAGCTGTTGCAGTCTTTTCTCGGCCTCACGAGCAGAAAAACCACAATCAATCATGAGTGTGGTTTTTCCGTGCGTGACTATGGTTGCATTGCCTCGACTACCGCTACCGAGGGAAGCAAAGCGCATTACGGGGCAAGCTGCTCCTGAATCAGATTCAGCAGACGCTTGGCCGTATCACTGGAGGTGCGTTTTTCTTCGGCATCCAGAACCACGACGCGGGTGTCGGAAGCTTCTGAAATCAGCTTGATGTAGTAATACTCTTCCGGTTTTTCTTCCACTTCATCACGCCAGAAAGCCAGACCACTGAAGAAGCCCTCTTCTTCCTGTTCAATTTCCTTGAACGGGTCGATATAGCGTACGAAGTAATGACCCAGACTGCGATCGCGGTCTTCAACAGTAAAACCTTTACTGTCCAGGACCCGGCCGACACGACGCCAGGCTGTCTGGAAATCCTGTTCGATAAACAGACTTTGCTGGCCACCCTCTTCATCAATCAGCAGAACGCGCGCGGTTTCTTCCGGCGGTGGTGCCGGTTGAGCCACCCGCATTTCCTGCACATCTTCCTGATAGAGGGTACCGAGATAATCAGCTAATTGACGCAGGGTCGCTTCATTCTTCTGAGCATTGCTGCGGGTTTCATCCACGGCGCTCAGGTACACTTCTGACTGTTTGGAGCTATCACCACGCTCCATACGAATTCGATAGGCGTAACCATCAGCATCTGCGGTGGTATCCATCAGGCCAATACGGCTATCGATACGTTCAATCGCCAGACCCTGTGTTTTCCAGAAGTCCTGAATCCGCTCCCAGGTCACTTCCCGCTCACCGGGAACAATCAGGTGACGATCCGCACCTTCACCAGCCAGAGATGGTTTCTTGTCTGGCTGAATATTGTATTTGGCCGCAAGCGGATTGTTGGAGGCTTCCTCAAATTCGGAATAGGTGGCGGTGGAATCTTTCTCACCGGCGATATCATCGTTAATACGATTGGTGCTCAATTCGGGCGGCACATCCAGTGGCGGCATGGTTTCGGCACGGCGATATTCCTGCGTGTTGTCAGGCACCACTTCGTCCAGGTTAGAAAATGCGCCACAAGCACTCAATACGGACGTCATCATGACGACCAGCGATGTTTGTTTGAATTGTTTCGCGTTCATTTAATACAGTTCACCCATTAATTCTAATTCAGGACACCCGCCGTAATGAGGGCCTCGCGCACTGACTGATGGTATTTTTCCGACAATACCGTCATGGGCAGACGAATCCCTTTCGGAATCATTCCCATTTCAGCCAACGCCCATTTAACAGGAATCGGGTTAGCCTCGACAAATAAAAATTGATGGAGGGCAACCAATTTCTGGTTAATTTCTCGAGCTTTGACCTCGTCACCGTTCATGGCAGCCATGCACATTTCATGCATCAGTCTCGGTGCCACATTGGCTGTCACGGAGATCACACCGCGTCCACCGGCGAGAATAAAGTCAACGGTATTGGCGTCTTCGCCAGTGTAGAGCTCAAAATCTTCGGTCGACAATTGGCGGATTTGCTGAACCCGCGACACGTCACCGGACGCTTCCTTGATACCAATAATATTACGAATTTCAGATAAGCGCCCAACTGTTTCCGGCAGTAAGTCAGAAGCCGTACGCCCCGGCACGTTATAGAGAATTTGCGGGATATCGACCGCTTCAGCAATCGCTTTGAAGTGGAGATACATGCCTTCCTGGGTGGGCTTGTTGTAATAAGGTGCAACCAGCAAGGCTGCATCCGCACCCAGATCTTTGGCGTATTGTGTGAGTTCAATCGCTTCCGAAGTCGAATTGGCACCGGTACCGGCCAGCACCGGAATGCGGCCATTGACCTGTTCAACCACTTTGCGGATCACACCACAGTGCTCCTCGACGCTCAAAGTAGCAGACTCACCGGTCGTGCCCACAGCGACGATGGCATCAGTTCCCTCGCTGATATGAAACTCAATCAGCTTTCGCAGGCTGTCATCATCCAGTGCACCATCTTCATGCATCGGTGTGACAAGCGCTACCATACTGCCGCTATACATAATTTATGAGACTCCGGAAAAATAACAGGCATGGTACTTTGCCTGCCTGTTGATGACAAGATCAGCAGTGATTGTGTAAGGTACGTTTCTCCCTAAATCGTTTCAAAACAGGATGATCAGATGAGTCAAGTTGCAGTGGGACAGCAGGTCCCTGACTTTGAAGTGCCGAGCACCGGCGATAAAACCTTCCGTCTTTCGGACTTTAAAGGCAAAAACGTACTGATTTATTTCTACCCGAAAGACAGCACCCCTGGCTGCACCACTGAAGGCCAGAACTTCCGCGACAATATCGAATTTTTCAATGAACACGATACCGTCATTGTCGGGGTTTCCCGTGACAGTCTGAGAAAGCATGAAAACTTTAAAGAAAAGCAGTGTTTTCCTTTCGACCTGTTATCAGATGAAGACGAAGCCGTTTGCAAACTGTTTGATGTGATCAAACTGAAAAAAATGTACGGCAAGGAACATCTGGGTATTGAGCGTAGCACCTTCCTTATCGACAAAGAAGGCGTTTTGCGCCATGAGTGGCGCAAGGTCAAAGTGAAAGAACATGTCGATGAAGTCAAGGAAGTTATATCGGAACTTTAAATACCCATTTTAAACTGATGGTTTAAAAGATAAAAACAAGCACTAGTTTGGTTCATTATTTTCTCTGTCTTTAAACCAGTCGCACTATTCTGATGCACCCGTATGATAGCGGTGCATCAGAATATTCAGCGAAAACATCTGTTTAATCAGCTGGCGCAGGATTTGCTCTTTCTCTATTGGTTACAACAATAGAGAAAGATAATGAGCAATCTGAAAAGCCTCTCCATGCATCTCAGCCGGGCAGAACGAAAATGGCTGCCCTGGTTTGGCAGTACCGGCAAACTCGCCATGTCACGCTCCTGCTTCCTTAACCGCCACAACTACAGTGCTGTGGAAAAAACCTTCGAAGGCATTGCCGCTACCCGCGTCAAACTCTTGCAGCAATGGGTTGCCAGCCAGTGGGATCAAATGGAATTGCTCGCCGAACAGCTGATTAACAGCTACCCGGAAATTAACCTTCACACACTTAATGATCGCCTCACTGCAGCACCGGATTTTTCCGAGCTGTTTGTTATCGACCTTAACGGGGGTGTCACCCATTCGACGCACAGTGCCCATATCGGTCAAAACGATCTGAATAAAAAAGCGGTAGCAAAAGGGATCAATGAAGCCTTCCTGCATGGACCATACGTTGATGAGCTGACCTTAAAGGTGGGCCTTCCAGTTCCAAATTCCATGATGAAGTCACTTTAATGTTCTATGAGCCGCTGAGTCGTGACGGTGAAAAACTGGGGGCTGTCTGTGGCCGGGTGCCTAATGATGTCCTGGGTGATTTGATTCAGCGTGAAGCCGGCCACATTTATCCTGAGTCGGGTGACAACTATATATTCATGGTTGAGTCACGATTTGAACCCAATCTGCAACAGGGTATTGCCCTCTCCCGCTCACGCTTTGAAGACAATACTTTCTCTCATGGTGAAAACCTCAAAAGCGGTATTCATACCAATTGGGGCACGGTCCGGGTCAATCGCCATACCGAGTTTGAAATCCGCTTTACCGATCCGGCGACGGGTCAACTTCACCCCGGCGTGCGTGAAACCATCCGTAACGGTAGCAACCTGTTTGTGACCTATCCCGGCTATTCCGACTACCGTCATATCCCGGTTATCGGTAAAGGCGTCACCTTCCAGCTTAAAGGGTCATCGGATCGCTGGGGCATGATGTGTGAAGGCGACCTGGAAGAGGTCTATCGTCGTCGCTCCATCAATGTCAGCCTGTTGAAAGGCTTTGTTTGTTCGATGCTGGCGCTGCTGGGGGTGAATTCCGGCCTGCATATGCTGACCGCTCTCCCGGATCTTGCCATTGGCGCTATTTCCGGTTCCATGTTGATTGTGATCGCGATGCTCTACAAAAAGCTCACCACCAATCCGCTGGCCAACCGGCTGGATGCAATGACTGAAGTTATCCGCACCATTGCTGAAGGTGAAGGTAATCTGGCTCAGCGTCTCGATAACAATCGGATGGCCAGTGACGAGACCGGGGATATGGGACGCTGGATTAACAGCTTTATCGATAACCTAGACGGCATTGTCGGCCAGGTTATTAAAACCAGCACAAATGTCAGCCACACCAATGAGGCCATGCTGGAAACCAACCGTGAAGCTTTCAGCGTTTCCAATGAAGTAGCCGATGCCATCGATAAGATGCTGCAGCTACTGGAAACCCAGATTAACGATATCGGCAGCGCCTCCAACACCGCTGAATCAATGAAACAGGCAATGGATGAAGTGGTGCATGACGCACGGATACAATTCGAATCAGTCCGCAGTGGCACCCAGGAAATCCGTGATGTGGTCGAGACCTCGGCCAGAGCAGTTCAGAACCTGCACAGCCGTACCGCTGAAATCGGCAACATCATTGGTGTCATCTCCGAAATCACCAACCAGACCAACCTGCTGGCGCTGAATGCTGCGATTGAAGCCGCTCGGGCCGGTGAACACGGCCGAGGCTTCTCAGTCGTTGCCGATGAAGTCCGCGGGCTCGCCTCGCGCACAGCGAACTCGGCTGAAGAAATCCAGAAAATGATTGAAACCATGCAGTCCGAAACGCTGGAAGCCGTCAAATTCATGGAGTCCGGCGTCGACAACGTCGACCGCAGCCTCAAGAAAACTGAAGAGGCCTCCTCTGAAAACACCGCTTTACACCAACTGGTAGAACAGATGTTCGCTACCATCAAGCAACTGGAGAAGAACAGTCAGATCCATGGCGAAACCGCGCGGGATGTCGGCCACTCAGCCGGCCTGATGACGCAGGCTATCGATGCCCTGCAACAACGCTCAGTGATGGTTCGAAACACTGCCCATAAACTGACTCAACTGGTGGGTGTGTTCCAGGTCAGTCCTCGCTAGTCCTCGTATTGCTATCGTTTCCCCTGCCGTGGATAGGGATATCTGCGGCTTTTTTATTGTCACTTTCTGTAAGGGCATATCCCGAATCTGTAAGGAGGCACGATGAAAGATATGAAAATGAATCTGGAAAAACGCCCGCACACTGTCGCAGGGATCTTCGAATCCGAAGACAAAGCCAAACACGCTGAAGACTCGCTGATCGACGAAGGTCACTTCCACTCTGAGGAAGTGCAATTATTAAAACCCGGTGATACCCATATACAGGATCGCCTGGAACCGGAAACCAAGGCCATTGGTAAAGAATTGATACTCTGGCATTACATTCTGGGTGCTGCCGGTCTGGTGGGTGGTCTTATCATTGCGGCCATCGTCACCACTATTGGCCCCACCTTTACCCAATCCAGCCCAATGCTGACCTATCTGGTGCTGGCGATGTTCGGTGTTTTCTTCGGCATGATTGCCGCAGGGGCTTTTACCGTGCGTCCGGACCACGATCCGCTGATCAACGAAACAATGGAAGCGACTAGGGATAATAAATGGGCGGTTATCGTCCAGGCCCGGGATCGTGATGCACAACAGCGGGCACGACAACTGCTTAGCCCGGCAGCAATTTCTGTTATTGATACACTCTGAGTATCATGCAGCTTCAAATTTAAACAGTCGCCGGTGGTTGTTTTCTGCCATCGGCGACAGTATGATTGCCAGCCCCTGACTTCGGGCAGGCAAAAAATGCTTTTTTTGCCTCACTGAAAAAATTATTTTTCAGGCACCAAAACAGCTCAAATCCTGTGAGCTGGCAGCCCTGCTACGCTACGTCGGGATCGCCTTAAAGTTATCCACAAAATGTGCACAAATTATGTGCAACTTTTCCCCTTGCCAAGGCTTCAAAAACACACTATCTTGTGGTTCAATCATTTCAAAACCACAATCTATAGTGGTTTTCATGATTTTTGATTTTTCACCACTATGCAGGGAATTCATTATGGCGAGCGAACCAGCACAATCCATTAACAACGCCACGGCCGAAAGCGGCTACAGCGTTATCCGTCGTAACGGTAAAGTCACCGATTTTGACAGCAGCAAAATCGCTGTAGCGATGACCAAGGCCTTCCTGGCCGTTGAAGGCGAATCGGCCAAAGACAGTCGCCGCATTCATGACACGGTTAAAGATCTGACCAGACAAATCACCGAGAACCTGCTGCGTCGTCTTGACGAAGGTGGCACGGTCCACATCGAAGACATCCAGGATCAGGTCGAACTGCAACTGATGCGTGCCGGAGAGTACAAGGTTGCCCGTTCTTACGTGCTCTATCGTGAGAAACAAGCTGAAAAACGCGCCGAAGAAGAGAAAAAACATCCATCACCAGCGAACGAAACGACCCTGCATGTCACCGCCGCTGACGGCACTCGCCAACCGCTCGATATTGACCGCCTGCACGATCTGATCACCGAAGCCTGTCAGGGCCTTGCCGAAGTCGATCGTGAACGTATTCTGCGTGACACCCAACGTAACCTGTTCGACGGCGTGAAACACTCCGACGTTGAAAAAGCCCTGGTAATGGGTGCCCGTACCTTCATCGAAAAAGATCCCGCCTACAGCACGCTGGCCGCTCGCCTGCTGATGGACGGTATCCGCCGTGAAGCCCTGAGCTTTGTCTACAAAACTCACCGACAAGCCAAGCAAAGTGAAATGGCCGACATTTACCCGGACTATTTCAAAACCTACATTCATGCTGCCATCGAACACGAACTGGTCGACTCTGAACTGGGTCTGTTCGATCTGGAACGTCTGGGTAAAGCGCTGAAGCCGGAACTCGACTTCGAATTTACCTACCTAGGCCTGCAAACATTGTATGACCGTTACTTCATTCACCATGACGGTACCCGCTTCGAACTGCCACAGGCGTTCTACATGCGTGTTGCCATGGGTCTGGCGATTAACGAAATCAACCGTGAAGAACGTGCGATTGAGTTCTACAACCTGCTGTCGAGCTTCGATTTCATGAGCTCCACCCCGACCCTGTTCAACTCAGGCACCCTGCGTCCGCAGCTGTCTTCCTGCTACCTGACCACCGTACCGGATGATCTGAGCGGCATTTACAGCGCGATTCGCGACAATGCGCTGCTCTCCAAGTTTGCCGGTGGTCTGGGTAACGACTGGACCCGTGTCCGTGGTCTGGGCGCCCATATCAAAGGCACCAACGGTAAATCACAAGGTGTCGTGCCATTCCTGAAAGTCGCCAACGACACGGCGGTGGCTGTTAATCAGGGTGGTAAACGTAAAGGCGCCGTCTGTGCCTACCTCGAAACCTGGCACATTGACGTTGAAGAGTTCCTGGATCTGCGTAAAAACACCGGTGACGATCGTCGTCGTACCCACGACATGAACACCGCCAACTGGATCCCTGACCTGTTCATGAAGCGTGTAGCTGAAGAAGGTCAATGGACCCTGTTCTCACCGGAAGAAGTCGATGATCTGCACGATCTGACTGGTCTGGCATTTGAAAAGGCCTACACCGAATACGAAGAAAAAGCCGCCCGCGGCGAAATCCGTAACTTCAAGCAAATGCCTGCCGTCGACCTGTGGCGCAAAATGCTGGGCATGCTGTTTGAAACCGGTCATCCCTGGGTTACCTTCAAAGATCCATGCAACATCCGCAGCCCGCAGCAACATGTCGGCGTCGTTCACAGCTCCAACCTGTGTACCGAAATCACCCTGAACACCTCAGACAAGGAAATCGCGGTCTGTAACCTGGGCTCGGTCAACATGGTCAAGCACATCGACGAAAACGGTCAGCTAGACAAAGAGAAGCTGCAAAAAACCATCCGTACCGCGATGCGTATGCTCGACAACGTTATCGAATACAACTACTACAGCGTGCCGCAGGCGCGTCATTCCAACCTGCTGCACCGTCCGGTCGGTCTGGGCATCATGGGCTTCCAGGATGCGCTGTACAAACTGCGTATGCCTTATGCCTCTGAAGAAGCGGTCAAGTTCGCTGATGAATCCATGGAAGCGGTCAGCTACTACGCGATTGAAGCCTCTTCTGATCTGGCAGCCGAACGCGGCAAGTACCAGTCATATGAAGGCAGCCTGTGGAGCAAAGGCATTCTGCCTATCGACTCAATCAAGCTGCTGAAAGAGTCACGCGGCGAATACCTGCAACAGGACGAAAGCAAAACCATGGACTGGGATATGCTGCGTGACAAGATCAAACGTCAGGGCATGCGTAACTCCAACACCATGGCGATTGCACCGACGGCCACCATCTCCAATATCTGTGGTGTCAGCCAGTCAATCGAACCGACCTATCAGAACATCTTCGTCAAATCGAACCTGTCCGGTGAATTCACCGTCATCAACCCCTACATGGTTGAAGACCTGAAAGCACGCGGCCTGTGGGATGATGTGATGATCAACGACCTGAAATACTTCGACGGCAGCCTGCAGGACATCGACCGTATTCCGGACGAACTGAAAGCGCTTTACACCACCGCATTCGAAATGGATGCACGCTGGCTGATTGAAGCCGCTTCCCGTCGTCAGAAATGGATTGATCAGGCACAAAGCCTCAACCTGTACATGGCAGAACCATCAGGTAAGAAGATGGATAACCTGTACAAACTGGCCTGGGTACGTGGTCTCAAAACCACTTACTACCTGCGCTCGATGGGTGCGACCGGTGCCGAGAAAACCAGCTCTGCACCGACACCACCGCCATCAGCCGAAAAGCCAAGCGGTCCTAAACCGGTTGCCTCTGGCCCGGCAGCGGCCCCGGTTGCCAGTGCTGCAACAAGCACTTCGACCCTGGCTACGGCCACAGCCCAAGCCGACAGTGAAGACTTCTTGGGCGAAGGTATGGAAGCACCGAAAGCGTGCTCAATTTTGGAACCAGATTGCGAGGCATGTCAGTAATGTTGAATTGGGATGATCCATTCTCAGCACCGATAGCCGGTACCGCTGAGGCGAAAAAAGAAGAAGAGAAAGCACAACAGGCCGAAGCTGCAGCCCCTGCAGCCAATGATCTCACCGAAGCACCCGCTTCGGCTGAGGTCAAAGCGATGCCCATGAACAATGCCAAGCCGGTCAATGTCGATGACAAGCGCGTCATTAACGGCGAAACCGACATTAACCAGCTGGCACCGTTCAAGTATCCATGGGCCTGGAACTACTTTCTCAATGCCAACAAAAACCACTGGACGCCGCTGGATATCAACATGGCGCAGGACGTTCACGACTATCGTCACAAGCTGACGATGGAAGAACGCCACGTCTATGAAAACGTGCTCTCCTACCTGACCACCTCCGATATTCTCGCCATGCGTAATATCGGTCTGGCAGTGATGGAAAAAATGGCGGCGCCCGAACTGCAAATCTATCAGGCACGTCAGGTTTATGAAGAAGCTCTGCACACCTGGACCTACCAGCACTGTATCGAAACCATCGGTCTGGACCAGTCGGAAATCTACAACCGTTACCGCGTAGTGCCGGAGATTTACCAGAAGATCAAACTGGCCAATGACCGTCTGAATACCGTGCTGCGCAGCGATATCGACCTGCGTGACCCGGACGAACTGGAAAACTTCGTAATGTCCTATGCCTTTTTCGGCGGCATCTTCGAAGGCGCCTGGTTCTATAACGGTTTCTCACCGATCTTTGCCCTGCAACGCCGCGGCCTGATGAAAGGCACCGCCGAACAGCTGCAATACATCATGCGTGACGAAGTCATGCACGCCTCGTTCGGTATCCGTGTGGTCAAGCAGATCATTAAAGAAGAAAACGTCAAACTGGATCCGAAGAAAATCCAGACCATGTTTGAAGAGGCCGACGCGGCCGAAGAAACCTACGCCGGTTACATTCTGCGAGACCCGATCCTGGGTTACTCAAAAGAAATGCACCACGGCCAGTTCCGCTACACCGCCAACCGTCGTGCCAAACAGCTTGGCTTTGAAGAACCGTTCCCCGGTGCCGAAGCCACCCTGCCCTGGCTCGATGAACAGGCCAATATGCGGAAGGAGAAAAACTTCTTTGAGACTAAAGTCACTGAATATCAGACTGGTGCTGGTCTCAAATGGGACTGATGATTTGATTGATGTAGAAACGGGCATAAGTTGCAGACTTGCGACCATAAGCTGCAACTTTCCACCCAAAAAATATAGACGTTCAAGGGAGAAGAACAATGGTCTGGAACTTCCACCAGTATTACGCTAACCGCTCAGATGGACTGATAGGAAAATTACGCCTCGACGAGGCTCATACCACAAGTCTCAAGAGGCTACGTTCACTGGTAAGGTCTAGGATAAAAGATGTATTTGATGAGGCAAAAACTATTGCTCGCATGTGCGAGCGTAATAATTTCACCTTCGAAAGCGTCAAGATTGAAGTATCAAAAAGCTTACTTAGATACCTAACACCTGAGACTCAGACAGAGATTACTCGATTGTTGAGTACCATGGACGAGAAGGCTAGGAAGTCTTTTATCTCCCTAAACCCTCGATTCAGAACACAAGGTAGTTTTCAGTATGACACTTTAAACAAGCCTTATGTTACTCCCCCACAGGAAATGGATATTGACGATGGCACCTATTTACCAATGGAGCTATTTGATGAACGACCAGTAATTGGACATCGTTTACTCATTTTACTCGTCGACTCAGCGCTGCTCTCATTGGTTGCTGAAAATAATAACTGGAAATTCACCCCCAAACGTACTTGCGCTCGGTTACAAATTCCGCAGCATAATACTCATATTGATGTACCAATGTATGCCGTTCCAGCAGACCAATTCAAACAAAAAGAAGCAGCGTTAAAGGCTCAACTGTCTTTTTCAGACTCTTATATTAATATCAATGAGCTGCTAACAGGTCGTGAATCTCAGTATCAACTTGATTCAAACTCTGTGAATCTTGCCGTACGTGAAGGCGAAGAGAAATGGATAAAAAGCGATCCGAAAATTGTTGAAGACTGGTTCAATGAGAGCTGCATACGCATTGGCAAACATTTACGCAGCTTATGTCGTTTTATGAAATCATGGCGTGATGTACAGTGGTCCGATGGGGGGCCCTCCTCAATAGCCTTGATGACCGCCACTGTGAATGTTTTAGACTCGTATCCGCATGATAAGAGTGACATGGACTCAGCTATGCGACTTTTAGTTGAGAAATTACCCGTTGAATTTACCTCGGGCATAAAAAGTCCAGATCCCACCAGTGATAGTTTTTTATTCCCACCTTCCCATCAACATGGTGTTGATGAGATTGATGTGATGGGTAAACTTGATCTTCTAAAAGTTACTATCAACAGTGCTTATAAAGCATTAACAAAGTCTGAAGCACTAGATATGATGAGTCAGATGTTCGGTGCCTGGGTTACTAATTCTGAATTGATCATTGCTAAACAAGCAACTCCCGCATTCACGAATGAGCCCACACTAACAGCAAAGCCAAAACGTATAAGCCCTACAATGTCTAGTGGTTAACAGTATCTTGAGTGAACTGCACCAAATTTTATTGGGGTTGGGTTACTGCTACATCAGTTCGAACAAACTTCCCAAAGATTCTCCCATATTAAAATATAGTCACTCCACTGGTTTCTACCAAAAAGAATTTGTTACATCAGGTGGGAAATTCTGTGTTCTATTAGATATTTCCAAAGATCCTCACCTTCTGCTGCCAACAGCCTGTCTATTGAGTATTCCAGACCACTATAAGGGGCGACTTCTACCACATATAAACTTTGGTTGGTTCCTTTGTTATGTCGAACAAATGGAGGCTGATTGGGATCCTAATGATTTATACAGCACTTACTACTGTGTAGACACCCAAATAAAGGAAACACTGCAAATTGTTGCCAACAGTAACAGTGAAAGTACAGATCAAGGACTTGAGGGAGAGTTTTCAGCTTACTGGCTTGCTGACAGGACTGTTTATCTTCTTTCTCAAACGCAACCATTACAGGCAAAAACTCTAGATTTATGTATAGTTAACCAAGAGAAAAAATCCCGCTGGGTCTTATTTGATCAGAATGATGTTGCCGAATATCAAAAATGGCTGCATCTCAATAAATTTAATGAGACAAAGAAATATACATGCTCTTCCAGTTGCTTTAGGGTTAATCCTAAAAAACTGTCAGGTTTATCTTGGCCTCCAGAAAACTTCAAGGCATTCTTAGCTTGGTTAAATGAGGTGGATTCACACACTTTATCGAATCTTTTACAGTATTTCGCAGCCCACACCAAGAAAAGACATTTTTTACTCTTTGACGTCTTAGGATATGGACTGATAGCGCTTTACGTTGCAATCAATAGCAACAAAGCAGCTCTCAAAAGTTACAGTGGCAAACATCGAAAAACCAAGAAAAACCCCAGGAAGCTCAGAGAAGCAAATCTATTGTCAGTTCTGAAAAATCCTCTAGTAGTTGAACAGTTCATCCGGTTAAGGGTTGAAAAACTAGATAAAGAGTCGTTGCTCGCACGCAATCGCCCTCGCCCCGAAGTTGGCGATTTACGTACTAAGAAAATCGCTTTAATTGGATGTGGAACAATAGGTGGATACCTAGCACCGCTTTTACTTCGCTCAGGTGCAGGTTGTGGTGATGGTTATTTACATTTATACGACCCTGGTATTTTCGAACCGGAAAATTATGGCCGTCACTCATTAACCTCTGAAGCTTTTCAAACAAACAAGGCCGAAGCCACTACTAGAATGCTGCATCAGTCCATTCACTTCACGACCACCATAGAGGCCTTTGACAGTTATTTTCCTATAACTAAAATTAACCTGAGGAAATATGACATCATTATCGATGCAACTGGAAGACCAACTGTGTCTAAGCGACTTGCCTGTGTTGTTCGTGAAATCGATAGTGGTGCGAGGCCAGTAATCATCCATGGTTTCAATGATGGGTTTGGGCGTGCATCAAAAGTATTCATTGATAATGGCCAGTCATGCTTTGGATGCTTAATATCCGAGAGAGGTTTTTATAAAAATGGTACTGATCTCAGATTTGAAAATTTAAACCGTCACAATGAACAACGAATATCCTGTGGCTCAACCTTCACACCGTATGATGCTGCGGTCAGTGTTGTCACGGCAGGCCTGATGCAAGAAGCCGCTCTGTACACACTTGAGCACCACTATGAGTGGACATATAAAGAACATTTCTTTGATGGAAGTAGAGCTAGAAAGCCAAAAATTCTGTCACAAAACGATAATTGGGGTTCTACCCCGATTCCACGGACGGTTTGAAAACGGTTGAAAACTTCATGTCGCTTCTCGCGACTCGTCTTCTCATGCGAGGATTATGGAATCGCTCAATATAGTCAAATAAATCAGCCTTGGCTG
>NZ_VENF01000021.1 GCF_009711715.1 Methylophaga sp. | reverse complement strand
TATCACATGACCATGCCATCTCAGGGTGGTGAAGGTGCGGCACGCTGCATGAAAAATGCAATGAAAGACGCCGGGCTTAACCCGGAAGAAATTGATTACATCAATGCGCATGGCACCTCGACACCAGCCGGCGACGTTGCTGAAACCATGGCGATCAAGCAGGCTTTAGGTGATTCAGCAGCTAAAACAGCTGTCAGTTCAACCAAGTCGATGATTGGTCACCTGTTAGGCGCTGCGGGCGGCGTTGAGGCGGTATTCAGTATCTTGTCAATACGCGATCAGGTTGCACCGCCGACCATTAATCTGGATAATCCTGATGAGGCCTGTGATCTCGACTATGTACCGCACACAGCGAGACAAATGCCGATCAATGTTGCCATGTCTAACTCGTTCGGTTTCGGTGGTACTAACGGTACTGTCATTTTCAAAAAACTGAGCTGAGTCCAGGGTAGCGTTCGGTGATTCTGATAAACGGCCAACCCGATAACAGAATCCCTGTAACAGACCGTGGCCTGCAATATGGCGACGGTCTGTTCGAAACGCTGGCTTTTCGTCAGGGCAAGCTGGAGTATCTTGCAGCCCATCTTCAGCGCATGGCAAAAGGTTGCGAACGCCTCAACATCTCCTTCTCCGACAAAGACAAGCTCGAATTTGAGCTTGCCACGCTATGCGCTCAAACTGCTGAAGACAGCGTCATCAAAATCATGCTGACCCGGGGTAGTGGTGGTCGCGGTTACAAAGCACCGACTGATGCGGAACCGCTTCGCATTATCTCCTCGCACCCCATGCCGGATTATCCGCAAAGCTGTCAGCAGGGTATAACAGTGCGTCTCTGTCAGCATCGTCTCGGCATCAACCCCGGCCTGGCTGGCATTAAACACCTTAACCGCCTAGAGCAGGTGCTGGCGCGTAGTGAGTGGGATGATGACAACATTCGTGAAGGGCTGATGCTGGATGTTAAGGACAGACTTGTCGAGGGAACGATGAGCAACCTGTTTCTGGTTCATCAAGGTCAATTAATCACGCCAACGCTCACGGAAAACGGTATCAGTGGGATTATGCGTGCAGCAGTTATCAAAAGCGCCGCGGAACTGGCGATTCCCGTGAAAGAGAAGGACCTGACACTGGCTGATCTGGAACTGGCGGATGAAGTGTTTCTGACTAACAGCCTTATCGGGATCTGGCCCGTTACTGAACTGGATGGATCCGACTGCTATTGGGAACATGGCGAGCTGACCCGCCACCTGCAATCAGAGCTGAAAACAACTGAACGTTAATATGAAAAAGACCCTGTTATTCAAGGTGCTGTTACCCGCCACGGTGGTAGCTGCTGTCTGTACTTATCTGGCTTTGCAATATCAGCGTTTTCTCCATGAACCACTGGCGCTCGATAATGACATGACTTACATCGTCACGCCGGGTAGCAGTCTTAAATCCATTAGTCAGGATCTGAACCAGCTGGGCTTAACAGATTTACCGCCTTTTTATCTCCAGCTCTACGGCCGTTTGACCAATCAGGCACATAAAATCAAAGCCGGCGAATATCAGATTCAAGCCGAAACCACGTTACCTGCCTTTCTGGAGAAGCTGGTTTCAGGCAAGGTCATAATGAATGCTTTCACCATCATTGAGGGAATGACGGCCGGGGAGATGATTGCTGCGCTGCATGCGCATCCCAAAATTGTTAAAACCCTCGAAACCAAAAGTCTGAATATGGTCATGGCAGAGCTGGGCGCGCCAGATAAGAACGGGGAAGGCTGGTTCCTGCCGGAAACCTATCACTTCCCGTCAGGAACCACGGATCTCGATTTCCTGCGCCGTGCCTACCAGCAAATGCAGCAAACACTGGAACAGGCCTGGGCGGAACGAGCTGAAAATTTGCCTTATGAATCGCCCTACGAAGCCTTAATCATGGCCTCGATCATCGAAAAAGAAACTGGCATCGCTGAGGAGAGACCGGAGATAGCCGGTGTTTTCGTACGCCGCTTACAAAAAGGCATGCGACTGCAGACGGACCCAACCGTGATTTATGGTCTGGGAGCGAAGTTTGATGGTAACCTGCGTAGAGAGGATTTACGCAGTGACACACCCTATAACACTTATACCCGTGCTGGTTTGCCGCCATCGCCCATCTGCCTGCCCAGTGCCGAGTCAATTGAAGCGGCATTGCATCCGGCTGATGGCGATAGTTTGTACTTTGTTGCCACCGGCGAAGATGGCCGGCATAAGTTCTCTGCAACATTAAAAGAACACAACCGGGCAGTCAGACGCTACCAACTCAAATAATAATGAACGGCAAATTCATCAGCATTGAAGGCATCGAAGGGGCGGGAAAATCCACCCAGATCAGTTTTATCCGCGATTTTCTGGAAGCACGGGGTAAGCGGGTGGTGGTCAGCCGCGAGCCGGGCGGTACCGAGCTGGGTGAACAGATAAGAGCGTTGCTGCTGGCGCCGCGTAAGACCGGGATGAGTGAAGACACAGAATTGTTACTGATGTTTGCTGCCCGGGCAGAACACATACACCAGATCATCAAACCCTCGCTGGAACGGGGTGACTGGGTGCTGTGTGATCGTTTTGTTGATGCGACTTTTGCCTATCAGGGTGGTGGTCGAGGTATTGACCGCGATCGGATTCAGACCATTTCTGACTGGACCCTGAAGGGCATTCAGACCGATCTGACCTTGTTATTCGATTTGCCGGTTGCCGTCGGGCAATCCCGAGTTGTTAAACGTCAGCAGCAAAAAGATCGCTTCGAGCAGGAAAAAGCCGTCTTCTTTGAAAGAATTCGCAACTGTTACCTGCAACGTGCTGAGATGGAACCTGAACGAATCAAACTCATTGATGCCAGCCGGGATATTGAATCGATTCAAGATCAGCTGTCCACCATACTCACCGAGTTGCTGTCAGCATGACTGAAATAGTCGAGTACAGCTGGCATCAGCAGGCCTGGCATCAGGTGAAAACGATGCAGCAGCAGGGCAGACTACCCCATGCCTTGTTGATATCAGGCATTCCCGGTGTGGGTAAACGGCCTTTTGCCGACAGACTGGTTGCCAGTCTGCTCTGTACTCAGCCGGATAAGGACTTTAATGCCTGCGGTCAGTGCCATAGCTGCCAACTACTGGCTGCCGGTTCCCATCCTGACCATCATCAAGTCAGCCCTGAAGAGGCTGGCAAACAGATCAAAGTTGATCAGATTCGTGATCTGAAACAGGCCCAGACTCTGATGCCCAAGGTGTCTCGCGGTAAAACGGTGCTGATCACGGCAGCCGATCAGATGAATATTTCCGCTTTTAACAGTCTGCTGAAATTACTGGAAGAACCGCAACCCGAATCAGTATTGATCCTGCTTTCTGAAAACAGTCAGCAGTTGCCGATTACCATCAAGAGTCGCTGCCAGACCGTGGTCATCGCAACGCCGGACACCGAACAGGCACTTGCCTGGTTACAGCACACGGATATGCAGTTTGCCGAGGAGGAATGGCTATCCTTGCTCAAACTGAGTCAGGGTGCGCCTCTGGCTGCGATGGCAGCGGGTGAAAAAGGCTTGCAGCAAAGCCGGCAGGTGATGCAGGATATCGCCCTGTTGATGCAGGCTAAAGCCAATCCGGTACAAATGGCGGCCGAGTGGCAACAATTTGATTTGAAATCAGTTTTGTATCAGATCCAGAATATGATGCAAACCAAAATCCATCAATTGCTGCTTGCAGAGGATAGGGTTCACGACCAGATCCTGCGTCAGTACTGGGCTATCATGGATTGCATCAGCGACACAATAAAGTTAATATCGTCTCAAAATAATCTGAACAAGATATTGTTAATAGAGGATTTTATGGTGACGGTTATGCAACATGCTGACCAGATCCGTCAGCTCAAGGAAACCCACGGGTAACAGCTATGGCAATGAATCCACGCAAGGGCATTCTGTCACTGAAAATTACTGATCAGAATATGCTCTATCATTCCTACATGCCGTTTCTGAAAAATGGCGGTCTGTTTATTCCCACCAATAAGAGCTATCAGATCGGCGAGGAAGTGTTTATCCTGCTCACCCTGATGGATGAAGCGGAAAAGCTGCCTGTGGCCGGTAATATCGTCTGGATTACACCACGCGGCGCGCAGGGTAACCAGGCTGCCGGTATCGGTGTTCATTTCAGTGATATCGATGGCGGGGCGTCTCTCGTCCGTGGCAAAATTGAAAATTATCTGGTGGACAAGCTGAAATCCGATAAAGCCACCTACACCATGTAACGTCCGGCGTTACTCATCAAAACTTAAGATTTTTTATGTACATTGACTCTCATTGTCACCTCAACATGTTGGCTGACGAACCGGGCGGTATTGATGCCATGGTCCGTGAAGCCAGCGATAATGGTATTGAACACATTCTCTGTATTGCCATCGATAAAGCCAGCTGTGCCGAAGTCAAAGCCATCGCTGACCGTTATTCGCAGGTCACAGCCAGTGTCGGTATTCACCCGAATGTTGAGCAGCAGGAACAGTTCAGCGTCGAAGAATTGATTGCCCAGGCTTCGCATCCTAAAGTGATCGCTATTGGCGAGACCGGCCTGGATTATTTCCGTAGTGAAGGGGATCTGGAATGGCAGCGGGATCGGTTCCGGGTGCATATTGAAGCAGCCAGACAAACACAAAAACCGCTGATTATTCACACCCGAGAAGCACGTGAAGATACTATGGCTATTCTCGAAAACGAGAAGGCAGAAGAAGCCGGTGGCATCATTCATTGTTTCACTGAAAACTGGGAAACAGCGAAGCGTGCTCTGGATATCGGTTTCTATATTTCACTGTCAGGCATTTTGACGTTTAAGAGCGCCAGAGAACTGCAGGATGTGGCCAGAAAACTGCCACTGGATCGGATTCTGATTGAAACAGATTCCCCCTATCTGGCTCCAGTGCCACACCGTGGCAAAACCAATAAGCCGGTTTTCGTTAAACATGTGGCGGCATTTCTGGCAGAACTGCGTGGTGACACCGTTGAGAACATTGCTGCCACCACAACGGCGAATTTCCAACGCCTGTTTCCCTCGACGGTACACTGAACATGTATTTTCCAAGGCGGCTGAGTGCCTGGCTGCTGGTTATCAGTCTGAGCGTACTGACCGCCTGTGATGACAACAGCCAGACACCGCTTCGCAGCCTTGCAAATGATGCAGTCATTCTGGCTTTTGGAGACAGTCTTACCTACGGTACCGGCGCAGACCCTAAAACTGAAAGTTATCCTGCCGTCTTGACTGAACTAAGCGGTCGCACTGTGATTAATGCCGGTGTACCGGGGGAAGTCAGCGGGGAGGGACTGGCCAGGATTGAGCGGTTGTTGAAACAGCACCAGCCGCAACTGGTTCTGCTCTGTCATGGCGGCAACGATATGATTCGTAAGCTTAGTGAAGCCGAGCTGAAGCAGAACCTGACAGCCATGGTTGAGCTTATCCGGGCGCATGGGGCAGAAGTCGTGATGCTGTCCGTGCCCAAACCGGGCCTGTTTCTCAAGCCAGCACCGCTATATCAGGAAGTGGCACACGCGTTGCGGGTGCCGCTGGAAAATGACATTATTCCAGACATCGAGTCTGAAACCGCACTCAAGGCCGATCCCATTCATCCCAATGCCCGTGGCTACCGGCGATTGGCAGAGCGGGTGCATGAGCTTCTCAGTCAATCCGGCGCTTTATAAAGCCAGCCAGCAGGAACTTAGGTCAAGTCATCCGGGTCCGTTGATGAAAAACGGGGATCACTGATGAGACATGCTTTTTTGCTAGCGACTTGTTTAATGTTGATTAACACAGCGGCCATTGCTGAGCCGGCATTTGGTTCACTGGCCGATGATTGTTTCAGTGAGTGGAAAACGCGTGGCTGGGTAATTGGTGAAGACAATACCCCGGCTCATGAAGTAGAACGCTTTGCCAATGGCATCAGGAAGATCTGTGAAGTACGCTCGCAGATGTTTATTGAAGACCCGGAGATTTCACCCTATATTCAGGGTCGTTTGGCTGAACTGGCGCCTTATGTATTTTCCGCTGATGAAAGCGCTGTCAGAACCTTAATTCTCAAACTTCAGCAACGCCCAGCTGGGCATCAGTTTTCTGGCAGTTTTATGCAGGATTGATAGCTGCTTTGCCCGCAGTCTGTAACACCAGATCCGGCATTACCGGTGAAGCGCCAAGATGCTGACTCAGCACAATGCAGACTTCGGGGTATTGCGGTCTGACCTGGTCCAGAATTTCCGGAATATCTTCTGTCACATGTCTACCTGAATTGAGAAAGTAGGGGAAAACAATCACCTCGTTGGCCCCCTGACTGACACATTCAGCCACCCCGTCAGGAATTGCTGGTTCTGCCAGTTCCAGAAAAGCCGACTCAATCAGATCATAGTCATTGTGTGGATGCTGCCGCAGTTGCTCAGCAAGCGCGCTGACTTCCTGATTCGATGCCTGCCTGCGACTGCCATGGGCGATAATGAGCAAAGCTTTCATTTTTTTCCTTCGTTAATTTATCTTTGGTTGCGGGATATTAGCGACCATTATTGCAGTCTAGTTGCGAATGATGCGTGAAAAAACGGGGTAATCTCATGCGAACCAAACTGATTCCGGCAGCACTGCTTGCGACAAGCTTGATGACCACAGCCGCCATGGCTGAGGACGGACACAAACAATGTGGCATGATTGCCTCGTTGACCGGAGATTATTTTGTGCAGCGTCTGGAGGGTAAAACAAAAGATCAGATGCAGCAGGAAACCCCACCGGAATTTATTAACAGCGAATTTTTCCGCATAGTCGACCTGGCTATCAATCTCGCCTTTAGTTTTGATGAGTCACTCAATGAGGATCAGGTTGAAAGCCAGGTTTATGACAGCTGTATACGCAATCATCCCTGATTTTCTATAGTGAAAATTGTGAGCGGTGTCTGTCGCAACAGCTGACGAGATTTCCGCCACGACGAAACTGATGTGCCTCGTCCCCACAGTACATGCAGCGCTGTACTGAACGCATTTGGGCCTTTTTGATCACCTCGCTGATATCCTTGTTGCCGTTAATCACTTCGCAGGTCAGCTTACCCATATGCTCTTCGATAAAAATGATGCGTGGCAAAAACATACGCTGACGCCGTTTTTGATTGATTTGCTGGGCAATATCTTCTATTTCAGCGCACATCTGATAGACAAGATCGAACCAGCCGGCGGGCACAGTAATTTGATGTTCCCTTGCGAGAGTTATCGGACAACGAAGTTTAAGGCGGGCTTTCTGAGCAGCTTTCATAGTCAGGTCTAAAAAATGGATGGCACATAGGGTGCCATCCAAAGTCAACCAAGATATAGCAAGGATAAAGATGCTGCTATGGCAAGCAGCACATCATCTATGACAAGCGAAGAAACAAAAAATTCGCGGCAGAGTTAAATAATTTTGCTTTGGTCTTGCCAGTCAAATTGCCCCTGAAGCTGGCGATGCCAGTTTATAAATTCAGTGTCAGGCACTGGTCGGGAGATATAATAGCCCTGAGCCATATCACAACCGATATCGCTGAGAAACTGCATGACCGAGATATTCTCAACGCCCTCGGCGATGGTTTTCAAATCGATTTTGTGTGCCAGACCGACAGCAGCTTCAATAATATGCACGGCATCCTGAGCCTGGGGCAACCTGCGAACAAAAGACTGGTCGATTTTCAGTTCGGAAATAGGTAACTGATGCAGGTACTGCAGGGAGGAGTAGCCGGTACCAAAATCATCAACAGCAATCTTTACACCCGCATCGGCAAGTTTGCTCAGTTCTCGGATGGTATGGGCCATATCTCTTATCAGCGCGCTTTCGGTCACTTCCAGTTCCAGATATTCACCACTGAGGCCATACTCACTCAATAAGTTAAAAATATTCTCGGCAAAGTCGGGTTGGCAGAGATTATGTGCCGAAATATTGACCGCAATCGGCACGGTCACAGATTGTTCCTGAAAATACAAGGCAGTGCGCATGGCTTCGGCCAACACAAACTGGGTCAGCAAATGAATCAGAGTGCTTCTTTCGGCACAGGGAATGAAAGTCCCCGGTGGAATATTGCCGCGGGACGGGTGTTGCCAGCGCATCAGGGCTTCAACGCCGCTGAGCTTTCCTGATGGGATATCAATTTTAGGCTGGTAGTGCAGTTTGAGCTGATTTAAGTCAATGGCTTTCATCAATTCGCCCAGCAGTGACATGTTTTCTCTGGTGGCAAGCTTGATAGAAGGCTGATATTCGACAAATTCGAGTAAGGTGTCATTAGCCGCATTCAGCGCGGATTCGGCCTGTTGCAGGTATATACCGGGATCACCCTGAATATCGCTGATGGCCACATAACCCATGCGTGTATCGACATGGACGGGAATGCCCTCAAATTGATAGGGAAGACGTGCCGAGCGGTTTAAATTCACTAACAAATCATTCACACTGTGAGCTTCAATTCGCTCAATCAGTGCACTGACTTCTTCAGTATCGGCGCGATAGACTTGGCCCCGACTTGTCAGGACATGACCAAAGCGATCTGCTGTCTGTCGGATAATGCTCTCAATGACATCGTGTCCGAAGGCCGCTTTAAGCTCCATCGTGCTGTTAACCGACAAGACCAGGAGGATTCTGGAATTCGGCTGCAGGCCTGGGCGGTGCCTTATCACGCTGAGATCATCCATCAGCGCCAGCCGGTTTGGCAATTGTGTGGCCACATCATGCCGTGAAACCCAGTAAAGGTGACGTATATAAGCTCTGACCGTATCACTGGCGATGCCACTCAAGGCGCCGATAAGAATGAAAAAACCGGTCCGGTAAAGCCAGTTGACGGTAGCCTGCATTTCGCCGGTCACAACATCTATGGGCATATAGGGACCGAGCAGCAGTCCGCCGAGCACGGCGACAGCAATGCCGCCCTGGATGCCGTATACCATGCCGGACAGGACGATAGGCACATACATGGAGTGGGAATAGACATATTTGATGCCGCCAGTGGTGTAGACAAACAGGGCGACACCAGCCACCATCAATACCAGCAATGGTGCAGCAGAATAGTTGATGACTTGTTTGTGGCGATTAAACCACTGAAAAATATCCACGGTGTGCATCGTCTAACCTGCTCCCTGTACCGACTATGCTTTATTGGCGAGCCATCCATTGTTGGCCATATCGCCTTCCTGACACACGTAAATCTGATATTACGCCTGACGATCTAAAAAGCAAACTTTTTATTGCTTGATTTAAAAGCGAATTTGCTGAAAGCCAGAGTTCTTATCACGAAGCATTCACAGTACTTGGATTGTCATTGAATATAACAGCGGGATAAAAATCTGTTGTGACAATTCACTGTACTGACACACCTGCGGGCTCTATATTTCATTTATGAATATATAAACTTGAAATATATATTTTATATTTATAAGCAATTTTGTTATTTTCTTATTTTAACTGGCACAGACTCAGAGACTAATCAGGAATGAATATCAGGTTAGATAACGCACCGCTCACTGATGAGCAGCTGGCACAACTTAATCAATTACTGCAGGGGATGGAAAGCTGGCAGGTTGAATGGCTTTCCGGCTATCTGTCCGGTTTTCGTGCAGCACAGGATGCAATGCAGATACCCGCTCTGTCTGTGCCTGATGCAAGCGGGGAAAGTGCGGTCAAACTGACGATTCTTTATGGCTCTCAAACCGGCAATACCGAAGATGTGGCCCACTTGCTCGCTGAAAAAGCCCAGGCTAACGGCATTGAGTGCAAGGTGTTCGATATGGCCGACTACAAGCCTAAACAACTGAAGAGCGAGGACTATCTGGCCGTGTTGTCTTCTACCCATGGCGAGGGAGATCCTCCTGATAATGCGCTTGATCTCTATGAGTTTCTGCATGGTCGCAAGGCACCGGCATTGAAACACTTGCAATACAGTGTACTGGCACTGGGTGATTCCAGTTACGAATACTTCTGCCAGACAGGTAAGGATTTTGACGCCAGCCTGGCCGCGCTCGGTGCTACTGCGATTGTGCCGCGGGTAGATTGTGATGTGGATTACGATGATGCTGCTGAGGGCTGGATCAATGATCTGATTGAGGCGCTCTCGGCGACTACCGCTATCAGTACCACACCGACTGTTAACTTACCGGTTCAATCAACAGAAAAAACAGTTTACGATCGTAAGCATCCGTTTCCCGCTGAAGTATTGGAAAAACAGGTTTTAAGCGGGCGTGGCTCCAATAAGGAAGTGTTACATCTGGAGTTGTCACTGGAGGGCTCGGGCCTGCAATATCAGCCTGGTGATGCGCTGGGTGTCTATGCGCAGAATGATCCAGAACTGGTTGCCGGCTTGATCGAGACGCTGGGTTTTGATGCTGAAGCCATGGTGGAACTCGATAATCAACAACAACAGCTCAGCGACGTATTACTGCATCATCGCGAGATAACCTTAATAACCCGTCCTCTGCTGGAACAGTGGGCGGAACTGGCTAACTCCGATGCACTGAACGATCTGGTTGCAGATAAAACAGCACTGAATGAGTGGCTGCGGGGCAGGGATGTGATGGATCTGGTACAGGCTTATCCTATTGCCGATCTTGATGCAAGCCAGTTTGTCGGTTTACTGCGCAAGCTGCCACCTAGAATGTATTCCATTGCTTCCAGTCAGGCTGCAGTGGAGGATGAAGTGCATATCACCGTTGCTGCGGTTCGTTACTCAGCACATGAGCGTGAACGGACCGGTGTTGCGTCGACCTGGCTGGCAGACAGATTGACTGAAGACAGTAAAGTCCCGGTTTATATCGATAGCAACAAAAATTTCAAACTGCCTGACAATGATGATGTACCGATCATTATGATTGGGCCCGGCACCGGTGTCGCGCCATTCCGCAGCTTTATGCAGGAAAGGGAGGAACGCGGGGCCAAAGGACGCAACTGGCTGTTTTTCGGTGATCAGCACTTTTTGACTGACTTTCTGTACCAGGTCGAATGGCTGGCCTGGCGCAAATCCGGCCTGCTGACAAATCTTGATGTCGCGTTTTCGCGGGATCAGGAAGAGAAAATCTATGTTCAGCATCGACTCCGGCAAAAATCTATTGATATCTGGCGCTGGTTACAGGACGGCGCACATATCTATGTTTGTGGTGATGCCGATAATATGGCGCCTGACGTTAATGAAGCCTTGATCGATATCATCTGCAAAGAGGGCGGCAAAAACCGCGATGAGGCCAACGATTACCTGCGTCAGCTTAGCCGCGAAAAACGTTATCAACGCGACGTTTACTGATCATCAAGCGCTGCTGCCGAATCGGTGAGCAGCATGCCAAAAGTTATTTAGGTTAATGAATGAACGATAAATTACCCGAAGCGGAACTGCTTAAACTGAACAGTCATTACCTGCGTGGTCGAATTGAGGAAGGCCTGGCCGATACGGCGACCGGTGCTATTTCAGATGACGATAATAAGCTGCTCAAATTCCATGGGAGTTATATGCAGGACCATCGTGACCTGCGGGATGAACGACGTCATCAGAAACTGGAACCACTTTATTCTTTTATGGTTCGCCTGCGATTACCCGGTGGTGTATTGACGCCGCAACAGTGGCTGGGGCTGGATGAGATTGCCGGTGATTGTGCTAACGGCACTTTACGGCTGACCACACGTCAGACTTTTCAATTTCACGAAATCCTGAAAAAAGATCTGAAAACGCTGATGCAACAGGTGAATAAGCTGATGCTCGACAGCAAAGGTGCCTGTGGTGATGTGAACCGTAATGTGGTGACCGGCATTAATCCCCATCAGTCAAATATACATGCCGAGGTTTACCAGATCGCTAAGGATATTAGTGACAGACTGTGCTGGCAATCCGGTGCCTATGGTGAAATCTGGCTGGGTGAAGAGCCGGTTTATCAGAGCGGAGAACCGGAAGAACCTTTTTATGGGGATGTCTATCTGCCGCGTAAATTCAAAATTGCGATCGCGGTGCCACCGGACAATGACTGCGATGTGCTGGCCAACGATATCGGTCTGATTGCGGTTGTCGATAATGGCAAGTTGCAGGGCTTCAATATTGCTGTCGGCGGTGGTTTTGGCATGTCATACGGTGAGCAGGCAACCTATCCGAGACTGGCGACGGTCGCCGGTTTTGTACCCGCTGATCAGACCGTCGATGCCTGCCAGGCTATCGCAGCAATACAGCGTGATTTCGGCGATAGAAGTAACCGTGCCCATGCCCGCTTTAAATACACGATTGATGATAACGGCCTGGACTGGTTTATCGAGCAGTTTGCCGAATATCATGGTCAGCCGCTGCAGACAGCCAGAGAGTTTGAGCTTAAGCATAATGGCGATCGTTTTGGCTGGACAGAAGGAGACAACGGACAGGCGCACCTGACTTTATATATTCCGGGTGGCAGGGTTGCTGATACCGAGCAAAGTGCATTACGTACCGCTCTGCGAGAAATTGCAGCGGTCCACCTGGGGGAGTTCCGGGTTACCTGTAATCAGAACCTGATGATCGCCAATATCAGCGCTGAGCAACGTGCTGAGATTGAAGCCCTGGTTGAGAAATATCAACTTGATGACGGTAGCAAAGGTCCGGCCCTGCGTCTGAATGCGATGGCCTGTGTCGCTTTACCCACCTGCGGTCTGGCGATGGCTGAAGCGGAGCGTTATCTGCCTGAATTTCTCAATAAGCTGGAAAAGATTGTGGTCGATGCCGGCTTGCCGGATCAGCTCATCAATATTCGTATGACCGGCTGCCCCAATGGCTGCGCCAGACCCTACCTGGGTGAAATTGGCCTGACCGGCAAAGCACTGGGGAAATACAACCTCTACCTGGGTGCTGATTTCAGCGGACAGCGGCTTAATCGCTTATATCTGGAAAACGTGGATGAAAACACGATACTGGAAACGCTGAAACCGATGATTCAGCAGTTTGCCAGCGAGCGTCATGAAGGTGAATATTTCGGGGATTTTCTGGTACGTCAGGGCATCGTCGGTGAAGAGCGAACGCCAGCAATGATGCATGAGCCGCTTATCAGTCAGAAGTAAGCAAATTTAACCACAGAGACGCAGAGAGCACAGAAGAATTTATTCAACTATCACCGGGCATTGAGAGTTGTTCGCCAACATAACCGGTATTCATTCTGCTGAAATACACGCATTTGTTGCAAGACCACTCTTTTGCCTATTTATCAGTTCAGGCTGATTAATCTCTGTGTACTCTGTGCCTTTGTGGTTGCTAACAATCAGCTGATACGGCGGTACTTAATCCGCTCAGGCTGGTGATCCTTACCGAAGCGTTTGAAGTAGTCTTCGGCATAGTCACTGTAGTTGCCTTCGAAGAAGACCACGTTGGACTCACCCTCGTAAGCGATAATATGCGTGCAGATGCGATCCAGGAACCAGCGGTCATGCGAAATCACGACGGCTGAACCGGGAAAGGCCAGCAGCGCTTCTTCCAAAGCCCGCAGAGTTTCAATGTCGAGGTCATTGGTCGGTTCGTCAAGCAGCAGTACATTGCCGCCTTCTTTCAACAGCTTGGCCATATGCAGGCGGTTACGTTCACCACCGGACAGGTCTTTGACGTATTTCTGCTGATCCGAGCCTTTGAAATTAAAGCGGCCGCAGTAGGCACGCGATGGCGTCTGATAATTACCGACGGTTATCATATCGGCGCCATCCGAGATTTCCTCGAACACGGTCTTCTTGCCATCCAGCTCGCGTGACTGATTGACGTAAGACAGCTTTACGCTGCTGCCAATTTCGATTTCACCGCTATCGGGCTGTTCTTCACCGGCAATCATCCGGAACAGGGTGGATTTACCAGCGCCGTTAGGACCGACGATACCGACAATGGCACCTGCCGGGATCGAGAAGCTCAGATTTTCGAACAGGAGTTTGTCGCCGTAGGACTTGGTCACATTATTCAGTTCGATGACTTTGTCACCCAGACGCGGACCGGGCGGAATATAAATTTCCTGGGTCTCGTTACGTTTCTGGAACTCGCGTGAGTTCATCTCTTCGAACTGCTTCAGTCGGGCTTTGGATTTGGCCTGACGGCCCTTGGCACCCTGACGCACCCATTCCAGCTCTGCCTCAATGGCTTTGCGGTGAGAGGCTTCTTCCTTGGCTTCCTGCTCCAGCCGCTTTTCTTTCTGCTCCAGCCAGGAAGAATAATTGCCTTCATAAGGAATACCACGACCACGGTCCAGTTCCAGGATCCAGCCGGCCGCGTTATCGAGAAAGTAGCGATCGTGGGTAATCGCCACCACAGTGCCCGGATATTCCTGCAGAAAGCGCTCAATCCAGGCAATCGATTCGGCATCAAGGTGATTGGTGGGTTCATCCAGCAGCAGCATATCCGGATGATCCAGCAACAAGCGGCATAAAGCGACACGACGGCGTTCACCACCGGACAAAGTGCCGACTTTCGCATCCCAGGGTGGCAAACGCAGTGCGTCTGCAGCACGCTCCAGGGCATTATCCAGATTGTGGCCGTCTTTAGCCTGAATCAGGTTTTCCAGATCAGCCTGCTTCTTGGCCAGCTCATCAAAGTCAGCATCCGGTTCTGCATACGCGGCATAGACCGCATCCAGTTCCGCCAAAGCCTGTTTCACATCGGAGACGGCTTCTTCAACGACCTCAAGTACGGTTTTGTTGTCATCCAGTTCCGGCTCCTGCGGCAGGTAACCGACATTGATACCGGGCATGGGCCTGGCTTCACCGATGTAATCCTGGTCGAGACCGGCCATGATTTTCAGTAATGTGGATTTACCGGCACCGTTAAGACCCAGTACGCCGATCTTGGCGCCGGGAAAGAATGAGAGGGAAATATCTTTAAGAATTTCGCGTTTCGGCGGGACGACTTTGCCGACGCGATTCATACTGTAAACGTATTGCGCCATGATTGAATTCCAAAACTTCTGAAGCGCAGAATTTTACATCTCCGGCGGCAGGATTGCGAATCCCTGACGCCGGAGAAATCGCTTATTTCATCGAATACAGCGACTGATAGAACTTTTTCTCGAAATTTCTGATTTCCCGTTTTTCATGACGGTGATAATCAGGGTGATGGTAGTTGGTCACCATCTGCACGAACAGCAGGGCACTGCCGGATGCAGTCGACATCATACCGGCGATGTTATAGGTGCCATAGAGCGTGCCGGTCTTGCCCCTGACTCTGCCCTTGAAGGTATCACCACGCAGGCTGTAGCGATAGCGCAGGGTACCGCTCTTACCAGCTTCAGCCATCGCATCCATCAGTTTAAGTTCGGGATGGGCGTAGATATATTGCATGACTGCCATTATCTGCGTAGCCGTCATCCGGTTATTACGCGACAAACCGGAACCATCTGCCAGCGCGGCATGAGCCAGATCGATGCCGGCTTTTTCCTGTAACACAGCTTTGACTGCTGACACGCCATTATCAAAACTGCCAGGTTCATCGTAATAGCTGCGACCGACAGCCTTAAGCAGATTGTCGGCGATCAGGTTATCCGAATCCTTGAGCATTTCATCCAGCAGTTCCGGCAGAGCGGCTGACTCATGGCGGGCGATAATGCGACCGGAAGCGCGGTCGTTACGAATCACATCTCCCTGCAGTTCAATACCGGCATGTTTCAGTTCCCGACGGATGATTTCGGCGACGTACAGCTCGGTGTTTTGAATCGCAAAGCTCAGAAAACGGGGGATTTTATGCCGGCCCAAGCAACCACCCAAAGTATACTGGTTGGTATTATCAGCCATCAGTTTGAATTTGCAGTAGCGTTTTTCCAGGCCGTCGGTCAGCTCCAGTTTTTCAACGATGTTGATAGGCGCGTCGCGAGAGACCTGGAAATCGATTTGGGTATTGTTATTATCAGTGAACACCATTTTAGCTACGGCGCAGTTATCATCCAATGAAATACTGCTTGATGGCGCGCTGTAGCAAATGCCCAGGTTATCCCATGGCAGACCGTCTGCCAGTTCGAAGTCATCAAAAGCAGCGCCGTTAAGATAAACATTACCGCGGATAATCGAGGTTTCACGCTTTAACGAAGCGACCAGTCTGCGAATATCATCGCGCCGCAAGGAAGGATCGCCGTTGAAACGAAAGATAACGTCGTTACCTTCGGTTTCAATATCGGTATTGAAGCGATACTCATTGCCCAGTTGTAATCTTGCAGCCAGCGCAGTGATGACTTTCTGCACGCTGGCAGGCGGCCTTAAAGTCTCTGCGTCGTGACTGTAGACGGTCTTGCCGGTTTTAGCATCAGTCACCAGCAGGCTGGCTTCAGCACCCGCAGGGAGCAGGGCAAGGTGGGCATCAGGACCGGCAGCAGAGGCCAGAGCAGGCAATAGCAGAGAGAACAGGATAAAGGGAATTTTCAACATAATCCGTTTTGCATAACGTTGAAGGAAAACAACTCATTTCATTAATCAGCCCCGGGACAGAAACCCCGTCAGGTCTTTTATCAGCCAGAGTCTCCCCGTATTAAACAGGAATGTAAAGTGGTCAGAGAGCGGTTGATTTGGATTGGATACCGGATCAATTGCTTAGCAATGTCAGGCGGTTCGGAGAAACGCGTCAATACCAATTCTTGGCGCAGTCGAATGCCACTATCCAAATGCGGCTGATAAACTTTACAATGGATTTCGGCTCTAAATACTCGAGACATGAGCTTGAGGGAGGAGGCGAACTTTGTTGGAAAAGAGCATTATCACTCTCGCCAGGCACCGTCTGAAATGGCTGAAAGTGCTGGTTGCCGACCGGCAGGCACCTTCAGTCAAAGTTCAGAATGCCTTTTACGAACTGACAGGCCTGACCAGTCTGCGTTTTGTGCAGGATAACGGCTTGTCCGAGAAAACCCGTTATGAATTGGTTTTGATTGATAATCTTGCCATCCTGACGGTGAAACATACCCATCCCGATGTGTTAAAGTTCTTTTCCAAGGAAACCCAGAACCTGGCGCTTTACCTGGATATGCCGGCCCGAGAACTGGTGGATTTCATCTTCAAGAATGGTGCCCGTTTTAATAATCAGGAAGCGGTCTCGGTTGCAATTCACCGTGGGCTGGTCGAAAACATCAATAACGAATCCCAGGCTTATGAAAAGCTTGCATCGATAGAACGCCGCCTTGAGGGAAAGCAGCAGTCCTAAAGAAAGCCTCTGGAGTAGCTGGCAACAATTTTATCCGGGTTCATCTGTCCCGCCTGACAGCTGGCAATCGCAGACAGCATTCTTTCATAAGCCTGGTTGAGATTATCAAGTGCCTGCCGGGCTCTGTCGAACTCATTGTCCTGGTATAAAGTAAAAATCTCATTCGCATTGGCATGATACGCATCATGCGCGAGGCTGAGTTCTGACAGGGTACTGGCCTTGAATAACTGCTCTTTATGACCCGCCTCTATCCAGACGCCACAATGACAACGGCTGGTATCCATAATCGGCCAGTCGAGCATGGTCTCTGGTGAGGCATTCAACCTGGTGACAAAGCGGGCATGCCATTGTTTGAAAGTCAGATTCAGCAAGGTGGATTTATTGTCAGCGAGCGACCGTGTTTTGGCGGCATAATCCAGCCAGCTCTGTTCCGGCCGGTAACGCTTGAGCCAGACAGGAAACTCCGTCGCCGGCATCGGGCGTGCGATACCAAAGCCCTGCGCCAGATGGCAGCCCATGGCCAGCAGCATCAGGCCATGTTGACGGGATTCGACTCCTTCGGCAATAACCTCACGGCTGAAAGACTCTGCCAGACCGATCACGCCGTCGACAATCACATAGTCATTAGGATCGTCGAGCATGTCCTGAATAAAGCTTTTATCGATCTTGACCGTATCTGCCGAGAAGGAACGCAGATGGGTCAGGGAAGAATAGCCGGTGCCGAAATCATCCAGGGCCACGCTGACTCCGATTTGATTCTGACAGGCGTCGATGGTCTCACGAATTTTTTTCAGATCAGCGAGCACACTGCTTTCCAGTACCTCAAGTTGCAGCTGCCGAGGATTCAAATCAGGGTACTCATCCAGGGCATAGCCCAGTTTTGAGACAAAGGAAGGCTGCTGCAAATGGTGAGAGGCGATATTGACACTGATTTCCATTTCAATGCCTTGTTGAGACCATTCATGCAGTTGTCTGATGGCCTGGTTGATAACCCATTCACCAACTTCCACTTCCAGTTCAGTGTTTGAAATCTGGGGCAGGAAACTGAGTGGCGGAATCAGACCTTTTTCCGGATGCTGCCAGCGGAGCAGGGCCTCAACACCGACCACTTCCCCCGTTCCCATATTGATTTTGGGTTGATAAAATAGTGTTAATTCATCAGCATACAGCGCTTTCTTCACCTGATCCTGAATCAACTGTTTTTGCGTGACGACTTTGTCGTGGTGACTGTCAAACAGGTTATAGCGGTGCTTACCGGCGAGTTTGGCCTGATACATGGCCTGATCCGCATGCCGCAGCAGCGTGTCGACATCTTCATCATCACGTGGATAGAGCGTGGTACCGATGGAGGCTGAAATATAATGTGAATGATCATTAATCACGAAGGGCATTTCCAGCTTGTGCAGAATGCGATCGAGAGTGCGCATGCATTCTTTTTCTGAGTTGATGTCATTCAGCAACAGGGCAAACTCATCACCGCCCAGCCGCGATACGGTGTCTTCACCGCGCACACTGTCCAGCAGCCGGTTGGCGACCTCAACCAATAACTGGTCACCGGTTTCATGACCAAAGTTATCATTGACCGGTTTGAAGTTGTCGAGATCAATAAAGCAAATAGCCAGCAGCGTCTGATTACGTTTGCTGTGCATGATTGCCTGATTGAAACGGTCGGCGAACAGGGCGCGGTTGGGCAGGGTGGTCAGCACATCGTAGTGCGCCATCATACTCAGTTGTTCCTGCTGCTCTTTGCTATGGGTGATATCTGAAAAAATACCGACGAAAAATTCGATATTGCCCTTGTCATCTTTCAGTGAAGAAATCGACAACTGCTCTGCATAAATTTCGCCATTTTTATTGCGGTTCCAGACTTCGCCTTTCCAGAAGCCAATTTCATTCAACTGTCGCCACATGTCGAGATAGAAGTCTGGGGACTGGCGGCCGGAATTGAGTATAGAGGGGTTCTGTCCGATCACGTCTTCGCGCTGATAACCGGTGATCTTGTTAAAGGCCGGATTGACATCAACGATGATGGCATTGCGGTCGGTAATCATAATGCCTTCAAGTGTGTTTTCGAACACCTCTCTCGACAGGCGCAACTCCTCTTCGGCTTTTTTGCGGCTGGTGATGTCACGACCAATGCCGAGCATGCCGATAATCGCGTTAGTGGCATCCAGAATCGGTGTCTTGATAATTTCCAGCACCTCTTCATGGCCATCAGATTTAAAGTGATAAACTTCTTCCTGAATGCTGGGCAGTCGATGCCTCAGTACTTCCTGATCATGAATATGAATCTCGCTGGCCTGCTGTGAAGGAATATGATCGTGATCAGTCTGACCCAGAATCTCATCCCGGGCTTTACCCATGAAGCTCTCATAGCGACTGTTGCAGTCGAGATAAACCCCTTTCGGATCCTTAATCCAGACTAAATCAGGGATAGCAGAGAAAGTGCTGCGCAGAAACTGATGGCGTTTCTCAATCTCTTTCAGATACTGGGTGACTTTCTGCTCACTGAGCCGGAGCGAATAGTTTTGCCTGGCAATGACCAGTAGCAACAGCAGAATCATCACGGAGGTAAACACAAGGGCAATAATCAGCCCATTATGCTGTTGCCAGATCTGCATCAGGCTGACATCCGGCTCGACATCAAACGGCGGCAATCTTAATTCACGCATTGAGAGTTCAACCGGCAGGTAATCGGCTGGTACCGTGAACCCGGAAATACCGATTTGCTGGCTGACAGGGTGACTGGGTTCCAGTGCCAGAATGGCAGAGGCTACTCGTCGTGCTGTCGACTCACTTACTTTAGGCAGGGCAATAAAAGGCCACTCGGGGAAAAGTCGGGTGCTGATAACAAAGGGGTAGTCGGATAAACTCTGCTGGTTAATGATTTTGAGCTCATCCATCGACAATTGGCCCTCGGCCGCCATTTGTTCCAGCGTACTGGTCCTGACGAAGCCGACACTGGCCTTGCCAGCCCGTAAGTACTGAACAACTTTGTCGTGCGGTGAGCCAGTGAATACGATATCAAGCTGACTGATATCAATACCGGCCTGATGCAGTTCATATAGCTGGGCCTGATAACCGCCCAGAAAGCCATTACCGGGAGAAGCAATGGTTTCCCCTTCAATATCCGCAAGACGCTTGATTTTCTGATTGTCTTTGAGCGTGAAAATGACACCGCCCAGAGCTGATACCGGATGTTCGTTTTCCAGTCTTACCAGCGTGCCGAGCGCACCGGAGAGCGGATATTTGCTGCGCATCTGAATGAAATGGAGCGGGTTGGTAAAAACAAAATCAAAGCGGTTCTGCTGAACGCCCTGTTCCAGTTCATCCAGTTCCAGTATGTGGAGTACAAAATCAGAATTCGGGACTTGTTGTTCCAGATAGGATTCAAGGTATTGCCAGCGTTTTTCAATGACCTCAACCGGTCGGTAGGCAAAGATCCCCAGATGAAAGCTTTCAGCTGCCAGACTGAGGCCGGGCAGGAATAAAATCAAAAGGAGCAGACCGCTTTTCATGGCAGGAACCGGTCGGTATGTAATTGATCTGTCAGCATAGGGTCATCAGTGTCAGAAAATAGGCCAAGTTGCAGAATATCCCTGGCAACCGAAGTCAGTTGCGGGTTGGCAGGTGTGAGTAGTTTTTTATTATGTTTGATGCTCGGCAATTCCAGCCCCTGATAAAGAGACATCACCTCACGGCTGGGCACATTCAGTCTGTCAGACATTCTGTATGCGGCATCCTGAGGGTTGGTAAGAAAATGTTTCTGCGCCTTGAAGAAGCCCGAGACCAACAGGTGCAACATAACGGAGTGTTCCTCAATAAGATCGGTTCTTACAGCTAATACATCGACAATTGTTTCAGGAACTTGACTACTATCGAAAATGACATGGCCGCCATTACGCAGCATGATTGATGCCGCGGGTTCATAGGTCACTATGGCATCCACTTTGCCTTCATGCCACAACCCTACATGCTGATCTATGGTGGCAGGTAACAGCTCGAAATCTTCCAGGCTCAGTCCGGTTTTTTCACTGGCCTTAGCCAGCAACAGTTTGCCTACCGCCGTCTGTTCGAGTGCGACAGTTTTACCTTTCAGCTGCTCAAGTGAATCGATAGCTTCCCTGGTAATCAACTGGTCGGCACCGACCGAGATATCCATGATAAGAATAATCGTCAGATCCAGTCCCTGACTTCTGGCGAGTAACACTTCATCCAGGGTCAGGGTAGCGGCATCAGCACGGTCTTGTTTCAATAACTGAATACACTCTGTGGCAGAGCGACTTTCAACCAGAGTCACTTTCTGTTGCGGCAGATAACCTAATTGTTGACCCAATGAAAGAAACTCATAGCCGGGCCAGACATGGTTGGCGACGCGAATAGGCGCTTTTTCTCCCTCGCAGGCACTAACTGACACAAGCAAAAAAAGCAGGCGCACTAACTGTGTCAAAGGCTTAAACAGGTTCAGAATCATTCCTTTAGTTTCGACTCGGATAACAACGCGGTCAGAGCCTAGCGTCATATAAACAGTACTGCATTGATCCAGCACAATTCTCAGCAAGATTCCAGCCAAAGTGTGTCGGAACACGGTCCAGTAAATAACAAGTATTTAATTTACCTGTTTTTATGGTAATCAGACACCATCATCGCTATGATAGCGCACCATTATTGTGCAAGTTGAGTCTTTCAATGAGCTGGAAATCCCATATAAGTGCCGCTGCGCAATGGCTGGGCATTGAACGGAACCAGACAAGTCATGGTGAAAAGCTGATTTCTGCCCTCGGCGCAGCGGTGGGGATGGCGGTGACTATCTTTTTTTCAATCTGGGTGCTGAAGCAAGCACAGCTCGGACTGACAGGTAGTGTGCTGATTATCAGTTCTCTGGGGGCCTCAGCCGTGCTGCTGTTTGCCGTACCGCATGGGGCGCTATCCCAACCCTGGCCGGTTATCGGTGGCCATATGATTTCGGCTTTTATCGGTGTCTGCTGCCAGCAGTGGTTGCCGGAAGGCTTTATGACGGCCGGCATTGCGGTAGGACTCGCCGTGGGTGCCATGTATTATCTGCGCTGTATTCATCCGCCGGGTGGCGCCAGTGCTTTGACTGCGGTCATTGGTGGCAGCGAGATTAGTGAAATGGGTTACCAGTTTTTGCTGTATCCGTTATTACTTAATGTGGCTGTGATGCTGGCGATTGCACTGAGCTTTAACTTTCTGTTTCCATGGCGACGCTATCCCGCCCATTTCAATACCCGACAGATCAGCGTAAAACAAAGCTTGATGCCAACCTCGGATTATGTGCTGACCACCGAAGATTTTAACGCAGCCATACATGAGCTTGACTCATTCGTCGATATCACCGAAGAAGGGCTGACCGAATTGTTGGAAAAAGCCAGGCAGCATGCTCAGCTTAATATCCGTCACCCGGAAAATATTGAGCGAGGTCGTTTTTACAGTAATGGCAATATCGGCAGCCTGTGGGGTGTTCGTCAGGTAATTGATGATGCCGAGCGCTGTCAACAGGGGCGGGATCTGATTATTTACAAAACCGTGGCCGGACAGAACCTGTATCAGACCGGTTATTGTGATCGTGAAAGTTTCCGCCAATGGGCGCGGTTTGAGGTGATTGAAACACAGGGTTTGTGGGTCAAGGCAGACCATCAGTCATGAGTAAATTTAGCTGATTAGCAAGAAATTCAGGCTTGATGCGTCATTAAACGGTTTGAGCCTGCACGGTCAGTGGCTATGATAAGCAGCATAAACCTTGCTGATTAAAAGGGCCTGATGAATAGTTTGTTAGCGATCAACTCACCCCAACTGAGCAGATTCAAAGTCATCATGGCCGGAATCAGCGCCCTGATCCTGACCGTCGGCATTGCCCGGTTTGCCTATACGCCGTTTTTACCCTTGATGCTGGAACAGGCCGGTTTATCGACTCTGGCTGGAGGCTGGCTGGCAACTTTTAATTACGTCGGCTACCTGCTCGGTGTGATTCTGATCGCCTGGATCAGTGATTTACAGCTTAAATTCAGGCTTTACCGCCTCAACCTGGTCCTGGCCGTACTCAGTACCATCGCGATGGGAATGACCACGAATCTGGTTTTGTGGAGTGTGCTCAGGTTGATTGCCGGTTTATCCAGTACCGCTGGCATCATACTCGCCGCCGGCTTTGTCATGAGCTGGCTCAAGCGCCATCAGTTCAAAGGTAATCTGGGACTGCATTTTTCCGGCCTGGGCCTGGGCATTGCCATACCGGGCCTGGCCATTGTCTGGATGAATCATCAGCTGGACTGGTCGATGCAATGGATAGTCATGGGTTTTTTCGGCATCCTGTTTTTTATACCGGCCTGGCGCTGGATGCCGGCACCTGTCCGTCAGTCCCAGCAGGGCGACAACCGTTTTAAGCCACCCTCCAGAAGCTGGATGAACCTGATGATTGCAGCCTATTTCTGTGCCGGTGTCGGTTATGTGGTCAGTGCCACCTTTATCGTCGCCATTCTTGAGCATATGCCGGCACTGGCTGGCTGGGGAGACTGGATTTGGGTGATATTAGGTCTGACAGCCGTGCCGTCCTGTGTGATCTGGGACAAGCTTTCAAACCGGCTCGGTGAAACCTCAGCATTGGTGATGAGTTACAGCATTATGCTGGTGTCAATTGTGATTCCTGCCTTGAGCAACAGCCTCTGGTTCAATATGCTGGGTGCGATCCTGTTTGGCGGGACTTTTGCGGGGGTCGTCAGTCTGATGCTGGTCTTTATCGGCCACAAATTTCCGCATAACCCGGCCAAGGCCATGGCCAGACTCACTATCAGTTACGGCGTGGCACAAATCACGGCACCGGCGATTGCCGGCTATATCTCCACCCATACAGGCAGTTACAGTGGTGCGCTCTGGCTCGCTGCAGTTTGTATGCTAGTGGGGATTGCCTGCCTCTGGCGTATTCACCACACCACGGCTATTGAGGAAAAAACAACGTAAAGCGTGTTTGTTGACTGTCCGATTCCAGCATGATTTGCCCACCATGGGCCTGTACAATCGATTTGACCAGGGCGAGGCCCAGTCCCGTACCTTTATTTTCGGTACCTCTGGAGCGGTAGAAGCGATCAAACAGTTTCTCTCTGTCCGCTTGCGTAATCGGTTCTCCCGGGTTAGTCACATGAATGCAGACCCCGGATGGCTGTGACTCAATAGCTAACTGCACCCAGCCCCCCTCAGCGGTATGACGGATGGCATTGGTTAGCAGGTTACCGATAGCCCGCCGCAGCATCAGGCGATTTGCCGACAGCCTCGCTTCACCCTGGCAGGAGAGTGTGATCTGCTTGTCTTCAGCCAGCAGATTATAAAACTCCAGCAAGCTTTTGATTTCTTTGCCAAGGTGGATAGTTTCTATATCTGGTAATTGCTGTGTATTGTCTGTCTGTGCCAAGAACAACATATCGGCAATCATCTGGCTCATGCGCTGCAACTCTTCCATGCTGGAATAGAGTACCTCACGATATTCTTCCGGATTTCTGGATGCAGTCAGTGCAACCTGTGTCTGAGTCATTAACGCTGTCACCGGGGTTCTGAGTTCATGGGCAATATCAGAAGAATAGTCCGCCAGGCGCTGAAAGGCTTCATCAATGCGCCTCATCATGGCATTGAGTGACTCAGATAATTGTGCCAGTTCCTGGGGAACCTGATTGGTGTCAAGCGGGTTATTCAGCTGCGATACAGACAAGGCCCGGATTTTGGCCACGATGGCAGAAAGCGGGCGCAATGAGTACCGAATCGCTAACCAGCCCAGCACGGTTGACATGACGATGGCTGCCAGCAGAATGAGCCAGAGGCTCTGGTTAAACTGCCGCAGAAAACTCAGGTGGTAATCAATGGCTATGGCAGCGGTGATATGAAATTGCTGTCCCGTGCTGGTTGTGAATGTTTGATAGCGAAGCCGGTAATGCTGTTTGTCAGCCGTTTCCAGCGTGACCGGCTGTTCATCTACATTAGCCCGCCAGCGCAGCAATCCCGCAGCGGAAGGATCACTCAGATAGACCGGCGTACCCCCAGGCTCGGTGACCAGCAACAGGGGATGGTGATGACCAATCAGTATGTCTTCAAAACGTTGTATCAGATTGTTACCACCCTGATTTAAGGTCATTTCAACCCGTTCGATAATCGCCTGCAGTTCTGCGTTGTCGCCGACTCTGAAATGATGGCGAATAGCCGTTTCAACAAACACACCTAAGCCACTGATAACAATCAACATAATCAAGGCAAACAACAAGGTCTGTCTTGCTGCCAGCGACAAAGATTTGAATTTAGTCCCGGGCAGTTGCATCACACACGTATCCCATACCACGGACGGTATGAATCAATTTCTGCTCAAAATCATCATCAATCTTGGCGCGTAACCGACGAATCGCGACATCAATGACATTGGTATCGCTGTCGAAATTGATATCCCAGACCATGGAGGCAATCATCGAGCGGGGTAAAACCTGCCCCTGATGTCTGAGCAATAATTCGAGCAATGCAAATTCCTTGGCAGTCAGTCTGATTTGCTTGCCGTTGCGGTAAACACGCCGCCCGACCAGATCTATTTCCAGATCAGCCAGCGTCAGACGCGTATCGGCAACCGGTTGCTGGCCACGCCTCAACAGGGTTCTGATGCGGGCAAGCAGTTCGGCAAAAGCAAAAGGTTTAACCAGATAATCATCGGCGCCGGCTTCCAGACCTGAGACACGATCTTCAATGCTGTCTTTGGCGGTCAGTAACAAAACAGGCGGCACGGGGCCCCGGCCTTGTAACTGTTTTAAAACCTGCAGACCATCCATATCCGGCAGCATCCGATCCAGAATAATAAGATCAAAAGGCGTATTGGCCTGCTCATGTAAACCATCAATGCCATGACGGACCCAGCTGACCACAAAAGAGGCCTCAGTTAGCCCCTGAGTCAGGTATTTTCCGGTTTTCTCGTCATCTTCAATGATTAACAGGCGCATTTTGATTCCAAATACAGTCAGCCTGACAGCACGAGCTGACAGAGGTATGAAGCCAACATGACATTTTTGTCATCTTAGCGTCACTTTGGTGACAGCTGGCTTTTGCTAGCTTACTAGGACTGACTGAGATCTCAATAAGCCCTGATACCACCAAAAAAGATAATTTGTATGACACAGCATCATAACAAGCAACGACGGCAAATATTACAGGCTTTGGCTTCAGCAGGCCTGCTCAGCACCGTTTACCCGTTGATGCCGGCACTGGCCAAACAACAGCAGATGTCGCTGGTCCCCAAAAAAACAGTGGGTAATGCCGATATCTTTGACTTCAATATTGCCAGAACCACGCTGGAAATTGACCGGCAGTTAACGTCACAAGCCATCACCATCAACGGCACCATTCCGGCCCCGCTGCTTAAACTCAAGGAGGGAAGGGAAGCGGTTTTACGGGTTAAAAATGCACTGGATGTCGATACCTCGATTCACTGGCATGGTATTTTGCTGCCTTATCAGATGGATGGCGTGCCCGGTATTTCCTTTGCCGGTATCAAGCCCGGAGAAACCTTCGAATATCGTTTTCCAGTGGTGCAAAACGGCACCTACTGGTATCACAGTCACTCGGGCATGCAGGAACAGTTAGGCCATTATGGCCCGCTGGTGATTGAGCCTGAAGCGGGCGAAGACATCGAAGTGGATCATGACTACGTCATTTTGCTGTCCGACTGGACTTTCGACAGTCCGGCGGAAGTGATGCGTAATCTGAAAGTGGCTGAAGGCTACTACAACTACAATCAACGCACCGTAGCCGACTTTTTTGAAGATGTTGAAAAGATGGGCTGGCAATCAGCCTGGCAAAAATCCGCGATGTGGGGCCAGATGCGCATGAGCCCGCGAGATATTCTGGATGTCACCGGCAGTGAATATACTTATCTGATAAACGGTAAAGCCAGCGCCGGCAACTGGACCGGTCTGTTTACACCGGGAGAAAAAGTGCGCCTGCGGGTGATTAATGCCTCGGCGATGACATTTTTTGATTTTAAAATTCCCGGTCTGGAAATGACGGTTGTCGCCGCTGATGGTCAACCGGTACAACCGGTTAAGACCGATGAATTCCGGATTGGTGTGGCTGAGACCTATGATGTGATTGTCGAACCCACCGCTGACGCTTATACCCTCTTTGCCCAGTCGCAGGACAGGAGCGGTTATGTCAGTGCCACACTGGCATCCGCACCCGGGCTGACAGCGCCCATTCCTGATCTCTACCCGCGTGTAGAGCGGGGGATGGAAGCCATGGGCGCAGCTCATGCCATGCATGGCGATAGCGCGATGAATACCGATCAGAATATGGCTATGGATCACGCTAAACATGATGGCCATCAGATGAGCGAACCAAAGTCGGTCGACAGCGTTTCCCACGGACCTGATAATCACGGGCCCGGCGCCGCCATGGTCGTGGACAAGCCGATATCCAGGCTTGATGATCCCGGTGTCGGTTTCGAGCATCTCGATCACCGGGTGTTGACCTACTCACAACTGAAAAGTCACCACGGCTGGCCGGACAAAAGAGCGCCGGCACGGGAAATTGAACTGCATCTGACCGGCAGTATGGAGCGCTATATGTGGTCTTTCGATGGTAAGAAATTCTCGGAAGTGGACGGCCCGATACGTTTCTACCAGGACGAGCGTCTCAGACTCACGCTGGTCAATGACACGATGATGGATCACCCGATTCATTTGCACGGTATGTGGATGGAGCTGGAAAACGGCCACGGTGATTTAAGGCCCAGAAAGCACACCATTATTGTTAAACCGGGGGAACGGGTTTCGGCGTTGATTACCGCCGATGCCTTCGGCGACTGGGCATTTCACTGTCACCTGATGTACCACATGAAAGCCGGCATGTTCCGTGTCGTTTCGGTTGCCTAGGAGTTATCCATGCAATTATTCAAAGGACTTTCAGCTTACTCTTTGACGCTGGCACTGCTACTGGTACTGGGTGCAGGCCAGAGCCTGGCTGATGGCATCGGTCTTCAGGCAGATCCAAGCTGGCCCAAACCGATTCATGATGATATGGCTTATGGTCAGTTGATGTTTGATCGACTGGAGATGCAAAGCATCGAGGGCAGTGAGCAACTGCTGTGGGATGCACAGGCCTGGTATGGCAAGGATTTGGATCGATTCTGGCTGGAAACCGAAGGCAGTTACAACGATGATCATAGCGGTGAAATAGAAAACCTCGATTTACAGTACAGCCGCCGTATCAGTCCATTCTGGGACCTGCAAACCGGTATTGGCACCCAGACCAGCTTCGGCACCGGAGCCAAGCAGGAGCGTTATTACGGCATTATCGGTTTTCAGGGGCTGGCACCGTACTGGTTTGAAATCGATAGCAATCTCCGTATCAGTGACGACGGTGATACCTGGCTGGATCTGGAAGTCGAATATGACTGGCGTCTGACACAAAAGCTGATATTACAGGCACGGGCAGAAACCAGTTATGCCTTTTCTGAAGTTGAAGACTTTGAACAGGGACAGGGGCTCAATGGCATCACCACCGGTTTACGCCTGCGCTATCACCTGAGTCGGGAATTTGCGCCTTATATCGGTGTATCAGCCAGCCGATTACTGGGTGATACAAAAGATCTGGCCGAAAGCGAAGGGGACGAGGACAGTACGGCGACATTTGTTGCCGGGGTGAGACTTTGGTTCTGATTGGCTTAATTTGACATCGCCGTTATCAGTTCAAAAACTCAATCGCAATCCGGGATAATTCCTGTATATTAGCGATACGCAGACAAGAACTGCGCTATACAACTGCCGAGCGTCCCCATGTCGCCCCAACAACAAGACACATCAACCAGTCAGATAGCCGCCCGGCTATGGGTCATGTGTTTTGCCTTGTTACTGGCATCACTGCCGGTTATTTCCTACGCTAAAACTGGCAGCACGTTCAGTAGTACCGGCCTGGTTAAACAACTGGAAGCCCGGATAGCACTGCATGATAATTCACTGAGACTGTGCCTCAAGTCAGAACAATCGGAGCAGACTTCAGCAGATGCCGGTTCACCCGACTGGCACCCAGTCAATGACGGCTGGCATGATCGATTTCAAGATCATAATACGGTTTCATCGCTTACTGAGATTGTGTCTGCAGAGTTCAGTGCCAGTGCCTATCTGCGTCCTTATCTGAGAGCACCACCACTTAGCTAATCCCAAAAAACTTTGCGTTGTCAGCGAGGCTGACGGCGTTTTGATTCGATCGTTTTTCGAGGATTCGCATGAAATCATTATCTACGCGGGCCATCGTTTATGGCCTGTTAATTGTGCTCGGTTTACTGAGCGCGGTCCCTAATCTTTTACCTGACAGTATTGCCAGCAAGTTACCGGCCTGGTATAGCGAAAACAATGTATCGCTGGGGCTGGACTTACAGGGCGGTTCTCATCTGTTGCTGGAGGCGGATAGCAAAGCGCTTATCCATGATCAATACCAGACACTCGCAGATGAACTGACCGATCAGCTCCGTGAAGCCGGTATTTATTACAGCCGCCCGCTAATACAGAGTGACAGTCTGCAATTAACACTCAGGAACAGTGACTCGATCAAGCAGGCACAGGCTATGGTTGAATCACTGGCCCGTGACGGCAACGATGGCAGCCGTCGCTTCGAGCTGGAAATCATCGGGAACCGGCTTGAATTGAGGCTGACGGAAGTCTGGATTAATGCGGTGATGAACGATGCCATCGAACGTAGCCTGGAAGTCGTTCGCCGTCGTCTGGATGAGACCGGGCTGGTAGACCCCAGCATTACCCGTCAGGGCGATGCCGGCATACTGGTACAAATGCCGGGCGTGGCGGATCCGAAAGATATTCGTCAACTGCTGGGCACCACCGCCAAAATGACTTTTCACTGGGATGCTGACAGCAACGGTGAACGGGATACCGTGTCTTTGCCGGGCCAGGATGGCAAACAACAGTTCAGGCTGGAAAAACGGGTGGCGATGGAAGGTCAGCATATCCGCGATGCCCAGGCGGGCTTTAATCAGGACAGCGGCGAACCGGTGGTGACCTTCAAACTGGATAATGAGGGCGCCAAACTGTTCGGCAAAATGACCCGCGACAATATCGGCCGGCCACTGGCCATCGTGCTTGATGGCAAAGTGATTACCGCGCCGGTGATCCGCAGTGAGATTGCTGCCGGTAGCGGCGAAATCAGCGGTGGCTTTACCACTCAAGAAGCGGCTGAACTGGCGTTGTTACTTCGCGCAGGCGCTTTGCCAGTGCCATTGTTGGTGATGGAGGAGCGCAGCGTCGGTCCCGATCTGGGCAGTGATGCGATTGCCATGGGACTCACCACCGGTTTAATCGGCGCGGCACTGGTTATTGCCTTTATGATTGGCATTTATGGCCGCTGGGGGTTGATCGCCTGTGTAGGACTGGCGATCAATATGGGGCTGGTGTTCGGCATTTTGAGTCTGCTTGGTGCAACTTTAACGCTACCGGGCATCGCCGGCATCATTCTGACCCTGGGTATGGCGGTTGATGCCAATATTTTGATTAATGAGCGCATCCGCGAAGAATCCAGACGAGGGAAATCAGCCTGGAAAGCCCTCCATGAAGGTTTTGACAAGGCTTACACCACGATTCTTGATTCCAACCTGACTACCCTGATTGCAGTCAGTCTGCTGTTCATGTTCGGCAGTGGTCCGGTACAGGGCTTTGCCGTCACGATAGGTATTGGTTTGTTGACCTCAATGTTTACCGCCATTGCGGTCACCCGCTTGTTGATGGAATGGTCGATACAAGGCCGTGAGAAGAAACCATTAAAGATTAATGGCTTTGCCCTGCTTGATAAACTCAGCCGCCGCACGCTGGATTTCCTGCGTGGACGATTTGTCGGTCTCACTGCTTCGGCCTTATTGTCACTCGCTGCCATTGTGCTGTTTTTTCAGCCGGGCCTGAAGTACGGTGTCGATTTTACCGGCGGGACGCTGGTTGAAGTTCACGCCAGTCAGCTTTCAGTAGAAGGCCTAAGGGCTACGCTGCAAAATCATGCCATGGCACAGGCTTCGATTCAGGAGTCTGCAGAGCAGGGCGAGTTTCTGGTCCGGTTGCCGGCCGAAAATCAGGACCCGGCAGCGACAGCGGCGCAAGTCGATGCCTTGAAAACAGCGGTGCAGTCCGTGCAGGCTGATGCTGCCTTTCCCAAAGTGGATATGGTTGGTCCCAAGGTCAGCAGTGGTTTTGCCGATGATACGATTCTGGCCATTTTGCTGGCTGGATTCGGCATGCTGGCTTATCTTTCGATTCGCTTTGAATCACATTTTGCCATTGCGGCCACCCTGACTATTGCGCTGGATTTGACCAAAACGATCGGTTTTTTTGCGCTGACCGGGGTGGAGTTTAACCTGACGGCGGTCGCGGCCTTACTCGCTTTGATTGGTTACTCGGTCAATGACAAGGTGGTTGTGTTTGATCGTATCAGGGAGAATCTGCGCGCCTGTCCGGATAAGCCGATGATGACTTTGATGAACGAATCCATTTCATCGACGCTGACACGGACGGTCTTTACCTCGGTCACGACTTTTCTGGCTTTATTACCGATGGGGGTTGCAGGCGGTTCGGCGGTGTCCAGCTTTGCTCTGCCGATGTTGTTCGGCATTGTGATTGGGACCAGTTCTTCAGTCTTTATTGCTGCACCGGTTCTGTATTTTCTTGGACAGCGCCGAGCTCGCAAGGGGTTGGCACAGCTGCGGCCGAGCGCCGAGGAAATGCAGCAGCGTCTGGCGGACATTCCCTGACAGCAAACCAGGTTGGAACCGGATATTGTCCGGTTCCTATCCTTAACGATCTGCCCGCGGGGAGAGTAAAATGGCGCTGTAGCGATATAAAAATAACGTATAGGCCATTACCCAGAGGCCGATACTGAGCCACCAGGCCCAGAGACTGAAAGCCGGGATAATCAATATCAGTCCGACCCGGCTTAATGCCGCTGCCAGTACCAGTAAAAATGCCAGTTTTATCAATGGTGTCGCCACAATCGGTCGACCGGTATGACCCAATGAGACGCGGGAGATCATACTCAGAATAAGACCGCCCATCGCGCCAACGGTGAGTGCATGTAATGCCGTACTCAGACTCAGCGCCATACCGGCATAATGACAGGCAATCAGCCCCAGTCCCAGCGGAATAAACCAGTAACTCAGATGCAGAGACCAGAGCAGGGGATGGCGCCGGGTCGACATCGCACGCCAAAGTGCACATCGGCCTGCGATAAGCACGGCTGAAAAACTAAAAATTACCGCGAGCAACTTATCCGGGAGATAAATTTGAAGTTGGAAAAGAAAAATAACAACGATTACCCACAGGAAGCCTAAACCAGCCTTATCCAGCCACTGAATTCGTGTTCGTGGCGGAATCTGAGTGGTATTGCCGGTGAACATCGGAATCACCCGGCCGCCGATGACCGTCATCAGCAAAGTAATCAGTAAAATCACGCTGTGCAGCGCATGCGTCGCTGTTTGCAGGTTTCCGCTGGCCACTCCGAGATGAAACACCACGTTGTCTGCAGTCAGCAACAATAAGGCCAGAACCGCGAAGTAATTGCGTTTCTGCTGTTTTTTTAACAGTAACGAGGCGAGTAGCCCGGCGGCGTAGAGCAAAAAACTGCCATCGATGATAATCACCAGCCACCAGGGCATGAAACCAGCAAACCAGACCGCGAGCCGTCCAGCCAGCCAAAGCAGTATCAGCAGCAGCAAAGCTTTCCCATGTGCTGAGCGTAAGCCGGTCCAGTTCTGCACTGCTGTGAGCAAAAAGCCGACCAGAATGGCAGCAACAAACCCGAACAACATTTCATGGCCATGCCACAGCGGGGTATAACCATGATAAGCATGAGTGAGCCAGCCATGAAGGTTCGCTCCCCAGAGCAATAATGCAATAACACTGAATACTGCACCCAGCAGAAAAAAGGGTCTGAAAGCCAGATCGAGCACAGCGGACGCTGAGGCATTATTTGTCATAGAGATATCCCGTCAGTGACATCCGGGCAGTAGCTTAACCTCCTGCCCGGATGAATCAGATCAGTTACGCCAGTAGTCGTTGGCGATGGCGATAGTTTTGAATTCAATAGCGACTAATTCAGCCGCATTCATCAGCAGGGCCGGATCTTCAGCATATTTGGCTCTGACCCGGTGTTTGGCTGCGGCATCAGTCTGAATCGTGCCTATCGTTTTCCTCACAATCTTGATCGCGAGTTGACGACCTTCATATGGGGTTTCCGTGATCAGCGAAGGCATATAGTCGTCACTGGCTTTCATGTCTTCGGCGCTGGCAGCCTGTGGCAGCCAAACGGCGAGCATGAATGGAATCAGATAAATAATGGATTTCATGCTATTCTCTCCTTATCGTTTGCAAACTAACTGTTCGCTAACTAACGGTAGGCCGGATAAATAAGTATGTCAAGTACCACTTTAAAAAATGATCGCACAATGGGGCCGAAAATAGCAGAGCAGGTCTGTTATGCCCTGTACTCCACCAGTGGCGCTGTAACACAGGCCTATGCCAGTCTGTTATCGCCGTTTCAACTGACGTATTCACAGTTTGTGGTCATGATGGGCCTGTGGCAGCAGGATGCGGTTTCGGTGACTGAACTGGGCCGGTTTATCGGTCTGAGCAAGGCGACACTGACACCGATGCTGAAAACTTTGGAAAACCGCGGCTATCTACAACGAAACCGGGTGCCGGGAAATGAACGGACCATGGCTATTACTCTGACTCGTCAAGGCCGGGATTTTGCCCGGCAGGCTGAGCAGGTGGCAGAACAAGCACTCTGTGCAACAGGCCTCACAAAAGAAGAAGCCGCACAGTTAATTGCCTTATGCGATAAAGTGAAACGCAGACTGAACAGTGACAAGGAATAAACAGGGGAGAGCGGACTCTCCCCTGGATCAAAACGGCAGTCAGATCAATGATGTCGATGCCGGAGTTCCTCGCATGCTTGCTCTCTGGTAATCAAAGCAGACATATCGCGCAGAATATTAGACGAGACTTCAATCAAGTCATCCATGCTCAATATCCCGCAGAGGCTGCCATCTGAGGCAATGACCGGCGCCCGGCGTACACCGCGTCGACTCATTTCTTTCATCGTATCAGCGATATCGGCATCATCGCGTACCGTCATCAGATCATCACTCATACAGTCGCCCACAGTCACGGCGCTGAGATCGACATCATCCGCCACTAAATTAATGACTATGTCGCGATCGGTCAGGATACCCAGCGGTTTGTTCTGACCGTTTTCCTTACTGACGACAATCACATCACCGACGTGATGTATTTTCATCTGTCTGGCCGCTTCCTGAACTTTTTCATTTTTTTCCAACATCGCCACTTTGTGCTGACAAACATCCAGAATATTCATGGTGGTTTCCCCTCTGTTAGTAAAGACAAAATTGCGTGAACCGCTAACAAAGCGTTTAAACAGGCAGCGTGATAAGCCCGGTTTTGCTATAGCAGAATGGCGCAACTGCTATTTCCGGGACAATTCTGGCTAAGGCTCAGCCGATGCAGGATCTTGCTTTCTCTGCTGACCTTAATCCAGTCATGCATCTCTTTGAAAGCAGATTGTTGTGAACATGGCGCCTTTAAGTCTGTCTGAAACTGTAAGCACCATAAACAAACCGTAACAAATAAACGGTGCGCATCAAAATCTGTGAGCGGATTTTGAAGTCCAGGCATAAACATGTTGGGATGAAGTAGTGTTAAAGAAAGGAGGCAAAAATGAAAGCCATCATTCTCAGTACGGATCATTTTGAAGACGCTGAACTGACCGAGCCGCTCAAGCAACTGGAGCAGGCCGGTGTTGAATGTGATATCGCTTCGCTGCAAAGCGGTATTATCAAAGGTAAGAAAGGTGCTGAAGTAGTCGCCGGTATGACACTCAATGAAGTCAATCCGGATAGCTACGAATTGTTGCTATTGCCAGGTGGCGCGGCGCCAGCCAATTTACGTCAATCACAGCGTGCACTGGATATTGCCAAACACTTCTTTGCCGATGGCAAACTTGTCGCTGCTATCTGTCACGGGCCACAGATCCTGGTTTCGGCCAACCTGCTGGAAGGTCGCAAGGCCACCTGTTATGAGCGGATTTCTGATGAGCTGATAGAAGCAGGCGCAGTGTATCTCGACCAACCGCTGGTCATTGATGACAATCTGATCACATCACGACACCCCGGTGATCTGCACGAATTCAACAAAGCCATACTGACAAAACTGCAACCGGCCAACGCCTAATGTGTCATGTCAGCAGAAAACAAAATCAAACTGAAAAGAGTCTATGACAAGCCGGCCAAAGCCGACGGTATCAGGTTGCTGGCAGATCGGCTGTGGCCGCGTGGGATTAAAAAAACCGACCTGGACTATGACAACTGGATTAAATCCCTGTGTCCGTCCAATGAGCTAAGAAAGGCCTGGCACAACGATGAACTGAGTTATGCCGAGTTCAAAAAACAGTATCGTCAATCGCTCAAGTCTGAATCAGACACAGTGAATGAAATAGCTGAAATGGCCGAGGGAAAGCCGATCACATTGCTTTCGGCAGTCAAGGATCTGGAGCAGTCACATTTGCCGATCCTTAAACAGGTGATTCTGAAGGCGATGAATTAAAAGACAGCTTCCTCCTTGCGGTCGTGTAAGGCTTTTCTTTGATGTGTTTCACATCATCCCGGCTTCAGATCAATCAGGCTGTTCTCAGGCCCTGACTATCATCATTCAATTTTCTATGAGCAATCCCAAAATACAACAATTACAGGAAGACGAGTCCTATATCAAAATCTCGCAAAAATACCCCCATATTGCCAAAAAACTGATTATTTTCTGGGGGAGCGAGTTTTGCGAGCCCTATCTCGACTCACTGTTCACAGAGACCCGCAGCGGGACCCGGAGAGGTTTCCCGCCCGAGGATATGCAGGCCTTGCTGAATATCAGGCTGCTGCATGAAGAACTTTATGAATTGGAGCGAAAACAGGATATCTGGACTTATCCCCACTAGACCTGGCACATCCTCATACTGGCAACCCCGGACCAGGCTGGATCATTCAATGACGTCATCTGCAAAGGTCGACTTGACAGTATTGTGACAACATAGAACACTCTCATACTACTTTAGCAGTATCAGACACCATCAATGGCGATGGCAACATAACGCACTTGTGGGAAGACTGACTGCTCAGCTACTAGGCCAGGTTATTAGATGAAATTGCCCCTGCTGTTTGTCTGTACTGTCTCACTCTTATTATCCGGTCATGGCATTTTTGCACAGAACGCTGACAAGCCAGCCAGCAGCAATATTCAGCTCACTGAAGCCGAGCAGGCCTGGTTGCAGCAAAATCCGGAAATCACGGTGGCCGTCAGTCATGGCTGGGCGCCGGTGGAATTTCTGGACGAAGATCATCAATTCAAAGGCATTTCTGTCGATTATCTGAAACAGATAGAGCAAAAACTGCCTGTCCGCTTTCGCTTTATTCGCTCAGAGGAAGCGCCTGATCGTGAAACCGCGGATGTGTTGTCAGCCGTCGCGGCCCCATACAAACTCAACGAATCTCAGTACTCGATTATAGATAAGCCGTTTCTGGAGATGCCATTTGTTATTTTTGCCAGGGAAGAAACGAACAGCATTAACGATATTACAGATCTGAATAACAAAAAAGTCGCCGTATTCCGGCACGGTGCGGCTGCCCGGGCAATTGAACAGCATCATCCTGAGATAGAGCTATACAGGGCCGATATCGCCGATGAGGCGCTGGCTGCGCTCAATGCCGGCAAAGTCGACGCCTATATGGGTAATCTGGTGGTCATCAACTACGTCGCCAGGAATCTGGGCTTTGGCAATGTCAAGATTGCTGCTGACACGCCTTATGGGGCGAAGCTCTATATGGCGGTAAAGGATGATATGCCAATCCTGCATTCGATTCTGAGTAAAGGCCTGAATGCGATTAGCGTCCAGGAACAAAACACCATCTCCCGAAACTGGGTTGCCGTGACCTATGAGCATAAAACGGATCCGACCTTGCTTATCGCTGTCGCCGGTTCTGCGGCCTGCCTGATTGCTATTTTTGCGCTCTGGAGCTGGAAACTGTCACGGGAGATTCGCTGGCGAAAACAGATCGAAGCTGAATTAAGCATTGCCAGGGAAAAGGCAGAAACGGCTAATAAGGCCAAGTCTCGTTTTCTGGCCAATATGAGTCATGAGCTCCGAACGCCATTGAATGCCGTCATGGGCTACAGTCAGCTGATTGATTCCAATCCTGAGGGTCATCAGGACGATAAAAAATCTGCCGCCGAAATCCTGAAGGCTGGTAAGCATTTGTTATATTTAATCAATGAGTTGCTTGATCTATCGAAAGTAGAATCTGGGAAGATGTCCTTGCAAATCAAAGCGGTGGATCTGAATGAGATTGTCACAGAATGTCTGGTTTTGATTTCGCAGTTTGCTGGTGAAAAACAAATCGAGATACAGCACAGCAATCAGGAACGGATAATCGCAATGGCTGATCACGGCAGGCTGAAACAGGTGCTGCTCAATCTGCTCAGCAATGCGATCAAATACAACCGGCCCGGCGGCAAAGTCTTTATCGATGTCACGACCAGAGAACGTCATGCATCCATCGCGATTGCTGATGATGGAGAGGGCATTGCCGAAGAACATCTGGAGTTACTGTTTGAGCCCTTCGAACGCCTGCAAGCCGAAAACTCGAATATAGAAGGTACTGGCATCGGTCTGACCATTTCCCGTCAGATTGTCGAATTGATGCGAGGCTCGATTTCAGTGGAAAGCAAACTGGGCACCGGTAGCCTGTTCGAGGTCAAGCTGCCGATTGTCTAGAGACGACAGCAGTCATCACTATCCGCTTTGTGGCAGCAGATCCTCCCTGGTGTCAACATCGCGAAAGATACCTTCATCGACGCTTGATATGAAACAAATCGGCCTGGCTGAGGCTCGGATAATGTCCCTGGCGCCTTTATCCCCCTTTAATGCCATTAATTGAGGCAGGAGGTCTGCAACTAAGCCCACCGGGTGACCACGGCGGCCACTGAACTCGGGGAGGGTAATGGCTGCACCCGCTTCTAGTGCCGCCAGAGAATCAGCAATCACAAGGCTGTTGATATAAGGCATGTCGGCCAGGCCTATCAGCCAGCCATCCGCTTCAATATTGGCTTGAATACCTGCGATAAAAGAAGCACTCATTCCCTGCCGGGCGTTTTCTGCCGGAATAAGTCGCAGGCGGGATGAAAATTCACAGTTTTCCAGTAAATGAAGCAGGGTAAGGTTGTCTTCCCGGATCACAACATCGACGTTACTAAATATCGTCAACCACGGATATAAGCTGTGAAAAATAAGGGGTTTGCGTTCACCCTGTATGGCAATCGGATGCAACAGTTTGTCACTACCAAACCGGCTTGATTGTCCGGCGGCCAGTACAACAGGGCGGATGATTCTGCCTGACATGATCAACCGTTACTGACGGCGCGGATTGTCGCTTGTTGGACTGACGGCTGTTTGCTTTGTCTGAGCTGAACCAGTTCTGCCAGGATCGAAACGGCAATTTCAGCCGGCGTTTTACTACCGATATCGAGGCCGACCGGACCATGCAAACGGGCAATCTGTTCTGCGGTCAGATCAAACATCGCCAGTCTTTCCCGGCGTTTGGCATTGGTGCGGCTTGAACCCAAAGCGCCGACATAGAAAGCATCAGATTTTAATGCCTCCAAAAGTGCCATATCGTCGAGCTTGGGATCGTGGGTCAGTGTGATAATGGCAGTATTGTTATCCGGCCCAACCCGAACCACCGCATCATCCGGCATCATCGCCAGCAACTCACCGTCTTCAGTCTGCCAGGTCAACTGCATTTCCTCACGCGGCTCTGCCACCAGCACCTGGTAATCCAGTGCCAATGCCATTTTGGCGAGATAGCTTGAGGTTTCACCGGCACCAATCAATAGCAGACGGGCGCGGGGACCATAAACGAAATGCAACTCGGCAGCGGATTCCACTACCGGACTGTTGTCATTGGCATTGGCCGGCTGAACAGAACTGTCGACAGCGTTCAGTGATAAGCGGCGTTTGACTGGTTGACGCTGTTCGATCTTATCCAGTACTTCAATCACCCAAGCGATATCGGTGACTTTTTCCACTGCAAGCCGCAAAGTGCCACCGCAGGGGAGACGGAAACGATCACGCTCTTCAACGGACTCGCCATAAGTGAGAAATATCACCTCGGATTCTGGCAGCAGTCCGGTCAAAGCTTTCTCTTTCAGATCTTCCTCGATACAGCCGCCGGAGACCGATCCCAGCAACGCGCCATCCTGACGAATCGCGCACATCGCACCGGGTTGGCGTGGGCTGGAGCCATAAGTCTTCAGCACCGTCGTCAACCAGACCGAATGACCTGATGTCAGCCAGTCATGTAGCTGCCGGAGGACAGTAATATCTGTGCTCTGCATCTAGGCCTCCTCCAGTTGATAACGGACAGGCAGATTGCGGATCCGTTTCTGGGTGGCGGCAAAAATGGCATTACACAAAGCCGGTGCAATGGGCGGCATACCGGGTTCGCCGACACCGCCCAACGGCTGATCGTAATCATCCGACGGCATAAGATGCACATTGATTTTAGCTGGTGCGCCATCCATACGGGTGACCTGGTAGCCATCGAAGTTATTCTGCACCGCAATGCCATCCTTAAAGCTGATTTCACCCAGCATCGCCAGACTCACCCCCATTATGCAGGCACCCTCAATCTGGGAACGAATGCGCTCCGGATTGACCTGTGGCCCGCAGTCAACCGCGATATCGATTTGTGGTATCGATACCTCACCATCGGCATTAACTGCGACTTCAACCACTGCAGCCACATAGGTAACAAAGCTATAGTGTGCGGCCAGTCCCTGACCCTGTCCGGCAGGGAGCTGCTTACCCCAGTTTGCCTTGTCGGTGACCTGTTCAATAACACGACGTAAGCGACCGGTATTGAGCGGATACAGCTCCGGTGATTCCCCGTAATTCCATTCATCCTGCAATGTTCGTGGATCAATTTCCCGGTCCGGACCAATCAACTCCAGCAACACGGTCTTGTGATCGCGTTGTTGCTGATGAGCCATTTCCGCGATAAAGGATTGCACCGCAAAAGCATGCGGAATATTGGAGACTGAACGGAACCAGCCGATGCGGGTATGGGCTTCCGCAGCCGGGTTTTCCAGCTGGATATTGGGCACCGCAAAGGGGACATTAACCACCCCCATCCCGAACTCAAAAGCCTGCTGATGAATGGTGCTGGCATCGAAGGTCGAGACAATAGATGGCGCAACGGTACGGTGCAGCCATGCCAGGGACTTACCATGTTCATCAAAAGCCGCTTCCAGATGCTCAAAGGAGACGGTGTGGTAATAGGAATGCTGAATATCATCTTCCCGCGTCCAGACCAATTTGACGGGACGTCCATCCAGGGCCCTGGAGGTCAGTGCCGCTTCCACCAGGAAGTCGGGCTTGGACTTACGGCCAAATCCCCCACCCAGCAGGGTGACATGGATCATGACCTGTTCCGGTTTTAACTCCAGCCATTTAGCTACGGTATCGCGACTGGCCTGCGGTGCTTGGGTCGGTGCCCAGACATCACAGCTATCGCCTTTAAAATGTGCTGTCGCGACCGGCGGTTCCATCGGCGCCTGCGCCAGATGCGGGATGTAATAATCGGCGCTCAGCGTTGCAGCGGCATTGTCCAACGCCTTATAAGCATCGCCCTGTGAACGCAGGACTTTGCCACCCTGTTGATTGGCGGCTTGTTTCATCTGTTCACGGAAGGCCTCCGACTCATAGTCGCTGTTTGGACCGGTATTCCATTCGATTTTGAGTTTTTGCCGGCCTTGAATCGCTGCCCAGGTATTTTCAGCCACGACCACGACACCGCCGAGAGGATTGAACATGGCCGGCGGCGGGCTGGAAGGCAAAGTAAGTGTTTTGATGACACCCGGCACCTTCAGTGTTTCAGTGTCATCGTAGGATTTCAGTGTTTCTCCATAAGCCGGAGGATGCGCCACCACGGCATAGACCATATTATCAAGACGTACATCCATGCCGTATTCGGTGGTACCGGTGGCGATCGCTTCACCATCAATATTTTTGTTACCGGTCTTGCCGATGTAACGAAATTCAGAAGCCGGTTTATAAGTGAAGTTATCCCGATCCGGCACCGGCAGTTCGGCGGCAGATTCAGCGAGTTCACCATAGCCCACACGACGGCCGGAAGGCTGATGAATCACTTCGTGGTTCTGAGCTTTGACTTCAGCGGCAGGGACTGCCCAGAGGGCGGCCGCAGCCGTCTCCAGCATCATGCGCATCGCCGCCCCGACATTACGCATCGGCATAAAGAAATGCCGCACACTGCGTGAGCCATCGGTGTCCTGGTTGCCAAAGCGTTCTTCATCGCCCCAGGCCTGCTCAACCTTAACCCGACTCCAGTCCGCTTCCATCTCATCGGCAACGACCATCGGCAGACTGGTGCGAACCCCCTGACCCATTTCCGAACGATGGGCGACAATGGTGACCGTGCCATCTGGGGCAATAGAGACAAATACCAGCGGATTATCGACCCAGCCGTGAGGCATGGCATTACGGCCATATTGCGGTTCATCAGCCGCGGCAGACAGGCCGGGTAACCCCACGGCAAGCACGAAACCGCTGAGTGCAAAGCCTTTAACAAAATTCCGGCGGCTGATATTGACGATATTATCCTTCATGACCGGCCTCCAGGTTTTTAGCTGCCTGCTTGATCGCATCACGAATCCGGGTATAGGTGCCGCAGCGGCAGATATTTCCACTCATGGCGTTGTTGATATCATCATCAGTGGGACGGGAATTTGAGTTCAACAAGGCTGTCGCCGAGACAATCTGTCCGGATTGGCAGTAGCCACATTGCGGAACGTTATTATCCAGCCAGGCCGCCTGAATGGCCCGGCCAGCAGGCTGCCTGGAAACGGCCTCAATGGTGGTTAAATTTTTGTTTTCCGCCTGTTTAACCGGGGTGACACAGGAGCGGATAGGCTGTCCATCCATCATGACCGTGCAGGCACCGCACAGTGATTTACCACAGCCGAACTTGGTACCGGTCATGCCTAATACATCCCGAAGCGCCCACAATATAGGCATCTCGTCAGGCACATCGATCTGGTGAACTTGCTCATTGATCGTGATTTTCATAATCAATCCCTTCAAATTTCAAAACATGTATTTGATATTGCCTGAACTCAATTCACTGCGAGATGGGAACGGGCATCTTTACTGGGCGGTACACCGAATAAGCGGCTGTACTCGCGACTAAACTGGGACACACTGGAATAACCGACGTACATGCAGGCAGTGCTGACATCCATCATCTGTGTCAGCATCATTTGTCTGGCTTCATGCAGGCGCAGTTCTTTCTGAAACTGCAATGGCGTCATGCGGGTAACGGTTTTAAAGTGGGTATGAAATGCCGACACACTCATATTACTGAGCGCTGCCAGCTCTTCGACCTTCATGGCTTCTTTAAAATGCTCCCTGATCCAGCTGATAGCTTTGGAAATACGCTGCAAACTGGAGTCGGCAGCGGCAATCTGGGCCACCAGGGTGCCGATATCACTGCGTAGCAGGCGAATAAAGATTTCATCGATGATCAAAGGCTGCAAAAACTCGGCCTCTTTGGGCTGGGCCAGCAGTTCCAGCAGACGGGTGCCGGCTTCAACAATTTTAGGATTGGCTTTACCAATGAATAATGCTCTCGGATGCTGCACCCGCGGAACGCCATTGGGGAAGGCTTTCATCGTCAGCGCCGCCAGCTTTTGCGGCTCAATATCAACGATAAGACACAGATAAGGCTCAGCAACACTGGCTTTGACGATTTTGGCTGAGACCGGCACTTCGGTTGAGTACACTGCCATCCGAGAGTTGTCATAATCATAGACATCCTGACCAATCAAAACCCGTTTGGCACCCTGGGCAATAATGCACATGCCGGGCTTGGTCACAGCGCGGGTAGGGTTGGTTTCCCTGGTCGACGTTCTCAGTAAATGCACGCCGGGCAGAGGCAGGTCGAATAAACCATCATGCGGTGCATAGCGGCTGATCATTCTGGCCAGCGCTGCACGCGCATCAGCACTCTCATCGCTGTCTCCAGATTGAGGGGGAATTTTATGGGTTGTCTGCATGGATGTTTCTCATGGTCCGATGCTCACAGTGTTAGATGCGGGATAAGATGTCTGTTGTCCAGTCTGCTTTAAATTCTAAAGTCAGATGACCGCAATGACTTGCCTGAAACTACAGGCTTGTTGACTGATTCTCCAGCAATCAGGGTGGCGACACAAAATAACCACGCTGCGTAATGGCCCTGCATGTGATTTTCCAATGGCCGGTTTCATTAAAAACTTTCGTTCCCCGGGCTATCTGCCGGTAACCTCACATTACCCCGAAACGTATATCAGAATTGCTCACGGCGATGTGGCCGGTTTAAATCCAGCACAGGTCCAACAGGCACGATACCGGTCGGGTTGATGCTGGAGTGACTGCGGTAATAATGTTCCTTGATATGTGTCATGCTGACCGTATCACTGACACCGGGCCATTGATAAAGCTCACGCAGGTATCCGGCGAGATGCGGATAGTCCTGAATACGTCTGAGGTTGCATTTGAAATGACCATAATAGACGGCATCAAAGCGAAGCAGGGTAGTAAACAAGCGCCAGTCGGCTTCCGTGATCTGTTTGCCGACCAGATATCGCTGTTGTGACAGACGTTTATCAATTTCATCCAGCGCTTCAAATAACGGTAATACCGCCTCTTCGTAGCCTTCCTGTGTGGTGGCAAAGCCGGCTTTGTAGACGCCGTTATTGATACGATCATAAACATAGGCATTGATGTCATCGATATCGGCACGCAGTGACGCCGGGTAAAAGTCACCTTCTTTGGCACCCAGCCCATTAAAAGCCGCGTTGAACATACGAATTATCTCGGCGGATTCATTGTTGACGATCCGGTTCTGCTGTTTATCCCAGAGCACCGGCACGGTAACGCGGCCGGTAAAAGCCGGATCAGCGGCCGTATATATCTGATGCAGAAAACGCGCATCGTAAACCGGGTCGGCTATCACGCCGTTACCGGCTTCAAAAGTCCAGCCATTTTCCCCCATATACGGGTTCACTACGGACAGGGAAATCATCGATTCCAGCCCTTTGAGTTTGCGGAATATCAGTGTTCGGTGCGCCCAGGGGCAAGCCAGTGAGACATACAGATGATAGCGGTCCGGTTCAGCCCGAAAGCCAGCGGAACCACTTGGGCCGGGGCGACCATCTTCAGTGACCCAATGCCGGAATTTGGATTCATCGCGTTTAAACCGGCCTTTGTTGGCAGCGGTGTCATACCATCGATCAAACCACTTCCCCTCGATAAGCAGGCCCATATCTGTCTCCTGTTAATTGCATTTGTCGGTTAAATGAACTTAGCCATTACGGCTACAACTAATAGTCTATGGTTCCAGCTATAAGGCCTTTACTGTCAGTGGGGGATTCGGCACAGTGGGCTTAGCTTTGCGAGTTCAGACTGAATATATGACATGAAAAAAAGCTTTAATTACCCACGCTATCTGATATGGCTGATCACCGGTCTGTGCCTGGTGGCAGCCTATTTCATCAAAGACTTCCGCTTTGATGCATCGGAAGACACACTGGTGGCAGAGGGAGACCCGGATCTCGCTTATTACCGGGATGTCAGTAACCAGTTCGGTGGTGAAGGCTTCCTGGTACTGACCTACAAGCCAACAGAGCAGGCATTGCTCAGCCCCCCAAGTATTGAAAATCTGCAGGCGCTTGTAGCTGAGCTGGAACAGGTGAAAGGGGTCAGCTCGGTAGATTCACTCCTGGAAGCACCGTTGCTGCAAAGTCCGCATGTACCGGTTTCTGAGCTGGCGACAGGGTACCGCACGCTGCTGTCAGAAGATGTGAACCTGGCCATGGCGCGGGAGGAGCTGACCCGGAGTCCGTTATTTCGCAATCTGCTCATTTCCGAAGATGGTCAGACCACGGCGATACGGATTCAGTTAAAACAAAATCAGCAACTCGCAGAATTAAGGGACGAACGCCGTGAATTGCGTGCAATCGAGCAGCCGACAGCACAGCAAAAGGAAAAGCTGGCATCGGTCGAAGCACGCTATCAAAAGATCTACAGCCAGCATCTGGAGGACAGGGAGGCATTAATCTCCGATATCCGCAGTATTCGTGATGATTTGAGCGATGAGGTAGTGGCTTATCTCGGCGGGGTGCCGATGATAGCCGCCGATATGATCAGCTATGTCAAACAGGATGTGTTGATCTTTGGCGTTATCGTCATTGCCATCATTTCTATGATGTTGTTCTGGCTTTTCAGGCAATGGCGCTGGGTCCTGTTTCCACTCGCAAGTACGGGGGTCACTATTTTCCTGACCACCGGGATCCTGGGGTTCCTGCAACAGCCAACCACGGTGGTTTCATCAAACTATATATCCCTGTTGACCATTTTCAGCATTTCCTTCGCGATTCATCTGATTGTCCGCTATCGGGAATTGGGTGCCAAAAACACCGACATGCCGCATCAGGATCTGGTGCTGGAAACGATGAAGGATAAGCTGGCCCCCTGTGTTTACATGGCACTGACAACCATGGTGGCTTTCGGCTCGCTGGTTACCAGCGATATCGTGCCGGTGATGGATTTCGGCTGGATTATGAGTATCGGCATTCTGGTGTCCTTTTTGGTCACTTATGCCTTGTTTGCCGGGATCCTGTTGCTGTTACCCAGAAGCGGTGACAGCGCCCGCCTTCATGACGAGCCTCGGATAACACAATGGCTCAGTACGCTCGCGGTAAACCACACCCGGCTGATTCTGGGTCTGATGCTGATTGCCTTTATTGTTGCAGCGCTGGGTATCGGCCGGCTGAGTATGGATAACCGCTTTGTCGAATATTTCCGCGACCACACGGAAATTCATAAAGGACTGGAATTTATCGATAAAAATCTGGGCGGCACCATGCCGATGGATATTATCCTCAAATTCCCTCCCTATGAAGCAGCCGATCGGGAGGAGAGCAGTTTTTTCAGCACCGGTGAGGACGCGAACGCCCGGCTTTACTGGTTCACCCCCAATAAGATCCAATATTTGCGAGAGATGCATGATTATCTCGACAGCAAAGCTGCGGTTGGTAAAGTTATTTCACTGGAAAACCTGGAGCAGGTCGCCCAGACATATAACGACGGTGAACCACTCGGACCTGTCGAACTGGTCACGGCACTAAAGGCGATGCCCGAGCGGGTTTACCAGGATTTGATTGAACCCTACGCCTCGCCGGAAAGCGGAATGATGCGGATTAGCTTACGTCTGCATGAAACGGTGCCCGATTACACCATTGAAGGCTTGATTGCCGATATCGAAAACTATGCGGTTAATGAATTGGGCTTTGAACCGGAAAATATCCGCATAACCGGAATGGCGGTCCTGTTTAATGGCATGCTTCAGCATCTGTTCGATTCGCAAACCTCGACGTTGATATTCGTCATTCTTGCCACGTTGATCATGTTCATGCTGTTACTCCGATCGCTGACGCTGGCGCTGGTGGGATTGATCCCAAATGTGCTGGCCGCCGCCACGGCGCTGGGCCTGATGGGCTATCTGGGCATACCGCTGGATGTGATGACCATTACCATTGCCGCGATCATTATCGGCATCGGCGTTGATGATGCCATTCATTATCTGCACCGCTTCCGGAAGGAATATGCTGCCAGCGAGAACGTACGAACGGCGGTCAGCCATAGTCACCAGAGTATCGGTAATGCGATTTATTACACCTCAATCACCGTTATTATCGGTTTTTCCGTACTGGTCTTTTCCAACTTTATTCCCAGCGTGTATTTTGGTCTGATGACCGCATTGGCCATGTTACTGGCATTGACCGCCAATCTGACGCTTTTGCCCGGTTTGCTGATCCTGGCCTATCAATCAAATGATAAACAGCGAACTCAGCGCAGCAAAAAGTGACTTATTCAGTGATATTCTCATGACGGAGAAGGGGTAGATTATTATGCGACAAGCGACTTTTTTCCAACGGGCATTAATGGCTTTCCTGCTTTTCTTTGCGCTGTCGGCCAGCGCGCAACAGGACATTAAAAATCCCAGAGAAGTGATACAGGAATCCACCAGTGAAGTGCTGGATATCATCCAGGAACATCAAACTCTGGATGAGCGCAAAATGACGCAGGCGATGGCTGATGAGCTGTTGCAGACGCTGGAGCCGGCCGTGGACTTTGATGCGATTGCCCGAGGAGTGATGGGGAAACATGGCAAACAGGCGACGCAGCAACAGAAACAGGAATTTTCGGCAGCCTTCAAGCGTAGCCTGTCGAAGCTCTACATGAAAAGCTTCCAGACTTTTGAAGTTAAAAGCGTTGAGGTACTGCCACTACCGGATGACTTCAGTTCGCAAAACGATACCCGGGCCTATATCAAAATGAAGGCCCAGACCGGCAATAACAAGGTTTATTCGATTGACTACTCGATGGGTAGAAAAGACAGCAGCAAGCCCTGGCAGGTGCACAATATCATTCTGGATGGCGTGAACCTGGGACTGGTTTACATGAATCAGTTTGACGGGGCTGTCAGCCGTCACGGCAGCATAGATGCAGCCATCGCCAACTGGTCGTCAGAGGAAATTAAAAAAGTGGATGAGATTTAAAACCCAAGTCAGGCTTCAGCTTCACAGTGTCAATTTACATGCGAAGACAGCACACTAGGGCAGTTGTTGCAGCTGTTGTGTCATTTGCGCCGACAGTTTATCGAGATTTTCACCCAGCGCTCTGACAAGGGCCGGGTAGCCAGACTGATTGAGTTCAGTCTTTATCTCAAAGCGCTTAATCTGCTTTATTTCTCCCTGCTGATTTTTCAATTGCCACTGACCACTGGTCAGCGCCAGGCCGTCATAACGGCCGTGGAAAGCATGGATTTCCAGTGACAAGCGCATGTCAGCAGCCGTTTGCGGTCCGACGACCGTAAATGCTTGCTGTTGGCGGTTCAGTCGCGACTGCAAACCGCGACTGATTTGCCGGCGCAGATCTTCGGCCCATACATGGTTTTTAGCCTGATTCAGGGTAATGTCGTTCAGTTGCAGCACCAGACCGGACTTGTCCAGAAAATCAGCCAGCTGTACTTCACTGATTTGTAGTAGACGTTTTGTCTCCAGCTTATCCGCAGACTCGGCAACACTGCTCACTGCCGGCAGAAAATAATGCTGTTTTTCTACCGTTTGTCTGGCACAAGCGGTCAGCAGGAGAATGAAAAGGGCAGTAAGGTAGGGCTTCAATGTGCTCACAATAAACGCTGCTCCAGTTAAGGTTTGGCCGCCGGCGGCTGTGGATCATCGCTCGCGGGCGGGTTAAAGATCAGGGCATTAGGCTGTTCACCCAGGGTACGGGCCAGCGGCTGTAAATCGCGCAGCAGGGTTTCCAGGCTCTGTAGTGTCTGGTTCAGCTCCTGATAGGCCTGTGACTCAGGCGACAGGCCTTTAATGGCATCCCTTAACTCGGCCAGCGTCTGATTGATATTAGCCGGTACCTGCTGTATTTCCGGGTTATTCAGCATCTGTTTAATGCTGGCGGTCAGCGCCCGAACCTCACGCAACAGTGTCTCGGATTGCTGCATGCTGTCATCCATGCCCGCCAGAATCGGCTCTACTTTCAGGCTGTTCAGCTTGTCCAGCAGACTGGAGACCTTGAGCTCAATTTGTGCCAGACCCGTTGGTGTGGTGGGAATAACAAGACGGCCTTCAAAGGTCTCTGCCTTGTATTCAACCGCCTCTTCACGTTCAAAATTCAGGTCCACAAACAAGGCACCGGTTAATAGATTCCCCGATTTCAACGTGGCACGCAGACCGTTGCGGACAATGCCTTCAAGTCTCTCACGCCAGGCTTCGAGATCGACTTCTTCCTGACCACCAAGACGTTGTGGCTCAAGACTGATTAATACCGGAATGGCGAAATTTTCACGAATACGGCGTTGCGGTGACGTAAAACGCCATGGCACCTCTTTCACGGTGCCGACACGAATACCGCGAAACTCGACCGGCGCACCTTCGCTGAGTCCTCGCACCGTGTCCTCAACCAGCAGCACATATTCCAGTGAGTCACTGAACATTCCCTGACGGGCCGCTTCTTCGCTGGGAAATAACTGAAATATCCGATCCGGATCGACCGGACTGGCTGGTAAATCTTCCAGAACACTGAAGGTAACTCCACCACTTATCAGCGATTCCAACGACGCAATATTGACCTCAAAACCGGTGGAACTGAGTTCCAGGTTCACCCCTTTTGCAGACCAGAACCGGGTATTACTGTTGATTAGGGCGTCATAGGGCTTTTCGATATAAAGCTGGTGATTCACCTGCAGTGATGCGCTGTCAAATTCGACAGTTTCCACCCGGCCGACGGTATAACCCTGATAGGTGACCGGGTCGCCAGGGCGCAGTGAGTTACCCAGCTGGCTGACCAGTTTGATGCGTATACCTTCTGTGCCATCCAGCGCGACCGGAGGCTGTTCCAGCACATCAAACTGGCGCCGTTGCTGTTCTGAGTCGCCGGGATAGAGCTGGATATAGGCGCCGGATAAAACAGTGCCGAAGCCACTGATACCTTCGCGGCTGATGCGCGGTTTGACCACCCAGAAACGGGTGTCTTCGACCAGCACATCTTCGGCATCGTGATTAATCCGAGCCAGGATCAAGGCATGACTGAGATCCTCGGATAATTTCACTTCTTCTACGCGACCGATATCCACGTTGCGGGTTTTGATTCGGGTTTTGCCGGCTTCAATGCCCTCGGCGTTGGAAATGGTCAAAGTGACCAGCGGTCCGGTATGCAGATAATTATCAATAACCAGCCAGGCACCAATCAAAGCCGCCACCACCGGGATGATCCATATCGGTGATAAACGCGAGGCTTTGACGGCCTTTGCCTTGTGTAAATCAGTATCCTGCTGCTGATCGGCTGAACAGGTGTCACTCATGGAGCGGGTCCTTGAAAGCTTGGTTTGATTGTTCGGCGGGGTTATCCCAAATCAGTCTGGGGTCAAAATTGATAGCAGCCAGCATTGTTAATATTACCACTGAGGCAAAAGCCAGTGCAGCCGGGCCGGGTGTGATTGACATTAAATTACCGGCACGGATCAAAGCCACCAGGATCGCCACAACAAAGACATCGACCATCGACCAGCGGCCGATAAATTCGATGAGCCGGTACAGTCGTATCCGACTGCGATGGCTAATCTCACTGCTTTTTCCCACGCGCAGACAAAGCCAACCCAGGGCCAGAATCTTGCCCACAGGTACGATAATGCTGGCGGTAAATATAATGAGAGCAATCGGCCAGGAGCCGCCATTAATCAAATCAACCACGCCGCCAATAATGGTATTTGGCTGAGTTTGTCCTAGACGGGTACTGTGCATGATGGGATAAACATTGGCCGGAAGATACAGCACACAGGCAGTAATTAATAAAGCCCAGGTTCGCTGAAGAGAATGGGGCAGTCGCGGTTGCAAATGCTCCCCACAACGCTGACAGAAGCCCGCGCCCCGAACCGGCAGACGCTGCAATAGACCACAGGTAGAACAGCCAGTGAGCCCTTGTAAGGCAGCAGTTTGCCCGGTCTTTGTTCCCTCTGGCGCCAGCGGCTCACCGGCAATGGCAAACCATAACCAGTCATCATCCAGTGAACGCATAGTCATCAGTAATAAAATGGCGAAACTGAAAAATGCCCAGAAACCGATGCCCAGCGTAACATCAGCTGCACTGGAAACTTTAAACAGACTGACCAGTGCGCCGATGATAAACACATCTGCCATCATCCAGGGATGCAAATGTTTCAAAGAGCGGGCGATACCCCGGCTGAATCGAAGCGGCTTATTAAGCAGCAAGCCCGTTTGCAGCCAGATAACACCGAGCAGATAAGTTGCTGGCAGGATCACAATAGTCAGTGATACGAGTATGGCAATCAGCGGCTGATCAAAACTCAACAATTGTGTGGCTGTTTGCGTTAGCTGAATTTTCTGGCCTATACCCAACGCAGAAAAACTGACAAAAGGAAAACTGACGGCGAGTACCAGAGCCATCAGTGCACTGATGGCCAGCGCCATACTACGTTGCACGGGTCTGAAATGGCGCTTGACCAGGGTGTGCTGACAGCGGGGACAAACCGCCACTTCACCGGGTCTTAAGCCCGGCAGGGCCACAACCCAGTCGCATTCCTGACAGGCGCGTAGTCGCCTGCGCCGACCCTGCGATTCCGGCGAGCCGGGAGCAATGTCGTTGTAGGCAGAATGGGTGGTGTGATGCTGCAAATCAGATATCCATCAGAATGAAAGCGCACGATACAATATGACGTAATAACAGACTTTAGCTTAACAGCGATATTTTCAAATGTCCCCCATGCCCTTTAGCTTGGATCGACGGGGCTACAATCATTTTATCTTGGTCCCATGTCACTATTTTTAGTGTCTTTGTTCTTAATTTAGGGACGTCCCGATTCGGAACTTAGTGCGCTGGGCCCGGACCAATCCTGCAGAGGCAGGATCTCCTTACATAAGCACCGCATAGCCTCGACATTCTGATAAATCTGGCATAGGTGTCTTCTTCACCAAGGTGACAAAATTGAGTAGATCAATTAAACGTACGGTGCTGATTTTTACCATACTGCTTGGACTGGCATTGCTATGGCGCTATCTGATAGATAGCGGCTACATGAGTGAAGCGGCCTTGTTGAATTATGGCCATCGCATTCAGCACTATGAATACTCATTTGTGGGACTCATTTCAGTGGCATTGCTGTACGTGATAATGCTCGCGATGATGTTCCCGTTGACGCTATTAGTCGTCACTACCGGCCTTGTTTTCCACACTGAGTGGGCCATGTTGTGTGCAGTTCTGGGCTCGTTGAGTTCCTCGGCGACAGGCTATGTGATGGGGCACTGGGTTGGTCGCGATACGATTGAAAAGCATGGCGGCACAATGGTTCGACGCGCTGAGCGCTATATTCAGAATAATAGTTTCAGGAGCATGGTTGTCATTAATCTGCTGCCGATTGCGCCTTTCACGGTCACCAACATGCTGGCCGGCGCATTTAAAATGGAATTCAGACGCTACATATTGGGTTCTGCTGTCGGGCTTATTCCCGGCCTCATTCTGGTGATTGCCTTTGGTGGCCAGCTCGGTAAATTGCTGGTGCCGGCTGCAGGTGATCAGCCATGGACAGCTATCCTCATTGCTATCTCACTGCTTGGCCTCCTGATAGGGTTCCTGGTCTGGTTGGACAGGCGCCTCAAACGCTAATCAATAAGACCTGGCTAACGCTGATCCTGTTGGTGATAAGCGGCTAATACTTCGCTGTAAAAATGATCTACCTTTCTGGCCACGCTGTCACAATCATGCAGACGGGCAAAAGCGACAGCCTGTTTCGAAAACCGGGTTCGCATGGCAGGGTTTTCGATCAGCAGTTTCAGTTTACTGTTCCATTTTTCAATATCATCCAGCGTTTTAAAGCCGGTTTCGGCTTCAATAATGACGTCATCAATGCCACTTGAACGTATTGCTACTACGGGCAGGCCGGCTGACATTGCTTCCAGCAGCACCATGCCCTGTGTCTCTGATTTGGAGGCGAAAACAAAAATATCTGACAGCTGGTAATAGGCGGGGATTTCATCGGGCGGCACTGCACCAACCAGTTTAATAATGTCTTGTAAATTATTGTCTGATATGTAGTTTTCCAGATAATTTCGATCATCGCCTTCTCCCACGATCAGCAAACGAAGTTTCTGCTGCATTTCGGTTTCCAGACTGGCGATTGCCTCAATCAGAAACTTGACGTTTTTCTCCCGTCCCAGCCGCGACACTGAGATAAGCACCAGATGATCTGGCTGAATTGCATATTTTTGTCTGAGCGCATCCAGTGACTGAATTTGTGGCGAGTTGAAGCGCTCGAATTCCACCCCACTGGGCTGAACACAAATACGGCTTTTCACCCCGATCAGACGCAGATATTCTTCGGTGGAGTAGGTGGGCACAATGATGCCATCACATTTATTGCAAAAACGGCGAACAAGCAGGTGAGAAATAACATTTCTGAATAACGCGCCCGGCAGTGGCACATAATGAGAGTACATTTCTAGCCGTGTGTGATAGGTGTAGATAACGGGGCTTTTATATCGTTTAGCCAGCCATAAACCGACCGAACCCAGCCAGAACGGATGATGGACATGAACAAGGTCCGGATCAAGCTGCTTGAAGGCTTTTCTGATACTGGTTTGAAACGGATTGGTCAGTCTGAATTCACCGTTTGTCCCAAAAGCCAGCAGTGTTTTGACTCGGGTACAAAGTGATGTCGAGGTCTTCATGGACGGATAGTCGGGTACAAAAAGGTGAACCTGATGCCCCCTGGCGACCAGCCCTCTGACCAGACGGTCAATCGAAATCGTCACGCCGGAAATAAAGGGAAAGAAATTATTGCTAAAAAACGCAATTCGTTTGGGTTTGTCACGATAGCGCGAATCATCAATAGAGAAATGGGTGTAGAAGTCACGCTCTTCATAAATGATTTCACGCAGCTTGAAGCCGATCAGCACCAGCACACTGACTACCACCAGAAATCGTGGGAAACTGACATAAAAGAAAGTAAATATCGCAGACCAGATGCTATTCAGTGTTCTTTGCAGAGAAGAATGACTGATGGCAGGACGTATCGGCTTAACTGAAACCCCATCGTCTGATACCGACACCTGCGTGTAGTGGTGATAACTATTATCATCATCGACAATGACCCCGCCCGCACCGCCTGTTGTGATATATCGCACGCCGTCTCTTTGCTGCACGTCATACCGGGACAGGTTGGCCGAAAAAACCACATCGACATGCTGTGCGCTGAAAATTTGGTGCAATTCGGCTTCAACCTCAGGATTGTTAAAATAATTATCCCGTGAAAAAGCGGAAGTGTTCTCACGCTGTGGACGAAACGGCAGGCCCAGAAAAACAAAGCGGTGGATGGCGTCAGAAGTCGCTAATTCCTGCCTCAGCCAGTCAAGCTGCCACTGGAGAGGGGTATTGCCGGTGTTATCAAGAAAAATGAAATGATTCCGACCCGCCTGGAAAGAGTAAAAGGGCGGACCAAAGTGCTCAAAAAATCGAAAATCACCAAAATCACTATTTTCGTTCTCGCCATAAGGGGGTCCTAGGGATTTTGCCTCCAAATACTGCAAAAACCTCCGAAGCCCCCGTGTTTGCTAGCCTGTAGAGAGGCATCAATTTTTACTTATCGGCCGATAGCCCTCAATCGGCGCCATTAAATCATC
>NZ_VENF01000018.1 GCF_009711715.1 Methylophaga sp. | reverse complement strand
GTAAGCGTTTAGGCGTTACACCCTAGACAGCTTCGTTAACGGCTGACAGGTCGAGGTCAATATTCCATGGCAGCAGTTGTTCCACCTGATTGATGGGGGTGTTGTTAATGCGTTTGAGCACGGCAGTGAGATAGGTTTTGGGGTCAATGCCGTTAAGCCTGGCCGTCCCCATAATGCTGTATAACGCGGCACCATAATGACCACCATCCTCAGAACCTGCAAAAAGGTGGTTTTTACGCCCGAGCGCTAACGGCCGGATAGCGCGCTCAGCCGCATTGTTATCGATTTCAACACACCCATCTTCAAGGTACAGCACCAGGCTGTTCCATTGCTTGCGGGCATAGTTAATCGCCTTGCCAAGGCCTGAGCCCTTGGCGCATTCTCGCAGGCGCATATCGAGCCACGTTTTAAACGCATCCATTAAGGGCACAGCCTCTTGCTGCCGGATTTGCAGTCGCTCATCCGGTGGCCTGCCGTTAATGCTGCGTTCAATGCGATACAAGGCTTCTATCCGTTTAATGGCTTCCCTGGCCACCGGACTGTCGGTGGCCTCGGCTATGTCATAAAACTTGCGCCGCACATGGGCCCAGCAACCCGCGCGGCTGATACCGCGCTGCACTGCCAGGTTATACCCTGCATAAGCATCAGCCTGTATCACCCCGTTAAAGCCTTCAAGATGCTTGAGTGGCTCCTGCCCTGACCGTGAGGTACTGTACTGGAACCACACCGCCGGAGGGACTTCACTTTGCCAGGGCCGGTCATCACGTACATAGTTCCAGTAACGTCCTGTCAGGGTTTTACCGTTTCCCGGTTTCAAGGTCGGGGCGGTAGTGTCATCTGCATGCAGTTTATGGCCTGCCATCACATGACGGCGGATGGCTTCCACCAATGGCTGAAGTAAAGCACCGGCCCGGCCCACCCAGCCGGCCAGGGTGGAACGGTCAAGGTCAATGCCTTCACGTTTGAACCGCTCGGCCTGCCGGTACAGTGGCAAGTGGTCTGCGTACTTATCGACAATTACCTGGGCTATCAGGGCGGAACTGGCCATACCTTTATCAATCACCCGTTCCTGGGCCGGTGCCTGCACAATGCGCTCACAAGCCTTGCAACTGTACTTGGGGCGAACCAGCTTGATGACCCGGTATTGGGCCGGTACGACATCAAGCAGCTCAGAGGTATCTTCACCAATAGCCTTCATCGCCTTGCCACAATCAGGACAATCACAACTGGCAGGAGCTTGTTGCTTAACCGTGCGTGGCAAATGGGCTGGCAAGGGTTGACGGGCCCGTGTTACTGCCCGGCTGGCGGGTTTGTCTGTTGACGGCAAATCTGTCGCCGCAATGGCCGTTTCCGTATCCTCAATCAGTAAATCGAGCTGCGCATTGTCCTGCTGCTTTTCAGAGGAGCGACCAAAGCGCTGACGAAGCAGTGCTTGCAAACGCAATGTCAGGGTTTGGTTCAGGCGTTTTTCAGTCTCAAGCTGCGACTGCAAATCAACCAGCATTTGCTTCAATGCAATGGGATCGTCGGGCAGAGTTTTTGACTGAAAATTCATACGGTTATTATACCTGAAAATACGGCCAAAAGCCGCATTTTTACTCACTTTTCAGGCAATTATTTTCGGTCTCGATGTGCGTTTTGGCGACCGCCAGTCAATGCCTTCGAGCAGCATCGATAACTGGGCATAGGTCAGGTGAATTTTACCTGATTCAGCCGATGGCCAGATGAATCGGCCCTGTTCCAGTCGCTTGTAAAACAGGGACAAGCCCTGTCCATCCCACCACAGTACTTTAACCCGGTCACCCCGGCGTCCCCGAAAGATAAACACCTGACCTGAGAACGGATCTTGTTTGAGTTGAACCTGCACCAGGGCGGCCAGGCCATCAAAGCCTTTTCGCATATCGGTATGGCCTGCAACCAGCCATATTCTGGCACCACTTGAGATCATCATGTCAGCACCTGTAACAGGTGAGACAGTAAAGTCTCAGTCGGATTGTTTAGTCTGAGCGTGTGACCGCTATTGAGCACCACCTCCACATCACATCGCGCTGGGGCGGCAGCAGGAGGCAACTGCACATCATCCCGTGCCGACGATGTCGCTACCGTCACCGGTAACAATCTGGTTTCTCCGCAAGCCCAGGCCGCGCCTTGGTGATATTCCTTTATCCAGCGTGATAGCTGGTTGGCATTGATGTCATGGGCTCTGGCCACCGCCGCCCTGGAACGCTCACCGGATAAAGCCGCTTTGACAATGCTTAGCTTTTCCTGATTGGAATAACGACGCCTTGGCAGCTTCGCATAATCATTCATGAGTTAGATCCCCATCTAATTTAAATGGGGATCTAAACAAGTGTGGATTCAATCCGGTAGGGTGTATTCAGTGGACGCTTACTCAAAGCCACCGTTCGCTTCGCGGTATTCAATAATGGCCGAAGCGGTAGACGGACCGACGCCGTCAAGCATCTGAAGTTGTTCAGCCGAGGCTTCATTCAGGTTGATTTTATCAGCTGCGAAAGCGGAGCCAAAAGACAGAAATAACGCTGCGAACGCAGCAATGAGCGTTTGTTTCAACATGATACTTTCCTTGTTGTTAGTCCTTTAAATCACTCACCCTGAGTGACAACTAGAGCCTACTTTATCCTGTCAATATTTTGCAAGTCGTCTACAAATAAAATTGTTAATCACTCCACACGTTGGCAATGCCATGCTGCGGGAAACAGTACATGCACTCTATTCCCGAGCACCTTGAGAAACCAGGCTCTGCTCCTGAGCTGGTCGCAGTAGAAGCTTGTCCAACATAATGACAATATGCCCTAGGCAGGCTGCACTGAGCACAATCGAAGAGATCAGCATGACAAATTAAGCTTCCCCAAATCATCAGAACAAATGTCGAGAAAGCGATTTATCGATATACCTCTTCGTGGCTACCTATGTTAATTGGGATAATACGCTCATCATGGATAAGCAACTCTAATATCAATCGGTAGTTAAGATTAATAGAAACCGAATGCAAACCAGATAATCTTCCGGTCAGAGAATGTAAACGCAGAGATGGATGGAACGGATCTTGTTCCAGTAGCCTCAGTGTTTTTTCGTATAGAGGTTTTAGCTCGGGATGTCGTTTTGCAAATCGCTTAGCTCGTTTGAGATAACTTTCTGTAAAAAGGAGCTGATATGCCATTAATCAAACAATTCTTGAATATGTTCAGCTATGGATTGTGTTTTATATGCTTTATTCTCAACATCCTGACGACTCTCCCAAAGCGCAGCATCTAACTCAGCTTCACGTAAATGTTGATAATCTTCAACGCGCATGACCACATATTTTTCCTTACCACGGACAGTGATCATAGCTTCGCTGTGCTCACGTAATGCTTCCTCGATTGAGGACACACCTTTGGTTTTTATCTCATTTGCAGCAATCATGTAATCGCCCTCTTAATAGTACGATTAATAATACGCTATGGAACGTAAACTCACAATTTAATCTAAATTCAGAATTAGACTACACCCCACGTGCATTAATAAGTTGAGACAGAATGAAGAGATGGGAGGTGAGCCTGGCCGCCTTGCTGCAGACTCACTCTCGCGCATCGCTATATTGCGTTACCTTAAATAAGTTTCTGTGATTTCCTTACGAAAGTGGCCCAACTCTTGGCTGACCGTTTCCTTCACAAGATCAATATCTCCGATGAGTGCGCTCAGCATTTGAACGCGGTTTTGCGCATACGAATGCCTGAGTCCATGCAACCCTCGGGACCATCCGTGCGCCCGCTTGGATGCCGCACTAAAAGCACTCGATAGCTTTTTGCCTGCGCCAATTTCGTAATGGCTGTAATAGATGATTTTTCGATCTTTGACTTTCTTGGGTTTAGCTAAGCGATATTTTTCAAGCTCGCTTGCCAAATCCTTGGGTAAAAAGACCCTACGAATCAGGCCTCCTTTACCGGTGACAATATAGCATTTACCATCTATCCCCATAAATTTGGTCTCTAGCGCAGGTCGGTTATGGGGTGTGCGCTCACCTTCGCGACGAATTTCAAGTAGTTCATGAGCACGTAAGCCTGCGTAGTAACAGATTTTGACAGCAAGGGCATTACGCTCCGTCATTTGCTCACAGACACTGAGCATCTCCTCTTTTGAGTAAGCCCTTGATTTTTCCTGATGTGGCACTCTGGATTTGATGACTGGCAGCATTTCTTCAAATCCTAATCTGCCGTAATAACGCAGTATATGCTGCAAGGCTTGACGATATTTTTTCAACGTAGGCTGTTTAAAAATATATCTATATTTTTTTAAGAAAGAAATCGCTTTGTTTTTGTTTAGTTTTCTGAGTGAGCCTAACTTTTTGTCGTTCAGGAATTCTTTAATTCGTTTAAAGCATGACAGGTAACTGTCTTCGCTGCCCAAAGATACGATGACGCGGCTCTGTCGTAGTTTATTCATGAGTCTGCGCTGCTCATTTACAATTTTTTCGTAGGCTGTTTTTTCTGGATTGGTGGATATTAAGTAGTTCATATTGTCTCCGTAGTGTTATGAAAAATATAAGTAGATTTCGATAAATCAGTGATTTATCGCTCATTAGCTTATAAACTTTCATGCTGAACCACGGATGCTGAGACATGTGATAAGACCGTTAGGAGCTGGCACATGCACCTCTCGGCGAAAAAGCCCATTGCGACATTGCAATCCATGTCGCCACGCCGAACAACGCGCTCACTTGCAAACGATTGCAAGCTGCATACTCAGCTGAGTTCTTTATTGAAAGGATTAAGTAGTCCCAGAACATAGATAGTTTCAACGGGACAGCTCGAAGAAAATCGAGCATGCTTAGAACAAAAGACAGCGTATGACTTTTGTCTGAGTACAGAGCCCTTGGGCAAAGTCGGGTTTATTGGGAAGACATCAAGAACGGTGTTCTTGATTGTTTTTCAAAGTTTGTAGCCACCTTGGTGACAACTCATTGAGACAGTGATGGCTCACTGTAGGCTTCCAGCCGTTTGCTACGGCCTTTAATAAATAACATACACATGCTGATTTTTTAATTCAAGGCCATTTTCCATTTTTGTGAGGCTATGTTCACATTTAGGCTAACTCGCTAATTTTAGACATGACAAAGGCATTGTGACACTGAGCCAGCCAAGGGAGCCAGAATGAGGATGAATCAGCTTATGTCCATTCATCCATAGCGCTGCTCCATCAAATCAATCAACAAGGGAATCTCTTCCTCTTTCAACGAATTAATTCCTGCCGCTCCTTTACGCCCACCACCAGTTTTAAATCGTCCTGCTACTTCATCGGCGCCTTCCAACTGACTGAGTGGGGCCCGAATGCTGACCAGATAATCTCCCCCCTCTTTCTCCGTCATGATCAAATGAGCACGGTCCGGATGTTCATTGCTGAGCTGGTTGCTGAACACACCACTCACCCGTCTCGCCCATTTTTCATCTGGCAGCCGAAGTGCAGCAACGGCATCTGTTTCATGGAATGTTTTCTGAGCCCTGGCGGAATCGATATCCCGATGATATCCCTTACGCAATGTTTCAAAAATTATGCTGTTCTGTGTAATAAAATCAAACGGGGTATGGTGCTTCACACAAGCCTGATATAAATCGGCCGGATGGAAAAACAGATCATCCAGACTCGCGCCGTAACCATTGTAGTTGAGGTAAATCCCAAGCTGTTGCAGTACTGAAGTCTCCTCAGCATCCAACCCCTGTTCGCTTGCCAGCTTGCTGGCAAGGCTGGTCAAATTATCACCAAAGGCCGCTGTGATGGCCCATAAATGAAACTGCCCGTTGAGGTATCTATCCACTATCAAGGCAGTGCAGATGGAGGGGGAGGTATCAATATGAGTTTCTAGCGCCGGATGCTCAATGATTTCACCCGGATTGTGATGATCAGCGTAAAAGACTCTTGCTCCGGCTGACAAAATACGCTGCAAATCAGCATGATTTTTCTGCATGGAGATATCTAGCACGGTAACCGCATCACCGACTGAAGGTTTAACTTTCTCCAGTAGATTGATGTCACGCTTAATACCAGTCACCAGCGCAGAATCCTGAGGTTTAGCCAGCCTCAATTGAATTAGTGAACAGATGCCATCCGCATCGCCGTTAAAAACATCAATGTTAGCCATTAATCAATCGCGAATAATATTTTGTTGCTTAAGATAAGCAATTACTGTATTGGCACAAGCCTCAACATCACACTCAGCCGTATTCAAGGTAATTTCAGGTGACTCCGGCGCCTCGTAAACCGAATCAATACCGGTAAAGTTTTTGATCTCGCCCTGACGCGCTTTTTTATACAAGCCTTTCGGATCACGCTGCTCACAGACACTTAGCGGCGTCGACATATGAATCTCGACAAACTCGCCGTCTTCCACCAAATCCCTTACCATTCGCCGATCGGAGCGGAAAGGTGAAATAAACGCGCTTAATACAATCAGGCCGGCATCGGCAAACAGTTTCGACATTTCACCAATACGGCGGATATTTTCCACCCGATCCGAATCGCTGAAGCCCAAATCCTTATTCAAACCGTGGCGAACGTTATCCCCATCCAGCAGATAAGTGTGATGTCCCAACTCAAACAGTTTCTGCTCTAAAGCGCCTGCAATAGTCGATTTACCCGAACCGCTAAGACCGGTAAACCACAAAATACAGGGCCGTTGACGCTTTTGTGTGGCCCGCTCATTTTTAGTGATGTGATGATGGTGCCACTTGATATTCGTTGCTTCAGATTGTTGATCCATTGACTCGTTCTACTCTGTCACCATAGTGATTAATGCCTTAACAGAAAGCTTTGGCAAAAGAATTTAATCATCAATCATACCGACTAAGCGCACGCAAATCAGCTTTTGCTCATCATAATTAGGGATTTGCGCACAAAAATTTGTCTCTCACCTGCCCCTTCCATCATGCCGTCCACCTTCTCCCTGTGATACCGACTGCAGCGGAGGCATCTGAAAATTTTCGATGTTGTTCGTTTTGTGTAAAGTCAAAAGGCAGTAGTAGCATATAATCATGCTCCACCAACGTGTTCACATGCTAATCGTATGGAGACCCAGTATAATCGTCGTTGGCAGCAGCTTTTCACTGAGGTCAAATTGATAGCCTTATACTTGGCCGACAGACTGTTTCCTTCAGAAATATAAGCTACGACATTTTCGATAATGGGCTTTATGATTGCAAGAACTTCATTTAATGAAACAGCGACATTCATCTTTATAAAACATAATTGGTAAAAATTGAGCGACTTGACTATTTCCACATCACGCTGGCTTATCAAACTGACAAAAACCTTTCTAAAAGGTACCCCTGTTGCAACTCCAGTGTCAGTATTCACTACACTGATCTCACAAATAGCCATGATGATGGCGTTTCTGATGCCCTTGAAAGTCGTCATGCTATTAGGGGCCGAAAACATACCAAGCTATTTTCCAGAAACGTTGCAGGCAATAGGGAAAAACACGCTCATCCTCTCTCTCGTTATCTTGTCAGTCGCGTCTTATGCAATCACTGTGATATTAAAAAAAATTAGTGATAAAACGACCGAGCGTGGAGTCAAAAACCTTCTCGAAAAAACGCAGAAAATAATTATCTTTGAGAACCAGGATAATTTTGCATCCAAGGCCTACACAAAATATACCGATGCTCTTGCTGGGCTTGTCTTTTTCGTGGTTACGATAGGTTTGCTCTCTATTTTTTACTGGGATATGGCTGTGTTCATCATCGCAGTCTTGTTTCTTGCATACTTCATCACCTATATCCTATATTTATCAAGCCCCAGCTTAAAAACACTAATCAATGACAAGTCTCAACCTACTGCCATTAGTATCTCCAATGTGGTTTTTTTACTGGTATTTTTATATATCGTCTTTGATTTTCTGTATCTCACTCCTCCAGAGTTCATCATTGGATTGATAACCATTATTATCGGCAGGCTGATGTTAGTGAGATTGAGTTTCACCGCTTCTTACCTCTTCACACTCAAACAGGATGAAGGGAAAATTAACGCTTTATTTTTCCATAATCAGGCGTTCTTACCGGCTATCAACTCTCACCATAAAAGTGTGTGGGACTTACTCAAAAATCAGGCTTTAGAAAACTGGTTAGTACCGCTACTGCAAGAAGCCACAGCGGACAAAAATATTGGGGACATAGCTAACAAATGGCAGCAGACCCGTCTTAACAATATTGTCGTGCTACAGGCAGAGTCAAAAGTACTGGAAAAAACCTTTCTGATAAAAATATTTGAGGAAAGACTAGCTTCTCAGGCACTACATGAATCCACTTTAATGCTTGCCGATCTTGACAGTGAATTTCCTTGCCCGCCTTTTCTTCTTGCCACCATGATCGGTAGTTATCACTGCCATGTTTTCGATATAACAGACCATGAATTCTTACCTTTTCAGGAAGCCATAAAGCTTAATAATGTTGTTAATGAAAAACTATTAATGTTTCCCCCTTCTGAAACACTAGTTGAGCGCTATAAAAGATCTAAAGCACTCTTATGGGAAAGAATTGACAAGGCCATGATGGACAGACTGCGTATGGTTGCTTCCGAGAAGGGCAAGCAAGTCATTCAGGAAATAGAAGACGCCATGCCTGATATAAAGTCCATACTGCGGGCATTACCGTTAAGTTTTATTGCTCCAAAACCGAATCACCTGTCCCTGTTAAAAGACTCAGACGATCAGATTATCAGCTTTCACTGGCCAACCTGGGTCATTGAACCGGCAGGCGCAGGTATTGACCCAAAAAAGAACAACGATACGAATGTAAAAGATGCCATTCAATCAGCGCATGGACACCGTGCAGAACTGTTGCAATTCCCTGTTGAAAATTATGAACTTGCCTCCTTATTGTCAACATTTGAACGTAACTTCCATCAACAACAATATGAGGATGCTATTGAACTTTTGCAGCAAGCCCTGACCAAGTTTACTGAATTAACCCCCGATAAAGCTGAACATAGGATTCCACCATCCGCTCAGCAGTAAACAACTGCTGATAACGCTGTTCAGCCCGCTCTCCCATCACTCCAGCCTCGACAGGATTCGATACCAACCACTGCATCGCCTGACTTAGGGCCTGATGGTCGCCAGGTGGTATGACAAGTCCTGTCTCCCCTTCAATGTTGATAAAGGTGGTTCCTGTGCCAATTTCACTGGAAATCATTGGCTTGCCGTACATAGCGCCTTCCAGTAAGGAAATACCAAAAGCTTCAGAGCGCAGGTGTGAAGGAAAGACCACGGCATAACAAAGGTTAAGCAATGCCACCTTATCTTTGTCAGAGACCCGGCCGACAAAATGAATATTATTCAGGTCATAGCGGGCAACCAGCGCTTTTAGTTCATTTTCAACAGGCCCCGCCCCTGCAATAACAATCGGATAATTCGCTGTTCTTGCCGCTTCGATCAGAATATGCAGCCCTTTGTAATAGCGGAACACACCGACAAATAGGAAAAACTTATCGCCCACCCGGCTCCGCCATTGTTCAAGCCGGTTCTGCTCAACCTTAGGATACAAGCTTTTGTCCAGCCCTATCGGAATCACATCAGTCTTGTCCTTGAAGCGATTCAAGACTTCACTACTGGCAAGATAATTCGGCGATGTCGCCACGATACGATCGACGCTGTCTAAAAACCGATACATCAGCGGCTTGTATAGTTTCAACAAATGTTTCTGCCGAACAATGTCGGACTGATAAGTAACCACAGTTGGCTTGTTTATTCTTGTAGTCAGGTGTGCCAAGTCCATCAATGGCCAGGGGAAATGGTAGTGCACGATGTCAGCATTCTTTGCCAGTTTGGCAAACTGCTGAAAGACGGAAAACGAAATACCGGTTGAGGCAATATAAAAATTTTGTTTCGCCCGATGCACATGGTGGCCATCAAGTTCAATAGTGCTGTTATCACCATCCTTACTCAAAGACAGCACATCAGTCTCAATAGCATGATGGGCAGCACCACGGGCAATCTGGTTGATAACCTGTTCTATCCCGCCAAACGAGTCCGGAAAGTAGGTTTTAAAGAAATGCAGAACACGCATGTTGCTCAACCACCATCCAGCTTTTTATAGACATTGATCGTCTCCGCCACACACTTGTCCCAAGTGAATATTGTGGCACGTTTCAATCCCATGGAAACGTGATGCGATTGCTTTGTCTCATCAGATAACAATTTCCGCCACTCATCCGTAAGTTGCTCCACAAAATAAGGGTCAACAAGCACACAGGCCTCTCCAGCCACTTCGGGAATAGAGCTGCTGTTTGAGCTTAACACGGCAGTCCCACTCGCCATTGCCTCTAATACGGGCAAGCCAAAACCTTCATACAACGATGGGTAAACAAACACCGTTGCCGAGGCATAGAGCCGCCATAAGGCTTCATCCGGTACATACCCTAGCCGATGGGCCTGCTTTTTCTCGATAAGCCGCTCAATAGACTGATGAATATCATCACTTAACCAGCCTTTATCGCCGACAATGACCAAGGGATAAGCGTATTTCAGTTCTTCAGGCAGACTCTCAAATGCCCGCACAATCCGTTCAAAGTTTTTTCTGGGTTCTACCGTCGCCACTACCAGGCAGAACTGCTTATATTGAAGCCCATTTTCAGCCAGAACAGTCGCACAGTCATCCATGGAATAGGCACGAAACTCCCCACTGACCCCAAGATGAATTGCAGAAACGTTATCCGGCTCAACATCAAACACATCAATGATCTCACCGCGCTGAAACTCAGAGTCGGTAATGATGTGATCGGCCCGTTTGACGACCCGATGGATATTCTTACGCCAATAATTCACTCTATCCGGAGGGTGAAACTCGGGGTGTCTGATAAATGAAAGATCATGGATTGTGACCACCGAACGCCCCTGAAAGGGAAGCAAAGAATAGTTCGGTGCATGATAAATAAAATCTTTAAACCCGGCCGAGTGTTGCCAGAAACGCATCGTTCGGTATTTTTGGTATCCCCATCTTAATAAAGGCCGAAATGGCAACTGCCTTGCAGCAACGCGAGCAGACTGCAGCATATTTTCAGTTATGCTGAGAACTTCAGGTTCGATAATATTTCCATCACGGATTAGTTTTAACTCACCAACATCATCAGCTTCCTGCAGCCCCTTGAGCAACTTCGCAGTGTAATACCCTATCCCCGTTAATGGTGGTGTCAGCGCATCGATATCGATCAATATTTTCAAACTTTACCCGGCTCACTAAACATCCATGACAAAGTTTCCCGCAAAGCCGGCATTTTCCATTCAGGCAGAAGTGCTCTGAGCTTGGAAGCATCTCCTGAAAGTCTGACAACTTCATTGGCACGAACAAATGCCGGGTTGACGTTTACTTCCAACTGATGTCCAGTGAGTTGTTCACACAAGGAAATCACTTCCCGCAGCGCCACAGGAGCAGATGAACTGATGTTGTAGGTCTCGCCTGGTTGACCTTTTTCAATCAAACCAAGATAAGCCTCTGCCACTGAACGCACATCCCCGAAGTCACGCCATACATCCAGATTGCCCAGCTCAATCTCGGTTGCCTGACGTTTAAAGTGACTGACGATTTTAGGAATCAGGAAGTTCTCGGACTGTCCCACACCGGTGTAATTAAAAGGCCTGGCAATAACAATAGGTAGTTCAGGCAGCCACAATTTTGCCATATACTCCATTGCCAGCTTGCTCACTGCATAGTCATTCGCAGGAGCCGGAACAGTTGTTTCACGCATCATACCTTCGGTATTGCCGTAAACATTAGCGCTACTGGCAAGCAAAACCATCTTTACATCGGAGGCGTGTTCTGACAGGGCCTGCAGAAAATGCCTAGTACCAACCAAATTGACTTTGTAAAAGTCATCCGGGCTTCCATGTGCAACAAAAGCAATCGCCGCAAGATGAATGACAGCATGGGGCTCTATTTCTTTTACCTCAGCAGCAACTGCATCAGCATCAAGCAGATCTGCCGAAATTCCAGTCACTTGGTGACCTGCCGAAACCAGAGCCTCCTTGACGTACTGGCCTGTAAAACCGCTCAGTCCTGTCACTAATACATGCATGCATTACACCTTAATTGTTTATTGCATAGCTTGGAATTTTGCCGAACTTAGGTCATTTCAACCACCGTCAGGGAACCTGCCATTCCATGCTCGCCACTTTGTCATCCTGTACTACTTTGTCATTCCGAGCGCAGCCGAGAAATCTCAGAAGCCGTTATCTAAGGCATGACACAGAAAAGCATCGGCCGAACATCTTCTTCACCACAAGCGAAGCCGAGGAAACTTATTCTGTCATTCCCGCACAGGCGGGACAACGTCACGAAGTGCGTTGAACAGCCGTTAGGCTGACCCGAAGGGCGAAGTGAAGCGAGTAATCAAGTTCATATCGTTAAAAAGAGAAACCCCGCTCATTCCGGTGCAGATCAGCCTCGACCATCATGGCGCACAACTCTTCCAGCGTGGTCTTGGGCTCCCAGCCAAGTTGTTGTTTGGCTTTTTCCGGACTACCAATCAACAAATCAACTTCCGCCGGGCGATAAAATTTGGGATTAACTCTAACCAATGTTTTGCCGGATTCAATGTCAATACCGACCTCAGCCTCTTGCTTGCCTTTAAATTCAAGGGTAATGCCCGCCGCTTTAAATGCCATAGACACAAAATCACGCACTGTTTCAGTACGGTTTGTGGCAAGGACATACGTATCAGGCTGACCGACCTGCAACATTCTCCACATGCCTTCTACGTACTCTTTGGCAAAGCCCCAGTCGCGTTTCGCATCCAAATTGCCCAATTCCAATACATCTTGTTTACCTAGTTTAATTTTGGCAACATTGTCTGTGATTTTACGAGTTACAAATTCACGGCCACGCAGCGGAGATTCGTGATTAAACAAAATGCCGCTGCAACCAAAAATGTCGTAAGACTCGCGATAATTAATCGTCATCCAATGAGCGTAAAGCTTTGCCACCCCATAAGGGCTTCGTGGGTAGAAAGGTGTGTCTTCAGTCTGAGGAATCGCCTGAACTTTGCCAAACATCTCAGAAGTAGAAGCCTGATAAAAACGAACTTTGGGATTCACAATCCGAATCGCTTCAAGCAGGTTCACAGCACCAAGCCCGGTGATCTCTGCAGTGGTCATAGGCTGATCAAATGAAACTCCGACAAAACTCTGTGCAGCCAAATTGTAGACTTCGATTGCCCCAGTCTCTTGCAACAAACGAATACTGGCAGACAAATCGGTCAGGTCATACTCAACCAAGTACAATCTGGGATGATTATCAATACCGAGCTCTTCAATACGCCAGAAATTGACTGAACTGGTACGACGATAAGTGCCGTGTACCTCATAACCTTTCTCTAACAATAATTCAGCGAGGTAAGCACCATCTTGCCCTGTAATACCAGTAACTATCGCAGTTTTAGTTGCCACTATTTATCCTTAATTTATCTTGAAAATTCAAACTCTGAAATACTGACCGTATCTTCGCCAAGCCAGCGTTTGTTATTTACATCCACAATATCGAACCTGGCTTTGAAATCCTCGTGGTGTACTCCTTCTGCTCGGAACAGAAATGTTTTTCTTGATTGACTTCTTATCGGCTCAATCAGGTTACGTCTCTCGAGGCAACAATTTCCTTCTGCATCGAACAACCGTAGCCCTATATAACAATTATCAGGGGAATACTCATTAGCTGACTCATTATGCAACTCAACTTGAGCTGATAACACGTCGTTATGTAGTCTTAATGTTTTTATCGATATCCGAAGTTTAGGGACTGTTGCGGCATCCATCACGGTCGAATTAAACAAGTTCCAATCATTTTGGCTAATATTATCAAAAAGGCCATAACATTCGTTGTTGATGAAGTCATATAACTTGATATCTTCTGAGACAAGTTCAGTTATCTCTTCTTTTAACTCATCGTCAATATCAATCTCTTCCTTATAACCGGACTTTCCTGCGTTATTTTTATTTAACGTTCTATCAACACATTCTATATTTCTAATTAAGTAATCATTAAGAAGCTCAATGTGTTCCAGCGATGCAACAACAAATTTGTTTTTTGATATATTTTCTTTCGCCTTTTCAAAAGATTCGGCTCCTGACAAATAACGACACTGTGCATTCCTGATAACACGCCTGAAAGTTCTGCTCTTATGTAATGTTTTTCCAAGACTGTTTGGGTCTAATTTGTGCCTGGACCAATTCTCGTATTCTTGCGTCCTGCAGTAGTTAAAGAATGATATAACCCTTTCGACAGGGTCTCTAACAACAGCAATATACCCAAACGTATCTGGCTTGAAATCTGATTCCTTATAACCACTTGTCAACCATCGAAGTAACCGACTTTCGCAACTTCGCGAATAAAAGTTGAATTTTTTATGGCCACCGATAACAAATGACTTGTCAACATCATCCTTTCGAAATTTCTTCCTGTTTGGATCAGCACCGTACCAATAAACGTTTTCTTTACCAAAGCTTTGATAGAAAAGGGCGCGCTGTGATGTGCCTGCAGCCTTTTCAATATGTAAAAAAATCAACTTTTCCATCTGGAAGCATTCACTACCTTGACTTTGACGACTTCTGATCATCCACTTATGCTTCGACTCCACTTTCAAGCTCCCTCATTGGACTAATAAACTTTTAGCGAAGTTAGAACAATATCGGCATCGGAGAGTCTGGTATGACGATTTAGGCGGGCCTTATAAATACCAAACTTATTGGTTGTGAAAGAGGTAGAATTTGGCAAACTTAGCCGGATACTCTTTCCTGAATTGATTATTTTTGCTGATTGATCGCTACCCTGCCAGGAAATCTCTCCAACTTCTCTATCTACAGGGAGCGTCCTTGATTCAAACTCGAACTCAATGCCCTTTACTTCGTCATCAAAACGAAGAGTCAAGTCGCCTTGTAAAGGAAGCACAACTCCATCCTCCTCGACTATCTGCCAGCCTTCTTCAAAAAAGTCCTCTCTGCCTATATTTCCTGTCGTAAACTCAAACCTGTCACCAACCTTGATAAGTGGGTGATATTTATCCAGGACATATTGATAAATTGCATCATCATATTTAGTTAGTTCATATAAGATACTTTCTGAAGCGAGTGAAACACTCTGTTTTTCGACTTTTTCCATTGCTGGAGTGCCTTCAAAAGAAGATGAGTCACGCTCACGAGGAATTTGTAAAGGAGGTTCAATGTCGAGGGACCTCAAAATTTTCTCGACACTGAATCTCGTATATTCGAGTACGCCCAGTGCATGGAGTGTCTCTAAGTTATGTATTGCCCTATCAACAACTTCAGCTTCTGGATACAAAAACTCCCTTTTACTCCCGGCAAAAACTCTACCTATGAGATTCCTCGTTAATGCATTATCAATATTTGCCACTACAGCGGGGTCATCCAAAGACAAGAACTTTTCCAGATCATATGTTTTAGCTTGCCTTGGCCCCCCAAGATTGTGCTGGTTAATATGCTGCCATGTGTGTGAGCGCCAAAAATGATAAAGCGACAAAATCCGAGCTCTCGGGTTTCTCAGAATAGTGATGACTTTCTTATTGCCTGGTATGTGTTCAACATTTCTCCAGTCATAATGCCCAGAGAAGAAGCCATAGGAGTCAAGCTCAGATTTGTCTAGTGAAATCAGGTTATTAAAACGTTCAGGGCAGATCCTAGGCTTCGGAAAAGACTCAGAAATAAGATTGTGTAAAGTCGTCCCTCCAGTTTTAGGGATATGGAGGAAAACAACCTTTCCTTTATTTTTATTTTCTTGTGTATTACTTTTTTTAGGCTTCTCAGAATAACCTCTTGAGGGTTGTGAAATAGTGGGGGCTATCACACCTTTTTCATTTACCCACTCATAAAGCTTTGCATCTTCCTTATTGATTTCTTTTATTTTTTCTATCAGTTCACTATCTTGCCAAAGAGGGTCATGATCAGTTGGTCGAGGTGCTACCTTGTGCTTTCCATAATTTACTCCTGTTACATTCAGAACTCGTTCTTCTCCAAGACGTTGGAATAACTCTGAAACATTTTGCAACGAGGCCAAATAAAATGCAGAGTGTTCTATATTGTTAATAGCATGCTCAAAAGTTGCCTCTGGTTGCCTTTCCAGAGGCAGATCAGACATATATTTAACCTGAAGATTCGATATCTGCCCTCGGAATGAAGCACAAGACTCAATCATTTCCAACATAGTTTTTGATTGCGCTTCTTTATGCAAATGGTGGATATCTGTACGCTCAATAAAGCGATATAGGGAAATCGCTCTGGAAATTGGCTCTCTTACCACTGAAATGTATAGTTTTTTTTCTCCGGGAATTTTTTTAGATAACTCATATGAAAAATGCCCTCCTACAACTCTATGAGAGAAGTATTCTGGATTACCATTTAGTAGATCTTCCCTAGAGAACTCTTCTCCTAACCAGACGACCTCATCTTCTCCAAAAACAGTTCTAAAGAACATTTTTGCTGAAGTTCCCGTTGCTTTTGGCACATGTAGGAAAATTAACTTAGTTTTATCATCAATCATTACGTAACATTTCTTAATTAATTACTTTTTGAAGCATGGCTGCAGAGCTATCTTTCCATCTCAACCATGCCATTTCCTCAGAAAATGGATTTTGTCTTTCCTGATAAAGCGCTAGCCACTGTTTGATTGACCCAGCTAAGCTTTTTGCATCAAAACCCTGAAAATAAAACGCGTGTTCCACCGCGACTTCCCGAAATACCGGGATCTCACGAGCGATAATAGGCAGCTTATGCTGGGCAGCTTCGATCAAAGGAAGACCAAAACCTTCACCATAGGACGCGGCTATTAAACAGTTACTAGCCGCATACACTTTTTCAAGATATTCATCACTGATGCCGTCCAACCAGTATAAGCGCTTGTTAAGCTCTGGATGAGAGCGGAATCGGCTTACCAAATCTTCGACCATCCATCCCTGTTTACCAACTATTACAAGATTCAGTTGCTTTCCTTCAGACCATAACAAGTCAAAAGCATCCAAAACCTGAGCATGACCTTTTCGTGGCTCAATAGTCCCAACCATCAGGAAACTTTCACGCTCTTGAAGCTCGGATAGAACCTGTCCTGCATTCTCAGGCAAACCTTTTGTCGGTAACGAGTTATTGACATCTGCCCCGAGGTGAAACCAGTCGATTTTGAATGGCCGTAATCGAGATAATTTTTGCTCCGATAACCAATCTGCTAACTCATCAGAAACGGACTTGGATATACAGACAGCGCCATCGTTTTCAGCAACAACTTCAAGCCATCGTTCAAAACCTTCTTTCGCACCAGGCGCAAAAAATTGAGGCATGTTGACGCAGAGTAAGTCATAAACAGTAAATACGACTTTAACGCCCGCTCTTCTCAACTCCTGATAAAACGAGCGTTGTGACACTTGTACTTGAGGGTGTAAATCTAATCCAATAAACAGATCACCCGTTGCGTAATCGATCGGCTCATCATGAAGCGCCTCGGCGGGACACCCTAAAAATTGCAAGGTAAAGCGTCGGGCATAACGGTAGCCCTGATGCTCGGATGCATAAACCGGTTCAACACGATAACCTTCGGGAGGACTCTCAAACCAATGTTTCAGAATACTTCTTACTACCCGTTGTATCCCACTTTTAGCATCCTGTTTAACTAACTCTGAGACATCAACGAATAGTTGTTTAGCCTTATCTTTTACGGGATGATTTCTAGCTATATAAGCAGCCCACTCAGCAAGTTCAGATGAGGTTATGGACTTATCCAGGTTGACGCCTAAGGCTTTAATCAGTGAGTGTGGGTGAGCACTTGTTCTTGAATAGAAAGCTTCTATTGCCTGGTGGTACTTATCGGCGCATTTTTCTGGTGTGTGCTGAGTAAGTACTAGTCTTCTTGCATTCACACCCAACCGGTGCCGTTCATCATCGTTGTTTCTTAGATATTCCAGCGACTGTGTCAGTTGCTCTACAGAAAACTCATCAGGCAACTTGCAGACCGCATTATCATCCAAATAAGCCATGCTTCCATTGGCATTCACTATTGTTGCCAATGAATGATTCATACAGTCAAGCACTGCTGCCGAGGTTTCTCCGCGGGACAGCGTTCTTAATTGAACTGCTAGATCTGCGGAGATCAGATAATCACGGAACGTATCAGGACTTGTCCAACCAGCGATGTGAACTCGGTTTTGTAAGTTGTTTTTCTTTATCGTAGCTAAAAGCTTCTTGCCATAATCACCGGGATGATTCTCTCCCACAAATATAAGGTGGCATTGCCTATCTTTAACTAATTGCGACATCAACCAAGCATCCAGTAACTCTTGGTTAAGTTTGGTTGGCCCCATCACCCCAAAGGCACAGACCAGAAAGTCATCCTCTGCAAATCCTAATCGTTCTCTCGCCTGAGTTATATCAGGCGTAATATTTGGCTCACGAACCAGAGGTATGACTCGCCATTCACTTGTATCGCAGCTGTACCATTGCTTTGCAAAGTCAAGTGAAGCTGGTGAATGAGCGATCATCCCCAGACTTTGCTGAATCACGTCTAAACTGCATGGATATTTCCAGACAATATCAGCGGTATCCTTTGCTTCAAATCGCTCCTTAACGGATTTATAACCATGACCATGGTAGAGTGAACGATTCCATAGTCCCGGCTCAGAGCCATGCACATCCATATGAGCAATGATTCCTGACAGGTAAAAATCATGCAGTACAACCACACCAGGTATTTGCTGAAGAAGACCGAACATGTGTTCGTGGAACGTGGAGTTACCCAAATGGTAGACAACGCGGTCATACATGCCAGAGTTATTGATTAACCAATCAACATCTCTTATGGAGCAGTTTTTATTGATCCACTCTGAGGATACGACTTGCTGGTTGACAATAACATCTATGTCGTAAAACTCTGCAAGCGCAGGTAATAACTCAGCACTATAGTCGGCAATTCCTGACTTCTCCGGCGGGAGTGGTGAAACATATGCCATTTTTGGCTTCGTTAAATTTACCTTGCTGGCTACCCCCTGTTCCTTTTCATACAGGCTTTCCATCGCCTTGATAGCACGCTTGCCAGTCTCATCCCAAGAAAACAATTCAGACTGTTGCTTTAGATGTGACGAAAGTCGCTGACGGAAAGCTGTATCAGTTAGCCCCTTTTCGATCATTCGTGCCATTGAGTCATTTGAATGAGGATCAAAAAGCGCTTCATCCAGACCAATAACTTCTGGAAGGCTGGATGTATTTGCTCCTATAACCAAAGCACCACATCGGATTGCCTCTAACGCCGGCAAACCGAAGCCTTCATGCCAGGATGGAAAAACAAACAATGAACACAGGTTGTATAGCTGAATTAAGTCTTCTTCCGGGACATAGTCAGTAAATACAACATCGGTTTTATTAAGACCTTGTTCAAAGACCAAATCCAGCAACCTTTTTTCCATTTCTGGCTGGATTGAACACACTATAGCCAGCTGGTGAGCATCACGAATTACTTCCGGAGTCTGGGCATAGGCACGAATTAAACCTTCAATATTTTTTCTATGGTCAATACCGCCTGTATACATCACAAAGGGACGGTCTAATTGATATTTATTCCGTATGATTAATCCCTGCTCATCAGTCAATTCAACAGCAGAAAACTGACTGTCTGCATCTGTAGAGACATTCACTGAGAACTCATCAGATAAAGCCAGATGTTCAATGCCTTCTTGCCTTGATGATTCTGAAATCGCCAGCCATAAGTCAGCTCTGCGTAAATGGTCTATTTTTTCAAGATACCAAGGTCTGACTACACTGTTCTCAAGATAAGGCTTTTGATAAATGTATGGGATAAGATCATAAAGAGTCACGCTCGTTGGAATATTTCTGGTGAATGCACCAATGCTCGTGACAGCATCATCACCCAATCCTTCGAATAAACTTGTTACATGAATCAAGTCCGGCTTAAGTCCAGCAAGAAAGGCCTCCCTTGCCATCTCAGCAGACTTTCTTTTTGACACGTTTGGTTTGTTATATGAGACACCAGCGGGCATATTCCATACACGAATATTTTCCTGCGGCAAAAGCCCATAAAATTCTGCTCTTATAAATTCAATCGTATCTTCAAAAATACCATTAAGTGCTAACAACACTTCATGGTTATTTCGATTGTGGACTATCGCTTTTGCCAGAGCTAACGAGTAACGACCAATACCACGATTCTTATTCGAGGCCTGTGCGCCTTGCATATCAATCACAATACGCATCAGTGGCTTCCATTTTGTTGTTCAACTGCAGTCTTTAGTTGGCTATATATTTGTCTGGCTCTGGGAGTCAGTTCTAACAAATCAGGCTCAGTACCTTGTGACTGATATAGCGCCGTAATCTCATTACTTTGTTGCGCCGTATTTCTTAACTCTTTAGATTCTGCGACACCCGCGGGTGGAGATGGGACCAAGCCACGGTTTATTGCGAATTGACGCAGGTGCTGATGAAGTTTCGAATAATTTTTCGCTTTGGAACTTAACCAGTCTCTTAGTTCAGGCTTGTTGAGCACCCACTTGAGTCCTAGATATACAGAAGGCCTTATCAAGTTTTTTAGAAGCTTTAATGGAAGTTTTAATAGCCGGATAACACTTGCTTTGAAACCACGCAGTGGCGCAGTAACTCTCCAACTGGTACTCCGATGTAATGCCTGAATGTAGTCGTCTTGATGAGTAGCGTGTTGCCAACACCGGTGGGCTAATTTATGCGCCTCATTAAGTTCGGACTGCAGATTTTCTAGTTGGCTCTCAGCATGTTTAGCTCTCTCAAACCAGTTGTGAGCGTTAGATAATGACTCGTTTAGCTTTTGAGCAAGGTCATTTTGTTCCGTTTTAAGGCGGTCCAAGCTTTGTTTAGTAACAGCAAGTTCTGAAACCAGGGCTTCATTTCGGCTCAGTATCTCATTGAAATATTCATTGCCCTGTTGCGATGCAGATTCGCTCTTATCAAGGACTGAACTTAACTCATCATTTGTTTGTTTAAGCTCGCTACTTTGTTTCTCCAGAGTTGACACTTTTGTGTTCAACTCTCGCACCTCTTCATCTTTATCAGCGATTGACTGCTGTAGTTTATGGCAAAAACTATGATTTCCCGCTCCTGACAACACAAACCCATCAAAGACATTAGGTGGTGTAGAAAAAGCTGGCCTGAGCTCTTGTCTTTCTGTGGCAAGGTAAAAACGGTTTAAACCATCAAAGTAAACGAATTGATAATCAGCCTCGAGTACCAGTTGCTCCCAGTCCTGATAAACTTCAGTTTGCGTGTTCGGTAATGTTGACTCAACAACAACTACCCACGGCCGTATGACTGAAAAGTCTATCCCTTCTAATACTGATTTCTCATGCCCTTCTACATCAATCTTAAGAAAGTGAATAGGTGGTGTGTGATAGTTTCTGCAAATATTGGTTACTGTCTGAACCTGGACCTTGTGTTCAATGATCTGATAACCATTGTGGCTGTGGCGGTCAGCGATTTCTTTTTCCAATGTAGAAATTCCTGTATCAGGAATTTCATATAAAACCAGCTCATCCTCCTCGTTACCAACCGCACAGTTCAGATTGATATCCTTCGGCCTACCCTTCTCCAACTTTTTAAACCACGACTGTACGGGCTCAATGTTGATGCCATGCCACCCTTTGTCGTAGAAAGCTTTTGTCACCGAATCTACTTCAGGATCATTTGCGCCGACATCAATATAAAAGCCGACATCAATATCTTTAAAGACCCGCATAAGAATGACATCTTCAAAGTTTTGTGCGTAAGAAATAAAACTCAATGGCTGTTACCTAATCTTAAAGACTCTGAACATAAAAATTACAAGCCGAAGCCTAAAGGCGAAGGACTATTCAGGCGTTTTAAATAAATTCTTCAAAGTTTGATTAATTTCTCTATTTCATTAACTTTTGTGCTCATCAACTCTGAATTGGCACGGGTCTCGACATTGAGTCTCAATAGTGGTTCTGTATTTGATGCCCGCAAATTGAAACGCCAGTCTTCAAATTCCAGGCTAATGCCGTCAGTTTTGTCGATAATGGGGTATTGGCTGGATTGCTTCGTTTCGCTCGCAATAACGTTCGGTGCGGTGGCATCTGTTGAGATTCCTCGACTTCGCTCGGAATGACCATGTCCTTGTTCGTATGTATAAAACTGAACAATACGATCAAGCGTGGCGGGTACGTCCTCAACCTTATAATTAATTTCGCCACTGCAAGGATACTTGTCCATCCGCTCATTAACCAGTTCGGACAAAGACTTACCTGAAACGCTGATAAGTTCAGCAACCAAAAGCCAGGGGATCATCCCACTGTCGCAGTAGGCAAAATCGCGGAAATAATGATGGGCACTCATTTCACCACCATAAACCGCATTTTCCTTGCGCATGCGTTCTTTGATAAAGCCATGGCCGGTTTTTGACTGAATTGGTACACCGCCAGCTTGTTTAACTTGGTCGATGGTATTCCAGGTCAACCTCGGATCGTGGATGATTTTTTCACCCGGACATTTACGCAGGAATGCTTCTGCCAGAAGGCCCACGATGTAGTAGCCTTCTATGAAACGACCGTTTTCGTCGAATAGAAAACAGCGATCAAAATCGCCATCCCAGGCAATGCCCATATCCGCCTGGTTTGCAATCACGGCGTCCGCGGTAGCGGCCCGGTTTTCCGGTAACAAAGGATTGGGGATACCATTCGGGAAGCTCCCGTCAGGTTCATGGTGCACTTTGATAAACTCGACCGGTACTTTATATGACTTGAACTGATCTTCAATAGCATCAATAACATGCCCTGCGGCCCCATTTCCGGCATTGACGACGAGTTTTAGTGGCTTGAGTTTTTCCAGGTCGATGTAGGTCAGCAGGTGTTCAACGTAGGGGGCGAGGATGGATTGCTGGGTATACTTACCCCCCTCACCCCAACCCTCTCCCGCCAGGGGAGAGGGAGCAAGGTTTTTCTGACTGGATTGCTTCGCTACGCTCGCAATGACGGTTTCCTTATCTACTGTCACACCAACATTTTCTCCTGTCATGCCGCCTCCTTCGACTACGCTCAGGACAGGCTCCGTGGAAGCATCTGATGATGAGATTTCTCGACTCGACTCGGAATGACACAAGCCTGAAGTGACAGCCGCATAAGGTGATGAGAAGGTTTCGGCCAGCTCCTGAATAGCATGCAGACCACTATCACCACTAATGGGTTTTGCACCTCTAGTGACCAGTTTCATGCCGTTGTAGTCCATGGGGTTGTGACTTGCGGTGACCTCGATGGCACCATCGACATCCAGGTGGAAAGCAGCAAAATAAAGCTCCTCTGTTCCTACCATGCCAATATCGATGACATCAGCACCCGCATCCATCAGGCCTTGTGCCAGTGCCTTTTTCAAGGTCTCGCTGGAGTGACGGATATCTCCACCAACAGCCACGTTTTTTGCGTTGAGGTGCTTTGCATAGGCATAACCAATTCTATAGGCAACGTCACGATTGAGCTCTTCACCTAGCTGGCCTCGAATGTCATAGGCTTTAAAACAGGTTAATTTATTGGCAGCGGCCATAGTTATCCTCAAATCGGAGGATATCATCTTCACCGACATATTTACCGGTTTGTACCTCAATGATAACGAGTGGATTGTCTGTCTCATTGCAGAGACGATGCTTATGACCTGCAGGAATAAATGTTGATTGGTCTCTTTTGATTGTCATCGCCTGTTCACCGTTAACAACTTGGGCCTCCCCTTTGAGTACCACCCAGTGCTCAGAGCGATGATGATGCATTTGCAAACTTAGACTTGAGTGGGGCTTGACTTCGATACGCTTGATTTTGAAATGCGGCCCTTCTTCCAGAACCGTAAAACTGCCCCAAGGTCTGTAAACGGTTTTATGAAGCTTGTGCGATTCATGATCGATTTTTTTCAGCTCAGTGTAGACGTGTTTTACTTCCTGCGCTTTCGAGCCATGCGCGACCAGCAAAGCATCGGCCGTATCGACGATGATGACATTTTCCAGGCCTACTGCGCCGACAAGTCGGTTCTTGCTTCTGATAAAGCAATTTCTGGTGTCATATAGTTGGGCTCTACCATCAATGCGATTACCGTTGTCATCAGGCGTGGTTAATTCACCCATCGCTACCCATGAGCCAATATCGCTCCAGCCTATATCACAAGGCACTACAGCAATATTTTCGGACTTTTCGAATACAGCAATGTCAATCGGGGCCTCTGCTACGTGTTTGAAAATTTTTGCATTGAGTTCAATTTGCCGGACCTTGTTGCCCTGAACCTTTTGAGACTGTTCTAAACACTTTTCAACTTGTCCCAGTATATCCGGGCAAAGCTTGGCCATTTCTTCATACATTGTTTCTGCTTTGAAACAGAACATGCCCGAATTCCACAAAAACTGACCAGAATCAACGTATTCCTGAGCGGTAATCAGGTCGGGCTTTTCTACAAACTCAAGTACTTCATGCCCCTGAGCATGAATATAGCCATAACCTGTTTCAGGCGCTGTAGGCTTTATGCCGAATGTCACCAATTTACCTTGTGCGGCGAGTTCAGTAGCAGTATCCACAGCTTCACGGAAACTCTCGGTATTATCGATTAGATGATCAGCGGCCAGCACCAACAAAACGGCATCTCTTCCATGACTCTCGATTACGTTCAAAACTGCCGCTGCAATTGCCGCAGCCGTGTTTTTACCAAATGGTTCTAATATGAAGGCAGTATCGACTTCCTGATAATTGATTGCGCGATATTCATCTTCTGTTTTAAACAGCAGTTCACGGTTGGTCACCGTCAGAACTTCAGCCACATCATTCTGTTGTAAACCGCGCTTGAAAGCTTTCTGCAATAGGCTCTGCCCATCATTCAGCTTAATAAAAGGTTTGGGGTGCTGAGATCGTGATAAAGGCCACAATCGCGACCCGGCGCCGCCGCATAAGATGGTAGGAATTAATTTCATGAAATAATTACCAATTTCAGGGGCTTAGTGACAGCCCGACAGTCCATGAAAAACCAGCAAACAATTACTGGATATTATCCTGAGTTTTGAATATTAAGACTAATTACCGGGTCACATTTGAGCGATTAACTCAGTCATTATTCGCGAAATGATATCAAAACTACAAGTGGCCAGATAGGTTGTAATTAAGCTGATTCTGTGGCCTGCAGCGCAGCAGACTCATTCAAACACCTCGGCATCAGCCAGTTTCGGTGCAATAGCGTCCTTTCCGGACAGTGCCGGTTTGCCTTGCATATGCCAGTCAATCATCAGATCAGCATCATTCCAGGTAATACATCGTTCACTCTCTGGAGCGTAGTAAGCGGTAGTTTTGTAAACAAACTCTGCTGTATCGCTCAGGGTTAAGAAACCATGGGCAAAGCCTTCGGGAATCCAAAGTTGTTTTTTGTTTTCTGCAGAGAGAATATCTCCCACCCACTGCCCAAAAGATGGTGAGCTTTTGCGAATATCTACGGCAACATCGAATACTTCGCCCTGCACGACTCTGACCAGCTTGCCCTGGGCGTGAGGCGGTAGCTGATAATGCAGGCCTCTGAGGACACCTTTCACTGATTTAGAGTGATTATCCTGTACAAAGTCGACTTGTCTGCCGGTGGCTTGTTCAAACTTTTTCCGATTAAAACTCTCGAAAAAAAAGCCGCGATCATCGCCAAACACATCGGGTTCGATAATCAGTACATCCGGGATAGCTGTTGGTGTGGATTTCATATGTGTCGATAATGGGTTAGTGGTAAGTGGGTTAGTTGCGGTGTTCGCGCAAGACCTGCATCAGGTACTGACCGTAGCCGTTCTTCAGCATAGGCTGGGCAATTTCTTCAAGTTGCTCAGTACTAATCCAGCCTTTACAGAGCGCAATCTCTTCAGGGCAGGCAATCTTGAGCCCCTGCCGATTCTCGATGGTTTGGACAAATTGTGCTGCGTCAAGCAGGCTTTCGTGGGTGCCGGTATCCAACCAAGCATAACCGCGGCCCATTTTCTCGACGGCAAGTTCACCTTTTTCTAAGTAAAGCTTGTTGAGATCGGTGATTTCCAGCTCGCCTCTGGCTGAAGGCTTGATTTGCTTGGCAAACTCCACCACACGTGCGTCGTAAAAATACAGCCCCGTTACAGCGTAATTGGACTTGGGTTTAGCTGGTTTTTCCTCAATACTGAGCACCTTGCCACTTTTATCAAAGTCAGCCACGCCGTAACGCTCAGGGTCTTTCACATGATAGGCAAAAACCGTTGCCCCTGTTGAGCGTGAGTTGGCAGATTCAAGTAATGTCTCCAACGAATGACCATAAAAAATATTGTCACCCAGCACCAACGCGGAAGGATGTCCGTCAAGAAAGGCCTCACCGATCAAAAATGCTTGGGCGAGTCCATCCGGTGAAGGCTGTACTTCATATTGAATATCCAGCCCCCATCGAGAGCCATCCCCGAGCAGATGTTTAAAGCGTGGCGTATCGTCCGGAGTTGAGATAATGAGGATTTCCCGAATATCCGCCAGCATCAATGTAGAGAGCGGATAGTAGATCATCGGTTTGTCAAAAACCGGGAGTAGCTGCTTGGAAATAGCTTGAGTCGCAGGATAAAGACGTGTGCCTGAACCGCCGGCGAGAATAATGCCTTTTCTTCTCGGGAGTGGGGAGTGGGAAGTGGGGAGTTGGCTCATGCTTTGTTCCATTTTTTATGTAAGCCAGTCAGCAGCTTACCTACTCGATCAAATAGCTCATCAGTATGGCCTGTTTTTATAACGTAACCTAACATTTCTGCCAACTTTGTCTGTGTTTCCAGTTCAGATAATGAACCTCTGGCTACACTGAGGTGATATGCAAATTCTCTGGCACCACTGCGAGCTGCACCTTCAGCGATGTTACTCGGAATAGACACTGCGGCGCGCCGCATTTGTGACGTTAGTCCAAAACGTTCTTCGGCTGGGAAACCCGCCGTCATCTTATAAATCTCTTTCACCAATTGCATCGAATATATCCAGGCATCCAGTCTTTCATGAGGTTTTGTCATCTACGTCTCCATCCTTGAAAACAACTCTTAACGAATCACAGTTAATAAAGCACAAACACTAATGGGGGCTCAGGTTCAGTTTAGGGTTTGTCTAGCCCAAGTTTCAGCGTGGAAAGTTCCACCCCCATCCCAACCTTCCCCCTTCGAGTGGGAAGGAGCTAACTTACGCTCCCTATTTTAGATTGCCGATTCTCCACTACCGACTTTCCACTTCCCACTCACAACTCTCCACATATTCCGTCACCATCCTGTCGACATGCCAATGCCAGTCCGGCAATTCGATATTCAGCAGGGATTGTAACTTTTGGGTGTCCATTCTTGAATTAAGTGGACGCTTAGCCGGACGTGGAAATTGCTCTGTCGGAATTGGAGCGATGTTTTCCGGTTTGACCTTAAATTTCATTCCCAGCTTTTCCGCACAAGCAATCACATGCTTGGCAAAACCATGCCAACTGGTCTCTCCGCTGGCAGTTAGGTGATAAATTCCGCTGAGGTCGTCGTTCGTAGAGTTTTCCGGACTGGATTCCCGCCTGTGCGGGAATGACGGGATTCCTCGGCTTCGCTCGGAATGACAAGAGGAGGTGTCCTGAGTTGAGTCGAAGGGATCGGAATGACCGAGCATGGATAGATTGTAGATGGCCAAAGCTGTGACATCGGCAATAAGTTCGGCACTGGTCGGCGCGCCGATTTGATCGGCGACCACTTTCAGTTCATCACGTTCACAGGCCAGTTTTATCATGGTCTTGGCAAAATTGTTGCCGCGAGAGGCGAAAACCCAGCTGGTTCTGAAAATAAAATAGTGACAGCCACTATCTATAATGGCTAACTCGCCTTCACGCTTGCTTTTGCCGTAAACCGATTGCGGATTGGTTATATCCTCTTCACTGTAACGACCTTGTTTTGTGCCATCAAACACATAGTCGGTTGAATAGTGGATCAGGCAGGCATCAATTGTTTTTGCAGCGTCTGCCAGTGTAGCCACAGCTTCGGTATTGATTTTATAAGCGCGCTCTTCATCGGTTTCTGCCTGGTCTACGGCTGTGTAGGCCGCGGCATTGACGATAACATCCGGTTTTTCTTTGTGAACCAAAGCAGCCAATCCAGCCATGTTTTCAAAATCTGCCGTGTCCCTGCCATGTGCCGAAAGCTCTCCCAGGGTTGAAAGCGATCTCTGCAATTCCCAGCCGACCTGACCATTTGCGCCCAGCAGTAAAATCTTCATGCGTACTGTTGTTTTACCCAGTCACGGTATTCACCGCTGACAATGTGTTCAACCCAGTCCTGATTATCCAGGTACCAACGCACGGTCTTGCGGATACCGGTTTCAAAGGTTTCAGCCGGTTGCCAGTTCAGTTCGCTGTTGATCTTGTCGGCATTGATGGCATAACGGCGGTCATGGCCGGGGCGGTCTTTGACGAATGTGATAAGGCTTTTAAAGCCTTCTGGATTCACGTCTTTATCTTCATGAGAATGGCCTGGATTGCTTCGCTGCGCTCGCAATGACGAGCTTAAGGTTCGGGAGTTTGGATTTTCAGGCGCCAGTTCTTCCAGCAAGTCGCAGATGATATTGACGATATCCAGGTTGGCTTTTTCGTTAAGTCCACCGATGTTATAGACTTCGCCGACCCGACCTGCTTCCAACACACGGCGGATTGCGCTGCAGTGATCGCCCACATAGAGCCAGTCCCGAATCTGCTGCCCGTCACCATACACAGGCAAGGGGTTACCCGCCAAAGCATTGTGAATCATCAACGGGATCAGCTTCTCAGGGAACTGGTAGGGACCGTAGTTGTTGGAACAATTGGTTGTCAAAACCGGCAGGCCGTAGGTGTGATGATAGGCGCGAACCAGGTGATCGGACGAAGCCTTGCTAGCGCTGTACGGGCTGTTGGGCTCATAGCGATGCATTTCCGTAAAAGCATCAGCATCTGGTGCCAAGGTGCCATAAACCTCATCAGTGGAGACGTGCAGAAAACGAAAGTCCGCTCTGGCATCCGCTTCAAGCTTATTCCAGTAGGCGCGTACCGCTTCAAGCAATCTGAAGGTGCCGAGAATATTGGTCTCGATAAAGTCCTCGGGGCCGTGAATCGATCGATCGACATGCGACTCGGCCGCAAAGTTTAGCACCGCCCGGGGCTGGTACTGTTCAAGCAGTCTGGCGACCAACTTCGAATCACCAATATCACCATGTGAGAAAGTATACCGCTCATCCTCGTTAATAGAGGCCAGGTTTTCGGCATTACCCGCGTAGGTCAGTTTGTCGAGGTTGATAACAGGCTCATCACTTTGAGCCAGCCAATCGAGAATAAAGTTTGAGCCGATAAAACCAGCTCCACCGGTTACCAGAATTGTCATGTTTTATAGCTTATTTAAAATAGTGGCGCCAATGAGCGCTAGATTACCGAAAAAGATGGTGGTCAACACAAACAACGTTTTTAGGCCCCCTGTAAAAACAGGGGAAAACATATTTACTTTACCCTGTCGCCGGTGCCCTTGCCAATGACCGTGTGAAATAGAAAGAAAAAATAGGATTCCAGCCTCAGGTTGGCTAGCATCTGTGCATCCGTATCAGCCAGCAACTTTGGCGTGGACATATCTATTTCGTTGATTTGAGCTAGTCCTGTGATACCCGGCCTGACGTTAAAGACGCCCCTTTGCTCACGCTCATATATTAGTTCTTCCTGGCTATACAAGCATGGCCGTGGCCCAACCAGACTCATTTCCCCTTTCAAAACATTCCAGAGTTGTGGTAACTCATCCAATTTAGTTCGGCGCAGGAAACTGCCCAATGGTGTAATTGAAGAACGGCTGGCCAGATGGCTTGCCATATCTGCTGTATCGACTTTCATGGTCCGGAATTTCACCAATGTGAATGGTTTCTTGTATCGACCAACACGCTGTTGCCTGAAAAAAGGTGAACCTGTATCGAATAAACCCAGAACGGCAATTATCAGCAAAATGGGGAGCATCAGCATTAACCCCAGAAATGAAAAAACAACATCAAAAAATCTGATCAAGAGTGTTCCAATTAAGTATTAATTTATGGTGTGGGATGTTACCTGATGCCGCTCTTCTCAGGTAGAGCTTGTTTCTGATGTTCAGTCTAAATTGGCGCAATAAGCCTTGCCATTTCAAGTGCGGTCGAAAGAATTCCAATGCTTTCACTCAAGCCTGTCTGATGTCGGCAGAGGATTATAATGACAAGTCGGAGATCGTTCAGGAATCCTGCCGGACCAAACAGTTGTTTGGTGCTTTATTTCAACATTTTCCTGAGTTGTTCATCCATCGAAACAACTGGTGACCAGTTCAGCTTGAAACACGCTTTACTATTGTCGATCTGCAGTGAGCCAAATAATCGATCCGCCACATCACGTTTACCCAGCAAATCCGCTGCAAGTTTCATCAATGAGACAGGAACCGGTAACAACCAGGCTTTTTTACCCTGAGCCTGGGCAAGCTTTTGTATTAACTCAGTCGTCGAGACATCCTGGCCATCGGATAACAGGAAAACTTCATTCGCTGCCTTCGGATGGTCCAAACAACAGTTAATAAAATCAAGCAGATTCTCCAAAGCCAGCAAAGAACGTTGGTTATTAACTGCGCCCAGGGGTAGCGGTATACCCTTACCCACCCAGCGCATCATACTGGCGAAATTGCCTTTAACACCGGGGCCATAAATCAATGGTGGCCGGATAATTACCACCTCCATTCCAGTCTTTTGTGCAATCTGCAGCAAGCCCTGCTCGGCTTCATATTTGGAAATGCCATAGGGGTCAGTAGGATTACAAATATCTTGCTCTGAAAAAGGCTCACCTGGATATGTCGATTCGCCGTTAACCTTAATGGTACTCAGAAAAATAAACCGTTTAACACCAGCTCTGGCGGCTTCACGAGCTAGGCCCAGAGTCGCAGCAGTGTTGACTTTTCTAAACTCGATAAGGGGTTCTTCAGCGGTATCATCCATCACGTGAACCCGCGCTGCTGTGTGAATGACCGTGTCAGTATTTTCAAGAGCGGTTCTGAGTTTATTGATGTCACAGACGTCTTTCACGCCAGATGGAACGGGCGAATCTGACAAACCGACAAGATCACCGCAAATAATTTGTGGCACTTCCCCTTCCAAGGATGAAGAGACTTCACGGACCAACGCAGAAACAGCATGCCCGTTTCCCCTCAGATGTGACACCAGAGCTCGTCCAACAAAACCTGTGCCACCGGATACTAATATTTTCATATCAACACTTAGTGCAGAATTCTGAACGCTCTCGCCAGTCTGGGCAAACGATGCCGCATAAATCCTCTAACGGCATAATGAGAAAAATAATAAATACTTGCGGGCAGAGATAGGTTTTCAACTTCCCGATATAAACGCCAAGTATAAGTTGCGGTGTGCAATTTATTCGCGGAGATGGATGCTTTATGCACACGATAATGGGCCAAAACCTCTGGCAAACCTTTGGCTTTCTCTGCCTGCTTCAGCAATTGAAGCCATAAACCATAATCCTGGCGTTTCCTCAGCAGTGGCATCGTCACTTTGCCAAAGTATGCTGTATCAATCATCACCGTTAAACAGCCAATAAAACAGGTCTTTAAAAGGCTCTTATAGGTCGCATCTTCAGGCACACCAACCTTACCCAGCCATTGACCTTGCTCGTTAATTTTCCCATAGGCTGTATAGGTGAATGGACAAGCAGTTTTTTGCATAAAATGAATCTGCTTTTCCAGCTTCTCTGGCAACCAGATGTCATCACTATCAAGAAAAGCAATATAACGTCCTTTAGCTGCTTCAAACCCCGTATTTCTGGCTACCGCTGCACCACTGTTCTGTTCAAGTTGAATGAGCTTGATCCGGTTGTCACTGGAAACGAAGGATTTTACAATCTCAACGGAACCATCGGTGGATTTATCATCAATAATCAGCAGTTCCCAGTCCTGAAACGTCTGATCCAACACAGATTTAATCGCCTGCTCGACAAAATCCGCAGCGTTATGTAATGGCATGATGGTTGAAACCACCACGGGAACCCGGCTCTCAGTTTGATTCATGATGTTTTTTTATCTTCTTTCCGGCGTTTTCCCAAGCAGCAAGGCAATCATCTCAAACAATTCAACAAACCAAAGACGCAGCTGAAACCAGCCCACCCGTACTTTTTCAAAAGGCTTAAGCTTATCACTTTTAGCACTTCGCCAGATTCGCCAAACTGGTGGCACAAGCGTAATCAAAAAGTATTTCAGCCGACGGCTCCATTTGCCCGCCCTAATCTGCCCGCCTTTCATACGCCGGACCTTCGTAGCATACTCCTTCCAAGTTGTACGGGCAGGATGATACACAATCGCCTCGGGTACAAACTTCAATTTAAACCCTGCTTTTAAAGCACGTTGACAAAAGTCAGCATCCCCGCCAGAAAACCGGGTTTCATCAAACAAACCAATTTCATCAAATACTGCTCTCGGAATAGCCAAGTTAGCTGTGACAGCATACCCCCTGGAAACATACCTTTCCTGAGGTAGTCCTGCAGCAATATCATAAAGCTCTGCTGTAGTTGGGTGTGTGTTATTACTGCGGATAATGACGTTCCCGGCTAATAAGGTTTTTTTGTTTGATTCCTTATAAGCTAGACGGATACTCTCTATCCACTTAGCTGAGGGTATACAGTCAGCATCGCTGAATAAAAATAAATCCGCACTTGAATTTCTAATACCGGCATTTCTAGCGGCATAGGAGCCAGGTTTTTGGCATTCAACCAAGTTAATCCCCGGCACATTTTTATCAGTGCCAGGTTCATTATCTACCAAAATAAATTCGACGCGGCGGTCGCTTACAGTCATTTTTTTAAACGTTGAAATTAAGTTTGGTATAAGGTCCCATTGGCGATATACAGGAACTATAACGGCGATCTTCATTTTAGGGCTCGGGGAAGTTATGTGGATACCACTTCTAGAAAAATTGGATATTCAAACTTTTGCCAGAATATCTTTAATTAAACTTTTGACTCCCATAAACTCAACATAGCCACCTTCTAAATACAACTTAATTGCTGCGAAGAGTCTGATCGGTCGATTTTTATCATAGAGTTTCAACCGCTTTTCCGTCTGAGCTAACTCATGCTCCAGAGTACGCCGTTTTTTGCTCAACGAGGATTGCTTCATAGATGTGATTTTTTGACAAAATCTAATAACGTCAGCCCGTTGAAACCACAGCATAAGCTCTCTTAATACGGCGCCCTTTCTTTCAAGACTGTTCTTGGTTTCCTTGCCGTCCACCGATTTAATGAATGAAAAAAAATTCGTCTTTTTTCCACTATTTATAACTGAATCAGCAGTTACATTTAGATCATGCCTTCTGTATAAAGCCAACACTTCAGGTAGCACTATTTTTACATTCAACACATGGGCGCATTCGTGTAACCACAAATCATGCGTAATTAACGCATTTTTAGGTATCGGAAGACATACATTGAGGAATTCTTTCCTAACGGCTGTCGCCATTCCAGTCACAAAGCTTCTTTCAGTGGCACCAATACTATTTAAACGCTCTAGTTTAGTTTGACCAATCGGTTGAAGGTTTTCATCACAATATTCAAGGTCATGAATGATGAGATATTTTTCTGGGTTTGCCTCAAAAGCTTTTTTAACGATTTTTATTTTGTTTTCCAGCCAAACATCATCCTGATCACTCAGAAAAATAATATCTCCTGAAGCCAATCTTAGCGCAGTGTTAAAATTCTGCGCATATCCAAGAGTGTGTGAATTCTGTTTAAGCAGCAACTCGACAGAACTCCCGTCCATACAAGTTTTCGTAACCGAGACAGTGCTGTCTATGGAACCATCATCTGAAATGACAAGCTCATCTGGCATAGCAGTCTGAGCCAAGAAGCTCTCTAGCTGTTCTCCGATGAAAGCCTCACCATTAAAAGTAGCCATCGCAATAGATATTCTGTTTTGCATAAAATCTTAAATACTTTTCTACTTTAAGTGAGTTTTGAGTTGATTCGACTTTTGAGGAATCGTCAGAACAACAAACCTGGAGAACGTCTGCAAGAAACTTCTTGCGTAAAAACTGAAATATAAGGCCTTTGGCAAACTAAATATACGATGCCACAAACCTTTATTTGACACACCTGAAAAGATCAAAAAAAGACTTTCCAGCGATTCAAGATAGCGAATCTCAGTTCGAGAAAACAACTCTCTTCTTTCAAGAAATGAACTTACTCGGAGACGCTTTTCATTAAATAACCGGGATGATTGTTGACGTAACATTTTGAGTTCACTCAATGAAAAGAGTTTTTTTCGAATATCATTCAAGCCACGTTTGTTTGTGTGCTTTGCACCAATCACATTTCCATGGTGTTGTCTGTATTTTGTCAATGTTTCATTTATAACCCCAATACCGCCTCCATGCTCTCTTGCTGCAACAATAGCCAGCCACTGATCATGTATTCTCAGTTCAGGTGGAAACGGGAGTACAGAGTCCAATAGTCGTCGTCTAAACATTATGGTGCAACCTGTTGCGTAATTATCTATCGCCAGGTTTTTGAATGGGAATCTGGGTGAACTGTTGATTCCCTGAAACTTCCACATAGAAGCCGATATTGAGTTGTTTCTCTCGTCTATTAACTCTAGATCAGAAATCACAATATCCAGATCTGGTTTTTTAGAGAGCAAAGCTAATTGTTTTTCAATTTTATCTCGGTGAAAAATATCATCTTGATCAGCAAGAACGATGAATTCGCCTTTGGTTAGCTTAAGCCCACGTTCAAAGTTTTTAACTAATCCCTGATTTATATGTGTTGGAAATATACGAACTCTCTCATCATGTTTTGAATACTCTATAACGATTTCAAGAGTTTGATCATTTGAACCATCATCAACTACAAGTAACTCCAGATGTGGATGCGTTTGATTGAGGATGGAATCTAATTGTTTCTCTATAAAACTCTGCCCATTAAAAGAAGCTAATATCACACTGACAAAAGTGGATTGATTATCTCGAGTAAAAGAGTTCATTAAAGAAAGGGTCACTTCAAAAAAGCTTTCAACGTTGTTATGCAATGCCCAGTAAAAATTTTCACAACATCTATCAAACTCAACTCTTTTACTAAGTGTCTTATGATTTTTGCTGCGATCAGTTTTGCGGCCCTTTGATCCGCTTGCGTAACACGATAGAGATAAAGACAAAATAAAGTTTGTAAGTAATTTCTATATCGTGTTTTCTGAGGAATAGAAGAATGAATACTTTCATTATGTACCCGATACATTGATGGGGAAATATCAGATAGATACTTACCTGCTCCATGATCACCCAATAACGACCACATAGTTAAATCTCCATAATATGCATTTCTCAGCTCTGCAGGCCATGCTTTTTCTTTGAACACATTCTTGAAACAAGCCGTTAAGGTTTTAATTGGCGTTCCGACAATCAATTCCTCAGCAGAAAGATCTCTTGTAGCTCCTCCTAAATTAGACTCTATTATTCCTTCGCTATTAAACGTTAGGGCATCAGTGAAGGTTAGAACGTAAGATGGGTTTGCGATAAGATAATTTACTTGTTTTTGTAATTTACTTGTATCGACCCAATAATCATCGCCCTCACATATTGCTAGATAATCACCCTTAGCCCTTGTGAAATTGAAATCTGCATTCATACGTTTACCATGAGAAAATTGATTTTCAGTTTGGTAAATGGGTTTTACTATTTTTGGATAATTAGCTTGATAATTCCGAATAATGTCTGAAGTTCTATCAGTAGAAGCATCATCATGAATCAGGATCTCAATTGGGAAATCTGTTTCCTGAATAAGGAAACCATTTAAAGCATCTTCAATGTAGTCTTCATGGTTATAAGTTATACAACAGATGCTAACAACTGGCTGAGTACCAGCTGTGTCCCATGTCTTTATAATTTCATCTTCGGATCTTAAATGCTTCACAAATCTACCTTTAAACTGCTCTCGTAGAGCCTATACAGGACGACAAAACAAAAACAAAGGCTCTTCACTATTGACACCATAACGGTTTGGTTCGTAATCACTTAAAACTTCAACATGTTGTTTTACTAAAGGCACTAAACCGACAGATGAAATTACATCAAAAACATCCCTACCAAACAGTCTTACATGGTCCTCTTGTCCATATGCAAAGAGGCGGCCGTTTTCATCATCAATTCCTGGATCTGAAAAAGTCGTATTGAGCTTTTCGCTATATGGAGTTTGCAGAACACAATAGCCCCCTTTTTTTAAAACACGCTTTATCTCACTTAAGGCCTTTATATGTTCATCAACATGTTCTAGGACGTGATTAGCAATAAGAAAATCGAAGCTTTCATCCTTGAATGGCATACATGTCATGTCAACTTTCTCAATATCCTCTGCTGTTGGGAAAAGATCGGCTTTCACGTATCTGCCAGAAGTGTGTGTTTGGAACAACGTCGATAATTTATTTTCGGGCGCAAAATGAAGTACATCCGCACTTTTCAAGTGTTCTAGTAGACCCATTTCCTTTAAGTAAAGATATAGATGGCGTTCTCGATCATGAGAACCACACCAAGGACAGCTAAAATTAGCTATATCACTGCCAATTACATGAAGAACACGAGGGAGGGTAATGCACGTTTTGCCCGATCTATATGGTAAAAATTTTGCGAGATGCTTATCACATAAAACACAATATCGATTTCTTTTGGGAAAGAACCTAGCGAATTGCCTTGCTAATTTATTTTTTATTTTTTTGAGTATTTTCATATCTTTTTATCAGAACTTTATTGAATATAAGAAACATTAGCCATTATTTTTCGAGCCTCGAAATTTTTTATTCAGATTGTTGCTCAAAATATCTGAACATATCCTCAATCCTTCTAGTTTAAGAACGAAGGATGACACCAGATATACTAATATTGCGAGTGGACCGAACAGGAAGACGATTACGAGTTCATTAAAGATTTGAAGCTTATAAACTTCGTAAAGCATATAGGCAATCAAACCAGAAAGCATGATATTAGGAATAAAATCAACCAACTGCTCTTCTAACCTATAACTTATCAGCACTCCAGAAAAATAACTATTCAAACCCAAAGCAAGGATAGAACTTATTATTTGGCCATACAAAATTCCTGTTACTCCATAGTTGATACTTACAACAAGAATTGCTACCAGAAGTATCTTTTTGACTATCTCAATTATAAGCGAGAGGTCTGATCTTCCTTTTACTTTTAGTATATTTAAGTTGAGTGCATGCATGGGTATAAGAACACCAGCAATACACATTAATTGAAGATAATGTGATGCTGGTAACCATTTATCAGCAAGAAGAAGAATGAAGAGCGGTTCTGCCAACCCAGCCAGGAAAAGCACTAAAGGACTTAACGCGAATGAGGTAAATATTATTAGTTTCTTATAACCTGATTTCAATTTTCCATCACTACTACCAACTTTGACTAGAGCTGGGTAGGTAACATTTTGAATAGATGTAACAACTCTCAGTATCAGCAATTCTTTAATTTTGTCAGCAAAAAAATACAATCCGGCTATAGAAACAGAAAAAGTCTTAGCTATAACAACGACATACAAGTTTCTAAATACAACATCCAACAAATCTGCCAAGAAAAGTTTGTATCCGAACTGATACATTGATTTAAGTGATGTCAATGACCAACTCAAGGTCGGACGCCACAGATATTGCCACCACAGAAAGATAATAACCATTGCCGCAGATACCAACATTTGGGCAATCAAAGCCCAAACTCCAAACCCAGAATATGCCATTGCTATAGCAACGAGTGCTGAAATAATCGAGGCTGGAAGTGCGGCTCGAAACTGAACTCTGAAATTTAACGCCCGACTTAAACAAGCATACTGAACCACTTGGAAGACATTGATAATGACAACTAGCCCAGCTACACGAATCAGTGCCGTCAGACGCTCTTCAGCATAAAAATCAGAAATAATCGGCGCTGTGAAAAATAATAGTAAATAAGCAACAAACCCTAAAATAATATTGGCGTAAAAGGCTGTATTAAAATCTACTTGTTCTGCATCAGGCAACTTAATCAAAGCCTGTTTGAAACCTGAGTCCATTAATGCAGTAGCAATATTGATAAACACGGTAATCATTGCCACCAAACCGAAATCTTCAGGGCTTAGAAAATACGCCAGAAGCAAGGTAACAAAGATGGAAATGCCTCTAACAGTGATCTGTTCGGCGAGATTCCAAATAACTCCTGTCACTGTTTTTTCTCTGAGAGATGCCATTAACCTATCTCAGCATCAAGCAAGCGTTTCCTCACCAGTGTCTTGGTTTCTATGGATCGTTGACACTCAAGAGCGATTCTCTGTACCCGCTTGACCAAGTCCGCATTTTTAGCAAGTACATGATTATCTTTATCGAGCCATAAGTTGTCTTCCAGGCCCACTCTGACGCCCTCTGCATAGGTAATTCCCATTATATTTGCAGTCAGTTGAGAACGGCCCAGTCCTGCCAAAGAAACTACCCAGTCATCCGGGATCGATAACAACATAGCAGAGATGCCACTAAGTGAGGCTTGCGATCCTGCAATATTCCCGAGCAAAATATTTGTGTAGATGGGCGAAACAATGAGACCTTCTTCAAGCAGAACATGAGCGATATTGAGCATACCGAGATCAAAGATTTCCAGTTCCGGCTTAATGCCTTTTTCCAGCATCTTCGCGGCAAGTGACTTTATTGTTTCAGGCTCATTGATACTGGCAGAACTCATAAAGTTAAGTGATGACAAAGTCAGACTTGCCATGTCCGGCTTCATATCACCATCTAAATCCAATACCCGTGACCGGCTTTGATAGCTGGGATCATAACGTCCGGAGGTTGATACACAAATTATCAGGTCACGGCCACCGGGTAATTTTCTGACAGACTCAATAAGTCGACCATACCGCTCCGGATCAGCGCTATGTCTGCCCTCTTCATCCCGAACATGTAAATGAACCATATGAATGCCTAATTCCAGACACTCAGCGACATCTTCGACTATTTCGTTGTGAGTGATCGGTATATATGGCGTCTGAGCTTTACCTGCCACGCCACCAGTTGGTGCCAGGTTGATGATCAATCCATTGTCATTCTGTTTTGAGGTCAGTCTTGAGCTAACCATCCGTGGCTTCCATAGCTGTTTTTTTTATTTTCCTAGCCGGATTACCTATGTATACACCGTCGATCTCTGTGTCTTTAACTACTACAGCACCGGCTCCTATGAAAGTTCGGTCCGCAATCTTAATGTTGTCTCTGATCACCGCCCCAAGGCCAATAAAACAACGCTCACCAATCGTCACATTGCCCCCAGTCACAACTCCCGATGCGATAAAACTGTGATTACCTATTACTGAGTGATGCCCGATGTTGGCTCCTGAGCGAATGATAATGTTACAGCCAAGTTTCACGTGGGGCTGTACAATTGCCTGCTCAAAAATTAGTACATTTTCTTTAACTTCAGTATCGGACAACACACAGGCATAGCTCGATACAAAATTACCGACCTTAAAACCTTTTTCCTTAGCCTGCTCTATACGCTTAGCGCGTAAATCATTCATCCACCGAAATCCGAGCGGAAAGATTAGTTCAAAATGATCTGGATGGAATTTTTTTTCCAGTCCGTTAAATCCAATCACTGGGAATCCTTCAAACGATGATTCAAGCAAGTAATTGTCATCAACAGTAAAACCAGCCAATTCCCAGCCTGCTTGATGTTTCACCTGAAAAGCAAGCAAGCTGGCGAGTGTATCAGCACCAAAAATAATGAGTTTTTTCATTTAAATGATTTCAAAGCAGCTGAGATTTGCTCTGCATTCAGAATATTGGTTCTACTTAACTCGAATTTTGAGGGCCCATTATATTTAGGGTTATTCAATCCAAGCTTTGCGGCTAACGCATCAAAAAAATATTTAGGGTTCTCGCAAAATTCTTCGTATTGAACGACCAATTTTCTGCTCTCATCAACAGATGAAATACCGTTGTCGACAGCGTTATTAATATGATGGATTTGACCACTCACTTGCGTAATTGGATCTAAATCTTTCAGGGCTTCATATTCAGGGATTTGAAAGGAATACCATTGAGATTCGCTACCCAGTTGTCGTTTACGGGCATCTAATACTGAAGCTACATTGCTCACCGGGTCTCGCTTTATCTGAACAAAAACCACTTTTTCAAGAATGCTGTTGAGAAATGGAATGTTATAGTTGAAGAGCATGCCTTTTGTAGCAAACGGCTGCTGGAAAACATTCATCATGCCAATCAACTCAGCACGCATGGTAGCAATGTCCATACTCTGCTTTAGTTCTTCATCAGACCAGATATCCCGCTGGGGTTCCGACAAAAATCGCCGCCAGAAATACCAAAACTCGTTCGGCGCCAGCACCCCTTTGGTTTTACCATTCTCAGATCGATATTCCGCTTGCTGAGCAAACTCACCGAGTTCATCACGAAAGTTAAAGCGTGGGTCAGTGAGCAACAACTGAATCTTGGAACCTAAAATGGGTGCCTGATAAAAACGTGACAATAAATTGGTCGGGTAAGCAACAAGGTCAGTGTTGGCCAGCCATTGAGTAAATAAAGTCGTTCCGCTTCGTAATGGTCCCATAACTAAAATCAGTGGGAATGGCATTTCTTGATTGAGGTTTGAACTGATTAGCTTTTCTTCACTTAACTCTAAATCCGCGTTAAGCTCTGTCAGAAGCTCTTCTAGCAGGATATTTCTGCGAAATTGTGGGGTTCGATGTTCAGACAATTTCATATTCCTTAACCATCTGCTGGCATTGTAGTTGGCTGTTGAACATCATTACATCAATAATAGATAGGGAGGGAATAAACTCGTTGATGTTTTGTTCATATGACGTAATGCGTGGCTCGATAAAAGATAGCTGGATATCTTGCTCTGTAAAACTGGCATGGTCATATAATTCTTTGCCGCCAGGCATATTGATATATTGTGTGGTGCCGAGTTCATTACAAACAGCTAATACTTTTTGCTGACCTTTTAGTTGAACGTCTTTCCTCAGGTTCGAGGAAATGTACCACTCTCTGTCTAAGCCTAGATAATTACAGATTTGTCTGAGACCATAATCCAGAAAGCTAGCCAGATTAGTTTCTTTTGAGCTTAGTATCTTCTCAATTAACTCAATTACATCTTGAAAATAAGGTGCCTTTGCGTAACTTTGCCTGATCGTTTTAAGCAGCTTCTGACAATTATTACCAATCTGAATCTGCTTAATGAGCAGGTTGGGGCTTGCGCCCAGTAATTGTAAGGTGATACGTGTTTTTTCCCCATTTGACAGAATGAAATTACGATTAATCCACCCGCCCTTTATGAAATTCACGTCATCATAGATCACGAATGAATCCACAGCATGAATCAGCTGAAAATAACCGATATACGGAAAAAAATAAGGCTGCATGATGCCTACTTTCATAAAGCTGTCTCAATATGCTTACAGACGATATGGCAGATGAGGTCGACGTCTTGTTCTGAAACGGCTTTTCCAGTTGGTAATACAATAACGTTGTCAGCGACTGTTTGAGTATTAGAGAGTAACAGCCCCGCATGTGGATAAAGTTCTCGATAGGGCAGCATTTTGTGACAACCCGGCCAGAAATATTTCCTGGCAAGTACATTTTCGGCATGTAACATTTCAACCAGATCATCACGTCTGATTGGACAGTTCTCACCAACTTCAATGACGACATATTGAAAGTTGTTCTTTTCAGCCTCATCAAACAAAAACAGATTTATGCCCGGTAACCCATCAAGCCCTTTCTGATAAGCTCTGTAATTTTTTTCATTGTGCTGGATAACGCTCTCAAGCTTGTCCAGATTTACCAGACCCATGGCTGCAGCTATTTCAACCATCTTGCCATTGGTGCCAGGGTAAATCACATTGTCCACACCGCCAAAACCGAAATTCCGCATTAGCCTCATTTTTTCTGCTAGTTCGCCATTGTTGGTCAGCACTGCGCCGCCCTCAAAGGTATTGAACAGCTTGGTAGCATGGAAACTCAGCACTTCGGCTTCACCAAAATTACCGATCATCCGGCCTTGGTATGAGCAGCCAAAAGCATGAGCGGCGTCAAACATGAGTTTGAGATTATGCTCATCGGCAATTTGCTGGAGTTCATTGACCGGTGCGGCATGCCCCCAAAGGTGCACACCAATAATGCCGGTCGTTTTTGGCGTTATCATTTTTTTGACCGATTCGGGGTCAAGGCAATGTGTGTCAGGATCAATATCAGCAAATACCGGCGTAATTTCCTGCCAGTGCAAGGCGTGGGCGGTAGCAATGAAAGTGTAGGAAGGCAGAATCACTTCCCCGGCCAGTTCCAGCGCCCTGATGGCAATTTCAAGTGCCACGGTGCCATTGCACATTGCTATGCAGTGTTTAACATCGTGGATGTTGGCAATTTTATTTTCCAGTTGCTGGACTAAGGGGCCGTTATTGCTGAGCCATTTGCTATCAAAAATCTGATCCACATATTTCAGAAACTCGGCTTTGTCGCCAATGTTCGGCCGTCCGACATGCAGCTTTTCAGCGAAAGCCGGGGGGGCGCCATTAATGGCAAGATCGGCCTTACTTTTTATTTGTTTCATCCTGATGTTCCCTGGAAACCGGGCCTTTATTCAACTCTGTAAGCTGGGCAGTATTAATCGACTCTTTGCGTAATTCATCGATTTCTTTCTGTAGTAGCTCATATTCTTTGATTTTCTTTTTTAAGAATCTGACTGTAACGCTGGTCTTTTCTTCAATACCCTTGGGTGTCAGCTTATAAGCATAAGCTAGTTTGTTTTTGCTGTTTCGAAAGTTACCTGCTTTAAGCAGGCCTTTTTCTATCAGTGCCTTTAGACAGTAATTTGTTTTACCCAGACTAATGCCTAATTCACGGGCGATCTGACGCTGACTGATCGCCGGGTTGGCCTCTACCAGTTTGAATATTTTGTATCGGTATTCATCTGTGAGCATTCAGTTGCCATCATGCGTTCAATAAATGAACACTGTATGCAAAGGTCACGCAAAAGTAAACGTTTTGAGGATATTAATTCTGCAATGGTTGGGATTTTGGGCTGCTTTGGAGAGCTGGTGGCATAGATGCCTAACAACACAATCGCCCCACCCTCCCTGGAAGTGGCTTTTGTATTGTTACTGGTGGCATCCATGCCATTGTTTAAATTAGCAATTTTTCTGAAAGCGGGAAACAGGATATATTCCTGTTTTGTGACTGAATCGTGGTTTATTGTTTTTTGTTTGGATGGAGATCCTTCGGTAAGCTCAGGATGATAGGCCTCTACTTTGTTGATACGCTTTTGTCATGCCGAGTGGGAGCGAGGTATCTCAAGCCCGGAAAGATCCTTCGACAGGCTCAGGATGAAAAGGGAGAAAAGTAAAGCTCTTGTTATCTCACTCTTCCATGCCGAGCGGGAGCGAGGTATCTCGAAGCCGGAGGGATCCTTCGGCAGGCTCAGGATGACTGGTAAAAGAGACGACATTTTTTTCATTACAGGCTATAAACCTAATCCTGACCGAACAAATCTCTGGTGTAGACTTTATCCCGAATGTCCATGATATCGTCGGTCAGCCTGTTGGCCAGTACAACATCGGCTTTTTGTTTGAATTCTTCCAGGTCTTTTATGACTACTGAACGGAAAAAAGTGTCTTCTTCAAGCACGGGTTCGTAAACAACAACCTCAATGCCTTTGGCTTTAATGCGTTTCATCACGCCCTGAATGGCGGAAGCGCGAAAATTATCTGAACCTGCTTTCATTACCAGGCGGTAGATACCGACCACTTTCGGATTACGTTTGATAATGGATTCGGCAATAAAATCTTTACGCGTCGTATTGGCATCAACAATGGCTTTGATCAGGTTATTGGGTACGTCTTCATAATTAGCCAATAACTGGCGGGTGTCTTTGGGCAGACAATAGCCACCATAGCCGAAAGACGGGTTGTTGTAATGATTGCCAATTCTGGGATCCAGGCCGACACCTTCTATAATCTGGCGTGTATCCAGCCCATGAGTCTCTGCATAGGTATCGAGTTCATTGAAATACGCCACACGCATGGCCAGGTAGGTATTTGAAAAAAGCTTGATGGCTTCCGCTTCAGTGCTGTCAGTGAAAAGGACAGGAATATCCTGTTTGCTGGCACCTTGAATCAGTAAGGCTGCAAACGTCTCAGCTCGCTCGCTACGTTCACCGACGACGATTCTGGAAGGGTAGAGATTATCATGAAGGGCTCTACCCTCTCTCAAGAACTCGGGTGAAAAGAGGATATTCGGTTGCTTCGCTTCGCTCACAATCAGGCTGTTTTGATATTTTCTTTTTACGGACTCGGTATAGCCGACTGGCACAGTGGATTTAATCACCATGACAGCGTTTGGATTAATCGCCATCACATCTTCAATCACCGCTTCTACGCTTTTGGTGTTGAAATAGTTGGTGTCAGGATCGTAATCGGTAGGTGTAGCAATGATGACAAAATCAGCGTCAGCGTAGGCTTGTTGCTTGTCGAGCGTAGCAGTGAAATTTAATGGCTTATTATCCAGAAAGTCCTGAATTTCTTTATCTTCGATGGGCGAAAGCTTGTCATTAAGCAATTTCACCTTATCTTCAATAATATCCAGAGCTACAACCTCGTGATGCTGAGCGAGCAAAACAGCAAGGGACAGACCGACATAACCGGTCCCGGCAACAGCAATCTTCATTTCAGACTCTTTATTGTTTTATTGTTTTTAGTGTTGAAAATTAAGGTTTCAATGATATGACAGCAATGCAAAAGTTTAACTACTCCACCGTCACAGACTTGGCAAGATTACGCGGCTGATCGACATCGGTGCCTTTAATCAGTGCCACGTGGTAACTCAACAGCTGCAGCAGTATATTGTAGGTAATAGGTGCTGTAATACGGCCGACGTTGGTCGTGGCTTTGACGACTTTGAAGCTGGTTTCAGAGCTTATATCACTGCGTTCATCTTCAAACACAATCATCTGACCACCGCGAGCTTTGACTTCCTGCAGGTTGGATTTAAGTTTCTCGAGCAGATCGTCGAGCGGAGCGATGGCAATCACCGGCATCATTTCATCAATCAATGCCAGTGGACCATGTTTAAGTTCACCTGCCGGGTAGGCCTCGGCATGGATGTAACTAATTTCTTTAAGCTTGAGTGCACCTTCCAGCGCAATCGGATACATGGTGCCACGACCTAAAAACAGAGCATGTTGCTTGTCAGCAAAGTCTTCTGAAATCTGGCGGATTTCTTCTTCGTGTCCAAGCGCCATCGTGATGAGGTTAGGCAATTTCTGCAGACCGCCGGCAATCAGGGCTTCGCGACCTTCATCCAGGCGGTTCTGAACTTTACCAATACTGGTAAGCAATAAAGCCAGAGCAACCAGTTGTGTGGTGAAAGCCTTGGTTGAAGCGACGCCGATTTCAGGGCCGGCGTGGGTCAGAAAAACCAGATCCGCTTCGCGGGTCAGACTGCTTTCCGCCACATTGCAGATACTCAGCGTAGGGATATTCAAAGCCTCTGCTTCTGCTTCGGCAAGATCAGGTTTATTGAGATGCGCTTTGGGATCATCATTGGCGCGCCGCCGTAAAGCCGTTGTTTTGTTCTGACGCAGGGCATTGATTTGCTGCAGTGCAGCCAGGGTATCCGCGGTTTCACCGGACTGACTGATGGTGACAAACAGGGTGTGATTTTCAATGACCGGATTTCGATAACGGAATTCACTGGCCACTTCAACCTGGCAGGGCATGCCGATAATATCTTCAGCCCAGTATTTGGCCACCATGCCGGCATGATAACTGGTACCGCAGGCAATAATATGGATGCGATTGACACTGGCAAAAACGGTTTCTGCATTATGGCCGAAGCTCGATACCAGGATCTGGTCCTGGGTCATACGCCCTTCCAGGGTATCAATAACGGCCTGTGGCTGCTCAAAGATTTCCTTGTGCATGTAATGCCGATGCGCGCCAAGTTCAACCGAAGTGAGGTTCAGGTTGGAATGCTTGACGGGTCGGTCTACCCGCTCACCTGAATGAACATTGAAAATTTCCACTTTATCGCGAGTCAGGCGGGCAACATCACCGTCTTCCATAAAGATAAAGTTCTGTGTGACAGGGAGTAATGCTGAGACATCGGAAGCAATAAAGTGTTCGCCGATACCGATACCAATCACCAAGGGGCTGCCTTTTCTGGCTGCGACCAGTGTGTCAGGATCGCTAGTAGACATGACGCCGAGAGCGTAGGCCCCCTCAAATGATTTCAGCGAAGCCATCACAGCTTTTAACAAATCATCAGTATCTTTCAATTGATCAAAGATTTCATGCGCGACCACTTCGGTATCCGTTTCAGAGGTAAAACGGTAACCGGCAGCAAGCTGACGGGCTTTCAAGCTCTGATAGTTTTCGATGATGCCATTATGCACCACAGCCACTTTGTTATTGCAGATGTGTGGATGAGCATTATTTTCTGAGGGAATACCATGGGTAGCCCAGCGGGTATGGGCGATGCCCAATTGGCCGGAGAATGGGGCATCAAGCGCATCAATTTTATTTTCCAGTTGCCTGATTTTGCCAATGGCACGGACTCGTTGAAGCTGACTTTCTGAGTCCAGCAACGCCATGCCGGATGAGTCGTAACCTCGGTATTCAAGCCTTCTGAGACCTTCCATAAGAATGGGGGTCACGTTACGCTCAGCAATACCTCCGACGATTCCACACACGTTAAATAATCCCTTGTTCGTTCAAAATTGCATTATACAGAACAACGCTTTCTTTATATTTGAAATGGTTCTGGAATAAGTCCGTTTGATATAAGTTTTCAGTTAACAGGCTTCATTTGGGTCATCATTCTAAGACTATTTTGCTGATGTTCCGGGACTATTTACTTTGTCATCCTGAGCTTGTCGAAGGATCTTTTTAGCCTGAGATACTTCGCTACCGCTCGACATGACATTGTTTGGTTATTCTCTGATGTGATCCTTCAATTTTTCAGACTCAGGCAACTCACTCTGCAACCAATCATTCAAGTCACACTGTGGCTTGAAACCATCAATTGTCGATAACAGCAGATTACGTGACAAGGCACTATCGTCAGTTTCATTAGCCTGGGACATGGCTTGTAAAGTCGGTTGCAGGGTTTGCCATGGGATCACCGTTTCCTCGGCTCGCATAATTTTAGGATGCGCGGTTTCCGTAACGTTATCGCCAATCAAAAGTTCTTCATAGAGCTTCTCGCCGGGTCTGAGACCAGTAAACTCAATTGCGATATCACCATCAGGGTTGCTTTCATCTCTGATACTAAAACCACTCAAATGGACCATTCTTCTTGCCAGTTCCAGAATCTTTACCGGTTCTCCCATATCCAATACAAAGACATCGCCCCCCTGTCCCAGAGCACCGGCCTGTATTACCAGTTCTGCAGCCTCCGGTATCGTCATAAAATAGCGGATGATGTCCGGATCGGTGACGGTTACCGGGCCGCCGGCGGCAATCTGTTCACGAAACAGGGGAACTACTGACCCGGAGGAGCCCAGCACATTGCCAAAACGAACCATGGTGAAACGGGTTTTTTGATGTAACTCCGGAGTCTGTGCGAGTGCCTGCAGTACTAATTCCGCCAGCCGTTTGGTCGCGCCCATGGTATTTGTTGGCCGTACCGCTTTATCGGTTGAGACCAGTACAAAAGTTTCGACGCCAGAGTTAATAGCAGCCTGGGCTGAGTGCAAAGTACCGAAGACATTATTTCGTATGCCTTCATTGGTGTTTCTTTCTACAATCGGCACATGCTTATAGGCAGCAGCATGATAAATGGTCTGAACCTGAAAATGCTGACAGACTGATTCGACGCGATTCTGATTCAATACCGAACCCAGAACCGGTATCAGTGGCACAGTTGAACTCAACTTCTCCAGCTCTTTTTCAATTTGATACAAACTGAATTCACTGATCTCGAACAGCACCAGGGCTTTCGGCGCCAGCAGCATAATCTGCCTGCACAACTCAGAGCCAATGGAGCCACCGGCGCCAGTCACCATGACTACCTTGTCTGTGATGTTACTGTGCAGCAAAGCCGGATCCGGAGCTACAGGCTCTCTACCCAGCAAATCACCGATATCGACTTCCTGGATATCCGATACCTCAATTTTACCTTCAGCAATATCCATTAAGTCCGGCAAGGTGCGGACATGAACCGGGAATTTTTCCAGACGTTGTAGAATTTCGCTACGCCGTCTGCGGGTGGCTGAAGGGATAGCTAACAGAATGTCCCTGACCTGATAACGCTCAATCAGACCAATGAGTTTTTCAAATGGATAAACGGTAAGTCCGTTGATTTGCTGATGAGTTAAGGTCTTATCGTCATCAATAAAAGCGACAGGACGCATCTGATTACTCATTTTCAGCATGGCGACCAATTGCGCGCCGGCCTGACCGGCACCATAAATTAAAACTGGCGGGACAAAGCGTTCTGTCTGGAGCCCTGCCCAGTTTTGCTGCTGACTGTGGGTGAACAGCCAGCGTGCAAGCATCCGGCTGCCACCGACAAACAGCATCACAATAACGGCATTAATGCCATAAACCGTTCTTGGTACAAGACCAGCGAGATCGCCGGCTGTCAGTACAACTACAGCAAAAACCAGCGTAAAAAGAAGCACTGCCCGGCTGATTGCCCACAAGGCATCAATGCCGATATAACGAATAACCGCTCTGTAGAGACCGAATTTTACAAAGATGGGAACAGCTATCGCCGGTGCCAGCAGAAAGATCCACAGCTGTTGTGCAGGAGGAGAATAAAACTCACCAAGACGTAATGAAAACGCTAACCATAATGCGACAATGACCGCCAAAGTATCGACACTGATACTGATAATCCGCTTTACTTTGCGCGAACAATTCAGGAACCACTGACCCAGCGAGGTGAATACTGATAATTGCTTCAAACTATCATTCCGTTGGTTGAGACTATCAGGGCATTATTCCATGGCCAGTGCTGATTAACCAAGCTGAAAGATTTAAGAATGTTCGAAGGCTAAAAGTATTGATTTTTTGAGTGGAAGATAATTAGGAGAGTTGATAGGCAGAGTGGCGCGCCCGGCAGGACTCGAACCTGCTACCCTCGGCTTAGAAGGCCGATGCTCTATCCAGATGAGCTACGGGCGCATCGTGACATGTGGTCTAAGCGAGGACAATGAAAATAAGTGAGGGAAGTGGTCGGGGCAGAGAGATTCGAACTCCCGACCCTCTGGTCCCAAACCAGATGCGCTACCAGACTGCGCTATGCCCCGACTTGTTTTCGAGAAGTCATCCTCGAAGAAGGCGAAATAATACGTTGTTCCCTACCACGAGTCAACGCCTGATTTTATATTTTTTGCTGTTCACGCTGACTCATGCGATCATAGCCGCTTTTGTAAGTCCGGGACTTCTGAATGAGCGCGAAGATTATTGATGGCAAAGCTGTCGCCGCAGATCTGAAACAAAAACTGAAACTGGCCACTGATGAATTAATTGCTGCCGGCAAACGTCGTCCCGGCCTGGCTGTGGTTTTGATTGGTGAAAATCCGGCATCAAAGGTCTACGTTGGCAGCAAACGTCGCAGCTGTGAAGAAATCGGTATTAAATCGGTCGCTTATGATATGCCCGACACCACCAGTCAGGATGAACTGCTCGCCCTGATTGATAAACTCAACAACGATGAGGAAATTGACGGCATTCTGGTGCAATTGCCACTGCCTGCGCATATCGACTCTGAGACCGTGATTGAGCGCATCGCGCCGCATAAGGATGTTGACGGTTTCCATCCCTACAATATCGGCCGTCTTGCCCAGCGCATGCCGGTTTTGCGACCCTGCACCCCCAAAGGTGTTATTACATTGCTGCGCAGTACCGAGATGGATTTAAAAGGGCTGGAAGCGGTTGTGGTCGGTGCTTCCAATATTGTGGGCCGTCCCATGGCGCTGGAGTTATTACTCGCCGGTTGCACCACAACCGTCTGCCATCGCTGGACTAAAAACCTTGAGGAACAGGTGCGTCGCGCCGACCTTCTGGTAGTTGCCGTGGGTAAACCGAACTTTATTCCCGGGGATTGGATTAAACCCGGCGCCATCGTCGTTGATGTCGGCATTAATCGACTTGAAAATGGCAAATTAACGGGTGATGTGGATTTTGAGGGTGCAAAAGAAAAAGCGGCCTGGATTACGCCTGTACCCGGTGGTGTCGGCCCGATGACCGTAGCGACTCTGATGGAAAATACGCTGTTTGCGGCTGAACATTTGCACCAGGGATAAATCGCATAGAACCGAAAAGCCCGGCCTGGTTAAGTCTCAGTGCCGGGCTTTTTTATGGCTCTGGCAAACGCAAGCTTAACTCAAGAACTCTGCTTCCTGGGCACCCTGACAGGTTCATGTCATCCAGAGTCTGTCGAAAGATCTTTCCGTCTTCAAGATACCTCGCTCCGCCCGGCATGACAGATCCATGTCATCCTGAGCCTGTCGAAGGATCCAATAAACTGGAGTGTGGTCAAAAACCCAGATTAATCAGCCGCGCCGCCAGCTTGTTTTACCGGCCGAATCTTCCAGCACGATACCCATGTCGGTGAGTTGGTCACGAATTTCATCGGCGCGGGCCCAGTTCTTGTCCGCCCTGGCTTGGTTACGTTCAGCCACCAACGCATCAATCTCTGCGGCTTCATCATCTGAGGCGGTATCACCCACCAGGAAGGCATCGGCATCCTGTTGGAATAAGCCCAGCACATCGCCGAATGACAAGAGCAGACCGGCATAATAAGCGGCTTCCTCAACGCCCTGCCCGCGTTCGTAAGCTTTGTTCAAAGCCTGGCGCACATCGGCCATCACCGAGAGCGCAAGTGCGGTATTGAAGTCATCATCCATCGCCTCCTGAAAGCGGGGACCGAATTCCTTATCATCCTGCCAGCGCACTTCTGCCTGTGGCTCGACGTCACGCAGCGAGGTATAAAAACGGGTCAGCGCAGATTTTGCCTGTTCCAATTGTTCTTCAGAGTAGTTCAGCGGACTACGGTAATGACTGGACAGAATAAAATAACGCACCGCTTCAGCCGGATAGACAGCCAGTACTTCACGCACAGTGAAGAAGTTGCCCAGTGATTTGGACATCTTCTCGTCATCAATGCGGACAAAACCGTTATGCATCCAGTAATTGACTGACTGGCAGTCATGCGCGCCTTCGGATTGGGCGATTTCATTTTCATGGTGAGGGAACTGCAAGTCCTGTCCACCGCCATGAATATCGAAATGTTCACCCAGGCAATGAGCTGACATCGCCGAGCATTCGATATGCCACCCGGGGCGGCCCCTGCCCCAGGGTGAGTCCCAGGCCGGCTCACCCTCTTTGGCTGCTTTCCAGAGTACAAAGTCGAGCGGATCGGTTTTGGCTTCGTTTACAGCGACGCGCTCACCGGCGCGCAACTCATTCACATCGCGGCCGGATAATTTGCCGTAGGTAGCAAACTGACTGACGTCATAATAAACATCGCCGTTATCAGCAGCATAAGCAAGGCCCTTATCGATCAAAGTCTGAATCATGGCCAGGATTTCAGACATGGATTCAGTTGCTTTGGGTTCGATGTCAGGTCTTAAGACACCCAGTGCATCAGCATCCTGATGCATTTCTTTGATATAACGCTCAGTCAGCGCTTCAATGCTTTCACCGTTTTCTGCCGCGCGTTTGATGATCTTGTCATCAATATCGGTGATGTTTCGAACGTAAGTGACATCATAGCCCAGCGCCCGCAGGTAACGGGTGACCACATCAAACACCACCATGACGCGGGCATGGCCGACGTGACAGAGGTCATAAACCGTCATGCCACAGACATACATATTGACCTTGCCGGGGGTAATAGGCTTAAACGTTTCTTTCTGTCGAGACAGGCTATTATGAATTTTCAGCATTACTTATTTTTTGAGGTATCTTCTTTTAAACCAATGGTCAGGTTGAATACCGGGGTCTCAGCACTGTGATCATAACGATCACTGACAAAATAACCTTCCCGTTCAAACTGAAACGCCGTTTCCGGTTCGCAATTGACAATGGCCGGTTCAGCAAAGGCTTTAATCACTTTTAAAGAGTCCGGGTTCACATCATCAAGATAGTTACCGGTTTCTTTTCCGGGCGCTTCCGCCACAAACAATCTGTCGTATAAGCGCAGTTCGACTTGCTTGCCTTCGGTTGCTGAAACCCAGTGAATAACGCCGCGGGGTTTCATTTCTGGGGGGGGGGTCTGACCCACCGTATCCGGCACTAAAGAGGCAATCACTTGAATAATGTCACCCTTTTCATTCCTGATGACCTCGTCAGCCTTGATGACATAAGCCCCACGCAGGCGCACATAGTCGCCGATTACCAGGCGCTTGAATTTTTTCCGGCTCAGTGTGGTGTCTTCAGTAAAGTCGGACGCATCAATATAAATTTCTTTAGTGAATGGTATGGACCGATTCCCCATTTCCTCCTTTTGCGGATGATTAGGAGCTTCCAGCCATTCAACACTGTCAGGGGCATTGGTAATGGTAACTTTCAGCGGGTTCAACACACACATCGCACGTGCAGCGTTTTCATTCAAATCATTGCGGATTTCAAATTCCAGCTGCGCAATATCAACAATACCGTCAGTTTTGGCCACGGCCAGACCGTTACAGAAAGCGCGCAAGGCTGCAGCGGTATATCCACGCCGTCTCATGCCAGAAATGGTCGGCATTCTGGGATCATTCCAGCCGGCCACAATCTGTTCATCAACCAGCTGTTTTAAATTACGCTTGCTGGTCACTGTGTAATTGAGGTTCAAACGGCCAAATTCATACTGTTTCGGCTTTGAAGGCACGGGCAGGTTTTCAATAAACCACTCATACAGCGGACGATGATCCTGAAATTCCAGCGTACAGATGCTGTGGGTCACGCCTTCAATCGCATCGCCTTGGCCGTGGGCAAAGTCGTAACTGGGATAAATGCACCATTTATCACCGGTTTGATGATGCGATTTCTTACGGATGCGATAGAGAATCGGATCCCGCAGGTTCATATTAGGCGAAGCCATATCGATTTTTGCACGCAGAACACAAAAACCTTCATCAAAATCGCCTTGCTTCATTTTTTCGAACAAAACCAGGTTTTCTTCTACGCTACGATTGCGGAAAGGTGATTCCTTGCCCGGCTTGGTCGCCCAGCCACGGTATTCACTGGCTTGTTCGGCGGTGAGATCACACACATAGGCTTTGCCCTGCTTGATGAGGTGAACAGCCCATTCGTAAAACTGCTCGAAATAGCTTGATGCATAACGCACATCACCCGCCCAGTGAAAACCCAGCCACTCGACATCTTCCTTAATGGCTTCAATGTATTCCTGCTCTTCCTTGGCTGGGTTGGTATCATCAAAGCGCAGGTGGCAATCTCCGCCAAATTCCTCCGCCAAACCAAAATTCAGGCAGATAGACTTGGCATGGCCTATATGCAGATAACCATTGGGCTCAGGAGGAAAACGGGTCACCACTTTTCCGGTGAGTCTGCCAGCGGCAATATCTTCCTGAATAATTGTGCGTATGAAATTGTGATGAGCAGCAGTTTCCGACATAGCGAATGATGAATTCAAATTAAAACGCGCATTATACGCTTTCAGCCCTCTCGGGTGACAGCGCTGTTTTACGGTAGCATGATTCTCAAAACTGATTCTGATGTTCCCTTGAACACTTCCGATGCACTATCATGACCCTTTTGAGCATTTTTGGATTCCCGCACATGAAATTACTTTACCGCCATCTGGCCCCCCTGTTTTTCGCTTCTTTCTCTCTGGCAGCCAATGCTGAAGGTGGCGCAGCGCCCCAGGTTAAGCTTGAAACCAGCATGGGTGACATTGTTATTGAGTTGAATCAGGAAAAAGCCCCAAAGACCGTCGCTAACTTTCTGGAATATGTTGAGGCCGGTTTTTACGATGGCACCATTTTCCACCGCGTCATTGAAAACTTCATGGTTCAGGGCGGTGGTTTTGATGAAAATTTTCAGCAGAAAAAAACCCGTTCCCCCATTGAAAATGAAGCTGATAATGGCCTGAGCAACCAGCGTGGTACAGTCGCCATGGCTCGAACCAACGACCCGCACTCTGCCACAGCCCAGTTCTTTATCAACACCGTTGACAATGATTTTCTCGATTTCCGCGGTAAAGCTCCCAGTGGCTGGGGCTACGCCGTGTTCGGCGAAGTCATTGAAGGTATGGATGTCGTCGACAAAATCCGCAAGGTTGAGACCACGATGCGTGGGCCGCATCAGGATGTACCGGCTGAAGATGTAGTCATCAAAAAAGCCAGCGTCCTGTAAATCTGTCTTCCCTGCCCCCATGCTGAGGGCAGGATTCGCTTATGCGCAGACTGTTTATTTCCGATCTCCACCTCAGCCCGGCCCGGCCCGAACTGACCCGGCTCGCCTGTGATTTTCTCGACGCACAGCTGGGTCAAGTCGATGAAATCTATATTCTGGGCGATATATTCAATACCTGGCTGGGTGATGATTTAGTCCCAGCCGAATTCAGGCCTTTTGTCAGCACGCTGCAGAATGTATCGGCAAGTGGCATCAATCTGTTTCTGATGGTGGGTAACCGCGACTTTATGCTGGGTCATGACTTTGCCAGTGAAGTCGGCGCGACATTATTGAAAGACAATCATCGAATCAACTATGGCAACCACCCGGCTCTCCTCATACACGGCGACACTCTTTGTCTGGATGATATCAGTTATCAGCGCTACCGGAAGGTGGTCAGAAATCGTTTGCTGCAATGGTGTTTTCTTAGACTACCGGCCCGTTTCCGGCAAAATATTTCAGACAGGATCATCGCCAAGAGCAAGCAGAAAAAGCAGCATAAAACCGCGATGATTATGGATGTGAACCAGGCAGAAGTCCGCAGTGTGATTGAATCTAATCAAATTGAAATCCTGGTACACGGACACACCCACAGACCGGCTATTCATCAACTGCAGACCGAGAACGGTCATCAGACTTATCGTGTGGTGTTGGGAGACTGGGATAATAACATCAGCTACCTGCTGGCCGATGACCAGCAGTTGACGCTGCATGATCACCGGCTGGATTCAGGCTCCCAGACCTTAAGACTGACCTGATGTCTGCTCAAGAATTTCCTTCAAACGCTCCGGCGGGACATAACCGGGCAGCATCTGCCCACTTTCAGTAAACAAAGCCGGCGTGCCTTGAACGCCCAGCTTTTGACCGGTTTCAAACTCGGCCTTCACCGGGTTCTCGCAGGTTTTGGCTTTGAGTTCTTCACCCGCTTTCGCCCGGGTCATGGCTTCCTGACGATCATCATTACACCAGACGGTCACGGCATCATCATAGGATTCGGAATCAATGCCACCGCGCGGATAAGCCATATAGCGGATACGGATACCCAGATCTTTGTACTGCTCAATTTCAGAATGCATTTTGCGGCAATAGACACAATCGATATCGGTAAAGACGGTCAGCGTATGTTCTGTTTTCTCAGGCTCAAAGATGATCATATCTTTCTCATCCAAACCATCAATGATGTCTTTACGCAGACTCACCCTGCGCTGCTCGGTAAGGTTGGTTCTGGATTCCAGTGAGACCAGTTCTCCCTGCAACACGTAACGAGCATCCGCCGAAAAATAGAGGATTTCACCGTTGATAACGCCCTCATAGAGCTGGGTGTTATCCACTTTTTTGAGATTGTTGACAGTGACGCCCGGCAGGGCTTTTTCAAGTTGTTTTTTCAGTTTATCTGTTTCGTCGGCATGAACCGGTCCGATAAGTAACAGGGGAACAACCAGTAATAGATGTTTCAGCATTAATGTTTCCTAGTCTCTGAAATTGTTGAACTGCAGGGGCATTTCAATTTTTTCCTCGGCCTTGAGCATGGCAATGATCTGCTGCAGTTCATCACGCTTCTTGCCGGTCACACGCACACTTTCGCCCTGAACAGCCGCCTGGACTTTGATCTTGCTGTCCTTAATCAGCTTGACGATCTGACGGGACACGTCTTTATCCAGCCCTTCGCGTACGATGACATCCTGTTTCCGCAGCTTGCCATGGCCGACTGCATCTTTGACTTCGAGGCAGCCCAGTTCTATCCCGCGCTTGACCAGTTTAAGCCGCAAAATATCGAGCAACTGTTCCAGTTGAAAATCACTGTCTGCAAAAAGCGTCAGCACTTTGTCCGACTGCTCCACTCTGGCGTCGGTTCCGCGGAAATCAAAGCGGTTTTTAAGTTCACGGTTGGCCTGATCAACGGCGTTGCTCAGTTCGTGTTTATCGACTTCGGATACGATATCAAAGGAAGGCATACCTTTCTCCGGCTACAATTCAATCGGCAAGTTTAACACCGCGCGCAGACGGCGTCAGTCTGCTTAACCACGCGGATGATGCTGTCCATGCAATTGTTTCAGTCGCTCTTTGGCGACATGGGTGTAGATCTGTGTCGTTGAGAGATCGGAGTGACCTAGCAAAAGCTGAACTACGCGAAGATCAGCTCCGTGATTGAGAAGGTGTGTGGCAAAGGCATGCCGCAAGGTATGCGGTGAAAGCTGTTTATCTATATGCGCCTGCTTGGCATAGCGTTTGATGATGTACCAGAAAGCCTGCCGGGTCATGGCTTTGCCACGTCGTGTCGGAAATAAATCATCCGTAACCTGACCATTGAGCAGCCCAGGCCGGCTCTCAATTAAATAATCCTGCAGCCAGTCGAGCGCGACTTCACCCACAGGGACCAGCCGTTCCTTATTGCCTTTACCGATACACCGAATTAAACCCTGGCGTGAATTAAACTGCTCCTGTTTCAGACTCACGAGTTCTGATACGCGCAGTCCCGTGGCGTAAAGCAGTTCGAGCATGGTTCTGTCGCGTAACCCCAGCAGATCCGTTACATCCGGCTGTGCCAACAGATCCTCGACCTCCTGCTCAGTCAGACTGTCGGGCAGGGGTTTACCCAATCGCGGCGATTCCAGTTGCGCGGTCGGATCACTGTCACGAATATCTTCCCGCAGTAAATAACGGTAAAAGCGTCTCAGCGTAGATAGCAGGCGGGCTTCACTACGGACCTTTCGTCCCTCCCGCATCCGCTGGCTCTGATAGCGCTGAATATCCTGCTGGGTGGCAGCAGCCAGATCAACATCAAACCGTGACAGCCAGGCAGCAAAGGCCAGTAGATCACGCCGATAAGCCTCGATGGTATTCTGACTCAGACCGGATTCCAGCCAGAGACTATCCAGAAAGCGTTCCAGATAGCGGCTTGGCTCAGATGATTGTTGCATCGTCATAACCGCCATAGATTATCAGCAGGCAATAAAAAAGGGCAGTGGAAAACCACTGCCCTTTTTTGCAATCCTGTCCCGTCCTGAAATACGTTGTCATCTGGAGTAAAGAAGATGAACAACGTCATTTCTACCCGCAGGAAACGCAGTCAGCGTGATTACAACCTTGGCTTTAAATTGGCTGTTGTCGAGCAAGTCGAA
>NZ_VENF01000010.1 GCF_009711715.1 Methylophaga sp. | reverse complement strand
ACCAGCCTGGACAAATTGTCCAGTGACAACTTGTCACAGACTCAGGGAGTAGTCCCATGCCAGCGCGCAGCACTGGCGTGGGATTCGACCTGATTCGGTGTCTATTTAAGTTCGTATAATATATATTATGTTAAATTAACTATTAATTATCCGTAGCAAGTAGCTATGTGAGTACTCACAATATAAATGTAGCTTTCTCCACTTCATCAAGCAAAAGCTTTCGGAGAAACCTTCAGAATTTGATTTGTCGTGTGCTGACTTGGCAAAATCTCTCAGATTTTAAAATCTGAAAGGCATAAAAAAGCCCGGCTGAATTTCTCAGCCAGGCTTTCTGCGGAATTATTTAAAAACAGTTATCGATGTGAGACTTTCACAACGATATGTTTCCAGACATCCCGCGCTTTGTGTTTAATGGTTTCCAGGCTGGATGACTGTTCTTCAGGTTGGCGGTGAATTTGAAGCATGATCTCAACACCGGCTATCAGATAGTCGCCGGCCGTCAGCATCAGCGTGGATAATCTGTCCTGATGATCCGCACGGGTGTTGATGCCGATTATCGCATCACTGCGCTCATCGATTTCCAGATCTGCTTTCAGCGAATGCAGATTACTGTGAACACTCTCGCTGAGAAGTTGATAGGTAGTGCGATACTCATTTAGCAGGCCTGCAAGCTCGGCTTTCATAAAGACTTGAATATCATCGCGATCATCTTCATCAGCGCTGTTAATCACTTTTTTCAGATATGTCATCTCTTCCTCAGTAAAGGTTGATGACTCAAGCTGTTGATTATAAAGTCGTATCAGCACTTCCCTTCTCTGATCATCATTGCCCACCGTCATGGCTTCCAGCAGGTCGTCATGCTGATGAAATGCCACCAGATTAAACAGTAATTCGAGCATACAGCGGGCCATGATTTCGACCTGGTGTGTCATGCCACGTTCTGACATCAGTATGATGGACTGGAAATGAGACAGCATGCGTTGGAAGTGCAGTGTCAGATAGACCTCTTTTTCATCATCAGGATGTATATGACAATGATTGAGTACGGATTGCCCCAGCTTATTGAGGTCTTTGCAGACTGTGTAATAACTGCTTTGTTTTATCTCACTGGCGAAATCGCCATGGCAGCATTGTTCTGATAAGAAACCGACTTCCCTGAAGCTGGCGGCATCGTTCATATTGTCTCCCCTTCTTCAAAATCAACCTCTTCATCTTACTCTTTAAACGCATGGAGACAAACCGTTTCCAGCTATCTGGCATTGTTTTGACAGCGATATTTAAATATGTCTAACTGGGCGTACAATTAACATATAAGGAGGTGAGCAACATGAGCTGGAGAGAAGATGGAAAAGAAAAAACCTACACCGATGAAGAAGTTGAAGCGCGGCTGAAGGAAGAACTACCCAAGTGGTACCTTGAAAACGGCTGGATACGTCGTAAATACAAAACCAGCGGCTGGAAAAGTACCTTGATGGTGGTTAATACCGTCGGTCATCTTGCCGAAGCCGCGTTCCATCACCCGGATCTCACCGTGTCCTATGCTTTTGTCATCGTCAAACTGGTCAATCATGCGGCTAAAGGCATTACAGACAAAGACTTCGAGCTGGCCAAAAAAATCGAGGAAGTAGTGATGTGGCAACCAGGCCTGGAAGATGGCGCTTTGACTGGTACGCCTGACGATCCGCGCTTCAAATACATCAAATACGATTAAAGTCGTAGTGGAGGAATACCCCATGAACGAAGAAATGCTGAACATGGATATTCGTAAGTTCCTCAAGCAAGTCGGCGTTACCTCACAGCGAGAAATCGAACATGCGATTATCCGGGCTTTGGATAACGATGAACTCAATGGCATGGAAACCATTGAAGTCAAAATGACTTTGGATGTTCCCGCGCTATCCATCAAACATAAAGTGGATGGCACCATTCATCTGAGCTAAATCACGGGAGGTCTGTTATGACTGACCAGGCTTTAGATACTGACAATGTTGTTAATTTACTGAACCAGATATTGGAAACCGAATTGGCGGGTGTGGTGCGCTACACCCACTATTCTCTTATGGTTTACGGCTACGGACGTATTCCCATTGTGTCCTGGATGCGAAGCCAGGCAGACGAATCCCTGGTTCATGCCCAGGAAGCAGGTGAACTCATCACCCATCTTGGCTATCATCCCTCTCTGGGCATCGGCCCGTTACTGGAGTCTCAGCAACACGATATCGGGGCGATTCTGCAAGAATCGCTCGAGCATGAACAATTGGCGATTGAGAAATATCATGCCTTACTGAAACTGGTTGAAGGTAAAAGCGTCATGTTTGAGGAATATGCTCGACAGAAAATCGCTGAAGAAGAAACCCACGTCGGTGAAGTCAGGAAAATGTTAAGAAAACCAGGTGATTAATGGATATAGATGAATCCTTAAATGTCTTCGGAGAACCGCTGGAAAGTTGTAGTGAAGAACCCTTGACCGGCTTTTATCGCGATGGTTGCTGCAATACCAGTGATGCCGATTACGGTCAGCACACGGTTTGCGTTCAGGTCAACCAGGCCTTTCTTGAATACTCACGTTTCCGCGGCAACGATCTCACCACACCGATGGAAGAATTCGGCTTCCCTGGTCTCAAGGAAGGTGATCGCTGGTGTCTGTGCGCAGCTCGCTGGCTGGAAGCTTATGAGCATAATATGGCGCCGAAGGTTTATCTGGCAGCCACCCACCAAAGGGCATCGGAAATCATCCCGCTGGACCTGCTGAAAGAATTCGCAGTTGATCTGAATTAATCTGCGACGACCGCTTCTTTACTGAAGAATGCCGCCACATCATCCACATCCTGTGTGATCGGCATGGGCGGCAGACTGCGCATGAACACCTTACCGTAGGGCTTGCTTAAAAACCGCGGATCGCAGAGCACCAGCACGCCCGAATCATGCTTGTCCCGAATCAGCCGGCCAATACCCTGTTTCAGTTGGATCACGGCAGCCGGTATCTGGATTGAACGAAATGGATTGCCGCCCCGCTCCCGCAGATGATTGATACGGGCTTCCAACACCGGATCGCCGGGTGAGGCAAAGGGAATTTTATCGATTAATACACAGGATAAAGCTTCCCCACGTACATCAACACCTTCCCAGAAGCTATTGGTACCCAGCAACACGGCATTGCCGTGGTCTCTGAATTCAGCCAAAAGCTGGTTTTTGGCCCGGCTGCCCTGAACCAGAATCGGATAATCCATATCCTGCAGCGCTTCGGCCACTTCATTCAGGGCACGATAACTGGTAAACAGCAGGAAGGTTCGGCCCTGGCTATGCTCAATAACAGAACGCGCAATCCCAGCAATATGTTCGTTATAAGACGGGTGCGAGGGTTCCACTGGTATCGTCGGCATATACAGTAGGCTTTGCCGGGCATAATCAAACGGGCTCTGCCAGCTTGCAGTGAGAGGATCTTCCAGCCCCAGTTGCTGAATGAAATTGTTGAATTTGCCCGCCACCGTCAGTGTTGCCGAAGTGAACACCCAGGCGCTGGGTTTATCCGCGATCCACTGCTGGAAATGCTGACTGACCTCCTGCGGGGTCGCATGCAGAACAAAACCACTGCCGCGGATATCCAACCACAAGACCAGATTTTCATCTTCATCGTTATCATTGAAGATAGATAAACGATCGATTAAATCCTGGCTGCGTTCAAAGCATTGTTCCAGTCCCCTGCTTCGTTCACTGGCGGTTTCCAGTATTTCCATCAGGGTTTCCAGGGCAGCAATTAACACCTCCAGCTTTTCTCTTGCCTCGGGAAAACGCTGTAAACATTGGTGCCAGGGCAGTCGCTGTTCACTGTCGCCCAGCGTCAGCTTGAGTTGGTGCAAGCGATTTTCGAGCTTTTCGGCCGCCTGGCGAATGCTATCCATGTCATTGGCTTCCAGTTCCATCTCGCGCACGCTGTCACGGCTGAGCTCCTGCAACTGGTGGCTGCTGACCCGGTGGCCCAGAAACTGGCTGGCAATGGCCGGCAACTGATGCGCCTCATCAATGATAAAGGCATCGGCATCAGGCAGTACTTCACCCTGCCCTGAAGCTTTCAGCGCCATATCGGACATCAATAAGTGATGATTGACGATAACAATATCCGCTTCCTGTGCCTTACGACGGGCCTCGACAATAAAGCACTGATCATAATCCGGACACTGTTGCCCCAGACAATTGTCTACGGTGGACGTCACTTTAGGCCATAAAATGGATTGCTCTTCCAACAGGTCGGTTTCGCTTAAATCACCCGAGTCGGTTTTAGCTGACCATTCACGTAATTGATGCAGTACATGTTGATTCATTGCACTGCTGGGCTCGGTTTCTGCCAGCGACAGCCGATAATGGCATAGATAATTACTGCGGCCTTTTAATAAGGCGGCTTTAAACGGCACAGACAGGACTTCACGCAGTTTCGGCAAATCCTTTTTAAACAATTGATCCTGAAGATTTTTTGTGCCCGTAGAAATAAAAACCTTTTGACCGGATAACATGGCCGGTGCCAGGTAAGCGTAGGTCTTACCAGTGCCGGTGCCGGCTTCAGCAATCAGGGTTTCACGGTTTGTCAGCGCCTCACTGACTTTCTCCGCCATCTCGATTTGCTGGCTGCGGGCACTGTAATGCTCAACATGTTGAGATAGCAGGCCTCCATCGGCAAATAACTGTTCGATATCGTCTTGCATGCTCTGATTCAACGCTGATTAATGGCCCAGATTATCATGGTACCCAGTACAAGAAACCCGACAGTTGCTGCCAAAGCATGGCGCTGGTATCGGGCGATGAGTTTGTCTTCGGCAATAGTCGAGAGAATATAGGGCTGGCTTTTGTGGGGGCTGCTGCGCATGATGCTGAGTTGTTTCATTTTGGCGCGTTGCCCGATTTGGCGTTTGACTGCGACGGTCGCATCCTGTCTGGCCTGTTGCCACTCATCTTCACTGATCTGGCCGTCCTTGTCGCTATCATAACGCTGAAGCAGCTGATTCGGGTCCTGCTTCCATTCACGCAGTTTGTGGCTCACTTGCTCGCGGATACTTTGATCCTCGACACTGGCGACGCTTTTAAAAAGCCCCATGGCGTATAAAGGCTCCCCTTCGAGAATTGTCCATTCGGTGTATCGGCGTGGCGGTACCACATCATGTTTATACCAGACACGTTTGTTACGGGTAATCACCTCAGCGTCATCCGGATCGATGGCACACTCGCCGCTGCCATCGTCCAGCAGGAAAACCTCTTCGCTGGTCTGCTGCTTCACCACTCGCCAGCGGGTACGGCTGCGGCCTTTACCACTGTATTCACGGGTCTTTTCCTCTATTTTGTAGGAATACCAGACGCAGCGTGTTTGCGATAAAGGTGAAAAAATCACCGGCCCCTGCATCATGCCGGCTACGCCTATGAGCTCAATATAGCCTTGCGGTGCAGATCGGATCCGTGCGGTGGGTATATTTTCAATCAAGCGAGCCTGTTGATACCAGCAGGCCATGCGCCAGAATAAAAACGCATCGATGGCAATCGCCACTGCAATACCCAACCAGAACGGTCCCGCTTCAAGCTGGCTGATTTCAAGTGCAATGACAGCCAGAAAATCCTGCATTTACTGTTCAAACAGACTGCGCAGATTCACATTGGCCGTTTCTTCAGCACTGAATTCCAGCAGCGTAAAGGCTTTGAAGTTAAACAGGCGAGCAATGATCACATCAGGAAACTGCTCAATGCGGACATTATTGATATTCACGCTCTCATTATAGAATTCGCGGCGGTCGGCAATCGCGTTTTCGAGACTGGTGATACGCGCCTGCAGGTGCTGAAAAGTCTCGTCGGCTTTCAGTTCAGGATAAGCCTCTGCCAGGGCAAATAAATTACCCAGTCCCAGTCTCAGAGCACCTTCAGCCTGCCCGAGTTGTGCCACGTCACCCTGCTGTTGTGCATGGGCTACCGAGGAACGTGCCTGCATGACTTTTTCCAGGGTTTCCTGCTCGTATTGCATATATTGACGGCAGGTTTCAACCAGTTTCGGCAGCTCGTCATGCCGCTGCTTGAGCAACACGTCAATATTAGACCACGCCTTACTGACATTATGTTTCAGGCTGACCAGATTGTTATAGATGATGACAATATAGACCAGCAGAACTGCAACCAGCCCCCAGAAAATAAACCCACCCACGCTCATAGCCGCTCCTTGTTATTCGTCCTGATTATCCCAGATTTCCTGTTCCAGTCCGTTTTCACGGGTCCAGACCCGGTTACCGATGATTTTAAACTGTGCGATCGACATTGCGCCGCGTTTTTTGCGGGCACTGTCCGGTTTGGTTTCCATCGCCGCGGCAATTGCTTCACGGCTGGCTTCATAGATCTCTTCCGCTTCGTACTGTTCATCAAATAAAACCAGTACGGCTAAATCCCAATTCTGATCAGGATTGAGCTGTCCGATACGTGGACTGGAACGGGTGTTTTCGAAAATAGCGCGACCTTTGATGATGATGCGTTTATTCTCCCGCTCGCCGTCAAGCCCAACCGCATCGATCGGGCTGCCCGGCTCGTCGATCAATGACAGATTGAGCGCTTTGGCCGCATCAAACCGGGCAATCTCACCAGTAACAGGTAAGGTACTCCCGGTAGTCTGACGATATTTTGCTGCCAGTTGCCGGGTTTCGTGCATCAATTTATCTATGGAGTACAGTTCCATTTCTGCCTGGGCGCTTAGTGTTATTGGATTCATTATACATGGCAAAAAAAACGGTCCATCCACTGTAGCGGACAGACCGTTAAATTTGTGAGGCTGTGAATCAATCCTCTTTATTATTGACTACAGCTAAGTCACTGAGTTTCCTGTTTTAATGATGCTCGTCTTTAGCCGTTTTCTCAATATTGACTTTGGCATCCAGTTCTTTCTGGTAATACTTGTGAACCAGTTTATCCTGATTTTCCAGCAGGTAGTCGATACCAGGTTCATTGTTCATTGCTTTTTCCAGCGCGATGCGGGTCGCTTCACGATGGATCTTGAACAGGGCTTCATGGTCCAGGTCTTCCACTGTAGTGATGCTTGGGTTCAGCCAGACTGAAACGATGATACCCAGATCATTGACTTTGTCTTTAGGAATCGTACCGTTACGCACTGCATCCAGAACGCCATTGGCGATCGCGCCCTGTACAGTACCCATCAGAATGTTGGTGTAGTCAGTGTGCTTCACTGTTACTTTACTGACCATGATAGTGGCAGGACGAACCTGGACATCAGTGTTCATCAGTGCCAGGACACGGGAATGACCTTTGACCTGATCACCCATCAGGTTGGCAAAAGCGGTACCAAAAGGACCGTCCAGCTCACCAATTACGACTTCCGGTTCTGCCGCTGTAAAAGCCGGGCCACCTGCGACCAGTGCTTCACCAGTTCGCATTACAATTTTATCAGTCATGGAGTTTCTCCTTAGTTTGAAATGAAAAATATAACTATTATCCCGCCCTGGTGTATTCGTCGCAACCCGCGCCCTGTCTTGATTGGCAGGCGTTATCGCTGCAATCAACCTGAAAACAGCGGCTTGCAGGCGACTGAAAAACACAGCGCTGTTAATGAAAAAAATGAGCGTGACGGGTTTTTCAGAGCGAAAAGCGATGCTCTGCGCAGACAAACAGTCAACACTGTTCACCAGCGATAAGGCAATACACCCTCTTGATGATTGACAAATTGTGTTGCGGCAGGCACTTAAAGCTTGCTTTCGCGGTCAGACAAGGCAAGTTAAACTAGCCCTTTTCAGTAAGCTTATTCCCATGGCAGAAATTGCAACTCCCTACGAGCGAATCGGCGGCGAAGCCGGTGTCAGAAAACTGTGTCAGACTTTCTATCAGATCATGTCTGAAACGCCCCAAACACAGTTGATTCGTGATTTACATCCCGAGAATATCCGCAGCAGTGAAGAAAAACTGTTTATGTTTTTAAGCGGTTGGCTGGGTGGTCCCCCGCTGTTCACCGATAAATTCGGCCACCCCCGTCTGCGCGCAAGACACCTGCCTTTCTCTATCGGCATTGAAGAACGCGATCAGTGGCTTTACTGCATGGCGCAAGCGCTGAAAACGATGGATCTTGACCCGCTGTTCGCAGAACAATTAATGTCCTCATTTGTACAGACAGCTGACTTCATGCGTAACAGACAGGAGCAAACGACCGGATGAAAATCGGGGCTTTGATTATCGGCGATGAAATCCTCTGCGGTAAACGCCAGGATCGCCATTTTGCACATCTACAGGAAGTGCTGGCCGCCCGCGGTCTGGAACTGAGCTGGACGCTGATCGTTGGCGATGATGCCGCAGATCTGGAACGTGCCATGCGCTTTTCCATGGCCAGTGATGACTTGGTGTTCAGCTTTGGTGGCATCGGCGCCACACCGGATGACAGAACCCGGCAAACCGCCGCGCTGGTCAAAGGGGTGCCACTGGAGCCTCATCCGCAAGCAGTCAAAGAAATCGAAGATAAATTCGGCGAGGCCGCCTATCCCAACCGTATCCTCATGGGCCATTTACCCAAAGGCTGCAGACTGATTCCCAATCCAGTCAATCGGGTGGCGGGCTTCAGTGTCGATAATCATCATTTTATGCCCGGGTTTCCGGAGATGGCCTGGCCCATGGTGGACTGGGTGCTAGACAATGAATACCCGGATTTACGTGATTTGAGACCACGCAGCGAACGCATTATTCGCATTACCAAAGGCCGTGAATCAGACTTGCTCGACACTATGAACCAGATTGTTAATGATTATCCGGATCTGCTGTTGTCCAGCCTGCCTCATCTGGGTCATGAACCCTATATTCTGTTCAGCCTCAGGGGCGATGAGCAACAGGTCGAACAAGCCATGGCGGTGATGATTGCTGAGATCGAAAAATCCGGTTTTATCTGGGATGATTACGCCGGCGGCAGGAAATAAAACCAGACTGTCAGCGTTAAAATGCTGATAACGGTGGTCAGAAACACTGCCGCGGCATAGATGGCACTGTCGAGGCCGTAGCGTTCACAGATTACAATGCCGAAAATCATTGTCGGCATTGCAGCCAGCAACACGACGGCAGTTGAAATGTGCTGTGGCAAGGCCAAACCGTGACTGACCCCAAAAGCCACCACCGGGGCTATCAGCAATGAAATCACGGTTACCGGCAGCAGCTTGGGCAGAAACCGCAGCCGCATGGTATCCCAGCGGATACTCATGCCAAGCGCTATCAACATCAGCGGCACCACCCCGCCCGACAGGGTCGTCAACGTGTTGTGCACCAACTCCGGCCTGGGTACTTCTAATATATTCAGTAACATCGCCACCGCGACGGCCCACAGGGGTGGGACCTTTCGTAACTCCCGCCATGGGTGCACCTCCCGCCCGTCAGCACCGAAATGATTAGCCATCAAAATGCCCAGCGTCATCAAGACCGGTGTGCAGGCGAACAAGTCGAACTGCAGCACCACCGAATTACTCCATTTGCCCAGCACCTGATCCGTCACGGGTAGCCCAAGATAGGTCGCATTGGGGAATACGGCAGCCAGCAACAAGGCACCTTTCTGGGGCCGGCTGGTCTCAAAAAACCGCAAGGATATAATCATCAGCAGCGCGGAAACTGCCAGCGTCGACAGTGCGACCAGGGATATTTTCATTGAGGTGAAATCAATCGGCGCCCCCCAGATAACATCCAGCACCAGGGCCGGCAGCAAAATAAAAAAGACCAGATCAGTTAAAGCACGCCGATGCGCGAGTGCGGGAATGTGTTTAGGTGCCAGTATTCGCCAGAGTGTGCCAAAGGCGATGAGCAGCCCCATCTGCATCATGGTCGACAACATGTTTTTGCCTTGCAGAGATAAAAACTGATCCTAGCAACCGTTCGCTAAAAACAAAAGCGCGCGCAACGCCTGAATCACCTTGCCTGATGCCGGTTGGCAGCGTATCTTTAGGGAGTTTTCGTCATTATTTACAGGTAGACCAGAAGGATAGCCATGGTTTATCAGATGATGAATTAATTCTGCATTGGCCTGTTTCGAGGAACGCATTATGTCTCTGTCCAAGCAACTCCTGATTCTGATCAGTCTGATTTTCCTGATTGTTTTTTCGGTCAGTTTCTATCTGAGCATGAACAATATCCGTAATTATCTGGAAGTAGAGTCCGAGGTCCATGTTCAGGACACTGCCACTTCATTAGGCTTGTCACTCAGCCCGCATATGCACGATGAGCAGGATCCGATATTGCTTACCATGATGAATGCCATTTTCGACATGGGCTATTACAAGGAAATGCGACTGGAAAATGTGGATGGTGAAAACCTGGTCACATTGACTAACCCGGTACAGATGGAAGGAGTGCCCGACTGGCTGATTAAACTCTTGCCGATGAAAACCGCCACCGCCCGGACTGAAATCAGCTCGGGCTGGAATATTTCCGGTACCCTCTATGTCACCAGCAATCCGGCCTATGCCTATCTCAAGCTTTATGAACAAGCCAAGGAAACACTGTTTTATTCCCTGCTGATTTTTATCGCTGCTTTTCTGCTGCTGATGCTGGTGCTGAGACTGACCCTGCAGCCACTTAAAGCCATCCAGAGGCAGGCCAATGAAATCTCCAGCGGTAACTTCACTACCATCAGCAAATTGCCCTGGACAACCGAAGTCCGGCATGTAGCCAATTCGATGAACGGCATGTCACGCAAAATCGGCGATACCATTGCCCGTCTGAATAACCGCTTGGATTCCCTTAGTGACAGCCTCAAACGTGACCCGCTTACCCGCCTGCTCAATCAGGCGACATTCAGTGTCGATGTGAAGTCCGCCCTGTCAGCTGGTAGCAAAGGCTACGTTCTCTATTTCAAATTTGATGATCTGGCGACCATCAGCAAAGAACTGGGAAATCAGAAAGTCGATAAGTTACTGCAGTCGTTTGCTGAATTACTGCGTAAAAACGCGCCTGAGAATGCCGATGCCTATCGACTTTACGGTTCGGAATTTGCGCTGATAAGCCCACAGACAGATGTGAATTCTGTCACAGCTTTAGCGGAACAACTCAAGCACGATATCAATGAGTTAGGACAACACTTTGAGCTGGAAGACATGATGCATACCGGTATTGTGTATTTCGACAAGACCAGCGAATTTGATCGACTGATGCCGGCTTTGATCGAAGCCTATGAACAGGCCAGAAACATAGGCCAGAATGCGTTTTTCATCAAGCAGGACAGTATCAGCTCGATGAACGAACAAGCCTGGCGTGAAGCGATTGTGAATGCCATCGATAACAACACGCCGGAAATCACCTTCACCGCTGAGGCCTACAACTACAACGCTGAAGTGCCTGTTAAAGTCATGCAGGAAGCCTTTACGGTGGTCAGGGATGAAACCGGCACGCCGCTGTCAATCGGCACCTTCTTCTCGGTCGCACAGGAGTTTGACCTTGCCGAAGATCTGGACAAACTCATTGTCAATAAGATCATCCTCAAAATGGAAGCCGACAAGATCACGACACCGGTGACCATTAACCTGTCGATGCCTTCTATCTCTTCACTTGGCTTCCAGCGCTGGCTCAAGGCCCGTCTTGAACAAAGCAGCCTGTCCAGTCATCTGCTTGCTTTCTCGGTCACCGCTTATGCCGCAGCCAAGGACATTGCGGCCTTTGACAGCTTCAGCAGCTTTGTTAAGTCGCTGGGCGCTACTGTCCTGCTGAAACGCTACTCGTCAGACATTATTCCGGTCGACATGCTGCGTGAACTGCATATCGACTATATCCGTCTGGCACGGGATCTGACCCATAACATCAGGGGTAACGCCAGCAAACCGGACTTCCTGGAACTGATCCAGGAAGTGTCGAGCCTGATTGAAATCAAAGTTCTGGCCGAATCGGTAGAAGCTGATGAAGACTTTGAGATCGTCAAACAGGCCGGCCTGTTTGGTATCAGCCGCTGAATCTGATCGCCGGGGATTGAATGCGACTTTACCGTCACGCTCTGATAACGCTGCTGCTGGCCTCACTGCTGTTTGCCCTGCCGGGCAATGCCAAGCTTAGTATCAGTGATGAAGTACTGGCCAGAATTGAAAGTCAGTACAACAAATTTGCACGCAAGCGTGTCGAGGGCTGGCGTGAATTGGTGAATAACCCGGCCAATCACGATTTATCTGAGAAAGAAAAGCTGGAACTGGTCAATCAATTCTTCAATGCCAACGTACAGTTTATTAATGATATCGACCTGTGGCAGAAGAAAGATTACTGGGCAACGCCGCTGGAAATGCTCTCCATCGGCGCCGGAGACTGTGAGGATTATTCCATCGCCAAGTACTTCACCCTGAAGGAACTGGGCGTCGACGAAGACAAACTCAGAATCACCTACGTTAAGGCTATCGAAATCGATCAGGCACATATGGTGCTGACCTACTTCGAAACCAAACGTTCAGTGCCGCTGGTACTGGATAACCTGATTACCGAGATCAAACCGGCCAGCCGCCGTAATGATCTGGTACCGGTCTACAGCTTCAACGGTACCGGTTTATGGCTGGCCAAATCCCGTGGTGAGGGTCAACGGGTCGGCGAAGCATCCAAGCTGTCTTTATGGAATGATTTGGAAAAACGAATGAAAGATCAGGCGCTTCAGTGAACTAGAACTCATACTCTGCCAACAGTCGCAGAGTGGCATCCGGTGTTTTTTTACTTAAACCAAACAGTACGCCGGTTTCCCAGTGCAGTTTTTTACCGGCACCGAAGCGCAAATCGCCCATGGCTACCGGTCCCAGGGCACGCGTATTTTCCCCCCCATAAAATTCGATAGCAGGCTCAAATTCGGGGGAAAGCCGGTACCGGGTTTGTAAGGCCACAGCGCTTTCAAACTCATCCCGGATCTCGTCGCCCCATTCATATTCCAGCCATAGATTGGCTGCACCCACCCATCTGCCCCACTGTTTTTCCATTAACAATGCTGTCGCGAGCTCCCACTCATCTTCCTGATGCGCTTTTTCCAGTTCGACCAGGACACCCCAGTCAACCGCGTATTCGCCCTGCTCGGTGAGCTGCACCCGCGTTTCCAGTTCATAGCCCTCTAGCCGGAAAGTATCACCCTCTTCGGCTGCCAGCAGATAGCCTTCGATAAAGACCCGGTCATTCAGAGACTGCCCGATACCCAGTCGCTGCAAATGATCGCCGTCAGCCGCCACCATCCGCCACTCCACTTCCTGCTCCAGTGGCTGAACATAGGGGTGATAGACTTTATCGATGGCGAGATCATCGGCCATCACCATTGCCGGAAGCAAAAGCAATGGCACTGTGGCGTGGCGGATTAATTTCATGATGTTTTCCCTCTGAACATAAAACTGATGCCGGCAGCGACTATCAACAGACCAATGCTGCTGAAATAAGCCGCTGCCTGCTCCGGTGCCGGTGTCGCTTCATAGCCGACAAGGGCATAGAGCAACTGACCTGCTGCTGAACGTTCGCTGATAATCGCCGAGCTGTCCCACACCGGGGCACTGGCGGCAATATAGTCGGCCTGAATCATGAACTCGACCGCCTGCGCCACCATGCTGCCACCTATCAGCAGCAGAATGAGATAACCCAGCCAAATACCGTAACTGGTACGCATATTGACCAGCAGATAGTAGAAAAACACGCCGACACTCAGCCCGATGCCGGCGCCGACAGCGCTCCCCATCAAGACCGGGCTGAGTAAATCCGGAATACCAAAAAAACCCGTGATATACAGAATGATTTCTGAGCCTTCCCGAATAATCGCGGTGATGACAGCAAGCACAATTGTCACCAGATTGAGCTGTCGCCATTTGGCATGGGCCTGATGGGGCACACTGATCATGAAGATCAGCAGCGAGATAAAAATGACACTGTGCAGAACAGCGTTCAGGACTTCCTGTCCTGTGCCTTCCATCGCCATGGATATCTGGCTCAGATTCAGCGCATAGACCGTGGCACCGCTGAAACCGACCAACAGTGCCAGCAGCATCCACCACAAATTGCGGTTGAGCAACTGGCTCAAGGCCAGGAAAACACTGATGATCAGTGCCGCTTCCAGTACTTCCCGCAGAATAATGATGACCGCATTCAATAGCATGGCATTACTCCGCTATCACTTTGCCCTGGGCAGTTTTGGGAAAAAACTCGCCAAAAAAGGGATATTCCCCCGCTGACAATGGGCCGATGAAAATGATTGCTTCGCTGTGACCGGCAATCACTTTTTCACGGTTGAGCTCATAGCTCTCAAATTCTTCTGCGGTCGGATCAAGGTTTTTTACCAGCAGTTTGACCTTGGTATCGGCAGGGATACGAACCTCATCCGGGAAGAACAGATGGTCTTTTATCTCTATTTCAATCACTGGCGGCCCGGCTATCACGGCAGATGAAAGACAACATAAACTCAGCAGAATAAGCCACTGTTTCAATTTACTTTTCTCCCGGGAAATGAATAGTGACGGCCAGGCCTTTCCCCAATGATGATGTACCCAGCCGGATAGTGGCATGGTGCAACTCTACAATATGGCTGACAATGGTCAGTCCCAGCCCGCAGCCCAGTTCGCCACTGTCATGCCTGTCGCCCTGAAACCGATAAAAACGCTCAAACACACGTTCATGTTGATCTGCCGGAATACCCGGACCGGAATCTTCGACAATTAACTGCACGCCGTCCTGAAACGGTTTGACGATGACATGAATCTCTCCACCTGGCGGCGTATATTTATTGGCATTACTGAGTAAGTTCTGTAACAGGGTTTCCAGTGCGAAGCGATTGCCAGACAGTATGGCAGTCTCCCCATCCAGGGAAATATGCTGTTGCTTACGCTCAAATTGCAGAAAGTCGCTGGCAATAACTGTTTGCGCCAGTTTGTATAGGTCAACGCTCTCGAAACGCGCTGAAGCCTGATCCGGTGATGTTCGGTACAGTGCCAGAATCTGTTCTACCAAATGCCCCATCCGCTCAATGCCGGTCTTGAGTAAAGTGATGTCTTCATCATCGTCCCCCAGCCGTTGTTTCAGGTTGTGCAGATGCACTTTGAGCACACTGATGGGCGTTCTCAGCTCATGCGCGGCATCCGAGGCAAACCGCTGTTCCCGCTGGAAAGCATGATCCAGCCTGCCCAGAAGCGCATTGGTATTGGAAACGACCGTAACCAGTTCATGCGGCACCTTTTCCAACTGTATCGGGCTTAGATCATCAGCGCGTTTGCCGAGCACCTGATCAGCAAACTGACGCAGGGGTTTGAGTCCGATCCCGACCGCCAGCCAGATAATCAGCGCGGCTATCGGTATGGCAATCACAATCGGCAGCAAGGATTCCAGCACGACTTCTTCAGCCAGACTGTAGCGAACATCGATACGCTCTGCGACAACAATCCAGCGATTGAGATGCTGATCACGATAGACATAATTGCGCCAGCGATAACTATCGAAATTGACTTCATGGAAGCCTTCAGTCAGTGCACCAGTGACAAATTCCGGTGCATTACGGGAGCGGGTGAGTAATTGTTTGCCACCACTGTCCCAGATTTGAAAATAAGTGAACGGTGTCTGTTGTTCGGCAATCCCCTGCCGCATCGTCTGCTCGGAATTGGCTGAAGCTATCAGCCTTGCCGTGCTTTCCAGCCTGGAGTCAAACAGACTCTGGGCTTTTTCCATACTGGACTGGTAGCCGTGCAACAAGGCCACAAAGTTCACCAAAGTGATGGTGGCCAGCAACGATAACAGCAGGAAAAGACGAATCGATTTCATGCCGGTTTGATGGTGTAGCCGACACCGCGCACAGTCTTGATAAATTGATCAGGCAACTTCTTACGCAGGTGATGGATATGTACCTCGATGGCGTTACTGGCGATTTCTTCTCCCCAGCTGTAGAGCTTGCTCTCCAGACTGTCACGCGTCTGTACCCGGCCGGCATTCTCCATCAGTGTTTTAAGTAACATAAATTCTCGGCGTGACAACTCAATCTCCGCGCCCGAGACGGTTACGGTCAGGGCTTTACTGTCCATCGTAACGTCACCAATCGTCAGTCCGGCATGTTTGAAACTGCTAAGACGACGTTCAAACACCCTCAAACGGGCCAGTAGCTCGTCAGTTTCGAAAGGTTTGGCCAGATAATCATCAGCCCCGTTATCCAGGCCCGCCACTTTATCTTCCAGCGATGCCCTGGCAGTCAGAATCAACACCGGCAGCGCTGCATCCAGCTTGCGTATCGCTTTCAGTACGTCCTGCCCATCCATATCCGGTAAACCCAGATCCAGCACAACGATATCCGGGGGCGAGGTCGCAACGGCACTAACCCCCTGTTTTCCCTGCTTCAGATGGTTAACAATAAAGCCTTCTCGTTTGAGTGAACGTTTCAGTCCCTCCGCCAGAGAGGCGTCATCCTCAATCAGCAATACCTGCATGTTGATTTGTTCTCAGTTGATAACGAACTTGCTGCAAAGCCGCTGCAATTTCCTGTTGCCGCCCTTTATCAGCCAGAGGGCGACCGGGCCGCGCCGGTGCCTGCTGGGCTTTCAATAAATACTGTTCTGCCTGCTTGTATTGTCTCTGATCAAGCAGAAAAACCCCATAAAAATAATTACTGTCAATCCCCTCGGGATTAATGCTCAGGGCTTTTTTGAGCAAGGCTTCGGCTTTGTCATTATCGCCAAAGCCCAGTGGCCATCCCGGTACTTTAAAATAAAGCGTGCCCAGACTGGTGTAGGCCGAGCCATCCAGTGCCTTGTCATCGATTTTCATTGCCTGTTCAAAGTCCGCCCTGGCGGCTTTGGCCAGCCCCAGCGCACCCAGTCCACCTTTAATCCCGGCATAGCTCGATTGCACAATGCCACGCCAGATCAGGGCCTCGGCGGAATCAGGGTTGGCTTTTACAACGGCATCCGCCTCATTCAACAATGCTTCAAAGCGCGTTTTCTGCGCTTTGTCCTTAAGCTGATAATTGGCCTCTGCCCAGTTATGTTGAACCTCTGCCACCTGGTTCATCACATCGGCGGCAGCTGAAAAGCTGATCATAAGTGCCAGCATCACAAAAAGTTTTTTCATGGTTTGTTCCTCATAGATAGCGTTTAATCACGCCAAGCTGTTTTTGAAAGGATTTATCGACCAGTGACGGAAACAGGCTATTGATGCGCACAAATAATTTCTCTGGCCACCCCAGATAGCCGCGCTTTTCATGGTTCTTCAGAAAATTAACCAGTTCGGCAGCCACTTGCTGCGGCGTGTCCATCGCATTACCCAGCGCCTTGTTCATCTCATTGACCCTGCTGTCGTTCAAAGTCGTCTGTGTGGCTCTGGGAGCGAAATAGCGGACCTCGACAGGCGAATCCATTAATTCCCGTCCCAGTGCTTCGCTGAAGCCACGGAGTCCGAACTTGCTAGCACAGTAGACGCTATAGCCTGGCATGCCGATACTGCCCAGGATGGAGCCGACATTGATAATTGCGGCAGCAGATAATCTGCTGAATAAGGGTAAAAAATCCCGGCAAAGTGCGATCTGACTGGTCAGATTGACATTAATCAGCTTTGTCAGCTGTTCATCACTGTAGTCAGCGAGCTTGGCAAACTGATTAATGCCGGCAATATTGATCAACATTTGCGGCGGTGACAGCATCTCAGTACAGCAATCAACCAGCTTGCTGCGTCCTTCAGCAGACGCCAGATCAGCCTCTACGGTATAGTGCCTGTCGTCGAAACTGTGATTGAGCGCTTCCAGCTGATTGCCGTTGATATCTGTCAGCACCAGTGTCGCCCCCACGGTGTCGAGCAATTCGGCAACAGCCCGGCCAATCCCGCCGGCTGCCCCTGTCAACACAATGGTTTTGTCTTTCATGCTGAACATGGCATTTTGTCTCCGGTGAGACTACGGAAAATATTGCCGTAGAGGTAATAGAAAATCCTGGCTGAACGAATGATAAGCGCCTGTTCATCAGGATCGGAAATCCGGTTCATCAGACTCTCAAAGAATTTGACATGGTCCTGATCCAGCGCACCATGGGAGCGTAAATAACTGAAAGCCTGATTTGGCAGGCTTAATGCAATTTGAATCGACTCAGCAGCCCGATCGGCGGAGGTAATGCTGGTGCCTTCCAGCACATGCACCATGCCGAAAAAGCCGAGTGGATTGACACGCTGCGCGACATCATAGGCATAGGCGACCATCAGCTCGGTATGCAGGTTGGGAAGGCTGTCTCTGACCACCTCTTTATCGCCACCACAGGCGGCAATATCATTCAATATCCATTCCTGATGACCGACTTCTTCTTCAATGTACTCTGCCACCGCCGTTCGCAGCCATTCCTTGCTTTCAGGCAGCCGGCCGCCCACGGTCATTAACAAAGGCACTGTATGTTTAACATGGTGATAGGCCTGTGTCAGAAAATCGATATAAAGCGCGCGATCGATATCGCCGTTAAAAGCCCGCTCAAAAATGGGGGCGCTGAAAAGCTGCGCTCGTGCCTCAGCGGTTTCTGCCTGTAAAACATCAAAAAAAGCCATTCAAGCCTGCTCCTTAAAAATTTGGTTGATATCTGTCTGATAGCGTCGCGCTATCTGTTCCCGCACGGGTTTACCATTGGCTGTTAGTGTGCCGCTGGACTGACTCAGTGGCTGTGAAAGTCGCAGCCAGTGTTTGATGCGGGCATAGGCGGGCAACCCCTGATTAACACTGCCCAGCCAATTGTCGATGAGCACATCACTTACCGCCGTTCGGGGATAAATAAGTGCAATGCAAAGGGGACGCGCATCACCGTAGACCACGCATTGAGCGATGGCCGGGTTGGCCAGGATTTCACTTTCAATCCATTCCGGGTTGATATTGCGTCCGAAACTGTTGATCAGCAGGTTTTTGCGACGCCCCAGAATATGCAGATATCCTGCGTCATCAATGGCGCCGATATCACCGGTTCTGACCTGCTTCTGATACCAGCTTTCAGGATCATTGACATAACCCAGGAAGGCATTTCCGGACACGCATATTTCCTCGTCTTCAACAGAGACTTCGATATGCGGCAGCGGCATACCCGCACTCCCCTGTTGATTGTATTTCGGGCTGTTGAGACTGACGACAGAACTGCATTCTGACAAGCCATAACCCTCATACACAGGCAGATTCACTGCTTCAGCGGCTTCCAGTAAACCACTACCGACCCGGCTGCCGCCGACAGCAACAAATTTCAAACTGTCTGGTGCCTGCCAGCCATGCTTGATAAAGGCAACCAATGCGGACAAGATGCCAGGCAATAAAATCACGCTGTCAGGCTGAACGCTTTCCAGCACAGCAGCCAGTTTCTGCACATCAAACTCACTGGCGCCGTTAAAGCCAAGATCATTGGCTGGCAGCAAAATGACTTCGCCACCACTGAGTAACGGGGCATACACACCCGCAATGTTCTCGAGTAAGGTCGGTAGCGGCAAAACGCAGAGATGCCGCGGACTTTTCAGTCCGGTGCGTTGCAACAGCGCATTGGCGACACTGAGCTGGTTTGCCTCGCTCAGACATACCCCTTTAGGTTGACCGGTAGATCCGGAAGTGAAAGTGATTTTAACCGTATCGTCAGGTAATTTTGCCGGTACTGATGACTGGACAGACTTAATCTTGAGGTGGCTTGTGAGGGGGTCTCCCTGGAAACTATCCGCAGAACCAATCAGCGCTACAGCACCGCTTTGCGCCAGCGCATGCTGCTGTTGCGTGGCACTGAAAAAAGCAGGTAAAGGCAGCAATATCACCCCGGCTTCAAGGCAAGCCAAATCCGTCACCACCCAATCAATTTGATTGTCTGCAAGCAAAGCCACTACCTGCCCCTGATAAGGCTTGAGCAACTCAGCAAGCAGCGTCACTGCGCCTGTCAATTCGACCCGGGTCAGACGCTGCTGTGTGTCCGTGATAGCGCCAGCCTCAGGCTTTGCAGCTGCCAAGTCACGTAATTGCCGGACGATCAGGCTCATTGCGGCAGCCGGGCGGAGAAGCGCTCAATCTCGTTGGCATATTGATCGCGCAGGTGCGACATCAGCGGGTGGCTGTTCATGGTGCTGAAGCTACGATCAATATTGGCAGCCAGAACCACGGGCTTGTCATCGTAGTAACTGCCCCAGTTCGCCCCTTTATCCGGCAGCCGCTTCGGATCAGCGTCATTCAGTACAAAGGCGGGTATCTGTAATCTGGAGAGCCAGGCTTTAACAGCACTGTTGGCTGTAAAGACCACCCATTCATAGCCGGATTCGTACAGAATCTGAGCCAGTAAAAGAAACAGGGATTGCGTCGCTCGCTGTCTGCCGGAAGCCAGGTTACCGATTTCAACGATACGCTGGCGCTCAACCGCGCCACCGGTGACCAGCCCCAGCGTGGTTTCAATATCACAATCCAGATAAAACTCGAGAAATAATCGGTGTAAATTTGCTGGCTGGAAGCCCAATGCAGCGGTGATGCCCTTGTTATCTGCAGCTGACAAGAGCATGGGAAGAAACACACTGATATTGGCCGCATACTGGTGGGCGAAACGCTGGTAGATAAACTGCTCTACTGCGGCCCGGTTGTGACTGTCAGGCGTATGCAGTTTGAGCGAGTACAGGGGTAATAAACCCCAGTTGGCCGTCTGCCGATGATTACGCCCGGTATCGGACAGGACATTATCGAAAGAAACTGCTTCCATACACCACTCCAGTCTGTGACATTTTCAGGCACAGAGTAGCGTGGTTGTCTTAACGAAAAATTAAGTAAGCAATGACTTGTTGAAAGTTTAGAGTGTCACGCCCAGTGCCTGATTGACAGCTGCTTTTTTCTGCTCAACCAATACTTCCAGCTCACGTTTACGACTGCGGCTTTCATTAGCCAGAACCTGGCTGCGGAGTAAGTCGATAAGATTGATTTCTCCCAGATCAAAGGCGCGCTTTTGCATCTGGTAATACTGATGGGTGGTCCGGTCCTGTTCAGCTGCCAGTTTCAGTTGCTTGTTTACCGCAGATAAACTCTCCTGGCTGGCGAGCAGATTTTTATTTAACTGACGTTCAGTCTCCTGTCTGGCCACCTGGGCATCAGCGAGGGCAGCGGCACTTTCAGCCACAGCAAGCTGACTGTATCGCTTGTTATCAAGGGGCATGCTGAACCCAAGTCCCAGACTGTTGTTAAAGCTTTCACTGTCATCCCCGCGTTCGCGACGCACGCCGACAGATACACTGGGATTAACGCTGCCCTCAAACCTGGCGATATTCATTTCTGCCTGCAGTCTGGCAATGACCTGATCCTGCATTAAAAGGGCTGGATGATCGGCCGGCACCTGTGGCTGTGACTGCAAGACTTCAGTCACTTCAGCCGGCAATGACTGGAGACCGGTCACTAAGGTGTATGTTTTGAGTTGTTGTGACAGTTCTGACTCAGCGGCAATCATTTGGCTACGGGCTTCCAGTGTGTTGCTGCTGGCAAGCAACGCCTCATTGGCGGCCAGATCACCGGCTTTAACTCTGGATGCGACATCCTGTTCGAGTTTTTTGGCTGTTTCCCAGACCTGTGTTGCCTGCTCAAGCCTTGCTTCAGCCAGTTTGACCTGCCAGATGAGTTCCCTGACTTCGCCGGATGCCTGCAGTCGTAGCCGGTTCTGGTAAGCCGGCAATTGCGCCATAATTTTGCTGGACAGCGCCTGCTGAGCCTGTTGCTGACCCGGCAACCAGAGCGGCATATCGACACTGCCCTCCCATTCCTGCATACCTTCTCCGCTACCGATGGCATCATTAAAATGATCAAGATTGGCAGTGGCAGGTTCTGCAAATAAGGCATTGCCCAACACATCATTGGCTTGCTGTAACTGGCTGAACTTGCTTTCTGCCTCTTTCCCCGGCAAGCGCTGGTAAACCTGCTCGGCCACAGTGCTGAGGGTAATGCTATCAGCGTAGTCCGCTGGCAGCTCTCCTGCAGCAACGACAAGGGAATTTGAGACCAGGAGACTGGCAACCAGGTGTTTCAAATAAGACATGCAGGCCCCTTACTATCACGCCAAATAGGTACTATTAAGGCATAAGCTTAATACAAACTAAACTTAGCCAGACTAACTTTTTTGTGGCACAAGCTTACCACTGATTTTGTCCGCAGCACTCTCATGTACAGATAACATGGCCGGTATAACCAGTAACACCAGCGCCGTTGCAAACATCAGACCGAAAGAAATCGATACCGCCATCGGAATCAGGAACTGGGCCTGAAGAGAAGTCTCAAATAGCAGTGGCGTCAGGCCGCCGATGGTCGTTAATGAGGTCAGTAATACCGCACGCAACCGCTGGCTGGCCGCTTCTATGATCGCCTGCTGGGTGCCCATACCTGACTCGCGCAAGTGTTTGAAGAAAGTCACCAGGATAATGGAGTCATTGACCACGATTCCGGACAGACCGAAGATGCCGAACAGCGATAATATGGTCAGATCGATATTCAGCAGCCAGTGACCGAACAAGGCACCGATAAGTCCGAATGGAATCGCCGACATCACCACCAAAGGCCAGCCATAAGAGGCAAATACCCAGGCCAGCACCAGATAAATCAGGACAAAAGCAAGAAAGACGCCCTGCACCATATCGCCAATCGTCTCTGCCTGTTCTTCGGCACGGCCCTCATAGGCAACTTTGACCCCATAACGTGAGGTCAACTCAGGCAGAAATGTCTGCTGCATATCAGCCAGGATCTCATTATTATTATTGACTGTGGCATCGACCGTGGCCGTGGTATGAATTGCAAGCTGGGTATCGGTGTGCCGCAGTACATCAAATCCTCTGCGGGCTTCAAATTCGACTACGCTGGACAGTGGTGCACTACCGCCGTTAGGCAGGCGGACCATAAAGTTCTCCAGCGTGGCCAGTGTATTGCGTTCATTTTCGGGCAACATTACCCGCACTTCGACTTCATCATCACCATCCTGGAAAATCTGCACCAGCTGGCCGTCAAAGGCGGCCCGCAGCTGGCGTCCGACATTATTGAGAGTCAGTCCCAGCACTTCACCCTGGCCTTTGATCCGGTAAATCAACTGTTCCTGACCATAAGGCATATCATCCTCAATGGCACTGACGCCGGGATAGGTCTTGAGCTTCTCAGCAATCTCCTGAGACGCAGCTTTGAGAGTGTCCGCCGGCGCACCGGTCAGCCTGATATCAATATCGCTGCCAGGCGGTCCGCCACGACGCTCACTGATAGTGAAAGTCTCTATGCCCGGAGGCAAATGAATTTTTTCACGCCAGACGTTAATAAAATCTTTATTGCGAATATCGCGCTGATCCGGCGAAATCATTTCCAGCTGGATCGAGCCGAAACGCTCATCAACCTGGGAAGTTGCATTCGGGTTGGCAGCACTGGCCGTGCTCAACCGTGTCACGGACAGATCCATTAACTCAGGGCCCATTTCCTGTGCTGTTTCTTCCAGGGCCTCATTCACATGCGCCAGGAAACGTTCCACATGTTCGCCCGGTGTACCAGCAATAAATCGGGCATTGGCCACAATGGTCGTTCCTTCAGGCGACGGAAAAAAGTTGAACAGAATCCGGCCACTGGCGAGCAGACCGATGGCCAGAATTAACAAAGCCAGCGCGGCCGCGATGGTGACCCCGCGAAAATTCACGGCATAAGTGACCAGCGGTTTGAAAACATGATCACGAAAGCGGTGAAACTGACTGTCGAGGTAATGGCGAAGGCGCCCGGGTTCAGCATGATGCATGGTATGAAAAGAATGCCGCAAGTGACCGGGAAGTATGAGAAAACTCTCAATCAGGGAAGCGATAATCACACAGATTACGACAAAGGGAATATCGAACAGAATATTGCCGATAACGCCGCTTATCATCATCAAAGGCAGAAACGCTGAAATCGTCGTCAGCGATGAGGACACCACTGGCGCCAGCATCCGTCTGGCACCGCCTTCGGCCGCGGTCAGCGACCGTTCGCCGCTTTGATAATGTGATAAGGCATCTTCACCCACCACAATGGCATCATCGACGATAATCCCCAGCGACATGATGAGTCCGAACAGACTGATCATATTGATACTGCCGCCAAGTAAATAAAGCACTGACAGCGCCGCCATGAATGACACCGGTATGCCCACCGCGACCCAGAAAGCCACACGGCCATGCAGGAACAGAAACAGCACGCCCAGCACCAGTATCAAGCCGCCGAGACCATTATGCAGCAGCAGGTTAATCCGTTCTTCAATCAGTTCCCAGGTAGCATCAAACACCCTGATTTTGACGCCCTCGGGCATTTCATGGCGGCTGTCATCCAGCCACTGTTTCATGATTTCCGCGGATTTCAGTGCATCGGCATTTTCAGTACGCTGCAGTTCAATTTCGACCGCAGGCTGGCCCTGATAAAACACCTTGACCTGATTACGCATCGGCCGCCGCTCGATCTCCGCGACATCATCAAGCATCACCAGACCGCCGGCATAATCGGCTTTCAGCAGTAACTCGCTGAACGCATAAACGTCGCGTTTTTGTCCCTGGCTGCGAAGCTGCCGGGCGGTCTCATCATTCCCTACCTCACCGGCTGGTAGATCCTGACTCTGCTCGCCGACTCGCTCACCGACTTCGTTAAAACTGAGCCCCAGCGCTTCCAGTTCATGAGTACTGAGTTGGATAGCGATTTCTTCTTCCGGCAGGCCGGTGATATTGACCCTGGAAATACCGCGGTCCAGTAATTCATGCTCAATTTGATGCGCCAGATCTCGAAGTTCATCCAATTCGCCGTCACTGGTTATCAAGAGCCTGGCCACGGTGTCATAACGGGTCACCAGACTGATTTCAGGGGTTTCCGAATCGGTCGGCAGATTACGCAGGCGGGCCACATGATCCTTGACCTGATCCAGTGCCCGGCCCATATCCGCATCTTCTTCGAACTCCAGCGTTACCAGAGAAGCTCCATAAGATGACGTCGAGGTCATCTTGTCGACATAGTCGATAGTACGCAGTTCCTGCTCGACGCGGGTGGTCAGCGATTCTTCCACGTCCTCGGCACTGGCACCCCGCCAGGTGATGCTGACGGTGATGATATCGAGCGCGAAATTGGGGAAAAACTGGGTATTAAGCCGGTTCAGCGATAAGACACCGGCAACCAGCATCATGATCATCAGCAGATTGGCGGCAACCCGATGCTGGGCGAATATGCCGATAAAATCGTTGCGATGGCTCTCCATCAGTCAGCAACCTCAACCCGCAGACCGGTGATCGCATTAGGCAGTTGTGTTGCCGCAATCAGATCGCCCGGTGCTAGCGAAGTACTGCGGATTAGCAGACTGTTTTTGCCGTTTTCCCGTTCCACCTCGCCGATACGCTGGATAGACACTGACTGCAGGTGTCCATCCTCAATAAGGTATACACGGTCCATGCCGTAAAGCGCACTGAACGGAATTTCAATCACATTTTCCTGTTCGGCAAGCTGCAGCTGTAATTCGACAAAGGTGCCCAATGGCAGCGGCGCCATATTGTTCTCAATACGGAATAAGCCATCAATCCCGCCACTGTCTTCTCTGACTTCGCCGGACAAACGGTTCAGCGTCAGCCGCATAAGCTGACCATCCACTTGGGCACTGGCTTCCAGCTGTTTGCCTTGCTGCAGCATCTGGCGTACCTGCGCAATATAACGCCCCGGGATCTGCGCCCTGACTTCGAGATTATCCAGATCATAGACTGTCAGCAGGGTATCACCAGGCCTGACCCGGTCTCCCAAAGCGACCGTGAGCCCGGCCACCCGGCCATCAAAGGGTGCCCTGATTCCGGTGCGGCTGAGATTGACCTCAGCCTGGGCCAACAGGGCTTCAGCACGTTGCTTGGCTGCCTGTAACTGGGCCAGTCTGACTGTGTGATTGTCGATATCAAACTGCAGTTGTTTCAGCGCTAAGGCCTGCTGTTCGTAGGCTGCCAGGGCATCATCCAGCGAGGCCTGCGAAGCCAGCCGGGTCTGCTCCAGTTTGCGCGCACGTTGTACCGCCTTGTCGGCCAGCTCCAGTAACTGTTTCTGGTTGGCCAGTAAGGCTTTATCACGCTGGAAGCGTTGATTCTCACTATCAATCTGTGCCTGGGCTTCTTGAACATCAGCCTGACGCTGCTGCAGTGCGAGCTGAATATCGATGTCATCCAGTTTGATCAGCGTTTGCCCGGCTGTCACCCTGTCGCCTTCCAGCACATTGACTTCAATAACATCGGCTTCCAACGCGGACTTCAGGCTGGCATCACGCGGGGTCTCCACTCTGCCATAGATAGTCACTTCCGGCGCAACCCGCTGATACTCAACCTTAACCGCTTCAACCAGCCAGGCTTTTTGCTTCTTTTCCATTGCCGGCGTTTCGGGCTCGCTGGCTTTGAGCAGCATGAACGCCAGAATAGCGAGGCCAATGATAAGGAGGGGTAACGCGATTTTTTTTAACAACTTATGCTCCCAGCGACCGTCTAGAGAAGGAAATGACTATCCGTGTTTAGTTTGGTTCAGTGACTATCGCGACCCGGACCGCATCCAGGCTTAATTCGGCTGATTGTATCGTATTCGCCAGCGCTTCAGTGAGTGCAGCCATGGCGTCCAGTTCATCCTGACGAATGGCCGGATTCTTTTCAGACAATGCTTGCAGACGGGCAGTCTCCGTTGTCATTTCCTGCTGCATGACAGCCAAAGCATCACACCTCAGCCTTTCACCCGGTTCGATAGCCGCACGCTGGGCCTGCTGGATCAGCTTTTCCAGTCGTGGCCGGGCATGGCGGATCAATTCCTGCGAAGTCGCACGAGGGATCCGCCCGGCCAGCTTATTAAACTGTCTGTCCGGCAGCTGATCCTGATGCTGACGCCCTTCAGCGTCGACCAAAATACGGAAGTAACGCTGTGGCAGAAAACGATCAACATAGGTCTGCAAGCTGCCGATAGCCTGCACCTTAAAAATAGCTTCCAGCAATAAAGTGCCAGGACTGAATTCATTGGTTTCCAGGGTGCAGAACGCACTGTTCCCGATCTCGGTATTCATTACCAGATCCATGGCGCCCAAGACCATCGGATGCTCCCAGGTCAGAAAGGCCATATCTTCACGGCCCAGTGCACGATGGCGCTGATATGTCGCTGTCAGCCCTTCTTCCGGCAGTTCCGGGAATGGGTACACCATATGATTGCCCGGCTCGATAATCACACTGTCGCTGCTGTGCGGCTGTTGATCAACGCCGAAAGCATCGAACACATCATCCATAAAATCAGCCAGTTCCAGCCCACGGGTAGCTTCTTCCAGTTCTGCAATAATGTGCTGGGCGGCATCTGCATCAAAGGAGTTCCGCTCCAGCAGACGATTGCGACCTGATTGCAGGGATTGTCTGGCTTTTTCCGCTGTGCTGCGGGTCAAATCAATCAGTCCGGTCAGGGCTTTTGCATCTGCTGGATTATTGAGGCAGTTTGACAGTTGATCCTGTGTCGCCTTGTTAACCGCATCACCGGCAGCAAAGACCTGTTCGAAGGCATTCATACCCTGGTGATACCAGTTAAGCAGCACTTCCTGGGCACTTCCCTGGTAATAAGGCACATGAATGTCGACATCATGCTGCTGACCGATGCGATCAAGACGACCGATACGTTGCTCCAGCAGATCCGGATGACGGGGTAAATCCAGCAACACCAGATGATGACAGAATTGGAAGTTACGCCCTTCACTGCCAATCTCTGAGCAGACCAGCAGCTGCGCCCCATCCTCTTCCTCGGCAAAATAGGCCGCGGCGCGGTCACGGTTTATCAGGCTCAGATTTTCATGGAAAGCCGCACTGCGAACGCCCTGGTGCACACTGAGATAGCTGTCGAGCTGGGTCGCCGTATCGGCACTGGCGCAAATCAGCAGGATTTTCTCACCACGGCGGGCTTTGAGAAAATCAAGCAGCCAGGCAATCCGGCTGTCTTCGTTCAGCCAGTCATGTCCAAACACGGTTTCCGGCCTGATCGCTTCACTACCAATGAGTCTGCTATCTGCAGCAAGTGGGTAGCTATGCAGCATCCGCTTGGGAAAACCTTTCACCACCTCTCGGCTGTTGCGGAACAGAACCCGACCGGTGCCATGTTGATCAAGCAGGTCTCTGATGGCTTGCTGTACTGAACTTTCAAATTCATTCTCGCGCTGCAGTGCCGCGATCAGAACTTCTGACAGATAAGGTCGCAAATCAACTATCAATTTATCAATGGCGCTTCGGTCTGACGCATCAAGTGAATCAAGCTTATCAATCAGTGTCGAAACCGGCTCATAGGCAGCTTCCTGCTGTCTGAAGGCTTCAAGGTCATGAAAACGTTCAGGATCCAGCAGACGCAGGCGGGCAAAATGACTGTCGATGCCCAGTTGTTCCGGTGTGGCGGTCAGTAACAACAATGCAGCAACTCGCGCTGCCAGCTTTTCAATTAACTGATAGGCCGGGCTGCTGTTCCCAGGTTCCCAGTAAAGGTGATGTGCTTCATCCACTATCAGCATATCCCAGTGCGCAGCCAGCAGATCCTCCTGCATCACCGGGTTATCAAGCAGATCATTAAGACCACATAAAACCAGCTGGGCACTGTCAAAAGGATTACCTTCGTCAAGTTCAACCAGTGTGAGATGCCGATCGACATCAATCAGACTGAAACGCAGGTTAAATCGGCGCAGCATTTCGACCAGCCATTGATGCAACAAGGCGTCAGGCACAATCACCAATGCGCGTTTGACTTCACCGCTCAGAATCTTCTGATGCATGATGAGGCCGGCTTCAATGGTTTTACCCAATCCCACCTCATCAGCCAGTAACACCCGCGGTGCATGTCGTTGCGAGACCTGCTGGGCGATATATAACTGATGCGGTAACAGTTGCACCCGGGCACCGAGCAGGCCGAATACCGGTGAACTGAATAACTCATGCTGGTAAGCAAGTGCCTTGGCACGGAGCTCGAATTGACTGTTTTTATCTACCTGGCCGGCAAACAGGCGATCCTGCGGCTGGTTGAAATGCACCCGGCTGTCTAAATCCATTTCATGGAAGCTCACAGCTTCACCGTCACTGGTTTCACCCTGATATATCAGGCAGCCATTGAGCGGCTGCACGGCGGAAATGGTAAAGCTCAATTGTTCGCGGGTTTTGACCTGTTCGCCTTCTGAGTAAATCACACGGCTCAAAGGCGCATTATCAGCCGCATAAAAGCGGCTTTCTGCGACCGCCGGGAAGAACACTTCGATGCTGCGGCCACTACTGTCCTTGATGATGCCTAATCCGAGTTCTGCTTCGCTGTTACTGACCCAGCGCTGGCCAATGATAAATTCTATTTCTGACAATGTTTTTCCCGGGCTTTTAGCCGAATTGATAATGTTTACGCAGGTCCTGCTTGATCTGCCAGCGGCAGCTCAGACCGGCAGCAAAGATGACGAGATCACCGGCTTTGATTTCCACCGATTCACTGCCGTCGTCTGCGGTCACGATCACCTCGCCCTCCAGGATGTAGGCGGTTTCTTTTTCATCATAATGCCAGGGAAATTCTGATGCTGCTTTTTCCCAGATGGGCCAGGCGTAAACCCCGAGTTCCGTGAGGCGTGACTGATCAGGCTGATGTTCCACTTGGATGGCTTTCATAATCGTCTCCTGCATGCGTTAAAACGCGTGGTGTGGAGCGATATGTTAAATTGTTGACTGTTTTTTTCCTATAGCTACAGGCCATGGCATCCAAGTTCAACACGATTCACCGCGCTGCGGAAGCCGAGTATGAAATCAAAAAATCACGCTTTATCGGGGTGATTTTGCCTTGCCAATCTGAAGATGAAGCGCTGAGAAAGCTGGGTCAGCTGGCACGCCAGCACCCCAATGCCAATCATCTTGCCTTTGCCTGGCGGATTCGCCAGCCAGAAGGCTTTCTGACCGAACGCTTTCATGATGCCGGTGAGCCATCTGGCACCGCGGGAAGGCCGATTCTTGCGCCGCTGGAGGGTGAAAATTTAATCAACGTGGTGGTCGGGGTGGTGCGTTATTTCGGTGGTATCAAGCTGGGCACCGGCGGGCTGACACGAGCTTATGCTACAGCAGCCAAAGAGGCAATTGCCGCGGCAACCATTGTTCCCTGGGTGGAAATGGCGACACTGAAACTGGATATCGACTATCCGCAATTACAGATGCTCGAATATCAATTAAAACAGATTCACGGTGAAATTATCGACCAGCAATTTACTGATAAAGTGAGCTTGACCCTGTCCCTGCCGGCCTCGGAAAAAGACGCTATCAAACAACAGTTCAGCGCCTGAAAACCACTAACCGTCCATCAATATAAAAACTTGAAAAACCATATTTATCAGCTACATATCTGATTGTCTTAATGTGGTAAATGAATACGTGTGTCGGGTCGTTTTTGTAATTCCAGCGATGAAAATCGATAGTCTCGTGATAAAGCTCGGTCATGCATAGCAGCATACCGGACGGTTTAAGCAACTGACTCAGTAAAGCAAAACTCGCCGCCGGCCGGTGGAAATGTTCAATGACCTCACAGCTGCAGATATAGTCATATTGCTTTTCTAATAAGGCCGGTCTATCGAAAAACAGCGGATCATAAGCTGCGATATCATAGCCTTGCCCGGCCAGGACATGTGTAATAACAGGGGCGTGCCCGGCACCGAAATCCAGGCCCTGATGTTGTGGCGTGAAATGCTGTCTAACGCTTTCAGTGATGGGTGATACAAAGCGCTGAAAACGTAAATCCCCAGCCTCATTCAGATGCTCAAGATAACGACGCTTTTCCTCCTCCCTGCCCGGCCAGCTGGCCGGATCCTTCATAATCGCCTGACAGCCAGTGCATTGGTAGTAAAAGCGTTGTTTAAAGTCATAAAACAGCCGTGTCTCTGCCCGACACAGGGGGCAAGCCGGGTTCATTACAGCGGCAGGAAGCTGGTTGCCAGCCCGATCAGGCCGCCAAACACGCCGCCCCAGACAACCAGCCAGCCCAGGTGTTCACGAATCATGCGCTGAATAATATCTTTGACCATCGGCGGTGTCAGCTCATTGAGCCGCGACTGAACGATCAATTCGATCTGACCGTGAATATCATCAAACACAGGATTACTGCTGAGCTTGGCTTTCACACTGGCCTGGAATGAATCACTGTGCGCCATGTTATCCAGTGCCACCCGCATTTTGTCGATAAACGGCTGTTTCAGCGTTGCCAGCGATTTCTTGCCGCCGAACATCGACAACATGCTGCCATAAGAGGATTCCAGAATGGTGTCGACCAGGCTGTCATAAGCCGGGGCCAGGTCGGTCTGTTCAATCACATCGCTGAAGTCCAGCCGGTGCTGGGCATTATCCTTAATCAGCTCGGCCATAAAGCGATCAACGTTATCCTTGCTGAAAAACTGCGACATCACCAGATCATGAATACCGGCCTTAAAATCTTCAAAGCGGGCTGAAATAATGCCGGAACCATACAGCCCCGGCACTTTTTCAAACAGCATATGAATGGCGAGCCAGTTGGTCACACCGCCGGCCAGGGCAAACAGGCCGGTATTGAGTATGGGCTCGCGATAAGGGGCTGGTGCCAGCAAGCCGCCGGTCACGACAACAGCGGCGAGCAGGTTGGTAATCAGACTCTTATTCATTGATCCATTTGGTGAGTGCATCAACAATTTGCGATGCCTGATCGCGACTGGAAATATTGAACTTGGAACGCTGGCTGTATTCACCGTTACGCTTCTGATAGCGCCGGATGGTGTATTTATCCGGACCGAAATCGCCGGTTTTGCGGTCCAGGTCCTGATAGCGAAACATGACTGTCGCCCAGGCGCCTTTAGTCAGAACGACCTTGTCCAGTTCTTTGACTGTCATGGTCTCGCCTTCGAAATATTCAACGGTCAGTTCATCTACATTTTCAGCCATAAATAAAGGTTTCCTTTTTGATTAAACAGTGATTTTGTAAAAAGCGGTTAAAGCGCTGTGTAGCCACTCGGCATCACGACTGCCAGCCATCTCCCGAATCGAATGCATGGCGTAGGTCGGCACACCGATATCGAGGGTGCGAATGCCGATATTGGATGCGGTAATCGGACCAATCGTACTGCCACAGGCCATGTCCGTGCGGACTACAAAGTCCTGTACCGGCACATCGTGCTGGTTGCAAAGCTGGCGAAATATCGCACTGGTCTCGCTGCTGGTGGCATAGCGTTGATTGGCATTGGTTTTAATCACCGGTCCCCGGTTCAGAATCGGGCCATGTTCGGCATCGTGCTTGTCCGGATAGTTTGGATGAATGGCATGGGCATTATCGGCGGAAATCATCATCGAACGGTCAATCATCCTTTGATAATTTTCCGGCGTCTCGCTCAACCGCTGCAAAACCGATTGCAGAAAGTTGCCCTGTGCACCACTGCTGGACTGACTGCCGACTTCTTCGTGATCATTACAGACCAGTAGAGCCGGACGGCTGTCACCGGCAGCCAGCAAAGACTGCAGTCCTACATAGCAGCTCAGCAGGTTATCCAGTCGGGCGCTGCTGATAAAGTCGCCATACAGGCCTGTGACTGACGCTTTCTGTGTGTCATACAGACAGATTTCATAGTCCAGTACCTTACCGATATGCCGATCCGGATATTGTTGCTGACATTGTTTTTCCAGCAAGGCGCGGAAGTCGAGTGTGTCACCCTCTTCCAGTTGACACAGGACCGGTGGCAAATGCTGCTGCGGGTTGACGCTGCGGCTCTGATTGGCTTCGCGGTCCAGATGAATCGCGAGGCTCGGGATCACAGCAACCGGGCATTCAAAATTGATCAGTGCCTGCTCGATGCGACCTTCTTCAGTTTCAACACTGACCTTCCCCGCCATCGACAAGTCGCGGTCAAACCAGGGGTTAAGCAAGGCCCCACCGTAAACTTCCACCCCCAGTTGCAGTAAGGTCTGCTGGACTTTCTCGGGCTTGGGTTTGACTTTGAGGCAAGGACTGTCAGTATGCGCGCCAACCATGTTTATACCGGTTTCAGTCAGTTCGGTACCGGTCAGCGTAAAAGCAATAATCGACGCGTCATTGCGGGTGACATAATAACGACCGGCCGTCAGCTGGCCCCAGCTGTCACGCTCAGACAGGGACTTGAATCCCTGTGCTTCCAGCAGCGACTTCATCGTCGCTACCGCATGATAAGGCGTTGGGGACTGGTCCAGAAAGGCGCACAGCCCCTGGTTGAATACATTGCTTGAATGAGCCATAACAAATCTATCGCTGGAAAGTGACCGCTATGATACCGATTTTAAGCCTGTGGTTCGATCTTTGTCAGTCCTCAGGTGGCCGGTCACGATACCTATGGAACGTTATTTTGGCTGGCCCAGCATCGCTGGCCTTTTTCAGCGGTGGAACCGTGTTTACAGTTTCGACTGCGATGCCCGTCACATGCGTTTGCCTGAGACTGATTGCTGTTCAAGATGATGTCTTCCAAGCGGGACAAGCACATTTATACTGTTTTCAACAAATGGCCGCGCAGACAGTGGCATATTGACATCGTGCTGAAACGAAAACCATTCGGTATTTGATAAGGGGAAACTCTGAAATCACGGCTTCACCTCGCATTCTTTAACTAACACAAAGCGGTAATGCGATCTTTGTCGAGCAGAACATGACAGGCTTTATTATCGGCGGTAGTGGTAAAGAAGGTGCCGGTTTCTGCCTCGTGGAAACGGCTGGCAAGCCGTTTGAGAACGTCGGTATTCGACCCGATGCTGGAAGACTGTTTGTCTACCAGACTACATCTCGTCCTCATCCTTGTTTAATTTTTTTATTGCCCGTTTTGACAGGCCGCCATGTAGACGGCAGCGACTTGCCAGCGCGCCCAGTCCCCAGGCCTCCGGCGGGCGAATAGCTACCGAGCGTTTACAGCGCTTGCCACCGGGTAATTTAGCACCGCATGGCGGGCGATAACGTTTGATTTTTTCCCAGCCTTCCAGCGTCTGGGTAGCCTTGCGGATCGTTTTTACTTCACGCGGTGAAAGCTGTGTTTGATCGACCGGATGGGTTTCCTGATCGGTGTGACGCCACCAGTAACGTACCACCGGTACGGGTAGACCGAAACGACGCGCCAGATCATCGGGTTTACGGTAAATCTCCAACTCCAGCAGCAGAATGGCAGCCTGCTCAAGTCGTGCGGTAAACTCGCGGCTTTCTTCAGGCGTCATGCATCAGGATCAGGTTCATGACTGAGTTGAATAACGGCTTCATTCAATTCTTCTACTTCAGATTCAGGCTGTGCAAACTCGCGCACCGAAATACCGGCTTTGTGAACACTGTCCGGATCACCGGTAATCAGCGGATGCCAGTCCGGCAGGGGCTCACCTTCAGCCAGTAATCGATAAGCACAGGTGGAAGGCAGCCAGTCAAAATAATGCGCATTTTTTATGCTGAGCTGGATGCAATCGGGAATAATGGACTGCCGATTGTCGTAGTCTTTGCAGCGGCAACCATGAATATCCAGCAGTGAACAGGCGGCTCGCGTGTAATACATGCGGCCATCGTCTTCATCTTCCAGCTTATGCAGACAGCAGCGTGCACAGCCATCGCACAAACTTTCCCACTCCTCGTGAGTCATCTGGCTCAAGCGTTTATGTTTCCAGAACTCAACAGATGTTTTATCCTGATCCGTCATGACCAATTCAGTTGCCCTATCCAGCCTGCTCGCGCCCTTTGTCAGTCAGTTCAACCCCAGATCGATTCTGACTGCCGGTGACACGGCGGCAATGTGTCTTCAAATAGGTAATGATACTAAATTGCAGCATCTGAAGACACCATTCAGCCAGGATCAGTTGCGTGACACGCGGCCTGTCGACCTTGCTGTTATCAGTCACCTGACCGAATCGATGGATAAAGCGGCGGCTCAGCAGTGGCTGGGCATGATTAAAAATCGTCTCGCGCCCCATGTCATTCTGATAAGCCATCCCGCTATTGCCGATGATAAAGGCTGGCGTCTGACTGACTATCTGGCCATGGGTTTCCGGCATCTGGCCGGCACTGAGGATGGATTGCAGGTGTTTACTTACGCGATTGAAAACTATCAGCCCAAGCGTGACTGGCTCAACAGCCGTTACTGGGCTAACCCGGAAATGTATGACAAATACCGCTGGTAACCCTGGCGTCATATTGCTGTCATAAATACCTATTAAGTTACTAAGGATCATTGCGCCCAAAATGCGCCAGAAGGAAATATGAAACAAGAACAGCCCATCGATCTCAACAACCCTGAGCTTTATATCAATCGCGAACTCAGTTTGCTGGAGTTTAACTGGCGTGTCCTGCAACAGGCGCTCGACAGCAGTCTGCCCTTGCTGGAACGACTCAATTATCTGTGTATCTCCAGCACCAATCTGGATGAATTTTTTGAAGTGCGCGTAGCCGGGTTGATTCAGCAGATTGAAATCGGCGATCCCTATATCGAAGCCGACCAAGTGACCGCGCAGGAGTGTCTGAAGCTAATCAGCCAGCGTGCCCATGAACTGGTCGAAGAGCAATACCGGATACTGAACGAAGTGTTACTGCCGGAACTCGAGGCAGAGTCCATTCGCGTTCTGCCCCGCTCACAATGGAATGACGAACACACCAAATGGTTGCAGCATTATTTCCAGGAAGAAATACTGCCGATTTTAAGCCCAATGGGGCTCGATTCCGCTCATCCCTTCCCCCGCCTGCTTAACAAGAGTTTGAACTTTATCGTTTCGCTGGTCGGTAAAGATGCGTTCGGCCGCGATCGCGGTTATGCGATTCTGCAGGCGCCCCGGGCCCTGCCCCGTGTGATTCAATTCCCGCAGGAGCTGTGCCAGCCCGGCGAATACAAATTCGTGTTCCTGTCCTCAATTATTCATGCTTTTGCCGAAGATCTGTTTTTCGGCATGAAGGTCAAAGGCTGTTACCAGTTTCGTGTGACCCGGAATAGTGATCTTGCGATTGATACCGAAGAGACCAGCGACTTGCTGGCGACCATTGCCGATGAACTGACACAACGTAACTACGGCGATGAGGTGCGACTGGAAATTGCCCACAACTGTCCGGAGGATATGGTCGAGTTTCTGCGTAATGAATGCGCAATGGAGCGGGATAACGTTTATCTGGTTAACGGTCCGGTAAACCTGAGCCGTATTCAGGCCGTGTGCTCGCTGGTTGATCGGCCTGATCTCAAGTTTAAACCATTCACCCAGGGCCGGCCGGAAGGACTGACGCCGGATGTCGATATCTTTACGATACTGCGTAAGCAGGATATGTTGCTGCATCACCCTTACCAGTCCTTCACACCGGTCATTGATTTATTGCGTCAGGCCGCCGCTGACAGCAGTGTCTTAGCCATCAAACAAACGCTGTACCGCACCGGCGCCAAGTCGCCTATCGTCGATGCGCTGGTAACCGCAGCACAAACCGGCAAGGAGGTCACGGTGGTTATCGAACTGCGAGCCCGCTTTGATGAAGAAGCCAATGTCGCTTTGGCGGCACGCCTGCAGGAAGCCGGTGCTCATGTGGTTTACGGTATTGTCGGCTATAAAACCCACGCCAAAATGCTGTTGATACTGCGCCGGGAAAACAGCAAATTGCGGCGTTATGTTCATCTCGGTACCGGTAACTATCATCGAGGCACCGCGCGAGTCTATACCGATTACGGTTTAATGACCTCGGATAAACAGATCGGGGAAGACGTAAATAATCTGTTTATTCAACTCACCAGCCTGGGTAAAATCCCGCAGATGCATAAATTGCTGCATGCGCCGTTTACCCTGCATGACGGCCTGCTGAAAAAAATCGAGCGTGAAATCAACCATGCCGAATCCGGCAAACCAGCCCGCATTATCATCAAGGTGAATGCCGTTGTAGAGCAGGAAATGATCCAGGCGCTGTACCGGGCATCTATGGCAGGCGTCAAAGTGGATCTTATCGTGCGCGGGATTTGCTGCCTGCGTCCTGGCATCAAAGGCCTGTCCGAAAATATTCATGTCCGCAGTATCATCGGCCGTTTTCTGGAACACACCCGTGTATTTTATTTCGAAAATGGCGGCAGCCCCGAACTCTGGGCGGGCAGTGCTGATTTGATGAAACGCAACCTGCTGCGCCGGGTTGAAACCTGCTTCCCGATCGAGTCGAAGAAGCTGCGTGAACGTATTCTCGACGATTTGGAAACCTATCTGGCAGATAACAGCCAGGCCTGGATCCTCAATGCCGATGGCCGCTACCAGCGGGTTGAAAAAACGGAGTCAGAACCTGCCATCGCAGCACAACTGGCTTTACTTGAAAAAATGGCCAAGACATACTGAGCCTATTGTGGAAACGATTGCATTTTTTAACCTCAAAGGCGGTGTCGGCAAAACCACCTCCGCTGTGAATATTGCCTGGCATGCCGCTAATGAGGGCATTCCCACCCTGCTATGGGATCTGGATCCGCAGGGGGCGGCGAGTTGGCTGCTGAATACCAAAGCCAAAGAAAAAACCCGTCCCAAAAAAATTCTAAGTGGTAAAACACCGATTGGTGATCTGGTCAGGCCGACCGATTATGAACATCTGGATGTGATTCCGTCAGATTTTTCCCTGCGTCACCTGGATCAGCAACTGATTTCTCAAAGCGATCAGGGTAAACGGAATCTGATTGCCAAGCTGGTAGAGCCATTTGGTGAAAATTATGCGCTGGTGGTGCTCGACTGCCCGCCCAGCTTTTCCCTGCTGACCGAGCAGATATTTGAAACTGCGGATTCGCTTTACGTCCCGATTATTCCTACCCACTTGTCGCTTCGGACTTTCGAACAGACCCATGAGTTCTTCAAGCAGAACAAACTCAAACCCAAACGGTTACATGCCTTTTTCACCATGGTCGATCGACGCCGCAGTCTGCACCGGGTGATGCTGACTCATCCCCCCAAAATGTTGAAAAATGGCTTACCGACACCCATTCCCTATGCAGCTGCTGTTGAGCGTATGGGAGACTATCGCGCACCACTACCCTCTTTCGACAGGGCCTCACCGGTAAGCCGTGCTTACGCACAGCTCTGGCAAGATATCAAAGCCACGCTGAAAGAGTTCTCAGCCTAGTTACTTTACTGATTGACGTAACCTTCCGGATTTTCCTGTAACCACTGCTCATAGGACTGGGTCGGCGTCGTGAATTTGGGAAAGTATTCATCCCCCAGATCCGGTCCGAACATTTCCCACTCTTGCAAAGACTTAAAATGACTTTGTACTGGTGACATGTTGAGCTCCCTTTTGTTGAATTCGGGAGCATTATGCGCAGTGAAGATGACAATTTAATGTGAATCTGACGGGAAATTTTTGTGAAGATCATTCAGCCGTTTTTGGTCACCAGCCAGCATTGATGGATTTTTTTGTTGCGTTCAAAATCCCGTGGAATGGTTTCACTACTGATATCTTTTAATGCCAGTCCCTCCATGTTCTCAACCGCCATTTTAAAATCACGGCGATTGGTGGAAAATACCAGTTGGCCTGCAGGTTTCAGCAAATTGGCTGCCATCTGAATCAGGGAGACATGATCACGCTGGATATCGAACACGCCTTCCATCCGAGTGGAATTGGAAAAAGTCGGCGGGTCCAGAAAGATCAGGTCAAACCGCTGTGCTCCCTGCTGCGCCGCTTGTAACCACTCCAAGCAGTTGGCGCGGATAAAGTGGTGCTGCTCACCGTCAAAACCATTCAACTGCATATTGTCCTGTGCCCACTTTAAGTAGGTATTGGACATATCAACATTGGTTGTACTGCTGGCGCCGCCCGCAGCGGCATAGACGGTGGCGGAACCGGTGTAACAGAACAAGTTGAGAACGGCTTTACCAGAAGCCATCTGCATCAACATCTGGCGTGTATCACGATGATCCAGGAACAGGCCGGTATCGAGATAATCCTTCAGGTTGACCCAGAATTTCAGGCCGTTTTCCTCCACCTGAAAGCGTTTGTTCTGAGCGGCCTGGGCTTCATATTGATTCAAACCACGTTGTTTCTGCCTGACTTTGAGGCTGACATGGGTAGCCGGTAATTCCAGCACATCAGGAATAATCTGCATTGCTTCCTTGAGGCGCTCAACCGCTTTTTGCGGATCTATCTGCTTGGGTGGCGCGTACTCCTGAACATGCACCTGATCATCATAAAGATCGATAGCCAGTGCATAGTCAGGCAAATCGGCATCATAGATGCGATAGCAACTGACTGCGTTCTTTCGTGCCCATTTCGCCAGATGCTTGAGATTTTTCTTGAGTCGATTGGCAAACATATCGCCCTGCTCACTGATTTCAATCTGGTCAGGTTCCGGAGCGCTGTCGCTGATGATCGGGTCAGGCGCGGTTTGGGGCTGACCAGCACTGGCAACCGGCTTACAGGCACGGAAGAATAAGACTTCACATTCAATTGGGCCGTTATCAAAAGGCACACTGTCGAACAGGGTCAGGCCGGTAAATTTACCCAGTTGCGGATTATCGGTAATCACAGCACTGCGCCAGCCAGGCAATGACTCACGCATGATATCGCCCAGACTCTCATAGATCCGATACAGCGACGCGGATTCTCCCATCCGTTCACCGTAAGGCGGATTACAGACCAGCAGACCTGCAGCAGGCAAAGATTGGCGTTCCGCCGGCCAGTCCAGCAGCCTTCTTTCAGCGACCTGAATCCAGTCACTCAGGCCGGCTTCAGCAATATTGGCCTGCGCCGCTTCGACTGCCTGAGGATCGGCATCACCGCCTGTTATCAAAGGCAGTCTGGATAATCCGGCCTGACGCCGACGTTCTGCATCAGCTTTCAGTTTTTTCCAGGCTTCACGGTCATGCTGTTTCCAATAGCTGAAACCGAAGTAATCGCGCAGAATGCCGGGCGCGATATCGGCTGCCATCATTGCCGCTTCGATCAAAAAGGTACCGGAACCACACATCGGATCCACCAGAGCCCAGCCTTGTCTTGCCAGTTTGGGCCACTCGGCACTGAGTAAAATAGCGGCGGCGAGATGTTCTTTCAGAGGTGCCTGGGTATTGCGGACGCGATAGCCACGCCGATGAAGGCTCTCACCGGATAAATCAATGCTGACTGTCGCCTGATTATGGCGCAGGTAGACATTAACGCGGATATCCGGCTGTTGCAGATCCACCGATGGACGAACGCCGGTCAATGATCGGAAACGATCCACAATTGCATCTTTGACTTTCTGCGCACCGTATTGATTGTGTTTGATCTTGGAACGGAAACTATTGAAGTCGACAGCCAGGGTGCTGTCTTCCGCTTCCAGGTGATCTTCCCACGGTAAAGCGGTGACAGCGTCATAGAGTTGCTCAGGCGTTTCCGCGCGGACAGTGGCGACTGGCATTAACACGCGAATCGCGACCCGGGACCACAAACAGACTTTATAGGCGTCTTCCAGCGTGCCGGTGAAACGGATATTGCCCTGTTCCTGCTTGCTTTGCTTGATACCGAGTTGCTTGAGTTCATCAGCCAGCAGCGGCAACATGCCCCGTGCCGCGGTGACCGTAAACTTGTGTTGTTTAGCCATATTGGGTTCCTGTTATACTCCGCATATTTTAAACAGGTAACGCACTTCATGGCAGTCACGGATAAACAAAAACGCTACCTCAAAGGTTTGGCGCACTCTCTCAAACCGGTGGTGATGCTGGGTAACAGCGGTCTCACAGACACTGTTGTCGCGGAAATCGACAATGCCCTGGAACATCACGAACTCATTAAAGTCCGTATTAGCGGTCAGGAGCGCGCGGAACGCAAAGCGATATTGGATGAGATTGCCCAACGAACCGGTGCTGATCTGGTGCTGGTTATCGGCAATATCGGTGGTTTCTACCGTCCTGCCAAAGAACCTTCCATTCAATTACCCAGGTAGCGGCATGATTCAAAAACCGGCTGAGACAGAACAACCCATTGAACTCATTCTTGCAGAACGCTGGAGCGGCCGGGCGTACGACCCTGACCTGGCGGTCAGCGAAGAACACATTATTGCGCTCACCGAAGCGGCGCGCTGGGCCCCCTCCTGCTCGGGTGAGGAACCTTGGCGTTATCTGATATGTAACAGGTTCACTGACAAGGCCGCGTGGGCCAAAGCCTTTGATTCGCTGGCACCCGGCAACCAGACCTGGGCCCAGAATGCTCCGCTGCTGATCCTGGCAGCATCTGCCACTCAGTTTCGTGAGAAAGACAAAAAGAATCCCTGGGTCGGACATGATACCGGCGCTGCGAGTCTCAGCCTGTGTCTACAGGCAACTTCGCTGGGATTAATGAGTCATCAGATGGGTGGCTATGATCCTGACAAAATGCGTGCGGCTTTTAACATCCCTGAGAATATTCAGCTTTGGTCTATGATTGCCATCGGCCACCCCGCTCCGCTGGACAGCCTGACAGAAGAACAAATGGAGCGGGAACTTAAGCCGCGTCAGCGCCGTCCATTAAATCAACAATTTTTCCGCGGGAAATGGCCCGCAGCGTAGCTGGAGAAAACCATGAATAAAGCGCTTTTTATCATTGGCCTTATCATTACCGGCACTGCCGTTGCCTACGAAAAGGTGTATCTGGATCGTCTGCTGGAAACCCGCCAGTGTAATTTCTGTAACCTCAGTGAGGCTGAGCTGAGTGGTGAAGATTTAAGTGGCGCTGACATGAGCGAAGCCAATCTCAAAAACATCGATCTCAGTCACGCTAAACTGGTGGGTGTCTGGTTTACTCATTCCCGTATGCAGGGTGCCAATCTTGAAGGTGCTGACATATCCGGCTCGCTGCTGGATTATGCTGAACTCAATGGCGCTAATCTGAAAAACACCAACCTCGCCGGAAGTCAGATGATTTTTGCTGATCTGCGTGACGCCGATCTCACCGGCGCCAATCTTGAAGGCGCTCAGCTTCGCGGCATAATCTACTGCAACACAATCATGCCCGATGGCGAAATAAATAATAACGACTGCTGATTTTTTTCAAAATCTCCCCTGTATAATGCGCGGGCAGCACCCTATGGTGCTGCCTTTTTTATTTTTTTACAGGAACTTAACCGTGTCTGTTAACCAGCTTTCTGCAATCGCATTAGCCTCTCTCTTCAGCTTCGGTCTGCTCAGCTCGCCGCTGCAGGCAGCCCAGTCCAGAATTGAACTGGTCAATGGAGATGAACTGACTGCTGAGCTGAAGAGTGAGACTGAAACCCATTTTACCGTTGTTCATCCTGTACTGGGTGAAATCAAACTTGATAAGAATCAGGTCTTGACTGTTGAACAGGTCGTCAGCCAGTCGCAGGCCAAACAAATTGCCGCTGCGCCCGCCCCCCGAAATACAAGCCGGAAACCCACTGATCACGGACTCTTTGGTACAGGGTTGCTCACCAACTGGAAACGCCGGGTAGATCTGGGTATCGCCGGCAGTGCAGGTAAATCCAGAAACCACCAAGTCAATATCGGGTTTACTGCCGATTACACCAGTGACTTTACCCGTATATCCCACAACACCGCTTATTTCAGGGCAAAATCAGAAGATGAATTATCCGATCACAGTTTCTATACCTCCATTAACCGTGACTGGCTGCGGCCGCAAACCCCCTGGTTCCATTTCGCCGGCGGTCGCCTGGACTGGGATGAATTCAAGGACTGGGACCTGAGGGTCAATGCCAACGGCGGTGTCGGTTATGAATTTGTCAAAACAGATGACTGGCTGCTGCTGGGTCGTACCGGTCTGGGTTTCAATCAGACCTTTGGCGGAGAACGTGAAGAGTTCACACCAGAAGGACTGATTGGCATTGAAACGCAATGGGATATGAATGAATATCAACATGTTGAGTTTGCCAATACCTTCTATCCCAGCCTGCGTGATACCGCTGAATACCGGAATCTGACCTCATTTGACTGGGTGCTGGATCTGAACAGCTTCGTCGGTGTCGCGCTGAAACTGGGCTTGTTGAATGAATACGACTCTGCCACCGAGGAAGATATCAGTAAAAATGATTTCAGATATACTGCGTCACTGGTCTGGAAGCTGTAAAATAGATGCTTTTGCATTGATGCTGTGAGTATCTCAACACCCGACCTCGACAAACTGCTGCAGTCAACGATGCTGAGCGACAGGCACCGCCTGACTCAGCGCTGGCACAGACTGAAAAAAGAACAGAATCAGGATAAGCTTGCCGGTTTGGCGCAGCAGGTCATTGCCTCTGTCGAGCGCGCGGAAAAGCGACGCCAAAATATTCCCAAGCCCAGCTTCGAAGCCGATCTGCCGGTTATCGAGCGACGCAAGGAAATCAAACAGGCAATCGCAGATAATCAGGTCATCATCCTCTGCGGTGAAACCGGTTCAGGTAAGACCACGCAACTACCCAAAATCTGTCTGGAGCTGGGTCGTGGGGTTAACGGCCTGATTGGCCACACTCAGCCCCGCCGGATTGCTGCACGCACTGTGGCCACTCGCATTGCCGAAGAACTGAATTCTGAGATTGGTCAGACGGTAGGCTACAAAGTCCGTTTCCACGATCACGTCAATGCTGAACGCAGCTACGTCAAGCTGATGACTGATGGCATCCTGCTGGCCGAAACCCAGAACGACAAGTTTCTCAACCAGTACGACACGCTGATCATTGATGAGGCTCATGAACGCAGCCTCAACATCGATTTTCTGCTCGGCTATATCAAGCAGCTGCTGCCAAAACGCCCTGACCTCAAGGTCATTATCACCTCCGCCACAATAGATACCGAGCGCTTTTCCAGGCATTTTGATAATGCGCCGGTGATAGAAGTCAGCGGCCGAACCTACCCCGTTGATATTCGTTATCGGCCTCTGCAGACGCCGGATGAAGAATCACCCGACTACGATATGGTGTCAGGCATTGTTGCTGCCGTGGATGAACTATGTCGCGAGGGGCCGGGGGATGTGCTGATATTCCTTGCCGGCGAGCGAGATATCCGTGATGTATCGGAAGCCTTACGAAAACATCATCCGCCGCAAACTGAAATTCTGCCTTTGTTCGCCCGGCAATCGGCTGCCGAGCAGAATCGGGTGTTTAAAACCGGTGGACAGCGCCGCATTATTCTCTCAACCAATGTGGCTGAGACTTCTCTGACGGTCCCCGGCATCCGCTACGTCGTTGATCCCGGTAATGCCCGTATCAGCCGCTATAGCGTCCGCAATAAAGTACAGCGGCTGCCGATTGAGAAAATCTCACAATCCAGCGCCAATCAGCGCGCCGGTCGTTGCGGCCGGGTTGCGGCCGGTATCTGTATCCGGCTCTATGATGAAGAGGACTTCGAAACACGGCCAGCCTTTACCGATCCGGAAATTCTGCGCACCAATCTGGCCTCGGTCATTTTGCAGATGTCAGCCCTCAAGCTGGGCGACCCGGCTAAATTCCCCTTCATTAATCCGCCGCCACAGAAAATGATTAATGATGGTTACCGTCTGCTTGACGAGCTCGGCGCCGTCGACAGGCAACGACGCATTACCGAGATCGGCCGTCAACTGGCAAAACTTCCCATCGATCCGCGAATTGCCCGCATGCTGCTCAAAGCCGGTGAACTTGGCAGCCTGACCGAAGTCCTGGTCATTGCCAGTGCACTCAGCATTCAGGATCCGCGTGAGCGGCCCATGGATAAGCAGCAGGCGGCCGATGAAGCGCATTCAAAATACAAAGATGAACGTTCTGATTTCATCGGTTTTCTCAAGCTTTGGGCTTTGTACCATGACAAGAAAAAACACCTGAGCCAGAACAAGCTGCGCAAATACTGCAAAGAAAACTTCCTCTCCTTTCTTCGATTGCGGGAATGGCATGATATTCATCAGCAACTGCATGTTCAGCTGGCTGAACTCAAACTGAAATTCAACAGTCAGGAGGCGGGCTACGACTCGATTCATCAAGCCTTGTTGAGTGGTCTGCTCAGCCATATTGCAGTCAAAACTGACAAGTACGAATACACCGGCGCCCGTAATTTGAAACTGGGGATTTTCCCCGGCTCTGCACTGCATAAAAAAGGGCCGAAATGGCTGATGGCGGCCGAACTGGTGGAAACCGGTAAGCTCTATGCCCGTATCAATGCCAAGATCGAACCGGAATGGATCGAACCTGTCGCCGGCAGCCTGGTTAAGCGCCAATACAGTGATCCACATTGGGAAAAGAAACCGGCCCAGGTGGTCGCTTTTGAGTCCGTTTCCCTGTACGGACTCCCCATCGTCAACCGTCGCCGGGTTCACTATGGGCCGCTGGATCCTGATCTCGCCAACCAGATTTTTATCCGTGAAGCCCTGGTCAATGGTGACTGGGATTGCCGCGCCCCTTTCTTCCGTCATAATCAGCGTCTGATTGAGGAAGTCGAACTGCTGGAACAGAAATCCCGCCGCCGTGATGTGCTCGTGGATGAAGAGATTCTGTTTGATTTTTATCGCAGCCGGATTCCACATGACATCATTAACGGCGCCGGTTTTGAAAAATGGCGTAAACAAGCCGAAAAAACAGACCCCCATTTGCTGTTTCTGAATAAAGCGCAACTGATGCAGCATCAGGCCGAACAGGTCACGGCCGATTATTACCCGGACCAGATGCTGGTTAACCGGGTACCGCTCAAACTGGAATATCATTTCGAACCGGGCAAACAGCACGATGGGATTACTCAGACCATTCCACTGTCACTGCTGAATCAGACCAGTGCCGAGCGCTACGAATGGCTGGTGCCGGGACTACTGCGGGATAAAATCATTTTCCTGCTCAAAGCCCTGCCTAAGTCTTTGCGCCGACATTTTATTCCGGTGCCGAAATACGCCGATGATTGTCTGAAAGATTTATCGCCTGAGTCTGGTGCCTTGCTGCTAGCCTTGAGTGAGCGCCTGCGCAAGCTGACCGGTGTCGAAATTGATGAAAAAGACTGGCGCACGGAAGAACTACCACTTTACCTGCAGATGAACTTCAGACTGATCGATGATGACGGCAAATTACTGGACGAGAGCCGTGATCTGAATCGCCTGAAAGAGGACTGGGCGCGGGAAGCGGCTGCCAGTTTCCGCCAGATCCCGGACAGTGATTATGAAAAAACCGGGCTGACCAGCTGGTCATTTAATGACTTGCCGGAACAGATCACACTGGAACAGAACGGGTTGGAGATGACCGCCTACCCGGCACTGGTCGACAAGGGAGACAGTGTTGATCTGACCCTGATGGATACGCCCTCTCAGGCCCATCAACTGACCCGGCTGGGTCTGCGACGTCTGTTTATGCTGGCACAGGCCGATGCTGTTAAATACCTGCAGAAAAACCTGCCTGGCATAAAGGAAATGTGTCTGCATTATGCCAATGTGCCGCCCTCCCCTTATGGGGACAAGACCAACAGCAAGCTGACGCCCTGTGAGCAACTCAAAACCGATTTGATCAATGTGGCGTTTGATCGCTGTTTTATTCTTGAGCAACCGGCTATCCACAGCCGTGAGGAATTCGAGCAAAGGCTCAATCACCGCCGTGGCGATTTAATTAAAACAGCCTCAGATCTGGCTTCGAATATTGCAGCACCATTGGCTGAGTATCATGCCATCGCCAAGCGGCTTGGTGGCAACATTCCCCTTGCAGCGATTAATGCTGTCAATGACATCAAGGAACAGCTCAGCTTTCTTGTTTATCAGGGTTTTGTTCATGACACCCCGGATGAAGCATTAAAACGGCTACCGGTTTATTGTCAGGCAGCCGGCATCCGGCTGGATAAACTACTTACCGATCCAGCCAAGGACCGGCAGCGCATGGCAGAAGTCAAACCACACTGGCAGAAATTCATCAGCAAAGTGAATAAGATAGAAACCCCGGCTTTTTTTGAGTATCGCTGGATGCTGGAGGAATTCCGGATCTCGGTGTTTGCCCAGGAGTTGAAAACCGCCTATCCGGTCAGCCCTAAACGCCTGGAAAAGCAATGGCAGCAGTGCTGATCTAGACTTCCCAGGGAACCGGCGCTGCAATCAAATAACCCTGCACAAAATCGACACCGATATGTTGCAGACTAATCAGGGTGGTCTCGTCTTCGACAAATTCAGCCACGGTCTTCAGGCCAAGGACCTGACCAATACCGTTGATGGAATTAACAATTTCCAGATTCACCGTGTTATGCACACAGTCTCTGACAAACATGCCATCAATTTTCAGGTAATCAATCGGCAACTGTTTCAAATAGGCAAAAGATGACAGGCCACTGCCGAAATCATCCAGTGCGAACTGACAGCCTATCTGTCTGAGTTCATTAATGAAGTGCAGTGCTGAGCGCATATTGGTGATGGCTGCGGTTTCGGTCACCTCAAAGCATAATACCGCATTGTCTTCACTGAGCCTGGCATCCACAATTAATTGAATAATACGTTCGTAGAAACGACCGTCGCCTAAGGACTGGCCGGACAAATTAATCGCATAGATGCCGCTGATGTCCCGTCCTGCTGATTTGGCGGCTGACAGTCGCGATAACACATGTTCAACTGTCCACATATCAATCGCTGCAGCCAGGTTGTATCGCTCTGCTGCTGGCAGAAACTGGCCCGGTGAAATGATTTTGCCATCATCATCCAGCATTCTTATTAAAAGCTCGCAGTGTGGCAGCCCCTCATTCCTTCTGAGCGCAGCCTGAATTGGCTGGCTGTAGAGCACCAGACGGTTATCACTCAATGCCTGCTGAATGCGAGCTACCCAACGCATTTCACCGGTACGTTGCACCATGTCGGTATCGGTATCACTGAACAGATGTAATCTGTCGCGTCCTGCTTCCTTGGCAGCATAGCAGGCGCTATCGGCCTGTTTCAGCAGTTCAACCAGGGAACTGTTTTTATTAATCGCGACCAGACCAATGCAGGCCGTGATTTTGAATGTGTAATTTTCGTACTCGAAGCTGAATGTACGGATTGTCTCCAGCAGGCTTTCCAGCACAGACTGCGCCCGTTGCAGTGAGCAGTCTGTCATCAGCACAGCAAATTCATCACCACTGAAACGCGCCAGCATATCCTGTTCACCGAGCCCCTCGCGCAGCAGCTGACTCATTTGCTTGAGCAGCGCATCACCGGCGATATGACCGCAGGTATCGTTGATAACCTTGAACTGGTCCAGATCCAGATAGCACAACACATGCTCCGTATCACTTTGCTGAGAGAGGGTTGCCTGCAGTTGTTTTTCAAGCGCGCGTCGATTGGGTAAACCCGTTAATGCATCATGTAATGCCTGATGCTGCAAATCCTCACTGAGCAGATACTGTTCGGTAATATCCTGAGCCTGAATCACCACATACTCAATCTCATTATTGTCGTTTCTGACGGCAGAAATGGTTGAGTTCAGCCATAAAGTTCTGCCCTGCCGACTGATACAGCGACGGGTGATCCGGTATTGTTTGATTTCACCAGCAAGCAGCTTTTTGAATTGTGGTGTGATTTCTGAAGAATCATCCGGATGCAGCAGTTCTTTGGCATTCCTTCCCTTTAAGGTTTTTTTATCATAACCAAATAATTCACACCCGGCCTTGTTTACATCCATGATCAGGAAGCTGTTATCCATTAACAGCATAGGTACACCGGCATCTTCAAAAGTGTGCAGTAAAAAGGTTTCTTTGGCTCGTAGCTCGTTGACTAGATCTGACTGAGCCTGGTTGATATCTGATAAATGACTGACTAAGGCCCGGTTTTCCTGACGCAATCTGAGGCTTTCCAGCATCTTGCGATTGAGATTGCGTGCCAGCAGCATAATCGCTACGAGATAAACCAGCGTTATCAGCGCGACAGTATAGAGACCGGCACTGAAGATACTGAAGCTGACTGCCAGCAGCATAGGCAGAACAAATGCATGGAAACTTCTGAGACTGCTCAGATAGGAAAAGAAAGCGCCCGCGGACATGCCACAGATGACCAGCGGTATTGTAATTTGTTGTGTTAACGGCAGGTCAGTGCTGAAAAAGCCGCCTAATGTCCCCCAGATGACACCACTGACAAACAAGGCAGCAGCATATTGAGTTTCACAACGACGAATCGAGTCAGCGTCCAGCTTTTCTGGATTTTTATTTCGCAGCTTATACCAGTGCCAGAGTCGACAGCTATTCACAACTATTGAGATAGTCCACCATCCTAGCAACAACCCCTGATTAACTTTGGGATAGAGAACCATTGCGGTAAGAGAGCTGACAATCAGATTGGTAACAATAGCAATGCCACCCTGCTGCAACAGGATCTGCAGGCGCATAGGATCGATCCCAACTGACTCAACGGCACGGACATCCCTATTCATGCTGATTTGGGGGTTCAACGATACTCCAGACTAAACACTTCGCTATTTTCGTAATTGTGAACTACATCACAGGTCGGCACAGTAAATCATATGTGACACGAATAAACCTGTGAGATAGTTCACAACTTAACAAAAAAACGGCTATTGAAAACCATAATCATTCAGTTCTGGTTCAGTTATCGCTTGCTAATCTGCCTGCGACAGCTGACAAAAGAGGAGAGCTGTAATGAAAAAAATCATAAAAACCATGGTTCTGGCTTCGGCTTTCACGCTGACCTCTGCCAACGTGATGGCTGATCATAATGATCGTTATGGTTATGATGGTGAATATCGGGATTATGGCCGTAGCGAGAAAGCCCGTGTAACACATGTTGAGCCGATTTACCGCACTGTCACGGTCAACCGTCCCGAACGTGAATGCTGGGATGAGCCCCGCCGCCATCGCAGTGGTCATCAGTCATACACCAACACCATTGCCGGCGGCATTATCGGTGGTGTCATCGGCAACCAGTTTGGTGGTGGCAGCGGCAATACTGCCATGACCATTGCCGGCACCCTGCTCGGCGGGTCCGTGGGTCGTGACATGGGAAACCGATATCATGATGTCGATTATGGTTACCAGGAACAGTGCCGTGTGATTGACAGACAGTATCGTGAGCAACGAATCGACGGCTATGAAGTCAGCTATCGATACCAGGGCAGAATCTATACCACCGTGATGGATCAGCCCCCTGGCAAATTCATCCCCGTAGATGTCCACGTTGAACCCCGTCGTTCCTATTATTAAGGTGATGACTATGAAAAAACTGATGCTTGCGATGACATTGGGCATCGCCTTTTCCTACATCGCTACATTGCCTGCACAGGCTGCCGGCCCCCGCCCCTATACCGTGACCAACGGCAATAAGCTGGATGCCGACACTTATAACGGTTTCAAGCTATACCGTAACTGGTGTGCCCGCTGTCATGGTACCTATGGTCAGGGGCTGGCCGGCCCTAATCTGGCGGAAAGCCTTAATAAAATCAGCTATGAAGAATTTATGAACACTGTCGCTGAGGGCAAAACCGGCCAGATTGGCATGATGCCAGCCTGGCAATCCAACGCTACCGTGATGCAGGGCCGGGACAAGATTTATAGCTATCTGAAAGCTCGGGCTGATGGTGCGATTGGCGAAGTAAAGCCTGAAAAAATGAAATAAGCTTTGGTCCCGGCAGCCGTTTTGCGGCTGCCAGGACTTGCTTTACCAGCAGATGCTGTTAAAAATACTGCTGTTAGTGATAAGGTAAATCCATGTTTATGTTCCGCTCTCTGCTTCTGATTTCATTGTTGTTGAGTCCCGTTGTTCATGCTGATGATCATGTCCCCTATGAACAGCAACCGGGCAATATCATCAATGAAATAGCATTGCCGCTGACCAAACATACTGCAGCGGAGCTGGCTAAAATTGAAACCGGCGGCAAGATCCTGTCGGTGGATGAACAGCATCAAGGCGACAGCGTGATTTTTCGTGTCAAAGTGCTCCATAACAACGGTAAAGTCAAAGTTCACCGCATTGACCGCGACAGCGGCCACACCCTACCCTGAGACAGCATGCGCGTTCTACTGATAGAAGACGAAATCCATCTGCGTGAGCAAATCACGCGTCAGCTTAATGACCAGAACCTGACTGTAGATGCCGTAGCCGACGGTGAAGAGGGGCTGTTTATGGGTAGTGAATATGCCTACGATGTTGCAATCATCGATCTGGGCCTGCCCAAACTCTCCGGTATCGAAGTCATTCAGCAACTCCGCCAGAAAGGGCTGGATTATCCGATACTGATTCTTACCGCCCGCGGCCGCTGGCAGGATAAGGTTGAGGGGCTGGAATCCGGCGCCGACGATTACCTGGTGAAACCCTTCCATTTTGAAGAACTGCTGGCCCGGCTGAATGCACTGGCGAGACGCGCTTCTGGCTGGGCCAACTCAACAATCTGCTGCGGCCCCATCTGTCTCAATCCCGGCACCCAGCAAGTGACCAAGAACGACGCAGCAATTGACCTCACTGCTTACGAATATCGCCTGTTGCATTACCTCATGCTGCATGCCGGGGAAGTTATTTCCAAAACGGAACTGACCGATCATATTTACGAACTGGATCAGGACCGTGACAGTAATGTGATTGAGGTGTTTGTGAAACGCCTGCGCAGTAAACTGGATCCGGAAAAACAATTGAACCCGATTGAGACCCTGCGTGGTCGCGGCTACCGGCTGAATCTGCCCCGTGGTCAATAAACTCTCCTTATCCAACCGGCTGTTGATCGCGGTCAGCCTGGTGCTGACCGCTTTTCTGGGCCTGTCTGCGGTAAGCCTTAACAATGCTTTCGAAAGCAGCGCTGAACACGAGCAGAAGAAACGCCTCAAAAACTATGTCTACACCCTGCTGACCGCAGCCGAACTGAATCAACAGGGTGAACTGGTGATGTCAGCAGATCTGGCGGAACCCAAGTTTTCCATTCCCAACTCGGGCCTGTATGCACAAATCACCAATGAGGGTGACATTGTCTGGCAATCACCTTCCGCGATCGGACATTTTCTGGCACTGCCATTCAATCCGGGGCCGTCCAACGAGGAATACCATATCGTTGAAATGGAAACCGGCATGACTTTGTTGAATCTGGCGTTTGGCATTGTCTGGGAGACTGACAACGGTGAGGAAATCGCCTATACCATCAATGTCGCTGAAGATATGCAGGCATTACAGGAACAGACTGCCAGCTTTCAGCGCAGTCTCTGGTATTGGCTGGGCGGTACCGGTCTGATGCTGCTGATCGCACAGTGGATTATCCTGCGCTGGAGTTTGCGCCCACTGCATGATGTGGCAATAGATTTACATGCAATTGAGACCGGTGAACACCGCCGTCTCAACGATGAATATCCCAAAGAGCTGCAACAGCTCACCTATCGAATCAATGCCCTGCTCGACCACGAGGAATCACGCCGGCAACGCTATAAAAACTCACTGGCCGATCTGGCACATAGCCTCAAAACACCGCTATCGGTATTTCGTGGTGAGCTGGAAAACAGTGACAGCATGCAGCAACTGCGTAAAACCGGTTATGAACAACTGGATCGCATCAGTACCCTGGTGGATTACCAGTTACAGCGCGCGTCGACCGAAGGCAAGAGCAGCCTGCTGGCACCGGTATCGCTTGGCGAAATTATCTATAAAATCATCGGCAGCCTGGATAAAGTCTATCAGAGCAAGCAGATCCGCGCTCAGTGCGAAATTGAGCGGGATGCCTATATTCATGCCGATGAAGGTGATATGTATGAGTTACTCGGCAACCTGCTGGAAAACGCCTACAAATACTGTAAAAAACAGGTACATATCATTGTCACCACATTGAACGGTAATGTCCGGATCCGTGTCGAGGACGATGGCAGTGGCATCCCTGCTCGGGCCGAGGGGTTTGTGATTAAACGTGGCCACCGAATTGATACCCAGGCCGAGGGCCAGGGTCTTGGACTGGCCATTGTCAGCGATATCATTGTCGCTTATGAGGGCAATATCAATCTGGAACGCTCACGCCTTGGCGGCGCGAGCTTCGTGATTGAACTGCCGCGTCAATGATTTTGCTGTAGCTCCTGCAGATACTGGAACACCTGTCTGGCCGATTTCGGCGGCTTGTCCTGCCTGGCTTCCCGTACCGCATTCCTGACCAGCTGTCTGACATGCTGCACATCAAAAGCCTCAAACTCAGCGATCAGCTCGCCATAAACATCATCATCGCCGGCCAGCAAACGGTCACGCCAGCTTTCCAGCTGATGAAACTGCTTCACTTGTCCCTGATGCGGCTGTTTTAACTGCGCCAGTTGCCTTTCAATCGATTCATGATCCGTAGCTGCAATCAGACCACCGATAAAACCGGTCTGGCGTTTAAGCGCGCCCTTGCTCATTGACTGTGCATCCCGGATCGCCTCACGCAGATCTTCCGGTAAATCGAGCTTATCCATATCCTTTTTTGGCAATGATATCAATTCCTTGCCAAGATCTCTTAAAGCCTGTAGTTCCTTTTTGACCTGGGTTTTACTTTTCTCATCATCCCAGTCCTGCGGCCAGTTATTATCATCAGCACCCTTGTCGAATTCACTCATGATTATTCGCCCTGCACCGTGACGATCACGCGGCGGCGCTGGGGATGGGTCCGGTGCTCCCACAGATAAATCCCCTGCCAGACACCAAGATCGCACTGCCCACCACTGACTGGTACTGTCAGATCCGGATTGGTCAGTACTGTTCTGACATGGGCACTCATATCATCCGGGCCCTCATCCTGATGGCGAAACATCGGATCGCCGTCCGGCACAATATGTTGCATAAAAGTTTCCAGGTCATGGCGAACGTCAGGATCGGCATTTTCACAGAGCATCAGGGATGCACTGGTGTGCTGCACAAAAATATGACAGGTGCCGGTTTTGATACCGGATTCAGCCACCAGTTGCTGAACATCACGGCTAATGTTGCTGGTACCGCGACCGCTGTTGTTGTATGTCAGAGTCTGTTGATAAATCATGATTGAATTGCAGCCTCAAAATGTGCTTTGGCTTTACCGCTATTAATGATGTCGCGGACATGGTCTGCCGCTTGACGCTGGGATGGCTGCAGCCCGGTATGCCACAGCGCAATTGCAGCACCATACACCAGGCTGTCGTAGGCCGGTCCGCGCTGCCCTTTCAAGGCCTGCATGCCCTCATCCAGCGTTCTTTCTGCCGTGACGTCATCATCATCCACTTTAACACCGCGGGTGTCCTGCTCGATACCAAAATCGGCGGGATCCAGGCGACACTCCTGCATCTCGGCATTGAGCATACGATGATTATTGGAAGCTTCACGTAAGGTCGGAACGATACCACCTTCCAGCCCCCGGGCAATAAACGCCGAATGATAACCGAAAGCAGCCGCCAGCCAGCCCAGAATGGCGGGGTATTCCTTGTGCACAAAGCCGATAGCGAGATGTGTTCTGGTTTTGGCCTTAACAGGCATGACCATTTTTTCCAGTGTCGCGATACTCGGCCGTTTTATCATCTGTGTGCGTAATGCCTGCAAGGCATAAACCAGCGGGCTGGCAGCGGATTGATCGAGGTATGCCCAGCCGATATCCGCATTATTCACTGCTTTGGCCGCTTCCGGCACCGGCATGATGTTGTTATAGCCGGCCAGTTTCAGCACCTGGGCATGGGTCACGCCGAACTTGGGTCCCATTTCAAACACCCCTTGCGACACAGCAGGCAGACCAGAAGCTGCAAGCACAGCGGGCAGAAATGCGGTGACCGGACAATGACGATTAAAGCCATTAAATGGATCGGCAAAAATCAATAAATCCTCAACCTCGGCTTCCCGCTGCTCGGTCTTGGCCTGTAACGCCTGCAGAATACCGAGGTTTTCCTCATTGGTTTCACGTTTCATGCGCATGGCAATAAAGAAAATCGCCGCTCTTACCGGATCGGCTTCACCTGACAGGATTTCCATGGTGGCGGCATAGGCCTCCTCCCGGCTCAGATCCTTGCTCAAATGCGGACCGGTCGCGACTTTCTTAATTGCATCAGCAACAGCTGTCATAAATTATTCCTGTGTTAACCATTCAATCAGGGTGTCTTCACCAACAACCGGAATACCCAGCGATTCCGCCTTGGTCAGCTTGGAACCGGCTTCGGCCCCGGCCACTACATAATCGGTTTTTTTCGACACGCTGCCGGCGACTTTTGCCCCAAGCGCGAGCAGCTTTTCTTTTGCTTCACTGCGTGACATTTTGTCCAGTGTGCCGGTCAGCACAATGGTTTTACCACTGAGCGCCGAGCTGGCACCGGCCTGTTCTTCCCGGGGCCACTGCACACCAACTTCCAGCAAACGCTCGATGACCTCACGGTTGTGTTCCTGCTGGAAAAAGGTCTCGATATGATGAGCTACGACCGGACCAACATCTTCAATCTCGACCAGGGATTCTTCATCGGCCTGCATTAATGAATCCAGATCACTGAAATGCATCGCGAGTGAACGTGCGGTGGCTTCACCGACCTCACGGATGCCCAAAGCATATAAAAAGCGCGGGAAACGGGTTTGCTTCGCTTTCTGCAGTGCATTGACCAGGTTTTCAGCCGACTTCTGCCCCATTCTTTCCAGACCGGCAATTTCTTCAGCAGTCAGCAGAAACAGATCGGCCGGGTTTTTAATCATGCCACTGTCGACCATCTGTTCGACCAGCTTATCACCGAGACCGTCAATATCCATCGCTTTGCGGGAAGCAAAATGTTTGATCGCTTCTTTGCGCTGTGCCGCGCAAAACAGACCGCCGCTACAGCGCGATACCGCTTCACCATCTCCCCGTTCAACATCAGAGCCGCAAATCGGACATGCCGTCGGCATGATGAACTCACGGACATTAGCGGGTCGTTTTGATTCAATGACTTTCACAATTTCCGGGATGACATCACCGGCGCGGCGTACAATTACCGTATCGCCGATTCGCACATCTTTACGGCGAATTTCATCTTCATTATGCAGGGTCGCATTGGAGACGGTAACGCCACCCACAAACACCGGCTTCAGTCTTGCTACTGGTGTTAACGCGCCGGTGCGGCCGACCTGAACTTCGATGTCCTCGACCACCGTCATTTCTTCCTGCGCCGGATACTTATAGGCGATAGCCCAGCGTGGAGCGCGGGAAACAAAGCCCAGTCTTTCCTGTAATGCCGTGCTGTCGACTTTGAACACCACGCCATCAATATCGTACGGCAGCGAGGCGCGGCGCTCTCCCAGCCAGTTGATATAATCCTGGCATGCATCCAACCCGGTCAGGGTTCTGAGCTCAGGTGAAACACGGCAACCCATTTTTTCAATCAGGCGCATGGCCGCTGAGTGGCTTTCCGGTCTTTCCATACCTTCAAGATAACCAATGCCATAGCAATAAATATCGAGGGGACGTTTTGCGGTAATGCGTGAATCCAGCTGACGCAAAGAACCCGCTGCGGCATTTCTCGGATTCACAAAAGCTTTTTTGTTATTTTCCAGCTGGCTTTTGTTAAGTTTTTCAAAGCCCGCTTTAGGCATAAAAATCTCGCCACGAACTTCAATTACCGCCGGGATATTATCGCCCAGTAATTTCAACGGCACCGACTTGATCGTGCGGACATTGGCAGTGACGTCTTCTCCCCGACTGCCATCACCCCGCGTCGCCGCCTGAACCAGTAACCCATTTTCATAACGGATACTGATGGCGAGGCCATCCAGTTTGGGCTCTGCCGCATAGGTCTGCGGTTCGTCGGTATTGAGCCAGTCCCGTACCCGTTTATCAAAGGCGGTCAGTTCATCCTGATCAAAAACATTATCGAGGGAAAGCATCGGCATCGCATGCTCAACCTCGGCAAATTTCTGCAGCACCTCGCCGCCCACGCGCTGGGTTGGGGAATCAGCCGTCAGTAGTTCCGGATAAGCTTGTTCCAGCTCCTGCAGTTCGCGAAACAGCCGGTCATATTCGGCATCCGGCACTTCAGGGTTATCAGCAACGTAATAGAGGTAGTTATAGTGATTAATGAGCTCGCGCAACTCTGCAGCGCGCTGCTCATTCTCAGTTGAAGTAGTCATTCGAAAATTGGTCGCTTTCTGCCTGTGCTGACATCTGATAATTGAGAATTTTGCTGCGGGTGGCTTCCAGCGCTTCGTCACTGACTGGTTGTCTGGACTCATCACAAAGAATGCCACCAAGCTGGTCATTGATGCCGCGGGCGGTATCCAGCAAATCATCAAACAGAGCCAGCCCGTTCACCGGACCGGGAAGGCGGGTGAAAATTAACAGACCCGGGGTAGTCATCGATACAAATTTGTCTGGCAACAGGGTGCCCGGGTCAAGAATATTAGCGACACTGAACAGGATCTGTTTGCGTGAACCGGCAACATGTTTATGAAAAATCTGCATATCACCAAAGTGCAGATCATGTTTTTCCAGTGCTGCTTTCACCGCACGACCAGTGAATGCCCGCCCCTCAGGGGCCATGATAGTAAAGGCCACCACCATTTCCCAGTCGGGTTTATCTTCAGGCGTTTCATCGACCTGCGTCGCTGAGCCGGACTCGTCCATGGTTGGCGGAGGCTCATCGAACAAATCCGGTTCGCGATCTGCGGTATCGCTGAGGCGATGTTTGTCTTTTTCAGCGCTTGAGTCGTCATCTTCATGCAACTCTTGCTCGAAAAGTGCGTCAAAGCGCTGCTGGAAAGAATCATCCTCGCGGGACTCATCAATTTCCAACTCTCTTTCGAAGGCTTTGGCCCGCTCCTGGCTGCGCTGATGTGCATACCAGCTGGTCGCGATAAAGGCGACGATGACAATGAGAGTGAGGACGATGATTTCTAACACTTAATTTAATCTTTTAGTTAAGAGATAATAGCCGTTTAACTTCAATTTGAGATTGTCCATGTCCACTCAACCAAGCAAACATCTGGAAACCTTTGATAACGCCACGCCCGAGCGTGATTATAGCATTCACATCGAGACACCTGAATTTACCTGTCTCTGCCCTAAAACCGGCCAGCCTGATTTTGCCACGATTAAGCTTGATTATGTACCCGATCAGAAATGCGTCGAGTTGAAATCATTCAAATTATATATGTGGTCTTATCGTGATGAAGGGGCTTTCCACGAAAAAGTAACCAACACAATTCTGAACGATCTGGTCGCGGCCTGCGACCCACGCTTTATGCGCGTGACCGGGATCTTCAATGTACGTGGTGGCGTTTATACGACCGTCGTCGCTGAGCACCGTAAAGAAGGCTGGGTCCCCCCCACACCGGTTCACCTGCCCTAATATCCAGCTAAACACCGCTTAATGGCTGTTCCGGCACCTGTTGGTGCCGGAACAGCTAATGATCAGATATAAACTGATTACATCATGCTTTCACAGCCATGATGACTTTTTCAAGCTTTCGACTTCCGTTAATGAGCAAACATCGCAAACCCCTGTGGCGCTTATATTTGTCTGTGGCAAACTAGGCATAGACTTTCGGAATGACTTGTTAACAGGGCCGGCTCATTTCACCGGCCTGTAATGCACTGATGGCAATTTACCACGCATAAATTTCAGAGGTAATCATGCAGAATATTGTCCGAGGCGCCCGCTATCTGCTCCAGGGATTTTCGCTTATTAATCAGCCCGGCGTGCGTCGGTTCGCCTATCTGCCAATGTTGATTAATACAGTCTTATTCAGCGTTGCTATCTGGTTCGGGATGTCGAATTTCGGCAGCTGGCTGGATGCGCTGATGCCGGACTGGCTGCCGACCTGGCTGGAAAGTGTGCTGACCTGGCTGATCTGGCCGCTGTTTGTATTGTTGCTGGTGATTATTGTGTTCTTCACCTTTTCAGTCGTAGCTAATATTCTTGCTGCGCCCTTTAACGGCATTCTGGCGGAGATGGTGGAAAAGAATGTGGCCGGCACTCCCCCTCCGGATATGCCCTGGTCACAGATGCTCAAAGACAGTCCCAAAATGATCTTCAATGAGCTGCGTAAGACCAGCTACCTGCTGCTGTGGGTTATTCCTTTATTTATTCTGTCGTGGATACCGGGCCTTAATCTGTTCGCCCCGGCCTTGTGGCTGTTGTTCACCAGTTGGACTTTAGCGCTGGATTATCATGATTATCCGATGGGTAACCATCAGCTGGATTTCCGTCAGCAGCGTAATATACTCAGAAACAACCGGGGACTGGCGCTGGGTTTCGGCGGTGCCACGATGCTGGCGACGATGATTCCGATCGTGAATTTTCTGGTGATTCCGGCTGCTGTGGCCGGTGCGACGGTACTGTATCTGGAAAATCTGAAACAAGCCTGATTAGAGCCTGGCTATCGCCTGGTCCAGAATGGATTCAATATCCCATTCACAGGAGCCGCAACCGGAGATCGCTCCGGTTTTACGGGAGATGGTATCGGGGTCGATGATGCCCTGTTCAACCAGACTCAGAATCTTGCCGCGGGTGGTGCCGCTGCAATCGCAGATTACTTCGTCCAGTTCGGCCTGATTATTTTCGGTCATAGTCACTGACACTGCAATAAATACCTATATTATCGCTTAACTGACCTGCTTTCTCATCTTCAGTTTCATTGAATAAACAATTCTGTGTACATTAATCAAAAGTTACGGCTCAGGCTTGTATCAACAGCCAGGCAGCAATGACAAAAAGTATGATGGCAAAAAGAAAGCGTAATTTGTCCAGTGATGTGAACGATAGTTTTTCACCCAGTTTAACTGCTGCCACGACATAAGCGAGTTTGCTTATCGCTACGCTGAGAATGGTAATGATGAGCAGAATAACCATATCGAACAGGGCTAAGCTCGACACTTCAACAAAAGCCGGCAAAATGGCCATATAAAACAAAATGGCTTTAACATCGGCCAGCGTCAGCATCAGTCCCGCTATAAATCCCTGCCATTCATTGCTGTAAACTGCCGATACAGATTGACCGGCTTTGTTCTGCTTTGGCCAAATAAGCCGAATGCCGAGATAAGCAAGGAAAACAGCGGCGATAGATCTCACTATAAACCAGTGATTTTCCAATAATGGGTAGATTGTCACCAGGCCTGACAATGCCAGCAGGAGCCAGATAACATCCCCGGCCACAATGCCCGCAGCCGTATACACACCGGAACGTAACCCCCTGGCCAGTGTTTCTGACGTGACCATCACCACACTCAATCCCGGTAACGCAGCCATAGAGATCAGAGCAAGGCATAGCCCCAGTAGTTCAATTGGATGCATCCTTTTACCCCTAGCTTGTGACAGGCTCTATCATAGCGACTTTTGTGATGTCAGCCACAGGCTGCCTCAATCCCCCATGCTAACTTGGTTCTGTAACGCTTTTGAATATTCTGTCATGAGCTGATTTAAGCGGTGCTAGAATCTGATCTCCTCAAGGAGGCGTCGATGAATAAGTATCCTTTTTTGTTCTGCGTTCTGCTGCTGTTATCAACATCGTCATTAGCTGATAGAAAGTTATTTGTACCGGATGTGTCTCACGACGTATTCCGTGATCAGGTTGTCGATTTTGTGTGGGCCGTCGCGCAAGAGCATATTCAGCAGGCACCACTGGCCGAGCTTAACCAGTTGGAACGGGACTGGGATAACCACTATCAACGTACCAACTGGCAAATTACTGTCAGCGCTTATCATCGTGGCGATCTGGTCGGTAAAGCAAGCGCCAATGGCAAAGATCTGACATCGACCCTGCGACAGGCCACTTTGAAAACAATGCAGGCCGGTGGGAAAGTTGATCCAGCCATTGTCGAGAATTACCGCTTCAAAATCGCGTTCGATTATCACCCGTCACGGCGTTACAGCATCATTGACTACAAAGGGCGTGGTGTCGAATCACTGGGTCATCGTGTGGCGGTGAGGTCATTAAATAACGAGGATATTCAAACTCAGATTGATGCCAGCCTCGCCTATTTGCTGCGCCAGCAGGATCCGGCGTTACATGGATTTTTTAAATTCTACAATGCTGATAAGGATGAAGCGGAAGATCTGCTGCGCACCACCTATTCCGCGACCGCACTCTACACACTGATCCGACTCAATGCATTACAGCCTGATCCCGATATTGAAGCCCGCTTTGCTGACATCGCCGACTTTCTTCTGGCCCGGCAATTAAAAACCGGGCCTCATGCCGGTGGTTTTGACTACGGATTCAACCCCGAAACCGGCAAAGGTACCTGCCGGATAGTGGTTGGCACCACGTCTAAAACCATTTTCACCCTGTTGCTGATGAATCAGCATGAACCGCAAAACCGGGTTTATCTGGATGCTGCCAAAGCGGCCGGGAACTGGTTACTGACAATGATCAAAGATGACGGCAACGTGATTCCGGTTGCCCGCTGCAAAGATGGCGCGTGGACACTCAAAGATAAGCAGTCATTTCTTTACACCGGTCAGGTGTTATCGGCTTTATCCCGGCTTTATGGGGTCACGGGCGACAGCCACTATCTTGATGGTGCACATAAGATTGCCGAGTTGTTACTCAGCGAGGTCGCTGAACAGGGGCCGCTGGTTGCCGACGACTACCGCCCGGCCAACTCGATATCATCCAGCTGGGTCATGATGTCTTTAATAGATCTGGCGAAAGTTGATCCGGCACCGGTCTACCGCAAAACGATTATTGAAATCGCGGATGTCTTGCTGCAGCGGCAGATTGTCAGTCACAGCGATTTATTCAGCCATGGCCGTTATCTGGATGCGATGACGACCAGTGGTAACGGCTGGATTAATGAAGTGATGGGTGAATGGTATAACTTCTGTTCACAACAACAGCTCACCGACTGTCAGCATTATCGTGAAGCCATGTGGCGAACCAGTCGCTGGCTGATACAAAATGCCTACAATCCACAAAACAGCTACGATATTGCCAATCCGGACCGCGCCCATGGCGGCATGATCACCAACTTTAATACCTGGACGGTCAGAACGGATGCTGTTTGTCACGCGCTCAACGGTCTGATAAGTCTGCTCGCGATAGAAGGCAACAACAAAAGAACACTGGTCAGTCTGCCGGAGCAGCCACTTCGTGAAATATTGCCTTTGCTAAGGGCGGGGAATGAATGAAAGAAAAAACGCCCCGGCATGATCGCGGGGCGCTTTTATTCAACTGAAGTGTTTTAATCAGGCCTGTTCGTCGAGAGTGACGAGCGTGTCAGCTTCCAGCTCCATAGTATCAATAATATTTTTTTCCATATTGCCGGTCACAAAGCCGTTAGCATCGGTTTCTATCGCCGTACCACTGAGGTTCACCCAGGTACCATCAGGTTTAGTGAAAGGTGAGTCGGCAACGATGACTGCTGGACTCAGAAAAGGAATCATCAAAGCGAAAAGCTTGGCGTGTCTCATGCATTTCCTCCTTATAAATAATTTGGATTTGCAAGTGACCCTCAGTGCCACAAGCACTGTCAACGGTCTCGACATAACTTAAGGCTGATTGCTCCTTTTTGTGACTAATCTCACATTTATGGTGTTATGTTGAGGTTACCGCCAAACAGTCCAACCAGCCCGATCAGAATCAGGTAAACAGCAACGATATAATTGAGCAAACGCGGTATCAGTAGTACCAGGATACCGGCGATCAGCGAGATAAGCGGCGTTAAAGAAATAGTCATATTTTCCTCCTTGTCTTATTTTGAGTGACTGAGTATGCCTCTCTCCTCTCAGCCGATGCAAGTGACTCGATCAGAAACGCAGGAATAACAGTAACAACAACATAATCAGGCCGGCCATGGCGACCAGCAGGTTCAGACCAAGACTGATGCCCACCCGGTAGCCGGCAGGACGCTCAACCTCTGAGAAAGAAGGTAGCAACCGGGAGAACTGAAACACCGCGATGACAATAGTCAGTACACCGAGCAGCATAAACACCATACCCAGCCAGAACAGCGTCAAATCGTGAATTGGGTTCACCTTCCCCAGGACTTTCAGCAATAAACCGGCACGTTCGACAACAAAACCAAACGCCATCAACACCATGCCGGTGCGCTGCCAGGCCAGCAAAGTGCGTTCAGCAGCGAAGAATACTCTCGGGTCCTCCATATAGTGCTCTCCTGATAGTCTGACTGTTCAACTTTCCGGGCTTTGCTGCGTCTGTACTTCAATGGCGGTGTCAGTATGAGACGATGTGACGGGATTCTGTTCCTCACCGTTTTCTAACCGATCAGACACCACTGATAACGGCACAAATCAGCCACTGCCTGGAACCAGAATACGGTTTTTTCTTCCAGACCGGCAAGCATCACCAGAAACCCGGGCAAGAAACCAAAAATCATTGCCAGCAAAGCTGGTTATCATTCGCCATCATCGACGCTGTCAGTTGCGTTTGTGACGGACAAAAAAAATGGGCCGCCAAAGCGACCCATTTTTCTTTATTTCTGGCACATTTACCAGCGCATCATACGACGCACAATACCGTCGTTGCGGAAAGCATGATAAATCGCTCCGCTGACGTGAACCGCGACGATACCGAGCAAGGCCCAGGCTGCATAGGTATGCAGTTCACCCCAGAACTCGTTCATTTCTTCATCCGGTGCCGCAATACGTGGAAACTCGATAGTCCACCACCACACGGTATCCCAGCGGGTATGCGCTGATGACATATAACCAGTGATACACACGGCCAGCACCAGACCATAAATCGCCACATGTGCCAGTATCGCAAGCCAATGCATCCAGCCGGTCATATGCGTCGAGTCCACCGGCGCCGGACGATGGCACAAACGCACATACAGCAGCATCAGAATAATAATAACCAGGGTGATACCGATATTTTTATGCAGTTGGAACGGGAAAGCCCGGAACTGCAATTCCGGTGATGGCAACGGTAGCCCCATCATCCACCAACTGGAAATGAATAAAAAGAAAATTGAAACAGCCAGCAACCAATGCAGGATTACCGCCGTTCTGTTAAAACCTTGTCTTTGCATAACAGCTTCCGTTTATAGTTCGTTGCAATGATTGAAGAATTAAGCTTCAGCTTCTGTGTGTCTGCCCGCCAGTGCACCGACGACTAGCATCAGATGCAGGACAAACCAGAGCAGAATGCCACCCAGATAGACTTCTCGAAGAGTCGGGCCGGTGTTTACCACAGCTGCAAACTGCAGCAGGTCAACGGCAGCCAGACCACTGAATACGGCCACAGCCGCTTTCGAAGCCCAGGGAGTGTAATTCACCAGTGCACCACCAATAATGATGGAGAGAAATGCCAGCACAGCACCGATACCGGCGAGTGTTATTTGTGCAGTGGGGAACCAGTCAGGGGCGGCCATTGCAATACCTTTGACGTGGTCAATCAGATATTCACATTCAGCGACAGTAATACCTTCTTCTTCAAGCTCTTCTTCAGGACAGTCTGCTTCAGGCATCACACCGCTGGCGGGCATGTTGTTGACGATTACAGACTGTTTCATTGCTTCGTTGCCATGAACGGCAGTTAGAAAAACCCCCAGCATGATAGCCACCACACCAAGGATGCTGGCCCACGATGGGGTATTGTTATTTAATCCTTCAGACACCATACAGCACCTGTCCTCTCGTTGTTATTGATGGATTTATCTCTCTCTTTGGCTGAAAGCTGCGACTGTCAGGCCCCTCACCTCTTGCAGCCATGTTTTCAACACAATTAACTAAGCTAACACAGCATAAATAGCTTAATCAAAAGCTTGTGACAGGCTTTAACCACTTTCGTTCATTCATGGCAACGTGCAATGTGAAGAGGACGCAGATTACTCCTGTGGCTGAGTTTGTTTTAGGGTGTTAACAGCATATGTCCAATCAAGCCCAGTAGAAAACCGCCAAGCGCAGCCAGTGGTGGCGCATAATGGTTTTTCAACCTGGCCTGCGGTGCAATATCCTGAAAGATAAGATAAAGAATACCGCCTGCAGCAAATACCATAATGCCAGCAATGACGGTTTTATACGCTGCCAGGAAAAAATGGCCGGTGAGACCGGCTAGCGGCCCAAGCAATGCCATTAACAGAAAAGCGATGATCAGATAGACAGGTCGATTGCGCGTTGATTCTGCCAACTCCCGGTAAGCATTAAAACCTTCAGGCAGATTCTGCAAAGCGATAATCAATGCCAGCAACAGGCCCGCCTCAGGAGAAACAGTAAACGTTGCCCCCATTGCCATTGCTTCAGGAATAAAGTCGGCCAGCATCGCAGCTAACTGACTGGCAGAGCTGCCTTTTGCAGCCAGAAATCTGTCGAGCATCATGAATGCCAGACCACCACCGGCAAAACAGACACAAACAGCCATGACAGGCAGATCCTTGATACCTTCCGGAATAAGAACCAGCGCCACTGCTGCCAATAAGGCACCGCCGCCAAAAGCAATCACCGCATGCCTGAATTCAGTCTCCAACCAACGCGGCTGGATACGTTCAATGCTCGCCAACGCCGCACCGGCAGGCATCATCATCCCCGCCATCAGCGTTAACAGGCTTAACTGAAGCCAGTCACTCATAAAGTGTTATTCCTGTTTCATCTGTCATAAATACCCTCGCCCGCGCGACTTAGCTGAAGCTAGCTCTGACATCACTAACTGCCTCCGCCTGTGTTAGCAAGCAAGTCCCAGACAAAAATCCCAGCAAAGCCCAGGTAAAACAGCCCGGCCGCGAACATACAGCTTGTCTCGAAGAAATTGGGTCTAATCTGTTCCGGTAGTCGGGTACGGTTGACATACAAAGCAGTCAACGCGATAAACGGCGTATGCAACGCAGCGATAATGCCTGATAGTGACATCACCTTGACCGGGTCTTTGAACAACATAACAATCACAATCGGTACGATCCCGGTAACGGTAGCAACGAAAAGTCTTTTCAGGTGCAGACGTTTAAATAATAAAAATCCTGTTTTAGCAACCAGAGTCTGGATAGCTTTTAAGACTTTGTTAAGCTCCCCTGCTTCCCGCTGATGCCGGGTAAGAATCAGGGTGATATCGGCAAAACTTCGCCCCCAGCCATCCTGGTTGGCCAGCACACTGCCTCCCAGGGCAATAATAATCGCCGCCAGTAACAGATACTCACCGGCCTGTCCCCACACATCTGAAAAAAGGCGGGTTAAATCCACTGCGACATCAGCCCCCTTGGGAACGGTGCCATCCGGCGCCAGCAGTTCGGTGCCAAGTATCAAAAAGGAACTGATCACAATCAAGCCGCCGACAACGCCCAATGTCGCTGCACCGGACATCACGCTAACCCAGCTTTTGGCCCGGTCAATTCTCGCCTGACGGGTTTGATCAAACTCGGTTTGGGTGGAACCGTCTGCTTGTTCGTCATCACGATCCAGTGTTTCAAGACCACCGCCGAATCCACGGGTAGCGGTCCAGTAACCGAACCAGACAATGCCCATCGAACCCGCCAGGATTGTCCCCACCCAGGGCAGAATAATATAGAGGTCAGGTTGCTCAGGCCAGGAAGGCTTCAGGCCCTTTGCAAGCTGGGCTAAGTCCGGTGAAACCACCACAGCTGACAGGATAACCATCGCCATCAGCATAATCGCCATGCTCCGGCTGAAACGCTCAATAATCAGATACTTGCCTGAGGCTACAAAGATCGTACTGACAACAATCAACAGGCAAGCATACAAACTCCCGCTTCCCGGTAAAACACTTTGCAGCGCGCTGCCCACAACGCCAGAAAGGCCGGCTATGCCGATACTGGCTGCCAATAACTGAGGCACAAAAATAAACCAGACCGCCCAGCCCTTCGGGCCGCCCAGAGTATACATACCCTCCAGCATGGTTTTCCCGCTGGCAATAGAGAATCTCGCCATCTCGCGAATCATGATCCACATGAAAAAAACGACGAGCAGTAACAGCCAAAACAGCTGATACTCATAAACCGCAGCTACACGTGGGGTGAATAGAATCGAACCGGTCCCCACAGCAGAAAGCATCCACAACAAACCCGGGCCATACCATCGCAATCTGGCCCAGGCACTGGGTACTTCAGGTGATTTCTGTCTGAATAGCAGCTGTCCCATACCGTTTCCGATGTTAGCTGAAATCAGCGGTTTCCTGCATCCTCCCGGTTTGAAAATAATGTCAGTGAATTCAGGGGGGTTCCAGCGTCTCTCTGAAACTTTAAGCAGCCTTCAGCCTGATAAAACCGATGCGGTATTGGCGCTAATTATCTACATGATCAGCGCTGAAAAAACGCTTTAATACAAGGTGAGACGGCAGGTAAACCAGCAATACAAGCGCCAGGAAAAACAAACATAAATAAACCAGTGGTGGCAGCAATTGCTGTGGCTGGCCCAGCCCGTAAACCCAGTTGATATTGTCTGACGGCGTTGTCAGAACAAAGGTCAGCGGCAACACGATCAGGGCAATTAAAATCTGTAACGGCAAGGCCCGCCTGTCATAGCCCAGCCGGTACAGCAAAAAAATCAATAAAGGCGGCAAAACCAGGTGAAAACTGCCTGACAACAACCTGATAAGCCAGGGCTCATCCTCAGCAAACATATACGCCGCGATCGTTATCAACTCACCACCACTGACAAAATCCACCACCCAGGCCAGCTCCAGAAACAAAACACTGACGGCCATGGTGCTGGATAACAGCCGGTTTTCCAGCCAGACAGCGGGAACAAGCGTGATGAGTGCGATATCAGAAAACCACAGGAAATTGCTGGGTCCCAACGCCTGCCAGTACACCGGCACAATAATACAGACCAGCAGTGTGTAGCCCGGTTTCAGCCAGCCTGGAACTGAGCTGGTTTGCATACGCTTACCCTATGTCTTTAATAAGTTCTATCGTTGACCGAATAAACAAATCGCCTGAGACAGGTTTTATCGGGCCCTTTGAGATTGCTCGGCAACCGCTATCCCAAGCAGTAACCAGAAGCTCCCAACCAGGAAGCCAGCCGCGACATCACTGGCATAATGCACACTCAATAACAGGCGGCTGAAACCTATCAGGCCTATTAATACCGCTGTCCAGTAGACCAGTTCAAACCGCTGACGGACTGTTTTCAGATCTCTGCTGATGATGTAGGCCATAAACCCGTAAACTGCCAGTGCGCTGGTAGCGTGTCCGCTGGGAAAAGATGGCGTCACCTCGACCAGTCCGGTGATTGATTCGGGTCGCTGACGCTGCAACAAAAATTTACCGGAATAAGTCATTAATTGCGAGCCAAACACTGTGAGCCAAAGCGGCGCGATCAGACGGGTACGCTGATGCGCCCAGAGCAAGCCGGTAGCGACAATTGCCACCGCCAGCAGCGCCGGTGAACCGCCCAGATCGGTTAGCCAGGCAAAGGTCGTGACAGCACTATCAGTTCTTATCACCGTGAGTTGGTCGTTGATCCAGTGATCAACTTGAATCAGCTCCTCGGCTTCCAGCAACTCTCCGACCAAACCACCGAACAGCGCCAGAAAATAGAGCATAAACAGCACAATCAAAGTCAATATCAACCCCGAAAAACGCCGGGTCGTGAATCGTGCCTGCAAAAGTTGACTGGTTTCCGGAAAAGAGGCGCTGAATCTCAGCCAGAGCCCGGCAACCCCTTTTTGCTGTTTCACCTCCGTCAGCAAAACCACAGAGCGCGCATACAAAGCCGATGAAATCTTCACGCCCCACCAGCACAACTGCCAGACCAGAATAATCAGCATAACCAGTGCGAATAAGGGCCAACAGGACGAGAACATCAATGCCTCCTCTAGTCTGCGAAGCCTGGTTTTATTGTGTCTGTCTTCTTATGCCTAAACAAATCCAATACCTCCGTTAGGCTGTGACTTGACATAAGACTCCTGGTGAAGCCCTGACGACAAGCTGTTTTTGTCATAGTTTGATCGCTATCAAAACAAAACCGACTGGTGTGTTGTCAGCTGTGGTGTCGAACGCTGAAAAAGATAAAGACTGACGATTTGAAGCAGAAGTCAGTACGTCCTGGCTGGATCGTTAACCCGGTTCGACAGCGTTATCGACATAACGATCCAGCCATTTATCAAGGAGGTCTCTATGCACGTTACATCAGAAGCAGCAAAAAAAGCGATCGACGGTGCGCTTGAGAAAGCCGAGTCAACGGAAACCCGAATGTGTATTGCCATTGTCGACTCGGGCGGCGCCCTGAAAGCTTTCTATCGTATGGATGATGCCTGGGTTGGCAGTATCGATATTGCTATAAAAAAAGCACAGACAGCATTGTATTTCGGCATGCCAAGTGGAGAAATTGGTCAACTGTCGCAGCCCGGTCAGCCTTTATATGGCATCGAACATTCCAATAACGGTCTGATCACCTTCCCCGGCGGTGTACCGATTGTTGACGAAGAAGGTTACATGTCGGGTGCAATCGGTGTCAGTGGCAGTTCTGTCGAAAACGATAATCTGGTGGCACGCGCTGGTGTCGAAACGATTGGGGTTTGCGATTTACCTGACCACCCGTGGAGAACCTGAGTTAACTGAACCGAAACGATCGGTTGTTTATCATTATTCATACGCTGCTGGTCATACTGCTTTCAACTGGCAGACGGCCAGCAGCTTTTTAATTTGTCTAAAGCAGCGACACCACTTATTGACAGATTTAGCAGATTGCTTCAGTCATTTACTTCCTTACCACCGGGTTGTCTCTGCGGTGGAGGTGATGGACGCGCCGGGCTTGCTATTAAATTGTGACAAAATGGATCGAATTCCATGCGATCTCTGGTCGGATTTTTATGCGGCCCGTTAGACGAACAGGCTAACCAATCTGATCGCAGCCCCAGAAGATAGTCCATACGCGCCCAGATTGTGCCGAAGTCGATCGCCATTGCCTCTGCAGGCGGCGTAAAAGGTCCCTGGGGCCGTTTAACCGCCGAAACAGGATAAACAACATGAGTAACGGGCTCAGCCCCCAGGACATAGGTGTCAGTTAAATACTGCCCCTGAATTTGCACACAAACATTCACACCGGCGGCGTCAGGTCGAGTAGTGATTAGCCAAAATTCGTCAACAACACCGAAATATGCCACAAGGAAAAGATAGAACCAGCTATCACTGCGAATTTTGGCTGTGAGTGTATGCCTGGACTTACTGACTTCCACATCGCTCTTCCAGCTCAGTTTTAGCAAACTTTCTGCTACATCCAGTAGTTGCTGTTGACTGATTTCAGAGTATGTCCGGGTCCTTTCCGATAATTGCTCCTGATCAGACCAGCAGCTATGTTTAGGAGGTAATGAACGAGCTACGGTACCGCATCCTGACAGGAAGATCAGCAGCATCACAACAGTTGCGATTTTAGCTTGCGAACAGCTTAATTTCTTAACGGCCAGGGCGGGAGATAATATGTATCGACTAATGTGCCACACAATGTTGAACCCTACCCAAGACCTGCAAGCAAAGTCTATATGACTGAAGTTTGACTATACTCCAAGCGAGGGTAATGCGTATCAACATCTTGATGTGTCCAGTGTGGCCGCCCCCATAAAGAACCTGAATTAACTGAACCAGGTCTGTACTGACCATCAATACCTGTTGTTTGCTGCTTTTTTTGTTAAGCCAGATTTAGCTCTGGAGCTGGAAAATTTGTCTCAGGCTCAGATACCTACTCCACCGCTTTTCTGATTTTTGGCAACATCTCCTCGGTCACTTCCGCAGCGCGTGGCGGAAGGGGCTTACCAGCACGTTCGCCATTTTGAGCAATGTCGTCTATGAGTCGTTTCATAACTTCAATTTCTCTTACCTGAGCCTCGATAATTTCATCAGCCAGCTCACGTACTCGGGGATCGCTTATCTCGGCTTTGCGTGCATTGTTAATGGCAATTGAATGGTGTGGAATCATCGATTTCATAAAGTGGATATCCTCTATCAACAGTTGAGATCTGTTTCCCCATAACATGCCCGCACCGGCAATCGCAGCAATAACAAGAATCAGGATTTTGCTGCTCAAGCCCTGATACATGGACCACATAAAACTGAGCATGACAATCGTCATCACACAACCGATCACCAACGATGCTACCAGGCGGTTGAGACTCAGAAAGGCATGGTCATAAGAGAAAACCAGTTGATACATCAGGAAAAACATGATGACAACTGAAGTCAGAATCATGGCGGAGAAGCGTCCCCACCCCATGTGCATGCGCTGATTATGTTCCATAATGGTTTCTCCTTTCTTCAGTTGTAAATGGGATCACACACCCCGGCTGGAACTCAAAAAGAAAGTATGAAATTTAGCTTGTGACGGAAAACCTTTCCTACGCTTAACTGGCTTGATTGTTTGCATCCAGAACTAAACCCGTCTCAGTCAGGTTTGTTGTCTGCAACAGCAATAAGACAGCAATGATCCGGCTAGCGCGTTACGCGCAATAGCTGCAGATGCCTGGTAGAAAATTCCGCCGGACCCATCAGCTTATTGATTACTATCCACTTCTGAATTGTTTTTTTCTGTGACTTTCGTCAGTTCAATGGCAGACGAGACGCGATTACGACCATGGCGTTTAGATAGATAGAGGGCTGCATCGGCCGTGCTGATAACACCTTCCCAGCTCTCGCCATGTTCTGGAAAAGTCGCCACGCCCCAGGAGGCCGTGATAGAGGGAATCGACGTGACTGCAGAATCGATTTCCAGTTTTTGCGTGCTGCGGCACAGCAATTCAGCCCGCTCCAGAGCCTGTTCATGTGTCGCACCAGTCAGCAGAATAAGAAACTCTTCACCACCGTAACGACAAACCACATCCTCACCTCTGACATGGCTCTGCAAGTGGCTGGCAAAGGCTTTGATAACCGCATCACCAGCCTGATGACCATAATTATCATTGAATGATTTGAAATGGTCGATGTCTGTCATGACCACGCTGAAACTCCCACCGGATCGGCGGGCACGAATAAGCTCTCTGGCAATGCTCTCTTCCAGATAACGGCGATTAAACAGCTGCGTCATCGGATCACGGATACTGTGTTCGCGTAATGCCTCACGCAGGAAAATACCTGAAAGCGCGGCACTGATATGGTGGACCATAGCATCAGAACGCTCGCGCACGACCGGCAGCAACTCACTGTCTTCGATACGCAGATGCAACATGCCAATTGTCTCGCTCTGTGACACCAGCGGCATACACAGACTGGCTCTTGAGTCCTGGTTTAGATGGCGACAGCTCAACTCATTGGCCAGATCAGTGATTTCGTGCGGTTTACCTCGCCGCAGAGCCCAGCAGTCACGGGGCTCCATCATGTCTTCAAATGGTGACTCCCCAATGTTCCAACTGGTGGCCATATGCAGCAGGTTACGGGAACTACGCATGATGTAGAGTGCGCCACTGCACTCTGGAAACAAACGTTGCATGTAGTGACGGAAAAGCTCATGCGCTTCCGAAACAGTGGAACAGGACTGAAGATTACTACTGAACTCATTGATACTGGCAATTTCGTGGGTCTTATTGTGTACTTCATCCAGTAATTGCGCACTGCGCCCGGTGGCTTTTCTCACCACGCGGTAAGCCACACTTAACAGCAACAGATTGAGAACCGCCGCGCCCAGTAACAAGTGAATTCGCTGCCGCGAATTCTGTTCTGCCATCGATGCCCGCTGAGCAATAAAGCGACGTTCTTCTTCATTGATAAGCTGTGCAATATCCCTTAAAGCGTCCATCATCTGCTTGCCTTCCTGGCTCTGAATAGATTGACGCACCGCCTGAAGCCCCTCCTCGAAACTCATCGCCAGTTTCGATTCCAGCTGTGCGACTCTCATGCTAACCAGTTCCAGCAGGCGTGCAGTGTGATTGAACGGTGTCACAGGTAAAAACGAGTCAAGCCGTTCGAGTCTGGCCATTTCATCATTGAGCTTGGTCACCGTAGCCTGAACCTCTTCCTGATAGATGGGGTCACCACTCAGGAAATAGGCACGCTGGCTGGCTTCGGCCTGCACAACAGATCGAACAACGCTCTGCACCAGCACTATCTGTTGGTTACCCAGTGATGCCAGCTCGCGATTCTGCTCTTCTGTACGAGCCTGAAGGTATGCAAGCAAGGTCAGGACAAGGATGCTGAGTATCGTAATACCAAAAATGGCCAGTAAGGAGCGTTGTAATGTGTCGGTGTTTCTTAAAACCATCCACACAACTTAACGTGCAAGAAGCACAAATCCAAATGCATCTCGCATCAGTTATGTGTATATCACGCCTTATAAAAGATGATGTGAATGGTTGCGTTCTGGGTGATGTTGCTGCCAGATAGCGGTGACAGAATGCCTGGCGGGACTATCACCGAAACCCCAGCAACCTTGCTTGTCTGAAGCTCAGCAGCTGATTGGAAATGGAGATGTAGAGGCTACAAGACACAATGACGACAATAACCAAAAATAGCTGGTACAGCACCGTCATTTGCTGAAACTGCGGATAAAGGCGTGAAGTCAGCATGACAACTGCCTGCAACGCGAACAGATGAATCAGATAAATCGCAAACGACCTATCACCAAGCCGTTTGAGCACTGTTGACCGAATCCAGTTCTGATTTCTGAACAGGAAAATAATCAGGAAAAACGAATAAAGAAAGGATGAGGGTTTAACTGCTGTGGCTGCTTCCGCCGGCTGGTGAAAAGCTGCTATCAGTGCATAGGACTCAATACACGATAAAACGTAGAAAGTGATGATAAGCACTAACAATATTGGATTCGGGAATTTGATACTCGAACTGCCCAGATACATGCCCAAAACAAAAAACATTAACCAACTGAGAAAATTGCCGGCATAGAAAATCAGCGGCATCTCCATTCTGGTGAAATAACGCACATAAAATATGCCCAAGGTGATGCCAATGCTGATGAAGACGCTCAACAGCAAACCGTTACGATTAGCCAAACGGCCAAGAACAGGAAGCAGCAAGTAAAACTGAATGATTAAAGCAATAAAATAATAAGGACCGCTTGACTGAAACGTCACCACTTTAAACAACTCATCAAGCACAGGCTTGTTGTAAACCACGATGGCGATAGTGAACCAGCCTAAAGACCAGATGAGGGTAGGAATATAAACGCGTGGTATCTGCTTTTTTAGAAAGGCAAAATATTCGCCCGTATACTTAAACTGTTTCCTGACCAGAAAAAAACCGGAAATGGCTAGAAACAACGGCACGGCAAAATTCAGCAAATTGCGCCACAGCACAGTGAAATTAAAATTGATGCTGGCTACATCGAAACTGAGCCCTGTACCCGATGCATGGATTGCCACCACGCCAACTATGGCAATCGCACGTAAAATATCAAAATACGCAATTCTTTCAGACACCCTCTTCCCCTAACACTCGTCAAGCCAGGGACGATCGGCTGCCATAAGGTCAGCCCCAGCTCAACGTACACGAATGGATTAGCATGAGGGCGTGATCATAACTGGCCTGCCGTTCTGATGATGTGACCTGTCCGATGTTGATTCAGGTCAGGAGGTAGTCTAAGAGAAAGCAATGAGGCATCGGAGAATTAAGCTGGCTGACCTGGTTGGTTGATATGAATAGATTGCGGCTTCGGTTGCACCTCCTCGCAATGACATGAGTCCCCTGGATTGGAATAAATTATCGTAATGCCCGCCCTATCCGCTCCGCTGCTTCCAGCAACCGTTCTTCATTAGTGGTGTAGGCAAACCGGCAGTGTTTTTCAGCTTCGAAGTTGCCGAAGTCCAGGCCCGGTGTTACCGCCACACCCGCTTCTTTCAGCAGATAGCGTGACAGCGCCATACTGTCTGGGACCTTTTCATTCAGCAGCGCTGAGCAATCGGCGTAGAGGTAAAACGCCCCCTGGGGTTTAACGGCAAATCGAAAGCCCACCTGCTCCAGCGCTGGCAATAATGCATCGCGACGATGCTGCAGGGTTTGGCGGCGATGTTCGAGGATCTCCAGCGTGTCTGATTCAAATGCAGCCAGTGCGGCATATTGCGACATGGTGGGGGCAGCGAGATAAAGGTTTTGTGCCAGCCGGTCCATGATTTCGGTAAAGCCTTCCGGTACGACCAGCCAGCCCAGTCGCCAGCCTGTCATACCGAAAAACTTGGAGAAGCTGTTGATAACAAAAGCGTCCTGATCGACGGCTAATGCAGTTGGGGCCTCGAAATCATCATAGGTCAGACCGTGGTAGATTTCATCGACGATCAAACTGCCCTGCTGTTGTTTTACGGCGGCGGATAAGGCAGCAAGTTCAGTTTTATCTAAGACGGTGCCGGTTGGGTTTGACGGTGAAGCAACCAGGGCGATGCTGGTTTGCTCGTCCCAGTGTTCAGTAACATGTTGCGCGGTCAGTTGATAACGGCTCTCGGCAGTAACCGGCACGGCATTGACCTCGCCCTCAACAAAACGGGCGAAATGGCGGTTACAGGGATAGCCCGGATCGGCCAGCATGACTTTCTGGCCGTTTTCCAGCAAAGCGCCCATAACCAGCAGCAAGGCACCGGAGGCGCCGGGGGTAATGACAATACGTTCGGCTGAGACGGTCACGTCGTAATGCGTCTGGTACCAATCAGCAATGGCTTGTCTGAGTTCAGGCAGGCCAAGCGCCGGCGTGTAATGGGTTTTGGCCTGTTGCAGTGCCCTGATGCCGGCATCGATAATCGGCGTAGGCGTGTCAAAATCAGGCTCGCCGACTTCCATGTGAATAATATCGTGTCCCTGCGCTTGCAGGGCTTTGGCCTGGGCCAGAATATCCATGACATGAAAAGGCGATATCGCCTGTGCCCGTTTGCTGATTGGCCTGCTCATGTGTCTCCTTTAAAAATCTACGGTTTGTCGTTTTGGGTAACAGCAATCACCAGTGCTGAGTTTTAAGCCGATAAAGTCATGCTCCCAGCGGGCTTGATCTTAACCTTTTTCTGTGGCGTATGATGGAACCATAGGAGGTAGGAAACGATGCCTGATTTAGCGGCTGTGATGGATAACGATTTATCATACCTGCATACATTCCGAGCAGGCTTCTATACGCGCTGTTCTGATGCGCGGTTGCGAGCGCTTTGGCAGCCGACATGGCCAGTCTCGGCCAGAATGAGAACACCATCAAAAATTACCACTTTTAATTGCCTTATTAATGATTTCTGCTGTTCCAAATGAGATAAAATGAAATTTTAGTTTTGCACATGCGGGGGCGTTCTGGTATAGATTCGCCCTTGGTTTTAGAAAGTATGAGGTTTTAACATGGAAAACACTCAAGTCGACGCTAAGTTCACTCCTTACCAGGAGCAAGAAGGCGAAGAATATATGAACGACGCTCAGGTTGAGCATTTCCGTCACATTCTGCTGACATGGCGTGCCCAACTGCGTGAAGAAGTTGACCGTACTGTTCATCACATGCAGGACGAGGCAGCCAATTTCCCGGATCCGAATGACCGTGCTACTCAGGAAGAAGAATTTACCCTGGAGCTGCGTACCCGTGACCGTGAACGCAAGTTGATCAAGAAAATCGACGAATCGCTGGTTGACCTGGAAAAAGGTGACTACGGCTTTTGTGAGTCTTGCGGTACCGAAATCGGTATCCGTCGACTGGAAGCCCGTCCGACCGCCACACTCTGCATAGACTGTAAAACCCTGGACGAAATCAGAGAGAAAAACCGCGTTTGATGCCAACTCGGCACAAGTTTCTTGGCAGAGAGCTGCTTTAGAACCTCATACGCCAATTAAAAGCCCTGCAATGTGAAGTGACCCCCAATAGTTGGACATTCCAATTACTGGGGGTCTTTTTATGTCCAAACATCATAGAGCGTTCAAGCTTGAGTTAGCTAAACGTGCTGAAAACGAAAGCTCACGACATCTAAGTCGTC
>NZ_VENF01000015.1 GCF_009711715.1 Methylophaga sp. | reverse complement strand
GGCTGCCGGGTTTGCTCAACAGCACCCTGTTTGAACTCGGGGCTGTATTTTCTTCTCTTTGACATAAACACTCCTTTTGCCCATTATCAGGCTTCTTTGAAGTGTCCGCAAAATCGGGGTAGAACCCCACCGAATATAGACAAATTGATTTCAAGCGCTTTTAGATCGGGCTGTTGTGATTTAGATTGCTTCAGCAGTGCAACCTGCTCATGAGCACCACTTAGGTCCCCCTTTCTAAATAGAGACCAAGCCCAGTGAGCCTGCAATCCCTCGCTTCTCTTAACGAGATCCTTCTTATCTGACAGAAATTGATGAAGCTCAGAAAATTTTCCAAGTGATGAGGCGGCATTACAAACTCTGATAGCATCAGATTCCTGGCCAGTGCGATCAAAGAGCTCCTTACAATATGAGTAGTATCTATCCCCAAGGTTTTCTCTTTCCAGTAAAATAACCAAATGAGAAAGATCATTGGTAGCTTTACTTTGTTGATATTGGCTTATGGCTAATGCAACTGGGTCTTTACCCTTGGCTGACTCAATGATATTTTGCAGATTCCTTACTTCAGCATCAGGTGCCCCCGAGCCTCCCATCTTTTGTAGGAGCCGTTCTGCATCATCCACCAACCCTGATCGCGCCAATGCCTCTATTTCAAGCATCTTAATGGCAATGGAATTAACGGCTCTCTCCATTTGAGCTCTGTGGCGAACGATATACTCCACCACTGCTGAGGCTGGTTTTTTTGTCTGTGCCAATACAAACCGGGCCAAACCAAGAATTGAATTATTCTCACGGCTTAACGCTGTCTGTCTATTTACCTCCTTTTCAATGGACTCAAAATCGATATCGATTCCAAAAGCAAATGCCAGTGGCAAATACTCAAGCGTTTTTTGAGTGTAACTAACGAAGTAGCTCTGAAGTTCTACCTTTGCCAGTTCATGTGTTTCACTGTTTCTAAGCTCTAACCACAGCACATATTTATCCGCGATATTCGCTACATCTTCAGCACCGATATGTCTTGCCAGACCCGAACAAATTTTAAACAGCTCGACAGAGCGATTTCTAAGCGCTATTGATTCAGAATCATCTGCTAGTGGAAACAGATCTGATGCAAAAGGAATATTAGTCAAGACACTCTCACGAAGCTCAACAGCCTTAATTGCATTTACCAAATAGGTAAAAGCAGAAAGCTGAGCCAGTGCTGGCGACATAGAGAAGGATTCATTGCTTAGTGTCTCCACAATATCTAAAGCCTTTTCCCATTGATGCTCTGACAGCAATGCAGAAACTAAAGCGACCTTTCCATCATTATCTAAAGATTGAGCACTTAATTCTGCCATTTCGAACCAGCCCAAAGCAGCTTTGCTTCCCTCAACTGTTCTTTTAATCATAAAGAAGGCTGCATAACTTGACGGACTACTTACCTTAAGCAAACCAGCAGCTACATCTACATTGTTTGCTCCAACCGCATCAATAAATGCCTGAGCTATCTCGGCCTCATCCGTTGGGCATAGCTTTTTAGAAATTGATAACCAGTTTTCCGCTTGCTCACCCCTTTCCCCTACGCATAGGTATCTTGCAAGTAGCGCTAGCGCCCTAGCTTTTGCTTGAGGAGCACCACCAGACAATTCACCATTAATAATGCTTTCTGCTAAAGCGGTCGCCTTATCTTCCTTGGGAAACGAACCAAAAAATCGCAGCAAGGTAATTTCGTGAGAAAGTTTTTCTATTTTTTCATCTTGAAGGTGTTGAGCGGTAAAACCGGCACTCTTCATTCGTGTTGTTATTTCAATAGCTACTTGCGACGGGAGTTCACTTAATTGATTGGGTAGCTTACTATTTTTCTTTAGCCATACATCAAGGAAATAAACAAGAACACATAAAGCTATAAGGGACGCTCCCAAAGGGTAATTTGGCTGCGCAAGAGGAAATTTATAATCGGGGAGAAAATTCTGGTGGACTAATATCCAGTTCGCAATATCAATCCATAGTGGAACACTAAGCGACGCTAAACCTACCGTCATTGATGGCCAAATAATATACTTCGCTAATGAGGGCTTCCAATGTGTCTTCAGAAAATCTAGCACATCGCGAATTGCTTCATTTAGATCAAATTTCATTAAACTCTCCCTGAAGATGGAATGTCCTTATCAACTAGCATCGAAGATAGGCCATGACTACAGGAGGTTGTTAGGGTCTACCCAGATAAGTCATCGACTAACCTGCATCATGGCCATGAATGCTCATCCATATCTTCCGAAATGATACATTTAGAATGTATACTTGGGGGGGAAGCAGATCTTAAAAAAGTCTTGAGTAATCAAGAAATAACACGCCATGATGCGCAAGTGAGATCTCTCCCGGACGCGGATGACTGCCACCGCCGACCAGTGCCGCAGCCGATGCAGTGTGATGTGGTGCCCGGAAAGGCCGCTTTTGCCACTGGCCAACATCAAAACCTTTATTTGCGATGGAGTGCACCGTCGCCGTCTCAACCGCTTCCTGCTCGCTCATTTCAGTCAGAATGCCCGGCAAGCGGCTTGCCAGCATGGTTTTACCGGTACCCGGCGGTCCTGAAAACAACAAGCTGTGGCTGCCGGCGGCAGCGATCTCCAAAGCCCTTCTAGCGTGGCTCTGACCGCGAACATCAATCAGGTCCGGATAGTCGGGTATGACTTCACGGGTGTCTGTCTGGCTGATAGTCAACAGCTGCTGGCCATGCAGATGGGCACAGACGGCAAGCAAGCTGTCGGCACCAAAGCTTCTGCCCTGTTCTACCAGCCCGGCTTCTGCCGCATTACCGACCGGTAGAATCAGAGCATGGTCGGCTTTCGCCGCAGCCAGCGCGGTCGGTAACACGCCATGCACCGGCCGGCATTCACCGGTCAACCCCAGTTCGCCAATAAATTCCTTGTCTTCCAGCGCTTTCACGGGAATTTGACCTGAAGCTGCCAGAATGCCAAGGGCTCTATAGGCAAATCAAAACGGCCGCCCTCTTTAGGCAGATCAGCGGGAGCCAGGTTAATTGTGATGCGTTGCTGCGGAAAATTGAACTGCGAATTCAGCAGGGCACTGCGGACACGATCTTTGCTTTCTTTCACCGCTGTTTCCGGCATACCCACAATCGACAAGCTGGGCAAGCCATTGGAAAGGTGGACTTCCACTGTCACAGCCTGAGCTTTGACGCCGGTCACGGCCCGGCTTTTTACCATTGCAATACTCATTCACCATCCTTGGGAAATTCGATTAGCTTATTCTAACTGATATGTCTTTTCCGATGTAGTGAACCATCCCGAATAAGGGCTGAAGTCAACATGGCTTGTCTTAGTGAATTTTTATATACAACATGCTTGTGTTAGTTTCTATAGCGCACAACCCATCTGAATCAATAATGGAGATATCATGGACAAGCCCGGCTTGAGGACTTTATTGTTTTTAATTTCAAGCACTTTAACCAGTCCCCTTCTCGCAGACCAGATCACTCTTGATGACGGCAGTCTGCTCAAAGGCACCATCAAAGAAGTCGCAAACGGTCAGCTTATTATCAATACCGCGTTTGCCGATGACGTCACGATTGATTACAGCCGCATCAGCAGCATTTCAACAGACAGTAAATATGTCGTCGAACTGAACAGCCGCGACCGCATCGTTGGTCAATTGACTGTGGATCAGAACGGTCAGCATAAAATGACCAATACCGCCTTCGGTACCGTCAATGTTGACCCGACTAATATCCGCAGTGTCTGGGCTACTGATGCCGCCAAACCTCAGGTAGCTGCAGTGGAAGCGGAATATCAGCAGGAAATTGCTGACATCAAGGCCTCCAAAGAACAGGAAGTGGCTGAACTCAAAGCGTCCTACGAACAGGCCATGACAGCGATTCGTGAAGATCGTGACCGCCTTCGGGACCCATGGAGCGGCAGCCTGGCACTGGGTGCGACCGGGTCATCCGGTAATACCCAACGTTTCGGGGCTCACGCCCGCGGTGATCTGCATCGGGAAACCGATATGGAACGCATGGATCTCTACTTTGCCTTCAACTTTCAGAAAGAAGATGGCGAACAAACCGTCAACGAGAAACTGGCCGGACTGTCTCTGGAACGTGATATTAGTGAGATGTGGTTTGTCCGTGGTGCGATGGATTTCGAAATCGATGACTTCGAAGAACTGGACCTGCGCGCAATTGCCACGGCCAGTATAGGCCGTTTCTTTATCCGGGAAGAAGATTTGAAATTCAAAGGCTTTGCCGGTCTCGGTTATCGTTATGAAGGGTACTCAGATGGCACTACCGAAAAAGATCCGACCGGGGTGCTCGGTTACGCCGTCGACTATCGGATGAACAGCCACCTGAAACTGTTCCACGACTTCACCTACTACCCTTCATTCAGCAGCCCGGGTCAAAACTACCTGGCCGTCACCAACCTGGGGGGTGAAATGCCGCTGGCTCAGGACAACTGGAAGCTGCGTGCCAGTGTCCGCTCTCAGTACAACAGTCAACCGGCACCGGATGCTGAAACAACCGACACAACCTATCTGATGGATCTGGTCTATGACTGGGAATAAGCAAAAACACGCTTCAGAAAAGGCGCCTGCGGGCGCCTTTTTTGTTTGTGACACTTTTGCGTGAACTGTCTGCATTCAGACCTGTCTTTTGTGCACAGGCAGTTTTGAAGCCCGCCGGTTTCAGGGTATCCTGCCTCCTCTGATTTTGACCTGAAAGGACATCCACATTGATGAAACAATTTGCTCTGCTCTTTGCTCTCCTTATGCCCCTGTTGCTCACCGCCTGCGGCAGTGATGATTTCCAGGGCAGATATGTCGCGACCGATGGCATCACCAGTTATGAATTCCTGCCTGAAGGCAAACTGATCATTCTCGATGGAGATAAGGTCACCAGCGCGCAGTATGACTATGACAGCAGCGACCAAATCATCACACTGGAATCTGAACAGGAACTGCGTAGCGATACGCTGGCAGTCAACGAGGACGGCAACCTCAGCTTTGATGACACCACGCTCGTTAAAAGTGTCGATTATCAGATGCTGGAAAACTCAACCTGGATTGGTCACCAGGGGCAATCCACATTCGCACTGACTTTCACCAAAACGGAAGAAGGCATGGAAACCTATTCCCAGCTCGTCACTTATTATGATGACGATATGACCTATGTCTATCAGACCGATGACAGCATTACTCGACTGGCCGGCGACAAGCTGTTGCTGGACCGGACACAGTACCGCGTGTCGGATGTGACTGAAGACAGCCTGACACTCTCCATAGGCAGCAACAGCATGCAGCTCAAGAAGTATCCGAAAGGTACCGAAATTGAGTTCCGTGAGGGATACCAGTCAGAAGACGACATTCCCAGGTAAGAAAACATCAGGCAATAAAAAAGGCGCTTAAAGCGCCTTTTTTGTCTCTGAATACAGACTTTGCTTAATCCAGATAGGTGCAGCAGTAATCCACCAGCTCGGTGATTTTGATATCAAACGATGAATTCGCCGGCACATTGAAAGACTCGCCGCCTTTGACCTGATGCCATTCCGTCGTGTCTTTGAGGCGATAACTCAAAGCACCTGCCATGATTTCCATCAGCTCGGCTTTCTCAGTGCCGAAGGTGTAATCACCAGGCATCATAATGCCCAGCGTTTTATAGCTGCCATCGGCAAATGTCACTTTGCGGCTGGTCACCTTGCCATCAAAATAAACGTTCGCTTCACGGGTGACCGTGACATTGGTAAATTCGGACATAAAAATTCTCTTCAGTAGTTAATTATCTTTGTTCGCTTCCATCTCAGCCACCCGTTTTTCCAGCGCTTCGAGCTTTTCACGGGTGCGGTGCAGAACCTGAGTTTGCACATCATATTCTTCGCGGGTCACCAAATCCAGCTTGTTGAAAGTGGCAGTCAAAGCAGAACGGATATTCTTTTCGGCATCGGCCTGCATCTGTACCAGACCGGGCGGCAAGGCATTGGTAATGCTGTTGACGACTTCCTCAATTTTTTTCGTGTCGATCATAAGAATTCCTTCGGATTGATAAGCGCTAGCTCTCATTCTACGGCAATTTAGCAGCGACTCAATTGAAGATTTCTTACAGCAGGCTAAGACCATGCATATAAACCACAAGACAGCCTGACCAGCATTCACCAGGCCAGAGAAATGAATTTTCTCGTGCTGGGTATGTCCAGACTTTCAATTGGCAATGTAAAGGATGCAGCATGTCTGATTCAGCGCCCCACATTCCGAGAGACAAGACCTTTGACAGCACTTATGACTTGTTTCAGGAAGGCTACGATTTTATCCGTAATCATTGTTGGCAGTTGGGTACGGATGTGTTTCAAACACGCATCCAGTTAAAACCGACGATCTGCATGATGGGGCGGGAAGCTTCGCTCCTCTTTTATGACGAGCAGAAATTCAAGCGCAGTGGGGCCGCACCCAAAAGAGTGATGAAAACCCTGTTTGGCCAACAAGGCGTTCAGGGACTGGACGGTCAGGCGCATCGACACCGCAAGGCCATGTTCATGGCGCTGATGAATGAACAGTCATTGGAAGCACTGCTCCGAATCACCGAAGCTTCATGGCTGTCAGCCATCAATGACTGGCAACAGCACAACAAGCCCGTCATATTGAAAGATGCTGTAGCCGACATACTGACCCAATCCGTTTGTCAGTGGGCCGGTGTACCGCTTGAGCCCGATGAAATAAGGCATCGCAGCCAACAATTTCTGTTGATGATCGAAGCTGCCGGACAGATTGGCCTGCCTCACTGGCAAGGACGACAGGCCAGACGTTCAATGGAAAAATGGTGCCGACAACTGATTCAGCAAACACGTCATGGCAGCTTACCGGTCAGTGACAACACCGCATTATTTCAAATCGCTCATCATCGAGAGCTTGATGACAGTGTGCTTCCAGAACAAATCGCCGCCGTCGAACTGCTGAATGTTCTGCGTCCAACCGTGGCGATTACTTATTATGTGGTCTTAACAGCACTGGCTTTACATCAATTTCCTCATGAAGCACAACGACTGGGCGACGCCGAATCACGATACCGTTTTGTGCAGGAAGTACGTCGTTTTTACCCTTTCTTCCCTGCCACTATGGCTCAAGTCAGACAAACTTTTGAATGGCAGGGCTATCGGTTCGAGGAAGGTCACAGAGTCATGCTGGATCTATACGGTACCAATCATGATGAGCGGCTATGGCAGAATCCTGAACAGTTCTGGCCTGATCGATTTCTTGATTACAAACCGGATACCTTCAGCCTTATCCCTCAGGGCGGTGGCGATTATTGGCAAAACCACCGCTGTGCCGGAGAGTGGTTCACCGTGTCCATAATGGCGTTAATGACGAAGCTGCTGACCACAACAATAGATTATGATGTTCCAGGCCAGAATCTGCTTCTGGCTCATAATAAAATGCCGGCCATACCTGAGAGCGGGTTTATCATTTCTCAGATCACCTTACTCGCCACAGTGACCATCGCTGAAGCATAGTGAGAACAGGTTTCACTACACTGTCCGGCTTAAATTTCTCTAACCGTCTTACTGATACAGCCTTCATCAAATCATGAAAGCCGGAACCCGGCGCAAATCAAGTTTGTCATCAACAGGGAGCCTAGCTAGACTAAAAGAAACTTTAATTCACAACGGAATGAATCATGAGCACAGCGACTATCTGGACTATTTTTGCACTCGGCGTGATTCTCGCCGCCCTGATCGGCTTCGCCATCGGTCGCCGTCAGGCACCAGGTGGTAGCGCCCAACTTAAAGACCTGCAGGAAGAACACGACCAGCAACTGGCCCAGAAACAAATGGAACTGGAAGCCTACCAGCAGGAAGTCCACGAGCATTACCAAAAGACTGCGAGCCTGTTTAAAGAAATGGCCGGCTCCTACAAGGAGCTGTTTGACCACCTTTCAACCGGCTCAGATAAGCTCGGTGATTTTTCCGATCAACGCATCCTGCCGGAACGTGCCGGTGCACTGTTGGATGGCCCGGATCTGCAGCCTAAGAGTGATTTTATGAATCCTAAGGATAAAGATGAGGATTCATTGACGCGTTGAGCTAATGATGTGTGTCAGGAACCGGGTTGATAAGCAACGACCCGGTTTCTTCCACTCTCCTTCGCGCGGTATAGAGCACTGTCGGCTTCGTGAACAATTTCCCCGACAGATTTACCTCCTTCAAAGTCAGACAAGCCAATAGAAGCAGTAAAAGTTATCTCTTTGTTTTCGTATTGAACGCAAAGCTGGCTGATCTCTTTGCACACTTTTTCCAGAATCGCTAAGGCATTTTCATGCCCTGTATCTGGTAGCAATATCAGAAACTCTTCTCCGCCATAGCGACTGACGCTGTCAGAGTGTCTGAATGCCGAAGACAGGTAATCTGACAAAACTCTGAGTACCTGATCACCGGCCAAGTGGCCATAGTTGTCGTTGACCGACTTGAAGAAATCGATATCCAGCATGGCAATACTATAGGGTGTGCGATGACGGATTGAGTATGAGTGATTCTTTTCAAGAATCAATGCAATAGACTTTCGGTTAATTAACCCTGTTAATGGATCAAAAGAATGTTGCTGATTGATCAAGTTATCACGCAATGTGACTAGTGATTTCATTAACTTCTCTTGTTTGTCGGATACCAGTCGGTAGTCCTGCAAATTCACTTCGCGAGTGAGATTAAATTTCTCAACCAGATCCCTCGCCTTGTCGTGCATGCTTTGATGAATTGCCTCCAGCGTTTTGAATTCAGGATTATCTCGAATCTCATCGCTGGAATGACTGTAAAACCAACAACCCAAACCGCACTTCCTGTGGGCATCGACATCCGTGATCGTGACAGGAAAACCTTGCTTACAAAGTAAGCCTTCATGGAGTTGAGCGTACCAGGCACGATGGTTTTCGATCGCCTGTTCCATGATGTTCAACGCCATCTCGATTTCTTCTTGAGATAAGTTATTCCGGGTGACTATCTGATTAAAATCAAGCTCGCTGATCATTGTTATCTTTTGCTACTTCTTTTCATAACGCCCGGCTTTGGGGCCGGCTTGTAACCGCTAAGCGGCGGAAAGGCCGTCTCAGCCACGAAGGAGCGAAAACAGCCGATTGTTAGCTTTCACACAACGTCTTGGCTAGACCTTTCTAGCGACTATAAACACCGATTCATGGCTAATCTGCCATTCTCGTTCAATAGCAAAACCAGATGTCATTAATTTGGAAATAAGATCACACTTTGTAATCCGGCTGACGTAAGGAGCCAAACCAATTAACTGCATACCGGAGATCAACCATCGAAAAGCGAAATTAATTTCTGCTATTAATGATGTACTGGAAACAAATACACCATCTTTTCTTAAAATTTGATTAACTCTAGTAATCGCGCCATCTACATCCTCCAAAAGATGTAATACATTTAGGCCCAAAACTGCGTCGAAGCTCTCATTTTGGAAATTTAAGCTGTCTAATGTTCCCTGCTCAAAAGCAATGTTCTTTACGCCAGCTTCGACCGCCTTTCTCTTAGCCGCTTCTATCATCTTGTCAGATATATCAGTAGCAATAACATGTTTCACATGAGGGGCATGAAAGATTGCAGTGGCGCCACTGCCACAGCCAAACTCTAGCACCTTCGAATCTGACCTTAGAAACTCTCGGGTAATTGCCAGTTTCTTTTGATACGTGGCCTCATCTTTAAGAGGGCTTTTGATATATTTTTCTGCAGTTTTGTCCCAAAACTCTTTTGAATCTTTCATCGCTCATGTATCCCAGTACTGCCCCAAAAAGCTAACGTCCGGCTCAAGCGCCGGCTTGGAGGCGCGAAGCGGCGGAAAATCGGTCGCTTTGTAGCCGTTGGTTATGTCCTGTGCCCGATTTCTGATACAGCACTCCATAGGCGAATTTTCTTCAACTGATCCTTGAGGGCATCTTCCGCAATCTCAGTGTCGCAGGCAGCCTACTCGCAACCAATAGCCATTCCACAAACAAAAAAAGCGACAAAATCGCAAGTCCGTGTCTGCGGTTATCGAACGCTCTCCTTAACATTCAGCACGTCGCCGTTTCAGCCGGTACATGTTGTCATCAGCATGGTTCAACAGGGTGTCGGCGTCCTCTCCGTCCGCTGGATAACAGGCTACGCCGATACTGCAAGACGGCGTTTTGATATTGCCGAATCCGGCACCCAGGGGCGCGGTCACGGCTGCGATGATTTGCTCGACCTTCTGGGAAACGTCATCCGCTGACTGGATGTCCGTCAACAGCACAGTGAATTCATCGCCACCCATCCGGGCCACCGTGTCCGTCTCTCGAACGCAGCCTTCCAGCCGTCCGGCAATCATACAGAGCACCCGATCACCCATAGCATGTCCATGGGTATCATTGATGTGCTTGAAGTCATTGATATCCAGAAACAGCAAAGCCAGGCAGCTCTCGTGGCGATGGGCTGCGCGCATGGCCAATTCGAGTCGATCATGGAACAACGATCGGTTGATAAGCCCTGTCAATGGATCGTGATGGGCGAGGAAACGCAGTTTCTCCTCGGCCTCCCTCAGTGCCGTCACATCCCGCGCTACACCGATCCGCACACCGTCCTCTTCCGATAAACGGGCAGACCAGAGGACGTATACAATAGTGCCGTCCCTGTGGATGTAGCGGTTACAGAAGTCGTTGTGGGGCTGACCGTTCATAACTCGGACAATTGACGCTCGCGTGGCCTCCAGGTCATCTGGATGCACATAGTCGGTGATCGGCGTGCCCGTCAACTCATCGGCACGATATCCGAGCAGTGCCTCACACGCATCGCTCACATAGACGATCTGGTCGTCCTGATCGACTACAAAGACAGCGTCCAGCAACAAATTGGTCAGCTTGGGGTAAAGCGCTTTCAGATCAACGGGCATAGTTCAGGGAGACTTGGTGATTCATACAGGTCAAGTATAGTCCAGCGGGTCCAACAGGTTGTCGAAAAACCGTCTGTGTGGCCGGGCCTTCACGGGAAAACATCGGTACACGCAACTCTCCGGGAGACCGCTCCTTTCTTTGGCGCTTTCTGTTTCTTGGAGGGGGGAGGCCTCTTCATATAATTGCATAACAGCCTATTAATGAGGCCAACGGCCTCATAATAATATTTATTATTGGGCGGCCTTTTAATTCTATTGCCGCAACATGTGAATAAGAAGCAATTTATTGTTTTATAAGTAAAAATCAAACCGAGGCAGATACGTTAAAGAAAAAACAGGCCGTTGAGATAAAGACAACTTTATTTTTCAAACTGGTTTTTCAACCCGCTTTCCCGCTGATGTCGACTCTGAATGGTATGCCGAAGCACCTGCTCAGTTGCCAGAATACTGAGTGTTTTCCTGGCACGGGTAATGGCTGTGTAAAGTAGCTCACGATTGAGGATCGGGCTGATTTCATCGGGCAGCAGGATGCTGATGGCATCAAACTCGGAGCCCTGACTTTTGTGTACGGTCATGGCGAATACGGTTTCATGGGCCGGTATTCGGTTCAGGCTGACCCATCTCAACTCTTCGCCAAAATAGAAACAGGCTTTGAGCTGGCCGTTTTCATCTCTCAGAATCACGCCGATATCGCCATTGAATAACTGCTGACGGTAGTCATTCCGGATAATCATGATCGGTCTGCCGGGGTAATAGGTCTGGGCGGTTCGCCAGCCCCGCTGGGCAAGGAAGCGGATCATCATCCGGTTAACGGAAAAGACTGATTGCGGGCCTTGCTTGAGTGCCGCAAGGACACGGAACTCATCGAATGCCTGCAGAATATCCTGTGGTCTGGCTTCGTTTTCAACGGCATTGATAAAAGCCAGATAACCGTTTGAAACGGTATTGAGCAAACTGCGTTCATCGGGTGGCAGCCAAGTCGATTCGGGTTGTTCCAGCAGCAGACTGATAGCGTTGTCACTGTGACCGGCGTTGACCTCTGCTGCCAGTTGACCAATCAGGCTGTCTTTATCGAAACGATAGCTGTGTTGCAGGCGGACAAAGCTGTCCGTGAGTATCGAATGATGCGGTTCCGTATCAGCTTGCGTCAGCCCCAACTCCGGGAACTGGACGATGAACTCATCTGAGAAATAGCCCTGCTGGCCTTCGCTGAGGCTGGCCAGTACCGCACCGGATTCAACAGACGCCAGTTGCTGGCTGTCGCCGAGAAGAATCAGCCTGGCTTTCTGCGGTAAAGCGCGTATCAGCTTGGCCATCAGGCTGATATCAATCATCGAGGCTTCGTCGATAATCAAAACATCCAGTGGCAAGGTGCGCTCGGCGTTATAGCGACCCTGATCATTATGTTCGGTGATACCCAGCAGACGGTGCAGAGTTTTCACTTCCAGATTTTGCTCACGACTGATGGACTGTTGCAACCGGGCGGCGGCTTTGCCGGTGGGCGCTGCAAGGCCGATGCGCAGATTTTCAGACTGCCTGCTCAGACATTGCAGGATTTTCAGGACAATTGTGGTTTTGCCGGTGCCGGGGCCACCTGAAATCACGGCGATATGCCAGCTCAGCGCAATGGCAACAGCGACTTTCTGCCAGTCCACCCCTTCAACCGGATTGTGCCAATCGGCTAAATCCTTGTTGAGTTGTAAAACATCCAGTTCCTCAACCTGATGTAAACGCTGACGGATAGCCTGGGCAACATCACGTTCATCCAGCCAGTAGCGATACAAATACAGCAGACCTTCATCAGTCAGAATCAGCGGTTTGTAATCTCCGGGCTCGCCGACTGATTTGCCGGCTTTCAATGCCGACTGCCACTGTTCGATGCTGTCCGGTAGCAGATCGGCCATGGGCTGCAGGGTGTCTGGCAGATGAGTGAGATTCAGACAGACATGCCCCTGCGCCATCGCTTCGGTGAGCAAACCGGCAGTGAGACTGATAAGCGGCTGCTCCCCCTGCTCCTTACGATCAATAAAGGCCGCGAACTGACAGGCGAGTTCACTGAAGCCATGTTGTCTCAGCAGATTCAATGACTCAGTCATCCTCCACCTCGCTCATACAGTTATCGAGGGCTTCCAGCAACGCGGCAGACGGTCTGTCGTAATAGACCCCGGCCTGTTCCCAGTCAGGCTGTATGCCACGGATGAACAGGTAGTAGACTCCACCAAAATGACTTTCCGGGTCGTAGTCCGGTAATCGGATTTTGAGATAACGATGCAGCGCAAGACTGTAAATCAGGTATTGCAGCGGGTAGCCGTGCATCACCATCGCATCATCCAGTGCCGCCGGGCTGTATTGCTCTGCTTTATCGCCCAGCCAGTTGGATTTGTAGTCAGCGACATAGAAACGTTCATCGTGCTCAAACACCAGATCGATAAAGCCCTTCATAAAGCCCTGAATATCGGCAAAGCTGAGTTGTTTCAACACCCTTTCCAGTACCGGCATGTTTTTACTGAATGGTTGCAATGTACGCTTAAGACGAGTCACGGTGAGGTCATTCACTGGAAAATAGAAAGCCATTTCATCGAGGCGTTTGTCAGGATTTATCGCATCCAGTGTCAGCGCTGAGTCAGCTGAAAGTGGGGCTTTCACCACTGACTGCAGCCAGTCCATGACCACCGGCGTCCAGTCACTGTCGATGCCGTATTGAGTGAGTGTTTTATGCACCAGTTGCTGCCATTCAGCACCGGTGGTCTTAAAGTCCCAGTGTTCAAACAGGCTGTGCAGACAGGTACCGGCATTGGCACCGCGGGGAAAACCGAAACGGTCCATTCTGTGTTCAGAGGTTTGCGGCCAGTCCAGGGTGACGGTCTCGGCATCATAGTCGGGTTGTTCCACACTATGGCCGCGGGTCAGGCCACTGAAACTGCTGACCTGCCAGACTTTTTTGATCTCGGTGTTAAATTCTCTCGCCTGTAGTTGCTGGCTTTTATCTGACTGGATAATCCGCTGTGCCATGGTCATCGGTTCTGCTTTATGAACAGCGATATTGTCCGGGTATTGCGCGGTAAGCTGGTTAAGATCCTCCAGCATTGTGGCAGCATCGGCCTTGTCCTTATTGCCATGTAACAGCCTGAACATCGCGGTTTTCTGCGATTCCTTGGCAGCACCCCAGTTGATAATGCAACGTTCACGGGCCCGGGTCAGCGCTACATAAAGCAGCCGCAGATCTTCTGCTCTTTCTTCCTGCTCGACCACAGGTTCAGCGATGGAGAAACCGGGCTCACCAAAAGCGACACAGGCTTCGTTATCGTCACCACGATGGAAAGTCAGTATCGCTGGCTTCTGCGGTGGCTTGCCGTGATGCCAGAGGAAAGGACAGAACACCACCGGGTATTCCAGCCCCTTGCTGGTATGAATGGTGATGACTTTGACCAGTTGCTCGTCACTTTCCAGCCGGATTTGGGCGGCATCCTGGGTCGCAGCACTGGACTGACGCTGACCGGCAAACCAGGTCAGAATGGCTTCAATACTGCTGTTACGACGGCTGGCATAAGCCTGAATCAGCTCAGCCAGATGCATCAGATTGGTCAGTTGCCGTTCGCCATCGGGCTGCGCCAGTAAGCGACGCTGCACGTCCAGTTCGACCATTAATGAACGCAGCATGACGATAAAGCCTTTCTGCCGCCAGCGCTCATGCAGCGCCACAAACGCATCTGTCTCTGCCAGCCAGGCATTATCATTCTGCTGGAGTTCGTAAATCTGCAGTGCGGTTCTGGCAAACAGCGGTGTTGCCAGCGCGGTAGCGATCAGGCTGTCGTTACCGGGATTGGCGACTGCCATCAATACCCTTTCCAGCATCACGGCCTGTTGTGACTGAAACACATTGTCACGCGACTGCTGCACGCTGTTGACGCCGCGCAGGCGCAGAGCCTGCTGAATGGCTGAAGCCTGCGTATGACTGCGGACCAGCACGGCAATATCACCGCCGTTGAGCGGTCTGCTGTTGTCCCGTTTGTCGGTCAGCATGACCTTGCCGGCATTGGATTGAGCGATAAGCTCAACAATCTGATCGGCGGTATGTGCCGCGGCCCAGGCATGCATATCGCCCTTGTTGATCTGATCCTGCTCTGCGTCAAGCCAGACAAACTCCAGCGGGGAAGCGGACTGGCCGTCACTTATTAAAGCCGGTTTGTTTTCACGGGCTGATTTCACCGGATGGAAGGGAATCTCATCATAGATAAAAGGCTGTTCAACCCGCTCAAACAAGCTGTTAACTGCCTGCACCAAAAGCGGATACGAGCGCCAGTTGGTATCGAGGTTAAACTCCTGTTCCGAGGCGCGCTTGGCATTAAGGTAAGTGAAAATATCAGCACCCCGGAAGCTGTAAATCGCCTGCTTCGGGTCGCCGACAAAAAACACCGGATGGTCGCTGTCACTGAATATCCGATAAAAACAGTCATACTGAATCGGGTCGGTATCCTGAAACTCATCAATCAGTGCAGCCTGAAACTGCTCGCGGATCCGGGCCGCCAGTTTATCGCCCTGAGTCCCCTGCAGTCCCTGTTGCAGGTTTAATAGCAAGTCATCAAAGGCCTGCATTTTATTCTGTAGTTTGCGCTTGGGTAGTTCCTCGCAGAGATAATCAGCAAGTCTGCGGCGCAGATGCTGCAATTGCAGCTCACGGCTGGCTGTCAGCTTCTGATGCGACTCCAGAAAACGCTGGGCATGTGACCAGAATGGATGATCCGGCAGGGTTTGATTTTTCTTCAGCGCCGGTTCCAGCCGCTCGCGGGTGAAACGGTTAAGCTGTTCAAACACCTGGTCGGGCAGGCTGTCCTGGTTGAGCATTTCCACCAGTAGCTGCAGCCAGTTCTGTACCCAGTCTGAGCGATAGCTGTTGGCCTTGAGCAGATTATTGTCAGTGACAATAGCAATGACTTCGGCGCTGTAATTGAGCCAGCATTGTTTCAATGACTCAAAGTCAGTTTCAGCCTGCAAACGGGCATTGTCAGGATCGACATCAGGCAGCGGCAGATAATTGAGATAGGGTTTTCCCGGCAGATTACCCACTGCGCTTAACAGGGTTTCCGGGCTTTGTTTCTGCCGCAGCAGATAATGGGCGAACGCTGGATCAGCCGTACTGACCTCACGCCGCCAGAAGTCATCGACGACGGCCTGTTTAATGGCTTCTTCATCGGTCACCATTTCCATATCAAAGAAGTGGCCGCTCTCGAAAGCAAAGTCCTGCAGCGCACGCTGACAGAAGCCATGGATGGTGTAGATCGCCGCTTCATCAAAACTCTGGATCGCCAGTTTCAGCCGTTTCAGCGCTTTGGGATCAGCCGCTTCATCCTGGCTGAGCTTGAGCCGTTCATCGACTAACCGCTGACGCAGTCTGCCACGCAACTCTTCGGTAGCGGCGCGGGTATAGGTCACCACCAGAATCTGGCTGACTTCCAGTTGCTTTTCAATCACCAGCCGGCAATAGAGTTCAGCCAGAGTGAAGGTTTTACCGGTACCGGCACTGGCCTCAATCAGGTTGACGCCCTGCAGGGCAACTTTATCAGCCGAAAAAAGCGTCACAGCTTGCCTCCTTCCAGATGCTGCAGGATGTCCTGATAGACCTGCTGGGCCACTTCGCCAAACTCCTCGTCAATCGGTGGTTCACGATAGAGCAACTGATAATAGGGATCATCCTGTTCCGCCATGGCCCGGTTACTGTCCGGCGCCCAGGTTTTGAGGGCACGCAGGAAGGCATCTTCCGGTTTTTTGCCTTCTGTGGCTTTGAAGTATTCCAGGCTGGTTTTATCAAAGAATTTGAGTGGCTGATGGCAACCCTGCCAGTAAAGCTTGAGCAGACCAGCCATAATCTGCGTGGCGCCAGTGACCGGCAGGAACAGCATTTCCGCATCTTCGGTAATCAGCCGGGTTTCCAGAACCACCGCTTCCGGCCGCAGGATATTGAGCAGCAGATGGTCAATCCAGGCGGCGATAATATCCCGGCCTTTTTTCTTGGCAAGCCGGTAACGCAATAGGCCCTGCGGGCTGATATTGTCGAGCTGACCACCGAAGTAAAAGCCGTCGATATGGATTTCCACCGGCATGGCAAACTGTTCACCCAGAGGCAGATGGGTTTCCAGCTTGTCGACAAAGTCATTCACCTTGCTGGCTTCCTGCTCATACCAGGCTTCACCGACATAACCCTGCGGCAGCATACCGGTGGCATCAATCACCGGCTTCAGGCCCTCATCACTGCGCTGGCTGAGCTGGGCATCAAGCAGCAACTGACGTAACTGCCAGCTTTCCAGGCCATCCAGCTGGAAGGGTTCGCGACTTTCCAGTTCCGTTTCATCCAGTTCCAGCCGGACACCGAGTCGTTCACGTATTAAAAAGCGGGCGGGATGGGCAAAAAAGCGTGCCAGTTGTGAACCGGTCAGTTCACGCCAGCTGTCATCCGCTTCCGGCAACGGCGCATCAAACCAGTCCTGATGATCCTGTTCAGTCTCATCCGGACATTGCGAATGGTTAAAGCTAAACAGCTTGGGGTTACTGCCATCAAAATAGCGGCGGCTGAATGGCTGCAGCGGGTGCTCGGTTTTAATCTGGTTCAGGATGTCATCACCATTTACTGTCTCAAAGCGCTCGGTCAGTAAGTCCTGCAAATCACTGACCAGCACCGAGGGCGGAATTTCGCTGTTATCGACGATGCTGGCACCGACATAACTAATGTAAAGCTGGCGCCTGGCTGACAATAAAGCTTCCAGAAACAGGTAACGGTCATCCTCCCGCCGGGAACGGTCGCCCTCCCGGTGATCATGCGCCAGCAGGTCGAAGCTCAATGCCAGTTGCCGACGCGGAAAGACCTCGTCATTCATTCCAATCAGGCAGACGACATCAAAGGGGATGCTACGCATCGGTACCATGCCGCAGAAAGTAATGCCGTGGCCCATGAAACGGTGGGAGCTGTCGACACTATCCAGATGGGATTGCAGCCAGCTCTGAACCAGATCAACAGCAATGTCATCGTTGAAACTGGCGTGTTCACTGCTTTCCACCAGCCTTTCCAGTTGTTTCCGGATCGCTGTCACTTCGAGTTCAAACTGGGCGTCATCAAGCCCCTCGGTATCAAAAAAAGCATCCAGACACAGATTAAGCTGAGCTTGCCAGCCTGCGATGGTCTGGCGTCTGGCTAACTGCTGCCGCCAATGATCCAGGGTATCGATAAACTGACACAGCGCGGCAACAATACGGGCCCGCTCACCACTAATACCGTCCATCGCCAACTCACCGTCAAACAGTCGCATCGGCTCACCAGGTTCAGTCAGTGGCATCGCAAAACCCAGCATCAACCGGTTGAGACCGGCACGCCAGGTATTGGCATCACTGGCCGGTAAATCGAGCTGAGTTTTGTCGTTTTTATCCAGGCCCCAGCGGGTGCGGGTTTCCTGACACCATTCACGCACCCAGACCAACGCCGCATCATCCAGCCGGAAGCGTTGCTGCACAGCCGGACATTCCAGCAAGGCCAGCACGGTTTCAACATCAAAACGTGACTGAGGCAGTTGCAGCAGGGTGAAAAAGGTATTGATGAGCTGACTTTCCTGCTGGCCGCTGCTGTCAGCAATACTGAACGGAATGCGGTGTTTTTCTTCTGCCGCGCCAAACACGGCTTCAATCCACGGCGCATAGACATCGATATCCGGCGTCATCACCACGATATCGGTCGGAGACAAATCCGGTTCGCGTTCAAACATCGCCAGCAGCTGATCATGCAGCACTTCAATTTCACGCATCGCGCTGTGACAGACATGAATCACAATCGAGTCATCCGTTTCTGCCACTGGCGTTTTGCCGCTCTGCATCAGCTCGAACATATCGGCCTGAATATCGGCAAGCATAAAACCGGTCTCAGGCTCGGCAAACACGCTCTCTTGTTCGTGCTCCGTTGCCTGCAACTGGCGGAAAAATGACTGGCCCTGCTTGCCCAGACTGGCCAGAAGGGGATGGCCGGGTTCGAACTCGGCAGCGTCAAAGTCGAACTGCAGCTGTTCTTTTTGCAGTTGCTTTTGATCGCGCAGATCGCCCCAGTAATGCTCACTCGGCGACAGGTAATACAACGTGATATCGATAAATCGTGCCAGTAATTCAAAGGTCTTAAGGTAAACCGGCGGCAAAGCTGAGATGCCAAAAATACTGAGTCTGGGTGGCAGTCCCGGTGGCTGATTATCACTGTTGTTAAGCTGCTCGTGCATTTTCTGCAGCAGATAAGCGCGGTGTTTGGGTTCCGCATCATGTTCGGTAAGCCAGAACCACAGTTTGCTCTGCCAGCTTTGGGTCTCGCCCTGCTCCCAGCGCTGAACCCAATCCGGGCGATACATCAGATACTGATCGAAGGTGTCGGCGATACGCTCGGCTAACTGGTAGCGCTTAAGTTCATCTTTGTTACCCCCCAGATAGGCCGCCACCAGTTCAAAACCGGGCTCATCGATACACCCGGGCAGCAACGCATAAATACGCCAGGCTAATGAGGATTTGGCATAGGGTGACTGCAACGGGATTTCGGGCCAGAGTTCGCGGAATAAATCCCAGATATAGGCTGACGGGAATGGGAACTGCAGATTTGCGGCGATGCCGTGCCGGTTCGCCAGAAACAAGGAAAGCCAGCGCGACAATTCATTACTTTGAACCAGAATGGTTTCACTCTGAAACGGCCCAAGCGGCGTAGCACGCTGTTGTTCGGCCAGGTGGTCAGCCAGTAAACCCATATTGTTGCTGTATACCACCTTGAGCATGCGTGCCTTTATCCCTTAAATTCTTTTGCCTTGATGCATTCTACAGTGAAACATTTGGCCTGTTCAGGCATCAATATGGTATCTACGATAACGAAGTCGGAATTGATTATGACCAAAAGCTATAAAAAAGATGACTCAGCCATAGAACAACTGGACAGCCTGCAGTACCAGGTCACCCAGCAATGCGGCACCGAACCACCGTTCAATAATGCTTTCTGGGACAATAAGGAGCCGGGGCTTTATGTCGATATCGTTTCCGGTGAACCGTTGTTTTCCTCCACCGACAAGTTTGACTCCGGCACCGGCTGGCCCAGTTTTACCCAGCCGGTTGAAACAGACAACGTCACCAGCAATGCCGATGACAGTCATGGCATGAGCCGCACCGAAGTTCGCTCACGCCATGGCGACTCGCATCTGGGCCATGTATTTCCGGATGGCCCCAGCGATCGCGGCGGAATGCGCTACTGCATCAACTCGGCCAGCCTGCGCTTTATCCCCAAAGATAAACTGGAACAGGAAGGCTACGGAGAATATCTGCCATTGTTTGAAGACAAAAAAGCCGCTACGGAAGCGGTCGCGATTCTGGCTGGCGGCTGTTACTGGGGCATGGAAGAGTTATTCCGCAAACAGCCGGGCGTGTTAAGAACCCGGGTCGGTTTTACCGGCGGCCATGTGCCGGATGTCAGCTACAGCGACGTCAAACAGGGCCACACCGGGCATGCCGAAGCATTGGAAATTGTGTATGACCCACAAAAGACCAGCTACCGGGATTTGCTGGAATTTTTCTTTATCGTGCATGATCCCACCACGAAAAACCGTCAGGGTAATGATGTCGGTGACAGCTATCGCTCAGCGATATTCTGCATGAATGAGGAACAGGCCCGAATCGCCTCAGAGGTGATTAAAGACTTTGATGCCAGCGGCAAACTGCCCGGACCGATTGTGACCGAGGTGGTCAAAGCCGGTCCCTTCTATGAAGCCGAGCCCGAACATCAGGATTATCTGCAGCACTACCCCAACGGCTATACCTGTCACTGGGTCAGAAAAGACTGGGCACTGGATAAATGAGATGGCGCCCGGTTTTAACCGGGCCTTATTTGAGCTTACGGATACCGAACAGGTCGAGAATCTTGCGCTCGAACCAGGGTTCGGTAATACCTCGCTTCATCTTGTAGAGAAAGTATTTCTCAAACGCGATCTTGCTCCACTGCACCCAATGGCCTTTTTTCATCCAGGCCACATTGCGCGGCGGAATCTGCGGTTCTGCAATAAAGGCAGCGCCGGTATGACCCAGATCGGCCAGACAAATGGCGTTCCAACTGGGCCGGCTTTGCAGTTCCCGGCCCTCAATGGAAGCCGTGATGTTATCGACGGTGGCGCGGGTCATGCTTTCGATCATATAGCCGGTTTTGGGCGCCCCTACCGGCAAGGCGGTGGCTTCTACCGGTGGTATCGCAATACAGACACCGACGCCATAGATATTCGGGAAAACCACATTGCGCTGGTACTCGTCGACTTTCAGAAAGCCTCTCGGATTGACGGCTTCGTCACCCAGACCGGCTACACAGTCCACGCCGCGGAAAGCCGGAATCATCATTGAATATTTGAACGGCAGCTGATGGGTTTTAACGGTCTCGGCTTTATCATCCACCTCTTCTACCCGCATCTGACCGGGTTCAACCTGTTTAACCCGGGCATTGGTGATCCACTTGATATCGTTCTTGCGAAACTCGGACTCGAACAGGCCTTTGGAATCGCCGACCCCACCCAGCCCCATATGACCGATATAGGGTTCCGGTGTCACAAAGGTCATCGGCACACGATCGCGGACTCTGGCTTTACGCAAAGCCCGGTTCATAATCATGGCAAACTCGTAAGCCGGACCGAAACAGGAGGCCCCCTGCACCGCACCAACCACGATAGGGCCCGGATCCTTAATAAACCGGCGCCAGCTATCATAGGCGTCTTCGGCGTGGTCAACGGTGCAGATGGATTCCGTATAGCCTTTAGGACCAAAACCTTCAACCTCATCAAAGGCGAGTTTAGGTCCGGTGGCGACGACCAGATAATCATAGCTGAGATGGGTGCCGTCAGAGAGCGTCAGTCGGTTGTACTGAGCTTCGATTTCACTGACACCGCTGTCGTAAAAGTCGATGCCTTTTTTATACAGCGGCGGCGCCAGCTCAAAACTGATTTGACGGCGTTTGCGCCAGCCGACCGCGACCCAGGGGTTACTGGGAACAAAATGAAAGATCGGGGTATTGGAAACCACCGAAACGCGGTGGTTATTGCCCAAAGCTTCCTTCAGCTCGTAGGCGGCGGGCAAACCGCCCGTGCTCGCACCGATGATGACAACATGCGCCATAAAGATTCCCGGCTCTCAGACAGAAACGCTCAAACTAAAACTTTTTACTCTTGCTGACAATCAATGCAGGGTGTCCGGGTCGCTACCGGGTGAGACCGCATCGGTAAAAATTTCCGCTACATCGACCTTATCGAAATGATAATGTTCATTGCAGAATTCACAGGCAACCTCAATACCCCCTTCGGCATCAATGATCTCTTCCGCTTCTTCCTGGCCCAGCATACTGATGGTTTCCGCCACCCGCTCACGAGAGCAGGTACAGGCAAAACTCAGTGCCGCCGGGTCAAACACCCGCACTTCTTCTTCGTGAAACAGGCGATGCAGCAAACTTTCCATTTCCAGTGTCAGCAGTTCTTCATCGGTAATGGTCGAGGCCAGTTGACTGATCCGTGACCAGTCTTCTTCGGCCTGTTGCTTGTCGGCTTCTTCGCTCGGCAATTGCTGCAGGAACAGGCCGGCGACATTGTGATCATTGGCATAAAGCCAGATTCTGGTCGCCAGTTGCTCAGAGTGAGCGAAATAGGTTTCCAGTGTCTCGGCGATGGTGTCGCCCTGAACACTGACCACGCCCTGGTATGGCTGTTTGGCACCTTCGACTTCGATGGTAATGGCCAGCGTACCTTCGCCAGTGAGATCAGTAAGACCAAGGTTTTCATCCACTTCCCCCTCCCACTGGGCAAAGGCACGCAGGGTATTGGCACTGGTACACTCCACCATCAGCAGGCTCACCGGGCCTTCTGAGCGAATCTGTAATACCAGCCGGCCTTTGATTTTGACTGTGGAAGTCAACAAGGCCGCCGCCCCCATCATTTCGCCCAGGACGCGGCGGATAGCGGCCGGATAGTGGCGGCGATTAAGGACTTCCTGCCAGGTTTCCTGCAGGTTAACCCACTCGCCACGAATCGCCGCATTATCAAAAAGAAAACGTTGTAAACAATCTGACTTCACGTTGGAACACCTTTAATGGTGAGGCTGAATAAAACAGAAAGGCCGGACATCACTGTCCGGCCCATTCTATCGCATCAGGGTCCGAGTTCTAAGCAATCTTGAGCAGAATCTCGTTGATACGTTTGACGTAAGTGGCTGGATCTTCCAGTTGACCACCTTCCGCCAGCAGCGCCTGATCGAAAATAATCGAGGTCCAGTCGCTGAAGCGCTCGTCATCCGATTCGTCTTTCAGTTTCACGACCATCGGATGTTCCGGATTCAGCTCCAGGATCGGCTTGCTGCCAGCCACTTCCTGACCGGCGGCTTTCAGCATCCGTTCCAGGTTCTGACTCATATCATAGTAATCGGCCACCAGACAGGCAGGAGAATCAGTCAGGCGATGGGTAATGCGTACATCCTTGACCTTGTCAGCAAGGTTTTTCTTGACCCGTTCAACCAGGTCTTCGAAGTTTTTGTCGGTTTCCTCGTGCGCTTTTTTCTCTTCCTCGTCTTCCAGCTCGCCGAGGTCCAGATCGCCTTTAGCGACAGATTGCATATGCTTGTCATCAAACTCGGTCAGCGAGTTCACCAGCCACTCGTCAACGCGATCGGTTAGCAGCAGGACTTCGATACCTTTCTTGCGGAAGACTTCCAGGTGCGGACTGTTTTTTGCCGCGGCGTAGCTTTCCGCGGTGATGTAGTAGATCTTGTCCTGCTTGTCTTTCATACGGCCGACATAGTCTTCCAGTGACACGGTCTGTTCCGCACTACCGGACTCGGTGCTGGCAAAGCGCAGCAGTTTAGCCAGGGTTTCCTTGTTGGCGAAGTCTTCGCCCGGACCTTCCTTGATCACCTGACCGAACTCTTTCCAGAACTCGGCATACTGCCCAGGCTCATTTTTCGCCATTTTAGTGAGTTCGCTCAGCACTTTTTTCACTGAAGCGGCGCGAATGGTGTCGATTGTCTTGCTGCTTTGCAGAATCTCGCGGGATACGTTCAGCGGCAGGTCATTAGTGTCGATGACACCGCGGATAAAGCGCAGATAACGCGGCATCAGCTGCTCGCTGTCTTCCATAATGAACACGCGTTTTACATACAGCTTGATGCCATGCATGCGGTCGCGATCCCATAGATCGAACGGCGCTTTGGACGGGATATACAGCAAGGATGTGTATTCAATATTGCCTTCAACCTTATTATGGCTCCAGGCCATCGGATCCTGGAAGTCGTGGGCAATCTGTTTATAGAACTCCTTATATTCCTCGTCGGAAATATCGTTCTTCGACAGGGTCCACAGCGCAGTCGCCTTGTTGACGGTTTCTTCGCCCTGATCAGCCTCATCAATCTCACCGTCCTCATTCGGTACGGCTTCTTTTTTCATCACAATCGGCAGATTGATATGGTCGGAGTATTTCCTGATGATGTTGCGCAAACGCCAACCATTGAGGAATTCGTCTTCGCCTTCACGCAGATGCAGGGTGATTTCAGTGCCCCGCTCTGGTTTTTCGATAGTTTCAATGGTGAACTCACCTTCACCACCGGATTCCCACTGCACACCATGTTCGGCACCGAGACCGGCACGGCGGGTTTTCAGCGTGACTTTGTCAGCAACGATAAAGGCCGAGTAGAAACCGACACCGAACTGACCGATCAGCTGTGAATCCTTGGACTCATCACCGGTAAGGCTGTCGAAAAATTTACGGGTGCCACTGCGGGCAATAGTACCGATATTATCGATGACCTCTTCGCGGTCCATGCCAATACCATTATCACTAATGGTGACAGTCCGGGCATCGGCATCAAAGTCCACCCGGATCTTCAACTCGGCATCATCTTCATAGAGTGCATCGTCCGACAAGGCCTGGAAGCGCAACTTGTCGGCTGCGTCGGCCGCATTGGAAATCAGTTCACGCAGAAAAATCTCCTTGTTAGAGTACAAGGAGTGGATCATCAGGTTCAGTAACTGTTTAACTTCAGTCTGGAAACCCATGGTTTCCTTATGTGCATCAACGCCCATTGAAATAATGCCTCCATCTGGCTGTTGGTTGGAATATGCACATCAAATGGGGACCGTCGTTCACAAAATCAAGTCATCTTTTCAAATTTTGCTGAACTTGGATTTTTGTCATCCGACCACCATAATAGGCAGGTATCAATAAGGATACTTCAAGCGCCACCACCGGACTGTTTCCTACATGTCGAAAAACGAGCTTCGCATCCTCACCTACAACCTGCACAAGGGTTTTAATACAAGCAATCGGCAGTTTACGCTGCACCCTATTCGAGATGCGCTGGTCGAAACCAACGCCGATATCATGCTGTTGCAGGAAATCCAGGGCGAACACAGCCAGCACGGGCTGGTTCATCATCAGTGGCCAAGCGAACCCCATTTCGAGTTTCTGGCGCAGGATGTCTGGCCACACTATGCCTATGCCAAAAACGCGGTCTACAGCGTCGGCCACCACGGTAATGCAATTCTCAGTAAATACCCGCTGGATAACTGGGAAAATATCAATGTTTCCCCCTTTACGTGGGCCAGCCGCAGCCTGCTGCACGGTGAAATCAAACTGCCCTGGCATGATGAGGTATTGCATATTATCTGCATTCATCTGGGCCTGATTGGCCTGGAAAGACGGCGTCAGTTCGTGACCTTATGTGAGCGCATTGAGGAACATGTGCCCCATGATGCGCCGCTGATCGTGGCAGGTGACTTCAATGACTGGGCTGGCCAGGCAGAAAAAAGACTGTCACAGCACCTGGAGCTGAAAGAAGCCTACCGCACGCTGCATAATCGCTATGCCCGTACCTGGCCATCCTGGATGCCGGTACTGAAAATGGATCGCATCTACTATCGGGGCATGGAACCCATTATCTGCGAACGACCACCGCATTCTTCCTGGAACCGGCTCTCCGATCACGCACCTCTGGTTGCCTCGTTTGAGTTCTGAGCCCGGCAGCCATGTCTCTGAAACAGCGATTATCAGGCTGGGCTGATAAACTTAAACAACACATCGCCGCGATTTATTATGTTTATCGCGATCCGGAAACACCGATGCTGACACGCTGGCTGGCACTGCTGGTAGCCGCCTATGCTGTCAGCCCTATCGACCTGATTCCGGATTTTATTCCGGTCATCGGCTATCTGGATGATCTGATTTTATTGCCACTGGGCTGTTGGCTGGTTATTCACAGTGTGCCGGACAGTGTCTGGCAGCGCAGTCTGGAAAAAGCCACCGATCGCACAGCACTGCCACGTTTTCAGTGGATGCCCTGGCTGGTTGTGATGCTGTGGATTGTTGTGGCGGCAGTCATAGCCTATGGGCTATTTGCCTGAGCGAACGAAACTGGACTTATGCGCAGGATCAGCTTAAATTGCGCGCGGATTGCAAAACTTGGAGTTGAAGATGCCTGATATTGTCGTGATGTTTTTCTTGCTGGGTTTGATCGCCGGTATGGTCAAATCTGATCTGGAAATTCCCAAAGCCGCCTATGATGTGCTCAGCCTACTGCTGATGCTGACCATCGGCCTCAAAGGCGGGATGGCCTTACATGGCAATATGGGCTGGCACCTGCTGCCGGAGTTACTGAGCGTCGCTGCACTGGGTTTTCTGATTCCGGCCGCGCTCTACCCCTTGCTGCGCAAACTGGTTGGCCTGACCGTGGCTGACAGTGCCAGTTTTGCTGCTCACTATGGCTCGGTCAGTGCCGGTACATTTGCGGTGGCGCTGGCTTATGCCGAAACCCATAACATGGATATCGGCGGTCAGGTAACTCTGTACCTGGTCTTACTGGAACTGCCTGCGATTCTGTTCGGCCTGCTGATTTTCAATAAGTTGTCCGGCGAAAAAGCCTCGCGCAGCCAGTCACATATTCTGCATGAAGCTTTTACCAACCGCGGCGTTATCCTGCTGGTCGGCGGTGTGATTATCGGCTGGATGTACGGTCCGCTCAAAGGTGCCGTAGTGACTGATCTCTATACCGGCATGTTCAAAGGCGTGCTGGCGCTGTTCCTGTTGGAAATGGGCCTGGTCGCCTCCGAAGCCTTGAAACGGGTGTCCATAGATAAAATCCGGGTTGTCCTGTTTGCGGTGCTGGCGCCTTCCGTCCTCGCCATGTTCGGCCTGCTGACCGGTCACTGGCTGGGTCTTCCGGAGGGCTCGGTGTTGATTCTGGGCACTCTGACCGCCAGTGCCTCTTATATTGCCGCACCGGTCGCGATCCGTTCGGCGATACCCAAAGCGGATATAGGTCTTGCGATGCTGGCCTCGCTGGGTCTGACTTTCCCGTTTAACGTTTTAGTCGGGATTCCGCTTTACCACAGCTGGATTCAATAAGCTGTGCTTGAAAAAGCAAACTAACGTCCCTAGCGCAAGACTCGTTCTGCCATGACAGACAGCACCGGGGACTGAGGTAAGTCATTGGCAACCATAAGCGCTAAACTGAGTCCATAGTTCCATCCCAAACTATTCAACAGGAGGCATTTATGGATTTGCAGCTCACTGGCAAACTGGCCCTGGTGACAGGCAGCACGGCGGGTATCGGCTACGCCATCGCCAAAACCCTGGCTGCTGAAGGCGCCGATGTCATCATCAACGGCCGCAGTCAGGAATCTGTTGATGAAGCGGTCGCCTCACTGGCAACAGAAGCGACCGGACGATTATTTGGTTTTGCCGGCGATATCGCCACCGCCGAAGTTGCCGACAGGCTTTATGACCAGTACCCCGACGTTGAGATTCTGATTAACAATGTGGGGATATTCGAACCGGTTGCCTTTGAAGACATCAATGACAGTGAATGGCGGCGTTTTTTTGAAGTCAATGTACTCAGCGGCGTGCGGCTGGCGAGACATTATCTGCCTGTCATGAAACAGAAAAACTGGGGCCGTATTATTTTCATTTCCAGTGAGAGTGGCATCCAGATCCCGGCGGAAATGATTCATTACGGCATGACCAAGTCAGCCCAGATTTCGGTGGCCCGGGGACTGGCCGAAGATGTCGCCGCTACCGGCATCACCGTCAACAGTGTGCTGCCCGGCCCCACCCGTTCACGCGGTGTTACGGATTTCGTCGAAGATATGGCTGAACAGCAGGGACAGACGCTGGAGCAGTTCGAGGCGGATTTTTTCGAGAATGTAAGGCCGACATCCCTCATCAAGCGCTTTGCCACTACAGATGAAGTCGCCTCAATAGTTTGCTATCTTGTCAGTCCACTGGCCTCGGCGACCACCGGCGCCGCAATTAGAGTTGATGGGGGTGTCGTCAAAAGTGCATTCTGATAACAACGGTGTCCTGCGACTCTGAGCTTTATCGAGAGACTATTTAAGACTAAAGCCAGACATGCGGGAGTCACTGAATTCATTTATTTTCATCCTGTTTATGCTGGGGCTCAGCATACCGGGCCATGCTGATAATGCTGGCCCGCCTGCTATTGAGATTAAACAGCTTGAGCAACTGCTTATTCGTGAACCGGCACAGTTTCTGGTCACCGACCCGGCAGTGACTATAGATGCCCTGCCGGAAGCTGAATTCCGGCCACTGACAGATACTGATATTAATCAGGGCATTTCCGATCAGGCTTTCTGGATCCGCTTTAGTCTGAAAAACACCTCCGACGAGGACATCAACTGGATTCTCGCGCATAAAACCGCTTATCTCGATCATATTGAGCTATTTTTGCAGGATGCGCAGGCTGCTACTCAGCATATTCAGCTTTCCGACCGCAACAAATTCAACAGCCGGCTTATTCCCTACCGCACATTGGCCGTTCCCCATACTACTGCCGCCGGCGGTATAACCAAGGTCTATCTCAAGCTCTATTTCGATAAAGCCGACAGCGTCACGCTGGATTTCGAACTCAGTGACGCTGCTGTCTTTACCCGGCAGCAGAACCAGGAATACCTGCTTTATGGCCTGTTTTACGGTGCGATGTTGCTGCTGATGGCAATCTCATTTCTCGGCGCAGTGCTGCTCCGGCAATGGCTGTATCTGCTGTATACCGGTTTTCTGCTCAGCAGCACGCTGATGTGGGCCTTGCTGAACGGTTTTGCCTATCAGTATTTATGGCCGACATCGGTGTTTTGGCACAACGAAGGCTTCCATATTATCTTTCTGCTGGTCGCCACTACTGCGATTTTGTTTTCACGCCAGTTTCTGATGACCCGTATACAGTTCCCGCAGTTGGATACATTGCTGAGATGGCTGCCAGTCCTGTTTCTGGCTGGCATTGTGCTGCGTTTCACCGGTGTTTATGAACCCGTGTTATACCTTGCTATGCTCAGCATAGTCAGTCTGTTTCTGCTCAGCCTGCTAGGCCTGAAAGCCTATCTGCAGGGGCTGATTTATGCCCGCTGGTATGCCCTGGCCTGGCTGGTTTACGGTTGTGGCCTGGCTTTAAGTGTGACTGCCGCCACGACCTCTCTCCTGCCCTGGGGCATGAACACGCTGATTTATGCCCAGTTAGGCGCTATTGTCGAGGCGCTCATGCTGCTCATAGCACTGGGCGATAAAGTCAGACACTGGGAGCGTGACCATCAACAAATCCTGCAACTGGTCCAGCAGGATCCCTTGACCGGACTGGGAAACCGGCGGCTGATGCCGGAAGCGATGAAGTCGCTGTACAGTGCTTTTATCCATAATGGCAAGCCGGTGTTTATGGCACTGCTGGATCTGGATGACTTCAAACAGATCAATGACCGGTTTGGTCATGAAGCCGGCGATGACGTCATCAAACTGCTGGCTTCATTAATGCAAACCCATTCCCGTAGTGAAGATGTCTGTATTCGCCAGGGCGGTGATGAATTCCTGATCCTGTTCCAGGCTGGCAATGAACAGAAAGCGATCGACAAAATCGACCGCCTGCGGCGGGTGTTTTACGACAATAGCTTTCAGATTGATGGCAAAAACTTCTCAGCCAGTCTCAGTGCCGGTCTCAGCATTTTATTCAATACTGACAAAGTCTTATCTGAACAAACTGCTTTCCGTCGTGCTGATCGCGCGCTTTACCGTGCCAAACAGGCGGGCGGTAACCAGTGTCTGATATACCAGAGCCATAGCGATGCGCTTGGGGCGGAGGAGCCGGAGCGCCACTATTCATGAATACGCCTATTTACACAGGCCGTTATGCTCCCTCCCCCACTGGTCCTCTGCACTTTGGTTCCCTTGTCGCTGCCGTCGCCAGTTTTCTTGATTCCCGTGCGCATCAGGGGCGCTGGTTACTGCGCATGGAAGATCTCGATAAACCACGTGAAATGCCGGGGGCTGCGGACGATATTCTGCGCACCCTGGAGGCATACGGTTTCGAGTGGGACGACAAGATTATCTATCAAAGCGAGCGTCATGACGTCTACCAGGCCACACTGGATCAGCTGATTGCTGATGACAAGGTCTACAGTTGCAATTGCAGCCGACGCGAAGTCGCCGATATTGCTCATGCCGGCATCGAAGGTCCTGTCTACCCCGGACTCTGCCGTGATGGCCTCAGCCGTGATCGGAAGACCATCGCCTGGCGCTTTAAAACCGATGTGGCGCATCTGGTTTTCAACGATCGCATTCAGGGCAGCATCGATCACTGTATGCAACGGGATATCGGTGATTTTGTACTCAAACGTGCCGACGGTCAGTTTGCCTATCAACTCGCCGTGGTGGTGGATGATGCTGAACAAGGCATAACACATGTTGTGCGCGGTGCTGATCTGCTGAACTCAACCAGTCGCCAGCTTCTGCTGCAATACAGTCTGAATCTGCACTCGCCGGTGTATGCCCATATTCCCATCGCAACCAATGAGCGCGGTGAAAAGCTGAGCAAACAGACTCAGGCCAAAGCGCTGCGTGTCGATAATGCAGCGCTGATGCTGACACAGGCTATACAGTTTCTCGGCCTCAATCCGCCTGATGCGCTTGCTCAGCTCCCGCTCAGTGATATCTGGCAGTGGGCATACGAGCACTGGCAGTTAGAAAAAGTGCCACAGCAATCCAGTTAAACAGCCACCCAGAAATTGGAAAAACCGATTAATGAAAACCGGCCTGGGGCCGACATAATCAGCATATTGATTAGCTTGCCAACCACAGGCGCAGACACTTAACAAGGAACCACCCCATGCTCAGCCAGTTGACCGTCAGAAAGAAACTTATTCTCGTTGCCGTTATGGTTGCACTGACATTAATTACCATCCTGGCATTGGAACAGCTTGCAATGCGTAAAGTGGTACAACTGGAAAATCTGGCCCTGGAGGCCCAGCAGGCGGAGGTGGAAATGCTGACCCTCAGACGCCATGAAAAAGATTTTCTGGCACGACTCGACCCTAAATACATTACGGGCTTTCAACAAACTCAGGCATCGTTAATAAGCCGTGCTGATCAAATGGCGATTGAGCTTGAAAAACAAGGTCTGGATAGTGCCGCCGCTGAAGACCTGGGTTTTTACGTCAGCGACTATGCCATTTTCTTCAGTGATATTTATGCATTACAGAAAGAAATTGGACTGACCCCGACTGACGGGCTCTACGGTGCGCTGAGGGCTTCGGTTCATAATATCGAAGAGCGGCTGAATACCTTCAGTGAAGATACCCTGCTCAAGCATATGCTGATGCTGAGAAGACATGAAAAAGATTTCATGCTGCGTCTGGATATGAAGTATATCCCCCGCTTCAATGATCAAGTTAAGACTTTCAAAGCCGCGCTCAATGACAGCTTTCTACCGCCTGGCACTCAAACGGAGATCAGTGGTTTGCTGGATAATTACCAGCAGGATTTTCTGGCGCTGGTTGAGGGTTATCAGAAAAAAGGACTGGACAGCAATAGTGGCCTGCTTGGGGAAATGCGCGCTACCATCCATGAAAGCCAGGGGGCGCTGGATAATCTGGATAAGCTGATGAAATCATCAGTTCCGGCAACCATCCAACGTTATGAACGTTGGATTCTGGCTATTTCCGTGGTGCTGGGTGTGGCAATCATCTGGTTAATCATGGCTATCAGCCGCAGCATTATCCAGCCCCTGCAGCAGTTGTCTGGGACCATGCGCGAAGTCGAGGAGACTAAAAATCTCAGCATCCGCGTGCCGGTCAACGCCAAGGATGAAATTGCTGAGATGGCGGCCTCGTTTAACGGCATGACCGGTACGTTCCAGAAACTGATTGAAGATGTCCTGACATCGGCTCAAACCGTCAGTGCGGCTGCGGAGCAACTGGCCGTGGTATCACAGCAAAGCCGCGAAGGCGTCATCAATCAGCAAAGCAGCAGTGAGCAGGTCGCGACGGCTATGAACGAAATGACTGCCACCGTGCAGGAAGTCGCACGCTATGCCGCTCAGGCTGCGAATGCATCCAAGGTCTCTGATGAGGAGACCGTCAAAGGCAAAGCGGTAGTGCAGAAAACGGTCGCCGGTATAAAGCAGTTGGCAGTTCAGAGCAGCAACAATGCTGAAGCGATCAAAAACCTGCAGATGGAAAGCGACAATATCGGCACCGTACTGACCGTGATTCAGGAAATTGCCGAACAAACCAATCTGCTGGCACTCAATGCTGCGATTGAAGCTGCCCGTGCCGGTGAATCCGGTCGCGGCTTTGCGGTGGTTGCCGATGAAGTCCGAACCCTGGCCCAGCGCAGCCAGCAGTCTACGGAAGAAATCAAAACGATTATCGAACGTCTGCAAGGTGGCGCCAATCACTGTGTTGAAGCCATGCTGAGCGGCAAGGAACAGGTCGAGTTAACGGTGACTCAGGTCGAGGAAGCCGGCCAGTCACTGGATGTTATTGCCGATAAAGTGAAATCAATTCTGGATATGAACACCCATATTGCCAGCGCGGCAGAAGAACAAAGCGCGGTGGCCGAAGATATCAATCGTAATATCAGTCATATCGCGCAGGTGGCCGAAGAGAATGCTGACAGTACTTCACAGACCACCGAAACCAGTCAGAGCCTGGCCAAACTGGCCGCAGATCTGCAGAAACTGATCAGCCAGTTCAGAGTGTAGTGGTTGAAATTAAGCGGTTTCGTGAGCTGTTTATTGTCATACACAGACCGCTTCGCGCTATCATCAAAGCTGGAATTATTATCAGGATGATGAGCTATGCCCCGCTTGAGCTGTTTAATACTGAGTTTTTTTCTGTTGCTGTCCCTGACCGCCTGTGATCAGTCAGCCTCAGAAACCAGTACACAGCAGGCCCTTTTAATCAGCGGCGAAGCTGATATTCAGGGTAGCGTCAGCGGCAAAAGCGGCAGCAGCCTGACCGTCAGACTGGAAAATCTTTCTGCCCTGCCCAGTGGCAATGCCATCATCGTCGAAAAAAAGTCGGCTATGGAGAAACCGCAGCAACCCGTGCCATTCAAACTCCGCGTCTATCGTGATCAGTTACAGGTCGGCACCACCTACATTCTCAGAATCATTTATCAGGCTGTTGACGGCCGCCGCTGGACTAACAGCCGGCTTTACACTATCGACCGTGCCAGTGAACAGACTGAGCTCGGTAGAATTCCGCTGCAGCCTGTTATCCCGGCTCAGGCAAACAAGGCACAGCTTTTTTTATGCGGCGAGAAAACCGTCAAACTGATTGAACACCAACAGCGCGTTCAGCTGCATGTGCAGGATGATGTTTATCACCTGCAACCGGTAGTATCGGCCTCGGGAGCCAGGTATCAGTCGATAGACGAAAAAGTGTTGTTCTGGAATAAAGGTATCGAAGCCATGTTGTCGATGGCCGATTTCGACTGGCCGACCTGTGCCCGGGTCAGTCAAGATGTGCTGGCTTTATTCCCATTTCGCGCTCATGGCAATGAACCGGGCTGGATCCTGTCGGCCAATGTTGATGAAGTGGTGCTGGACTGGAATTACGGTCAACAGCATCTGGTGATGCCTTACCCGGAACTGGATCTGACTCACAGCGGCTTTGTACTGCACTCGGAGGCCAATGTTCCGTTGCTCAAAGTGAATGTCCTGCACAGTCTCTGCCGGGACAGTATGTCAGGACGACCCTACCCTCAGCATGTGGAATTACATTATGGAGACTTGCACCTCAGCGGCTGTGGCGGTGACAGCTATGCGCTGCTGACCGGCAAGGAATGGATTGTGGAAGATATTGGTGGTCAGGGACTGATTGATTTCACCCGGGTTACCATGCAGTTTGACAGCGAGGGACGCTTATCCGGACATGCCAGCTGTAACCAGTACACCACTGCTTATGAATTCAGTGAACAACTGGATATCGCCGATCCCATCGCTACCCGCAAAAGCTGTGCACCGGCACTGATGAAACAGGAACAGCGTTTTCTGAATTTTTTAAGCGAAGTTCAACAGCTGGACTTTGACCCGACCGGAGCCCTGCTGCTGATTACGGCGAACGGTCGAACAATTACCGCCCGCCGTTGAATCAGTCTGACTGTATCACCACATGGCTGTGATAACGGCGATTGCCTTCCAGTTTACGCAGCAGCACATAGAATACCGGAGTAAAGAACAGACCAAAGAAAGTCACCCCGAGCATCCCTGAAAATACAGTAATACCGATGTCATTACGCATTTCTGAGCCGGCGCCGGTCGACAGCACCATTGGCACCACACCCATAATAAAGGCAAACGACGTCATCAGAATCGGACGCAGACGCATACGGCTGGCTTTGATTGCGGCTTTAACGGTCTGCATGCCGTTGATTTCCAGTTCCCGGGCAAACTCAACTATCAGAATGGCGTTTTTACTTGCCAGTCCCGCCAGAACGAAGAAACTTATCTGCGTAAAAATATTACTGTCACCGTCAGTCAACCAGACACCAAAGACGGCGGCCAGAATCGATAACGGTACGATGGTAATGACCACCAGCGGCAGAATGAGACTCTCGTATTGAGCCGCCAAAACCAGGAACACCAGCAGCAGGCACAGCGGGAAAATATACATTGCCGTATTTCCGCTCAGCACCTGCTGATAAGTCAGATCCGTCCATTCAAACACCATACCCGGCGGCAGGGTTTCTTCCAGAATTTTGCTGATAGCATCCTGTGCCTGACCACTGGAATAGCCGGGGGCGGCGTTACCGTTCAGGTCAGCAGCAAGATAACCGTTGTAGTGCGCGGCACTTTCCGGACCGTAACTTTCCTGCATTTCAATCACACTGCCCAGCGGCACCATCTCACCCTGGGTATTACGCACCTTGAGGTTCAGCGCATCATCCGGACTGTTACGGTAAGGCGCATCCGCCTGAGCAATGACCTGGTAGGTACGGCCGAACTGATTGAAATCATTGATATATAACGACCCCAGGTAAATCTGCATGGTGTCGAAGATTTCCTTGACGTTAAGGCCCAACTGCTTGGCCTTGGTCCGGTCCAGATCGGCATACAACTGCGGTACATTGATCTCATAGTTTGAATAGACACTGGTCAGTGCCGGGCTCTGCCAGGCCTTTTGCAGCGACTGATCGACCGCTTCCGCCAGTTTTTCATAACCCAGATCAGCACGATCCTCGATCTGTAGTTTAAAACCGCCGGTTGTACCCAGTCCACGTACCGGAGGCGGCGGGAAAATAGCGATAAAGGCTTCTTCTATCTGAGCGAACTTGGCCTGCAAACGGCCCGCAATCGCCCCGGCTGACAGACTGGGGTCGGTGCGCTCATCAAAGGAATCCAGCGGCACAAAGACGATGCCGGCACTGGGACTGTTAGTAAATCCATTCACCGACAGGCCCGGAAACTGCACCGCATTAGCGACGCCCGGTTCTTCCAGCGCGATACGGCCCATTTCACGGATAACTTCTTCGGTCCGCGCCAGTGATGCGCCGTCCGGTAATTGGGCAAAACTAATGAGATATTGCTTGTCCTGCGCCGGTACAAACCCTTTCGGCAGCGCATTCAGGCCATAGACCGTGAAACCAAGCAGAATCGCATAAATCACAACCGAAATGGATTTATGACGCAGCAAACCAGCCACCGAATTGGAATAACCATGCGAAGCGCGCTTGAAGCTGCGGTTGAACCAGTTAAAGAACCAGCCGAACAGAAAATCCATGACTTTGGTCAGCCGGTCTTTTGGCGCATCATGAGCGCGTAGAAGCAGGGCTGACAATGCCGGGCTCAGGGTCAGTGAATTAATCGCCGAAATCACGGTTGAAATCGCAATGGTCATCGCAAACTGCTGATAGAACTGACCGGTCAGCCCGCTGACAAAGGCAATCGGTACAAACACCGCGACCAGCGTCAGCGAGATGGCAATAATCGGGCCGCTCACCTCACGCATGGCCTGGTAACTTGCTTCCAGCGGTGACAGTCCGGACTCGATGTTACGCTCGACGTTTTCCACCACCACAATGGCGTCATCGACCACAATACCGATAGCAAGTACCAGACCAAATAGCGATAAGGTATTAATCGAAAAGCCGAACAGGTGCATGACCGCAAAGGTACCGATAATCGATACCGGCACGGCAAGCAATGGAATCAGAGACGCCCGCCAGGTCTGCAGGAAAACGACCACCACGATGACCACCAGCAGCAATGCTTCCAGCAGAGTTTTAATGACCGCGCGGATCGATTCTTTAACGAATACCGTGGGATCATAGACCACCTCATAATCCACGCCCTCCGGGAAACGCTGTTTGAGGTCGGCCATGGTGGCACGCACATTATCGGAAATCTGAATCGCATTGGCGCCGGGCGACTGGAAGATCGGAATCGCCACCGCCGGCTGGTTATTCAGCATCGAATTAAGGCTGTGCTCCGAGGCTTCCAGCTCAACCCGGGCGACATCCTTGAGGCGGGTGATCTGCCCGGCGTCACCGGCGCGGATGATGATTTCCTCGAACTCTTCCGGTGTTTCCAGACGTCCTTTGGCATTGATCGGTAATTGCAGCTCAACCTCATCATCCATCGGCGCGCCACCTATCAGGCCGGCCGCTACCTGCACATTCTGTTCGCGAATGGCATTGACCACATCACTGGCTGTCAGTCCTCTTTCAGCCACTTTCTCCGGATTCAGCCAGATCCGCATCGCATAGTCACCGGAGCCGAACAGGCGCACATTACCAACGCCCTCGACTTTGGCGAGCTCATCCTTCACATGCATCAGTGCATAGTTACGCAGATACAGCTCATCGTAGCGCTTATCGGGCGAGATCAAATGCACCACCATTGTCAGGTCAGGTGAACTCTTGACCACCGTCACGCCCAGTTGCCGGGTCACTTCCGGCAGCCGCGGGGTCGCCTGGGTAACCCGGTTCTGCACCATCTGCTGCGCCAGATCGGGGTCAGTACCGATCTTGAACGTTACGGTGAGCGTCATGCGTCCATCTGATGTTGCCTGCGAGAACATATACAGCATGTTCTCGACACCGCTCAGCTGTTCTTCCAACGGCCGGGCGACAGTCTCGGCAATGACTTTAGGATTGGCACCGGGGAATGAAGCATTCACCACCACCGACGGCGGTGCCACCTCGGGATATTCCGAGATTGGCAACTGGAACATCGAGATCAAACCGGCAATAAAAATGAGCATGGACAAGACGCCGGCAAAGATCGGACGGTCCACAAAAAACTTAGATATATTCATCGCGTTCCTTCGTTCAGAAAGCTACAGGCTGAAAGGCGCTTATTCAGTGACGGCGACTTGTTGAGCCTCGGCAGGTTTGGCAGTGACCTTGCTGTTGGGGCGGATATGGGACAAGCCATTCACCACCACCCGATCACCTTTCTGCAGACCCGACAGCACGATCCGGCTGCCTTTGTGATGGGCGCCGAGTGTTACCTCGTGATAGCTGACTTCATCATTATCATTAATAACGTAGACGAACTTCTTATCCTGGTTGGTGCCCACAGCCCGTTCCGGAATCAGCAAGACAGACTGGGTTTCCGCTGTACCCAGGCGCACATTGGCATACATGCCGGGCGTCAGCGCGCCATCAGTATTATCGAAGATAGCTCTGGCGCGAATTGTGCCACTGCTGACATCAAGCTGATTATCAAATGAGTGAATCTTGCCCTGGTAAGTCACGCTGGTATCGGCGGCCAGCGTCATTTCCACCGGCATCGCTTTATCGCCCTGGCTATGACGCATGCTTCTCAGATAGGTTTGCTCATCGATATCAAATTCTGCATAGAGCTTGTCATTGGCGACCAGCGTGGTCAGTACCGGCGCATTGGGTGAGGTTTCTATGATGTTGCCTACCGTCAGCTCTGCACGGCTGACCTGACCGGCAAACGGTGCCCGAATATAGCAATAATCCAAATCCAGCTTCGCCTGGGCAAGCGCGCTGCTGGCTTCTTCTATCGCCGCTGTGGCGACCTGAAATTCATTTTTAGCCGCATCAAACACGCTTTCTGAAACCAGCTTCTTTTTCACCAGTTGTTCAGAACGATCCAATTCATCTTTGGCTAATTTTGCACGGGAGCGGGCTGAGGTCAGTTGGGCTTCAGCGCGTTTGACGGCCGCCTGGTAGGGTCGTGGGTCAATCACGAACAACAGGTCGCCTTTTTCCACTTTTTGCGCATCTTCAAACAGAACCTGCTGTAACTCACCGCCTACCAGTGGCTTGATTTCAGCCATATCGACCGCACTGAGGCGTCCGGAAAATCCAGTCCAGATACGCACTTCCTGCGGTGTGACCGTGACAAATTCCGCAACCGGAGGTGGAGGCGCAGCCGCAGCAGGAGCTTCCTGAGACTGTTCACTATAGGCGCTGTTGAAATAAACGGCAGCGGCGGCAACAGTGATCACCAGCAATAAACTGAGCTTGAACCAGCCACGCGACTGACGTTTCGATGATGTATTTGACATGCGTTATCTCCCACTGCCCTGCTGGCAGCGCTGACCTTCCTTGAAATCATTCCGGAGCGGAATGCAGATGCGAAAGCTTACATACCGGTCGGTATGCTCGTCAAGTTGCAGGCTAAAACGCGGGTATAGTGCATCAAAAAAACAAGACTATCTTATTGTTAATAAAAAACTATTGTGTTTTACCTCACTGATACAGCGCATTCCATCGTTGCGCAGGAAATATGACCACGCGATGACATTTTCCTTGTCACACAAACCGTATGGTATTTATACTGGACAGAATTTTTCATGTAGCGAACAACATGTCTGTCATAGAAACTAAAGAAAAACTGCTCGAAACAGCATTGGCGCTGATCTGGCAAAGCAATTACAGCGTGGTCGGTGTCAATGAGATCTGTAAGCAGGCCGGTGTCACCAAGGGGGCGTTTTATCACCACTTTGAGTCCAAAGCCAGTCTGTTCTGTGAGGCCACCGCTTTCTACTGGCAAGTCATTAAGAAAGACCTCGACAACATCTTCTCTCCGGTTAACAGCCCGCTGGAACAACTGGAAAACCTGATCCAGTTTCTGTTCCGTTCCAAACTCAGTGACAATACCGTTCGCGGCTGTCCGTTCTTCAATGCCGGTGCCCAGATTGGCACCGATGACGAGAAAGTCATCGAAGCGCTGAAAAATCTCTCACAAAAAGCCATCACCTACAATCTCGCGCTGATCAAGGCACTTGATAACGGCGGTTACCTGGAACGCAGCGGTGATAAGGAACAGCAGGCCCGGCTGATTTATCACTACATTCATGGTGTGATGAGTTATGCCTATGTGCAGCCTGATATCGAGACTATCAAGAGAGATCTGCCGGAAGGAATGTACCGCCTGCTGGGCGTGAAACAGGAATACTGGTTCACCACCTCACCAACCTGGGAAGCTGAGCCGGCTATTTTCCAGCACCGGGGTTAGTCAGGCCTTCAGCGGCCATTTTTCCAGCACATCATAACGCACGCCCCGTTCGGTCGATACCGATTCCACCAGAGCAAAGTCCTTCGCATGAACTGTGATCGGTTTGAAGTTTTTTGCTGGCCGCCGCTGAGCCTTGCGTGCCAGCGTGATATGGGCCCGGTAATGCCGTTTATCGAGTCTGAGCGGATAAGACTCAAGCATTTTTGTCAGCGCGTTAACCAGTGAATAGAGATTTTTCGGTTGTCGGTGACAGGTCAGGCACATCACACGCGGCCGCCGCCAGTAATCCAGTTCATCGAACTGCAGTGTAATCGGGCTGCCCTGAATCATCGCCGCATCACGCTGTACCGCTCTGGCAATGTCCTCCTCCACATTCCCCAGAAACACCAGTGTGATATGCAGATTGTCTGGAACCAGCTTGCGGCCGGGTTCATCAATGGAATGATTCAAAGCATCAATTTGCGCGCGGGTCTGATCATCGGGCCATAAAGCAAAAAACAGGCGTTTCATCACTGGACCATTAAAAACTGATGGTCTGGTTACGTCCACGATGTTTGGCGCGGTAAAGCGCCTGGTCTGCCCGCTTGATACAGTCTTCAATCATTTCGTCATCCCGGAAATCGGTCACCCCCAAACTGGCTGTAATGCTCATCTTATCAATACCGAAATCGGTCTGACCAATCAGTGTGCGCAGTTGTTCGGCCAACCTCCATGCACCCTGCAGATCGGTTTCCGGACAGAGGATCAGAAACTCTTCTCCGCCCCAACGTCCGGCGATATCAGCACCGCGCAGATTTTGAGTGAGCAGATCCGAGATTCTTTTCAGGATCTCATCACCAACGACATGACCGAAGGCGTCATTGATGCGTTTGAAATGATCGATATCCAGTATCAGCAATGAAAACACATGACCGTAGCGATGATAACGCTCCAGTTCAGACTCGAATGCCTCCTGCAGATAAAGCCGGTTGGGCATACCGGTGAGATGATCCCGACGTGACACATGTTCCAGTTGTCGGTTGGCCAGCTGTAACTGGCGGTTGGTCCGCTTCACCGTGTAATAGTGATAAAAAAACAGGCATGACAACAGCAATACGCCTGCCAGCACCTGCCAGATGAGGGTTGTATTGATTTTGTAATCAAACTCCAGTGACAGCCAGTTATTGAGAATCCGCTGTCGTTCCACTTCATGAGTTTCAGTGATGGCTTTGTTGTAGATGGAAAGCAGCAGTGGTAAATCGCGACGTACGCCGACAGACATGGAATAATACTGTTCCAGCACACCACTGATTTTGATATGCGAGATCCCGTGTTTCAGTGTCTGGTAGTTAATACTGGGGACGGTATCGATAAACCCATAGACCTGGCCTTTTTCAACCTGTTTGAGTCCGGCACGTGCCGAATCCACCAGTCTCAGGTTAATGTCCGGGTATCGACTTCGAATGAGTTCAACCCCGGCATAGCCTTTTACCATGGCAAAGGTTTTGTCCATCAGCGGCAACAGGTTGATGATAAATTGCTGATCAGGCTGGGTCGCGACGGCAAAAGGATAGTTGATGAAAGGCTGGGTGACACTTAGGTAATGCCGGCGACTGGGCAGATCCTGGGCGCTGGATAAGACATCACATTTTTTCTGTTGCATGAACTGCAAAGCCTGTTCCCAGCTCCCAGTGACCTGGATCTTTACGGGCTTCGCTATCATATCAGACCAGAGTTCATGGAAATCAGACATGATGCCGATGTACTGCCCGGATTTACCAATCGCCTCGTAAGGCATCCAGTCAGGGTCACTGCACAGACGGATCACCTCAATCGAATCCAGCCATTGCTGCTCTGTTGCGCTGAGCGTGAGCCGCTCTCCAGCGACCAGAACAGGAAAAACCGCGGCCAGCAACAGTAATGCCAGCAGCGGTTTTTTTATCCCTTGTTTCGTCCCTGAAAACATAGTTAAAGCTTATCAGTTATTCATGGTCACGAATAAATACCCAGTCATCGCCCTTGGACATTTCTTCATTGAAACGGTAACCATCATAGTCAAATTGTTTAATGGCTTCTGGCTCCGATAATTTGTGATCGATGATATAGCGGCTCATCAGACCACGGGCTTTCTTGGCATAAAAACTGATCATCTTGTACTGACCGTTTTTCCAGTCCTTGAACACCGGTGTGATGATGCGGGCATCGAGCTGTTTAGCCTGCACCGCTTTGAAATATTCATTAGAGGCCAGGTTAATCAGCACACCATCTTTGAGCCCCTCATCCTGCTGCAGCGATTGCCGCAGCTTGTCGCCCCAGAAAGCATAAAGATCTTTACCGGCCTGATTCTCGAGCCTGGTACCCATTTCCAGCCGGTAAGGCTGAATCAGATCCAGCGGTTTAAGCACACCGTAAAGCCCGGACAGAATCCGGAGATGCTTTTGTGCGAAATCAAAGCCGGCTTTATCCAGACTTTCGGCATCCAGCCCGGTATAGACATCGCCTTTAAATGCCAGCACCGCCTGCTTGGCATTATCTGCCGTAAACGGCCTCTGCCATGATTCATAACGCGCCGCATTAAGGCCGGCCAGCTTGTCACTGAGTTTCATCAGGCTGGCAATATCGGTCGTGCTCAACTTTCTCAGTCTGTCGATAAGCTTGGCCGAGTCATCCAGAAATCGTGGCTGACTGGCTTGTTTGGTGACAGGGTCGGTATCAAAATCCAGCGTCTTTGCCGGTGAAATCACCATCAACATGGTTGGCTGCTATCCTTTTTTGTCTGTTTATTTTTGATTGGGATCACTGCGACGGTCACCGCCCGGTTGACCGGCATCACCCATATTTTCCATGGACTGTGAGTAATCATCCTCATCGTCATTCGTTTCCTGCTCATCATCCTGCTCCCAGTTATCAAACGGGAAAGGCCGGCGATCATCGGTATAAGTCAGGAATGCCACGATACGATAGACGTACTTGGACAGGTCATCGGCAAAATCACCGATATCCTCATTAGGTTTGCCGGTGAAAAGCGCAAACAGCAACTGAACAATCACCACCACTGTCACCAGCATCATCACCAGATAAAGGATGACGGCAAACAGAATCATGTAAAGAATTCGCAGCCATTGATTTTTGTTACTGACGTTTTTTTTGACGGTTTCGTTATCCATCGCTTTTCTCCATGTAGAGTCCTGCTTTACTTTACCACTTCACTGGCCTGAGGGGCGTTTGACCATGCATTTATGCTTCTGTTGTGAGTCCATTAAACCCTAGAGCTTCAAGCCTGATTGTGGGACACTTAGCCGATTGTAATCAAGATTAATGAATTTGAAATGAAATTATCGGCGACGTGCCTGATTGCAGGTATCGACAAATTCACCGAGTCAACCGGTAAAGCCGTATCCTGGCTGATCCTGGGCATGGTATTACTGATTTGTTATGACGTGGCAATGCGTTATCTGTTCCAGCAGGGATCGGTAGCACTGCAGGAGCTGGAATGGCATTTATTCGCTTTGATGTTTCTGCTCGGCGGCGCCTATACACTCAAACATGACGACCATGTTCGTGTAGACATCCTTTACCAGAGCAGTTTTGTCTCTGATCGGGGCCGCGCCTGGATCAACATTCTGGGCACCGTGCTGTTCCTGTTTCCTTTCTGCCTGTTGATTCTGTTCACTGCCTGGCCTTTTGTCGAAAACGCTTTCTATTACAACGAAGGCTCGCCTGACCCGGGAGGTCTGCCGCATCGTTACCTGCTCAAAGGCGCGATTTTGCTCGCTTTTGTCATGCTGATGCTGCAGGGACTGGGAGAACTGCTCAAACAAATTCAGGTTTTACGTCATAAGGAGAGCCGCTGATGGAATACTGGGCTCTCGCCATGTTCGCCGTATTGTTCCTGCTTTTGCTGGCAGGCTATCCGGTGGCCTTTACGCTGGGCGCGATTGCGCTTGCTTTCGGCAGCCTCTTCCTGGGCATGGATTTCTTCAATCTGTTGCCGCTTCGGATCTGGGGCATTATGACCAACTTCACGCTGCTGGCTGTGCCCTTGTTCGTGTTTATGGGGGTCCTGCTGGAAAAATCCGGCATCGCCGAAGAACTGCTCGATACCATGGGGCGGCTTTTCGGCAAGCTGCGCGGCGGCCTCGCTATCTCTGTGGTGGTAGTCGGCGCACTGCTCGCCGCGACGACCGGTGTGGTTGGCGCCTCGGTGGTGACGATGGCGGTGATAGCCCTGCCGGTGATGCTGAAGCGCGGTTATGCACCCTCACTCGCCAGCGGCACCATCGCCGCCTCGGGCACACTGGGTCAAATCATTCCCCCCAGCATTATTCTGATATTGCTGGGTGATGTCATCGGTGTCCCGGTCGGGGAGTTGTTTATTGCGGCCACCATCCCCGGTACTTTACTTATCGGCGGTTATATTCTCTATATCGTCTGGGTTGCCTGGCGCAAGCCCGAACTGGCGCCGGCGATGAATATGAATGAAGCGTTTGATACCAGTCTGGCTTTAGCTGTGATTAAGAGCCTGCTACCGCCCCTGTTTCTGATTATCGCGGTGTTGGGCTCCATCTTTTTCGGCATTGCCTCGCCTACCGAATCAGCGGCAGTCGGTGCGCTCGGCGCGATGATGCTGGCAGCGCTGCATAAACGCCTCAACCTCGACAATCTGCGTGAAGCCATGCAGAAGACCACGCGGCTGACCAGCATGGTCTTTATTATCTTTATTGGTGCAACAGCCTTTGGTCTGGTTTTTGTCGGGATGGGCGGGGATAAACTGATTCTGGATATTTTCAGCGGTCTGCCCGGCGGTAAATGGACATTCCTGATCCTGAGCATGTTGTTGATATTCCTGCTCGGCTTTTTCCTGGACTTTATAGAAATCTGTTTTATCGTGGTGCCGGTGATTGCCCCCGTGGCCGTGCATATGGGGCTGGATCCCTTGTGGTTTGCCTTGCTGATAGCACTGAACCTGCAAACCTCCTTCCTGACCCCGCCGTTTGGTTTTTCTTTGTTCTATCTCAAGGCCAGTGCACCACCGACATTAAAACTGCAGTCCATTTACAAGGGTATCGTACCGTTTGTCATCCTGCAGATCGTGGTACTGGCGCTGATGATTGCTTTCCCGCAAATCAGTCTGTGGCTGCCGGGGCTGATGCAAAACTGATTCTGAAACCCAGCCCGCCCTTTCCGGGCGGGCCATCACTGTTTTTTATTACAACGGCGGAATAATATCGATTTCCGGCAGAGCATTGCTCTGTTTAAGCCGTCGGTATTCCTGGATCAGCTGCTGATCAATAAAGACCGCTTCCTCCTTGATCATGGCGGCGCATTCTTCGGCTTCAACCAGAAACGCTTCCTGTGCCTTTTCATTTTCCGCTTTGTTATCGCCGGTCTGAATCAGGCCACCATCATGCGCCAGAGAATCACGGTGATTATTTACCAGCCGCAGTTTCTGAATCAAAGACTCATTGCGGCTGAAAGGTTTGAAAAGTTCAATCAGGCGCGGCAAGGAGGACTCATCTATCGTTTTAAGCGGGACTTCATAAGGCAGGCTGGATAAAATCCGCAGCTGGATCAGGGTATGGCATCGATACAGGCAGAACCTGAGTCCTTCCTCCAGAAACTGGTAGTTGACCATGCATCTGGCCAGTTTTTCCGGGTAGGGGGCGAGCTGTTTAGACATAGCTTGACTCCTTCGCTGAATATGATTCGCTAAACAATAAGCTTACTAATAAGTCTCCACGCTGAGCCCAAACGTTCGTGACCAGTGTCATACGCTTTGACGACTGGCTGAGTCAGCAGGAAACAGCCAGACCGCAAGCAGATATAACACCAGTGCCACACTGAGCAATACCCGGAAGCCAAACTCCATCGCAATCAGGGTCGCCAGAATCGGACTTATTACAGAGGCAAAACCATTAATGCCCCAGGCCCAGGGAATCATTTCATCATGCTCGCGCCCCAGCATACTCATCGCTGCCGGAAACGGCAGCCCCATGCAAAAGCCGAGCGGCAAAATCATCAGAATGGCGAACAGATAACGCAGCAAATCCGACTGTGCCAGTAAAAAAGCAGAGATAGTGCCATAACTGCTCATATACACCACGCTCAGGATAATCATCAGCAGCACCGCGGCCAGTACCTGATGCTGTGGGTGGATATGTCTTATTCTGCCGAACAGATAACTACCTGTACCCGCTGCCAGCAGAAAACCGGCAATGACCGTTGTCACCGCATACACAGGATGATGCAGGATCAAGACAAATTTCTGGATAAAGGCAATTTCAACAAATAGAAATGCCAGCCCCAATGCAAAAAAATAAGCCAGCACTCTTTTATGCAGCGGCTGCGCCTTTTCCCGGTCTCGCCTGCGACGACGCCATAGCCACAGTGGCAACAGCAATAATAACAAGCTTGCCACCAGTGCCTGAATCAGCGCGGCCAGCAATAACAGGTAACCGCTTTCTAACAAAAACAGACTGCCGGCATCCAGCAGGGACAGAATTTCAGGCAAGGTTTCCCATTTAAAGAATTGTGAGAAATAGGGCTGATTATCCGTGGCCGGCTGGATATTGAATTTGTAATCATCTATGAACTTCCCGCTTTGTGCTGACAGCAGGGCTGTTGCGGCCTGATAGAAATAAGGCTGCTGAAGCTGATGGTAGCGATTGACCTCATCTGCGCTGATGCCCGGATAATAGGCAAGGTCAAAATTATATTGCTGGCTGAACTGCTTCAGACGGCTGATTTCCTGATCGCTGACCGCGCCGTTTTTGACCAGCAAGGTCGTGGTTTGCCAGCTTCTTATCAGGATCAGATTTTGCGAAGGAGTACGGCCCAGAGATTTGAGCGCTGTCGACACAGTGGCTATCAGCTTGGGCATCACACGCGGCGGCAGTGTTGTCTGCTGGGTGATACTGATATACCCACCCGGCTTAAGGTGCTGAAAATAATCCCGCATGGCCTCGACAGTAAACAGGTAATTTTCACTCATCGAGTACAGGCCGCCCACCCCGGCAGCGCTCAGAAACGACATGGTAATCAGATCGTATTGGCGTTCGGCTTTACTGGCAAAAGCACGGGCTTCCGACTGATGCACGTTGACCTGTGGCAGTGAATAAAGCTCACCGGCAAACTCAGCGTAATCGTCTTGAATCAGATCTATCATCTGCGGGTTTTCTTCTACCGCATCAATCGCTGCAGCCTCAAACATCAATGCCTGCAATACATCGCTGCCTGCCCCGGCCTCCAGTACTAGAACATCCTCAATGCGCTTTAACTGATAGGGCAGCGCTGAACTGGTTTGCCCCAGAAAACCCAGTTTTTCGAAGTCGCCATCAAAACGGCTAATGGCCGTCATTGCCTCGGCATCGGTAAATACGGCGAGTTGCTCTGGCAGTTCTGCATCACTGAGAATGCTTAGTCCCGGCGCATAGCGTAGCGGCACCTGACTCGACTCAACCACACTCAAGACGCCAAGTGGACTCGATTCACGCTGCAGCACCCCGGTCTTCGGTACTGTCAGCATCTGGCTCATACTTTTATAGGACGAAACATTAAGCTGCAGCGAAGGGGGTAACAAAAACAACATGGCTGCCGCCGTTACGAGCAGAGTCATCTGCCAGCCCAATTTATGCCTGCCGGCCCAGAGCGACGATTGTGATACCAGCAGCAAACCAGCCAGTAAGACCAGACAGGGCAATAACAGCAGAATCTGCTCCACACTGATACTGAACAGCAAGGCAATAATGCCGACACTGCCCAGCGCCGCCCCTAATAAATCAGACGCATAGAGCGTCGGTATGCCTTGCCTGAACTGATATAAAGACAGGCCGATGATATTCGCTGCAAAAAAGAACGGCACTGCGAGGATCAGGTACACCACCAGCCAGTAAACCAACTGCCACGGATCCCATAATAGTTCCGCCGGGTTAAACGGCAGCGACTGTGCCAGTAGAAAACACAGGGGCATTGCCAGTGCCAGCAACAGCAGATTGGTCATGATAACGGCCGGGAAATAACGGCTGACACCCTGCCTGGCCAAGGCCAGAAACACCCCGCTGACACCATAACCCAGCAGGGCGAGGCTGATAATCATAAAAGCAAAATGATGCCACTGGATCATCGAAAACAGGCGCAACAGCAAGACTTCATAGGCCAGTGTCGCGCCCGAAATCACAGCGATGGTCAGCAGATAGCCGGCACCCGGATGCATAACAGCGATTAATGTTCGCCGGTCAGGGGAACGAACTGCACCGGCAACAACTGCTCAGTGAGGATGTCGCTGTCTTCTGTTTTTTTGACCAGCACCAGGTGCTGCACCATAAAGCGGCTGCCGACCGGGATCACCATACGACCACCGGGTTTGAGCTGCTTCAACAGTCTGGGTGGAATATGATCGGCGGCAGCAGTCACGATAATGGCGTCAAACGGGGCCTGTTCCTCCCAGCCGTAATAGCCGTCACCCTGGCGCGTTGTCACATTGTTATAACCGGTCCGCTTCAGGTCTCTGGCCGCACGTTCCGCCAGTTCGGGGACAATTTCGATACTAAAAACCTGATCAACCAGTTCTGCCAGCACTGCTGCCTGGTACCCAGAGCCAGTTCCAATTTCCAACACCTTGTCTGAAGGCTCCAGCTCAAGCAGATTAGTCATTAAAGCCACAATGGCCGGCTGCGAAATAGTCTGGCCATAGCCGATAGGCAAGGGACGGTTCCGATAAGCCTGATGTTTATGTTTTTCCGGCACATACTCATGCCGCGGCACCGTTTTCATGGCCCTGAGGACACGCGGATCCAACTCTGTTGGCTCCAGAATTGCCTCACTGCGGCGAAGATCCTCGGCGACTTCCTCGATGAGGGCCTCGCGCTGTTGTTCGAAATTTTCTTGCGCAATGCCCGGACTCAGGGATAAAGCCGATATTGCAATCAATAACAGAAAAACAAGCGATCTGCGGAGATAGCTCAGCGTCATTTCTTGCCTCCAACTTGTTGTCTTTGGTAACAAGCTATGACTCTACGATACTACGGGTGTGTTGTGTATGCGAACCCCACGACCGGATAACAGGGCTGTTAACCCGGTCAGTCCCCTTATTCCGAAACGCGATGCCGTGACGATGTGATCAGGCTTTGCTCAAGGCCATAAAAAGCATATCCGAAGTCGACTGTTCCTCAAACGGCACAAAGCCCATTTTCTGATATAAAAACATTGCCCTGGGATTATCTCTCAGCACATTGAGCGTGATGGTTTCAGGCTGGTGACGCTCAGTAGCCTCAATGATCAGCAGTTGGATCAGCGCCTTGCCCAGCCCCTGGCCTCGATATAGCGGGTTAATAATAACCCGGCCCAGATGCACGGTATCTTCATCACGGGGCCAGAACTGACCGAAGCCCATCAAAGCTTCATCCGCATCTGTCAGCGAATAGCTTTCGCTATCGGTCATTTGCAGCAGTTTCGGTAGAGACTGCGCAGAAAAAGGAAAACCGAAATCAGGCCCTGCCCAGTGAACGCAGGACTTAGCATCCGTAATCCAGGATGACAGCGCCGCGTAATGACGGCTGCTGGGCTCGGTTAAAGAGAGTTTCATCGTTAGAGAATAATCAGGTGTCATGGCAGTATTATGGCGCACAGCCATTGTCACAACAAACCGAACACCTTTAATCCGGTTTTAGTCAGGTGCCCTCAAGCGATGATAAATGGAACCTTGTCTGAGGTATTAGGCGAGTCTGTGATCAACGTAATATCAGCTATTCACCCAATGCCAGGCCTGTTCACACTGCTCTCTGGGGAAAAATTTCATCTCTGAAGCAAAAATCAAATCTGAGATTTTTGTGCCCCACTCCTCCCATTTTGTCTCAGCGACAATCGCCGCTTTCCCGTATTGATTTTTGTGCTTGAGGTCAAACTTCAGATCTTCCCATAAGGCGCCGATTTCAAAGCCGTGAAAGTCCTTCAGTTCAATAAAGAATTTTAAGCTCCGATACTGTGCAAATAACGCCTCAAGCTTTGGCAGCAACTGCTGATAGTCGTCTTTCGTGTGTTGCTGACTTACTGATATGGTCAACACCTCATTTTCATTCGGACCATCCAGAACAAACATCATGGGCCTCCTTAATCAGGACCACCAGACCCCAACCCTGTGGTCAGCAGGCTCGGTGTCTTTTTCAAAGTTATCGAACTTCACAACCATTGGCACTGTATTCACACTAGCATTGACAGCCGCTGATTAAAATCCGGATAGGCTACATGATAGAAGGGATTGGCGAGCGTAATGTCTAGCTTTAATGCTGGCTGGCTATGCTTAAATGTTGTCATCAGGTAAACGTTGACTGCCTGAATAGATACTCAGCGCGGTAACCGTTAATAAAATCAGCACCATGCCGGTAATTTGCAGCTCCGTAAGACTCTGATTCAGAACCAAGACGCCGAACAGGGAAGCCGTCACCGGCTCAACCATCGCTACCACGGCGGCGACACTCGGCGCTGTATAGTTAAGACCTGCAATGTAGAGTAGAAATGAGACCCCGCCGCCAAACACCCCGAGTATCAGGAATAACGGCACAGCGGCGTCATTGAGCACCGCCAAAGCCTGGTCAGTATCGATCAGCCCGATCAGAGACACACAGAGTGTCGAAAAAGCAATCACAAGAATCGCCTGCGGGCTGCCATGCGGACCGGCATATTTGAAGCCAAAAATAAATACCGCATAGGACAAACCGGATAACAGACCAGCCACGACTCCCATCGTTGATACAACGCTGTTAGTGCTCCCTAAAACGCCCGTCAGCATAATAATACCGAGCATCACCAGCAGCATCGCGACCCATTTCAGCAGGCCCGGTTTTTCCAGCTTAAGCGCAAAGGAGATCAAATAAACAAACACCGGTGCGCAATACATCAGCGTCGCGGCCACGGCCACGCTGCCCTCGCTGATACTGAGGAAATAAAAAGAGAAATTGCCGGCAACACCGAGACCGGCAACGATTGACCAGCCCCACAGACGCCCACTGTCCAGGCCACTCTGCCGGGGGCGTAAGGCCAACCAGCCCAGTACAAATAAAAGCCCGATAGCCCCCCGGTAGAATGACACCACAAGAGCATCCCAACCCTCTTCCATGAGCAGTGCGGCGATGCCGCCAGACAGCCCCCAGAATAGCGCTGCCAGTATGACAAAAACCGCACTCAAACTTGCCAGCTGTCCAGAGTTTATCCGCATAAAATAAGCCATTTCGCTACCGGCAAGCCTTCAGCATATCCATATCCAGGCCAATGTCACCTGGCAATCAAAAACCTGTGTTACCGATGCACTCTGCCAGTCAGATCAGGCTGCCTTAATCCGGTTCCGGCCAGTCTGTTTTGCCTGGTAAAGTGCGCGGTCGATAGTGTCCAGAAAATCCCTTAATTCGTCCTTATGTGTCGGCACAATCGTGCCACTGCCAATGCTGATGGTCAGGATTTGCGAGACTTCAGATTGTTCATGAAGTATTTGCTGTTTGAAGATAAGTTGCTGGCAGCGTTCAGCTACTTTCTGAGCGGCATCGGCATCGGTCTCAGGCAATACCATAACAAATTCCTCACCACCAAAGCGGGCAAAGAAGTCACGCGAACGGGTGGCGGCATCAGCCAGCACCTGCGCCACCTGTTTCAGACAGTCATCGCCCTGTATATGGCCGTAGAAATCATTGTACTGCTTGAAAAAGTCGATATCGACAAGCAATACTGACAGAGCTTGCTGTTCCCGTCTGGCCCGAACCCACTCCTGTTCCAGCACAGAGTCCAGCATACGTCGGTTGGACACGCCGGTCAGACCGTCTTTGAAGGAAAGTTCTTCCAGTTCTTTTTGCAGGTCCAGCAGTTTCTGCTCGGTTTGCTTACGCTCGCTGATATCGAACATAAAGCCGATCAGGGCTTCAACCTCACCCTTTTCATCCCGGGCCACATGCACCACGTCCCGAATCCAGACGTAGTTGCCGTCTTTGGTAAGCGCACGGTAGTCAGCTTCATGATCAGTGCCGGATTTAGACTGAGTCACACAGAAGTCCACCACCCACTTTTGATCGTCAGGGTGCATGCGCTCTGCCCAGTCATTGACCGAGACCCAACTCGACGGCTCCCAGCCCAGCAATGCTTCAATCTGCGGACCGATATAGGCAAACTGCATGGTGTTCCAGTCTATTTTCCAGGGGATGGCCCGGGTCGATTCCAACAAAGCTTTATAGACGTCGTTATCAGGTTCGACAGATTTTGAAAGGTCGCTCATCTTGCATGGTCCTTCTACGCATCACCGCTTCCGTGGTCAAGGTGCCATTCCGTGACAGACTTCAAAATTTTATTATGGCTCAACTACGATCAAAACCAAAGCTTAATACCGCATCGAGGGCCGTCTTATCTGCAAGCAATAACATCAGGCGATCCAGCCCCAATGCAACGCCGGTACACGGCGGCAGGCCTTTCTCCATCGCTGCCAGCAAACGGGTATCAATGGGCATTGCCGGTTTACCCTGCTGCTTACGCCGTTGGTTATCGGCTTCAAAGCGAATACGCAGCTCAGCGGCATCCAGACATTCATCATAGCCATTGGCCAGCTCCAGACCACCGGCATAGACTTCAAACCTCGCCGCAACTGCGATGCCATCAGCATTGTGATGGATTTTGGCAAGCTGAGCCTGGGAAGCCGGAAAATCGTAAACCATTACCGGCTTATTGAGTTGACTGAGCTGGGGTTCAATGACCTCACTCATCAGCATCTCCAGCCAGCCATCATAATCTGTCTGCCAGTCGTCAGGCAGTCCACTGATTAATGACAAAGCAGCCCGCTTAAGGATTTGCACATCAACCTGCTCTATGTCGAGATCCAGATATTGCTGAAAAGCCTGGTGATAAGAAATTCTGATCGCTGCCGGCGTGGCCGCAACCCGCTGCAGCAAATCATCGACTTCCTGCATCAGAGCGCTATAGTCCAGTGCCGGACGATACCATTCCAGCATGGTGAACTCGGGGTTATGCAGCCTGCCACATTCACCGTTTCGAAATACTTTGGCAATTTGATAGATATCACCGCTTCCGGCAGCGAGCAGGCGTTTCATGGGAAATTCAGGAGAAGTTTGCAGGTAACAGCTGACCGCCTTGCTGCCCGGTGGCTGATAGTCAGTCCTGAAACTGTCGAGGTAGGTCGCGGTGGGCGCGGCCTGAGAAAGAACCGGTGTCTCCACCTCGAGTACATCACGCTCAGCAAAAAAACGGCGGACATCAGCCAGAAGCTGAGCCCGCCGTTTTAGCGTGTCGATGCTTGCCGTGGGTTGCCAGTCCTGTTGCGTTGTCATCGCTATATCAGACTGTTTACAGCGCTTTTTTATTAATTCTGTTCATCATCGCTATGACGCATAAGCCGAAGATGAATTCAGTCTTTGGCGCGCTCGACATAGGAAGAAGTCCGGGTATCGACTTTCAGCACTTCACCGATTTCGATGAACAGCGGCACCCGAACCACGGCGCCGGTCTCCAAAGTTGCCGGTTTACCACCGCCGCTTGAAGTATCACCCCGGACGCCAGGATCGGTCTCGACCACGGCGAGGTTGACAAAGTTGGGGGGGAATACCAGCAGCGGAGAACCGTTCCAGAGTGTCACGGTGTAGGTGTATTGTTCTTTAAGCCAGTCTTTGGATTCCGCAATCGCGTTGGCATCAGCGGCATACTGCTCGAAAGTGGTCGGGTCCATAAAGTACCAGAACTCACTATCGTTGTAGGAGTATTCCAGATCGATTTCGATGACGTCCGCACCCTCAACAGTATCACCCGATTTGAATGTGCGCTCGTTGACACGGCCGGTTTTCAGGTTACGGAATTTAACACGGTTAAAGGCCTGACCTTTACCGGGTTTGACGAACTCATTCTCGATGATGCTGCATGGATCGCCATCCAGCATGAATTTGAGACCCGATTTGAATTCATTTGTACTATAGCTTGCCATCTTAACCTCTTTTGGGGGACGATCTTCGCCTGCCGGAGAATAAAAGTGACTATGATACCGCAATCCCCGCCCGTAAAGACAAAACAAAGCTGGCAACAAGCGCTGGCTGATGCCGTCTCTGATGCCGATGAATTATTGACACAACTGGGTCTGCGCGGCGCCCTCGCAGCCATCGACAAAGCAAAAATCCGCCAGTTTCCCTTGCGCGTGCCGCAAAGCTATATCAACAAGATGCGCTATGGTGACAAGCAGGATCCGTTGTTGAAACAGGTCTTTCCGCTGATCGATGAAAGCCTGGATGTCACGGGCTACGGCAGTGATCCGGTAGGAGATCAATTTGCCGTCACTTCGCCCGGTATGCTGCAGAAATATCAGGGCCGCGCCCTGCTGGTGACGACCGGTGCCTGTGCCATCCATTGTCGCTATTGTTTCCGGCGGCATTTTCCGTACTCAGACAGTAATCCTCTGGCCAGCCAGTTAGCTGAGACACTCACACAGATCAGTGCCGACACCACTATCAATGAGGTGATTCTGAGCGGCGGTGATCCCCTGTCACTCAACGATGACAAACTGGCCAGACTGGTGGCCGAGCTCGAACAAATTCCGCATCTTAAACGGCTGCGGATTCACACCCGTTTGCCGGTCGTGCTGCCGGAACGCATAAATGCCCGCCTGCTTGACTGGGTGAGCAACTGCAGGCTCAACGTCGTGATGGTGATTCATGCCAACCATGCCAATGAGATTGATGCTGAGACTGCGCGCTCGCTATTGCAGTTGCAGCAGGCCGGTTGTCAGTTATTGAACCAGGCTGTTTTGCTGAAAGGCATTAACGATTCGGTCGAAGCGCTCGTCAATCTCAGTGAGCGTCTGAGCGAGGTCAGTGTGATGCCCTACTATCTGCATCTACTGGATAAAGTCGCAGGCGCGCATCACTTTGATGTGACAGAAACAACGGCAATTGAACTGATAGATACCGTCAGAAAGCTATTGCCCGGCTATCTGGTGCCGAGACTGGTACGGGAAATTCAGGGGGAAGCCAGTAAGACGGTGATTCGTTAGTTCGGGGTGCTGGTTTTCGCAGGCTCAGCCGAGTCTACAGGCTTATCTCAACAGAAAGCCCCTTCCCACCGGGGGAAAGGGCAGCATCAGGGTGAAAATAATTAACTGCGCTCGTTAATCGGGACGTAATCACGCATTTCACTGCCGACGTAGATCTGGGTCGGACGGTAAATACGGTTATTGGCAATTTGCTCACGCCAGTGCGCCAGCCAGCCGGCACTGCGGGCAACGGCAAACAGCGCCGTGAACTGATCTTCGGGAATGCCCATTTCCGAATAGAGAATGCCGGAATAAAAATCGACGTTAGGATAGACCCCTTTGTGGCCCAGACGATCGGCGCAGACTTCTTCCAGTTTCAAGGCGGTTTCGAACATATCATCCAGTGCACCGCCGCGCTCTTCCACCAGTTTTTCCACCAGCTTGTGCAGAATTGTTGCCCGGGGATCTTTGACCTTGTATTCGCGGTGGCCCATGCCCCAGATCACTTCTTTGTTTTTCAGCTTGGCATCAACCCAGGCTTCAACATTATCGGGTGAACCGATTTCCTGCAGCATCCCCACCACGCGCTGGTTGGCACCACCATGCAAAGGCCCCGACAGGGTACCAATCGCTGCTGAAATCACACTGTATGGAGAAGCCAGCGTAGAACCGGCAACCAGGGCCGCAAAGGTCGAGGCATTGAGCGTATGTTCGGCATGCAGAATCAGGCAGACATCCATGATTTTGGCCATCAACGGATCCGGCTCTTTGCCGGTGAACATGTAGAGCAGGTTTTCAGCGACCGACAGATCCGAGCGCGGTTGAATCGGGTCCCAACCGTAGCGGATGTGTTCCCACATCGCCACCAGCGGTGCCATCTGTGCAATGATATTGACCGTCATATTGCGGACGTAATCCAGATCTTCACAGCTATCAGCACCGGTCAGACACTCTGTGCCTGGGTAAAACATACCGAGGCTGGATACCGCGGTCTGCAGCATATCCATCGGATGACCATCGTGCGGGAAATGACGCATCATTTCACGAATGTGGTACTTGATGCGGTAGTTCTGCCGCAGCTCCTGCTTGAAGTCGTCGAGTGCTTTTTGGGTCGGCAGTTCGCCATTGAGTAACAACAGGGTGGATTCTTCAAAACTGCTGTTTGCTGCCAGCGTTTCCAGCGGATAACCGCGATAACTCAGTATCCCTTTCTCACCATCAATATAAGAAATGGCGGACTTTGTTGCGGGGACACCTTCCAGGCCGGGTAAAAAATCACTCATCTACAACCTCATAAAATAACTTGATGGCGGAGATTTGGTACGCTGAATTTGAAACAGGGCAATGTGCTATCGGGGTATCCCTCAACAGGGCGAGATTCGGACTGAAGATGATTTTATCTATATTTCATGCTTTGCCAGAGCCGCGCCGCGCTTCGATATCACATTAAAAAGCGCACCAGAAAAGCAGGCATTATACTGCATTGCCCCTGCCGTCACACCCCGGATATGGTCTGCCATCGATTCGCCAGCATTTATCGCAAAATATCTGACCAGATATTCTGCGCCCAGGCATCTGCAATCCGCCCTTCCATTTCAGTTGCGACCGACGTCGCGCCAGCGCCGGGCATAGCATTCATCTGTCCGTCAGTCTCATCGTAGCCAAATACCGCCGCCACATGGCCGGCCTGGTTTGCATCTACAAAGCTGTAACAGGTATTGCCAAACTTGGGCTGAGCTTCCACCGGCTGCTGTTTAAGCAGGGCAATCACCGCGGCCGCACAGACTTTGGCCTGAGAATTTGCAATATGGCCTGATTTCGGCATATTCGACGCGACCGCATCACCAACCACGTGGACACCACTGACAGCCGTCGATTCATAAGTCCGGAAATCCACTTCACACCAGCGACGATCCACATTGATCACACCGGCCAGATCGGCCACCTTACCGGCCTTTTGCGGTGGAATCACATTGAGCACATCCGCTTTGAAACTATCGAACAGACTCTCGACAGTCATAGTCGCAACATCAATCGACTCGAGTGCATTACTCGGGTAGTAATCAATAAGTCCTGAGTAATAACGCTCCCATGCATCGGTAAACAGGGCTTTTTTGGAAACAACATCGCCGTTGGCATCCAGAATAATCAGCTTGCCTTTCGGATTATGATTTTTCAGGAACAGGGCAATCTGGCAGGCGCGCTCATAAGGGCCGGGTGGACAACGGAACGGCGCATTAGGTACCGTCATCACGACTTTGCCGCCCTGGGGCATCGCCTTGAGTTGATTGAATAACAGTTGCGTCTGCGGGCCGGCTTTCCAGGCATGCGGGATTTTGTTGTTAACGACGTCCGTTGTCAGCATTGGCAGTGCGTCATAAATAAAATCGACGCCGGGGGCGACAATCACCCGGTCGTAGCCAATCTCAGTGCCATCCTCAAGCGTCACGGCGCGCTTTTCGGTATCTATCGCCGTGACCGTCGCCTGAACAGTTCTGACCTTGTGATGACTCGACAGCGACTGATAGTCATGGGTGAGTTGCTGCATGGTCCGGTTGCCGCTCAGGACCAGATTACTCTGTGGGCACGACACAAAACGACTGTTTTCCTCGATCATGACGACTTCGAGATCGGGCGCCCACAACTTCAGATATTTGGCTGCGGTCGCGCCGGCAAAGCCACCACCAATAACAACGACACGTTGCCGTTTACTGTCGGTTTTGGCGGCGAGTTTCAGATGAGGGAATAAAGCCAGCGAACTGGCTGCGGCTGCTGTTTGTATCAGCCTGCGTCGGTTAATGGCCATGATCCCTCCTCTGTACTTTGACTGCGCCCGGGCAACCTTAAACTATCCTAGCCGGTACAGGGCCGGTTTTGCTTAACTCTGTTCCGTTTTATTCAAATCCAGCTCAGTGAAATAGTCATTTTCTGTCAAAGCACTGGCTGTTTTGGCATCGGCCAGGATGATGGTTCTCTCACCACCGTGCGTATCCAGAATAAGACATTCCTGACGTTCGCCGTTGGTTGTCAGATTGCGTGCCTTGCCTTCAAACTGTTCACCATTGTTCATGGTTACGGCCAGATCATAGCGATGCAGGCAGGCCAGTTCCAGGTTATCGACAACACCACAGTCTAAAGTTGATTCAGTCATTGTCATCCTCCCTTTGTCAGGGCCCGGGCATACCGGACCTGTTTACGAATCAGGAGACTTTTTCACCCTGGGCCTGTAAGTCGGCATGATAAGAAGAGCGCACCATCGGCCCACTGGCCACATGATCAAAGCCCATCTGTTTACCCAGCTCGCCCAGTTCATCGAACTCGGCCGGGGTAACAAAGCGATCGACGGGCAGATGATGGCGGCTGGGTTGCAGATACTGACCGAGGGTCAGCATGCGGCAGCCGTGATCACGTAAATCCTGCATGACCTGTTTGACTTCATCCATGGTCTCACCGAGGCCGAGCATCAGGCCTGACTTGGTCGGCACTTCCGGATGCAAGTCCTGAAAGCGTCGAATCAAATCCAGTGACCACTGATAATCGGAGCCGGGACGGGCTGCCTTATACAGGCGCGGTACAGTCTCCAGGTTATGGTTGAAAATATCCGGCGGACTCTGAGTCAGGATTTCCAGCGCCACATCCATGCGGCCGCGGAAATCCGGCACCAGCGTTTCAATATTGGTCTGTGGCGACTGGCTGCGAACTTCGTTGATGCATTTGACGAAATGATTAGCCCCGCCGTCACGCAAATCGTCTCGGTCGACCGAGGTAATCACCACATGCTTAAGCTGCATGGCGGCAATCGTTTTAGCCAGATGTGCCGGCTCATTCTGATCCAGCGGATCGGGACGACCATGGGCCACATCACAGAACGGGCAGCGGCGGGTACAGATATTGCCCATAATCAGGAACGTGGCCGTGCCATGAGAAAAACATTCTCCCAGATTGGGGCAGGCAGCTTCCTCGCAGACGGTATGCAGTTGGTGTTCGCGCAGCATATCCTTAATGTGTTGAACACGCGGGTCACCGTGTGATTTGGCCCGGATCCACTCCGGCTTGCGCTTGGGCTGGCTGGGTTCAATCTTGATCGGAATACGGGAAACCTTCGATTCGCCCTTGAGCGCGCGGACGTCGCGTTTACCCTCTACTGTCTCTGTCATGTATTCATACCTGTCTGCATCTGCTGTTTAAATGCAGCGATAAATTGTTGTTTGGCCTCGACCATCGTCAGTTCGATATCGAGTGAAGTCAGGTCAATGACTTCCATGCCTGCCTGGCCACAGGGATTGATATAGCTGAACGGCGTCAGATCCATATCAATATTGAAACTGACACCATGATAACAGGCACCGCGCTTGACCCGTAAACCCAGCGAAGCAATCTTGCGCTCATTGACATAGACGCCGGGGGCATCTTTTCGGGCGTAGGCATCGACATCAAAGGCTGCGAGCATGCTGATAACCGTCTGCTCCAGCTGTGTCACCATCTGTCTGATGCCCGACTTATGGCGGCGCAAATCAATCAAAGGATAAGCGATAAGCTGACCCGGGCCGTGATAAGTCACCTGACCACCACGATCAGTCGCAACCAAGGGGATATCGTGCAGATCCAGTACATGTTCCGCCTGACCGTTGGCCCCCTGAGTAAAGACGGGCTGATGTTCCAGCAGCCAGAGTTCGTCCTCGGTGTCCGGTCCCCGTGTCAGTGTGAACTCACGCATTTTCTCGACTACCGGCTGGTAGTCAACGAGCCCCAGATCTCTAACGATCATCAGAGCACGTACTTAATGCGGTGATGGCTGGTCAGATCCTGATAAATCGCGTCGAGTTGCGGCTTACTGGTTGCCCGGATGGTGACCGTAACCGAAGTGAACTTGCCACCGGAACTCTGGCGACTGCTGACCGCGCCTTCCGAGATATCTTCCACATGGCGGCGCACGATTTCGACCACGATCTGATCCAGGTCATCACTGGTTTCGCCCATGGCTTTGATAGCAAAGTCACAGGGAAACTCCAGCAGGGTTTCCTGTTGTTTATCCTGTTCGCTCATACACTGCCCTCTGTTTTGCGGCGCTGGTAAAGCGCGTCCAGCTGCTGCCAGACCGGGCCCGGTTTACCGCCGCCCACCGGTGCACCATCGAGTGAAGTGACAGGCAATAATTCACGGGTAGAGCTGCTGATCCAGATTTCATCGGCCTGTTTCAGCTGCTCAGCAGAGACAGCCTGTTCACGATAAGGAATATTGGCCGCTTGTGCCAATGCCAGTACCACATCCCGGGTAATGCCGGGCAGCACTTTCTCATCTTTGGGGGCGGTGTAAATGACACCATCCAGTACCGCATAGCTGTTACTGGCAGAGCCCTCGGTCATATAGCCATCACGAATCAGAATCGCTTCCTGGGCACCGACATCCTGTGCCTGTTGTCGTAACAGACTGTTAGGCAGCAGTGTGATGGCTTTGATATCACACTGGGCCCAGCGAATATCATTGACTGTAATCGCCTTGATGCCTTCCTGTTTGTACCAGGCGGGCAGCGGTTTAATCGGGTTAGTCATCACAAAAGCGGTGGGCTCAACGCCTTCCGGGAAAACATGATCACGCGGTGCGACGCCCCTTGTCACCTGCAGGTACACGGCCTGATTATCGCCGTCATTTTCTTTCACCAGGCGGGCGATAATCTCACTCCATTCATCAAGGGAATAGGGATTTGCCATCCGCACCCCGTCCAGGCTGCGTTGCAGGCGCTGCAGATGTTCTTTCAGACAGAAAGGCAAGCCCTGATAGACCGGAATCACCTCATAAACACCATCACCCAGCAGAAAGCCGCGATCGAGAACAGAAACCCGGGCCTGATCGGCGGGCAGATACTCGCCGTTTAGAAAAACGGTTCTCACTTGCTAGCCCCAGATCCACAGCAGAATATGATCAATCAGGCGACGCCACCAACTGCCCTGCTCGACAGCGGTCAAAGCGACCAGTGGTTGTTTTGCGACCACTTCTTCTCCCAGACGGATTTCGACTTCACCCAGTTGAACACCAGCCTCAACCGGGGCAATCACCGGTTGCTGGATATTGGTGCTGGCTGACAAATCATCATACTGACCACGAGGGACGGTGACCGACAGGCTTTGCGCCAGACCCAGTGCCAGCTGATCCTTCGCCCCTTTCCAGACCTTGGTATTGGTGATGCTGGTATTGGCCTGGTAGAGCTGATGTGTTTCAAAGAAACGGAAACCATAGTTCAATAATTTCTGAGTTTCCTGGGCACGGGCATTTTCACTACGCGTACCGAGTACCACCGAAACCAGACGCATATCGCCGCGTTTGGCGGAAGCCGCCAGACAGTAACCGGCTTCTTCGGTATGACCGGTTTTCAGACCGTCGACGCTGTTGTCCCGCCACAGCAGCTTGTTGCGGTTGTGCTGAGTAATGTCGTTATAGGTGTATTCTTTTTCTGCGTACCATTCGTAATGCTCGGGAAAATCGCGGATCAAGGCCGCTGACAGCGTCGCAATATCACGTGCCGTGGTGTAATGATCGGGGTCCGGCAGACCGGTCGAGTTCACATAGTTGGTGTTAGTCATGCCCAGTTGCTGCGCGTACTGGTTCATCATCTGCGCAAAAACCTCTTCACTGCCGGCAATATGCTCTGCCAGGGCCACAGCAGCATCATTACCTGACTGCACAATCATGCCCCGCAGCAACGCTTCCACCGAGACTTTGGTGTTGACTTTGATAAAGCTGCGAGAGCCAATCATGCGCCAGGCTTTTTCACTTATCAGCACTTCATCTTCAAGCGAAATATTGCCGGCGTGCAGTTCATGCGAAACCACATAGGAAGTCATTAATTTGGTGATACTGGCCGGCGGCAGTTTTTGATCCGGATTCTCGGCAGCCAGCACCTTCCCACTGTCATAATCAATCAGGATGTGGGCTTTGGCCGCTACCGCCGGTGCTGACGGTTTGGGCGCAACCACGCCCGCCTGAACCGAAACAAAAGCGGTCAGGAACAGAACAAATAAAACAACTTTCGTGTTTTTCAGCATGATGAACTCTCAGGAAATAAAGATTAATCGACGACGATATGGCTGTCGCGAAAGCCGAGTCCGACCAGTCTGGCAGCGAGATGATCCCCGTCTGCGACACTGGCTAGCGGGCCGACTCTGACCCGATACAGGGTGCCCTGGGCACCATCCATCGGCATGATGGAGATGCTGTCTGGGATATCCTGCTGCAAGCGTAATTTTACCTGCTCAGCGCGATTGAGGGTGCTAAATGCCCCAACTTGCAAAAACATCGCGGCTGAGCCAGAGGACTTTACCGGCTGAGCATCCCGCTCAACCGAAGTCACCGTTTTCTGTGCTTTGCCCGGCGTGATAGCTCTGACCTCCACCAAACCGGTACCTTTGGAGACGATGCCCAGTTTGGTTGCAGCGCTATATGATAAATCAATCAGGCGATTGTCGTGAAATGGTCCGCGATCATTAACTTTGACGATGACATTGCGGCCATTCTCAAGATTAGTCACTTCAACGTAGCTGGGTAGCGGCAATGTCTTATGCGCCGCTGTCATTTCGTACATGTCATAGATTTCACCGCTGGACGTGCGGCGACCATGAAACTTGGTGCCATACCAGGACGCGATTCCCTTCTCGCGGTAGCCATCAGCGCTGGTCAGCGTGTAATAACGCTTGCCGAACACTTCATACTGGGTGGGATTACCGTACTTGCTGCGCGGTTCAGCCTTGGGAACGGCATCCGGTATCTGACTGATGTCAGGCACCTTTCCTGGCGCGCCATCTTTTTCAGACACGCCACCGCAGGAAATCAACAGCAGATAAGTCAGCGCCAGCGCTGCTCTCCGCCAGAAAACTGAACAGGTCATTGCAACTCACCAAATTGTTGTCGGATTGCCTCCGCCAGCTGCACCACAGCCATGGCATACATACGACTGTGATTATAGCGGGTGATGGCATAAAAGTTCTGCCGACCGAGCCAGTATTCCTCTCCATCCGGCTGAGTCAGCGCGATCACCGAAAGGGGATCATTGCCGGCTGGCAGTTGCGCCAGTGAGAAACCGGCAGCAGCCAGTTGTTCCCGGCTGAACGCCGGCTTCAGGTCTGTGCCGTTGATTGCTTCCGGCAGTGTGGCATCGAGCTCAGTGGGATGCACAATACTCTCGCCGGGTACCCAGCCATGCACGGACAGATAATTGGCAATACTGCCGATAGCATCGGTGGGATTGGTCCAGATATCACGATGTCCGTCCTCATCAAAGTCCACGGCATAGGCGCGATAGCTGCTGGGCATGAACTGTCCCAGTCCCATTGCACCGGCATAAGAGCCCACTGGTTCCAGTTGTGATATCTCTTCCTCACGGGTCAGAATCAGGAAATTTTCCAGTTCACTGGTAAAAAACGGGCTGCGCGGTGGATAGCGAAACGCCAGTGTAGACAAGGCATCGATCACCCGGTAGCTGCCAACATTACCACCGTAGCGGGTTTCCACTCCCAGAATCGAAACGATGATTTCTGCCGGCACGCCATACTTCTGCTCAGCCTGGGCTAATGCTTCCTTGTGCTCTTCCCAGAACTCGACACCGCCGGCAATCCGGGACCCGGTCAGGAAAATATCACGGTACTCGTACCAGGGTTTGCTCTTTTCAGCCGGCCTGGAGATGGCTTTGAGAATACTGTCTTTGACTTCAACTTCGGCAAAAACCTGTTCCAGTTCGGCCTCATTAAAACCATGTTCAGTCACCATTTTGTCGATAAACTGTGGCAAGTCCGGCAAGTCCGGGTTTGCCATCACAGGCAGGGAAGTCAGACACAACAAGGCACTACTGAACACTAAATGTTTCACGGCGACATCATCCTTCGGTGAGTATGAATTGACATCAGGATACCGAAGCCGGCGAGCAAGGTCACCATGGAGGTGCCACCATAACTCACCAGCGGCAGGGGCACCCCGACCACAGGTAACAAGCCGGTAACCATACCGACATTAACAAACACATAAACCAGGAAGGTAATCGAAATACTACCCGCCAGCAGACGCGAAAAGCTGCTTTGCGCCTGACTGGCAATAAACAAGCCACGGCCCGCTATCAGCAGATACAAACACAGCAGGAGGGCCGCGCCGGCCAGGCCAAACTCTTCGGCAATCACGGCAAAAATAAAGTCAGTCGAGCGCTCCGGCAGAAACTCCAGATGGGACTGCGAGCCTTGCAGCCAGCCCTGGCCGAAAGTACCACCGGAACCGATGGCAATCTTGGACTGAATAATATGATACCCCGCACCCAGGGGATCGTTTTCCGGATTCAGAAAGGTCAACACCCGCCGCCGCTGGTAGTCATGCATGAAATACCAGAGCACCGGTGCCGCCGCCGCGCAGGCACTGATAAAACCGATAATCAGTTTCCAGCTGATACCAGCCAGGAACAGGACGATCAAACCGGAACTGGCAATCAGAATAGCGGTACCCAGATCCGGTTGTTTAGCAATCAGAAATGCCGGCAGGCCAATCAAAACCAGGCTGGTGAGTAGCCGCAAAACTGAGGGCGGCAGGGGCCGCTCAGCGAGAAACGCTGCCACCAGAATCGGCACCGCCAGCTTGATAATCTCGGAGGGCTGAAACCGGAAAAAACCCAGGTTAAGCCAGCGCTGCGCGCCTTTACCTTCATGACCAAACAGCAACACCGCGACCAGCAATATCAGACCAAAAGCATACAGCCAGTAGGCACTGTCACGCATCCTGTCAGGATGAATCTGGGCTACCACCAGCATTGCACCCAGAGCAACGCCGAGTCTCACCAGTTGGCGAATTATCAGACTGCTATCCTGACCACTGGCGCTATAGAGCATCATCAGCCCGACGCCAAGCAGCAACAGCAAGCCGAATAACAGCATGGCGTCGATATGCAACAACTGAAACAGCCTGCCTGGCTGCCAGGATTGTCGCTGAGGTCTGTCACTGATCAGGCTGTGGTTCATCCAGTTCCAATCCGAAATGTTCAATCATCATCTTGCGTGCTATGGGGGCAGCAGTTTTGCTGCCACTGCCGCCGTTTTCGACCACTACCGCCACCACAAACTCAGGCTTGTCGGCCGGGGCAAAGGCAATAAACAAAGCATGATCATGCAGCTTTCTTTCCAGCGTTTCCGCGTCGTATTTCTCGTCCTGAGCGATACCGAAAACCTGCGCGGTCCCGGTCTTGCCGGCGATCTGGAACGGCATGTCCTCACCGACATGTCTGGCAGTTCCCCGGGCACCATGAATCACCTCGACCATAGAGTCTACCACTGCTTCCCAGTGCTGACTGTTCTGCATCGGCAGACTGTTGATGCGTTCATTGCCGCGCAGCTCCATCTCGTCTTGTCCTGCTTTACGACTGGCGCGGACTACCTGGGGTTCCTGCATCACGCCGCGCATGGCCAGCGTCGAGGTAGCATGGGCGAGTTGAATCGGCGTAGTCTGATTAAAGCCCTGGCCGATACCGGATATCAGTGTTTCACCGGGGAACCATGCCTGGTTACGGCTGGCCCGTTTCCATTCTCTGGATGGTGACAAACCGCTGCTTTCGCTGGGAATATCAATGCCTGTTTCATGACCAAAACCGAACAGATCGAGGAAATGATGCAGACGGTCAATACCCAGCGTATGCGCCAGGTCGTAGAAGTAGACGTCACAGGACTGGGAAACTGCATCATTCATATCCATCATGCCGTGACCTTGATGTTTCCAGCAGCGATAACGGTGATCATGGCCCGGTAAGGTATACCAGCCCGGACAATAGGTTTTCGAATGTTCTGTGACCACGCCCAGTTCCAGTCCGGCCAGCGCGACAAACGGTTTCAGGGTAGAGCCGGGGGGATAACTGCCCCGCAGCGCCCGATCATAAAGCGGACGGTCAGGAGAGTCTCTGAGCTCGGCATAATCTTTACTGCTGATGCCCGACACAAACAGGTTGGGATCAAAATCCGGCTTACTGACCAGTGCCAGCACACCGCCGGTGCGGGGGTCCATGGCAACAATCGAGCCGTTGTAGTCTGTCAGCGACTCACTGGCTACACGCTGCAGGTTGATATCGAGATTCAGAAACAGATCGTCACCGGAGTGCGACGATACAGACATCAGTTCACGTACGATACGACCCTGCACATTGGTTTCGACCTGGCGATAACCGACTTCGCCATGCAGAATATCTTCGTACTCTTTCTCCACCCCGGTCTTGCCAATCTGCAAAGTGCCCTTGTAGTCCTGCTGATCGATGATCTGTAATTCACGTTCATTGATTCGGCCTACATATCCCACCGCATGCGCAAACAGATTGCCCTGCGGATAATGTCGTATCAGGCGACCCTGAATATCGACACCGGGAAAGCGGTAGCGGTTAGCAGAAAAACGGGCGACCTCTTCTTCGGTCAGCCGTTGTCTAATGACGACTTGCTGAAAACGGCGGTGACGTTGCAGACGATCCCGAAAGTCGGTGATATCCTCTTCTGTCAGCGCTACCAGCTTGGCAAGCTCACTGAGTGTGGCATCCACATCAGTTACCTTTTCAGGCACCATTTCCAGGCTGAAAGTCGGGATATTTTCGGCAATCAGGACGCCATTGCGATCGTAGATCAGGCCCCGTTGTGGCGGCAGCGGTTCTATATCGACGCGGTTGCGGTTCGACAGAGAGTCAAAGTGTTCATATTCAAACACCTGCAGCACCACCAGCCTGACCACCACCACACTGAAAACCAGAATGGAAATCAGTGCAGCCACCAGCAATCGGCCGTTGATTAAGCGGCTTTCACGGAAATGGTCTTTCAGCGTGAAGCGTGAGGACATAAATATTAACTAACCTGGAATGTACGGCGGATCTTACGCAGCACGGCATACATCACCGGCCACATCAAAGTACTGGTTATCACGGGCATCCAGATGAGCCAGTCAATATCCGGCCCCGCCGCCAGAATAGCAACCAGATGCACCAGCAACACCACTGAAAAGATTGTCAGCGCCTGTTGCCACAGCGGATATTGTCGAAGTTGCAGATGAAAGCGGGCAATGAGATAAACGGCCAGTGCGTAGCTGAATGCCATAATCCCCAGTGTCGTGCCCATCATTGCATCCATCAGCAAACCGGTCAGCCAGCCGATGCCAATGCTGACCCGGTGAGGCAGTGCCATCGCCCAGTAAATCAGGGTCATCACCACCCACTCCGGACGGAAAAAACGGGCCGTATCGGGCAACGGTACCAGCATCAGCAGCATGGCAATAATCAGGGTAATCACAATCACAAAACCATTTCTGGATTCAGCGGTTGTCGCCATCTGCCGCCTCCTCTGTCGTGTTTTGCGGTGTTGTCAGCGTCGGCTCTGCGCCGGAAGCCACGGGGGTAACCGTTACTTGCGCTTCTGACGCCGCCGGTGCCGGTGCCAGTAAAGGCTCGGTATGGATTTTTTCACCCGGTAGTACCAGCATTACTTCACGGCTGGTCGACAAATTCGCCGCCGGCTGAACCTTGATATCAGCAAAAGCCTTGCCCTGCGGAAAATCCACCGAGACCACCTTTCCTACCGGATAGCCCACCGGGAAACGTCCACCCAGACCGGAGGTGACCAGCAGATCCCCTTTTCTGACATCGGCATTATGTGGCAGGAAATCCATCTGCAGGTTTTCACTCAGTCCACGACCGGTCACCACTGCTCTCAGACCATTCCGGTTGATTTGTACCGGAATGCTGTGGCTCGGGTCAGTCAACAAGACAACACGACTGGATAAATGGGAAGTCTCGGTGACCTGGCCCATCACACCATGGGCATCCAGCACCGGCTGTCCCACATACACACCGTAGTTTTTTCCCTTATCGATAATAACCTGCTGGGAAAACGGGTCCAGATCCACTGTCAGCAGTTCGGCTACCTGTACCCGTTCCTGCAGCCGGAATGAGGAGCCCAGCAACTCGCGCAGCCGCATATTTTCCCGCTCCAGAGCCTGCATTTTCTGCAGTCGGATACTTTGCAGCTTGTTAGTGGCACTCATGACCGTGATCTGCTCACGCAGCTGTTCCCGGTCCTTAAAAAAATCACCGGCCCAGTCGACAAAATTGGTCGGCAGTGAGGCAGTTGCCTGAATCGGATAGACCACTGTGGATAAGGCCGAGCGAACCGGCTTGAAATAGTCCAGACGCGAGTCAAGAAAAAACAGCACCAGTGACGCCAGCAAAGCCAGCATCATCCGGGTATTCAGTGACGGTGTATTGGTAAATAACGGTTTAATGGCTAGCGTCCAAAACTAAAAGACCTTCGCAAACAAAAATCATTTGCAAAGGTCTTAATCTAACGTTTCCTGGCGATTATTCAAATGTAAAGACGTCTGTCCCCTTCTCGTCGATCATTTCCAGTGCCCGGCCGCCACCTCGTGCGACACAGGTCAACGGGTCTTCAGCAACAATCGCCGGCAAACCGGTTTCTTCAATTAACAGACGGTCCAGATCACGCAGCAGCGCGCCACCACCAGTCAGCACGATGCCACGCTCGGCGACGTCAGCACCGAGCTCGGGCGGGGTTTGTTCCAGGGCTGTTTTAACGGCTGCCACGATGCCGGATAAAGGATCCTGCAGCGCTTCAAGAATTTCATTGCTGTTAAGGGTAAAGCTGCGGGGCACACCTTCAGCCAGATTACGACCACGGACTTCCATTTCCTTGACTTCATTGCCCGGATAGGCAGAACCGATTTCTTTCTTGATTTTCTCTGCCGTCGATTCGCCTATCAGGGTGCCGTAGTTACGACGTACATAATTGACGATGGCTTCATCAAACAGGTCACCACCGATTCGAACAGAAGCGGAGTAGACGATACCATTAAGCGAGATAACCGCCACTTCCGTCGTACCACCACCGATATCCAGCACCATCGAACCACTGGCTTCATCAACCGGCATACCGGCACCAATCGCTGCAGCCATCGGCTCTTCGATCAGAAACACATCACGGGCACCGGCACCGGCAGCGGATTCACGAATCGCACGGCGTTCGACCTGGGTTGACCCGCAGGGCACGCAGACCAGCACGCGGGGGCTGGGTTTAAGGAAGCGGCCTTCATGCACTTTTCGAATGAAGTGCTGCAGCATTTTTTCGGTTACCGTGAAATCAGCAATAACACCATCTTTGAGGGGTCTGATTGCGGTGATGTTGCCCGGGGTCCGTCCCAGCATCCGCTTTGCTTCAACCCCCACAGCGGCGATTGAACGGGGGCCACCCGGTCCTTTATCCTGACGAATCGCCACCACTGACGGTTCGTCGAGCACGATACCTTTACCGCGCACATAAATCAGCGTATTTGCTGTTCCCAAATCGATCGACAGATCGTTGGAAAAAATTCCACGTAAACGTTCAAACATTGAAGAAACCACACCTGAAAGGGGTAAAATGGATACTTTAGCAATGCTCAGGACTGTTGAGCAAGCTGCTGATGATTTAAACTTGGTGCTTTATTGAAGCAATTAACATTTGGAACTGTCGATGAGTTTAGATAAACACGATGTAGAAAAAATTGCGCATCTTGCGCGCCTTTCGATACAGGAAGATGACATTCCGCATTATGCACGGGATCTCAACAATATTCTCAATCTTGTTGAACAAATGAGCGCGGTAGACACCAATGACATTCTGCCGATGGCTCATCCGCTGGATGCACATCAACGTCTGCGTCCCGATGTGGTCACTGAAATCGATCAACGTGAAGCCTTCCTGGCTATCGCTCCCAAAACCGAAGCCGGTGTTTATCTGGTTCCCCAGGTCATCGAATAAAGAGAACTACAGGCTCATCCATGCATAACAAATCTCTCCCGGAACTCTCGACAGCCCTGCACGCTGGAGACATCAGCAGCGTTGAACTCACCCAGCATTATCTGGACCGCATCAACCAATACAACGGCGATCTGAACGCCTTTATCAGCGTCACCGAAGACCGGGCACTGGAACAGGCCAGAGCGGCGGATAAGTTGCTGGCCGATAAAAAAGCCGGACCGCTGACTGGTATTCCGCTTGCCCACAAGGACATTTTCTGTACCAAAGGTGTTCGCACCAGCTGTGCCTCGAAAATGCTGGACAAGTTCATCGCGCCATACGATGCCACCGTAGTGGAAAAAACCGACGCTGCCGGCATGGTCACCCTGGGCAAAACCAATATGGACGAGTTTGCGATGGGCTCTTCCAATGAAACCAGTTATTACGGTCCGGTCAAAAATCCCTGGAACACCGACTGTGTGCCCGGTGGTTCTTCCGGTGGCTCAGCCGCCGCGATGGCGGCCCGTCTCGCCCCGGTTGCTACCGGTACCGATACCGGCGGTTCGATTCGTCAGCCTTCGTCCCTGTGCAACCTCACCGGTCTCAAACCGACCTACGGCCGCATTTCCCGTTACGGCATGATTGCTTTTGCCTCGAGTCTGGATCAGGCCGGCCCCATGGCCAACAGTGCCGAGGATGCCGCCTTTCTGATGAATGTGATGGCCGGCTTTGACCCCCGTGATTCCACCAGCGTCGAACGTGAAGTGCCCGATTACACCGCAACGCTCAATGATTCACTGGAAGGCCTGACTATCGGCCTGCCCAAGGAATATTTCGGAGAGGGTCTGAACCCGCAGGTCGCTGAAGTCGTGGAAACGGCAATAAAGCAATACGAAGCCATGGGCGCCAAGCTGAAAGAAATCACCCTGCCCAATACCCACCTCGCGGTACCGACCTACTATGTAGTGGCACCGGCTGAATGTTCTTCCAACCTGTCGCGGATGGATGGGGTTCGTTTCGGCCACCGCGCTGAGGATCCGAAAGACCTGCTGGATCTCTACACCCGTTCCCGTGGCGAAGGCTTCGGCGAAGAGGTGAAGCGACGCATCATGATCGGCACCTATGCCCTGTCTGCCGGTTACTATGATGCCTATTATCTGAAAGCACAGCAGTGCCGCCGCCTGATTCGTGATGACTTCCTCAAGGCCTATGAAGAAGTCGATGTGATCATGGGGCCTTCTGCGCCGACCCCAGCGTTCCGCTTCGGTGAAAAAACCGACGATCCGGTTGCAATGTACATGGAAGATATTTACACCATCAACGTCAACCTAGCCGGCTTGCCCGGCATGTCGATTCCGGCCGGTTTTGTTAACGGTCTGCCGGTCGGTCTGCAAATCATCGGTAACTACTTCGATGAAGCGCGTCTGCTCAATGTGGCACACCGATATCAGCAGGAAAGTGACTGGCACACCCGGATGCCGGATGCGTTCAAATAAACGCTGAAACTGAAAGGGGCTTCGGCCCCTTTTTTTGTTTTGATTTCAATCAAACCTCAGGCAGAGAGATTTGCTTTATCGCAGGTGACACAGATAAACGCAGATTTTTCTTAAAAAGAGAATTATGACAGGCGTTATTTACACAACACGGCCTTCAGCAACCACATTTTAATCTGTGTAATCGCATAATCTGCGGATAGCCATCGTTTATGACTCTGTCCTGTGTGGTTAATGAGCAAATCCCTGAAGCCCGCCATAAACGCAATCTGCTATCCTTGCAGCACGATCGAATTCGGTAAAAGGAAGCCGCTGCATGAAAGCCGCAGAACTGTTTATCAGGGCGCTGGAAAATGAGGGTGTCGAATACCTGTTTGGTATTCCCGGTGAGGAAAATCTGGATGTCATGGATGCGCTGCTGGACTCCAGTATCCGCTTTATTACCACCCGCCATGAACAGGGCGCTGCTTTTATGGCCGATGTCTACGGTCGCCTGACCGGACGCGCCGGGGTCTGCATCGCCACCTTGGGACCGGGCGCAACAAACCTGATTACCGGTGTGGCTGATGCCAATATGGACCATGCGCCTTTAATTGCCGTTGCCGGCCAGGCCTCGACCCGTCGTTTGCATAAAGAATCCCACCAGGTACTGGATCTGGAAGCGATGTTCCGGCCCATCACCAAGTACGCGACCCGCATCGTCAGTCCGGAGGTCATTCCCGAGATTGTGCGTAAGGCGTTCAAAGTCGCCCAGACAGAGAAAACCGGCGCCTGCTTTATCGAGTTTCCGGAAAATATTGCCGAAATGGAAATTGATGATCAGCCGCTGCGGGTTAAACACGCGACGCCGCCGGAGCCGGCCGCTGAACATATCGAACGTGCCGCCGAAATTATTTCCAATGCCAAAAACCCGATTATTCTCGCCGGTAACGGTGTCGTCAGAGCCAATGCCAGTGAAGAACTGGCAGAGTTTGCCGAAAAGCTGCGAATTCCGGTTGCCAATACCTTTATGGCCAAGGGCGTGATTCCATTCCGCCATCCGATGGCACTGGGCAGTGTCGGTCTTCAGTCAAACGACTATGCCAATTGCGGTTTTGCCAGTGCCGATGTGATTATCTGCATTGGCTACGACATGGTCGAATACCACCCCTATCTCTGGCATCCGTCACGGGATCGCACCATTATTCATATCGACAGTACCCATGCCGAAGTCGATGCCCATTACAGCGTGGTGCTGGGCATCGTCGGCAATCTGCGCCACAGCCTGAACCGGCTGGCAGCGCTGACTACGCCACATGAGGGCAAAGCGCTGCGCATTTTGCGTGACAGTCTGATCGAGGAAATGAATCTGCACCGTGACGATACCGAGTTTCCGGTCAAACCACAGAAGATCATCTGGGATTTACGTACCGCGATGGATCTGGAAGATATCGTGATCTGCGACGTCGGTGCCCACAAGATGTGGATGTCACGGATGTTCCGCTGTGAATATCCCAACACCTGCATTATCTCCAACGGTTTTGCCAGTATGGGGATTGCTGTGCCCGGCGCAATTGCCGCCAAGCTGGCCTATCCCGATCGCAAGGTGGTCGCGGTCACCGGCGATGCCGGCTTTATGATGAACTCGCAGGAAATTGAAACCGCAATGCGGCTGCATATTCCGGTGGTGATTCTGATCTGGAATGATGCCAGTTATGGCCTGATTGAATGGAAACAGAAAAATGAATTCGGCCGCACCAGCCATGTTGAATTCACCAACCCCGATTTTGTTCAATATGCGCAATCTTTCGGTGCCGTTGGTGTCAGAGTGGAGAAGACCGAGCAGCTGATGCCGGTATTGCAGGAAGCATTGGAGCGTGACACGGTCACTGTGATTGATTGTCCGGTCGATTACCGGGAAAATCTCAAGCTGACTGAAACTCTTGGACAACTGACTTTAACCACATGAAACCTGTAATCAGAAATCTGCTTATTGTCGTACTTGCCGCCGTCGCCGGCCTCACCACTTATACCCTGTTGCCGACATCGCGTCAGCCCATGCCCGACATCAGTTTTACTGATATTGACGGCGGCAGGCATCAGCTGACTGACTACAAAGGCCAGCCTATCCTGATGATATTCTGGGCCACTGACTGTCCCGGCTGCATCAAGGAAATGCCCGAGTTGATTGCACTGCATGAGGAATATGCCGATAAGGGCCTCGCCATGATCAGTGTGGCAATGCCGCATGATTACCCGGAACATATTCAGGCTATGCGCGAGGAGAAAGGTCTGCCCTACCTCATCACCTGGGATCAAACCGGCGACATCAGTGCAGCCTTTGATAATGTGCGGGTAACGCCGACCCACTTCCTGATTTCACCCGAGGGCGAAATAGTCATGCGCAAAATTGGTGTGCTTGATATGGCGCTGTTGAAAGACAGACTCGCCATGATGGGACTTAGACCGGTACAATCATAAATTCACTACACATCTCAAAGCTTATATGGTATAAAGTCCGGCTTTAATAGATGCAGGCAGGGGCCTTGGTTGGAACCCTGCGAAGAGTAAAGTTCATCAGGAGCAGGTTCTAAAATGGCCAGAGTATGTCAGGTAACGGGCAAACGCCCAATGAGCGGTAACAACGTTTCGCACGCTCACAACAAAACAAAACGTCGTTTTTTACCCAACCTTCAATCTCACCGTTTTTGGGTCGAGTCTGAAAACCGCTGGGTAAAACTGCGAGTCAGCAACCATGGTCTGCGCATCATCGACAAGAAAGGCATCGATGTTGTTCTGACTGAAATGCGTGCTCGCGGCGAAAAAATCTAGGAGATAAGACATGCGTGATAAAATCAGACTCGTTTCGTCTGCTGGTACTGGTCACTTCTATACCACTGACAAAAACAAACGCACCATGCCAGAAAAAATGGAGATCAAAAAGTTTGATCCCGTTGTACGCAAGCATGTGATGTACAAAGAAGCAAAAATCAAGTAATTCCGACTTGTATAATGCTTAGCAAAAAGCCCGCTGACGCGGGTTTTTTTGTGCGCGCCAGTTGAGCTAAGATGTTGGCAAACGACAGGAAAACTAGTACATGGCCCATACCAACAAGAATGCAACATCCGTTGTCATCGCCAGACAGCCGATTTTTGATCGTCAATACCAGGTCTATGGCTATGAATTGCTTTTTCGCGGTGCCGGCCATCATCCAAAGGCAGATTTCAGCCATTTCTCAGCCGATGTTGCCACCAGTCGGGTCATTAATTATGCGTTTCTGGAGCTGGGTATTGATCGTGTTATCGGTGAGAACATTGCCTTTATCAACCTGACCCGTTCTTTCATTCTTAATGACGAACCGATTCCTGCCAAACAGAACAAAGTGGTTCTGGAAGTACTGGAGGATATCGAGATAGACCATGAGCTGTTGCAAGGCATCAAAATGCTTAAACAGCAGGGCTACACCATAGCCCTGGATGACTTTGTCTATCACGAGTCACTAAAACCGCTGATCGAAATGGCTTCAATAGTCAAAGTCGACGTACTGATGCTGGATGAAGACAGCCTGCGCGAGCATGTACGTGAACTGCGGCAATATGACATCAAGCTCCTGGCTGAAAAAGTCGAAACACTCACAAACTACCAATTGTGCTATGACCTGGGATTTGATTATTTTCAGGGTTTCTTTTTTTGCCGCCCCGATGTGATTGAAGACACTCCCATCCCCGATAACCAGTTTGTTCTGTTGCAGATCATTCAGAAACTGCAGCAGCCGGATGTCGAGTTCAAGGATATTGATGAACTCATCAGTAAAGATGCCGGCCTCAGCTACAAACTGCTGAGACTGCTCAATTCGGCCGCTTTGTCATTGCCACGTAAAATTAACTCTATCCGCGAGGGGCTGGTCATCCTGGGTCTCAAGGCAATTAAAACCTGGACCACACTGATTGTGATGAGCGAAATCGATTATACCCCCAAAGAGTTGCTTGACTACTCGCTGATTCGCGCCAAAATGTGTGAGTCTTTGTCGGCTGCCTATGATTGCAGTGCAGAAAGTGGCTTTATGGTCGGGCTGTTTTCAACCATCGACGCGATGCTGAACCGGCCGATGGCAGCTATTATTGATCCACTTCCTCTGAGTGATGAGAGCAAACAGGCATTGAAACACCACGAAGGCGATCTCGGCGCACTATTGCAGGATGTGGTGCGCTATGAACAAGGCTTGTGGCCCGACATGAGCGAACAGCCAGTCTCGCTGGAAACATTCAGCGAACAATATATCCAGGCTGTAGAGTGGGCTCAGAAAACGAGGGAAGTCATCTGACACTATGAGTAATAAGGTACTGCTGGAAGCCACACAACTGTCACGCTATTTCGGTGGTAAAGCCGCCGTTGATGATGTCAGCTTCAGTGTCAATCAGGGTGAGGTCGTCGGTTTTCTGGGGCCTAATGGCGCCGGCAAATCGACCACGATGCGGATGCTGACGGGCAATCTGGCACCGGATTATGGCGAAATTACTATCAACGGCATCGATCTGCTGGATAAACCTGGCCTCGCCAAGGCGCAGATCGGCTATCTGCCCGAGACCCCGCCTTTGTATAAAGAACTTACCGTCACAGAGTTTCTGCGTTTTTGCGCACGCCTCAATCAGATTGAGAGCAGGCAACAGCAAACTGCTGTTGATACCGCCATGGCCCGCTGCGGTCTGACAGAAGTAGCACACCGCCTCATCGCTAACCTGTCCAAAGGCTTTCAGCAACGGGTAGGCATTGCCCAGGCCATTATTCACTCACCCTCGGTGGTCATTCTGGATGAACCGACGTCAGGGCTGGATCCCATCCAAATCCGCGAAATCCGTCAGTTAATCCGCGAGATTGCTGATGAGCACAGCGTTATCCTGTCGACGCATATCCTGCCCGAGGTACAGATGCTGTGTGACCGGGTGCAAATCATCTCCCAGGGCCAACTGCTGTTTAACGATACAATCGACCAGCTTAGCCTGCAGATGCAGGCTCATACCCTGCTGGTTGAATTTGAACAGCCCCTGGCTGCCGACTTTCTTAAACAGGTCGAGGGCGTCAGTTCGGTAGAGACCATCAACCTTCAGCGCCACCGTCTGCATTACCGGCCCGATAATAACCCGACCCAGGCCCTGCTCAGCCGGGCTGTCAGTGATAACTGGCGGCTGACTACGCTGATGCCCGAGCGGCGCTCACTGGAAGAGGTATTCATGAAGATCATTCAGAAAGAAGAAGCCGATGTTTAATATCGCCCGCAACGAACTTCATCGCCTGTTTCTGTCACCACTGGCCTGGGTTATGCTGGCGCTCACGCAGTTATTGCTCGCCTATCTGTTTCTGACTCATATCGACTATTTCAGCAGCATTCAGGCCCGTATTTCAGCGATACCCGGAGCGCCCGGTGTCACTGAAATGGTCGCCATGCCGCTTCTCAGCAATGCCGCAATCATCCTTTTGCTGATTACCCCGCTGCTGACCATGCGCACCATCGCAGAAGAGAGGCGCAATGAAACCCTGCCGCTGCTGGCATCTGCGCCTCTGAGCATGACTCAGATTGTGCTGGGCAAATATCTGGGTAACCTCACTTTTTTTCTGCTGATCGCCTTACTGACCATGCTGATGCCCTTATCGCTCAGCCTGGGTACCCATCTAGACTGGTATCAGCTCAGTGCCGGCATGCTGGGGCTGGTGTTACTGATTGCCAGCTTCACCGCCATTGGCCTCTATATGTCGTCGCTGACGCGTCAGCCAACCATTGCCGCAGTGAGTACCTTTGCCCTGCTGTTTCTGCTCTGGATCATCGACTGGGCCGGCAGCAGCGCTGCGGACTTTTCGGTATTGAGCTGGCTGTCATTGCTGAGTCATTTTGAACCCATGACAAGAGGACAAATCAACACGCAGGACTTAAGTTTTTATCTGATTGTTATCGCGACGTTTATTCTGCTGACGATTCGCCGATTGGACAGAGAACGACTGGACTGACGTTAGCCCGATATGAAAATTACCCGACGCATACAACGCTTATTCCGACTGCAGCAGGCCCTGTTTTACCTGCTGCTGATCGCCGTGATCATCCTGCTCTCGAAACTGGCTGTCGATCACAACCGTCAATTCGACTGGACAGCTAACGCCCGACATACGCTGTCAGAGAGCAGCCTCCAGTTACTGGACAGCCTGCAAGACAATATCCGCATTCAGGTTTTTGTCAGCCCCGAGTATCAATACCGCCAGGCCGTGGTTGACTTGCTCAAACGCTATCAGCAACACACCGATAAGATTGATGTGAGTTATGTCGACCCTAACTTTTCTCCTGATCTGGTTCGGGAGCTGAATATTCAGCAGCAGGGGGAAATGGTTGTCAGCCGTGGTGAACAGAGTCAGCACGTGCTGGACTTATCCGAACAATCACTGACCAATGCCTTGATCAGTGTCTCCCGTCAGCAACAACAGTGGCTGGTTTTTATTGAAGGCCATGGCGAGCGCAGCCTGTTTGAAAAAAATAACTTCAGTCTCGATACCTGGGCCAGGCAGTTGGAGAGTCAGGGCTTTAAGTTACAGGCCCAGAATCTCATCGACACCCCTCAGCTACCCTCTAATACTGCGGCAGTTGTTATTGCCAGCCCCACCCGTGACTGGTTGCCGGGTGAAGTCGCGCTGGTAAAAGACTATCTGAGTCAGGGTGGTAACCTGCTCTGGCTCGCTGATCCGGACCAAACCGGGTCATTAGCACCTCTGAGTGAAATGCTCGGCATCGAGTTTATTCCCGGTACAGTCATGGATCCGACTTCTGTCAGCCTGGGCCTCGAGGATCCGCGGTTTGTTCTCATCAGTGACTATGCCAATCATCCGATTGGTCAGGCCGTCGCCAGTGTCTCGCTTTTGGCTGAAGCTGTTGCCATACAACAAACTGATCGGATCGAGGAAGACAGTGACTGGCAATATCTCAACCTCCTGCGTAGCCAGCCCGGCGCCTGGGTAGAATCGACACCGATTAATCAAAACAACCTGGCATCACAGGCCTATGATATCGGTGCAGATGTGTCAGGACCGGTTTCTTTGGGCTATGTGCTCAGCCGCCAGTTGAATGATGGTGAGAGACAACAGCGGGTTGCTGTGATTGGCGACAGTGATTTCAGTTCTAATGCTTATATCGGTAATGCGGCCAACCTGGATTTGGCAATGGCGCTCGCCAATTGGCTGGCAGCCGAAGACAAGCTGATTGAGATCCCGGTTAAAACTAGTGTCGGCACGCAGCTTGAACTGAGCCGGACACAGACAATAATTATCGGTTTTGGCTTCTTACTGGTGATACCATTATTACTACTGGCGACCGGCCTGGCTATCTGGTGGCGGAGACGACGCCGATGAAAAGCAGTTATCTGACTAACCTGGTTTTACTGTCAATTGTGATTGCCCTGCTGTGGCTGTCACAGCGGGAGCAGCCTGCCGAACAGCAAACTTCGACACTCTCGTCACTCGATACCGAAGCAGTCGAGCTGATTCAGATCGAACGCGATGGCAAAGTTAATCTTCGGCTTGAGCGTCAACAAAGCCAGTGGGTGCTGACCGAACCGTTTAATGCCCGTGCCAATCCAACCCGCATCAACCTGTTACTGAGCCTGCTCAAAGCCCCTGTTCATGGCGAATTTCAGCCAATGGATCAGGCTGCGCTGGACCAGTTTGGACTCAGCAACCCGGATGTGATTTTGAGCATGAACAGCGAACAGTTCGCCTTTGGCGGCGTTGAATCACTGAGCGAGAACCGTTATGTGCTGCATCAGGGCATGATATTTCTGGTACAGGATGACGTCACACCATTGCTGACTGCATCGGCCGGCAGTTTCGTTGATAATCGGCTGATTCCTGAAACCAGCCGGATCAGCCGGCTGAGCTTACCTGCCAGTCCGAACGCCGACATCACGATGACTCTTACGCTGCAGAACGGACAGTGGCAAAGTGATTCGGGCGAACTCAGCGCCGACACCATCAAAACCCTGGTGGACAGCTGGCAGCATGCCTATGCGATGCAGGTAAGCTATCTCGATCAGGACCAACTCAATGCCCTGACTGAACCACAAATCCAGATCTGGCTCGATGATAAAGCGAAACCGATGCAACTGGTGTTGCGTCAGAGCGGAGAGACATTACATCTGCTCAACCCTGCCCAGCGTCTGCAGTATGATTTCCCGCTGGCATTACAGAGCCAGTTACTGCCCTTGCCCCCGAAACAATAAACCATGCCTGAATTACCTGAAGTCGAAACCACGCGACGTGGTATCCAGCCCTTTGTCGAGGGTGAAACCATCAACAAAATGACCGTACGTCATCGCGGTCTGCGCTGGCCGGTGCCGGACGGCCTGGAAGCACTAGTCAGCGGCCAGCAGGTGCATCAGGTCGCACGCCGTGCCAAGTATCTGTTATTGAAATGCGATCGTGGCACTTTGATTATTCATCTGGGCATGTCCGGCCGGCTGCGGGTGCTGGATAATGACGACAATATCGCCAAGCATGATCATGTCGATATCTTTTTCAGTAACGGCAAAGTGCTGCGTTTTACCGATCCCAGACGTTTCGGTGCGGTGCTCTGGGCAGAGGACAACACTGATCAGCATCCCTTGCTCCGTCATCTGGGCCCGGAACCTTTATCAGAGGCTTTTGACGGCGATTATCTGTACCAGCGGGCCAAAGGCCGCAGCAGCAATATCAAAAGCTTTATTATGAATGGCGAAATTGTGGTTGGTGTGGGGAATATCTACGCCAACGAAGCCCTGTTTCTGGCCGGCATTCATCCGGCCATGGCGGCCGGTAAAATCAGTAAAGCCAAAATGCAGAAACTGGTGGATGCTATCAAACTGGTACTGGAAAAAGCCTTACTGGCCGGTGGCACGACGCTGCGAGACTTTCGTAAAAGTGATGGCAAGCCCGGTTATTTCACCCAGGAACTGCATGTTTATGGGCGTCAGGATCAGCCCTGTCTGAGCTGCCAGCAACCGATTATATGTATCCGTCAGGCACAACGGGCAACCTACTACTGTAAACACTGCCAGCCGCGTTGAGCCCCGCTACCCGCAGATTGCACAGATTGATGCGGATTTGCCAAAAATAAAAAAATCGTGTGATCAAAGACAAGGGGACAATCTGCGTCATCTGTAGCTTACTTATTTCTGCGCAGCGAAATAATCTGCCAGTAAGCGGATTTCTTCTTCAGTGTAGCCGCGGGCATGCTGCATCATCACAGTGGCAGGGCGTTCTCCACGCTGAAACTGTTGCATCTGCTCGATAAAATACAGCCGATCGAGACCGGCCAGGCTGGGTGTGCCGCCGACACTGTGGCCCTGAGTGCCGTGACAGGCAGCGCAGCTCGAAGCCAGTAAGGCTGCGTTGCGCCCTTCCGCCTGCAAATTAAAACCAGCCAATAATAATAAAACAGCCAGTGTCAGCCGTGAAAGCGACATCCTGTTCTCCTAATTCAGACTCTAAGCTTAGCCTACGTTATAATTGCCATTTAATCACCTGCCAATGGCCTTTTACCCAACTACTTATGTCAGAAAAAATTCAACTCGATGATATTATCCCAGAAGAGCTCAACGGCATGCGCCTCGACCAGGCCCTGGCCAGAATGTTTCCAGAGTTCTCCCGCGGTCAGCTGACAAAGTGGATTAAAGCAGGTGATGTCAGCGTCAATGACCATCAACCTCGCCCGAGGGACAGTGTTTCCGGTGGCGAGCAGGTCACCATCAACACGACGCTGACCATTCAGGATGACAGTTGGAAAGCTGAACCCATTTCTCTGGATATTGTTTACGAGGATGAAGACGTCATCATTCTCAATAAAGCGGCTGGCATGGTTGTCCATCCCGGTGCCGGTAATCAGCAGGGCACGCTGGTCAATGCCCTGCTTTCCCATGCCCCGCAGCTTGCGAACCTGCCCCGCGCCGGCATTGTTCACCGCATCGACAAGGCCACCACAGGTTTGCTGATGGTTGCCAAAACGCTGCAAGCGCATAATTCGCTGGTCTCCCAGTTGCAGGCCCGTACCGTGGTGCGTGAGTATCAGGCTATTGCCGTCGGGGTGATGACCGCCGGCGGCACTGTCGATGAACCTATCGGTCGCCACCATATCGACCGTAAACGTATGGCGATCAGCCAGGGAGGCAAACCCGCCGTGACCCATTACCGGGTGGAACAGCGCTTCCGTGCTCATACCTATATACGCTGCAAACTGGAAACCGGCCGGACTCACCAGATACGGGTACATATGGCGCATATCCGGCACCCCTTACTCGGAGATCCAGTCTATGGGGGGCGCTTCAAAATTCCCAAGGGGATGTCGGAAAAGTGTCGGGAAGCCATTCAGGGTTTCCGTCGACAGGCACTGCATGCCGGTGTGTTAGGCTTCAAACATCCGACCAGCGGCGAAGAGGTCAGCTGGCAGGTGGATTTGCCGGAAGATATGCAGCAAATTCTGGCTGAGCTGGCTGAAGATGACGCACGGGATGAGGAATGACAGCACAGCGCCGCTTTCATGAAAAACTGAGCTGGCTGCTCGACAACAGCATCACCCTTCCGGGTGGATATCGTATAGGACTGGACGGGTTTATCGGCCTGATTCCGGGCCTGGGCGACTTTTTCAGTGGCCTTTTGGCATCACTTATCGTGATCAAAGCCAATCAACTGGGTGTACCACGCATGGTGTTGTTCAGAATGGTGATTAACGTCCTGATTGATACAGGAGTGGGCAGTCTGCCTGTCGTCGGTGATTTATTTGATTTTATCTGGAAAGCGAATCAGAAGAACAGCGAGCTGCTGACACATTATGAGCAGGCACCGGAGCAGACGGTTCGCCGCTCTATGCTGGAAAATCTGGCTTTTATTCTGGCTATTGTTTTTATTCTGGCACTGTCCGTGATATTAATCGGCTGGCTACTCGGTCTTGTATGGTCGCGCATCCAGAGCTACTAAACTCGTCAAACAGGAGAATTTTATGGACTTAATTCGCGTTCTTATCGCCATCCTGCTGCCCCCGCTGGGCGTATTTCTGCAAGTCGGCCTGGGCGGCGCCTTCTGGCTCAATATTCTGTTAACCCTGCTGGGTTATATTCCGGGAATTGTGCATGCAGTCTGGATTATTGCCAAACGCTGAACCTGGTATTTTGTACCCGTCTCTATCCCTTGACGGTCCTGTTTCCTGAACTTTAGGCCTTTGGAAAATCAGTAATGAATAAAGTTTTAATTTCCGTTCTGGGCAGTGATCAGCCCGGCATCATGGCCAAAGTCGCCACGGTGATCAAACAGCATAATGGCAACATCGAAAACCTGAGCCAGACACTGCTGGATAATGCTTTCGGGGCGCTTTTGTTGGTCAGTCTGGCCGAGGATGACAGCGCCGAAAAACTGCAACAATCACTGCAGGAACAGAGTCAGGGAATGAATTTGTATATTCGTGTTCACCCCTGGCAGGCTGAAGCCTCAGACTGGTATAGCAACAAACGTGAAACCCAGCCCTACATCGTGACCGCAATTGGACCCGACCGCCAGGGACTAGTGGCCGAAATCGCTGGCGAATTGTTCAAGCACGGTGTCAATATCACCAATATTCAGGCCATTTTCAAAGGCGGTAAAAACCCGATGGACAATCTGATGGTGTTTGAAGTGGATGTGCCTCGTGCTACCGTCATGAACGATCTGCGCGATGCCTTAGATGCCATTGCCGCCAGGCTGAATCTGGAAATCAGCGTCCAGCATCGCAAGATTTTCGAATCCGTCAGTAATATCCTTAACTAACCGCCGTTAATCCAGGACAAAGCATGCTTACGCCAAAAGAGATTATTTCCACCCTGCAAATGGTCCGCGAGGAAAACCTGGATCTCCGTACCGTCACGGTCGGTATCAATTTAACCGACTGCGTGAGTGACGATATTGAGACATTCAAACGCAAGATTTATGACAAGATCACCCGCACTGCGGGACAACTGGTGGTGACCTGCAAACAGATTGAACGCCGCTACGGTATCGAAGTGGCCAACAAGCGTATTTCGGTGAGCCCTATCGGGGTGGTTGGGGCGCCTTTCAATGCCGACCAGATGGTGGAGATTGCCCTGACCCTGGATAAAGCCGCGATCGAGCTCGGTGTCGATTTTGTCGGTGGCTTCAGTGCACTGGTTGAGAAAGGCATGAGTCGGGGCGATCAGGCGCTGATTCAGGCCATTCCGCAAGCCCTCACCGAAAGCCAGCGGGTCTGTTCCTCAGTCAATGTCGCCAGCACCCGCGCCGGACTCAACATGGATGCCATCAAGCGCATGGGGGTGATAATCAAACAAGCTGCTGAGATGACCGCTGACGATGATGGTCTGGCTGCTGCCAAACTGGTGGTGTTTGCCAATATTCCACAGGATGTGCCGTTTATGGCCGGCGCTTATCTCGGCATTGGCGAGGCTGACGCAGTGGTCAGTGTCGGTGTCAGCGGGCCCGGTGTAGTCAAAGCCGCGCTGCATCGCGCGATGGCAGAAGAGGAAAACCTTGATCTGAGCCGGGCTGCCGATGTCATCAAACAAACCGCCGCCCGCCTCACCCGTGCCGGTGAACTGGTCGGCCGTGAAGTCGCAGAAATCCTGGGACTGCCTTTCGGGATCGTTGATTTGTCGCTGGCCCCAACACCCAACGAAAATGACAGTGTCGGTGAAATTTTCGAAACCATCGGCCTGCCGGCGATCGGTGCGCCGGGCAGTACCGCGTTTCTCGCCATGCTCAATGATGCCGTGAAAAAGGGCGGTGCCTTTGCCAGCTCTCATGTGGGTGGTCTCAGTGGCGCCTTTATTCCGGTCTGTGAAGATCTGACCATTGCCCGCTCAGCCGCCGAAGGCACGCTGCGACTGGAAAAACTGGAAGCCATGACCGCGGTCTGCTCTGTTGGCCTGGATATGATCGCCCTCCCCGGCGATACCTCCGCTGAAATGCTGTCTGCCGTTATTGCCGATGAAATGGCTATCGGTGTGATTAACAAGAAGACTACAGCGGCCCGCCTTATCCCCGCACCGGGCAAAAAAGCCGGTGACCATGTTGTTTTTGGTGGCTTATTGGGAGAAGGCCCGGTAATGGCCGTTAACCTGGGCGATCAGGAAAACCGCTTTGTTCGTCTTGGCGGTCGGATCCCGGCACCGATTCAAAGCCTGGTTAATTAAAGATCACTGCAGCTCACCCTGGCCTGATGTGAGCTGCTCCCCTCCCCTATGATTAGGGGTTGCGAATATTCTGAATTTTTCCTCATACTCAGTGTCAATATCCATTGAGGGTAAGGCACACCAATCCCCTGAAAGTCCCTGAATCCAGTGTTTTAATGCTGGATGCATCACAATAATCCAATATTGATAGCCGTCTCGATTGAAGCGTGTTTATTGATATGGAATATTAGTCCCGCTCTCTAAAGTCATCGTGCTCCAGATGAACGAATCCCCCTTAACTTCAACAGGGAGAATTGACCCGCGTGTTAATCAACGGCACTACGCAACAGCCCCCAAAACATTACATTACTGCTCTGCTAATGACTGGACTATTGCTGGTATCAGGTCTATCTATCAGTCAAGCCAAACCGCAATTGACGGATATACAAACGGGCACGCCATTCACCCATCAGACTGTCATTGAACTTGCCAGAGCCTTGTCTGAAAAAGCCTTTGAGGCGCCCGGGAAAGCGCCCGAATCACTCACCAGTCTGAGTTACGCTGAATACCGTAAAATCAATTTTCAGCAGCGGGCAGCCATTTGGGGAAACAGCCCCACGCTATTTTCAATACAGTTATTCGCCCCCGGCTATTTGTATGAACATCTTATCGATGTCGATATTGTTGAGGATGGCATGGCTTACTCGGTGGGGCTCAACGAAGCCTCTTTCAGCGTGCCGCGCGAGTCGATGGCAAAGATACTGGCAGATATCGGTAAATATGCCGGGATTCGTTTGCATTACCCGCTCAACAATGCTGATTACAAAGATGAATTCCTGGTCTTTCAGGGCGCAAGTTACTTCCGGGCTGTGTCCAAAGATCAACAATACGGGCTATCCGCACGCGGCCTCGCCATCGACGTGGCTGAATCTCAGGGCGAGGAACATCCCATCTTCCGACGATTCTGGGTAGAGCGGCCCGGCGAGAAACAGAAAGCGATTGTGGTTCATGCGCTGCTCGACAGTCCCGGCGTTACCGGTGCCTATCGCTTCGGTATATATCCTGACGACCCAACCAGGATGGATGTGAATGTCATTCTGTTTCCCCGCCGCGATCTCGATCATGTGGGCATTGCCCCACTGACCTCAATGTTCATGCATGGAGACATGCAGTCCGCCGATAAGCCTGACTACCGGCCTGCGGTCCATGATTCGGAAGGGCTCGCGATTATCAGAGGCAATGAAGAGCGCGTCTGGCGTCCGCTCAGCAACCCCAACACACTGCAGATTAGTGCCTTTATCGATGAGGACCCCAGAGGCTTCGGACTGATTCAACGTTCCAGGAACTTTCACCATTACCAGGACCTGGAAGCGATGTATCACAAACGGCCTTCGCTATGGGTTAAGCCCCTTGGAGACTGGGGAAAGGGCCAGCTTCAACTGGTGGAAATTCCGTCTGAAAATGAGGCAAACGATAATATCGTGGCCTACTGGCGCCCGGCTGAAACCCTCAAAAAAGGCCAGAAGTACCGTTATTCCTATCGTTTGACCTGGCCCGACAAACCCGGCTCGCAATCTAATCAGACTCAAGTCATCAGAAGCGCCAGTGGACTCAGGCTGCAGGATAATCAGCGGGAAATCGTCATTGATTACAGTCATATCGAAGCGGAAGACATTAAAAACATTAGCGTCAATGCCACGCTGGATCAGGGCCATTTACTGGCATCCCGTATTCAACATAATCCCGAAACCGGTGGAGCGCGGGTATTTCTGACATTTGATGAGCAGGATGCCAGTACGATTGAATTTCGTGTCCAGCTCAAAAAAAATCAGCAAGTACTGACTGAAACCTGGCTTTATCGTTGGATTAAACCCACTTTATTTGCGGATGGACTATGAAAGCAGAGCGCGCACTACCAGAGCTTGCCCCGCTGGATATGCCCCGCCATCGGGTCAACGAAAAAGGCTTCACGCTCAAAAGGCATCAGCGGCAGTTTTTTTACCCGCTGACCACCTTTCTGGCACGGCTATTTATCACAGTGACAACCGTCGCTTTGTCGGCATTCGGCATCAGCGAGATGTACAGTGTACTGAGCACGACTACAGTCACCCTGTTGCAGTGGCTGTTTCTGACACTTTTCAGCATAAACTTTACCTGGATATCTTTTGCCTTCTCACAGGCTTTTCTGGGTTTTCTTCTGACCCTGAAACCCAGAATTCTGAGAGTCCCTGAAGCCGCTGAAGCGCCTTTCAAAACGGCCATTCTCGTGCCCATCTACAAAGAAGAGCCGGCACGGATTGCTGCCGCGATTAAAACCATGCGGCAGGAACTGCTTATTAAAGCGCCGGGGAAATATGCTTTTTTTATCCTCAGTGATACCAATCAGGCGGAAGCCTGGCTGGCAGAAGAGCAGGCCCTGCTGGAACTGTTTGATAATGATCAACACGCCTGCCCGGTGTATTACCGCAGACGTGCCAGCAATAAAGAACGTAAAGCCGGCAATATCGCTGACTGGGTAACGAACTGGGGCGCTGACTACGAAGCCATGATCGTGCTGGATGCAGACAGCATCATGAGTGCAGACAGCATGATAAGTCTGTCACGCCGACTTGCCGCAGCGCCTGAAGTCGGCCTTATTCAGACACTGCCGACCATCGTCAATGCCCGCAGTCTCTATGGACGACTGCAACAATTCGCCAATCATTGCTACGGCCCGATCTATGCTGCAGGTTTATCAGCCTGGCATGGTCTGTCTTCAAATTTCTGGGGTCATAATGCCATCATCCGCACCCGGGCCTTTGCAGAGGCATGCAATTTGCCGATTCTGCCCGGGAGCCCGCCGTTTGGGGGACATATTCTCAGTCACGATTTTATCGAAGCCGCCATGCTCAGACGGCGCGGCTGGGGAGTCAGGTTTGATACCGATATCCGTTGCTCCTATGAGGAAGCCCCACCTTCTCTGGTAGACGTGCTGACACGCGACCGCCGCTGGTGTCAGGGCAACCTGCAACACAGCCGCCTGTTGCTGGCACATGATCTGGTCATGCCCACCCGAATTCATATTCTGTCGGGCATCATGTCTTATCTGAGTGCGGTGTTCTGGCTGGCCCTGATCATCACCGGGCTGGCTATCGCGGTTCAGGCGCAGTTTGTCAGGCCTGAATATTTTTCCGATCCTTCTTTGTTCCCGACCTGGCCGGTTTTCGACGCAGAACGGGCCCTCAGGCTGTTTGTGATCTCCATGTTTGTGTTGCTGGCACCCAAAATTTTTGGCTGGTTCAGTGCGATGGTTAATTTCAGGCGTTGCAAACATTTCGGTGGTCCGGTTTTACTGACCGGCAGTACCTTATCGGAGATGTTGCTGTCCGCGCTGTATGCGCCCACGCTGATGCTGGCCCAGTGCAATGTGGTATATAAAATATTACGGGGCAAGGACAGTGGCTGGAATCCACAATCACGCGATGATGGCGCTTTATCTCTTCAGCAGGCCTACCAGGCGCATCGCGGTCATACCCTGTTTGGCATCGTGCTGGGCGGCATTGCCTACCTGATCAGTCTGGAACTGTTCTTGTGGCTATTGCCGATCGCGGGCTGTCTGATGCTGTCTATCCCCCTGTCATGGCTCAGCGGTGGCGAAAAAAGGGGCCGTATTTTCAACTGGCTGGGACTTTTCCGGTCACCGGAGGAAAAACATCCCGCTGAGATTCTGAAAAGCTTCAGAGACAATACGCAGAATTTACGGCCCATGTTACCGGTTGACGCCCCACTCCAGTTTCTCAACAACAATCAGCCGCTGTTTTGCTGGCATCTGGCACAGTTGCCTTTACTGGATGCGTATAGTCCAGGGGAATTCCATGCCCCCACTGTCACAGCAAAATGGAAGCTGGAGCAGGCTGCGACTTTACAGGAATTGCAGGCATGGCTGGACCCGCCGGAGATGCTGGCCTTGCTGTCGCAACATTCACATATTCAGAAATTGCGTGAAAATGGCCTGGTTGAGCTTAGTTAGTCTGTTGTTACTTTGAAAATATCGGCCATTCCCCTGCTCTGTTGAATCCGTGCTGGAATAAAGTTGGGCCGGCGCCCGGACTATCAATTTTTCCGAAAAAACTGGCTTTGAATCACACAAGTTGAAAACCAGCTGATCTAAAGTGCTTTTCAGACAGTCACTCAAGGGCTATGAATGAAATCATCGAATCTCATCAATACACCGTCATGGTGCCTGGTTGTGCTGGCGCCATCCCCGCTATCAGGAAAAAGCCATGTCTGAAAAAATAGCCAAGGCGCTTTTTCTCATTTCATTGATTCTCCTTGTTTATGGCTATGGCTTTTTCAGTCATCGTCATCACCTGTTTCCGGCAGACTTTGTCTATTTCCTGCAAAACGGACTGAAAGAGGCCCTCAGCCTGGCAGATGACGATTTGCCATTTCAGTACTGGGAAACGGACAAAACCCGGAAAATAATCAACAACAACCCGGACAAAATGGCGCCGGGCCTTACTTTAATAAGCCGCGTGGGCAATGATGACAAACTCATCGCAGAGGTGATTAATGCTGATGGTAAGGTGATTCATCACTGGTCTCTGGACTGGTTTGATATCTGGCCCGATGCCAGCCACCTGCCTGAATACCTCAACCCAAAGGAACCACCCGGTAGCCATATTCATGGCATGGTGCTGATGAAGGATGGCAGTCTCGTCTTCAATTATGATGGACTGGGCTTGGTGCGTGTAGATGCAAACAGCGAGGTTATCTGGCGTCTCCCTTATCGCACCCATCATTCGCTTTACCAGTCCGGGGACGGCCATCTCTGGGTGCCGGGAATGATTACCCATGAAAAACCCATTAAGGATCTACCGTTTTACAAGCCCAATTTCGATGAATTCACTATTCTTGAAGTAGATCCCGATAATGGCAGTATTCTTCAGGAAATCTCGTTACATACCCTGTTCCAGAAAAACGAGCTCCAGGGCCTGCTTTATCTCTCCTCTCTGGATCTGCATCCGGAATCACAGGGCGACACGCTGCACCTGAATGATATTGAACTGTTCCCTGAAGACATGGAGCCCGGTTTTTTCAAGCCTGGTGACATCATGCTTTCAATGCGCAATATCAATACCGTACTGGTATTCGATAAAAACAGCTGGAAAAAGAAATTCATCTCTATCGGTCCATTCGTACGTCAGCATGATCCCGATTTTGTTGATGGCAATACCATTTCTATTTATGACAATAATGACTCCGCACCGGCAGAATCCGGCGTTCAGAGCAGAATTTTGCTTCTGGATGCGCCCAGCGGTGAGATATCAGTCGCCTACACCGGCAATGAGAAAGAGCCCTTTTTCTCATTTCTGCTGGGTAAACATGAGTGGCAGAAAAACGGCAATATTCTGATTGCTGACTCCCGCAATGGGAGAGTCATTGAAGTCACGCCTGATGGCGAAATCATTTGGGAGTACAACAATATTGTCAGGGATGGCGTAGTCGGCTTCGTCGAGACCGCTCAGAGGCTTCCAGCCCATTTTTCGCCTGACTTTTTCAGGCAACTGGAAAGGCACGAAAAATCAGCAAGCTCGCCTGAAACCGCTTCTTCGAACTAACCAAAATGGTATCCGACCATGATTAGAGCCTTCTCTGTTTTTATATTATTGTTATGCAATCTGCTTCAGCCGGCCTATGCCTATATCGGTCCGGGGGGCGGACTCACTGCGATTGGGGCCATTATTGCCGTGATTGCTGTCGTGATTGTTATCTTTTTCGGCTTTTTGTGGTATCCCATCAAACGCTTACGTAAAAAATGGCAGTCGCGACGTCGCGAAACTGACAGCTCGGATAAGACTTCATAATGGTCATGCTGACAGAGCTCGCAGGCGCTTCTTTTCTCGTTGCCGGCTTTCTGATTCTGTTCAAACTACTCAATCTGATGGAACAGGCAAGAGATACGCTGACTGCCTCCCGATTGTCACTGTTTGAAATCAGTCGCCGTGACATTGATGATGAGGAAAAAGAAAAGAACCTGCGTGCGCATAGCCTCAATCTGTTGAAAGCGATCGCTGCGCTGATGCTGGGCAGCATCATGGCTGCCGGTCTGCCGCTTGTCATCCTGTGGGGGCTGGATATCGTCGATCTGATATCGCTGGAGGCGACACTTCGGACAGCCTCTTCGTGGCCGTTTCTCCTGGTCGCCACCATCGTCACGCTAGGCGTATTCTGGCGATCTTTTCAGCGTCAGCGTGGACACCATAACGAAGCCACAGCGTTTGAGAACCGCTATTCCGGCAGCACACGAATTCTGCATAACCTGGCTTTTGCCAGTGTTCCCGTACAACTGGCCCTGGCAGACCTCGAAGATGCTGTATATCTCAAACACACCGATGCGGATGCTGACCAAGATCCGGTCTTCATCACATCCTTGCCACGCGCAGGTACCACCCTGTTGTTGGAATTGTGTTTCGCAACAGGTGAGTTTGCGACACACAGCTATCGTTACATGCCGTTTGTTTTTACACCAGTGCTATGGCAGCGTCTCACAAAACGCATGCAGACAACCGGCGAGTACCGTGAGCGGGCGCATGGCGATGGCATGCTGGTCAATGAGGACAGCCCGGAGGCATTTGAAGAAATGCTTTGGATGGCGCACTGGGACAGACCCTATGATAAACACCGGATCAGTCCCTGGCAGCTATCGGAGCACCCTGATTTTCTGAAGTTTTTTCGCAACCATATGCGGAAAGTTGTCTATCTCAGTCATATACAGACAAGGACAACAGCCAGACGCTATGTGTCGAAAAACAATCTCAATATCGCGCGCATCGACTGGCTGTTGAGCCAGCTGCCCACCGCTAAAATTGTCATCCCCTTCAGACATCCGCTGCATCACGCCGAGTCATTACTGCGTCAGCATCTGCGCTTTTTAGCCATTCATGAGTCTGATCCTTTTGCCCGTCATTATATGGCAGCTATCGGTCACTTTGATTTCGGTGCCAATCTGCGGCCGGTGAACTTTGATAACTGGCTGGATGATAAGGCACTTCCACCAGCGACGGATATCAACTTCTGGATCGCTTACTGGATTGCCGCGTATCGTCACTTATTAGCGAAGCCGGATGCCAATATCATTTTTGTCGACTATGATGCGCTTTGTCGTGAACCTCAACAAACCCTGTGCCAGCTGGCTGGATTCCTTCAGTTAACCGAGCCGGAGAGACTTATCGGCCAACATGACAGACTGCAGATAAAGTCTCAACGCAGTCACTTTGATAGCACCATACAGTCCCACTATTCAGAACAGGCTCATGAGCTCCACGAGCAACTTAAAGCCAGAAGCCGCTTGAATATCACTGAGACCGGCCGTGTAACCAATTGAGTGACAATGAAAACTGCGAGTGGATATCACCCGCTTATTTGATGCTTATAGTGCCGGTCATGCCCAGTTCGGCATGGGTCATATTGGCAGCCTCATCATCAACATGGCAGTGTAAGTCATCAAGCTCACCGGTCTGCACCGGCACAAACCACCATTCAACACGCTGTCCGGGAAAAACCTCGATCTCACTGATATCACCTTTGATTTCAGCTGTACGGCTGAATTCGCCCTGCGTTTCCTGCATGACCTGAACCTTTCGGGAAAAGACCCGTTTCGCCAGACCAAAGGAAGTGAAATAGTGTTTAACCTGGCTATTGTTGATTAGCACCAGTTTGTAAAGCTTGCCTGTTTCAAACTCCAGATGGCTGGGTGAGAAGCGGTGTTCATTCCCGACACCAAGCTGCACTTCGACCGTTATCGGCTCCTGACGGGTTAAATCCCCTTCAGCTGAAACTGTCGTACCAAGACTTAAAAAGCCGGTCAACATGAGTAAGGTCAACCACTTTACTGAATTAACAGACTGATTGAAGGCCTGATTGAGCATACCGCTTCTCCTTATATTTATGGCAGTTGTAGTTTAAACAGATTGAGCCGCTATCCGGATTCAAATTTATGACGCGCTTTAATTCACATAGTTTCTGACGTAATATCAATTCAGATAGTCACATCCGCAGGAGAGGCTATGCAAATCAGCAAACCGGCATTGATGTTATTACTGATGGTTCTCCCCGTTTATGCCGGGGAAACCGCCGATAACACAGCAACTGATGAGCCCCTCCCCATCGTGCTCTGGGATCGGCTCAAAACCAACAGCAGCAAGACCTGGCAATCTCCCACCCAGCGTGAACTCTACATCCCGTTATTCAGCTGGCATGTGCCTTTTGCCTGGGACAGTGATCGCCGCAGGCAATACAATGAGCAAGCATGGGGGGCTGGCTACGGACTCACCCGTTATGATGCTGACGGTGACTGGCATGGACTCTACCTGATGGTGTTCAGAGACTCACAGGATGAATGGGAACCTGTAGCAGGCTACGGCTACGAAAAAATCTGGCATCCGCTGGAACAGAATCCGGATTTCAGGCTCGGTCTGGGTCTCAACGCCGGGTTGACCATGCGCGATAACTGGAACTATGTGCCAGTTCCTTATGTGCTGCCGCTGGGATCAGTGGGATACAAGAAACTGACCTTCCAGGCTACCTTTGTTCCCGGGCTGCGTAATAAGGGGAATGTCTTTCTCGGCTGGTTACGCTGGCAATTTGACTGATTCACTAATCAAGCGATGCCAGTAATTGCTTGAGTGCTATTCTGACTTCATCAATCGCCTTGCTCATGTCATCGACAGCAGCCTGCTCATGACCTACCTGATCCCAGCCTGCCGCCCACTGAAGCTTGAGCTTATCGGCTTTCTCAGCAACGTCTGTGTCGGTCAGTGTGCTCAGGTCACTGATTAACCCGACTAAGACCCAGCCCTTCCGGGGACTGCCTGCCTGAAAATCATCATCGTAATGTGCCGTGTAGATAATCTGTTCCAGCGAAGCCAGGTTAATCAGAATTTCAAAACTGGCAGTACGGATATTGTTGTTTTGCTCAGACACCTCCATGCGCCAGACGTTATAGGAGAAGCCCAGCAGTGCGAAGAGAACGCTGAAAACGACTGTCAGCTGATAATACCAAAGCTTATTTTCAAATGACATGATGGGTTCAGACCTCATTCTGCCTGCCTGACCAGGGCAATGGAGTGGCTCAGCAGCTGACTATCACCGGGCACACCATGGCCGGGAATCACTATCCTGACTTGCGGATAACGTGCCTGCATTCTTTGCAGTGAGGTCGGCCATGCTGCCAGATCGGCATCGATAGTATTACCGGCAGTGTCCCGCCCTGCCTCATGGATCGCACAGCCGCCAAACAGGATATCCGCATCCGGCAGGTAAACTACCAGATTATCCCGGGTATGGCCTGCCCCGGGGTAAAACACTTCCAGTGGCCCTATCGATACTGCATCACCTGCATTATCGAGTCCGGTCAAAATGGCTTCGGGCACGGTATTATCTGCCGCTGCCGCCAGTTCGCGTGTTAACTCGGTAGCGTAGACTTTGATGCCATGGGCTTTGAGCACTTGATCGCCGGCCACCCGGTCATCATGAAAATGCGTTGATATCGCCCATCTCACCGGCAGACCGATCTGTTCATCAATGGCTTTCAGCAGAGACTCTGTGGCTTTTTCACCCCAGGCGGGGTCGATCAGGAATAGTGCCCTGTCCTGACGGACAATCAATCCATTGGAAGGATAACGCATACCATTTTCAAACACCCAGGTCGAGATATGTATCCAGACATCGGGATGAATTTGTTTCAGCGCGACTTCACCCGGCGCCACGTCGCTAATACCCGGATGCTTATTGTCTGCAGCAATCGAGACAGACAACATCAATGCCATAACGAACAGTAACAGGCGTGTTGCCAAGCTGAATCCCTCCTATTTTTGTGTCGCGTTGTAACTGGTCATCAAACAACGGTAATTTGGCAGATGATTGGAAAATAATGTGCCAAGCCCTTCCACATCATTACGCCAGTCACGGTGCAGTTCGCAGGCGGCGCCGAACCAGGTCATCATCTGAGCGCCTGCCTGTGACATCCGCATCCAGGCCGCATCACGGGTGGTCTTGTTGAAGGTACCAGAGGCATCGGTGACAACAAAGACCTCGTAGCCCTCTTGCAGTGCCGACAAGGCCGGGAAAGCGACACAAACTTCGGTGACGATACCCGCTATCAGTAACTGCTTTTTACCGGTCGCTTTCACTGCATTGACAAAATCTTCATTATCCCAGGCGTTGATATTACCGGGCCGCGCGATATAAGGCGCATCGGGAAACAACGCTTTGAGTTCCGGCACCAGCGGTCCGTTGGGGCCGTCTTCAAAACTGGTGGTGAGAATCGTCGGCAGCTTGAAGTATTTGGCGCAGTCAGCCAGGGCCAGCACATTGTTTTTGAAATCATCCGGCGAGAAATCATGTACCAGATTGGTCAGACCGGACTGGTGATCAACCAGCAGACAAGCCACCTGATCCTTATCCAGACGGTGATACTGAAAATCGGGATTCATTGCAGCACTCCTCTACCAATGAATAAAAGTCTGTTCCAGAAACAGACAATACGTTCCGGAGAATCCGTGTTCCGCCCTTTATTTATAACAAGACCCGGAATGATTTAACAGCAGAAAAATGCCCGTTCAGCCGGTACAGGAAAAACAATATCAGCGACATAGGTGATTGTGGATGGGGGGATAAACGAATGGACATATCTGGTCGGAGTGAGAGGATTCGAACCTCCGACCCCTGCCTCCCGAAGGCAGTGCTCTACCAGGCTGAGCTACACTCCGTCTTCATGGCATTATAAAAACACTTTCCCAATTAGGGAACTGCTGAGGTGGCAGAATGATCATGTCATGCTGTCTGTTACATCTACTCGCATATAAAGATACAGAATCAAACTGCTCATCTCTTGACATTTAGTAGCCAGTAAACGACGCCCAGGGCTATCGTGACCACGCCCAGTGCAACCAGCAATTGATATTCAGTCTTGTGTATATCCAGAATAATAAACTTTCTCGACACTGCAAGTAATGCAATCAGAATAATAACCTTAGTTTGAATAATACTCTGTTGCCGGGTGACTACATATTGAAGTGTGTGATTGAATTCCAGCGCAATCAGAACGGTCATAATTTCACCGAACACTCTTTGGAAAACAACATACTGTAGCGGGTTATGGGCTTTAAGTATGAGTTCCGATATTACGTCTACCGTTAAACGATACATAGCGACCAGAACAACAAAGGTCACGATACAGGTAAGGACCAAAGCCATGATCGTCTCAAACCGCTGATAGAACGTCATGATTGCCCACTGTTCCGGCAGTAGCTTCTTCAACATAGTGCACCTCTCATGAACAAGCTTGATGCCATCAAAAAATAGTGCGCTGAAGCTGAATTTCAAGTACAGAAGGATAAAAATAAAAAAGGCCGGATAAACCTAAACCGGCCTTAATATCACAGCATTGTGAGACTGAATCTGTAGCCCATATGAACCGTTAACGGAGGCCTGACCTAGTCCAGGCCTCCGGCCGTCATCTTTCTGGCCACTTTCGCTACATGCTCGCCCTGAAAACGGGCAATGGCCAGTTCATTTTCTGAAGGTCGCCGGCTACCGTCACCGCCGGCAATTGTACTGGCCCCATAAGGCGTGCCGCCGGTAATCTCATCCATATTCGTCAATTCAGAGACCGAATAAGGCACCCCGACCACCACCATACCGAAATGAAACAGATTGGTATGGAATGAGGTGAGCGTGGTTTCCTGACCACCATGCTGACTGCCGGTGGATGTGAATACGCTACCGACCTTGCCTATCAGTTTGCCTTTGGCCCATAGTCCACCGGTCTGATCCAGAAACTGACGCATCTGAGCGCACATATTGCCATAGCGGGTGGGGGTGCCAAAGATAATAGCATCATAATCAGCAAGTTCATCCGGGGTAGCGACAGGTGCATCCTGATCCAGTTTGGCACCGGCGTTTTCAGCCTGTTCTTGAGACATTAATTCGGGAACACGCTTGAGGGTCACCTCGGTACCATCAACCTTTCCAGCGCCTGCTGCGACTGCTTTAGCCATCGTTTCCACGTGTCCGTACATACTGTAATAAACCACAAGTACTCTAGTCATGCGACCTCCGTCTGATTATTGGTTTAACCACTGTAAAGCGCTTTTGGGATCATCAAAGAACCTGATTTCACCGGAAATAAACCAGCTACTCAGTCTGGCGATTACTGCCTGCCACTTCTTATAGCCGTAAATGGCAACTTTTTCGAACTCATTGCCGTGTTTCAGTGCCAGCCTGAAGTCATCCCAGACAGCCCTGGCTTCCCAGCCTTCCAGTTCTACTGCATCAATAAAAGCATTGACCTTAGGGGCTCGAATCTCGGCCAGTGCCGCATCCAGCATCGGCATCATGCTCTGATAATCTTCATGTGTCAGCTTGCCGCTGACTTTCAGCGACAGGAAAAACTTTTCGCCTGAATGCTCCAGGCCGATGCTCAAACCATGTCGTTTCAGTTCCATATTGCAAGCTCCATGAACCCAGACCTTACATACTAGATAAGGTCCCTGACAGCGCGCTTGGTTCCAATTGGATCAGCAAAATGAAGTTCAGCATGCAAGAGATGTCCCGTCCTAAAATACGTTGACAGTATTCATCACAGCCAGCGGTATTATGTCGCTGGCTTTATTATGCACTTCTTGAGGTGTTTTCATATTCAAGCTCAGGTGCGGCCTAAAGACATTGTACGCT
>NZ_VENF01000016.1 GCF_009711715.1 Methylophaga sp. | reverse complement strand
GGTCGCTCAGTTTAGTATCGTCTTCAATGATCAGAATGTGTGCTTTTTTACCCAAATTTCATCCCTGTTTCAGACTATTCAAATACGAATGATTCACATTTATGGTAAAAGTTCTGACGGCAAAAATAAACACTTAACTCACGCACAAAAAAAAGCAGCTGAGCGGATAGACCGGTCAGCTGCTTCTGAGCGAGAGAAATGCTTATTTACTTTTCGATTTTCAAGGCCAGGAATTGTGACTGTCCTGAGCGTTGGACCAGCACCGGGATAGGTTTACCCGCCGGCAGTTCCTTCGCTACTTCAACAAACTGATGTGCATCTTTGATTTCAACATTGTTGAGGCTCAGAATCACATCTCCCGGACGAATGCCTGCATTAATTGCGGGGCCTTTTTCGACTTTCATGACCATAACACCGCCTGACTCAACATCCAGTTTTTCACGTTGTTCAGGTCTGATTTCGGCCACTTCCAGTGACAGATTTTGCGCAACAAAACGGCCCGGTTTACTGCCTGTCGCGGCCAGTTCCTCATCCTCAGGCAGTTCTTCAATGGTGACGCCCAGTGTGGTGCGTTTATTGTCACGCATGACGATAACGTCTACTTCTTTACCGACCATGGTGCGGCCAACAATTGGCGGCAGATCAGATGAAGTTTCAACTTCTTTTCCATCAAATTCGAGAATGACATCGCCCGCTTTGAAACCAGCTTCAGCTGCGGGGCTGTCAGAAACAACACGAGATACCAGCGCGCCTTTTGGTTTGTCGAGACCAAAGGACTCGGCCAGTTCACGGGTTACATCCTGAATCACCACACCGAGCCAGCCACGGCTGACATAGCCCTGATCTTTGATTTGTGCGACCACATTCATCACGGTATCAATCGGAATGGCAAACGATACGCCCATAAAGCCACCAGTGCGGCTGTAGATTTGGGAGTTGATGCCAATGACTTCGCCATCAAGATTGAAGAGTGGACCGCCGGAATTACCCGGATTGATCGCCACATCTGTTTGAATGAACGGTACATAACTGTCACTTGGGAGGCTGCGTCCCAGCGCACTGACGATACCGGCAGTGGCAGAGTAATCAAAGCCGAAGGGTGAACCGATAGCCAGTACCCATTCGCCCACCTGCAGCTCATTGGAGTCACCCAGTTTAACCGATTTGAGGCCAGTGGCTTCCACTTTCAGCAGCGCCACATCACTGCGTTCGTCGCTACCCAGGAGCTTGGCTTCCAGTTCAGTGCGATCGCTGAAACGGACGATGATTTCTTCCGCATCCCTGATAACATGATGGTTGGTCAGAATATATCCGTCAGATGACAGTACGAAACCCGAGCCCAGAGATTCGCTTTCTCTCGGTGAAGGCATACCGCCGGGTGGCATGCCTGGCATACCGTCAAAAAATTTCTTGAAGAACTCGTCAATACTCGAGCCCTCAGGAATTTCCATACCCGGTGGCAACATGGAGCTTGCGGTCTGATCCACTTTATTACGGGTACTGATATTAACGACCGCATCGCCGTTTTCAGCTACCAGTTCGGTGAATTCAGGCAAGGCACGAGCTTGCACATTGAAGCTCAGCATCAACCAAGCCGTCAGCATCATCACTGCTGTCCAGGTTTTGGTATATCTCATTGGTATTCCTCTCTTGTTTGAACACGGATGCCGGGATTGTTATCAGTCATCTGGCGTTTGACCCAGAAAAAGCCGGCACACAGTCCTAGTAGACCAGCCGTAATTTGAGCCAGTTCCCCCCCGCCGATCATTCTTGTCAGCATCGCCGCACCAAACAGACCGCTCAATGGCAACAAATACATCAGCATCGCGCCGCTGAGCAAAGCCTGTTCAGGAATAGAAACCATGACCTCTTGACCAACTTTCAAATCCAGGTCGGTGTTGACGGCCAAACGGGAGAAACGCCGGCCAACGTGCTTAGCAAGCAAGCCTGTGCCACAGCCTTTCCTTGCCTGACACTGCCCGCAGGTCGATTGGCGTTCAGCTTCAACCCAGACCAGTTTGCCGTCCCGGCTGATCACCGTGGCTTTTTGTTCAATCATTGCCTGCTGTCCGCAAAGGAAATACTGTTACCGATTTTCTCCACGGTTTGCGCAGGCACTTCACCGACAACAGTGACAAAATGCGCCTGCATGATGGTACCGAAAGCGTTAATGGCACCGACATGAGAGCCGCCGCGCAGATGACTATGACGGGCCCGGATCTTTTCAATGAAGATGGAAACGGAACTCAGACCGTCACTGTAGACACGCTGTTCGACATCAGCCCCATTATTGGCTCTGAGTCGGGTCTGATAGGCAACTTGAGAAAAGCCAGCCGGCAACCAGGCTGGCTGCCAGTTATTCGTTTTACTGTGGCTTGCTGTATCAATTGGTTGTTCCGGCTCACTGCGATGCCAGGTCATTTCCTCACCTGCCATTTGCGACTGGAATTTGTGCTCGGGAATGTGCACATCAGTGTTGATCGAAGAAAAGGTGAAGGTTTCCAGTACATCGCCATCGGTGCCCACCAGCTCCGATTTCAGCAAAAGATAGGTATCCGTATCGACCCAGAGGCGGTATCCGTAGCGATATTGATCCACCGGCGTAATGACCAGTTCATGAGCCTTGCGGCCGGCAATGCGGTCTTTCTCCCCCAGATTGACATCGTAATAAGGCGTGGCCGAATTCAGTCTGCGGGGTAAATCGCTGGGAAAGCCCCGGCCGAGCGGACGCCGACTAACGTTGACCTGCTTACCATCCGGATTGATGCAGGTCACCATGTCATTGCTCCGGATCACCTCGCGGGCAGCACCATTGAGAGAAATCAGACGCTCAAGCTCGCCACGGGCATCGGCACGATGATAGATACGAATAGACTGCATGTTTCTACCGGACTGATAGGCAAAGACGCCTTCATACGTCAGCGTCTTGGCTGCCTCGGTCATGCGTTCCAGCATCTTCAGCGCCTCATCATTATCGGCAGCCGGCACAGCGACCGGCAAACTGAGACTGAGGCCCAGCAGGACGTGAAGCAGAAAACGCATCAGACTTTACTCCTCGCCGTAAGAAACGACACGGGCATAGGAAAACAGGCCGGATGCACCAGCGTACTCGTTGTGATCAACCAGGTAATTATTCAGGCGATCTTCTACTTCCTGCTCGCCCACCGTCCAGCGATTCGGTGACGCAGCCACTGCGGTTTGTGTCTGCACGGCGTCAGCCTGAGCCAGTTCCGGCGTGACTGCTGTTTGTGGCTGATTCAATACACCGACAACAGCCAGTGCGCCGATTGAAGCGGCAGCCGCCAGACCCGCAGTTTGCTTCCAGAACCAGTCCGGCAGCTTCAATACGCTGGCTTTTTTAGTTTCATGCCCGTTTAACTGATGTACCGGTTCATCGGCCAGTGCCGCACTGATACGGGCCGTCAAATCGACAGGTTGGCTGCGATTGGTATACCCCCGTAAAACGTCACTGGAAAGTTGATATCTTTGATAATCTGCCCTGGCATTGTCATTTGTGCTCATCAGCGCCAGCAGCTCGTCCAGCTCCTGCGAGTTCAGTTCACCATCGACAAATGCTGACAGTAATTCATGTTGCTTGGCTGTCATTGTTGTTCCTCTCCACCCATCACTGCTCTGACCTGCTTATCTATTGCCTCTCTGGCGCGAAAGATACGAGATCGTACTGTACCTATAGGACAATCCATTGCCTGCGCAATTTCCTCATAGCTCAGGCCGTCAAACTCCCGCAGTTTGATAGCCGTCGCCGTGTCTTCAGGTAAATCCTGAATCGCATCATGAATTGCCTGCTGCAACTCATCACTCATGAGACTGTTTTCAGGCGTCTCAAATTCCTTCAACTCCGGTGCATCGTAATAAATTGTTGCATCCATGGCATCAACATCGGTCACCGGCGGCCGACGTGACGCGGCTGTCAGGTAGTTTTTAGAGGTATTGATAGCGATGCGATACAGCCATGTATAAAAAGCACTATCCCCCCTGAACCCCGGCAAAGCGCGATATGCCTTGATAAACGCTTCCTGAGCGACATCCATGGCTTCTACCGGGTCATGCACAAATCCGGTAATCACATGGATAATCCGCTGTTGATATTTCATAATCAACAGGTCAAACGCTTTTTTATCCCCTGCCTGTACGCGTCGTACTAGCTCTTGATCTGCATTCATCCTATCTTCCGGCTATTATCGACACGCCAGTGCACGCTTTTAAATTCTGCTTGATTGACCATGTCGATTTAACTTTGTTCCGTATTGTGTGCAAAATAAAATCCAACCTATTGTACCTGTATCGAGCCCTATGACCACAACTGAACATTTTGACATTCTGATAATCGGCAGCGGCACGGCCGGACTGACACTCGCCCTGCACATGGCGGACCAGGCCAGCGTCGCAGTGATTTCGAAAGGGCAACTTGATGAGGGCGCCTCGCTATATGCCCAGGGTGGCATTTCTGTGGTGCTCGACAAGACGGACTCTATTCAGTCTCATATCGACGACACACTGCGCGCCGGTGCTGGCCTTTGTAACGAACAAGCTGTTCGTTATACCGTAGAACATGCCCGCGAAAATATCGAATGGCTGATTGAGCAGGGTGTCTCTTTTACCCGTGATGGTATGACGGCAGAAACCTACCATCTTACCCAGGAAGGCGGTCACAGCCATCGACGGATTATCCACTCGGCTGATGCCACGGGTCGTGAAGTGGAAACCACCCTGTTAGCAAAGGCAAAAGCACATCCCAATATTACGCTGTTTCCCTATCATATCGGTATCGATCTCATCACCAGCAACAAACAACTCAGGCAGTCTCCCAACCGCTCTCTGGGTTGCTATGTACTGGACATAAAAAATGACGAGACCAAAACTTTTCTGGCACCTGTCACGGTGTTGGCGACAGGCGGTGCCGGAAAGGTTTATCTCTACACCAGTAATCCGGATGTCTCCACCGGCGATGGCATCGCTATGGGCTGGCGTGCCGGCTGCCGGGTGGCCAATATGGAATTTGTACAGTTCCATCCCACCTGCCTGTTCCATCCTAAAGCCAAGTCTTTTTTGATCAGCGAGGCGCTGCGTGGTGAAGGCGCCCGCCTGCTTTTAGCCAATGGGGAACGTTTTATGCCTCGCTTCCATCCCCAGGCAGAACTGGCCCCGCGTGATGTCGTTGCCAGAGCGATAGACCATGAGATGAAACGGCTGGGTCATGACTGTGTTTATCTTGATATTTCACATCAGCCGGCGGAGTTTATAAAAAGTCACTTTCCGACGATTTATGAACGCTGTCTGGCCTATGGTATTGATATGACCCGTGAGCCGGTGCCCGTGGTGCCGGCTGCGCACTATACCTGTGGTGGCGTCATGACCGACCTGCATGGCCGAACTGATATTCCCGGTCTGTATGCGATCGGTGAAACCGCTCACACTGGTCTGCACGGTGCCAACCGGATGGCCAGTAACTCATTACTGGAATGCCTGGTCTTCGCCCGTGCGGCGGCAGACGACATCAAGCAGCAGGTACTGAAGCCTGTCACGGCCAATATTCCGCCTTGGGATGCCAGCCAGGTGGAGCCGGCTAAAGAAGCCATATCAATCAGTCATAACTGGGACGAGTTACGTCGTTTCATGTGGGACTATGTCGGTATTGTCCGTTCCACACACCGGCTTAACAAAGCCCGCCAACGGTTAATGCTGCTGAAGCAGGAAATCAGGGACTATTACGCTAAGCACCATATCAGCAGTGACCTGCTGGAGCTGCGTAACCTGGCCGATGTCGCCGAACTCATCATTTCTTCTGCCCTGATGCGAAAAGAGAGTCGCGGTCTGCACTACACACTGGACTATCCGGAAACGGATAACACCAGGCCGCCACAGGAAACCATAATCAATCCCAGGATTCAGGATCACGCAGCCTGACATGAAGCCGACGCCAGTCGTCCGGCTTAACGGCATCTTCAGGAATAAGTACTGATTTACCGAGCAAGCCGCTTAAAGGCTTGAAATAGATTGCAATTACCGGCCCCAGCAGCACACTGCTTGTGAGCTGCATTGGCCCTTGCTGGCTGCCCATTTTATCCGCCATAAACCAGAATCCGTCATCATCAACCCACAAAACCGTGATCTGATTTTGCTGACCGATCCAGCCGTATAAGCGACTGTAGTAAAGCAGACTGACAATGATCAGTAACGAGATAAAAATCTCGAATCCGATGCCTAATCCCGTCAGATTGATCAACAGTAAAGCCGATAAATGTATCAGCAGCAAATAAGCCATAATCAATCTAGAGCGTCCCATCATCAGCTTCATCCCTGAATACCCTCTTTATTCATCCCTGTTTTCCATGCCAGCCAGTCGTTAGAATAGAGCATTGTTATTTTTCTGATCTGATTCATTATGAGCTGGCAAAAATTAATCGAGCAACAATCTCAATCTACCTCAATGACTGACGGTAACAGCATTATCCCTCTGAGCGGCTGGCGCCTTATTCAGGTCGCAGGCGAAGAAGCCAAAAGCTTTCTGCAGAACCTGCTGACTAATGATGTCAACGCCTTGCAGCTTAACCAGTCGCAATTAAGCGGTTTTTGCAACCCGAAAGGCCGGTTGCTGGCGATTTTTCAGCTGGTGCGGCGTCAGGATGATTATCTGATTGTGCTGCCGGCCGAACTCGCTGAGACTATCAGCCAGCGTCTTACTATGTTCAAGTTGCGCAGCAAGGTTGAAATCAGCCTGCTGGAGAACAGTCATGTACTGGGCCTGGTTCATCCAGGTAGCGAACCCGGCTCAACTGAAGTCTGGCAAGGTCAGCGCATCGAAGAAGGCCTGATTATCCGTCAGCCTGGTGAGACAAGCCGGTCATTACTCATTGCAGATGACAAAAATATTGAAGCGCTGACTCACTGGTTGCAACAGGACTGGCAAATCGCGCCGGCGTCTCTATGGCAGCGCCTGGACATTGAGGCCGGTCTGCCGATGGTCTTTGCTGAGAGCAAAGAAGCATTTACGCCACAACAGATCAATCTGGATCTGGCCGGCGGTGTCAGCTTTAAAAAAGGCTGTTATCCGGGTCAGGAGGTCGTCGCGCGCTTGCACTATCTTGGTTCCCCCAGCCGCAGGCTATTTCTGGGACAGCTCCATGCCAATACACTGCCGGGAATTAACAGCGCAGTGACTGATGCTGGTGGAGAGACGCTTGGGCATGTGGTGCAGTCGCAGTTCAGCGATGAGGAGACTATCGTCTGCCAGTTGAGTATGAAACTATCTGCTGTCGGTAAAACCGCTATGATTGGCGACCAGCAGATCGAATCACTGACCCCGCTGGCAACGGCATCGGACTCCGCTTAATCCAGCTCGAGTTTCTTCAGTTTGTAACGCAGCGCGCGGAAGGTAATTCCCAGCTTCTTTGCCGCGGCGGTTCTGTTCCATCGGGTCGCTTCCAGGGCCTGCATGATCAGTTGCCGCTCCTGATCCTCCAGACAGGACTCAAGATCCTGTGGCAAAGGTTCACCGGGTTCAGCTGAAACAGGCGCCTGCATGACTGACATGGATGGATGCTCCGGCAACATCAAGTCATCAACTTCAATGATATCGCTATCGGCCCAGGTCAGCGCACGCTCCAGAATATTCTCCAGCTCGCGGACATTACCGGGAAAAGCATAGGACTGTAGTTTTGCCATCGCCGCCTGGCTGATAAGCGGTTTGCTCAGATGGTTCTTTCTGGCCAGCAAAGCCAGAATATGTTCAGCCAGCAGCGGAATATCAGCCTGGCGTTCACGTAATGGCGGTACTTTCAGCTCAATGACATTGAGGCGATAAAACAAATCCTCGCGGAAACTGCCATCCCGCACGCATGCAGCCAGGTTTTTATGAGTTGCCGACAGTATACGGACATCGACATTGACCTCTTCGTGGCCGCCCACCGGTCTCACCGCTTTCTCCTGAATCGCACGCAGCAATTTGACCTGCATCATCAGTGGCAGATCAGCCACTTCATCCAGAAATAAAGTGCCCCCTTCAGCCGCCTGGAACAGGCCCTGTTTATCAGCGACCGCGCCGGTAAAAGCGCCTTTTTTATGTCCGAAAAATTCGCTTTCCACCAATTCTGCAGGGATGGCACCGCAGTTAATAGGGACAAACGGTCCGTCACTTCGCGCTCCCAACTCGTGGATCAATCTCGCCACCAGTTCTTTACCGGTGCCTGATTCGCCTGTGATGTAAACCGGTGCCTGGCTTCGCGCCAGCTTGGTGATCTTGCCGCGCAGTGCACGAATGGGATCGGTATCGCCGAGCAGTTTGTCTCGTGAGCGTCGCTCACGTTGCTGCGGACGATCCGGTGACAATTTCAGTGCCGACTCAACCAAATCACGGAGCATTCTCAGTTTTAGCGGTTTGGAGACAAAATCAAAAGCGCCTGATTTCAGTGCTTCGACGGCATGATCAACATTACCGTGAGCGGTAATGACCGCCACGGGCAGTTCCGGCCAGTGCTTCTGAAGTGTTTTGACAAAATCCAGCCCATTGCCGTCAGGCAAACGCATATCGGTGAAACACAAATCGAATTTGTGCCGCTTCAGCGCTTCATGTGCCTGGGCCAGATTTTCAGCGGTGACACAATCAATCGACATCCCGGACAGCGTCATGGTCAGCAGTTCCAGGATATCCGGTTCATCATCAATCACCAGCGCCTGTTTAGCTTGTCGGTTTGTCATGCGAGATATTCCTGCCATTCACCCGGGAAGCTTATACGAAAACGACTGCTTTGCAACTCATCGGGCAGAAAGCTCAGTCTCGCACCGTTAGCCTGACAAAGTTCACGTGCCAGATATAAGCCCAGCCCGGTGCCACCTTGCCGCTGAGAGTGAAATGGTTCGAACAAATGCGCCTGCACCTCCCGAGAAACGCCGGGGCCGTTATCACTGACATCCAGCACGATTTCACCTTCAGCTTCGGCCAAACGTACACTTACCCGGGGTGCAGATTGACTAGGTTCTGAATAATGCCAGGCGTTCTCCAGCAAGTTCCACATAACCTGATGTAGCTGTTCCGGATCCATCGCCACTTTGGCCAGGGGCGACTCTATCTTGAGCTCAATATCTGTTTCAGTCGCGCCCTTAAGCTCGCGAAACTCATTAATAAAACGATCCATCCAGGTTGCCAGCACCACCGTTGCCGGTTCCACGGTTTTACGGCGACTCATCTGCAGAATCGTCTCAATAATGTTGTTTACCCGCTGACTGTGACGCTGAATGATGCCCGTCAGTGTTTTCATTCCTTCATCCTGGCTTTGCTGTTCTGCCAGCAACTCACCGGCATGACTGATAGCGCCAAGGGGATTACGGATTTCATGCGCAATACTGGCTGTCAGTCGACCCAAGGATGCCAGTTTAAGCTGCTGCGCCTGCTGCGCCATCGCTGAGGTGTTTTCAATATAAATCAGGGTTTCACCACTATCGAGCCTGGTCGCCGAGGCTCTGACTTCAGGCAGATCCGGCCGGGCCTGAAAAGGCTGAAACGGCTGCGGGTTATGATGTTGCCAAAGCCAGATTTGCTCAGCCAGTACGGGTACAGTCTGTTTAAGACTAAAACCGGGTACGGTGCGCTCAATGCCCAGCAGATAACGTGCTGACTCATTAAACAGGTTGATACTGCCCTGCGTATCCAATGCCAATACGCCGATTTGCAACCGACTGATAATGTGCTGATTCAATACCGCGAGGTTGGCAACGTCACGCGCCCTTTCTTCCGCCAGTACCTGAGAAGTCTGCATTTTCTTCGACAGCCACTGTGCCAACCAGGCAGTGACAAAGAATGTGGCGCCCAGCAGCCCAGCCTGGCTGTATTTCGTGGCACCGTCACCGGCAATTTGTGAGTAACTGACTTCCAGCAGGATCGCCAGCGTCGCGATCGCAGCAATAAAAGCGGCCAGTCGTCCCGGCACCAGCGCCCCACCGGCCACCACGACGACTAAAAGCAGCGACCCAAGCCCGGTCTGGAGGCCACCACTGGCATGGATCAACATGGTCAGCACAATGATATCAATGACCAGTTGCAGTTTGATCTGGGTATCCACGTAGCCCCAGCGTTTTAGCGTAAACACCAGCAGGATCAGCGCTATCAACAGGTAAACCTGGCTGACGCTGGCGTAAAAACGCGGATCAGCCGAACCCAGAAATTCCGGTGGCAGTTTCAGGTAGAAAACAAAAAACAGGACACCGGCCAGAAAAAAACGATAGGCGGCAAAGACAGTCAAAGCCCGCCATGTGGCCGGGTCCTGACGTAATGTCAGTCGGGCGGAGTCCGCGCTCATCGTGACTGGCGATGGGCCTCTAGGTGTTCGTGGGAGCAGAAAAACTGGCGATTGTCTTCCAGCGCTTCTGTTTCGATGATGTGTAGCCCGCAATGTTCACAGCGGACCATTCTTTCACTACTGCCAGGAGCAGTATTGGAGGGCGTTTTGCTCTTTCTGAGCAGATTTCCAATGATGATATAGAGTAAAAGCCCAATGGCCAGCAAGATCAGAATGCGCATCTTTCACCTCAAAAACAAGGGACACAGGAGCGACCCATCGCTCCTGTGATTAGGATACCCTTTTTTGTCTGCTGTTTGGACCGGATCAGGCGCGGGAAGCGCGCTTGCGTTCGTGCTCCAGCAGCAGTTTCTTACGCAGGCGCAATGACTTGGGCGTGACTTCCAGCAATTCATCATCGGCAATGAATTCCAGCGCCTGTTCCAGACTCATGCGAATCGGCGGTACCAGGGTCACGGCATCGTCATTACCTGATGCACGAACATTGGTGAGCTGTTTACCCTTGAGCGGATTGACCACCAGATCGTTATCCCGTGAGTGAATACCGATAATCATACCTTCATAAACTTCGTCACCATGGCCGATAAACATCCGGCCACGTTCCTGCAGGTTAAAAATGGCGAAAGCTACCGCCTTACCAACGCCATTGGCAATCAATACGCCATTGATGCGTTTACCGTAATTACCCGGTTTCATCGGTGCGTAATGATCAAAGACGCTGTATATCAGGCCTGTACCCTGAGTCGCGGTCAGGAACTCGGTACGAAAACCAATCAGACCACGAGAAGGAATGATAAAGTCGAGTCGCACACGGCCTTTACCGTCCGGCACCATATTATTCATTTCGGCGCCCCGTTCCCCCATTTTCTCCATTACCGTGCCCTGATGCTCATCTTCGACATCAATCGTCACAGCCTCGAAGGGTTCCTGTTTTACGCCATCAATTTCGCGAATAATCACTTCTGGACGGGAGACGCCCAGTTCAAAGCCTTCACGACGCATATTCTCAATCAGCACAGACAGATGCAGCTCACCCCGGCCGGAGACTTTGAACTTGTCCGGGTCGGTTGGTGACTGATCCACGCGCAGTGCCACGTTATGAATCAATTCGCGTTCCAGACGCTCCTTGATTTGGCGGGAGGTGATGAATTTACCATCCTTGCCTGCAAACGGAGAGTTGTTGACCTGGAAGGTCATTGTCACAGTCGGTTCATCCACAGACAGAGGTGGCAAAGCTTCTACCGCGTTCTGATCACAGACCGTGTCAGAAATATTGAGCGGATCGAGGCCTGTGAAAGCAATAATGTCGCCGGCCTGCGCTGCGGGCACTTCTTCACGTTTCAGCCCCATAAAGCCCATGACCTGCTGAATCCGGCCATTACGTTTATTACCCTCGCGGTCAACAACCGTCACCGGGGTATTGGTTTTTACCCGGCCACGTTGCACACGACCGACACCGATAACGCCTACATAACTGTTGTAATCCAGTGAGGAGACCTGCATCCGGAACGGGCCGTCTGCATCGACATCAGGCGGACTGACTTTATCGACAATCAATTCGAATAAGGGTGTCATATCGCCTTCATGGACGTTTTCATCCAGATTGGCAAAGCCGTTCAGACCGGAAGCATAAATGACATCAAAGTCGAGCTGTTCGTCTGTGGCATCCAGGTTTACAAACAAATCAAAAGTCTGATCCAGCACCCAGTTGGGACGCGCGGCCGGCTTATCGATTTTGTTAATGACCACAATCGGTTTCAGGCCCAGTGCCAGTGCTTTCTGAGTCACAAAACGGGTTTGTGGCATGGGCCCTTCAGCGGAATCCACCAGCAACAGTACCGAGTCGACCATTGACAATACCCGCTCGACTTCACCACCGAAGTCGGCGTGTCCCGGCGTGTCGACGATATTGATGTGATAGTCGTTCCAGCGAATCGCTGTATTTTTGGAAAGAATGGTAATACCGCGCTCACGTTCCAGATCATTGGAGTCCATCACCCGTTCGGTGAGCTCTTCATGCTCGCCGAAGGTACCGGATTGACGCAGCAACTGGTCGACTAGGGTGGTTTTACCATGGTCAACGTGGGCGATGATCGCAATGTTGCGCAGTTTGGAAATGTCTCGTTGGTTATCAGTCATATAAAGAATTCAGTAGGTGCATGCGGTGCATGCAGGTGTAAAGAGGCCCGCAAGGGTCCGAATTAATTGAGTGGTTCCTGCAAATGAGGCTTAACAGCGTCCAGCATCAGTTTATGAACGCCGAAACCGGCGGCGATGATATTGCCTTTATCAAACAGATTATCCTGACCGGCGAAGTCAGTCACCAGACCACCCGCTTCCTCTACCAGCAGCAGACCGGCAGCCAGATCCCAGTTTTCCAGGCCGATTTCCCAGTAACCGTCAAGACGGCCGGCGGCCACATAGGCTAAATCGAGAGCCGCCGAGCCGGCGCGGCGGATATCAGCGACCTGCTTGAACAGCGCTTCAAAGCTCGCCATGTAGTTATCATGGTGCTGAGGATACTTAAACGGAAAGCCCGTTGCCAGCAGCGCCCCTTTCAAATCGCGACGCTTACTGATTCGCAGCCGGCGGTCATTGAGCTTGGCACCCTCGCCACGGCTGGCAGTAAACAATTCGTCGCGCTGTGGGTCATAAACCACGGCATGCTCGACCCGGCCTTTGACACGAACAGCGATGGAAACGCAGAAATGCGGGAATCCGTGCAGGAAATTGGTCGTGCCATCCAGCGGATCGATAATCCAGACGGTGTCATTATCACCGGCGTTGCCGGACTCTTCAGCCATGATCGCATGATCGGGATAGGCTTTTTTGATGACCTTGATAATCTCTTGTTCGACCAGGTGATCAACCTCTGTCACGTAGTCATTACGGCCCTTGGTGGTGATTTCCAGGTGTTCAACATGTTGCAAAGATCGCATGATCAAGGTGCCTGCATTGCGGGCAGCACGGATCGCAATATTCAGCATTGGGTGCATAAGACAAATTTTTCCAGAACGGTTTAGAAAGACGGCATTCCCGGGCAGGAAACCGGAGCATTTCAAAAGGCGTAATTATAGCAAGTATTTAGCGGCGGGGAGACAGTTTTGAAGAAACAGTTCGCATTTTGCCCGCCTCTTGATAGACAGTGAAAATATTTCTTGCTAGCGTATGTTTTATGTTGCGAATACGCAATATAATATGCCTGCCATTTAAACTGGTACTTTTTCAAGGAGATTAAAATGAAACCATTAGCAAAACTGAGTGCTGTAATCCTGCCTTTGGCTCTGTTGACCGCTTGCGCCAACACTGCCGAAATGGACGCGTTGAAAGCCTCTGTAGAATCAGCTCAATCAACTGCTGACTCTGCTCTTGCTGCTGCCCGCAATGCTCAAAGCACTGCTGACACAGCTCAACGCACTGCTACTGACGCAGAACTGGCTGCGATGAATGCCCAGAAAACTGCTGATGAAGCAATGGCTACAGTTGAAGAATGCTGTGCCAAAATTGATCGTATGTTTGAAAAAGCCATGAGCAAGTAACAATCTATTTGCCGCATGCAAAAAAGCCGGAACTGTTGTTCCGGCTTTTTTTTGTCTTCAATTTCGTTCCGTGGCAAGGGCTTGTTGATCTTTCATCCCCCCCTGCTGGAGGCTATTTTTGTGTCTGGCAAGGCAGAAAGAGCTTAGTGTAGCCATCCTACATGAGCGATTGACAAATGGGTATGGAACCCATTTGAACAGCGAAGCGGCGAAATACAGGGAAGTATTTCGTACAACGCAGCCAGGCGCGAAAATAGATCCAGCCCTCGGGTGCGCTGAAAAATCACTGCTCGGCGTTGCTCGTCGTTTGTTTAGAACAACTAAACCGCTCTCCTCGCGCCTTGATTAACGCTTTTTCAGCTACAACAGAAGCGGAGAGCAAAGAGCAACAAGCCCTAGAGCGCGTCGCTGGTCACCTGCACTGTCCAGACCGGCACCCCGGCAGAGGCTGAGATTTCATCAGCCACAATACTGGCTTCTTCCTGGGTATTGAACGGTCCAATCAGCGTTTCTTCACGGGCACCGGATCTGACCGGCCAGTACAGATCGCCCAGTCGCAAGGTAGTGATGGCAGCACGTACCTTGTCCACCGCTTTCTTATTCAAACCGGCATGCAGAAACCATAGGTTCTCAACAATATCGAGTTGCTGCTGACCCAGGGGTTTAACCAGACCATGCTGTTTACGGACAACGGTTTCAGCGTGTGACCAGTGATCATCGGCAGGCAATTTATCCTGGACATTCAGAATGGCTTTAACCATAGGCGTCATATTATTGCCTTCACGGCTGTCGACGTCTTTCTGCTGGCGATGGGCTTCAAGATAAAGCTGACCGTTTCTCACACCGGCTTTGTGCGGCTGATACACAATTTCCACGCCGGTGTTACTAGGTGTGATGTTGAACATGTTCTCAATATCCTCCGGGAACAAACGGATACAGCCGTGGCTGACCCGCAGCCCAACGCCATAAGGCTTGTTGGTGCCGTGCAGCAGATAGCCCGGCATAGATAAACGCATCGCGTAAGCACCCAAGGGATTATCCGGACCGGCCGGTACCACGCGTGGCAGTGGGTCACCTTTTTCAGCATGCTCTTTACGAATAGATTCAGGTGGCGTCCATGAAGGATCCTTGATCTTCTGCGTGATCCGGGCTCTGCCTAAGGGGGTCGCCCAGCCTTCACGGCCGATACCAATCGGATGGGTAACAACCTGTTGCTTTTCACCAGTGGCCGTTTTGGGGTAATAAAACAGGCGCATCTCGGCAATATTGATGACAATGCCTTCCTTGGGAGCGTCAGGAAGAATGAAACGGGTCGGGAGGACCACGGGGGTATTCTCACCGGGTAACCAGGCATCCACTTCCGGATTGGCGTCTGTAATGTCGCGATAGCCCAGGTCAAACTGGCGGCCAATATCCAGCAGGGTATCTTCACTGCGACTGTAAAGGACCATGTTATGACCAATGACACTGGCACCGGGCTCACTGATTTCAAAGGTGGTCGCAGAGAGTGGTGCCGACAGAGTCAGGCCAATGGCGATAGACAACAGACGACGGAGCATTAATTAATCCTGATAACAAAGATGAAAGAAGCATATTGTACTGGATTCTAATCAATAGATAATCTCTTAAGGCGTGCTTTGATGCACAAAAAGGGCTAACATTAGAGCCTGGTTTTATCTTTTGCCTTGGACATTTATCTAACGTACCCTAAGCCGATGAAAAAATTTTACCTGCCCCTGATTTTAAGTCTCGCCGCGTTTGCCCTGTCCGGTTGCTCCTTTTTCGAAAAAGAGGAAATCAAAGCCGATGAAAGCTGGAGTGTTGAACGGGTCTACGCAGAAGCCAAGGCAGCGCTGGATCTGGGCGATTACACCACGGCAATCACCTACTACGAGCAGTTGGAAGCCCGCTTCCCGTTTGGTGAGTACGCGCAACAGGCCTTGCTGGAATCCGCTTACGCCCATTACAAAAACGATGATCCGGAAACAGCCATTGCCACACTGGACCGGTTCATGCGGGTTTATCCCTTGAATCCCAATATTGACTACGCCATTTACCTTCGAGGCCTGGTCAACTTCCACCGTGACATAGGTCTGATTGAGAAATATGTGCCACGTGATGAATCCCAGCGTGATCCCGGCTCAGCAGAAGATGCCTTGCGTGATTTCACCCGCCTGGTGAAACAGTATCCCAACAGCCGTTATGCCGAAGACGCTACCCAACGCATCGTTTATCTGAGAAACCGACTCGCTCAGCATGAAGTCAATGTCGCCAATTACTATATGCGCCGTGACGCTTATCTGGCTGCCGCGAACCGTGCCAAGTACGTGATTGAAAATTATTCGAGAACCCCGGCGATGCCTGAGGCACTGGTAGTTATGGCCAAAGCCTACAAGATAATGGGGATGACTGATCTGTCAGAAGATGCATTAAGAGTGCTGGAGCTGAACTACCCTGGCCACACCGGTGTGGCTGAAGTCCGTCAAACCAGGATTGATTGATGTTACAGCGTGCCGGTGAAGTCACCGGCACGCGACATTATTGAAGCTCAAATCGCTTCTTCGCCTTCTTCCCCGGTGCGAATTCTTACCGCACGTTCCAGAGAAGTAACAAAGATTTTGCCATCACCGATACGACCGGTATGCGCGGCCTGGGTAATACTCTCAATCACCGAATCCACGGTTTCATCAGCGACCACAATCTCCAGTTTGACCTTAGGCAGAAAATCAACGACATATTCCGCACCGCGGTAAAACTCGGTGTGTCCTTTCTGACGACCAAAGCCTTTGACTTCGGTCACGGTCATGCCGGTCACGCCGATTTCGGACAACGCCTCACGAACATCATCGAGTTTGAAAGGTTTAACAATCGCTTCAATTTTCTTCATTGCAATTCCTTACTCTATTGTTGAGGTAACCGTGTAGCCTGATGTGATCGGATAGCGCCGATCACGGCCGAAGGCCCGGCTGCTGATACGAATACCCGGTGGTGCCTGACGGCGTTTGTATTCGTTACGATCTACCATTTTAATCACCCTTGCAACCACTTCCGCATCGTACCCTTCTTCCACCAGATCCTCAAAACAGCTGTCATCAGCGATGTATCGCTCCAGGATCACATCCAGCAATTCATACGGAGGCAGGCTGTCCTGATCCAGTTGTCCTTCTGAGAGCTCCGCTGAAGGCGGACGGCTGATAATGCGTTCGGGAATGACAGCTGAGCGTTCATTACGGTAACGGCTGAGTCGGTACACCAGGGTTTTATAGACGTCCTTGAGCGGCGCATAGCCGCCAGCCATATCGCCATAGAGCGTTGAATAGCCCACCGCCATCTCGCTCTTGTTACCGGTCGACAGCACCATATAACCGAATTTATTCGACAACGCCATCAGAATAATACCGCGGCATCGAGCCTGAATGTTTTCTTCGGTGGTATCGGCAGGCAGGCCGGCAAACTGGGTGGATAAAGTGTCCAGAAATTGAGCAAATACCGGTTCAATTGAAATCAGACTGTACTGAACCTTGAGGCGCTCGGCCATAGCCTTGGCATCATCAAGGCTTATCGCGGAGGTATAGCGTGACGGCATCATAACCGCATGGACTTTATCAGCTCCCACGGCATCGACCGCCAGTGCCAGGGTCAGCGCCGAATCAATACCACCTGACAGGCCGATAACTACACCGGGGAAATGATTCTTGTTGATATAGTCACGCAGGCCCATCACCAGACCTTTGTATATCATCGCCAGTTCGTCTTCTTTGTCAGCCATCTCGCCCTTAAGCGATAGCTTGCCGTCTTCCATTCGACTTACGCTAACGGGGTAAAGACCGGATTCAAAAGCCGGGGCTCTGGCCACTTTGTCACCGTGGTGATTGAGGACAAAGGAACAGCCATCAAACACCAGTTCATCCTGGCCGCCAACCTGGTTGACATAGATTACCGGTACGCAGGTTTCGACCACCCGTTTTCTGACTTCCGCTTCACGAAGCTGCCATTTGCCACTGCGGAATGGCGAGGCATTCAGATTGATGATGAGTTCGGCACCGGCATCGACCGCCTGGCAGGCTGGCTCTTTAAACCAGATATCCTCACACAGGGTCAGACCGATTTTGACACCGCGGAAATCAATCACACAGGCTTCTTTGCCCTCGACAAAATAACGCTTTTCATCGAAGACGCTGTAATTCGGCAGTTTCTGCTTGAAATAGGTACCAACAATTTCACCGTTATCAATGATCGAAGCGGCGTTATAAAGCTCTTTCCTGACCTCGCCATCGGGATGACCAATGACAATCGCCACGCCCTGAATATGTTTCCTTAGCGTCTGCAGCGCTTTGTTGACACGTTTGAGCAGACCTGGGCGCAACAACAGATCTTCAGGCGGATAGCCGGTCAGTGTCAGTTCGGGATAAATGACCATATCAGCGCCAAACTCATCACGCGCCTTATGGGCCGTGGTAATGATTTTCATCACGTTACCGGCCACATCCCCGACAACGGGGTTGACCTGCCCCATCACCAGCGTCAAGGGCTGCATTTATCTGGCTTCCATCGCGGCCAGCATGCAGTCACCTATTTCTGCCGGTGAACGTGCAATCCGGGCACCGGCGGCTTCCAGCGCCTTCAGCTTGGCCTCGGCGGTACCACTACCGCCACTGATAATGGCACCGGCATGGCCCATACGTTTACCCGGGGGCGCTGTGAGACCAGCAATATAGGCTACTACCGGTTTGCTTACATGGTCTTTGATGAATGCCGCGGCGTCCTCTTCGGCATTGCCGCCAATTTCACCGACCATGACGATGCCTTCGGTCTGTGGATCGTCCTCAAACATCTGCAGGCAGTCGATAAAGTTCATACCGTGAATCGGGTCACCGCCAATACCGACACAGGTGCTCTGACCCAGCCCGTTCTGGGTGGTCTGATGCACCGCTTCATAAGTCAGCGTACCGGAGCGGGAGACAATACCGATTTTACCCGGCTGATGAATGGCGCCCGGCATGATACCGATTTTGGATTCACCCGGCGTGATCAGGCCCGGACAGTTGGGGCCGATCAGGTAAACGTCTTTGTTATTGAGGGCATGTTTAACACGCAGCATATCCAGCACCGGAATACCCTCGGTGATACAGGCAATCACCCTGATACCGGCATCCGCCGCTTCCAGAATGGCATCGGCGGCAAACGCCGCCGGTACATAAATCATCGTGGCATCGGCACCGGTTTCAGCTACTGCTTCGTGAACGGTATTGAATACCGGCCGGTCCAGATGTTTCTGACCACCTTTGCCCGGCGTCACGCCACCAACAAAGTTGGTGCCATAGGCAATCGCCTGTTCAGAATGGAAAGTCCCCTGTTTGCCGGTAAAGCCCTGACAAATGACTTTGGTATCACGGTTAACAAGGATGCTCATGCGTTTGACTCCCGGGCAGCAGCCACTGCTTTTCTGGCAGCATCAGTCAAATCCTGCGCTGCATAAATACTCATCTGGCTGTTTGCCAGTAACTCACGGCCAATAGCGGCATTGGTGCCTTCCAGTCTGACCACCACCGGCAAGGACAATTCCACTTCCTTAGCGGCCTGAATAATGCCCTCGGCAATCAGATCACAGCGGACAATGCCACCGAAGATATTAACCAGAATCGATTTCACCTTTTTATCCGACAGGATCAGTTTGAAAGCTTCCGCAACGCGTTCAGCGGTGGTACCGCCTCCGACATCGAGAAAGTTAGCCGGCTCACCGCCCTCTTTCTGAATCAGATCCATGGTCGCCATAGCCAGACCGGCACCATTCACCATACAGGCGACATTGCCATCCAGCGAGATATAATTGAGACCGAACTCACGGGCGACCACTTCGGCATCATCTTCCTGGCTCGGATCAAACATCTCCGCCAGATCGGCATGCCGGAACAGACCGTTATCATCGAGATTAATCTTGGCATCCACAGCCAGCAGGTCCCCTTCTCCCGTGACTACCAGCGGATTGACTTCGACCAGGCTGGCATCATTTTCGGTAAACAGCTGATACAGATTCTGCATTACTTGCTGTAATTGCTTGAAGGCCACGCCAGTCAGGCCCAGGAAAAAACCGGCACGGCGACATTGATAGCCCTGCAGACCGACGATCGGATCGACATACAGATTCAGGATGGCATCCGGATCCTGTTCTGCGACCGCTTCAATATCCATCCCGCCCTGGGCGGAAATCATGAACACAATCCGCTGGCTGCTGCGGTCAAGCAGCACCGCCAGGTAAATTTCACGCTGAATATCGGTAGGCTTTTCCACCAATACCTGGTTGACAGGTAAACCCTCCGCCGTGGTTTGATGGGTGACCAGGCGCTGACCAAGCATTCCCTTTGCTGCGGATTCAACAGCGTCGACGCTATCAACCACTTTGACACCACCAGCTTTACCACGCCCCCCCGTGTGGACCTGGGCTTTTACCACCCAACGTTCACCGGCAAGCAGTTCTGCCGCCTGTCTGGCTTCAGCCGCATCGGTGACCGCCTGCCCCTGCGGCGTGGGCACACCGTAGCGGTTAAAGAGTTGTTTTGCCTGAAATTCGTGCAGGTTCATTGTTTCCTGTGCCTTTCAATCATCAATCGCACCGTGATGGCACGGTTTGCGACAAATCGCATTGGACTTGCCATGTAAACCGCATATTTTCTCGCATTAGGCCGATAATTACCACAAGCAGATGGTGCTTTCTGCGCCGCTGTCAATCCTAAGATTTGAGGCAGCATGCTATAGTGCAGGCCGTTAGGGAAAATTGAGCTCAAAAATGCGAACGCTATATCCGGAAATTGAACCTTATCAGACTCACGAATTTGCCCGGGAAATGCTCAGCGATGGGCGTCAGCACCGGATTTATGTCGAAGAATGTGGTAACCCCGAGGGCATTCCCGTGGTTTTTCTGCATGGCGGCCCGGGCTCGGGTTGTCGTCCGCAACACCGCAGTTATTTCAATCCCGATAAATACCGTATCGTACTCTTCGACCAGCGCGGCTGTGGACGTTCAACGCCAACCGGTGAACTGGAAAATAACACTACCGACTATCTGGTTGCCGATATGGAATTCATCCGCCAGACACTGGACATCAGTCAATGGCTGTTATTCGGCGGTTCCTGGGGGGCAACCCTGGCCTTATGCTATGCCAGGGATTATCCTCAGCACGTGCTGTCAATGATCCTGCGGGGCACGTTTCTCGGGCGCAGTCAGGATGTCGACTGGGTCTATGCTGAAGGCGGCGCCTCCCGCCTGTTTCCGGAACGCTGGCAACAACTTGTAGCTGATCTGCCCAAGTCTCAGCAACAGCGGCCGCTTCAGGCTTATTTCAATAAACTGAAGGATGAAGACGAAGCGGTGCAACTGGCAGCGGCACAAACCCTGAATGCCTGGGAAGGCACCATCGTGATGCTGCGTGATCATGACTTCGAACCGGATCGAAGTCAGGCAGCGGGACCACTTGCCCACTCCCTGATTCAGTTGCACTATGCGATGAATCATTGTTTTATTGATGACAGACCGATTCTCGGCAGCACCGCCGCCATCCAGCATATCCCTACCATCGTGATTCACGGCCGCTATGACCTGGTGTGTCCGATACAGCAATCCTGGGAATTGAAGCAGGCCTGGCCTCAGCTTGATCTGCGTATTGTCCCGCTGGCCGGCCATGCCGCGGGCGAACCCGGACTTATCGATGCCCTGGTGTCGGCAACAGACGAACTGGCGGAGGTTTTATCATGATTGCCTTGCTACAACGTGTCACTCATGCCGATGTCCATGTCGGCAATAAACAGGTGGCAGAAATTCAGCAGGGTCTGCTGGTGCTTGTCGGTGTTGAAAAAGCCGACACTGAAGCCGATGCCGAACGTTTGCTGGAGCGGATACTGGGCTACCGGGTGTTCAGTGATGAGCAAGGCAAAATGAACCTGTCGCTGAAAGAGATTCACGGCGGCCTGTTGCTGGTTCCACAGTTCACCTTGCCGGCCGATACGCGAAAAGGCATGCGGCCCAGTTTCACGCCGGCTGCGCCACCTGAACAGGGTGAAGCTTTGTTTGAATACCTGGTCAGTCAGGCTCGCATCAAACATGCTTCCACTGCTGCTGGTCATTTCGGCGCTGATATGCAGGTAAGACTTACCAATGACGGTCCGGTGACCTTCTGGCTGCAAACCCATTAGAGCGAGCTTGAGTTATGCGAATTTTGAGGAATGTTTTACTCGGTCTTTTACTGATTGTTGTCGGCATCGCTGCGCTGATGCTGATCCCGTCACCGCAGGCACCCGCCGAGAAACCCTGGGAAGTGACCGTGATGCCGGATGGTAACAGCCGTGTACTGGGTATTCATCTTGGCGATACTGACTATAAAACAGCGCAGCAACAACTGGGCGTCTTCGGCAAGACGGCACTGTTTGTTGATCCTGACGGCAGCCTCAGTGTCGAAGCCTATTTTGACAGCATTAATCTGGCGGGACTTTCTGCCAAACTGATCATGAACCTCGGGGTAAGCAATGACAAACTGCAGGCGATGCAGTCACGCGCCGGCGCCGGTGAATTGAAACCCAGCGGTGCACATCAATATGAGCTGACAGACCAAGACCGCCAGTACCTGCTCAGTGTGCCGGTTATCGGCCTGACCTATATTCCCTCTGTCCGGCTGGACCGGGAAATGATTCAAAGCCGTTTCGGTAAACCTGCCCGTAACGAGCGCTCAGAAAGGGATGAAAATGGCCGCGTGACTGAAACCTGGTTTTATCCCGATATCGGCCTCAGCGTCTTGTTTCAAAGCGAACAGAAAACGCTGCTGATATACCGCGCTAAACGCTGATCGTTTGCTGAACCAGCTCAACAAAGGCCGCTTTGTCGAGTGGCCGGCTCAACAGGTATCCCTGGGCCCGCTGACAATGATGCTGTTTCAGGTAGGCCAGCTGTTCCTCCGTCTCAACGCCCTCAGCAACGACGGTTAAACCCAGACTCTCTGACATGGCCATAATGGCACCGACAATGGCGGCATCCTCTTTGTCCGTGGTCAAATCGCGGATAAAGGCGCTGTCAATTTTGAGCACATTCAGCGGGAATTGCTTGAGGTAGGACAGCGATGAATAACCCGTGCCGAAATCATCGATAGCCAGACTGATGCCCATCTGACTCAACTCTTTCAGTGTCAGCGTGGCGAGCTGGGTATCTTCCATCAGCATGCTTTCCGTGATTTCCAGCTCCAGGTTGGCGGCTGACATACCATGGCGCTTGAGCAGACGGCGAATATCAGTAGCCAGATTACCGCCCTTGAACTGACGACCCGACAGGTTGACGGCCATCATAAATTCCGGCGGTAAGGCTTCCTTCAGTTCCAGATAGGTCTGACAGGCCTGACTCAGTACCTGCTCTCCTACCAGAGCGATAAGACCGGTATCTTCCAGAATGGGGACAAACCGCGACGGTGAAACATGTCCCCAATCCGGGTTATGCCAACGCAGCAGTGCCTCGGCCCCGATCAGTTGTCCGGAGTCGAGATCATACTGCGCCTGGTAGTGCAGCAGTAACTCATCATTATCTACCGCTCGCCGTAAAGCGGTTTCCATCAGCAGCCTTTCGGCGGCTTCTGCATTCATCTCAAGCGAATAAAACTGGAAGTTGTTGCGTCCCAGTTTCTTAGCGTGATACATCGCCGCATCGGCGTTACGGATCAACATGTCACCGTCACGCCCATCCGCCGGATACAGGCTGATACCGATACTGGGGCTGATGGTGACTTCAGTAGCTTCAATGCTGTAGGGCTTGGACATGGCATCGATGACTTTCTCCGCCACCTTACCGACGTATTCTGCGGAACGGATATCTTCCAGCAGCAAAGTGAATTCATCCCCGCCCAGACGTGCCACGGTATCGCCCTCACGCAGACAGGATTTTATTCTCGCCGCCACCTCTTTCAACAGTACATCACCGGCCCGGTGTCCCAGTGAATCATTGATGGTTTTGAAATGATCCAGGTCGAGGAAAAACACCGCCAGACGTCCACCACTTCGATGAGATCGATGAATGGCATGCTCGACTCTGTCATTAAAGACATTGCGGTTAGGCAGGCCGGTCAGTGAATCGACACTGGCCAGCCGGGTCAGATATTCTTCATTTTCACGCTGCTTGGTGACATCCTCAAACAGCCAGATAGTGCCGTCCATCGGATTATCCGGGTTGATAGCCTTGCCTGAAATCGCACACCAGAATTTTGTGCCATCAGCTTTGACCAGCTCCAGCTGCGCTTCATAGCTGTCGCCGGAAGCCAGTGCTGCATAAGCCTGTTCACCAAACTGAAAGTAAGCCTGTTGATTTGGGTAAAACACCCGGGAGCTCTGACCAACGAGTTGCTCGCGGTCAACACCGAACAACTGCTCGAAACGCTGATTGACCCGCACAAATCGCCGGTCACGGATAAAGGCAATACCGATAATGGCATTTTCCAGAATTGCATCCTGCTCGACCGTCAATTGCTGTAAACGCTGATCGGCCTGTTTCCGGGCTGTGACATCAGAGATCACACCGACCCAGGTTTTATTATCGCCATTATTGATAAGGCTGAGAGAGACCCACATCGACAATGTGCTGCCATCCATTCGCTGGCCCTCAAACTCGGGATTTTTTTCAACGCATTCGGCCAGCGTTGCCATCGAATCGACGGGCTGAACCTGGCTGAAAAATGGCAGCACACTCTGTCCGCTCAACGCCTCCGACGAAGCACCGAAGACCTGTTCCGCTGCGGGGTTTAGGTCAATAATGGTACCACGATCCGTTAATGTGAGAATCGCTTCCGGCACCCCGTTGAGGATAGCCTGAATATGTTTGCGTCGGTTCTCGAGTGACAACCGGGCATCATGCAGCTCGCTAATCGTCTGTTCCGTATTGTCTGCAAACTGGTTGAAGTCGCGTGCCAGCAGCGAAAGCTCATTACCGGAATCAGGCACAGCCATCCTGGTGGCAAACTGCCCCTCGGACAAAGCATGGATGGAAGCGCGAATATCACTTAGTGGGGATTGAATGTTACGAAACAGGCGCCATGCAAAGATAATCATGGCCAGTGTGATCAGCAGACTCAGGATAATAATCCGCCAGCGCGTTTTATCCGCTTCCTGCACATTGGCGGTGACCATATTATATGTGCGTTCACTGACAGCGTCGGCGACTTGATTAATTTGATCTGTCAGCACTTTCATGACGGACATTGCCGTGGTTTCAGACTGTCGCAGCAAAGCACGGACCAGCCACTGCTGTTCCTGCAAAGCGAACAGACCGTCTTCGCCGCTCAGCAGATCAAACAGTACCTGAGCGTCATAGCGAATCTGCACCAGCTGCTTTGACAGCTGAGGCCGGCTGAGCAGTGACTCACCCAGCATTGTGGATTGCTGCTCTATCTCATTAGCCAGGGGGGACAGGCGTTCTGCTAACAACTGCAAATCTTTGTCACTGGCAGCCAGAAATGATTGGTAATTAAGCGCAGTCAATTGGCTGATCGACAGCTTGAGACTCTGCGCTACAGCCTGTCTTGATTGTAGCTTGCGCTGACCCAGCTGCGTCGCCAGTTCATCCAGTTGTTGCTGAAGTTGAGCGGACTGAATATTAATATCGTCACTGTGCTGAGCAATTCGCTGAGTCAGCGTCAGATTACGCTGTTTATGTGTAAACAGGTCGGTGTCCAGAACCAGAAAGTCCTGATAGAAACTGAACAGGGTGGCAAAGTGCTTTTTCTGTTCCGAATCAGCAGCAAATAGCGGCGCAAGGCGCAGCCAGTTCTGCTGAAATTGTTGTTCCAGTATATCCCGCTGACCGAATTGTTCCAGCTGTAACAGATTCTCGCTGGCCAATATCTGACGCTGACGCTGGCCCAATGCGTTAACAACACTACTAAGGCGTCGGCTGCTGTCATCTACCGGCAGTAATGTCTCTGACAATGCCTGTCGTGATGATTCAATCAATGAATGGGCGTAATTGGCCAGCAGGGCCATGACAATGACAACAATGACGGTAGTGCCCGCCCAGAACTGGAGCTGTCGTTTGATACTCCAGTTTTTAAACATCCTGTTTCCCGTCGTCCAATCCAATCATGTTACGTGATGCTGCATTACCGGCAGACTAGTTTTTGTGGGAAGAGCGCTCTGTGTCATCAGCTTGCCCTTCACTGCGGTTATTCCGGCCGCTATCCTGATTCTCATCATCATCGTCCAGCAGCACCCGGTTGGCCGCACCATCCATATCATCATACTGACCGTTGCGTACTGCCCAGAAAAAGACACCGACGCCGATAATACCCAGCAGTAGCATGCCCGGCAGTAAACCATATATAACTTCCATAATACCCTCTGTGCAGGAAGCGATTTACAACAAATAAATCAGCCAGCCCTTTGTCTGAAAACTCGGCCAATCCGGGCCGCATTTGCGATCACCAGTAAGGAACTCATCGGCATCGTTATCGCCGCCACCAGCGGACTGACCAGCGCCATCATGGCCAAAGGCACCATAATAACGTTATAGCTGATGGACAGTACAATATTCTGCCGGATCGTTTTCAGGGTCCGTGTCGCCAGCAGACGGGCTTCCACGACCTTTTTCAGTTCCTGATGAGACAATACCACATCCGCACTCTCTACCGACACATCGGTACCGGAAGCCATCGCCATACCTACCTCAGCCTGTATCAATGCCGGTGCATCATTGACCCCGTCCCCGACCATGGCAACCACATCGCCCTGCTGCTGCAACTGACGGATGACTGCTGATTTGTCCTGCGGCAACACTTCTGCCTGTCGTGATACGTCACCTAAAGGCGCTGTAACCGCCTCGACCACCGCTTGACGATCGCCGCTGAGCACAGTCACTTTAAGGCCGGCCGCCAACAGGGAGCGAACGGTGTCAACCGCATCCTTACGCAGTTCATCCACCAGACCCAGCAAGCCCACGATCTCACCATCAATGGCAACCAGAACGCCACTGACACCCTGCTTTTCCATTGCGGCAAGTTGTTGCACCTGTGCCGCTGAGAGTGTCATGCCCTGACTCTGTAACCAGACAGCCGTACCAACGTAGACCTGCTGTTTCTCAATCCTGGCTGTTACCCCTTTCCCCGGTGTCGATACAAAACCACTGTTTTCGTGAAGACGGAGCTGCTTTTCTCTGGCTGCTTCACAAATCGCCGCAGCAACCCCATGCTCAGAATGCTGTTCCACCGACGCGGCCAGTCGTAACAACTCGGACTCGCTCATAGCAGAGAATGGCTGAATCGTGGTTACCCGTAGTCTGCCCTCGGTCAGCGTGCCGGTTTTATCAAAAACCACATGATTAACCCGTGACAGTTGCTCCAGTGCCTCGCCTTGCTTGACCAGCACGCCGCGCGCGGCCCCGGCCCCTGTCGCTACAGCCACCGACATCGGTGTGGCCAGACCAAACGCACAGGGACAGGTCACCACTAACACTGAGGTCGCTGCCAGCAAAGCCGTCTCAAAATCGAACTGCCACCAATAAAGAAAAGTGATGCTGGCCAGTGTTAAGGTTGCCAAAACAAACCACGGCACAATCCGATCCGCCAGGCTCTGAATCGGTGCTTTCGACGCCTGCGCTTCATCCATCAGGGCCACAATCTTCGCCAGCGCGGTATTTCTTAATACTTCTTCAGTGCGCACCCGGAATGCGCCTTCACCGTTGATACTACCCGCCACGACGTGATCACCGGCCTGCTTGGGCACCGGCAGGGATTCTCCCGTCAGCATCGACTCATTAACCGCGCTTTCACCGGACACAATCACGCCGTCGACCGGCACACTGCCGCCCGGTTTAACCAGCAGAACATCGCCGATGCGGACATGGCGAATTGGTACGATGCGAACTTCCTCACCCTCCACCAAATTGGCCAGCTTGGGCTGTAATTCCAGCAGGCGCTGGGTGGCCGATAAAGCACGGCGTTTGGAAATAGCCTCCAGGTAACGGCCGACCAGGATCACAAATAAAAAGTTAACCACGGTGTCGAAATAAACCTGGCCGGTGACCGAGGCGGTGAAAGTCACATAGGTCGAATACAGATAAGTCGATGTGGCACCGATGGCAATCGGTAAATCCATCGTCAGGTAGCGGTGCTTAAGACCGGTCAGCCCGTTTTTGATAAATGGATAACCGGAGTACAACAGCGTCGGCGTGGCAATAATAAAACCAATCCAGTGGAACCATTGACGGAATTCGCCTTCATCAGCGCCGGCATACAAGGCGATCGAAATCCACATCATGTTCATCATCGCAAAGCCGGCAAAAGCCATGCGGTAGAGCAAACCACGGTGACGACGCGCCAGCGCCCCTTCAGCCGTTTCCGGATCAAAGGGTACCGCAGCATAACCGATATCAGCGAGGAGCTGCATCACCTGTGATAACCGTATCTGGCTGTTATCCCAGCGCAGCTTAAGGCGTTTGGCTGTCAGGTTGACTTCGGCATCGATAATGCCCGGCTGGCGTTTGAGTGCTTTCTCAATCAGCCAGACACAGGCGGCACAGTGAATGCCCTCGATCAGCAACTGAATGCTGCGTTGTGGTCCCATAGAGTCCACATAATCAGACTGCACTTCATCCAGATCGTAAGCATCAAGTTCTTTGGCTACCACCGGTGGTGGTGCCAGTGTATCGCTACGGGTTGTTTTGCTGTAAAAGCCTTCCAGACCGGCGGAATAGATCGTCTCACATACCGTCTGACAGCCATGACAGCAGAATTCTCGCTCCTGCCCCGCTACAGTCGAAGTAAAACTGCCCGCATCCTCGACAGGCAGGCCGCAGTGATAACACAAATCAGACACAGTCATACCCGGCAGACAGTCGTTTTGTCGCCATCAACAAGACAAAAATAATCAGGGATCAATACGAATACGGCGGCTGATGATAAATTCATCCTCACCGCGTTTGGCTTCGACGATAATATCCCAGGTACCCGGCAGGTTGAAGCTCACATCCGCCTGATAACTGCCGTGCCCCGATTTTTGCATATCAACGGCGAAATCAGCATCAGCATCGGATGGACGATAAGCAAAAAACTTCACCGAATCGAGCAATAGACCGGCTGAGTTCTTACCTGTAATCATGGCTTCATAAGTCTGCGTCTGATTGACTCTTGAAGTGGTCGGTACCATCAGCATACCGGACCAGCCAAGCGCTTTTTGTCTGTCAATACGTTCCTGGGTTTCGGCATACGCCTCCCCCTTCTCGTAGAAGTTTTCCACCACCAGATTAGGAGGCGTCGAAAACGCCAGATAGATAAAGACGGCATTTGCAGACAGAAACACGAACAAAAAAGCCAGTAATCCCAAGACCCAGGGGTTACGTAAAGCCTGTGGATTTTCCTGTGAAATTCTCATTGTTTCCTCATTTACTCCGGCGTCATAAACATACTGTTATAGGTAGTACTCAACTCAGGCTTCTCTCTGACCGTGGCCTCAAAGGTAATCGGGGCCAGACCATCTTCAGTCACATCTGCCGGTGCCCTCACCAGCGCCGTGACCGGCACCACCCGTCCCGGCTCGACAATCACTTCCTGCTCCATGCCATGCAGGCTGGCTCCTGTCAGACCGCTCACACTGTAATTCACGGTAATCGCCTGCTGGGTTTTATTGAGCAGCTTCAGCGTGTATTTGTTCTGTATCGAGCCGTCACTGAGCCTCACATACAGCGGCTGACGGTCATGGATGACTTTGAATTCGGTGGGTGACAGGGTGGTAAAGCCATAAACGATACCGCTCAGGGCCAGCAGTAAAATCAGGCTGTAGATGATGACCCGCGGCCGTTTATACATCGGTAGGACGTTCTGGTCGTGATGCAGTTCCTTGTAGCTGGCATAACGGATCAGTCCCCGTGGCTGGCCGGTCTTGTCCATGATGCTGTCACAGGCGTCGATACATAAACCGCAGGTGATACAGCCTTCCTGCTGACCCTTGCGGATATCAATGCCGGTCGGACAGACGGCAACGCAGACTTTGCAGTCAATACAGCTGCCTTTGCTGCCGTCAACCACGCCTTTTTTGAGCTTGCCACGGGGTTCACCCCGCTCGGCATCATAGGCCGGCAGCACGGTGTCCTGGTCGTACATGACGCCCTGCAAACGGGCATAGGGGCACAGCCAGAAGCAGACCTGTTCACGCATAAAGCCGGCAAAGCCGTAGGTGAAGACACCAAACACGGCAATGCTGGCCCAGACCGGCATGGGGGCTTCGAGGGTGAAAATATCGCCCCATAGCTGATAGGCATCAGTAAACCAGGCACAGAATGACAGGCCGGTGAGCAGGGCAATCGCTATCCACAGGCTGTGTTTGGTCAGCACACGCCAGCTTTTATCCAGCGTCCATGGCGCTTGTTTGAATTTGTGCGCTTTTTGCGGGCTGTCGCCTTCCAGTTTGGTTTCGATATAGGTGTAGATATCGGTCCAGACCGTCTGGAAGCAGAAGTAGCCGCAAAAAACCCGCCCTGCCACACTGGTGACTGCTGCCAGCAAGATCGCAAAAAACAGCAGGGTCAGCGACAGCATCCAGATATCCTGCGGAAACACGGTCAGCTCAAAAAAGCGGAACTGGCGGTCGGGAATATTAAATAAAATGGCCTGCTGGCCGTCCCAGCGCAGGTAGGGTACCAGGAAAAACAGCGACCAGACTGACATCCCCATCCATTTACGCAGACGAAAACGCCCTTTCAGCCGCTTGGCCACCACTTTCTCTTCGCCGGTATTGATGTGCCAGTCGGCGACTTCTTCGTAAATATTCGAGGCATTCTCGACATTATGCATATCATTCACGGACATAGGTTTACCTGTTCGCTGTAAAAATCATGGCGGGTCGTCACACCACCACCCGCTGGGGCTGCTCGGTCTGACTGATTAAATGAGCCAGAATGGTTATGGCTCGCCTGAGTGCATCGCTGTCCGTTGCGATACCCAAAGAAACTCTGACGGCTTCGATAGGTGTTTGGGTAATGGCAAACTGACTGGACGGCACAATCGTCACTCCCTGACTGTATGCGGCTTTGGCAAAGTTATCAGCCTGCCAGTGGGACGGCAGAGTCAACCAGATATGATGGCCATCTTTATCCGCAGCAAAACAATGCCCTGCCAGCAACTCAGCCGCCAATTCCTGACGCTGGTTGTTTTCCAGGCGGATAGCTTTGGCGATAGCATCCAGCGTACCGTCATAAATCCAGCGGGTGACCAGCGCGCACATTAACGGCGGTGCCATTAAATTCGTCGCCCGCAAAACGGCAGCCAACTGACTGCTCTGCTGGCTACCCGGTGTGATCACAAAGGCGACCCGCAGTGCCGGCGTGGCACATTTCGATAATGTAGCAATATGCCAGGTCTGGGTGGGCAACAAACTGACAAATGACGCAATGGATTGGGTCTGCAACGGTGAATACGGATCGTCTTCGATAATGGCGATCTGGTGGCGCAGGGCAATATCGGCCAGTGCCTGTCTTCTGGACGAAGTCATCGTAATCGTAGTCGGATTATCCAGGGCCGGTATCAGATACACCGCTTTTGCCTCACCCGTCAGACAGGCGGCTTCAAACGCTTCCGGGATGATGCCCTCAGCATCACAGCTCAACGCCTGCAAGCGGATGCCCAGTTGCTCTGCAACAGCCTTGAGGCCGGGATAACTGTATTCGGGAGTCAATAGCGTGGCCCCGACAGGAACAAGACATTTACAAATGGCAAACAGAGCACTTTGGGCCCCAGCAGCAATTAACACCCGCTCGGTGTCCACCTGTGTTTTGCGTTGCTGAAGCCAATGCACAGCCGCCTCGCGATCGGCCGGGTTTCCGGCACTGTCCTGATACTGTAATTGCAACATTCTGCGCTCATCAGCAATCAGCCCGGCAATGCCATCAGGCACACGCTGTTGCAGTTGAGCACTTAATGGCTGAGGCGGATTATTCATACTGAGATCCAGCATCGATTGCTTTTCAGCCATTAATTGCTGTTGGACTGAATCTCTGATGTAGGTGCCACTGCCTTTATTACCCTCCACCAGACCGCGGCGCCTGGCCTCGTTGAAAGCGCGGGTCACGGTGGTTAAATCGACCTGCAGCGCTTCTGCAATCGCGCGCTGCGACGGCAGCCGGTCCCCTGGCCGGATGCGGCCGGCATAGATATCCGCTTCCAGCGCACTGACGATGCCGAGATATTTTTTTCCTGCTTCTGCCTGAAGATGCGGTTGCCAGGTTGCCATCGTTATTATGTATGTAGAAAATATGCATACAATTCTACAGTAAACGATTTGCAGGACCAATCATTTTTTGAATTGATTTTTTATCTTAAGGGATTATTTCGTAACGATACTCAATGCACAGGGAATGATCATGACTTTCGCCTGTTATTTTGTATGCAATATTATGGCATACATAGTGCCGCATAAAAAAAGGGTGACATCCGAAGATGTCACCCCACCTCCTCAGAGAGGAGTTTCGCGCAGATAGGAGCTGACGACAGGTCAGTGACCGTCAGCATAAGGTCTGACTGGTATTATTTCTTTTTTATCCATTGAAAAAACTGCATAAAAAACCTTTGACGATTCAGGCTGCAATAAAGCTCATGATTGCCTGACTATTCCTTGTCTCATTCAGCCTGTTATCGGTATGTTCTTTCTGTCTGTTATGGCAAAAAAAACCAGTTCACCGGGAATGAACTGGTTTAGAAGGTGGAGTGAACTGTCATTGATAGTTCGCAGTCGAGCTTATCAGTTTGCTGCGAAATTTACGTGAAGTAGGTCAAGCTACATCGATAAATCAGACGGGGGGAATCAGAATCAGACTTTTAGCACTTTAATGCTGCAGTTATGAATCTGCACAAATTCTCTAAGTTGTTGATGTCCTTTGACACCAAATTTCAGCGGTTTGCCCTGCAAGTGATAGAGAATGCCGGTTTTGGTAACAGCAATCCCGGTTTTGGTTTTGGGATTGAAATCAACATGCACCAGTTCCTGGGTAATGACATCAAAACCATAGGCGCTGGCATGGCCGATAATGTGTTTTTCACCGCTTTCAATGACCTCAAATAAGCCCCAGCTCATTAATTGGCCACATTCAGACTCGGCTCTTGCTTCCATACAAATCCTCACATGAAGTGGGCGGTTATCCCTGCCTGATTGAATTAATTGGATGGGGCAAACTTAACCTATTACAGAATGTGATACAAGTCACACTTTTAAATATGATAAGAGAGAGTGTGAAATTAAAGACTTAGATGAAAGAGATAATGGTCGGGACAGTAGGATTTGAACCTACGACCCCCTGCACCCCATGCAGGTGCGCTACCAGGCTGCGCCATGCCCCGACTGTATGAGTGTTAACGTTTGGGAGTGTCCGAAAGGACTTGGTTAACGACGGCGAGTATATTAGCAAAACCCGGCCTGAATGGATAGACCGGGCTTTGCCAAATATCGCTTTTATTTTTTAGCACTGATTTCTGCCAATCTCTGCCAGGTGCTGACCACGGTATCCGGGTTCAGTGAGATGCTGCTGATACCACGCTCCAACAACCACTCTGCCAGATCCGGATGGTCAGACGGGCCCTGACCGCAGATACCGACATATTTACCGGCATCACGGCAGGCTTTGATGGCCATATCCAGCATTTTCAGGACTGCCGGATTACGTTCATCAAAGGAATCTGCCACCAGCGCAGAGTCACGATCCAGCCCCAGCGTCAGCTGAGTCATATCATTAGAGCCGATAGAGAAACCGTCGAAATACTCGAGAAAGTCCGCAGCCAGAACCGCATTTGATGGCAGTTCGCACATCATAATCACGCGCAGACCGTTCTTACCACGTTCAAGACCATTTTCCTTCATGATCTTAATGACTGATTCAGCTTCTTTGGTGGTACGCACAAACGGAATCATCAGTTCTACGTTGGTAAGGCCCATTTCATCACGAACCCGTTTCATTGCCTCAACTTCCAGCTTGAAGCATTCAGCAAAGTCTTCTGAAGTGTAACGTGAAGCACCGCGGAAACCAATCATTGGGTTCTCTTCATGCGGTTCGAACAGCGGGCCACCGATCAGGTTGGCATACTCATTCGATTTGAAGTCAGACATCCGGACAATCACGGTTTCCGGATAGAAGGCAGACGCGATGGTTGATACGCCTTCCGCAATACGGCTGATATAGAACTCGACCGGGTCGCCGTAGGCAGTGGTACGTTCTACGATGGCCTGTTTAACTTCACCTTCCATTTGATCAGCGTTCATCAGCGCTTTCGGGTGAATACCGATCATGTTGTTGATGATGAATTCAAGACGCGCCAGACCCACACCTTTGTGTGGGAGCTGTGCAAAGCTGAAAGCACGATCCGGATTGCCCACGTTCATCATGATCTTGACCGGCAGTTCGGGCATGTTATCGAGTTCTTCGACGCGATGTTCGAATTCGAGCAGACCTTTATAAATATTACCTTCGTCACCTTCCGCACAGGACACGGTCACCTGACTGCCTTCAGCAACTTTCTCGGTGGCATCGCCACAGCCGACGACTGCTGGAATACCCAGTTCACGCGCGATGATCGCCGCGTGACAGGTACGGCCGCCACGATTGGTGACAATGGCCGATGCACGTTTCATGATCGGCTCCCAGTCAGGATCGGTCATATCGGTCAGCAAGACATCGCCAACTTCAAACTTGTCCATTTGGTCCAGGCTGTTAAGTAGACGCACTTTACCCTGACCGATCTTGCTGCCGATGGCACGACCGACTGACAGCAGTTCGCCCTTCTCTTTCAGTAGATAGGATTCACGAATGTTTTTGCTGCGGCTCTGAACGGTTTCAGGGCGGGCCTGAACAATATAGATGCGGCCATCGTTACCATCTTTGGCCCACTCAACGTCCATCGGGCGTTTGTAGTGTTTCTCGATGGTAACCACCATTTTTGACAGCTCTTCCACCTCTTTGTCGGTCAGGCAGAAATGCAGGCGGTCATTACCTTCCACATCAATGGTTTTTACCGGAGCGGCCTTATCACCTGAATACACCATTTTGATGGCTTTCTGGCCGACGGTACGGCGCAATACTGCAGGACGGCCCGCAGCCAGTGTTTCTTTGTGAACGTAGAATTCGTCCGGGTTGACCGCCCCCTGTACCACCATCTCACCAAGACCGTAACTGCCGGTTACGAACACGACATCACGGAAACCACTTTCGGTGTCCAGCGAGAAAGCTACACCGGCGCTGGCGATGTCAGACCGAACCATTTTCTGCACACCGGCAGACAGAGCCACCTCACTGTGATCAAAGCCCTGATGGTCGCGGTAGGCAATGGCACGGTCATTAAACAAAGACGCGAACACTTCACGGATTTGTTTCTTGATATTGTCGAGTCCGGAAACATTCAGAAAAGTTTCCTGCTGACCGGCAAAAGAGGCATCCGGCAGATCTTCAGCAGTGGCTGAAGAGCGAACGGCATAACTGGTTTCAGCACCGTATTCTTTTTCCAGTGCGGCATAGGCTTCATCAATCGCCTTTTCCATAGCCGCTGGATACGGGATCGTCATAATCCAGTCACGGATTTGACGACCGGTTTTTTGTAAGGCAGTCACATCATCGACATCAAGATCACGTAAAAGATCGTTGATTTGGTCCTGCAAGCCATCATGAGCCAGAAACTCTCTGTAGGCATCGGCGGTTGTTGCAAAACCACTTGGAACAGCTACACCCAGCGGAGCCAGATTCTGTAGCATTTCACCCAATGAGGCGTTCTTGCCACCGACTCTGCCGACATCCTCCATGCACAGCTTATCCAAAGAGACAACGTATTCCGTCATAGTAATAACTACCTTGCTTTCTTTAATTTATTAAATTTTAAAACTGATTCACGCACCCGCTCTCTGCCGAGCCCAAGGGCACGCACAACACGGCTGGAGATTTCTTCAATTGAAGTATTTGTGGTCTCGAAAACCGGAATGCCGACTTTGTCGAACATCGCCTGAGCTTTTTCCAGTTCTGCCTGGCAGATTTCCAGTGACGAATAGTTACTATCCGGACGACGCTGTCGTCTGATACGACTCAGCGGGACCGGTTTAATCGTCAATCCGACAAGCTTATGAACATTGTCCTGCAGACATTCTGGCAATTCATCTGACCCCAAATCCTCCGGCGTCAACGGATAATTTGCCACTTTAAGCGAAAAGTTCATAGCAAGATACAAACTGGTCGGCGTTTTACCACAGCGGGATACACCGGCCAGGATTACATCCGCTTCCTTGTATTGATCAGGGCGGACGCCATCGTCATGCATCAGCGAAAAATCAATCGCATCAAGCCTGCGCTGGTAGGTCGTATCGCTCAGTTTGATTCTCGAGACCCCAGCTTTTTGCGAGGATTCTACACCAAAATAACCCTCAAGGGAGCCTATAAAGCTGTGGAACAGGCTGATCACGCAGGCATCGGCACTTTCGATAATGTATTGCTGCTGATCCTGTACCAGGGTACTGAAGACCACTGGTTTTAATTCTGCTTCCTGACTGGCCGCATTAATCTGATCGCGCGCGATTTCAGCTTTTTCAACGGTATCGACAAAGGCCAAAGTAATGGTTTCGAATTCCAGATCCGGAAACTGCGCCAACAGGCATTTTCCGTAGGATTCAGCGGTGAGTCCTGTTCTGTCGGAGACGAAAAAAACTTTACGACCGTGCTCAGATTGATGCTTTTCGTTGTCTTTCATGCGCTAATCATGTGCTGAAAAGCATCGATTGATCAACAAAAATTTAACTACTGGACTGTTGCAACGCTATCCGGGGACTGACTTCACGGCGCAGAATTTTACCGTTCTTGGTACGGGGAAAATCCTGAGCGATATAGACCTTTTTTGGCGCTTTGTAGGCGGCCAGATGTTGCTGACCAAATTCATATAATTCATCGGCACTGATATCTTCACCTGGGCGCAGAATCACGTAAACCACCACAAGAATTTTATCTTTGGCTATTTCCTCACCCACCGCAGCACAATCACTGACAGCCGGATGTGATTTGTAAACCCGCTCTATTTCGTAGGGCGACACCCGGTAACCGAAGCTCTTGATAATGTCGTCCTTACGCCCCAAAAACCAGACATAGCCGTCTTTATCGTAGCGAGCATAATCACCGGTAAAGAACCAGCCATCATGGCGAAGCTTGGCGGTTTCCTCCGGCATATTCCAGTATTCCAGAAACAGTCCGGGATCAGTGTCAGGCACACAAATCATGCCCTCTTCCCCTGTCGGAACGGGTTTAAGGGTGTCCGGATCGAGCAGCCGGATATCATGTCCCGGCTGTGGAAAACCGGCAGAGCCGGGCCGAATTGGTCTTGATTTGGTCTCGCAGAGGTAATAGGAAAATTCCGACATACCTACTGCTTCATAGATATCGATGCCGAAACGCTGTTTCCACTGGGTGAGGACTTCATCAGACAAATGCTCACCGGCACTCATACAGTGTCTGAGACTGGGCACGTCTTCCCTGCTGAACTCGGTTTTCTGCAGGATTTGACGGTATATGGTGGGGACGCCGATAAAAATCGTGGCCTCATGCTTGGCAATCAGTTGCGGCCACAGGGTCGCATCGTTTTTGCCTTCATGCACAATCACCGTTTTACCGAGATAAAGCGGGTCCATCAGACCCGATCCCAGGACATAGGTCCAGTTGAACTTGCCCGAATGCAGAATTCTATCTTGCTGGTTATCAGCAAAATCAAACCAGTAGCTGGATGCCGGTGTACGACCAATCATCGCCCGGTGCGCATGTAAAACACCTTTGGGATAGCCGGTGGTGCCTGAGGTATAGACAAGATATGCCGGATCTTCTGCCAATGTTTGTTTGGGTGGCAGCCATTTATCAACGGCCGAGACAGCCTGATCCATCTCCATCACTTTAACGCCCTCCGCTGCTTCGCTGTCACCCCGGCCGGATAACAGAACGAGCTCTATCTCTGGGCACTGATGAATCTCGTTTTTAAGCTGTGGCCAGAAAGCCTTATCTGTCACCAGTACACGGGCGCCGGAGTCTTTGGCTAGGTAGATGACTTCTTCAACAGTCAGCAAAGTTGATGTGGGCACCGATATCGCACCTAATTTCATCGCCCCGAGAAAGGCAGTCGGATAAGTCAGGCAGTTGGGCAGACGAATCAATACCCTTTCGCCGGCATGAATACCTTCATTGCGCAGTAATTGGGCAAACTGATTGGTTCGTCTGGATAACTGGGCATAGCTGATTTGATCGGTGCCAAGTTCATCATCTTCGACAATCATGGCCGTGGTCCGTCCCAACGTGGTGGCCAGATGCTTGTCGGTACAGGCCACACCAATATTGAAATGGCTTGGCACTTGCCAGTGCCAGTGCGGGAAAGCAGGCAGGTTTCTCATAAAATCGCTCCATATGGCCAGTTCTCACGAATCACCTGGGCCGGCATCAATTGCAGCACTTCGATGGCAAATTGCCGGTCTTCCGGTTTCAGGGCTTTAAGGGCATTAGCCCGTAGCAGGGTCTGCAGAGCCTTACCGAACATCGGCGGATCCAGCATTTCACCCTCAAATTTGATGGCACCACCCAGCAGCGCATCCGCTTCAATCGCCGCCCTGAGAATAGCGATCTTCTGATTGATATCGGTGGGGGATGGCGTGTAAGCGACCTTACATAAATGAATGTGGCCGGGATGAATTACCTGCTTGCCGGTCAGGCCCATGGCAGACTCTTCACAGGCATGTTTGTAGACAATTCTTGACTCTTCTTCACCGTGCAAGTCCAGCCAGCGCCTTACATCATGCGGCTCAACAAACTTTTCGGGCATACTGGAGGAACCAATCAGCGTCTCCACGCCGCCGATCACTCCCTTACCGGCAATCCTGGCTTCGAACATGATCTGATACAGAAAATGCTTCAGCTCTTCAGTCCAGTTTTCGGGCGTGATATGAATACCCATCGCCTTGGAAAAGTCGTGAATACCGAACACCACATGTTTTACGGTGCTGTATTGCATCAGTTCCGGCGCAATTTTGAGCGATTTGGGATGTTCAATAATCGGCTGAATGGTGATCTTGTTATTAATGCTGACCAACAGATTGGACAAATCCCTGACTTCCGCTGCACCATAAGCTTCACCAGCCTTGGCCAGCATCACCACATCGATGCAGTCGCCCATATCACGAACCAGATCCATGTCCTGCTCGTATTCATAGGTACGGAATGGATTTACCCGCACCGCAATCGTCACGTTCTTATTATGTTGACGAAGCCCCGGCAGTTCCTGACGCAATAAGGTCCGGCTCATTTCCTTCTGTCGGCAACCGTCTTCCAGGTCGAATATGAGCGTATGGGCATGCGTCTCATAGGCATGTTTTTTAATGCGCTGCGCCGCCTGTTCCAGATCCTCATAAATGCCCAGTGACGGGGCATATTTGACCGGTGGGTAATAGAGCTGGATGCCCGGCCAGTAATCACCGAGCACCGTATTATTGAATACCCGGCAGAAATCTACGTCTGCATAAGGTTCAGCGTATTGTTTATTGGGATATTCCATCCGGTTCCCCCTTCTAAATCAGTACAGGCCTAAGAGCCTGTTTTTTGCGTCAGTGCTGCCTGCTCCTGCAAGCTGGCGTCACAAACCGCTTCTGAGACACGCTTTAATAAGCGTGGATCAAAGGGCTTGGGAATAATGTAATCAGGACCGAATGCCAAAGCGTCCAGCTCATAGGCTTTAAGTACCGAATCCGGCACCGGTTCCCTGGCGAGTTCCGCCAGCGCGAAAGCGGCGGCAATCTGCATACTTTCACTGACCTGCGGCGCTTTGGCATCCAGCGCACCGCGAAACAGATAAGGAAAGCACAGCGCATTATTGACCTGATTCGGAAAATCAGACCGGCCGGTTGCCATCACCAGATCATTCCGCACGGCCATAGCCTGTGCCGGCAGGATTTCAGGGTCGGGATTAGCCAGCGCAAAGACCACGGGGCTCGCAGCCATAGTTTTTAACAGCTCAGCCGGCAAGGCATTAGCTGCCGACACACCGATAAACACATCGGCCCCACTCAGGGCGTCAGCGAGTGTTCTATCCGGGGTGTCCCTGAGCAAGTCTGTGACTTCTTCACCGACACCGCTAACGCCTTTATATAAAACGCCGGATTTATTGACGAGCGTGATATCGTTAGCGCCCATCGCTTTGAGCAGTCTGGCTGTCGCCATACCGGCAGCACCGGCGCCAAGGAAAACAATTTTGGCGCTGGACAGCGTTTTATCCTGTAATGCCAGTGCATTGATTAACGCCGCACAGATAACGACTGCCGTGCCATGTTGATCATCATGGAAAACAGGAATATCGAGTCGCTGTCTGAGTTCACGTTCAATGCGGAAACAATGCGGTGCGGCGATATCTTCCAGGTTGATGCCGCCAAAAGTCGGCGCGATGTTGACCACGGTTTCAATAAAGCTGTCGACCGAAGGTGCATCCACTTCGATATCAAACACATCAATATCAGCAAAGCGTTTGAACAGCACCGCTTTGCCTTCCATTACCGGTTTACTCGCCAATGGCCCGACATTACCTAAGCCCAGCACCGCCGTACCATCGGTGATAACTGCCACCAGGTTGCCCTTATTGGTGTAGCGATAAGCCGTTTCAGGATCACGATAAATTTCACGCACGGGCTCGGCGACGCCCGGCGTATATGCCAGAGACAACTCGGCCCCGGTCGCGCAGGGTTTGCTGGATTCCACGCTGAGTTTGCCGGGCCGCGGAAACTCATGATAATCAAGCGCGCGCTGTTTATAGCTGGGCTGGTTGTCTGTCATCAGGCTTACTCCAGTTCGTTCATATAATGATGTTGGTCGGTGACGCAGAGACCTACGCGCCACTCCATCGGCTTGTCGCCGTAGGTATAAGCCACCCGCTCCACCTTGAGCAGCGGGAAGCCGGTCTGGACGTGCAGCAACTGACCCTCTCCCGCGCTGGCAGCCACCGCAGTCAGTTTTTCTTCAGCACGTACCATCGGAATGCCGTAAACCGTCTCGTACATGCTGTAAAGCGAGCCGTTATTCTCGTTGATCCGGCTGCTATTGAGACCACGGAAAAATTTGGCCTGGACGATGATGTAATCAAGGATTTTGGGCTCACCGGAAAAGGTTAGCAGACGCTGAATCTCAATCACGGCTGTCCCTTTTTTGAGTCCGGTCAGCTGCGAAATTTCAGCGCTGGCCTTAAGGCGTTTGCATGACAACAGCTGATTATTCAATGGTTGCTTATGGCCGTCAGCCGAGGTCAGACGCAGAAACCGCAGTTTGCTCTGCTCTTCTTTATGGGTCGCGACAAAAGTCCCTTTGCCCTGACGACGAATCAGAATATTTTCCATCGCCAGTGCATCAATTGCTTTGCGCACCGTGCCCTGACTCACATTGAATCTGGCTGCCAGCTCTATCTCACTGGGGATACTCTCACCGGGTTTCCACTCCCCGGCAATCAGACTCTGGGTCAGAAACACCTTGATTTGCTCGTAGAGTGGTTTAAAAACCGGCGCACTCGCTGATTTGCTCATGATCATTCCTGTTTGTTTATCGAACATATCTCATAGCCTATCAAACCACTCTTATATAAGACACATGTAATTCGTGTCAGCATTTCAGCGATATTCTGACTTTTCTATTGCCTTTAATCATTTCAGGCACGGTTCTGCTGTTTCCTTAATCAAGCGTCATCACTGTGATTGTCAATCTATAACAGTTATTCAAACTTGTCTAGTGTTTTATATCTTATATAAGACATAAGATAAATATTGACACTCTTAAAAAAACGGGGATAGAATCATTAACACGCTCAGCATGGCGCTGAATTAATAAGGTGAGAAGCCGTATGACTAATTACTACCGGCCACGACGTTCGATGCTTTATGTGCCGGGTTGCAACCCGCACTACCTGGAAAAGGCCCGCAGTCTGCAGGTGGATTCCATCATTCTGGATCTGGGTGCACCTATTCTGCTCTCTGCCAAGGAAGAGTCCCGCACAAATGTTGTCAATGCTTTAAAACACGGTGGCTACGGTAACCGTGAGGTCGTGGTCCGTGTTAACGACCTGGATTCCGAGTGGGGCTATGACGACGTTAACGCCATCGCCCAGCTGGCTCCTGATGCCGTACTGTTCTCCAGCATCGAAAGCCAGGATGACGTGATGGCCGCTATCAACGCGATGGAAGAAGCCGGGAATACTGAAACGCCCATCATGGTGATGATCGAGAGTCCCCTGGCAGTCTTGCATGCCGAGGAAATTGCCCGCGCTTCGGATCGTATCGCTTGTATGGTTCTGGCCACCTCGGATCTGATTTCCGATCTGCATGCCAGACCCACACTGGAACGCACCGCCATTCGCACCAGTCTGTCATGGGTTGTCCTGGCAGCACGTGCGTATGGCCGTGCCGTTATTGATGGCATTCACAGTGACCTGAAAGATATGCAGGCCTTTGAATATGCCTGCCGTATCGGACGCGATATGGGCTTTGATGGCAAGTCTTTAGTCCATCCCTTCCAGTTACCCTACGCCAACGATGCCTACACACCGAAACCGGCTGAGGTAGAAAATGCCAAGGAAATTATTGAAGCATTGAGCCAGGCCAACAAGGCAGGACGGGGAACCGTACTGGTCAACGGCAAGCTGGTTGAGCATCATCATGTCACCGCGGCCAAACGCTTCCTGCTGCTGAGTGACATGATAAAAGAATTGGAGCTTGATAATGACTAAGCTGCAATTCAACCAGGGCCGTTTTTTCGAGGACTTCAAACTCGGCGAGACGATAGTCCATGCCACGCCACGCACTATCACTGAAGGTGATGCGGCGCTTTATATCGCTTTAACCGGCTCAAGGCATATTGTTCACTGCGCGCAACCGGTGGCTCATTCGCTTGGTTTTGCAGACAAAACGATTGATGATCTGCTGACTTTCCATATTGCTTTTGGCAAAAGCGTACCGGATATTTCGGTCAATGCAGTCGCTAATCTGGGCTATGCCGAAGTCAAGTTCCAGCATCCGGTTTATGCCGGTGACACGCTGACAACAGAAACCGAAGTTATTGGTCTGAAGCAAAACTCCAGTGGCAAAAACGGTATCGTCTTTGTCCGCTCAACCTCTGTTAATCAAAATCACAAAGCAGTGCTATCCTGGGTTCGCTGGGTCATGGTGCATAAAAACAATCCGGACGCCCCTGCTCCCGAGGCGGTCGTTCCCGAACTCACCCAGGTGGTATCTGCAGAGGAATTAGTCATCCCGGCTGAATTGGATGCCAAAGACTTTGAAGCCAGCGTCACGGGTTCCTCGCGTTTCTGGGAAGACTTTGAGGTGGGTGAACGCCTCAATCACCCGGCCGGCATGACTGTCGATGACAGCGATCATACCCTCGCCACCAGGCTGTACCAGAACAACGCCAGACTGCATTTCGATGATCTGATGATGCAGCAAAGCGCTTTCGGTAAACGCCTGATGTACGGCGGTCATGTGATTTCAGTCTGCCGCGCACTGAGCTATGACGGTTTAGAGAATGCCCTGTTTATCGCTGCAATTAACGCTGGGACCCATGCCAACCCCAGTTTCGGTGGCGATACTTTTTATACCTGGACCGAAGTGCTGGAAAAGTGGCCCCTGCCGGGTCGCGCTGATCTGGGCGCGCTTCGACTGAGAATGGTCGGCCTTAAAAACCAGACGGCTGACAGTCTCGACTCCACTCATATTGATATTGATGGCAAACGCCAGTATCACCCCAATGTCGTGCTTGATCTCGACTACACCGTGTTAATGCCGCGTAAGGCGTAAGGAAGAAGCAGGCTATGAATATGACTAAACTGACGCATCCCAGCGAAGCGCTGTTCGAAGGCGAACGCGCTTTCCCCATTATTCCCAGCTGTGAGCACTTTGCCGGCAGTGAAAAACTGATCAGCAAAGCGCTGGGGCTGCAGGACAGTATCGGCCCGGTGTTCGATATCACCTGTGACTGTGAAGACGGTGCCGCCGCAGGGACAGAAAAAGAACATGCCGAGATGATCGTCCGGGTGCTTAATTCGGATTTAAACCGGCACAAAATGGCTGGTGCCCGTATTCATGATTATACCCATGATGCCTGGGCACAGGATATTGAGATCCTGGTGCCCGGTGCCGGACAAGTGCTGAGCTATATCACCATTCCCAAGGCAACCTCCGTCGATCAGGTGGCAGAAATGATTGGCTTTATTCAGAAAGTCGCCCGGCAAAACGGGATTGAGCGGGAGATCCCGGTACACGTCCTGATCGAAACCCACGGCGCCTTGAGAGATGTGCATCAAATTGCCGCCCTGGACTGGGTCCAGGTGCTGGATTTCGGCCTGATGGATTTTGTCAGTGCCCATCATGGCGCCATATCAGCTACAGCCATGCGCAGTCCGGGACAGTTTGATCACAGGCTGCTGGCAAGAGCCAAGGCCGAAGTAGTGGCAGCGGCTCTGGCTAATGGTGTGGTCCCGGCACATAACGTGACGCTGGACTTAAAAAATGAGGAAGTGACTTATTCCGATGCAGCGCGCGCCCGCCATGAATTCGGCTTTCTGAGAATGTGGAGTATCTATCCAACCCAGATCACGGCCATTGTCGATGCGATGAAACCCGATTACAGCGAAGTGATAGCGGCAGCCAATATCCTGCTCACTGCACAACAGGCCGAATGGGGTCCGATTCAGTATGACGGTGAACTGCACGACCGGGCGACTTACCGTTATTTCTGGGAGTTACTGCAGCGTGCCAGACAAACCGGTGTCGCATTACCTGCTGATGCGGATAAAGCCTTTTTCTGATAAGGACTGATCATGACATTAATTTCAGCCGGTGCCCGTTTCAGACAGGCGGTTGCCGAAGAACATCCATTACAGGTGATGGGCGCCATTAATGCCTATCACGCCCGCATGGCAGATAAGGTCGGCTATCGGGCGCTCTACGTCTCAGGCGGCGGTGTCGCAGCCGGCTCATTGGGCCTGCCGGATCTGGGTATCACGACCATGGATGATGTGGTCACCGATGTCGAGCGCATCACCCATGTCACCGAGTTACCCGTACTGGTTGATATCGATACCGGTTTTGGTGGCGCTTTTAACATAGCCCGCACCGTAAAAGCCATGATTCGTGCCGGTGCCGGCGCCGTCCATATTGAAGATCAGGTGCAGAACAAACGCTGTGGACATCGCCCCAATAAGGCCATTGTGAGTCAGCAGGAAATGGTTGATCGCATCAAAGCAGCGGTCGATGCCAAAACCGATGATGACTTTGTGATTATGGCGCGTACTGATGCACTGGCAGTCGAGGGGCTGCAATCGGCCATTGATCGTGCCGGCGCGTGTGTCGAGGCCGGTGCCGATATGATTTTTCCGGAAGCCATGACCGAACTGGGTATGTATAAACAGTTCGCTGAGGCGGTGAGAGTACCGGTACTGGCTAATATCACCGAGTTCGGTAGCACGCCGCTGTTCACGGTGGATGAGCTGGCTGCTCACGATGTCAGTCTGGTGCTGTATCCCTTGTCCGCATTCCGGGCAATGAATTCGGCAGCGCTCAAGGTATATCAGTCGGTGCGTGAGCACGGTACCCAGCAGCATGTCGTCGATCTGATGCAGACCCGCAATGAACTCTACGATTATCTCGATTACCACGCTTATGAACAGAAGCTGGATGAGCTCTACAGCAACAACGATAAATAAATGAAATCCGTGTTTTAGCAGGCAGCCGGGCTGCCGGGGAGAAGACCATGACTCAAGTTCAGAAAAAGAAAAAAGGCGTTGCCCTCGCGGGCGTTTCCGCTGGTACGACTGCGGTATGTACTGTTGGTCACAGTGGCAATGATTTACATTATCGTGGCTACGATATTCTGGATCTGGCTGCCAAGGCCAGTTTCGAGGAAGTCGCTTTTCTACTGATTCATGGCCATCTGCCCAATCAAAATGAGCTTGAGGCTTATCACAGTAAACTCCGCAAGCTCAGAAATATACCGGATGCCCTGAAAGTCGTGCTGGAGCAGCTGCCGCCAACCGCACACCCCATGGACATCATGCGTACCGCGACCTCAATGCTGGGCACACTGGAGCCGGAAGGCGCTGATCACAATGCCGAGGGCGCGCGCGATATTGCCGACCGGCTGATAGCCTGCCTTGGTTCCGCGCTGCTCTACTGGCACCATTTCAGTTTACATGGCAAACGCATTGAGCTGGACACCGATGATGATTCCATTGCCGCGCATTTCCTGCATTTATTACACGGCAAAGCCCCCTCAGATCTGCACATTGCGGCCATGAATGAATCTTTAGTGCTCTATGCAGAACATGAGTTTAATGCCTCAACCTTCACCGCAAGAGTCATTGCCGGCACCCTGGCAGACTTCTATTCCGCTATTACCGGTGCGATCGGGGCCTTAAGCGGCCCCAAACATGGCGGGGCCAATGAAGCGGCGATGGAAATTATTCAGCGCTACAGCAACCCGGATGAAGCCGAAACCGACATCATGCGGCGGATAGCCAATAAGGAAATCATTATCGGCTTCGGCCATCCGGTCTATACCATTTCCGACCCGCGCAATGTAGCCATTAAAGGCGTCTCCCGCCGACTGTGTGAAGACGGAAACAATATGAATCTCTTCAACATATCCGAGCGGATCGAGCAGGTCATGTGGCGCGAGAAAAACATGTTTCCCAACCTCGACTGGTACAGCGCCTCCAGCTATCACATGATGGGTATTCCCACCGCGTTTTTCACACCGATCTTTGTGATTTCACGTGTCACCGGCTGGGCCGCGCACATTATCGAACAGCGGATTGATAACAAGATCATCCGTCCCAATGCCGAATACACCGGCCCGGCCAATCGTCCGTTTCCCCCCATCACCGAACGTGGCTGAGCCCGTTATTCTTTGAGGAATATTTTATGACCGCTGCTTTTTCCAATATTCGTCCAGCACCAGACAAGGTACTGGTTGAGATAGCCGACTATGTCAGTGACTACCTGGTTACCAGCAAAGAAGCGCTGGACACCGCCCGTTATTGCTTGATGGATACACTGGGCTGTGGGTTCGAGGCCCTGTCCTACCCTGCCTGCACCAAACTGCTGGGACCCATCGTGTCGGGAACGATTGTTCCCAATGGCAGTAAAGTCCCGGGCACCCAATTCCAGCTGGATCCGGTTCAGGCTGCATTTAACATCGGCGCCATGATCCGCTGGCTGGACTTCAACGATACCTGGCTGGCTGCCGAATGGGGTCACCCGTCGGATAACCTTGGTGGCATACTTGCTATTGCCGATTTCCTCTCGCGTAACCGCAAGGATGATCAGCCTCTGATCACAATGCGTGATGTGCTGATTGCGATGATTAAAGCCCATGAAATTCAGGGTGTACTGGCACTGGAAAACAGCTTTAACCGCGTCGGCCTCGATCATGTGGTACTGGTCAAGATAGCCTCCACCGCTGTCGTCACCGGTCTGCTCGGTGGCAGCAAGGACGATATTATCAATGCTGTCTCCAACGCCTGGGTTGATGGTCAGAGCCTGCGTACCTATCGTCACAGTCCCAATACCGGTTCACGTAAGTCCTGGGCAGCCGGTGATGCAACCAGCCGTGCTGTGCGGCTGGCATTGATGACAATGAAGGGAGAAATGGGTTATCCGACAGCGCTGACGGCCACGACCTGGGGCTTTTATGATGTCTTTTTCAAAGGTCAGCCTTTCAAATTCCAGCGGCCCTATGGCAGCTACGTGATGGAAAATGTGCTGTTCAAGATAGCCTTCCCCGCTGAGTTTCATGCCCAGACTGCGGTCGAATGTGCCTTCCACCTGCACCCTGAGGTGGCAGACAAAATCGACACGCTGCAGAAAATCGATCAAATCGAGAGGATCGTGCTGACTACCCATGAATCAGCGATTCGCATTATCGACAAACAGGGGCCGCTGAATAACCCGGCTGATCGCGATCATTGTCTTCAGTACATGACCGCTGTCGGCCTGCTCAAAGGCAGCCTCACAGCGGCTGATTATGAAGATACTGTGGCAGCCGATCCGCGCATTGATGCCCTGCGTGACAAGATGGTTTGTATTGAAAACCCTGAATACACCAAGGATTATCTTGACCCCGAGAAGCGCTCTATTGCCAATGCCGTGCAGCTGTTTTTTAAAGACGGCACGCATTCTGAACAAGTCGCGGTGGAATATCCTATCGGTCATCGTCGCCGTCGCGCTGAGGGCATTCCAGAGCTGGTCAGGAAATTCAAAACCAATCTGGCACGTCGCTTTCCTGAGCGTCAGCAAAAAATGATTATTGATGTCTGTACAGATGAGGCGAAGCTTTCAGCCATGCCCGTAGATGAGTTTGTTGATTTATTTGTGATCTGATGAGCAACAAAAAGGCCAGCGTTAAGCCGGCCTTTTCATTTTGCTAGTGTGCTTAGCTTAGTTAAGTAAAGTTCTTAAGTCTTCCAGTTCTCTCAGCAGCTCACGAACCAAGTCTTTCTGATCCTGTTTGGCACCGGTCACGGTTTTGACTTCACCCGGTGCACCCAGTTGTTGGCGGGCACCGCCGATAGTGAAACCCTGCTCGTAGAGCAGACCACGGATTTCCCGGATCAGGATCACATCATGACGCTGATAGTAACGGCGGTTACCACGACGTTTGACCGGTTTGAGTTGTGAAAACTCCTGTTCCCAGTAGCGCAGAACGTGAGGCTTGACGCCACACAGTTCGCTCACTTCACCGATGGTGAAGTAACGCTTACTCGGAATAGGCGGTAATTCGTTGTTATTACTCGCTTCCAGCATAACTGTCCACCCTCGCTTTCAGTTTTTGGCCGGGTCTGAAAGTCACCACACGACGGGCAGAGATGGGGATTTCTTCACCGGTTTTCGGGTTACGACCAGGCCGTTCACTCTTGTCTCTGAGTTCGAAATTACCGAAGCCGGATAATTTAACCTGCTCACCCTTTTCCAGCGCAGTACGGATTTCTTCGAAAAACATTTCAACCAGCTCTTTGGCTTCACGTTTATTAAAACCCAGCTCATCGTAGAGTTGTTCCGTCATATCGGCCTTAGTCAGTGCCATGTATACCTCTAAATTCTTCTTTTAATAATATTTGCTCAAGATCTTATCGTTGCGCCGACTGACTGTTCCAGCTTGTCAGTCACAGTTTTAATCAACGCATCGACTTCGTCATCTTTGAGCGTACGTTCACCATGCTGAAGGTGGAAAGCCACAGCGAGACTTTTGCTGCCGAGCTCGACTCCATCTCCGGTATAAACGTCAAATAGTTGAAATGCCTTAAGAATATCAGAATCGATTGTGCTCAGGCAATCTTCTATTTGACCAGCTGTTACTGACTCCGCCACCACCAGGGCCAAATCTCTGCGGATCGCCGGGTATTTAGATAAGGCAGTAAATTCAGGTATTTGCGCCAATAATACAGCAGACAGACTCAGTTCGAACAAATAAACGCGGCCATTCACATCCAGCGGCTTTTGCAGTTTCGGATGCAAGGCACCAAGCCAACCGATAGCTTCGCCGTTTTTATAGATTCTGGCAGTCTGACCGGGATGTAAGGCGGCATGTGTTTCAGCCTGGAAACGAATCTCACCACCGCTGATTGCCAGCAAGGCTTCAACATCGGCTTTAGCGTCGAAGAAGTCAGCATCACGGGCTTTTTCTGACCATTGTTCACTATATCTGTCGCCGTAGATCAGTCCCCCGATACGACGCTCCTGCTCAATATTGTCAAGATCCCCTTTGAAGACACGGCCCACTTCAAACAAACGTACCCGTTCATGCTGACGGTTAGCGTTGTATACCAGCGCCTGTACCAGTCCAGGCCACAATGAAGTACGCATGACTGACAAATCAGCGGAGATCGGGTTGGCCAGTTTAATCGGTGCGACTTCGTCTTCAGCCAACAGGGACTGCAGTTTAGGTTCAACAAAGCTGTAGGTCACTGCTTCATAGTAACCACGGTCGACAAGAAGGTGCTGTAAGCGCTCAAGCTGTGTCAGTCGCTCGGTGATATTGCTCGTCAGTACGGTGCCCTGAGGCCGCGTCTCCGGTAGCCTGTCATAGCCATAAAGACGCCCCAGTTCCTCAATCAGATCGACTTCGATGGCAAGGTCAAACCGGAAGCTGGGCACAGTCACCTGCCAGCCGTCATCGACCCGGCTCAGTGTCAGGCCCAGCCGGCTCAGTTGCTCGGTCACTTCCGAGGCTTCCAGACTTATCCCCAGCACGCGCCGGATGCGGTTTTCACGCAGGTGAATCGATACCGTTTGCGGCAAATCGTTTTCACTGACAACCTCGGTCACAGGACCCGGCTCACCACCGACAATGTCCAGTAGCAAAGCTGTCGCTCGCTGCATTGCCTGTTGTGCCAGTTCGGGATCCACACCGCGTTCAAAACGGTGCGACGAATCCGTGTGCAGACCATAGGCACGGGCTTTACCGGCAATCGCTTCGGGACTGAAAAAGGCCGCCTCAAGAAACAAATGCTTTGTGGTTTCAGTCACGCCGGAATGTTCGCCCCCCATAATCCCGGCCAGTGCCAGCGGGCCGTTATCATCCGCGATCAGCAGTGTATCGGGCTGAATCTCAATCTCCTGACCATCAAGCAAGGTCAGCTTTTCGCTGCCCTGAGATAGCCTGACACTGATACCACGGTTGAGCTTATCCCGATCAAAGGCATGCATTGGCTGCCCCAGTTCCAGCATCACATAGTTGGTCACATCGACCACGGGCCCGAGACTACGTAAACCGCTGCGACGCAGTTTTTCCTGCATCCAGACCGGTGTTTCCACTTGCGGATTGATGTTTTCAATTACCCGGCCCAGATAACGCGGGCAGGCGGCACTGGCAGAGACGTTAACCGGGACGGTCTTGTCTGTGGTCGCTTTGATTTCATCACATTGGACCTGACAAACATCAGTCGAAGTTAACACGCCGACCTCACGGGCGACACCGGCCACACCCAGGCAGTCGCTGCGATTCGGGGTCAGATCAATATCAATCGCCACATCATCCAGCCCCAGGTAAGCGCGAAAATCCTGGCCTACCGGTGCATCCTCGGCCAGTTCCATCAGGCCGTTGGCTGATTCAGCCAGCCCCAGTTCTTTGGAAGAACACAGCATGCCGAAAGAAGGCACACCTCGTAGCTTGGCTTTCTTGATTTTGAAATCGCCCGGCAGCACTGCACCAACAACAGCCACAGGGACCTTCAATCCTTCACGCACATTACTGGCGCCGCAGACGATCTCCAGCAGTTCGGCGTCACCGACATCGACTTTGGTCAGACGTAATTTATCGGCATCAGGATGCGGCTCTACTGATTTAACCTGCCCGACAAGGACGCCACTGAACTCACCGGCGACCGGCTCAACGGCATCGACTTCCAGACCGGCATTGGTTAGTTTTTCTACCAGCGCAGCGGTATCCATATTCGGATTTACCCACTCGCGTAACCACTTTTCACTAAACTTCATTGTTAATTATCCCGCCGATTATTTGAAATGACTGAGGAAACGCAGATCGTTATCAAAGAACAGACGCAGGTCATTGACGCCGTAACGCAGCATCGCCATCCGCTCGACACCGAGACCGAAGGCAAAACCCAGGTATTTTTCACTGTCGATATTGACGTGTTCAAACACATTCGGGTGCACCATGCCGCAACCCAGGATTTCAATCCAGCCGGTATGACTACAGACGCGGCAGCCTTCCCCGCCGCATATGACACACTCAATATCCGCCTCGGCAGAGGGTTCGGTAAAAGGAAAATAAGACGGCCGGAATCGTACTTTCAGTGGCTTCTCGAAGAATGCCTGCAGGAAGTCGGACAGCACCCCTTTCAGATCCGTGAAGCTGATATTTTCATCCACCATAAGCCCTTCTACCTGATGGAACATCGGTGTATGGGTCAAATCAGAGTCACAGCGATAAACACGGCCGGGGGCAATCAGTCGTAATGGCGGCTGGCTTTCTTCCATCACCCGGATCTGTACCGGTGAAGTATGGGTTCGCAGCAGCTTATCGGCATCAAAATAAAAGGTATCGTGCATCGCACGCGCCGGATGGGTTTCAGGAATATTCAGTGCCGTGAAATTGTGGTGACTGTCTTCGATTTCCGGCCCTTCAGCCACATTAAAACCGATGTTGCGGAAATAACGTTCAATACGCTGTAAGGTGCGTGTGACCGGGTGCAGGCTACCGACTTCACTGTTACGGCCAGGCAGGGTTACGTCCACCGTTTCGGCTTTCAATGCTGCTTCCATCGCTGCTTCAGCCAGCGCCCTGCCGCGTTGCTCCACCAGGCCGGTCACTTCCTGCTTGGCCAGGTTAACCGACTTGCCGATCAACGGCCGGTCTTCCACACTAACGTTGCCCAATTGTTTCAGATAGGCTGTAATTTTGCCTTTTTTGCCCAGGTATTCGACCCGGACATTATCCAGCGCCCGATTATCCTGTGCTTCTGCCACAGCCTGCCTGGCTGTTGCCGTAATTTCTTCCAAAGCCTGTAACTGTGACGACAGTTCAGCCATATTTCCCCCTCATCAGAAACAAAAAAGGGCCGTGGTTGCGGCCCTTTTTTAGTCACTACAGCACTATGGCTATCGCTCTTTGCAGGCGACTTACTTAGCCAAAGCTGCTTTTGCTTTTTCCGCGATAGCTGCGAAAGCCGCTTCGTCATGCACGGCGATATCAGCCAGTACTTTACGATCGATTTCAATTGACGCTTTTTTCAGACCATCGATCAGTCGGCTATAGGATAAACCGCAATCACGGGCAGCCGCGTTGATACGGGCAATCCACAGGGTACGGAAGTTACGTTTTTTCTGACGACGGTCGCGATAGGCGTATTGACCGGCTTTGGTGACAGCCTGGACGGCAACACGATAGACGTTCTTGCGACGACCGTAATAACCTTTGGCTTGATCAAGCACTTTTTTATGGCGTGCGTGTGCAGTTACGCCGCGTTTTACTCTTGGCATCGGAAAACTCCTTAATTACAGATTTGGCAGCATTTTACGCACTGACATGTGATCTGCCTTGCAGATAGTCAGGGTAGAACGCAGCTGGCGTTTACGCTTGGTGCTTTTCTTGGTCAGGATATGACTGGTAAAAGCCTGTGAACGCTTGAATTTTCCGCTGCCAGTGCGTCTGAAACGCTTGGCGGCACCACTATGGTTTTTTAACTTAGGCATTGTATTTACAACTCCGCATTCAAATTTATGTAGTTATTTTTTACTGATTGGTGACAAAACCATGATCATTTGTCGACCTTCTTTCTTGGGACGCTGTTCGACACTGGAGATCTCGTCTAAATCTGCCGCCACTCGTTCGAGTAATTTCAGACCCAGCTCCTGATGTGCCATTTCACGTCCGCGGAAGCGGAGGCTGACTTTGGTTTTGTTACCGCTTTCAAGGAAACGTATCAGGTTGCGTAGTTTTACCTGATAATCCCCTTCTTCTGTGCCAGGCCGGAATTTGACTTCCTTAACCTGTATTTGTTTTTGTTTTTTACGAGCCTCGGCTTTTTTCTTGCCTTCCTCAAACAAAAACTTGCCGTAGTCCATGATACGGCAAACCGGTGGTTTTGCCTGTGGGGCAATTTCCACCAAATCCAAATCGGCTTCTTCGGCTTTTTGAATTGCTTCCTTTAAGGAAACAATACCGAGTTGCTCACCATTAGAATCCGTCAATCGTACTTCTTTGGCTGTGATTTCACCATTCAGCCGTCTTTGATCTGTAGCGATGTTCTAGTCCTCTAAAATAATTCGACCGCGGCGAGCGACGTCTTCCTGCAGCAAGCTGGTAAATTCTTCAAGCGACATTGCGCCGAGATCTTCACCCTTGCGTGTACGTACCGCCACGGCTTGATTCTGTTCTTCACGTTCACCGACAACTAATAAATACGGAACGCGGCGAAGTGTATGCTCGCGTATTTTAAAGCCAATTTTTTCGTTTCTCAAGTCTGTATCGACTCTAAAGTCTTGTTTCTGCAAATTTTGAGCAACTTGTTTGACGTAATCGGCCTGTTTATCACTGATGCCCATTACCATCACTTGCTTAGGTGCAAGCCAGGTCGGGAAGGCACCGGCATACTCTTCAATCAGAATACCAATAAAACGTTCCAGCGAGCCAAGGATAGCACGATGCAGCATAACAGGTACTTGTTTACTGCCATCATCGGCGACATAACTGGCATCCAGCCGTCCAGGCATGGAGAAGTCGACCTGAATCGTACCGCACTGCCAAACCCGTCCCAGGCAATCTTTTAGCGAAAATTCGATTTTCGGCCCGTAGAAAGCGCCCTCGCCCGGTTGCAGATCCCAGTCCAGTTCAGCAGCATTCAGCGCCTGCTCCAGCGCATGTTCGGCCTTGTCCCAGACTTCATCACTACCTACCCGGTTTTCCGGACGGGTGGATAACTTAACGATAATTTCGTTAAAGCCGAAGTCCGCATAGACTTCATGTAACAGTTCAATAAAAGTCGCGACTTCTGACTGGATTTGATCTTCAGTACAGAAGATATGCGCATCATCCTGGGTAAATCCGCGCAGACGCATCAGACCATGCAAGGTGCCTGATGGTTCATTACGATGACAGGAACCAAACTCGGCCATCCGCAATGGCAGATCCCGGTAACTCTTCAGGCCCTGATTGAAAATCTGAATATGACAGGGGCAGTTCATCGGTTTGACTGCGTAATCACGGCTTTCCGAATGGGTACTGAAAATCATGTCCCCGAACTTGTCCCAGTGACCGGATTTTTCCCACAGGCTGCGATCAACCACCTGCGGCGTCCGTACTTCCTGATAATCATTGTCACGCAGCACGTCACGAATATAGTTTTCGACCACACGGTAAATCTGCCAGCCATTGTCATGCCAGAAAATCATACCGGCCGCTTCTTCCTGAAGATGGAACAGGTCCAGGCTCTTGGCAATTTTACGATGATCGCGCTTCTCGGCTTCTTCCAGACGGTGCAGGTACTGCTTCAGCGTTTTTTTATCCTGCCAGGCCGTGCCGTAAATCCGTTGCAGCATTTCATTATCTGACTTGCCACGCCAATAGGCGCCGGCCAGTTTCATCAATTTGAAGGCTTTCAGCTTGCCGGTACTGGGCACGTGGGGTCCGCGGCACAGGTCGACAAAATCGCCCTGACGATACACAGACAGAGTTTCATCTTTGGGAATGTCTTCCAGGATCTCGGCTTTATAGATTTCGCCCATATCACGGAACATGTCGATACCGGCATCACGGGAGATCTCTTCACGACGTACTGGCAGGTCTTCTTTAACCAGTTCTTCCATACGTTGTTCGATCTTGGCCAGATCATCCGGGGTGAAGCCCTGCGGATAGGAGAAGTCGTAATAGAAGCCGTCTTCAATGACCGGGCCGATGGTGACCTGCGCTTCCGGATAAAGCTGTTTGACGGCCTGGGCCATCAGATGAGAAGTGGAGTGGCGAATGATATCGAGGCCTTCCTCATCACGCTCGGTCACAATCGCGACTTCGGCATCATCACTGATAACGTAGGATGTGTCGACCAGCTTACCGTTGACTTTGCCAGCCAGCGCAGCGCGGGCCAGACCTGCACCAATATCGTAAGCAATATCGTGAATGGAAACGGGGTGATCGAACTGGCGTTGACTGCCATCAGGAAGGGTGACTGAAATCATTTCAAATCCTTGGTTGTGGCCTATACGAGGGGCCTTAAAAACCAAAAAAGCACCCCTGGGTGCTTTTAGAAAACTGGTAGGCACGATTGGATTCGAACCAACGACCCCCACCATGTCAAGGTGGTGCTCTAACCAACTGAGCTACGTGCCTGCCGTGGAAGCTGCGAAATTATACGCAGCCTGAGTCATAATGCAAGTCCTTTAGACCACAACCGGTCCCAGTGCCACTTTTCGCAGATGTTCCAGTTCGTCACGCAGTCTGGCAGCATCTTCAAATTCAAGATTTTGCGCATGTTTGTACATCGCTTGTTCGATTTTTTTGATGCGTTTGGCCAGCTGTTGTGGCGTGAGTGAGGCGTACTCGGCCTGCTCTTCTGCCACTTTGGCGAACTCTCTCTTGCTGGCACGTTCAGATGCGTCATCCATCCCGGTTCGAATCGCTTTTTTGATACCTTGCGGGGTAATACCGTGCTCTTCGTTAAACGCAATCTGTTTTTCCCGACGCCGCTCGGTTTCCTCAATCGCTCTCTGCATTGAACCTGTGATCTCATCAGCATAGAGAATCGCCCTGCCATTCAGGTTACGGGCAGCCCGGCCTATGGTCTGTATCAGTGAACGATCACTGCGCAGAAAGCCTTCCTTGTCGGCATCCAGAATCGCCACCAGCGAGACTTCAGGAATATCCAGGCCTTCACGCAACAGGTTGATCCCCACCAGCACATCAAACTCACCCAGCCGCAGATCACGGATAATCTCGACCCGCTCCACCGTATCGATATCTGAATGCAGGTAACGCACTTTGACATTGTGCTCGCGCAGGTACTCGGTTAAATCCTCCGCCATGCGCTTGGTCAGCGTGGTGACCAGCACCCGTTCATTCACTGCACTGCGTTTGTTGACTTCAGACAGCAGATCGTCAACCTGCGTCGTTACCGGCCGGATTTCAACCTGGGGATCGACCAGACCGGTCGGCCTGACCACCTGCTCAACAATGGTACTGGAGTGCGCATATTCATATTTGCCCGGGGTTGCTGACACGAAGATGGTTTGTGGCGCCAGCTTTTCCCATTCCTCGAACATCAAAGGCCGGTTATCCAGTGCCGAGGGCAGACGGAAACCGTAATCCACCAAGGTCTGCTTACGCGAACGGTCGCCTTTATACATCGCACCAATCTGCGGCACCATGACATGGCTTTCGTCAATCACCAGTACGGCATCATCCGGGAGATAATCAAATAATGTCGGCGGCGCTTCGCCGGCACTGCGACCGGACAAGTGACGTGAGTAGTTCTCTATGCCGTTGCAGTAGCCCAGCTCCAGTAACATTTCAATATCAAAGCGGGTACGTTGCTCCAGCCGCTGAGCTTCCACCAGCTTATTCTGCTCGTTGAGTTCCTGCAGTCTCTCGCGTAATTCTTCCTTGATCGCATCGACGGCTTTCAGCAGGTTCTCCCGCGGCGTTACATAGTGGGTTTTCGGGTAGATGGTAATCCGGCTCAGACGCTGCAGCAGCTCACCGGTCAGCGGGTCGAAATAGCTGATTTGTTCGATTTCATCATCAAACAGTTCAACCCGGACCGCGTCGCGCTCGGATTCTGCCGGGAAAATATCAATGACCTCACCGCGAACGCGGTAAGTACCACGATGCAGTTCAATGTCGTTACGGGTGTACTGCAGCTCAGTCAGTCGGCGCAGAATATCGCGCTGGCCGATGACATCACCCTGGACAAGATGCAGCACCATTTCCAGGTAGGCATCTTTTTCGCCCAGACCGTAAATACAGGACACACTGGAGACAATAATCGCATCACGCCGCTCCAGCATGGCCTTGGTGGCCGACAGCCGCATCTGTTCAATCTGTTCGTTGACCGAAGCATCCTTATCGATAAACGTGTCCGATGAAGGCACATAGGCCTCGGGCTGATAGTAGTCGTAGTAGGAAACAAAGTATTCCACCGCGTTATGCGGGAAAAAGTCTTTCATTTCGCTGTAAAGCTGGGCGGCGAGGGTCTTGTTGGGTGCCAGAACCATAACCGGACGCTGAACGGCTTGCGCAACATTAGCCACGGTGAAGGTCTTGCCCGAGCCGGTGACGCCGAGCAGGGTCTGCCACATTTCACCGTTCTCCAGGCCCTCAATCAAAGCAGCGATTGCGGTCGGCTGATCACCGGCCGGAGAAAACTCGCTGACTAACTGCAATTCTTTACTCATACGTCTTTAGCATCGATTTAGTTTGGCGTATATTACAAGAGTTTATTTATCTTTCAGCCCTCTAGTGTTGCTGTGAGATGAAAGATAAACAGGCCTTTTTTGGTTAAATTTAGTAACGTTTTACTGAAGGAAAGATTTTGACTATCAAGCTCTCCCAACGCGTTCAAAACATCAAACCCTCACCGACTCTTGCCATCACTGCCCGGGCTGCCGAACTCAGGGCCGAAGGCAAAGATGTGATTGGTCTGGGTGCGGGTGAACCCGACTTTGATACACCAGAGCACATTAAACAGGCTGCGATTCGGGCAATCAACAGCGGTATGACCAAATACACACCGGTTGATGGCACAGCTGATTTGAAACAGGCAATCATTAAAAAGTTCGCACGCGACAATGGCCTCAATTACGAAGCCAAGCAGATTCTGGTTTCCGTCGGTGGTAAACAGAGCTTTTTCAACCTGGCTCAGGCTTACCTGCAAGCCGGTGATGAAGTCATCATACCCGCCCCTTACTGGGTTTCCTACCCGGATATGACCCTGCTGGCTGATGGTAAGCCGGTCATTATCGAAGCTGGTCAGGAAAATCAGTTCAAAATCACTCCCGAACAGCTGGAAGCGGCGATCACTGACAAAACCCGCCTGTTTGTTATCAACAGCCCGTCCAACCCGACCGGTATGGCCTACAGCCGCGCTGAACTGGAAGCGCTGGGCGCCGTACTGCGCAAACATCCGGATATTCTGATCGCGACTGACGATATGTATGAGCATATCTACTGGGCCGATGAGCCCTTCTGCAATATCGTTAATGCCAATCCCGATCTGTATGACAGAACCCTGGTGATGAATGGGGTTTCGAAAGCCTATTCCATGACTGGCTGGCGTATCGGCTACGCAGCGGGTCCGGCTGCGCTGATTGCAGCGATGAAAAAAGTACAGTCACAAAGCACCTCCAATCCGGCTTCGATCTCACAGGCTGCGGCAGTAGAAGCCCTCAATGGTGATCAATCCTGCATTGATGACATGTTGGTTGAATTCAAAAAGCGCCATGACTTTGTGGTATCGACCCTGAATGGTATGGATGGCATTGACTGCCTGGAAACCAATGGTACTTTCTATGTCTTTCCGAATATTGCCGGTGTACTCGAGCACAAGCCAGCCCTGAAAGACGATATGGACTTTGCCGAAGCGCTGCTGGTTGATGAGGGTGTTGCAGTGGTACCCGGCACCGCTTTTGGCCTGAAAAACCATGTGCGTCTGTCGATTGCCACCAGCGAAGAAAACCTGCGTAAGGCACTCGATAGAATCGCAGCATTTATTGCTAAATAAAGCTTTCTAGTCTTCGGACAGTTCTTCCTGCGAAGAACTGTCCGATTCCGAACTGCCCTTCCTGCGAGGGTTCAAATCACATTCTATCCATTCTCTCACTGTGCTCTGGTCACGCTTTCTGCTTAACTGCTCTGTATGAATATTGGCCGGCTGTATCCGCGGTTCTGGCTGATGTTCGATTCGGAATGACCTCCTCGCACCAACAGGAAATCGACTGGGACCGTGGATCACAGCAACACGTAATTCCAGCCCTTCTATCTCATCCATTCGCCGGTTGCCCTCGCTTTCATCCTGGTCACCACATAGGATATTCCTGAATGACCCCAACACCAGATAACCGCCTGACAGTAATGGTCCCTGCCTCAGGCTCTGCTGAACATTATGCTGTTCAGTATTGATACGCTCAAAATCGGTGACCGTGGTAGTGATGGATTGACCATTTTTAAAGTAAACCACGGCCTGTACCGTCTGCACATGTACAGGCAACTCACCCATATTGACCAGCAGGCAAAGTGCATCCGGATTGTCATTCTGAGCATGGTGGAAAACAAGATAGGGCCGACTGTTACGCCGATACTGCACGAAAAAAAGCTGAAGGTAAATCACCCATATCACGGCCATAACCGCGGTACTTACCGGTGCCAGAAATTCCATGCAAACCTCCTGTTAACCGTATTTTGTTAGCGCAACACCCGGAAACCTTACCTGCCCGCAAAATGAAAAATCAAACACTTACCCCGGCAGATCGGCTTCTGCATTTTGTAATTGCAAAAAATTACCGCTAATCCTTGACGCCCCCGGTCTCAGCCTCTATCATACGCATCTTTCTGTTCCCCGATAGCTCAGTTGGTAGAGCAAATGACTGTTAATCATTGGGTCGCTGGTTCGAGTCCAGCTCGGGGAGCCACACAAGATTCCGGAAAGCCCTGAAAATTCCTTTTCAGGGCTTTTTTGTTTCTGCTCCCAGGCAACTCTGCCAATCCACTTCACTACATAAATAAAGCCATTATGACCGCCTTCACTTCCCTGCCGCTGTCCAAACCACAGCTTGATGGACTCAGTTCGCTCGGTTACCAGACGATGACCGAGATACAGGCTCAGACCCTGCCCTTTATCCTCAACGGTCGGGACATCATTGCTCAGGCCAAAACGGGAAGTGGTAAAACGGCCGCTTTTGGTATTGGCCTGCTTGATGTGCTTAACCCTCGCTTTTTTGGTGTTCAGGCACTGGTTTTATGTCCGACCCGGGAGCTTGCTGAACAGGTCGGCACAGAAATACGAAAACTCGCGCGATTCATGCCCAATATCAAACTGGTGATGCTTTGTGGTGGTAAACCAATTGGCCCCCAGATCGGTTCACTGGAACACGGCGCGCACATTGTAGTGGGGACGCCGGGCCGGGTACAGGATCACCTGCGTAAAAACACTCTGAAGCTGGACAGCCTGAAAATGCTGGTACTGGATGAAGCAGACCGCATGCTGGATATGGGCTTTGCCGAAGTTATGCAGGATATTATCGCGCAGACACCAGCATCACGGCAGACACTGCTGTTTTCTGCCACCTACCCTGACGGTATTCAGCAAATCAGTCGTCATATTCAGCATGATCCCGCCCGGATAACCGTCGAGGCAGAACATCAAGCCGATAGCATTGAACAGATGTTTTATGAGATCACAGAACAGCAACGCGAGACAACCTTGCTGGCGTTGTTACAACACTACCAGCCACAAAGCTGTGTTGTTTTCTGCCATACAAAAAAACAGTGCGATGAAGTTGCCAGCCTGCTCCGTGACAAACAGATCACGGCACTTGCCATTCACGGCGACCTGGAACAGCGGCAACGGGATCAGGTGCTGGTGCGGTTTGCCAATAACAGTTGTCCGGTACTGGTGGCAACAGATGTGGCGGCACGGGGACTGGATATCAAATCACTGCAGATGGTAATCAACTATGAGTTGCCCCGTGATCCCGAAGTCTATGTCCACCGCATCGGACGTACCGGTCGTGCCGGTGAAAAAGGCCTGGCAGTCAGTATGGTGACTCCGGCGCAAACGCCCCGGATCAACGCTATTGAGAATTATCGACAACAGCCCTGCCCCTGCGATGTTCCCTCCTCCTTAAAGCCTGCCAAGGACTTTTCGCTGAAAGCGCCGATGGTGACGCTACAGCTAGATGCCGGCAGAAAAAACAAACTACGCCCCGGCGATATCCTGGGCGCATTGACCGGTGACGCCGGTCTGGCGGGAAAACACATCGGCAAGATTGATATCTTTGAAATGTCCAGTTATGTGGCTGTCGAAGAATCCGCTTCCCGACAGGCGCTGCATTACCTGACCAACGGTAAAGTCAAAGGACGCAGCATTCGGGCACGCCTCATTCGCTGACAGGCCGCGACTCACGCCCGGGTGGTGAGTCACCAGTCTCAGCTGTTGTGGTCCGGCTTACCAATCAGGCAGTCAAATAAGTTTGACGATCCCGGCAGCATGCCCCTGAGTTTCCCTGATCCTCCTTCCCCCGCCATTTCTCCCCACAAATAAGGGGTGGCCCAACAGCAGCAGATCGACGAATCTATGTCCAAGGGAATACGAATCCCGTCAAAGGAAGATGAGATTCTGGACAGGGATGTCGCCAATTAGATTGCTTGGCCCTGAAGGGATTCATCACTGAAATGATGACGTCGTCGGCACTGAAATCATAGGCTGCCACCATGATTTGTTTGGTCTGACTGTCAGCTTCTGTTTCATCATGGCCTTTCAATTAAAGACTCAAGCTGATGAACAGCATTTCAAATCTCTAACCGTAATTAACAGGGAGGTTAATGATGCTGCCCAATCCCATATACAATGCCATGCCCTTCCTTTATCTGGGTTCAGGTATTTCCATCCCTTTCGCGCTTGATAATATTTTCGCGTTTGTATCGGGTGTCAGCTTCGGCATCGCGGCCTGTATGATTATGCGCGCCCGTATGTGGATATAAGCACTCAGTCATCCCTGACATTTCAGTTGCTCAAGATAGCATGCAATGCCAGTGCGTTTTTTACGGCATAGCCTTCCTGATCATTGTCGAAGAAAACAAAGGCGGATTTCACCGGCTGTTGCCTGAGCCAGTTCGCCCATTCTCTCAGCTGTGCATCTGAATAACTGCCGGAATAAGCTCCATCCGGTCCATGCAGACGCAGATAGACAAAGTCAGCAGTAGTGACAGCCGGACTGGTAAATCCATCGAGGTCATAGACACAAAACGCGGCGTTATATGCTGATAAGCAATCCATTATCTCATCGCTGTGCCAACTGTGGTCACGGCACTCGACCGCGACCTTCAAATCATCGGGCAAGGCTTCCAGAAATTGCGCCAGACGTTCAGGGTCAGCGGACCAGCGCGGCGGCAACTGAAACAGCAAAGGCCCCAGTTTATCGCCCATTCCCCCGATCACATCAATTAGCGACTTGAGCGTCTTGTCCGGGTCCTTGAGTTTTTTCATATGGGTAATATAGCGACTGGCTTTGACCGCAAACAGAAAGTTCTCGGGCGTTGCTTCAACCCATTCCCTGATATTGTCAGTGGATGGCAGGCGATAGAAACTGCGGTTCAGTTCAACACAGTTTAAATGCCTGGCGTAATAATCTAGCCATTCAGACTCAGCCATGTCCTGCGGATAGAATTTTTCCTGCCAGTGCGGATAAACCCAGCCGGATGTACCGATGTAAAACTGCATCTAAGCTCCCGCTACAAAAGATAGACTCAGAAATATCAGCTATGGCCTTCTGGGAGCAACATAGGGAAATAACCCCAGATAATCACTTCGCCACCAGTCGCCGCTTTGCTGACGTTGTTCTGGGGTGGTGAACCGGTAATCATAAGCCTGAACCCGCAGAAAGCGTGGCGGCTTGTCCGGGAACGGGTTATGCGCCAATAAATCGAGCACCGCTGGCGAGCCTTTTTTAAGCTGGTGCTGAAATTGCCTGAACCACTGTAACTGACGCCCGGATTGTGTCGGTACAAACCACATCATCCAGTCGAGACGCGGATGATGTGGCACGATGAAACCGGGTGGTTCAGATACAGCACCCGGTTTAAATTTAAACTCATAATCCTGCCAGTTTGTCCCATCGTTACTGCCCTGAATAACCAGTTCCTGTCGCGATGTCTGCATGGTCGGAAAGATATGATAGATATGTCCTATACCCCAGCTTTGAGTCCAGTTAGCCACTCTCATTACCGGCTCGGGCAGGAAGCTGCGTGTGGCATACATATAAAGGGCAGTGCAACTGACAAAGACAATCAACAGGCCGGATATCAGCGTTAGTCCTGACTTAATCAGACCCGGCTCACGAACCTCACCTTTGCCAGCCTGATGCAGCCACCTGGGTAGCAGTCGACGGATAATACGATCATCCAGCAGCAGGACGCAGAGCACGATGACCAGCAGGTTTACATATGCATGGTTACTGGTGGCAATAATCAGGAGCTGCATAAAAATCGTGATCATCGCCGCGGCAATACGCCAGCGCCTCGGCATAAAGATAAGAAACGGCACCAGCAGCTCAGTGAAAAAAGTAAAGCCGACGCCTAATTGATGCAACCAGCTCGGAAACTGGTGAGCATACCAGGCACCGATATGCGGCAGGGGCTGGGTTTCAAAATAATGTTGCAAGGCGCTGAAGCCGGACCAACTGGGGTCACCAGAAAGCAGCTTGGACATACCAGACATAAATCGAAACCGGAACAACAGCCATTCATAAAGCAGGATCAGCCACAAGCTTGGCCCGGATACCAGGAAAATGCCCAGAAAACCGGCTTCCAGTAACAGGCTGTCCCACTGAAAACTCAGAAAAATCTGTCCGGCGTGATACAGCGACAGATAGAGAACGAACAACATAATCGCTGAGAACTGCGACAACCTGTCAAACAGTAACAAAAGCGAGAAAACACAGCCCGCCAGTATGGCGGTCTTGAGTGCTAAATCCGAGGCATTGAACCAGAACAGGTTAGGCAGTTGCAGCCAGGCCTGCCAGCCTTCACTGCGGTAGGCGCGGTCGAGTACCTGTTCAAAAGGCAGGATTCCGTCGGGCCCAATCAGACCGGCGATCTGTCCATACAGAGAAGCAAAGGCAACCAGGTAGATGAGTGCCAGCAGCCGCAAAAGTAGCCAGGCACTTAACCGGAAATCCGGCTGTAGCTGAAACAGACGCTGCCAGAAGGCGCGTTTATTTGCTGCTTCCATCGCACACGACCTCCAATCATGATGGTGGTGGCCTAAGAAAAACTGCGTGGGCAGCTTAGCAGCAGCGCATATTCGCTATGGCAGTGCCCACACTTTCAGGGCATCGCCCCCCTTGAAACCGAACAGTTTATTACCGCCTGCCACGACGGCCACATACTGTTTGCCACCTATCTGATAACTAATTGGCGGCGCATTGACACCGGCCTCTGTTGACGCTGACCACAATTTTTTCCCGCTTTCTGAATCCAGTGCAAATAACTCACCACTGCCTTCACCACTGAAGACAAGTCCGCTGGCTGTGCTAAGTACCCCTCCCAGCAAGGGATCGGGGGTTTTATGCTGCCAGACCAGTTCACCGGTGTCGATATTGATGGCACTGAGCAAACCATAACGCTCCTCGGTATTCACCGGTGACATTGAAGAATACTGAACACCGGCTTCACCATTTTTGCCTTCCAACTGATGCAGACTGTAGGTAACCGGCCAGTGAATACCGGCGATAAATACCAGGCGACGTTCAGGGTCCAGCGAAACCGGTGACCAGTTGGAACCGCCTAATACGCCGGGGTAAATCACCGTACCGGCTTTGGAGGGAGACTGGAACATATTCTGCTGTGGCACATAGGCTTCACTTTTGAAGATCAATTCGCCCGTATGTCGGTTGAGCACATAAAACCAGCCGGTTTTACCCGCCTGTCCAACGGCCGGAATTGATTCACCATCGCGTCTGACGTCAAACAGTACCGGCGGACTGGCCACATCATAGCCCCACATATCATGCGGCACCTGCTGGAAATACCATTTCAACTCACCGGTGGTCGCATCCAGGGCAACCAGAGAGGACGTGTAGAGATTGTCACCGGGGCGGGATGAGCCTTCCATCTGGGGTGAAGGGTTACCGGTGCCGAAGTACAGGGTATCGGTATCATGATCGATCGCTGGTGTACTCCAGGCTGAGCCCCCGCCATAGCGCCAGGCATCGGCATAGTCATCGGCAGCCGCTTTTTCAGCTTCAATATCCCGCGGCAAAATCTCACCGTCCGGCGTGGTTTCGACAAAGTCACCTTCCCAGCCCTGCTCCGGAATCGTGTCAAACTGCCAGGCCTGTTCGCCGGTTTCAATATCATAAGCAGCAAGAAAACCCCGGCGGCCGTATTTACCCGCAATCCCGACAACCGCACCCAGTGGTGCATTGGGATCGGGCGAATCCAGGTGCAGGCCATAGCCGACCCCCGTGATACCGATAATGACTTTGCCTTTGTAAACCATCGGCGCCATATTCAGGCCGGCGCCCGAAGTCCCGGAAACTTCACCTTCTGTGTCGCCCGCCAGAATGGAAATGTCTTCACGAATACCGCTCTTACCCTTGGTGACATCCTCATCCCACAGCTTCGCGCCGGTTTGCGCATCCAGGGCAATCAGACGGCCATCGACCGTGCCCATAAATACCCGCCCCTGCGACACGGCTACACCGCGGTTAGCCGGACCACAACACATATTGCGGGTTTCATCCCAGTCATGCTGGTAACGCCACAAGCGTTCTCCACTGGCGGCATCCAGCGCCACGACATCATTAAACGGGAGGGAAACATACATCACACCGTTTTTGACAATCGGTGTCGCCTGAAAAGTGGCTTCAATACCACTGTGAAATTCCCAGGCAGGTTCAAGTTCATTAACGTTATCAGGCGTAATCTGGGTGAGTGGACTGTGACGCTGATGCAGTTCATTACCACCAAATAAAGGCCACTCTTCCTGTGTATCGACCGAGCAGGCTGTGATCATCAGCACGCTGCTCAAAGCCCCCAGAATCTGCCTTATCCGCATTGTTTTCCTCTCTTTTATTTTATTTCTGTCCTGAACAAGACAACAGTTCAAGCTGATTATCACCAAGGCAGCTGATATTTTCCAGCCTAAGGATAATCATCTCATCACCTTGTGCATGAGTCTGCTGGTACATGTCTAGTTGCTATGAGTAGAATAACATGGCACCCGGCTGGATGACGCCGGTATGCAAAGCATTGAGAACAGAAGGAACACGAATGAGCCACAGCCTGCCAGATGAACACGCCATTCTCAGAATCATGGCCCGCCCCAACGATGTGAATGTCGCCGGTGATATTTTCGGTGGCTGGATGATGTCTCAGTGCGATATTGCCGGCGGTATAGTCGCCAGCAGGCGTGCCGGCGGCCGGGTAGTCACCGTGGCAGTCAAGGATTTCCGTTTTCTTGCCCCGGTTCTGGTCAGTGATATCGTCAGCATTTATGCCGACGTCAACAAAGTCGGTACCAGTTCGGTGACGATTGATATAAACGTCTATGTCGAACGCAGACAGTCCGGTGAGGAACAAATCCTGCCCGTGGCGACGGCTGAAATCGTCTATGTACATATCAATGATGCGCGGCAACCCACCCCTATCAGCTAAAGATAATATCAGCGCCCCAAACAGGACAAAGCATTGATATACATTAAAAAAACGGGTGTGCTATATTAAAGCTGTCAGGTGAATCCTTTATACCGGATAGCCCTCCTGGCGGGAGTATCGTGAAATGAACGATTGGCTATATTTTTTGCTTGTTCCCGCTCTGCTTTTGTTGATCTGGTTCTGGCCGGAACCTAAAAGCAGTCGTTCTCCGCTGCGACGTAGCTCAGATAACACCGCTAATTCCCCTGCTCAGACCCGTTTCCATGCAGTCAGCATCGAGCCCGGCTCTCATCCTTGCGATGCAGCCATCGCACTGCGGGGAAGGCGTTTTCTGGCTCATGAGGCCATGAGTCTCCCGGTCGAAGGCTGTGATGCTTCACGCTGCCAGTGCACCTACAAGCATTATGCTGACAGGCGCAGAGGTGAAGAACGACGGCGCGCCAGTGTGGCAATGAGAGAGCATTTCAGCCACTACGAACAAAGACACGGTGGTGACCGAAGAAAACGCCACGCTTATACCTAAGCGCGGCAGGGAAAAGCAACATAAACCGCTGTCAGAAACGTGGTTTGGGCAATATTTATGCCTGAACGGCCGAGTCAGCACCCTGCTGTTTACTGACAGCAGCCTGCGCCAGTATCGCTACTGCCTCTTTGGCAATCGGACTCAGTTCATCCCCCTCTGACAGCCGATACTCAATGATCATGGTTTTCATGCTGCGTGCCCAGAAACGTTGAAGATGACTGGCCACGCGCTCGGCCGCTTCATCATGGGGGTATGCCCCGTTATTAGCCGCGATCTGATTGATCATACGGATCAGGGTATCCAGTTGCTTATGACTCATCCCGGTAATTCCTCAGACTGCCCGACGGGCTTTTTCATGTTGTTCCTCGCTGTCGGGATCGTGATAGACAATATGACGACCATCGCGGGCAAACCCCACCAGCTTCATCCCCACTTCCTGCGCCTGCTCCACAGCCAGTGAAGTAGGCGCCCACACCGCCACCAGACATCCGAAACCGGCACTGGCGCTTTTCTGGACCATTTCGTAACTGGCGCGGCTGGTGACCAGGACAAAACCGTCATGCACCGAATAGCCGGTCTTGGTGAAAGCGCCGATCAGTTTGTCGAGGGCGTTGTGACGACCGACATCTTCCCTGACCAGCAGAATATGGCCTTCAAGATCACACCAGGCTGCGGCATGGGTTGCACCGGTTGCCTGTTGCAGCGGCTGATGTTGATTCACCTCAGCCAGGGCTTTTTGGATAGCTTCATCAGTGACCGCCACACTTTGTACCGGCTCAATGACACGAATGGCCTGTTTAAGACTTTCCACACCACACAAACCGCAGCCCGTGCGGCCGACCATATTACGGCGGCGTTCGCGCAGCGCTTCAAAGCGTTCGTCGCTGATCTGAAGCCGGACCGTAATCCCATTTTTTCCTGATTGCACATGGATATGACTGACTTCGCCGGCATCGGCAATGATGTCTTCGGTCAGGCTGAAACCCAGCGCAAAATCCTGCAAGTCATCGGGCGTGGCCATCATCACGGCATGCGAGATATAGTTATAGACCAGCGCCACAGGCACTTCGACGGCAATGTCGTCGTGTGTCCAGCGGGCCGCCCCTTCATCCTCATGAACAGCGACCGCAAGATTGATGGCGTTTTCGTCTTTAATCTGCATTTCCTGAAACCTGTTTATGCGTGTGTTTTGTGCTCATCACCCTGTAACAGTTTGAGCTGCAGCTCTTCAAACGATTTGAAGTTCCGCTGCCATTCCGATGGCTGACTGACCCGCTCGACCTGTACCGCAGTAACCTTGTATTCAGGGCAGTTAGTGGCCCAGTCGGAACTGTCGGTAGTGATGACATTGGCTCCACTGCCCGGGTGATGGAAAGTGGTATAGACAACACCGGGCAGGACTTTATCCGTGATCCGGGCTCTGAGTACGGTCTGACCGGCACGGCTGGAAATTCCTACCCAGTCATCTTCTTTAATGCCACGGACTTCGGCATCATGCGGATGCAAATCCAGCCTGTCCTCATCATGCCAGACCTGATTATCTGTGCGACGGGTCTGCGCACCGACATTGTATTGCGACAGGATCCGACCGGTAGTCAGCAGCAGCGGGAAACGGCTATTGGTTCTCTCATCCGTTGCCACATATTCGGTGACACTGAAACGGCCTTTGCCAATCGGGAAATCCTCCACGTGCATGGTGGGCATACCGACCGGATTATCCTCATTGCAAGGCCACTGGATACTGCCAAGCTCATCCAGGCGCTGATAATTCACACCGCTAAAGGTCGGCGTCAGGCTGGCGATCTCATCCATTATTTCCGACGGATGATTATAATGCATCGGATAACCCAGTGCATTGGACAAATCCATGGTTATCTCCCAGTCTTCCTTGCCGGCGACCGCGGGCATGACCTTGCGAACCCGGTTGATACGTCGTTCGGCATTGGTGAAGGTGCCGTTTTTCTCGAGAAAGGAAGATCCCGGCAACAAAACATGCGCAAACTTGGCAGTTTCATTCAGAAACAGATCCTGCACGATCAGACAATCCAGTGAACGCAGCGCCATTTCCACATGCTGGGTACCCGGATCGGACTGGGCGATATCCTCACCCTGCACGTAAAGGGCTTTGAAGGTCCCGGCGATCGCCGAGTCAAACATATTGGGAATACGCAGCCCCGGTTCATCATCAATCGTCACACCCCAGACTTTCTCGAAATGCGTACGGGCCTCGGCATTGGACACATGCTGGTAACCCGACAACTCATGCGGGAATGAGCCCATGTCACAGGAACCCTGCACATTGTTCTGACCACGCAGCGGGTTCACACCGACCCCCTCACGACCAATATTACCGGTGGCCATGGCGAGGTTGGCAATACCCATCACCATGGTTGAGCCCTGGCTGTGTTCAGTCACGCCCAGACCATAATAGATGGAACCGTTTTCGGCTCTGGCATAGGTTACTGCCGCTTCACGGACCGCGCCGGCCGGCACGCCGGTCACGGCTTCGACATTTTCCGGTGAATGACGATCCTGCTGGATAAATTCGCGCCAGGCGTTGTAACTCTCCCTATCACAGCGTTTTTCGACAAAGGCTTTATCTTCCAGCCCTTCGGTCACCACGACATGCGCTATCGCATTGATCAGTGCCACATTGGTGCCGGGTTTCAGTGCAAGGTGCTGAGCCTTCTTGAGATGCGGTGTTTTCAGCAAATCAATATGACGCGGGTCGGCGACAATCAGCTGTGCTCCCTCACGCAGACGCCGGCGCATCATTGAACCGAATACCGGATGGGCATCAGTCGGGTTGGCGCCAATCACCATAATGACATCCGATTTCATCACCGAATCAAAATTCTGGGTACCGGCGGATTCACCCATCGTCACTTTCAGTCCGTAACCGGTCGGTGAATGACAGACACGGGCACAGGTATCCGTGTTGTTATTACCAAACGCCGTACGGACCAGTTTCTGAACCAGATAGGCTTCCTCGTTGGTACAGCGTGAGGAAGTAATACCACCGACACTATCACGGCCGTACCTGGCCTGAATGGCTTTCAGCTTTTCGGCGGCAAACTTATAGGCCTCATCCCAACTCACTTCCTGCCAGGGTTCATTAATCGCGTTACGAATCATCGGTGATTTGATACGGTCTTTGTGCGTCGCATAACCGAAGGCAAAACGGCCTTTGACACAGGAGTGCCCGTGGTTGGCATCGCCGCCTTTATACGGCAGCATACGCACCACTTTGTCGCCTTTCATTTCTGCCTTGAAAGAACAGCCGACACCGCAGTAGGCACAGGTCGTCACCACACTGTGCTCGGGCTGGCCCATATCGATGATGCTTTTCTCCATCAGCGTCGCAGTCGGGCAGGCCTGCACGCAGGCCCCGCAGGACACACACTCAGAATCCATGAAATCCTGGTTCTGACCGGCTGAGACCTTGGAATCAAAGCCCCGGCCGTCAATAGTCAGGGCAAAAGTGCCCTGGGTTTCTTCACAGGCACGCACGCAGCGCGAACAGACGATACATTTACTCGGGTCAAAACTGAAATACGGGTTGGACTCGTCTTTTTTACTGTCCAGATGGTGTTCACCGTTATAGCCGTAACGCACTTCCCGCAGGCCGACATCACCGGCCATATCCTGCAGTTCACAGTTGCCGTTGGCGGGGCAGGTCAGACAGTCCAGCGGGTGATCGGATATATACAGTTCCATCACATTACGGCGCAGCTTGCCCAGTTTTTCATTCTGGGTAGTCACTTTCATGCCATTGTAAACAGTGGTGGTACACGAGGCCGGATAGCCGCGGTGACCTTCAATCTGCACTGCACATAGCCGGCAGGAACCGAAAGCGTCCAGGCTGTCCGTGGCACACAGTTTGGGAATATTAATATCGGCCAGTGCCGCGGCACGCATCACCGAAGTCCCTTCCGGCACTGTAATCTCGATGCCGTCAATTTGCACCGACACCAACGTTTCCGATAAACGCGCCGGTGTGCCGTAATCTTTATCAGGATTGAATTTTTCTACTCTCATGCTGACTCTCCTCGGGCTTTAAGCTCATCGGGGAAATATTTCATCACGCTCTGCACCGGGAATGGGGTCATGCCGCCCATAGCACACAAAGAACCGTCGATCATGGTTTCACAGAGATCTTCCAGCAACATCCAGTTCTTATCGGCACTGTTGCCGCGACGGATACGGTCGATGACCTCGACGCCGCGGGTGGAACCAATCCGGCAGGGAGTGCATTTACCACAGGATTCGACTTTGCAGAATTCCATCGAAAAACGGGCCTGCTCCCCCATATTCACAGTGTCGTCGAACATCACCACTCCGCCGTGTCCGAGCACGGCACCAATCGCAGAGAATGCTTCATAATCAACCGGCGTATCCCACTGACTGGCCGGCATATAGGCACCCAAAGGCCCACCCACCTGAACCGCTTTGAGCGGCCTTCCGGTCAGCGTGCCATTACCGAAATCCTGCATCAGTTCACGCAGGGTAATACCGAAAGCCAGTTCGACCAGTCCGCCCTGCCTGACGTTACCGGCCAGTTGTAAGGGTAAGGTGCCCCGGGAACGGCCCATGCCGTAATCGGCATAGGCTTGCCCCCCCTTATCCAGAATGTAGGGAATCGCCGCCAGCGACAGCACGTTGTTAACCACGGTGGGTTTGCCGAACAGACCGATAATGGCCGGTAATGGCGGTTTGGCCCTGACCAGACCGCGCTTGCCTTCCAGGCTGTCCAGCAATGCGGTTTCTTCACCACAGATATAAGCGCCGGCACCAAGCCGGACTTCCAGCTCAAAATGCTTGCCGGAGCCCAGAATATTGGCACCCAGATAACCGGCTTGATAAGCCTTATCGATAGCTTCATTAAGCAGTCGATGTGCTACCGGGTACTCGGAGCGCAGATAGATATAGCCTTGCGTTGCACGCACTGCGAGCCCCGCTATGGTCATGCCTTCAATCAGCATAAACGGATCGCACTCCATCACCAGTCGGTCCGCAAAAGTCCCGGAATCACCCTCATCGGCATTGCAGACGATATATTTCTGCTCGGACGCGGTGTCGAGCACCGTCTCCCATTTGATACCGGTCGGAAACGCAGCACCACCGCGTCCACGGAGACCGGAGGCTTTGACTTCGTCCACGATCTGTTGTGGTTCCAGTTTCAGCGCCTTTTTGAGGCCCTGATAACCATCGAGAGATTCATAATCTTTAAGCGATACGGGATCGGTAATACCGGCACGGGCAAAGGTCAGTCGTTGCTGTTTTTTCAGGTAAGGCAGGGCTTCAACCAGACCAATGCAGCTTGGATGCTGATCATTGCCATTGACAAAGCCCGCCTCAAACAGTGCTGAAATCTGCCCCGGTTCCACAGCAGCATAGCCGACCCGACCTTTGGCGGTCTCAATTTCCACCAGCGGTTCCAGCCACAGCAGGCCTCGCGAACCATTACGAATAAGCTCAACCGGAATATCACGCTTTTCCGCTTCCAGCCGGATTGCCTCGGCGACTTTATCTGCACCCAAAGAGAGCGCGGTGGTATCACAGGGCACATAAATTCGTCTGCTCATCAGCCAGCCTCCTTCATGTCTTTCTGATGCTCAGCAATGAGGGCATCAAATTTATCGAGACTGACCCGGCCGTGGATAGCATCATCAATACGAACAGACGGCGCGGTGGCACAATTACCAAGGCAATACACCGCTTCCAACGAAAAGCTGCGGTCGGCTGTCGTCTGATGGTAATCAATGCCCAGTGTTTTTTTAGCATGCTGCTCAAGACTGCGGCAGCCCATCGCCTGACAGGCTTCAGCCCGGCAGATTTCAATGCTATGTCTGGCAGGCGGGGTGCTACGGAAGTGATGATAAAAACTGATCACACCATGCACCTCAGCACGGGTCTGCAACAATGACTGTGCGATCAAACTGACGGCTTTGTCCGGAATAAAGCCGATTTCATCCTGGATAGCATGCAGAATAGGCAGCATCGCACCAGGTTTATGCTTTAGCTTGTCGATAATTAGTTGAATGGACTGCATTGTCCACTCTGCGTTTGAACTCATTGCCTCTCTCCATCCTGATATATGCATATAAATGCATAAATAATGCTATTTTTGTTATTTTTATTAGGACGTTAACACACAGTTATTGAGATAAAAATATGATATTTAGATCATATTTAACTGGCTGATATGACCTTATCGATCAACGCGTTCATGACGTATTTTTCAGCCAGCTGGCCGCTTTTATGGTGCACATGGATCAATACCGGTTTAAGTTAGTGCAGGACATGTCATCAATGCACCAGGAATGTGCACAACAAAGGTCGATAAAACAGGGTAAGAAATATAACCAATTGAATTTAAATGATTTATATATTCTGGCACAGCTGATGCAACTAAATAATTACAAACAATTTTTCAGCTGCATGTTGTTTGTAATTTCTCTCTTGTCTACGTGCTGAGCTTTGGGGTGAACTGATGTTCACCCTTTTTTTTTGCAACTGATTCAGGCCTGATGACTCTGATAGCATAGGGATAACATCAATATTCGTTCCTGAGGGCAACATGCATCAGCACACTATCGAACGCTGGCAACAGGACCACGACTTTGTCATCGTCAACAAGCGCGGTGAAAAGCGCACACGCTACGTGCTGTTACTCACCGCTGTGACCATGCTGGTCGAGATCATCGCCGGCCTGGCTTTTGGCTCGATGGCCCTGCTGGCAGACGGCTGGCATATGGCGACGCACGTTGCCGCTTTTCTGATTACCCTGTTTGCCTATCACTATGCCAGTAAACATTCCGATAATCCGGACTTCGCTTTCGGTACCGGCAAAGTCAGTGTGCTCGGTGGATTCACCAGTGCTGTTGCGCTCGGCGTCGTCGCAGTACTGATGTTACTTGAGTCAGTTGAGAGGCTGGTCAATCCACATGATATCCAGTTGAATGCTGCGATTGCTGTCGCTTTTCTGGGTCTCACTGTCAATGTAATCAGTGCCCTACTGTTAAAAGATCACCATCACAGTCACAGCGAACATGAACACCACCACGATCACAACCTGAAAGCAGCTTATGTTCATGTACTGGCTGATGCTCTGACCTCGGTATTGGCGATCGTCGCCTTGATTGCAGCCAAACTGGCCGGACTGACCTGGCTGGATCCAATTATGGGTGTAGTCGGTGCACTCATCATCACGGCCTGGGCGGTGGGCCTGATTCGGGAAACCAGTCCGATTCTGCTGGATGGCAGTATCGATGAAGCATATCGGCAGGCCATAAAGCAATGCATTGAAAGCGATAGCGATAACCGCATTGCTGATTTCCATATCTGGCATATCAGTCCTCATCACTATGCCGCTATCATCACCATTGTCACGGCTAGGCCTCAAGCAACGGCGCATTACAAAGCACTATTGTCAGATTTTGATCGCTTGTCCCATATCACGATAGAAGTACATCAATGTGATGACGAGGACTGCAATCACCCTCGCTGAAACAGGTAGATCCCAAGCCGGAGAAAACCTGTTTCTGCTGCACCGGTACGGATATTGCGTTGCTCCTCATCATCGTTTCAATGAAGAACAAGAGATATGGATATGCTGAACATCGATCTCAGCGGCTTTCTCCAACAGCACCGCCTGCCCGCGGGCTACCAGCAACAAATCGCGGAATGGTTTGCACCGCTAGCTGATACCATCAGAATGCACCAGAAAGGTGCGGGACGCCCGATTATCGTCGGTATCAATGGTGCACAAGGGTCCGGCAAAAGCACGCTTGCGGCTTGCCTTGTCTATTTATTGGAACAGCAACACCATATACGTGCCCTGTCCCTCTCTTTGGACGATTTCTACTTTACCCGCGCCGAGCGACAACGTCTTGCACAGGGCATTCATCCCTTGCTGGCGACACGCGGTGTGCCGGGCACACACGATATTCCACTGGCGCGCAAGACGCTGAGCGATTTGCTGCATCAGCATTTACCCGTGCTGATTCCACGCTTTAATAAAGCGATTGATGATCGCTATCCACCCGAGTTTGCGGAATGTATTAATGAGCCTGTCGATGTCATTGTCCTGGAAGGCTGGTGCCTCGGTGCCCGTGCAGAATCTGAAGCCAGCCTGGCGGAGCCGGTTAATGAGTTGGAGAGCAGTGAAGACCCGCATGGCCGCTGGCGTCGCTATGTGAATGAACAGCTGGCGCTGTTTTATCCTAAATTATTCGAATTGATTGATATCTGGGTCATGCTCAAAGCACCGGATTTTCAATGCGTTTATGACTGGCGTCTGGAGCAGGAAAATAAACTGCGTGACAGCAGCCGTGCTCAGTATCAGATCATGGATGCGTCACAACTGGCCCGCTTCATCAAGTTTTATCAACGCATCACCCAAAACACGCTGAGAACCCTGCCTTCGTGTGTCAATTATCTGTTTGAACTGGATCAGAACCGACAAATCATCAAACTGACATCAAAGCCGCCGACACTGGCGCCCATGACTAAAAAACAATGGCTGATCTTCACCGATATGGATGGCAGTCTGCTTGATCATCATAACTATCATTTCGATGAAGCAGTGCCAACCCTGGCGGCACTGGAATACCAACATATTCCTGTGATACCGGTGACCAGTAAAACCCAGGCCGAAGTCGAACTGCTCCGCGACAGCCTGCAAAACAGTCATCCGTTTATTGTTGAAAACGGTGCTGCCGTGTTTATTCCCGTCGGCTATTTTGAACAGCAACCTGCAGACACCATCGAAAAAAACGGTTACTGGCTTAAAGAGTTTGTCGCGCCGCGCTCTCACTGGCAATCCTTGATCGAGCAAAACCGCAGTCGTTACCAGGGTGAGTTCAAGACCTTTGCCGAAGTCGGTATTGACGGCATCATCGCCATGACCGGTCTTAATGTGCATGCTGCTGCCCGTGCCGCCCGAAGACAATACGGTGAGCCCATCGCCTGGCAGGGCAATGGCAATCTCAAACAGCAATTTATCAACGATCTGACACAGGCTGGTGCCTGCATACTCGAAGGGGGTCGTTTTATGCATGTCTCGGGCGATTGCGATAAAGGCCGTGCCATTCAATGGCTGGAACAGGTTTACCAGACAGCAAACCCTGACAGACAAATGGTCTCACTGGCGATCGGCGACAGTCAGAATGATAAGGCGATGCTGGAACAGGCTGATTACGCCCTATTGATTCGTTCACCGGTTCACCCGCTGCCCGGCATTGAACGCACCGACAATCTTGTTGTATCTACCCACACCGGACCCAAGGGCTGGGCGGAAGGTGTCAACCAAATTATCAATACAACGTTGCATTCCGATTCACCCAAATTACCCCGAGGCAATCATGGCTGATTTTTACCAGAATGGGATTATTACCACCTTACACAACCTGACCCACCGGCACATCGCTGATCTGGAAAGTGATTTGCTGCAATTCAGCAAACAGCGACCGATGGGCTTGCTACTGCCTTCTTTATTCTCGGAACTGGAAGGCGAGGCCCTGCCTAATATTGTGCAGCAGCTGAAAAATGTCCCTTATCTGTCGGAAATTGTCATTGGGCTCGATCGTGCCGATGAGGCCCAATATCAGCGTGCCATTAAATTCTTTTCTGACTTGCCGCAACATCATCGTATCCTCTGGAATGACGGGCCTCGACTCAAAGCGATTGACGCCGAGTTACAGTCACTGGGTCTGGCGCCCAGGGAGATGGGCAAAGGTCGCAATGTCTGGTATTGCATGGGCTATATTCTGGCCTCGGGTAAAACTGAATCCATCGCGCTGCATGATTGCGATATTGTGACCTACACCAGTGAACTTCTGGCAAGGCTGATTTACCCCGTCGCCAACCCGCAGTTCAATTATGAATTCTGTAAAGGCTATTACGCCCGGGTTGCCGGCGGCAAACTCAATGGCCGCGTCAATCGTCTACTGGTCACGCCGCTTATCCGGGCGCTTAAATCAGTCATTGGTCACCACCCCTACCTTGAGTATATGGACAGCTTCCGTTATCCACTGGCGGGTGAGTTCTCGTTTCGGCGTGATGTGCTGACCGATATTCGCATTCCCAGTGACTGGGGACTGGAAATCGGTGTGTTATCAGAAATGCACCGTAACTATGCCAATAACCGGCTTTGTCAGGTCGATGTCGCCGATACTTATGATCACAAGCATCAGGAATTGTCGCTGGACGATCAGCGTGGCGGCCTGTCAAAAATGTCAATTGATATCGCCAAATCCTTGTTCCGGAAACTCGCAACCAAGGGCGTGGTGTTTTCTCCTGAAGCTTTTCGCAGCCTCAAGGCCACCTATTATCGTATTGCACTGGATTTTGTTGAAACCTACCGCAATGATGCCGTCATGAACGGGCTTAATTTCGATATTCACCAGGAAGAAGCGTCGGTGGAAATGTTCGCCAAAAATATTATGGATGCCGGCCAGATGTTCCTGGAAAACCCGATGGAAACCCCATTTACGCCGAGCTGGAGCCGCGTCCAGAGTGCGCTGCCGGATATCTTCGATCGCCTCTATCAGGCGGTCGAAGCCGATTACCAGGAATTCTGCCTGAGGACCGATGCTTGATGACTGCGACTGCCGAGCAGCTCAAACAGCTGCATGAAACCGTTCTCTATCACCTGCAGGCGATTTATCAGGATTGCCTGCCCGGTTTATCACTGACAGACATCAGTGATGACATCATTAAGCTAATGCGTCTTGACGAGACTTTTTTTGATTCGCTACCCCATAAAAACAACTGGGATCAGTCCGATGTGGTGCTGATTACCTACGGTAACAGTGTGCAACGTCAGGGCGAAGCGCCGCTGAAGACCCTGTATCGTTTCCTCAATCACGAAATTAAGGGTTATATCAACGGCGTCCATATACTGCCGTTTTTTCCCTTCTGTTCTGATGACGGCTTTGCCGTGATGGACTATTACCAGGTCAACAAAGCGCTCGGTGACTGGGAGGATATAGAGAGAATCGCTGGCGATTACCGCTTGATGGCGGACCTGGTGATTAACCACGGCTCCAGCAGCGGAGAATGGTTCAAAAACTTTATCAAGGGTGAGGGACCAGGCCATGACTACTTTTATACGACTGCCGCCGATACGCCCATAAGCCAGGTGGTGCGTCCCCGCACCAGCCCGCTGTTACGCGAAACCGAAACCCATGACGGCATTAAATATGTCTGGTGCACTTTCAGCCATACCCAGGTCGATTTCGATTTCCGTAATCCCGAAGTATTGAAAGAGTTCATCCGTATCGTGCGGTTCTATCTCGATAAAGGTATCCGCATTTTCCGTCTGGATGCCGTCGCTTTTTTATGGAAAAAGCCGGGAACCAATTGCCTGAATCTGCCTGAAACTCATGAAGTGGTAAGGCTGATGCGTAATCTCATTCAACATGCCCAGCCGGATGCCATCATCATCACCGAAACCAATATTCCCAACCGGGAAAATCTGAGCTATTTCGGTAATGCCAACGAAGCCCACTGCATTTATAACTTCTCTCTGCCACCGCTGCTGGTCAATACCCTGGTCACCGGCAACTGTTTCTATCTCAAACAATGGCTGATGAGCATGCCACCGGCACAGAACGGCACGGCCTACTTCAATTTTATTGCCTCGCATGACGGCATCGGCCTGCGCCCGGCAGAGGGACTATTGTCTGACAGCGAAATCGCCTCACTGATCAGTACCATGCAACAATTCGGCGGCCAGATTTCATGGCGCGCCGGTGATAATGGTGTTAAAAAGCCCTACGAAATCAATATTGCCCTGTTCGATGCATTGCAGGGTACAATTCAGGGTCCCGATCAGTGGCAGATCGACCGATTTGTCTGTGCGCATGCCATCATGCTCTCGCTGGAAGGTATTCCCGGCATTTATATTCACAGTCTGCTCGCCACCAGTAATGATCTGGAAAAACTCGAGCATAGCGGCCACAATCGCGCCATTAACCGTCACGAGTGGGATTATGACCAACTCAGCGCTGCGCTTGCTGATCCGGCCTCACAGCATGCCCGTGTGTCTGATCTGCTGAAAAAGCTGGTACACCTGCGTCAGCAGCAACGGGCCTTCCATCCTAATGCAACCCAGTTTACTTTGCAGATGGGGGAACAGTTATTTGGATTCTGGCGTCAGAGCATGGATAGACGCCAGAGTATTTTCTGTATTTTTAATATCAGCGATACGCCGCAGCCACTTCGCATCGCTGAGCTTAATTTAATCGTGACCGATCGCTGGTGGGACCTTATCAGCGGTCATATTTTTGATGAAAAAACAGAGACTTTTACTGTTAAGCCCTATCAAGTGCTGTGGATCACAAACAGTTGATGACTGTCATGATACATTCACCATGGTTTGTTAATGTTTTTTCCAAAAAAGGATAATTGCATGTCAGAAGTTAAACCTATTCGTAAATGCCTGTTCCCGGTAGCCGGATACGGCACCCGCTTCCTGCCCGCAACTAAAGCCATGCCGAAAGAAATGCTCCCCATCGTCAGCAAACCCCTGATTCAGTATGGTGTGGAAGAAGCGGTTGAAGCCGGCATCAGCGAAGCAGGCTTTATCACCGGTCGCGGTAAACGCGCCATCGCCGATCACTTTGATACCAGCTACGAGTTGGAACAGGAAATTAAAGGCACCAGCAAAGAAAAATTTCTGGAAGATATCCGGAACCTCATGGACAGCTGTGACTTTATATTCATCCGCCAGCGCGCCATGCTGGGTCTCGGTCATGCTATTCTGACCGGCGAACCACTCATCGGCGATGAGCCTTTTGCTGTCATTCTGGCCGATGATCTTTGTTCCCCCCCCGAGGAGAGCGGCAGTAAACGCGCGCTTGGACAGCTGGTTGAACTTTACGAACGCTACAACTGCAGTGTGATCGCGATTGAAGAAGTGCCTGGTGACAACATCAGCAGTTATGGTGTGATCTCGGGTCGTGAGATCGAAGACGGTGTCTATGAAGTGGACGACATGGTGGAAAAACCCAGTCCTCAGGACGCCCCCAGTAACCTGGGCATCATCGGCCGTTATGTGCTGACGCCGGATATTTTCGATTACATTCGTAAAACACCACCGGGTACCAATGGTGAAGTTCAGATTACTGATGCGATTAAGGCAATGGCACAGGACAAGCGGGTATTGGCACTCAAATTTAAAGGTCACCGTTTTGACTGCGGCAGTATCGACGGCTTTGTCGAAGCCACTAATTACTACTATCAACGCGACTATAAAAAGTCTTAAGGCACTGCCGTGTCAGCGTGATGCGGTTATGATTACGCTGACACAAGGCTAAGATTAAACAAATGGGCGGCATCAAAAACAATTCTGAACAAGCTTCCGACAAACATATTCTGATCGATCAGACCCTATTGCTGGAGAAACTGATCTTTCACTGGCGTCTGGCGGTGGCTGAAGACTTTCCTGTGTCGATGTTTATTATCGATGTCGACCGTTTTTCACAGATGGAAAATAAATCTGCCTGTTTTGAGCAGATCCTGAATGCTATCCGTCAACAATTTCACCGCGAAACCGACTTTATCGCCCGCTTCAACCGCAAACAGATGATGGCGATCAGTTCTCATATGAGTTATCGCCAGAGCACCCAGATGGCTGGCAAGCTGCACAAAGCCGTCGCAGCCCTGGAAATTTTCCATCCACATTCACCGACCGGCCGCTACGCCACGGTCAGCATTGGCCACAGCACCTATGCGCCGGTCGAAAATGACTGCTATGGTATTCTGGATATGCTGGCTACGGTGCAACATCATGTTGCTCAGGCCAAACAGGCTGGTGGCAACTGTTCCAAAACCCGGCTACACAGCCGGGTTTTGAAATAATTACTCAAAGCTGTAGCGGGATTTTTCTCCTCTCTGAACGACACGCGGCCAATGCTGATGCTGCTCGGCATCTTCGACTTCCGGTTCGATAATCACGATATAAACGCGTCGTTCATGGCCTTCACGGGCTATCAGCCCCTGAATAAACTGGCCTTTCTGCAGGTCATACCAGTGGTGCTGTCCTTCGATATCCCTGTCCATAAAACGGAGCACCGGAATCTTTACCGGTTTGGGGAAAAACTTGTCCCAGCGGCCGGAATAGATTGCATCCAGTTTCGCCCAGCCGGTGGCCGGCAACTGTCCGGGCTGTTTACGGCGTCGCCCCCACGGCATCAGACGAATACTGCCATCTAACATCAACACCGGCAGCAAGGCCTTAGGATTGATATAAAACACTCTCATGACCTCATCGCCATGGGTGAAATACACCCCTTCGCACATTAAATTGTTTTCCTGTGACCGCTGGGTTTCCATGCCGGGGCAATGACATTGGGCATTTCACTGCGACCGATCACGCGGGTCGGCGCGACAGTAAACTCACCAAAGCGCTCATTGATCCTATCCACCGCGTTGTTGAGCTTTTCCCGTTTATGTCGTTCACCATGATCCAGAAACAAATCCGGCTGGTAGCTCACAACCGGACTTAAGGCGGTCACCTGCACTTGCCGGCTGTCTTCACCACTGAAGTACTGCCGGACAAACTGATCACAATGCTGGTAAATCACAGCACCATCATCGGTGGTCTGTGGCAGCTGTATTTTAGTAGCCAGCCAGCCCTGGTGACGGGTTTTGATGCCGATAAAAAAACGGGCAGCCTGAAAGCCATGTTTTCTCAAACGTGAACCAACCTTTTCCGACATGTGCTGGAAATAGGTCAGTATTGTCTCTCTGTCACGGGTGCCGGGCGGCATCACTTTGCCATGGCCAATGGTCTTGGGCGCATTGACATTGGTCACCACCGGTTCCGGATCTTTGCCCTGGGCCATCAGCCAGATTCGTCTGCCGGGGTTGCCGAAACGCCTGGCGATCAGACTCATCGGTACTTTTTTCATATCGCCACAACGTTCGATGCCATATTTTGCCAGGAAGCGTCCGATACCAACGTTGATACCGCTTAATTCGGTCACCACTTCGTTAGCAAGCCGGGCTTCAGCTTCCCAGGGAGAAATAATGGTCAGTCCATCCGGTTTTTTCAGCTTGGCAGCAAATTTTGCCGTGGTTTTATCACCACTCAGGCCGACACTGCAGGTCAGGCCTGAGGCCCGACTGACTGCCTGTTTAATCAGTTGACCGATAGATTGCGGGCTGCCATAAAGTTGCTGACAGTCGGTCAGTTCCAGAAAAGCCTCATCCACTGAATAAACCTCGACCTCGGGGCAAAGCTCTTGCAACGCCACCATGATCTTCGAGGAGACATCGGCATAACGGTAAGGTCGGCTTGGCGCCTGAATCAGGTCTGGACAATATTTTCTTGCCTCTGACAGGTGCATACCAGTGTGGATACCATGACTTCTGGCTTCATAGGAAGCGGTGATAATGGTACTGCCCTGTTTGCCATTGGTCACAGCGACCGGCCGGTTACGCCAGAAAGGATGATCCTGCTGCTCAATCTGTGCGAAGAAACAGTTCATATCGACCAGGGCTATCATCCGCGGCCATGTTGCTTGCTGCTTCGGCATTACTTTAAGGATAGGTGCGAAGTTGTCCGACCACGACCCCCTGAATCCGGACCCTGGAAGCCGGCAGGGTCACCGGTTCGTAGTTAATATTAGCTGGCATCAGGGTCACGGTGCCGTCATCATTGAGCAACAGCGTTTTCAGGGTGGCATCAAAGCCATCCACCAGTGCCACGACAATATCATTATGACGGGCGGTCGATTGCGACTGCACCACGACATAATCACCCGACATAATGGCTTTATCGATCATCGAATCGCCGTTGACCTTGAGCACAAAACGGCCTTTGCCGGTAAACATATCACCCAGATCAATCTCAGACTCGTCGGCCACCGCCTCGATAAGCCGACCAGCCGCAATTTTGCCCATCACCGGCAGGGTCAGCGGCGCAGTCTCAGGCAACTCAGCCTGCTCTGTCAGGCGCAGACCGCGGGTACGGCCGACATGGCGTTCCAGCAGGCCGGCATCGACCAGCGCCTGAATATAACGGTGTGTGGTGCCCTGCGAACGCAGGCCGAGCCCGTCTGCGATTTCCGAGACCAGCGGTGAACGTCCCTGTTCAGCGATGTAACCACGAATAAATTCCAGCGTATCTTGTTCACGTTCAGTCAGCATGATCTCTTCCTTTTAAGAGAAAATAGTGAGAAGAGAAAATATAGAGAACAACAGGGAAGACAGCAAGCGTTTTTTTCTATTAATTGATAAGCAATAGCGGATGAAAACCGCGAATCCTCGCTTTACGGCTAAAATCCATTGATATCATTGCGTTTAGCGCTGATAAACACAAAATAGTGATGAAATTGAAGCTGGCTTTCCGGAAAAAGAACTGCTATCTTTGCCCGGATAATAATATTAATAATTGTTTAACTTGATGAACTACGAGACAAAAGCATGTTGAAAAAAATCGATAAACTGCTGGTGGAAAAATTCCCCCACATTATTCTTAGCTTCACTGCTTTCTGGTTGAGTCTGGTCGCTTTCGGCCTGTACAACGCCTGATTCGCTTGTTTGAAGCGCTGAAAAAGCCAGTCACTTGACTGGCTTTTTTTATGGGCGTAATTTCATAGTTGCAAATAAGCTGTTAATAATTGATCCAAATCAATGCTCACCACCTGGACACATTCGATAATCAACTCAAGCCTGTTTTATCGACAAACCACCCATGAAGGAGGTGCATTATGGACAAACTGGAAGAATTCTTCAGTGAACACTTCGCCGAATTTATCTGTATTCTGTCAGTCGCATTTATTCTGCTGGTCGCTTACGGCCTGATCATGTCCTAAGCTGTCAGACGGATAATTGAAAACCTGCCCGGGCTGCCATCTGGCCGTTAATCAAACATTCGACCAGATGCTCCCCGGGATAATAACGGCGGGTTGAAAGTGGTTTAAATGTCTGGCTTTTGGTTAAAGTCAGCGGCTCTCCGCCCTGTGTCCTAATATTTTTCCATTTAAAGACTTTCCAGCCCAGACGACCATCTGCACGCCGGTATCCAATCCGGTAGTCAACCACCAAGCGTTCGGACTCTTGCGTCGTCAACGTGAGGGTTAATCGCAAGGCATCACCGAGTTTTATCTGCGTTTCGCTTAATTGCAGCCCGATCGCTGTAATGACCGGCTTATCGCTGAAACCGAGCAGCGGATAAACTTCCGCCCGGCCACTTTTCACCAGAGTACGCAGGCCATGACTAATCAGCCAGTCGGTGTTTTTGTGCTGTAATTGCTGCCACTCACGGCAGCGCATCATTACCGCTTCGGGGTGATCCTTACTGATGTCATTCAGGTTATTGGCGACCGAACGGCGAACATAGAGACTCGGGTCGGTTTTCAGGGCTTCCAGAATTAGCCAGATTGGCGTCGGATCTTTGCGTAAAGCCGGTAATTGCTGCGCCCATGGCAACCGTGGCCGGATACCTTCCGAAGCCAGTCGTCTGACATGCTCATTGTCATGGCGGGTCCACTGCAACAGCTGTTGGTGGGTCAGCTCAAAATGCCGATTCAGAAACGACCGAATGGCAAATTCTGCGGTGAACAGCGGCGTCAGTTTTTCCAGCAAGGAAAAGGCACGCTGCGGATAATCCAGCCCGTAGACACTGACATAATCAATCAAAGGCCAGGCAGTGAAACTACTCCACTGCCCCTGTGGCTGCTCAGGCCAGGCTTCAGCCACCTGCTCGAGGATCCGGGCTGTTTCACAAAAGCCGCAAGGCAAATGAGCTGCCAGTACGGCGATCAGATGTCTGACGCGGCCTTTGAGTTCCAGCTCATCTAAATGATGATTAGCCTGGCTGATAAAACCCTGCGCATCAAAGTCCGGATACACGGATTTAAGTGCAGCAGCCAGTTGCTCCACGGCAGCCGGCCCCAGTTGCGTTTTAAGCGGTGTCTGCTCCGCCATCAGTCCTGTTTACTGAACACCGCGATGGATTCGACATGGCTGGTATGCGGAAACATATCCATCACCCCAGCTGCTTCCATTTTGTAGCCATGACGATTCACCAGTTCGCCGGCATCGCGCGCCAGCGTGGCCGGGTTACAGGACACATAGACCAGTTTATCCGCCCCCAGATCAGCCAGTTGATGTAGCACCTCAAAGGCCCCGCTGCGCGGCGGATCCAGCAGAATTTTGTTAAAGCCTCTGGCGGCCCATGGGTAGTCTTTCAATTCGGTTTGAGTCAGATCAGCCAGCTCAAACTCGGCGTTATCCAGCTGATTCAGCCCGGCATTGCGGCGGGCATGGCCGACCAGGGCCGCATCGCCCTCGACGCCGACCACTTCGAATACCCGGCGTGCCAGCGGCAAGGTGAAATTACCCAGTCCGCAGAACAGATCCAGAATGCGATCCTCGGGCTGAACATCCAGTAAATCCAGCGCCCGCTGAATCATTTTGTGATTGATGCCGGCATTGACCTGGGTAAAGTCACTGGGATCAAAATTCAACGTCAGGCCAGACTCAGGGGCATAAGAGAGCTGCGGATTATCAGGCCATAAAGGTGATATGGTATCGGGACCTCCCGGCTGCTGGTAAACCCAGAGGTTCTGTGCCTGACCGTAATCAATCAGTGTCTGTATATCGGCATCAGATAAAGGATCGAGATTTCTGAATACCAAAGCGACATGATCATCATCCATCGCGACTTCAATCTGGGCGATGCGATTATAAGCGTCAAGTCCTGCAATCATCTCGCCCAGTTCAGCCAGGCGCAGACCGACTCGCGGGTCCAGTACTTCGCATTGTTCCAGCTGGGCAACAAACGGCGAGGCTTTTTCGCGAAAGCCGACCAGAACCTGTTCTTTTTTGGTGACATATTTAACACCGAGGCGCGCTTTCCGACGATAACCCCAGAGTGGCCCTGTCAGCGGCGGTAGCCAGGCTTCCGGTGTCAGATTACCAAAATGGGCGAAATGCTCGGCCAGCGTCGACTGTTTGTGTTCAAGCTGTGCTTCCGGCGCCATGTGCATCAGGCTACAACCACCGCAGACACCAAAATGACGACATTTGGGCTCAACCCGTTGCGACGAGGCATGATGTACGCTCAGCGTTCTGGCTTCATCGTAGCTTTTATGCAGTCGGGCATACTGAAAATCCACCTGCTCACCGGCCAGTGCACCGTCAACGAATACGGTTTTGCCCTCAATGCGGGCAATGCCGCGGCCATCATGGGATAAAGATTCGATTGTTGCCGTCACCGGCTCCTGAGGCAGTTTTTGCCTGCGCCTGCGTTTTGCCATCTTGCTCTCTTTTATGCCGAAACTAAAAGGTCCAGTGACGCGTTGCCACGCCACTGGACCAGAAAGAAAATATTATAAAGGAAACAGGCTTTTATTTTTGCTTCCAGCTACCGCCCTGTTGATACCACCAGCCCTTGGCTGCATTGCTAATCCAGCGTTTGGCAAAGGTCTGGCGAATATCGTCCTGCCATTCCGGATGACCGTTAGCGCGGGCGATTTCGGCATATAGCGCTTTACGATCTTTATTCTCATCAGCAACCAGCGCATTGACCTTGTTGCGATCTTTAAGCGGGATGGCTTTAGCATCACGCACCGTGATAAGGCCATCTTCGGTCAGGCCAATGCCACCACTGTTATAGAACGGCTCGAGCTGGTTGTGTCGCTCTTTCATATCCGCTTTCAGCTCATTAATCGCCGGCGAATTGATATTGATATCGGCTTGCGCCGCGGCTGGAGAAATCAGCCAGTTAAGCATATTAATAGCGATATTTCTGTGCCCGGCTTCAATGGCTGATGACTGTTCCTGTGCTGGCTCGGCCTCCGGCTCGGTACCTTCTCCAGGCCGTGTTCCCGGTCCCCAGACATCTTCAATAATCCGATCCGCCGCTTTCTCGGCAGCAGCAGCCGGAAAATAGATATTAATCGTGACACAAGAGACCAGCATCAGCCCTGATACCGTGCCTGTCAGCCATTTAAATAACTTCATCATTTTCTCCTTTTACTCAATCACCGGGCCGGGACTTTCGCGAATGGCAAGCAGTCGTGCGATCAATTCAGACCAGTCTACGCGACGGTTATAACCAATCACATTGATCCACGGCGGCAGTCCACCTCCCCCTTTGACAATATAATAGCCCTGTTCTGCTTCTTCGATACCCGCCATTTCACAGACTTCGTTGTCTAACTCACAACTTAAGCCCATTTTCTGGTAGGAAAAGTCATCAAAAAAACCAAGAAAACTGCGCGACACCATACCTGTGGGCCCGCCACCCAGTTCAGTCAGGTTATCCACTGCTCTCTGACTGATACGACGCTTACCCGGATTTTCTTGCGGGGTCGCCAGCCTGGCATCAAACCGGACCGGTTCCCAGTTAGATAAACGAAGATGGTGAACATGGCCTTCGATTTTGCCGGTAATACGACCAAAGTCAAACGCATTGGTGAGCAGGGCTAAATCCAGATTATGGATATCCACATTGGCATAGAGCTGCGGCAGTCTGCCGAAAGGCGTAGTCATACGCAGATCCCGTATTATTGTTGTGCCATCAAAGACTTTGACCTGAAGGGCACCGTCAATCTTCATTTCTTCATCCTGATAGGTGACCGTGGGAATGACACCCGACAGCTTACCCTCGAGCGGTGGCCAGTCTAGCGCCGAGGTCAGCCTCTGCATCGAAATCGGGGTGAGCAGACCCGCAAACTGCCACTGCAACCGGCCGGATTGATTATCAAGACTGAAATTACTGATCTCAAGCGAACCATCCAGCACCGGCAGTCGCAGCGATTCATCGAGTACCAGACGATTATTGGCACTGTGAGCCTGGATAGCGGCCGCCCCCAATTCGATTTCAAACAGTTTTGCTGATCGCCACGCCAGGCTGCTATTCAATGACTGATCGGTCTGGCTCCAGCCCAACTGACCGTTCAGATTCTGCAAGCTATAGCGCCCTTCTTTGTCACTGAGCATGGCTTCGTTAAAGTCGAGCAATAACTGGTAATCAGATTGTTGCCAGTCAAATGTCATACTGAGTCTGCCCGAGGTTTCGAGCTTGGCAGCAGCACTACCGGCAACGAACGGTTGCAGCCAGATGGGATAAAGCTTTGATAAGTCAGCCGGTCCGGTCACGATATGCAGAGATTGTATTTGTTGGTTTTGCCAATTAAGCGTGGCATTTGCCGCCAACACCTGGCCCTGTTCAAGCCGGGCCTGCTCAACCTTAAACGATTTGAAATCAGTTGCCAGCTGACCGCTCGCAGTCAACGAAAGAGGATACTGCTTAAGATCCAGAAATATCGGTTCACTATAAGCCTGGCCCTTATTGCTCCCTAGCTCCAGTTGCCAGTGCCATTGCGCCTGCTGCAAGCGACCATTGGTCTGCCCATTCAAGGCGACGCTTTCAGCAACCTGGGTGCCGCTGACATTACTGAAACTCAAATCACTGGCCTGCCAGTTCAGCGAAAATGCCTGTAACTGCCCTGCTTTGCCTTCAAAACGACCTTCAAGTTTAACCTGCCCCTGATAATCCCAGTCTGCCACTAAGGCCAGTTGAGACTCGCTGAGCATAAGGGGTAGGAAGTCCCTGAGTGCCGTAAGGGAGACACGGTCTGCTGACACCGAGACTGTCCAGGCTGAATCAGTGACATCTGCCTCCAGACTAATCCGGGATTCAGCCAGCTTCAGACCGTTGAGGGTCAACTGATAGTCATTCTTGTCCGTTCCGGCTTTGATACTGAAACGGAAATCCTGCTCGCCCAGTTGCTGATGCCTGAAAGCCGCCGTGCCTGATTCACATTGCCAGCGACCGGCATTGAGTTTGAAAGAACTACAGGCCAGTTGCAGATTGTGCAGACTGCCTATCGGTGCCGGCAAATCCAGCTTTTCGGCAGCTGCGGAGAGTTGCAGACCCTGTTCAGTTAAGTCGACTGAGAGAGAAAACTGCTTCGCTGTGGTGTTATCAAAAGTCCAATGACCGGCCTGCAGACGAATACTGTCAATCGCATACAAGGGCGGATGCCACAGCAACAGGCAGCAAATCCAGGCTGTCCATGCCGCAGGACATCGCATAACTCAGACCGGGAAGACCCCGGTTGACAGGTAACGGTCGCCACGGTCACAGGCAATACTGACGATGACCGCATTTTCCAGCTGCCTTGATAGCCTTAAAGCCACTGCCAGCGCGCCACCGGAGGAAACGCCGGCAAAAATGCCTTCCTGACGGGCCAGTTCACGCATGGTATGTTCGGCCTCTTCCTGACTGACATCCAGGGTTTCATCGACACGTGCTGGTTCGAAAATATCCGGCAGGTAAGCTTGCGGCCAGCGTCGGATACCGGGAATGCTGGCTCCTTCAGCCGGTTGCACACCGATAATCTGAACAGCTGGGTTTTGTTCCTTGAGATAGCGTGACACCCCCATAATCGTACCGGTGGTGCCCATAGAACTGACAAAGTGGGTAACTTTGCCGTGGGTATCATGCCAGATTTCAGGTCCGGTACCCTGATAATGCGCCAGTGGATTGTCGAAGTTGGCAAATTGATTAAGCACTTTGCCTTTACCCGCTTTGGACAGTTCCAGTGCCAGATCACGGGCTGACTCCATCCCATCAGTGAGAATAATCTCGGCACCATAGGCTCGCATGGTTGCCCGCCTTTCACTGCTGCTGTTTTCAGGCATAATCAAAACCATGTGATAGCCCAGAATCGCAGCCACCATCGCCAGCGCAATACCGGTATTGCCACTGGTCGCTTCAATCAGCGTATCGCCGGGCTGAATATCACCACGCTGCTGCGCCTGACGAATCATACTGTCGACCGGCCGATCCTTCACCGAACCGGCCGGATTATTCCCTTCCAGTTTAAGCAGGAGGGTATTACTGGTCTCACCCGGCAGACGTTGCAGCCGGACCAGTGGGGTATGGCCGATAAAAGATTCAATCGTTGGAAAAGCGGTCATCAGGTCACTTCCATTAAAATGACGTACGCACTGGCATATTCATGATCATCACTTAAACTCAGCAAGGCCTGGCCGATGTGATGCGCTGCCATAATAGTCTGACCGGCCGCTTCAAAGCTTAATTCCGGTTTGCCCAAGGCATTATTACGAACCACGATATGGCGCAGACTGAGCCCATCACGGAACCCGGTACCCAAGGCTTTGGCAGTCGCTTCCTTAGCCGCAAAACGCTTGGCCAGAAATGCTGCCGGTTTGATCTGTAATTTAAACTCGGCAAACTCCGACTCGCTCAAAATCCGCTCAGCAATGCGCTCGCCATGCTTATCCAGCAGGCTCTGCATGCGCGGGATATGAACCAGATCGGTACCGATGCCGACTATCATCCGCGACGGGCTTCCTGCATCAGCTGTTTCATATCACGCACAGCGGCTTTAAAGCCGGTGAAGACCGAGCGGGCCACAATCGCATGGCCGATATTAAGCTCAACCAGTTGCGGAATCGCGGCAATCGCCTGGGTGTTGTGATAATGCAGGCCATGACCGGCATTAACCTGTAAACCATGGGCATACGCCTGCTCTGCAGCTTCTGTAATAATCGCCAGTTCTCTGGCCATGTCACTGTCATTCTCGGCATCGGCGTAGCGGCCGGTATGCAGCTCTACCACCGGTGCGCCGCAGGCCAGTGCCGCTTCAATCTGGCTGATCTCAGGGTCGATAAACAACGATACCCGTACCTTCGCCGCAGCCAGTCTGTCACAAGCCTGTTTGATTCGATCGAATTGACCGGCAACATCAAGTCCGCCCTCCGTAGTCAATTCTTCGCGTTTTTCCGGCACCAGGCAGCAATCAGCGGGACGGTATTTTTCTGCCATCTCAAGCATTTCTTCAGTGACGGCCATTTCGAGGTTCATCTTGGTCTGCAGAATATCAGACAGCATCGCCACATCACGCTCCTGGATATGACGGCGGTCTTCGCGCAGATGCAGGGTAATGCTGTCGGCACCGGCCTGCTCAGCTTCAATCGCGGCCTGGATCGGATCCGGATAACGTGTACCGCGCGCCTGGCGGAGGGTCGCGATATGGTCGATATTAACGCCTAGATAAATGGACATGGAGCTCCGTTTTTATTTGCTATTAAACTGTTTGAGGCCAGCGAACAACTGACGGCTGTGCAGAGGCCGCCCGCCCAGATAATAATTTATCACTGTCCGCATCAGGGTTTTAATCTGTTTCAGACTGATCTCATCAAACCCCTGCCCTTCACGCAGGTGGCGTAGACTTCTGCCCGACACAATACTGGCATTGCCACTGCCAGCTTGATACAGATGTGGACCACTGTCGGGTTGATACAGATAGTTCAACTCATCCTGCAGCGGCTGGCCACTGTCGACCTCGATGTCGAGTTGCAGGCCATAGCCCAGTTCACTGAGTAAAGCCTTTTCAAATAAACGTAAAGTGACCTGCTGCTGATGGCTGTTATTCTGTAGTTGTTCAAGTGTCCGCTGATAGGTATCAAACAAGTCGGTTTCCGGTTCTTGCAGCGGCAGTAGCCTGTAAAGCAGCTCATTCATGTACAGCCCACATAAACTCGCATTCCCCAGCAGGCGATAAGCAGCATCAGACACTTCCACCTGACTCAATGTCACCAGTTCCCCCTGACCATACCAGCTCAGCCACAGGGGTTGGAACAGCTGCATCACATTGCGGCGACGTTTGGATTGCTGGCGCTGCCCGCGGGCGACCAGGCTGACACGACCGTGATCACGGCTCAGTACATCGACCAGCAGACTGGTTTCTCGATAAGGCCGGTGGTGGAGAACAAAGGCGGCAGTCAGTTCCACGTTGAGACTTTAGAGATCGTCTTTATAGCCGAGATTCTTGAGCATACGCTCATTATCCGACCAGCCCTCACGAACCTTGACCCAGAGTTGCAGATAAACCTTGCAACCAAACAACTGTTCCATTTCCAGCCTGGCTTCGCGGCCGATGAGTTTGAGCTGCTCACCATTTTTACCGATAACAATCGATTTCTGACCACTGCGTTCGACATAGACTACGGCGCTGATGCGGAACATGTTGTCAGCTTCTTCAAACAGCTCCACCTCCACGGTCAGGGAATACGGCAACTCTTTACCCAGGTAGCGAAACAGTTTTTCACGTACGATTTCAGCAGCGAGAAAACGGGAGCTGCGGTCAGTCAGCTGGTCCTCGTCATAAATCATTTCACCTTCAGGCATCAGCTTGGCTATTTCCTGTTCCAGCACATCCGTATTCATCCCTTTGCGGGCGGAAATAGGTACCACCGCGGCAAAGTCATATTGTGCTGACAGTTCCTGCATTTGCGGCAGTAAGGCACCCTTATCACTCAGCTTATCAGCTTTGTTCAGCACCAGAATGACCGGGGCGCGGGCGTCCTGCTGCAGACGTTTGAGGACCTTTTTGTCTTCATCGGTCCATTTCAGCCCTTCCACCACAAACAGAATGACATCGACATCTTCGATCGATGAAGCTGCTGCGCGATTCATATAGCGGTTCATCGCTTTTTTGTTGTCACTGTGCAGCCCCGGCGTGTCGACATAAATGAACTGACCCTGCTCTGTGGTTTTGATCCCCAGAATACGATGCCGGGTGGTTTGTGGCCGGCGCGAGGTGATACAGAGCTTCTGCCCTAATACACGGTTAATCAGGGTCGATTTACCGACATTGGGCCGGCCTATTATGGCGACATAGCCGGAACGGAATGGGGTTTCAGTCATATTGAACTTTCTATCAGAGTCAGGGCGCGTTCAGCGGCTTTTTTTTCGGCTTTGCGGTGGCTGCTACCCTGCGCCATCACGACTTTATCCAGCAGGGTCACCTGGCAGGCGGCCTCAAATACCGGCTGCTTGTTTTCCCCCTTGATTTCACGGACGCTGTAGATCGGTAAAGGTTGCTTGCGGCTCTGCAGCAGTTCCTGCAAGCGTGTTTTAGGATCTTTGACGGTTTCAGTGACATCAATGCTGTCAAGTCTTTCATCATAAAGCCGGAGAATCAGGGCTTTGACCACTTCCAGCCCCTGGTCCAGATAAAGACTGCCAATAACCGCTTCCACCGCATCGGCCAGAATCGATTCGCGCCGGAAACCGCCGCTTTTGAGTTCACCCGGTCCCAGAATCAGCACTTCTCCGATTTTCAGTTCGCGGGCAATTTCAGCCAGCGTTTCGCCTTTGACAAGCGAGGCGCGCAGTCGGCTGAGCTTGCCTTCCTTCACTTGCGGAAAGCGATTGAACAGCTCTTCTGCGATCACAAAGCTCAGAATCGCGTCACCCAGGTATTCCAGGCGCTCATTGTTTTTGGGATCGGCGCTGCGATGAGTCAGTGCCTGAAGCAGTAAGGCGGTATCCTTGAATTCAATTTGTAGCTGTTTGCACAGGGCTTTTTGCCGCTGGGTCATCATTGTCGCTTGGGCTCTATATCAATTTCTTCTTTGAAGTGGCCGATGAGGTCAATATGCGCGATAAAGGGTTTTCTGACTTCATAATCGATCACGATTTTGGTGATATAGGCCGTATTTTTGCCACGAAGAATTTCAATATCTTCCCTATCAACGCTTTTTATATAACCTGTATCAAACTTTTTGTAGAGTAGAAGCTCTACCTGATTTTTACTCAGATTGTTATTTTTGAGTTCGTTTTCCATTGATTCCATGATCTGCAGCACACCATAGTACTCCTGGTACATTGGCAACAGACGCATCACCAGCGTGGCAAAAAAAGCAATAAGTGCCAGCACGATCACCCAGCCAATCAAAGTCATTCCACGTTGATTTTTCATGATTATCCCCTTAATTGATTGACTGGCCGATGCGGTTCCAGATAATACCACCGGCATTCCAGTCCCAACTCATCCAGATCAAGAACGCTTTACCGACCAGGTTCTCTTCCGGCACGGTGCCCCAGTAACGACTGTCATTACTATTATCACGATTATCCCCCATGACGAAATAATGCCCTTCTGGAACGACCATTTCTCCTTCCAGCGGCCGCTTATCGGTATCCACCAGAATCATATGCCCTTCTTCGCCCAGATGCTCAAAACGTAATTCGGTATAACTGGGTAAAACGATATTGGTCGGCTCAAGTAATTCCTGACCGACCGGCTCACCGTTGATGTAAACCATCTTGTCAAAATAGCCCACGGTGTCGCCCGGTAAACCGACCACACGTTTGATATAGTCGATATCCGGCTTATCCTGATCTTCCGGCTTTTTCGGATAGCGGAATACAACTACATCGCCCCGCTCCGGTTCACCTGTGTCAAACAGTTTGGTGTGCAGAACCGGCAGACGGATACCATAGGAGAATTTGTTCACCAGGATGAAATCACCGATATGCAGCGTTGGCAGCATGGATGAGGAAGGAATACGGAAAGGCTCTGCAATAAAAGAACGGATTACCAGTACCAGCAGAATGATCGGAAAGAAGGATCGGGCATATTCCACCACAACGGGTTCGTCTTCTTCTTTGTTTCTTTTTGGCGCCCAGAACAACCTGTCGATTAACCAAATGAGGCCGGTCACAGCCACCAGTAACACCATCAATGCCGGAAAACTCACTCAACCACGCTCCTTTTATGAATTCTTGGACAGCTGTAACACTGCCAGGAATGCCTCCTGCGGCACATCTACCTTGCCAACAGACTTCATCCGTTTCTTACCCGCTTTTTGCTTTTCAAGCAACTTGCGTTTACGTGACACGTCACCGCCATAGCACTTCGCCAATACATTTTTACGCATCGCCTTAACTGTGGAACGGGCGATAATATGACCGCCGATGGCGGCCTGAATCGCCACATCGAACATCTGCCGGGGGATCAGTTCTTTCATTTTCTCCACCAGCAGGCGCCCACGGCTGACACTGGTATCTTTATGCACAATCAGCGACAAAGCATCCACTTTTTCACTGTTGATGAGAATATCGAGCTTAACCAGATCCGCAGGTTGAAAGCGGATGAAATGATAATCCAGTGAAGCATAGCCGCGGCTGACCGATTTAATGCGATCAAAAAAATCAATCACAACTTCGTTCATTGGCAGTTCGTAGCTTAAGGCGACCTGTTTGCCCATATACTGCATGTGTTTCTGTACCCCGCGTTTTTCCACGCAAAGGGTAATGACAGCACCGAGATGTTCCTGGGGCACCAGGATATCAGCAGCTACAATGGGTTCCCGGATTTCATCAATACTGCCGACATCAGGCAATGAAGCCGGATTCTCGACTTTGACCACGTCCCCATTTTTCTTCAGGACTTCAAAAACGACTGTCGGTGCGGTGGTGATCAGGTCCAGATCGTATTCCCGCTCCAGTCGTTCCTGGATGATTTCCATATGCAGCAGGCCCAGGAAGCCACAGCGGAAACCAAAGCCCAGTGCTTGCGAAGTTTCCGGTTCATAAAACAGGGAGGCGTCATTCAGACGCAGCTTGGCCAGTGCTTCACGGAAATTCTCGTAGTCGTCACTGCTGACCGGGAAAATGCCGGCGTAGACCTGCGGTGTGACTTCCTTAAAGCCAGGCAGCATTTTATCGGCACCATGATGGGCCTGCGTCAGAGTGTCACCGACCGGCGCCCCGTCAATCTCCTTGACCCCGGAAATGACATAACCGACGTCACCGCAATCCAACACCTGACAAGGAGTGCGCTTCGGTGTGAAAGTACCGACCTGATCGACCTGATATTCCTGACCGGTCGACATCACCCGGATTTTATCCTTGGTTTTCAGGCTGCCATCGACAATGCGAACCAGCGAGATAACACCGACATAGCTGTCAAACCAGGAATCAATAATCAGCGCTTTCAGGGGGCCATCAGGGTTCCCTTGTGGAGGTGGCACTTTAGCGACGAGTTCTTCCAGCACGTCTTCAATGCCCAGGCCGGTTTTGGCACTGCAGCGGACCGCAGACATGGCATCAACGCCGATAATATCTTCGATTTCCTGGGCAACACGGTCGGGCTCTGCTGAGGGCAAGTCGATTTTATTGAGCACCGGTAACACTTCCAGCCCCAGATCGATGGCGGTGTAGCAGTTGGCAACGCTCTGTGCTTCCACGCCCTGGGCCGCATCGACCACCAGCAAAGCTCCTTCACAGGCGGCCAGTGAACGCGAGACTTCATAGGAAAAGTCGACGTGACCGGGCGTGTCGATAAAGTTCAGCTGATACGTCTCTCCGTCACGGGCTTTATATTCCAGTGACACGCTCTGTGCCTTGATGGTAATGCCGCGTTCACGCTCAATATCCATCGAATCCAGCACTTGCTGCTGCATTTCACGGTTGGTGAGACCACCACAGATCTGAATAAAGCGATCCGCAATGGTGGATTTGCCGTGGTCGATATGGGCGATAATAGAAAAGTTACGTATATTATTCATTCAGTTATGTTTTTGTGGGTGACCTCAACTGCCCATGATGAGCAGGCCAGCACTGCTCTTTATTCACTGACCATCATCGGCTTCGGGTCACGAATTAAGCAAATGACCCGTTATTATACGCACTTAACAGTGACAAAACGATCATGATCCATTCCACTTTTCCCGCTTATTGCTGGAAAAACCTTGCTGAATCAAATGAGAATAATTAGCCTAAGCGACTTCGTGACATCAAGCCGGGCCTGTTCATGTCTTCACTCTCTCCCAATACGCTGATTCTGTCTGGTCCGGTCGTCATGACTTTCCTGCGCTTTGCACTGCCCTCCATCCTGGGACTGCTGGCGATCACCACTGCCAGTATTGTTGATGGCATCTTTGTCGGCCACTTTGTCAGCAGCGACGGCCTCGCCGCCATCAACCTGCTGATTCCGTATTTGTCACTGGTTTTCGGCCTGGCCCTGATGATTGCCATCGGTGGCGCGGTCCGCTGCGGTCATTTTCTCGGCCGCGCTCAAAATGAGCGGGCTTCTGCGGTGCTCAGCAAATGTCTGGTGGCGGTACTGATCGTCGGCATCAGCTTTATGCTGCTGTCGTGGTGGCTGGATCAAACGCTGCTCGGTTGGCTCGGCACGCCTGACAGTCTGATGTCACTGATAATGCCCTATTTCCATATCATCAGCTGTGTGCTGGTAGTGCAGATTTTTACTATGGTGCTGTATTATTTCGTGCGCCAGGACAATGGTCAGCGTCTTGCCACGACGGCACTGGTCACCGGCGCGCTAATGAATATCGCACTGGATGCATTGTTTATTATTCATTTTGAAATGGGCCTGGTCGGGGCCGCCTGGGCTACGGCAATTGCACAGGGTATCCAACTCATCATTCTGCTGAGCTTCTTCGCCCGCCAGCACCGCCTGTTGCATTGGGCCTGGCCTACTCAATGGGCTGAGTTGAAAAGCATCAGCTTTAATGGATTATCTGAATGTATTAACGAAATCTCCGGTGGACTGGTTATCCTGGTCCTGAACTGGACACTGGTAATGCAGCTGGATGTCAACGGTATCGCCGCGTTCGCCGTCATTAATTACCTGATTTTTGTCAGCCTGATGCTCTACTACGGCATTGCAGATGCACTGCATCTGTTGATCAGTCACAACCACGGGGCCGGCAATCCGCAACGCATATTGCAGTTTGTCGCCACCGCATCGGGCATGGTGATGTCCATCAGTCTGATGCTTGCACTGTTATTGCTGCTGTCACCGCAATGGCTGACGGGATTATTTCTGGATGATAGCTCTACTTCAACCCGGCAGTTATCGGTAGCATTTATCGGGCTGGTCTGGCCGCTGTTTCTGATCAACGGGCTGAACGTGATTCTGTCGATTTATCTGACAGCGATGCAAAAACCCAGACCGTCGATGCTGATTGCTCTGTCCCGTGGTCTGTTTTTTCCGGTGGGGCTGCTATGGATATTTAGCTCGCTACTATCATCACCGCAGTTTCTTATCGCCCTGCCAATCGCTGAATGGCTGACCTTTGCCCTGGCAGCCAGCCTATTCTGGCATCATCGCCCTGCTCGACTTATTGTGAAATAAAGTCTTTAATTTGCCTCATTTGAAGTAACTGTGCTTTCTCAAAAACTAAACAAGCCAGGCACTAAGTACCTGGCTTGCTCAGTCTGACTATAATCTGAATATCAGCAGCCTAGAACTGCCATGCTACGCTCAGGCGAATGTCACGGCCCGGTTCATTGAAGCCTCTGACCCCTTCATAACCTGCAATATGCTCGAAGTCACCGACACTGGCGTGATCCAGGTAGTTTTTGTCAAACACGTTTCTGACTGTCAAGGTCAGACGAATATCTTCCGATGCTGATGGTAGCCACTGGGCATAGAAATCGTGTACACCGTAGCCAGGCTTGTCGATTTCACCGGCACTGGTCTCGATATTGTCGTTGCCTTTAACAAAACGAGCATTCCAGCCAAAGTTCCATTGGGAGTTCAGTTGATAGTCAAGTTGGGCTATGAAGGTATCCTGGATCAGGTTGGCAATGCCATTATGGTCGAAGCCATTCGCTTCCAAGCCGTCCACTTCGGCGTCGTTGTAGTGATAGCTGACTCGGGCCAGAATATTATCCCACCGGCGCCCCAGTTCCAGAATGACGCCGTCTGATTCCAGATCACCAATATTTTCAAACAGACGTGGGCCACCGGCAGGATCAGCCACGACATCTTCAATTTCACTTCTGTACACCTTGGCTGATCCAAACCAGCTTGTTGATTCATAAGCCACACCAAATTCGGCGTTCTGTGCATCTTCAGGCTTCAGGTTAGGATCATTGGCAACGAAGTCAATTTTGAATGCATCCTGTGCCTGTGGTCCCTTAAAAGCCTCTGCATAAGAAGCAAAGGCGCTCCAGTTATCCGTGAAGTGATAGTTAATACCAATATTTGGGCTGACTTCATCTTCATCAAAGTCGTTATCGCCAAACTGGGTTTCCAGATCATAGTCGTCGTAACGCAGACCAGCACTGAGCAACAAGGCATCAGTAAGCTGCATATCGTCTTGAATATAGATGCCTCTCACCTCGGATTCGTCGCTAAACGCTGATTTATCACCATAGGCATCGCCCCCGGCGACCGTCTCATCTTCACGGTAGTCGATACCGTAGGTCACTTTATGTATGCCCAGGATAGAGGTATTACGCAGATCAAAGCCTTTGCTCTCACCGACTCCATAGTAAGGACCGAACCGGCCATTCTGGAACAGCTGGGTTTCTGTGTTATACAGAGTCAGGGCCATATCCAGATATTGATTATCAAGTGGATTCAACTCGTAATTCAGGGTTACCGTTTCACGCTCAATATCCAGTGGGTACAGCGGATTCCATGAACTCACAATCCACTGTGGACGTTGTGTTCTCTCCCCCTGATCTTCACGTTTTTCATAGCTCAAACGTACTGTCTGGCTATCGCTAAGACGACCAACGACTTTGGCAAACAGAAAATCCTGATCAAACTTTGTTCCTGCTACTTCATTACCATCGCCATCTTCGTATTCATCCGGGTTGTAATTCGTCGCGGAGACCATAGCACTCCAGTCATCGCTCAGGCGACCAAACAGTGTGGTATTGGTTTTGAACGAATCGGTATTACTAGAAAACATGCCCTTGACCAGGCCACCGAATTTTTCACCCGGTTTCAGCATATCTTCCGGGTCTTTGGTGACAAACTTCACTGATCCACCCAATGCACCAGGGCCTGACAAGGCATTCCCGGCACCGGCATTGACCTCAACCCGTTTCAACAATTCAGGCTCAATACTGATGCGACCGGCGTGGTGAAACTGGCGAGTGGATTGCTGAGCACCATCAATAGTAATGTTCAGAAGTTGGTCTTCCAGACCGCGGATATAGAGCTTCTGCGCCACATCGGGGCCACCACCTACGGTCACTTCCGGTGATTGGCTGAACAGGTCTTCCAGATCATTCGCCTGCAGCTTTTCAATCTGTTCTGCATCAACACTGTTTAATTCTGGTGTAATCGTATTACCGGTGACCTGAACAGTCTCCAGCTGGACCGGCTCTGCCATGGCTGGCTGTGATGCAATGGCTGACATAAGTGCAATAGAGAGTACAGTCGGACGACTGATAGGATTCAAGTTCTTACTCACAACGACCTCGTTAATAATAATCATTATCAAATAAAACAAGATCGCATTCTAATCAGCATGCAATTGAAATGAAATGACTTTTACAATTGTTACAAGATTGTGATTTCTACTTGGCGGGCACAGGTGCTGGTAAGCGGATAGTCATTCTCAGCCCCTTTGTATCAAGATTCGTGGCTGTCAGCTTACCTCCCACCGCTTCAACCTGACGCTTGGCAAGCGATAGACCGATACCAAAGCCCTGATACAGCTGCCGACTGCTACGGCCAAGCCGAAAAAAAGATTTGAAAATATCCTGCAGATATTTGGCTGCAATGCCCGGACCTTCATCATCAATATCAAGCTGATACTGTTGGTCAACAGATCGAAGGCTCACTGTCACTGTGCCGCCTTCAGGGGTATGAGTAAGGGCATTACGAATAATATTTTCGATCGCATGACCCAGTGCCCGATCACTGCTCTCTGTCAGCGGTGCCTGTTCAGGCAGTTTGAGTTCAATGCTGTGTTCAGGAAATTCAAAACGGGCATCATCTACAATACTGTCGATCAGATCCGTCAGATCCAGTTCTTCAGTCAGTAACTGGGGCCGTTCGTTCTCCAGCCAGGCCAAGCTGAGCGTATCCTCGACCAAATGCCGCATCTGCTCACATTCTTCCCTGATCCGTCTCAAAGGTTCGCTATCCGGTGAATGCTGTTCGGCCCAGTCAAGCGCCAGCTCAATCCGCGTCAGTGGGGTTCGCAGTTCATGCGATAAATCCGAAGTGAGGTGACGCTGAGTCTGAATAAGATTACCAATCCGCTCAGCCATGCCATCAAAGGTGTCGGCCAGCGCAGTGATTTCGTCATTTCGCGTGCCAAGACTGTTTCTGACGCGGACATCAAAATTCCCCTGACTGAACTGCTGGGCAGCACGTTCGAGTTGCCTGAGCGGTGACATCACATGACGGTAAATGATAATGCTGATTATCGCCATCAACAGCATCGGCAGGGCAATCTGCAGCAGCAGGTTGGTTTCCAGCCAGTAGGTACCGGGACGCATCCGTTGCGGCAAAGTAATTAAGAAATGGGTGCGCCCATCGGCAAAAATAACATCCATGACTGGGTTGGCTTTGAAATAGAGATGGATTTTCCAGTCAATACTGCGTCCCAGGCGGAACCGTTGTTTGAATTCCTGCGACAGTTCGCTGCCAGCAATCGGCTGCAGCTCTGGCTGTACCACGGCTACCCAGGTGTTTTCTCTGTCACGAATTGTCTGTAGCCACTCCTCAAGCCCGGCCTCGTCATCGTCCAGATACAGCTGTTCTGCTTTAGCTGCGTAGTCATACAAGGTTTGCTGATGCACTTCATCAATAAAGCTCATACGCTGCTCAGTCTTGTTAACAAGCATGTGGATCAGCCAGAACAGCAGGACCGTGCCAGCTACGATAATTGCGCTGAGCTTCCAGAGAAGTCGACGCTTCATAGCAACTTATAGCCAGTGCCGTGCACGGTTTGCAACCGGTCGGCCGGCATGCCTGCCGCAGTCAGTTTCCGCCGCACCCGACTCATATGCATGTCGAGGCTGCGATCATAGCGACTGAATTCACGTTCCAGCACCAGCTGATATAAAGCCGGTTTACTGATTGTTTGCTCCGGATGCTGCATCAGCGTCCACAGCAATTTGAACTGAATCGGGGTAAATGTCAGCTGTTTGCCATCAAAGCTGACCTGTAGTTTATTTCTGTCAATTTCCAGACCGGCTCGTGTCAGTCTTGTCAGGCTGGATTCCGACTTGGTCTGTGGAAGCGAGCGGCGGAGAATAGCTTCTATGCGAAGTAACAGCTCGGTCAGATTGAAAGGTTTTGGCAGATAATCATCGGCCCCATTACGCAAGCCGGTAATTCGCTCCTCTTCTGCTCCATGCGCGGTCAGCATCATCACGGGTGTGGTCCGGCTTTGTCGCAATGTTTTCAGCACGGCATACCCATCTTTTTCAGGTAACGCCACATCGAGCAATATCAAGTCAAACTGCGCTTTCATCGCCATCAGTAATCCATGCTCGCCATTGAAAGACTGGCTGATGTCGAACTCCGCCGCCTCTAACAACTGTTTCAACTGGTCGCTCAGTTTAGTGTCGTCTTCAATGATCAGAATGTGTGCTTTTTTACCCAAATTTCATCCCTGTTTCAGACTATTCAAATACGAATGATTCACATTTATGGTAAAAGTTCTGACGGCAAAAATAAACACTTAACTAACAAAAAAAAAAAAGCAGC
>NZ_VENF01000012.1 GCF_009711715.1 Methylophaga sp. | reverse complement strand
CCGTTTATGCCTGGCGGCCATAGCGAGTTGGCACCACCTGATCCCATCCCGAACTCAGAAGTGAAACAGCTCAGCGCCGATGATAGTGTGGGAGTTCCCATGTGAAAGTAGGTCACTGCCAGGCTTTAATATAATAGAAAAGGCCACTCCGATAGGGGTGGCCTTTTTTATTATTTGAAGTTTAGAAAGTGTGACCTACTTGAACGAAGTGACAAGATTGCAGGAGCAATCTTGGACTGCCGGAGGCAGGTCGCGTAGCGATTTGCCCCAGGGATGGGGCAAACAAAGTAGGTCACTGCCAGGCTTTAATACAAAAAAAAGAGCCCATCCAATCGGATGGGCTTTTTTTTGTTCAAATGTCCCGTCCTGAAATACGTTGTCATCTGGAGTAAAGAAGATGAACAACGTCATTTCTACCCGCAGGAAACGCAGTCAGCGTGATTACAACCTTGGCTTTAAATTGGCTGTTGTCGAGCAAGTCGAAAAAGGCGAGTTGACATACAAACAAGCACAGAAAATTTATGGTATCCAAGGTCGTAGTACAGTTCTCAACTGGCTCCGCAAGCATGGTAAATTAGACTGGTCCTGTTCGAGGATCGCGTCAATGAATGATACTCAGGAAACACCCGAACAAAAGATCAAACGTCTGGAACGAGAATTGGCAGATGAGCGTGACCGTAACCTCCTGCTCAATGAGATGATTGATATTGTGGATCGAGATTACGGAGCCGGCCTGCGAAAAAAGTATTTATGCAGGGAGCACTCAATCTCCAAGCGCAAAGCAAAGTAAGCTTAAGCAAAAGCTGCAGACTCTTTGGTGTATCACGCCAAGGGTTCTATCAACGACTCCAGCGTCGAAGGCGGCGCCAGGTTCAGCTAGAGCCGGTCAAGGAGCTTGTGCAACGTGTTCGAAAGCGACTGCCGAGACTGGGAACCCGTAAGCTATATTACCTGTTAAAAGAGGAGTTCCAGCATCACGGCATCAAACTCGGCCGCGATGGTCTGTTTGACTATCTCCGCCAACAGCGATTACTGGTTCGTCCAAAGAAAAACTATACGAAAACCACAAACAGCCGTCACTGGATGAAGAAACACAGCAATCTTTATGCAGGGTGCAAGCTGTACCGGCCTGAACAAGCCTTCGTGAGTGATATTACCTACGTTGAAACGGATGAAGGCGTTCATTATTTATCACTGGTTACTGACGCATTCTCACGTAAGATTGTGGGTTACCATCTCAGTCACGAAATGAAGGCTGACGATGTGATTCCTGCCTTGAAACAGGCCATCAGCCAAAGAGCAGGTAGGCAGCCTTTGATGCACCACTCTGATCGAGGTCTTCAATACTGCGCTTATTCATATCAAAGTCTGTTAGAAAAGCATCAGATCCAACCCTCCATGACGGAGGGCTATGACTGCTACCAGAATGCCCTGGCTGAGCGGGTAAACGGTATCCTTAAACAGGAGTTTTTACTTTATCGTTGCAGTACTTTTGAGGAACTGAAGGTGTTAATAAGAGAATCTGTTGAAGCGTACAATGTCTTTAGGCCGCACCTGAGCTTGAATATGAAAACACCTCAAGAAGTGCATAATAAAGCCAGCGACATAATACCGCTGGCTGTGATGAATACTGTCAACGTATTTTAGGACGGGACAAAATGATTTGTAATGGCCTCACCCGAGCATGTGAACAACCCATGTGACAAAAACGCCGGGAGCGTTTTTGAATGAGCGAAGCGAACCCGAAGGGTCAGCCACAGGGATGTGGCTGATAAAGTAGGTCACCGATAACTGCATCCTGTGTTATCGGCATATGATGGACAGGATGTCCAAATGCCGCGATAGCAGGGATAGCGATAGCGGCCATTACATCCATGTCAATAACTGCCAGGCTTTTTATATCTAAAATCCTTGATTGTTCTATCTTGAATCGGGAAAGCCCCATGTGACAAATCTGTCTGGAACAGATTTGGACGCCGTCAGGCGCCCGAAGGGTGAGGTGCATGGATGCACCTCATCAAAGTAGCTCAAGAGACATGAAGATAGGCCTTCCTCAACGAGGGTGGCCTTTTTTATTATCTGAAGTTTAACCGTGAACTACTTGAACGAAGTTGCCGCCCATTGCGCCTGAAATGGCGGCATACGATGAACAGGAATATTCAAGTGTCGAACTGGCAGGATAGTGACAGCGGCTCGTTCCCATCCATGCACATAACAAAAACGTCTGGAACCTTTTTGAATGAGTGAGGCGAACCCGAAGGGTCGCCTATAGGGATGCAGGCGATAACGTAAGGTCATCACTATGCATAATCCCGGACAGGGTATGAACTTTACCCTGAATAGACTGGCGTATTCAGTCTAGAGGTTTTCTAAACCTCAGGGTCATGCGATCGCTCTCACCGATAGCCAGGTATTTCTCATTCTCCTGCTCACCCATACGTAAGGTTGGTGGTAGTGTCCACACCCCGGCAGGATGATTTTTACTGTCTTTAGGGTTACTGTTAATTTCTGATTTTTCTTCAAGAACAAAGCCAGCCTGCCGAGCAAGGTCAATGACAAGCTGCTCGGTGAGATAACCCGAAGCATTCATTGTGTCGATGTCTGCACCGGGCCTGGCCCGGTGATCCGTCAACCCCAGAATGCCCCCCGGTTTGAGTACATCAAACATTGCCTTAAAGACCCTGTCTGCATACTCCCCCTTGACCCAGTTATGCACATTCCTGAAAGTGAGTACTGCGTCAACGCTGTTATCTGGACCCAACCGCCAGTTTCCGGGGGGGCCAAACTCTACTACATCGACTTCATTGAACCTGTCTGGGAAACGATCTAACCAGCTTTCGTATTCTGCCTGCATATTTTGGCGCCATTCGGGGCCGGTATCCTGAGGAAAACCAGCCGCAATAAATTGTCCATCTCCCTGTTTGATCCATGGTGCAAGCACTTCTGTATACCAGCCTTTGCCTGGCCAGATTTCGATAACCGACATGTCAGCTCTGATTCCGAAAAACGAAAGGGTCTGTGCTGGATGGCGATACTTATCACGCAGGGCGTTGCTGGCATTACGATCAGGATGCTGGAGTATGCTTTGAATATCGGCACTGAAGCCTAATTGAGGAACGAGCGTCATAGTGACACTGAGAATAATGTATGTCAGTCGCTTCATTGGGTCATATCCTGTTAAGGCATCATCATTGACTGTATGTTAGGCAGATAGTTACTTAGTAAGGGAAGGAAATGCTATCGCTCAGCATTTTTTAACCTTGATAGCGATCGATATTTTGTCGGACATATTGATAATCATCGCTTCAAGTTGTTAAACCACATGATGCTTCCCAACCAGTTTCACGGTACTCGCCTGCGGTCCTTCCTCGCCCATTTCTTCGCTGAAACGGACTTCCATCCCTTCCTCAAGATCCTCAAAGTCGGCATCCAGCACGCTGTTGCGATGAAAATAAATATCGCGGCCATTGGGTGTCAGAATACGGCCGTAATCTTCCATCGGGAATAGGACACTGATGCGACCATGAGGGGGGATATCGTGAGTTTTAACCTCTCGACGCTGCTGCTTGGCATATGATTTCAGCTGGCGTTTGATCGCTTCAAAGGCATCACGAACAGCAACATAAGGATCTTCATGGGCGTGATTTTTGATTGGGTCGCGACTGACGACCAGTTCTTTGCCAGGTACACGCAGATCAATGCGGACATGGAACAGGTTACCTTGGTGATGATTACGGTTGCTTTGTTCGACAATGACATCACAGCTCATGATGCGATCGAAGAATTGTTCCAGCCCGGCTGCTTTTTCGCGGATTTTCGTCTCAAGTGCTTCGGAGGGTTCCATTTGGCGGAAGGTGATTTGGATAGGCAACTGCATAAGAATTAACCTCCAGTATCGTTTTCAGATAGGGCTGTCAGACATGTGTGGTGACTGAAGCAGTCACAATTTTATGATGCGCTCAAGCTTAGGCGATATGCAAGCATGGATGAGGGGGACACGGTAATAACCGGTCACGCTGTTTGTTATGATGGTGCAATATCTGTTACCGAGCGGGGAGTCATGGCGCATATTCAAAAGGCTGATCCTGTCGCGCGGCGCAAGGCGATTAAATCCATTCTGATTGGCCTGGCTGTGGGCGCGGTGCTGTTTCTGTTGTTCGACGGCCTGATTGGCAATGTGAATGTCTGGATTGAAGACAATGCCGAGCTGTTAGTTGAGCATCATTACCTGGCTTTCCTGCTCATGCTGATACCCGTGGCACCGGTTATCGGCTTTAGCATTTACCTGCTTCGTTATGCTGGCAGAATCGTCCAGGCTGAGCGATTCCCTCCTCCCGATACACAGGTGATACGCGATGTGCGCATCATAGAAGGAAAAGCCGCTGTCTGGCGCGGGCGAATCGCCCAGATATTGTGCTGGATTATCCTACTCGCTTCAGTAGCTATACCACTGCTGATCTGGATTATCTTTTACAGCGTAAGCTGTGTCAGCTGAATATCAATGATGGCGCGCCTGCTGGGCTTTTTCGATATTTTCTTTCCGGGCTCTTTGCTGCGCCGCAGTCGGTTTGTCTTTTTCCGGCACGTTGCGTCGCGGCTTGGATTCGAAAATATCACCCTTCACCCGCCGCGGCACGCTACGCAGGTTACGGAGCACTTTCTGCACAGGTTTTCTGTCACTGCGAAGATAGCCCTGATCATCGACATAGGAATCGTCTTTATGAATCAACCAGGCATGGGTGGCCCAGGAACCGCTGGAACGGTGGCCTGACAATCGCAGGGTATGACCGCCGCGTCCAACATCATGACTGCGAAAACTAGTGAACTGGTTCTTGGGACGTACAATAACCCGGTAATAGTCACCTTCACCTTTTGTACCCACGTCGGCACGTTCATCGCCTTCCGGCTGGGCGAGCGCGCGCTGGCGAGATGTCATCTCCTGCCAGGCTTTTTGTGCTTTTTTGATGTTTTCTCTGGCGGCTTGTCTTTGTTTCTGAGTCATGCTGACCTCCTTTAAGGATGTCTATCTAACCCTTACATATTCAGCCTAACAGATAATATTGATGGTTAAAAATGCGGCAGTCGTCAATCTATCAACTGTCAATATAATGCTTTTCCTGAAAACGCGGAGAACAGATAGCCAGGAAAATCAGATCTTTATCACCGGGATTACTGATTCGCTGTCTGATTTGGGGCGGAATAGTGACCACATCACCGGCTTTAACCCTTTTTGGTGCGCTATCACCCACTTCGACCTCGCCTTCGCCTTCCAATATGACATAACGTTCTGTCGTCCCGCTGAGCCGATGCCATGCGGTTGTGACACCCGGCGTCACCTTGACACGGGCAATCGACACATTCGGATCATGTGGGTCATTGGATAATTCGTTGATAAAGCAGCCTTCAACAAAGAAATACTCACGGCCCGGATCGAAGTATTTGATATAACTGGTCATGCGCTGATAGTAATAGGTTTTTACAGGGATGAGAATCAAAACTTCGCAGTCTGATTCTGTATCGTACTGATAGCACTGACAATGTTGGCATCAGTTATGCAAAACCTTGTACGACACAACTCTTTGAGAGGTGCGCTATGAGATGGTTTTTACTGCTCATGATCCTGGTTTTCCCCAGTGTGCATGCGGACGATTTCATCCCCTGGAGTCGGGTTGTTTTATCCGGAGGCGTTCACACCATGATGGGTTTTGCGCCGCCGGAACTGCGCCGTGCTGATGTGCTTAATATTTTTATTGAAGGCGACGGCATGCCCGGTGTTGCACTGAAACTGGCACAGGATATCGGTGGCAACAGTGTTTATATTGGCCGTCCCTGCCAATACCTGCGCGCAAACCGTATGAATACCTGTGGTAAGGATGTGTGGACCTCGCACCGATATTCCGGACAGGTCGTTCAGTCGATGAATCGCGCTATCTCAGCGATGAAAATCCGTTATCAGGCCAAGGAAATTCGTCTTATCGGTTTTTCAGGTGGTGGCACGGTGGCCAGTATCGTGGCGGCGATGCGGGGGGATGTGGATTTACTGGTGACCGTGGCCGGTAACCTAGATCACAAGCGCTGGACGGACTTTAATCAAATTGACCCGCTTGCAGGCTCACTGAATCCGATTAATTTCAGTGAGGCGCTGGAATCTGTACCTCAGATCCATCTCATCGGAGAACGCGATAATGTGGTGCCGGGATCGATCCTGATGTCTTATCTGGCACATATGAAGTCGCTGGATAATGTGCAGAGCTATATCGTGTTAGGGGCTGACCACACCTGTTGCTGGTCGCTGACGCTGGCAGACGTACTGGACTAGAAAAGAAAAAGCCCCTCGGGAAGGGGCTTTTTCAGGGTGAAAAGGATATGAAGTAATTAGCGGTTACAGATATACATGGTTACTTCGAAACCATAACGCATATCTGAGTATTCTGGTTTAGTCCACATGGTTTTCTCTCCTCCTAAGGTTAGTCTCAACGCCGGGTTGCTCCTCAAGCGCTGGATAAATTATGACGCGGACTAATAAGCAAGTCTAACGATTAAAAAAGATTAATATCATCGTTAAAGTCGATTGATTACTGACTGTTCAGCCAGTCATCATCTGATTCTTCATTCATGCCTTCAAACAGGTAGGTGGACAGATAACGTTCACCCGTATCTGGCAGCATGGCCAGAATGGTCGAGCCGGATTCGGCTTTTTCTGCCACCTTCATCGCGGCAGCAAGCGTACCGCCACAGGACAGGCCGACAAAAATCCCTTCTTCACTTGCAAGTCGAAGCGCCCAGTCTTTGGCTTCTTCATCAGTGACCGGATACAGCTCGTCGTGAAGGTTACGGTTCAGTACATCGGGAATAAAGTCCGGGGTCCAGCCCTGAATCTTGTGCGGGTTCCAGTCACCGCCAGCCAGCAGTGAAGCCGCAGCAGGTTCCGTGGCGACAATTCTGGTGTCAGGACGGGCCAGTTTGATCATTTCACCGGCCCCGGTCAGAGTGCCACCGGTACCCCAGCCGGAGACCCAGTAATCCAGCCGTTTGCCGGCAAAGTCACTTAAAATTTCGGGACCGGTGGTATTGCGGTGATAAGCGGGGTTAGCCGGGTTTTCAAATTGACGGGCCAGAAACCAACCGTGTTTGTCAGCCAGTTCTTGTGCTTTTTTCACCATGCCGGTGCCTTTTTCGGCGGCCGGTGTCAGGATCACTTTAGCCCCCAGCGCGCGCATGATCTTGCGACGTTCTACGGAGAAGGTTTCAACCATGGTGGCAACAAACGGATAGCCTTTGGCCGCACAGACCATCGCCAACGCGATACCCGTATTACCGGAAGTGGCCTCAACCACTGTCTGCCCCGGTTTGAGCACACCACGCTTTTCAGCATCATCAATCACCGCAAAAGCGAGCCGGTCCTTGACTGAGCCCATCGGATTGAAGGATTCGACCTTCACATACATGTCAACGTGATCGGGGGCGATGTTATTGAGACGGACAACCGGGGTGTTGCCGATAGTGTCGAGAATGCTGTTGTAGATCATAACTAAATTTTCTTGTTGGCAAGTTGAGTTGCAAGCTTACATCAATTTACGCCGTGGGAAAAAATGTCAGGCTTATCATCATGCCGATGACGGCTCCCGCGGACTCAGAGTTCGCCATTTTCATAATCTTCAATCAGTGTCTCAGCCCGCGATTGATCCGCTTCGTCGACAAAGACATGAGCAAAATCTGTAGCGGGCAAATCACCGACCGCTCCCTGAAGATAATGACCACCGACATGGCAGTCTATACCATGACTTTTAAGCATGCCTGCGACGATATGGGCTTCGAGAATATTGTTGGCACGAAATACCAGTTGCATGAAGAGCTCCGGTTATTGGGCCTGTGTGGTCAGTGTAGCGCGTCTTTCCATACAAAAACAGCTACCGGAGTAGCTGCTTTATGTCTTATGGGCCGATGCTGTATTCAGTTCGGGGTGCTGACATGAATCTGTTGCTTGGTGGATTGTTTGGCCGGCTTTTTGTGGCTTTCGATATTAGAGGTTGTTTCCAGTGCCTTGAGAATATTCTGGCGAGTGATGGAACCGACCAGACGGTTGTCTTTGACAACCGGCAGACATTTGAATGCGGTTTTCAGGAAAGTTTCAGCCACTTCGATAATCGATGCCTCAACATCAACGGTCTGGCAGCCTTCATGCATGAACTCGGCGACTTTGCCGGCTGCTTCGCCCTGGTAGGCGGCGTTGAGCGCCACCTGCATGCAGTCTTTTTCCGACAGAAAACCGATCAGGTTGCCGTGATGGTCGATCACCGGTGCACCGGAAATTTTGAATTCAATCAGTTGATGAATCGCACGCAGCACATCCATATCCGGTGTGAAGGTGATTTTGGTGCCATTCATATAGTCTTTTACTTTCAACGGTGCGAGCATGGCTTCTCTCCTGTGACCTTATTGTTGTTCTGCTTTACGGCGGGCACATTCCTCTTTTTCTTCAAGAGAACAGGCACCACCGCAGCTACCACCCAAGCCAACTTGGTTGAGACCGCCGCAGCTGCCCTTGATCGATGAACGACCGAAGATGACGCCGATGGCCATACCGGCAACGACTAGCAGCAGTATTAAAAAAGCGGCGATAAAGGTGGTCATTTAGCCTCCGAAGTCATCAAGCAGGATATTCTCGCGCTCGACACCCAGATCTTCCAGCATGCTGATTACAGCAGCATTCATCATCGGCGGACCACAGATATAAAACTCGCAGTCTTCCGGTGCCGGATGATCTTTCAGATAATTGTCATACAGCACGTTGTGTATAAATCCAGTGTACCCCTGCCAGTTATCTTCGGGAAGAGGATCGGACAGGGCGACATTCCAGGTGAAGTTGTCGTGTTCGGCAGCCAGCTGGTTGAAGTCCTCGGTATAGAACATTTCGCGCAGGCTGCGGGCACCATACCAGAAGGTCATCTTACGTTTGCTCTTCAAACGACCCAGCTGATCGAAAATATGCGAACGCATCGGGGCCATACCGGCGCCACCACCGATGAAGACCATCTCCTTATCAGTATCTTTGGCAAAAAACTCACCAAAGGGACCGGAAATGGTGACTTTATCGCCCGGTTTCAGATTGAAGATGTAGGAAGACATCTGACCCGGTGGAATATCGTCCTGATCCGGTGGCGGCGAGGCAATCCGGACGTTGAGCATGACGATGCCTTTTTCCAGCGGATAGTTGGCCATGGAGTAGGCACGAACCACATCTTCCTTGACCACTGACTTGTAACGCCACATATCGTAGCGATCCCAGTCACCACGATAGTCATCTTCGATGGTGAAGTTTTTATATTCAACCGTGTGTGGCGGACATTCGATCTGAATAAAACCACCGGCGCGGAATTTCACGTCTTCGCCTTCCGGCAGTTCCAGCACCAGTTCCTTGATGAAGGTGGCGACGTTATGGTTGGAGCGAACAGTGCACTCCCATTTTTTGACACCGAAGACCTCTTCCGGCACTTCGATTTTCATATCCTGCTTGACTGAGACCTGGCAGGAGAGACGCTCCCCATCCTGCGCTTCACGCTTGGTGATATGCGATTCTTCAGTCGGCAGAATAGAGCCGCCGCCTTCGAAAATCTTGACCTTGCACTGACCACAGGTACCACCACCACCGCAAGCGGAGGACACGAACAAATCCGCGTCAGCCAGAGCGCCCAACAATTTGCTGCCCGGCTTGGTTTTAATGGTCTTCTCGTCATTGATGATGATATTCACATCACCGGTGGAGACCAGTCGTGAGCGGGCGCCCAGGATCAGGAACACCAGAGCCATGATGATCAGCGTGAAGAGTACGATACCGAGTATGATTTCCATTACAGCTGTATCCCCGAAAATGACATAAATCCAAGCGCCATCAGACCTGCGGTGATAAAGGTGATACCCAGACCCTGCAGTCCGTCAGGTACGTCGGAATATTTGAGCTTCTCGCGAATACCGGCAATCGCGGTAATCGCCAGCGCCCAGCCGAAGCCACTGCCCAGACCGTAAGTGACACTCTCTGCGAAGTTGTAGTCGCGTTCGACCATGAACAGGGTACCGCCGAGAATGGCGCAGTTCACGGTAATCAGCGGCAGGAAGATACCCAGCGCGTTATACAAAGCCGGCACATATTTATCCATCGCCATTTCCAGGATCTGGACCATGGCGGCGATCACGCCGATGTAACTGATAAGACCCAGGAAGCTCAGGTCGACTTCCGGCAGACCGGCCCAGGCCAGCGCACCGTCTTTCAGCAGATATTGATAAATCAGGTTATTGGCCGGTACCGTGATGCTCTGTACCAGCACCACAGCGATACCCAGACCCAGTGCGGTTTCAATTTTTTTGGAGACCGCCAGGAAGGTACACATACCCAGGAAGAAAGCCAGGGCCAGGTTCTCGACAAAAATCGAGCGAATAAACAGGCTCAGGTAATGTTCCATTTACAGCACCTCCGTACGGTGAACCTGGTGAATCTGATAGTCCGGTTTTTCCACCTGCTCTTTCTTCCAGGTACGAATCGCCCAGATCATCAGACCGATAACAAAAAAGGCACTTGGCGGCAGCAGCATCAGGCCGTTAGGGATATACCAGCCGCCTTCACTGGCAACCGGGATCACCGTCATCCCAAACAGTTTGCCAGCACCCAGGAGTTCGCGGAAAAAGGCGACCGACATCAGGATAAGGCTGTAACCGAGGCCGTTACCCAGACCATCCAGGAAACTCAACAGCGGCGGGTTTTTCATCGCATAGGCTTCAGCCCGGCCCAGTACGATACAGTTGGTAATAATCAGGCCGACGAAGACCGATAATTGCTTACTGGCCTCATAGGCATACGCCTTGAGCACCTGATCCACGATGATGACCAGTGAGGCGATGATGGTCATCTGCACGATGATGCGGATATTGCCCGGTATATGTTTACGGATGGCACTGATAAAGGCGCCTGAGAAGGCGGTCACTGTGGTCAGTGCGATACACATGATCAGCGAGGCCATCATGTTGGTAGTCACCGCCAAAGCCGAACAAATACCCAGCACCTGAAGAGTGATAGGGTTATTGTCGATTAACGGATCGATAACATTGGTTTTTGCTTGACTAGCCATCTGTTACTTCCCCAATTCGGTACGCATGTTTTTCAGATAAGGTCCGAAGCCGTGATCACCCAGCCAGTATTGCAGCAGGTTGGTGACGCCGTTACTGGTCAACGTGGCACCAGACAGGCCGTCGACTTTATGTTCGGCATTGGCCGTTTTCTCATCCACATAACCGCGGATGACACGGATTTCGACATTACCCTGTTCATCAAAGACTTTTTTGCCATCCCATTTGGCGCGCCATTTCGGATTGTCCACTTCACCACCCAGACCCGGGGTTTCGGCATGTTCATAGAAACGCAGACCGGTAATGGTGTTGAAGTCACCCTCCAGGGCCAAAAAGCCATAGAGGGTGGACCAGAGACCGTAGCCGTGGACCGGCAGTACTACCTGCTTGATGGTATCGCCTTCAGTCAGCAGGTAAACCGGCGCCATATTGGCGCGGCGGCTGATGCCGGCAATATCCTGTCCACCGGGCAATTCTACGCTCATCATCGGGTCGGCAGACGCCTTACGCTGGTCATAGATGACCGGGTCAATATCAGTATGGGCATAGAGGCCGGTATCCAGATCAACCAGTTTGACTTCAAATTGGCTGAACAACTCATCCAGACTGCCTTCCTGATCGCTCAGGCCGGTCACAGCAAGAATATTACGTTTGATATCGTCTTTCTTGTTGCTGGTCTGTAACGGTTTCAGCGAGACCGCTGCGGTTGATACCAGGATCGAACACACCAGGCACAACAGGATTGCCACAAACAGGGTTTTCTTGGGATTGTCATTGGGCAGACTCAGAAAGCTGCCTAATAATCCTTTTTTCTCAGTTGACTCAGCCATTGACTTCACTTCGTTTCAATCTGCGTTTAATGTTGGCCTGCATCACAAAGTGATCGATCAGCGGTGCAAACATATTACCGAACAGGATCGCCAGCATGATGCCTTCCGGGAAGGCGGGGTTAACCACACGGATCAGCACCGCCATAAAACCAATCAGGAAGCCATAAATCCAGCGGCCTTTGTCGGTCATGGCCGCAGAGACCGGATCAGTGGCCATAAACACCATACCGAAGGCGATACCGCCAATCGTCATATGCCAGTACCAGGGCACACTGAACATCGGGTTGGTGTCGCTGCCGACCAGGTTGAACAGCAGGGTGGTGGCAACCATGCCAAAAAATACGCCGAAAATAATCCGGTAGTTAGCCACCCGGGTATAAATCAGGAACGCGGCCCCTATCATGATTGCCAGTGTCGAGGTTTCACCCAAGGAGCCGGGAATCATGCCGAAGAAGGTTTGTGACCAGGTATAGCCAGCTTCTTTAATCGCTTCCACGCCACCGCTTGCGGCGAGTGCCAGTGGTGTGGCGCCGGTGTAGCCATCAACGGCAGTCCAGACGGCATCCCCGGACATCGCGGCCGGATAGGCAAAATAGAGAAAGGCACGACCTGTCAGGGCCGGGTTAAGGAAGTTTTTGCCGGTACCACCGAACACCTCTTTACCTAACACGACACCGAAAATGATCCCCAAAGCGACCATCCACAACGGGGTGGAAGGCGGCAAGGTCAGGGTGTAGAGCATCGAGCTGACCAGGAAACCTTCATTGACTTCATGGTTCCTGACAGCGGCAAAAATGACCTCGAACAGCCCGCCGGCCGCCAGTGTGACGATATACATTGGCAGGAAGTAGAGCAGGCCGTGAAACATATTGGCGAACAGACTGTTGGGGTCGTAAGCGATACCCAGCGTGCTCATCAGCCATTGACGCCAGCCTTCAGTTTCGGTCATACCGATTTGCGCCATCGCCGAATTGGCCTGGAAACCAGTATTCCAGAGCATGAGCAGCAGCACCGGGAAGGTAGCGACAACGACATAACTCATGACCCGCTTGAGGTCGATGGCATCGCGTACATGCGGTGAACCGCGTGTGACATCTGCCGGCGTGTAGATGAAGGTATCGACCATCTCATACAGGGCGTAATACTTTTCGTATGGACCGCCTTTCTGGAATTGCGGCTCGATACGATCAAGGAAACGTCTTAAACGCGCCATGATTATCCTTCTTTCTCAATTTGTGTCAGGTTGGTCCGTAGCGCCGGGCCATAATCGTATTTGCCGGAGCAGACAAAGGAGCAAAGAGACAGGTCTTCTTCGTCCAGTTCCAGACAACCCAGCGCCTGGGCAGAGTCAGTATCCTTGACCAATAACGCGCGCAACAGTTGCGTCGGCAGAATATCCAGTGGCATCACCCGTTCAAACACCCCGACCGGCACCATGGCTCTCGGGCTGCCGTTCTGCGATGTCGTCAGCGCCAGATCTTTTTTCGGAAACAGGCTGGAAATAAATACATTCAGGGCCGAAAACTTGTTTTTGCCACCCGGACGAATCCAGCCCAGCAGTTCACGTTCAGTGCCTTCAGCAATCACCGACAACTGGTTATGGTAACGCCCCAGATAGGCTGCCCAGTTGTTAGCTGTATGGCCGTGCAATACCGAGCCGGAAATAATCCTTGCCTGTACGTTCTGGATTTCTCCAAAAACAATATCTTCAGTGCTTGCTCCGAGACGAGTGCGGATCAGACGCGGTTTATTTACCAGCGGACCGGCAAATGCAATGACCCGTTCGGTCCAGAGGCGGCCGGTAGTGAACAGTTTGCCGATGGCGATAACATCCTGGTAGTTGATGGTCCAGACCGTTTTACTCGCGCTGACCGGATCCAGGTAATGAATGTGGGTGCCCGGCAGACCGGCAGGATGCGGCCCGGAAAAAGTATGAATTTCAAGATTTTCACAATGGCTGGCCGGCAGGGCTGTATCCGGCGCCTGGCAGAGAAACAGTTTGCCATCGGTCAGTTGGCTGATGACCGTCAGGCCATGCTTAAAGTCATCCGGGTATTCATTGATAATCACGCTGGGATCAGCGGCCAGGGGATTGGTATCAATGGCCGTGACAAAAATCGAATGCGGGGTTGAATCAAGCGCCGGAGAGCGGCTGTAGGGACGGGTTCTGAAGGAGAGCCAGAGACCGGAATCGACCAGGTTCTGTTGAATGGCCTGCCGATCCAGCTTATCAAGGCCTGCGACATCGTATTGCTGGAAGCTGACCTCTTCATCGCCTTCCAGGTCAATCACGACGGATTGCAGGACCCGCTTGGCGCCGCGGTTGATGGCGCGGACCGTACCGGCCCCTGGGGCGGTGAACATCACCCCGGGATTTTTCTTGTCTTCAAACAGCGCCTGGCCCAGCTTCACCTTCTGGCCTTCCTCGACCAGCATGGTGGGACGCATGCCCACATATTCATTACCCAAGACCGCTACCGATTTGACAGGGTTGCCGTCAAAGATAGATTGTTCGGGTTTACCCGAGATGGGCAAATCCAGCCCTTTCTTAATCGAGAAATGCATGATTTCACCTGGTTGAGACAACGGACGTGTCTGCTGTCTGAATGTCGCTAATTTTTTCAGCCCAATAGTATAAGTAATGGGGGGTGTGAAGGGAAGTGAAAAAGCCGGAGAAAAAGAGGTATTTACAGCGCCGGATTTTTATGGCGGTCATCTTCCTTGAGCCAGATAAGAGAAATCAGTAGGGCGAGCAGGGTGAGGCCACTGGCCAGAAGATAGGTCCACATCGGTCCCGGTGTCTGCCACAGATAGCCACTGATAAGGCTGCCCAGCGCCCCCCCGGCTCCAAAGCTGACACTGCTGTAGAGTGCCTGCCCGCGGCCCTGGGTTTTACCGATAAAGTGCCGGTGCACCCAGGCAATGGCGGCCGCATGATAGGTGCCGTAACTAGCCGCGTGCAGCAGCTGGGCAAAGATAAGCACAGGCAGATTTTGCGGAAACAGGGCGATCAAAATCCAGCGTAGCGCACTCAGCAGTAAACTGACCAGTAGCACATAACGCAAGCCAAACCGTGGCAGCCAGCGATGCATAAACAGGAAAATGATGACTTCAGCAAACACGCCCAGTGCCCACAGCTGACCGATCAACCCGCGGCCGTAGCCATATTGTTCCAGATAAATGGTGTAGAAAGTGTAGTAGGGGCCATGGCTGGCCTGGGCCAGAAAGCACATGGCCAGAAAGGCGATAACGGCCGGTCTTTTCAACAAGGCTCCCAGCGACACCGGTTCCAGACTCATATGGCGTGAAGCCGACTCTGGCACCATCAGACTGACCAGCCAGATGCCGGTTGTACTGAGCAGCAGCGCGATGGGCACGATGCCCGGATCAAAGATTTCCAGCAGCCAGCCCAGGCTCATGACGATGACAATAAAGCCGACAGAGCCCCAAACCCGCACTTTGCTGTAATGATGACTGTGGTCGCCGAGATGCTGCAGGGTGGTGACTTCAAACTGCGGCAGCGAGGCGTTCCAGAAAAAGCTGAACAGCAACAGCGTGCCGGCGACCCAGAGATAGGACTGGTCAATAAAGATGCCGGCAAATACCAGCGTGGCAGCGAAACTGGCTGAGCGCACGATGCGCATACGCTGACCTTTATGGTCGGCAATCCAGCCCCACACGTTGGGCGCCACAATCCGTGACGCCAACAGGATGGCGGTCAGTTCACCGATCTGGCTGGCTGAAAAGCCTTCCCATTGCAGATACAGGCTCCAATAGGGAACCAGCACGCCCAGACAGGCAAAATAAAAGAAATAAAATCCCGACAGGCGCCAGTATGGAACTTGGGATAAAGGCACTTAGGGTTTTTGAGCCGGGATGATCGGTGTGTCAGTCTTTACATCCATGTTCTGGGCACGGTGACGCAGCACGTGATCCATCAGCACCAGTGCCAGCATGGCTTCGGCAATCGGTGTTGCCCGGATGCCGACACAGGGATCATGACGGCCTTTGGTGACAACCTCAATCGGCTTGCCTTCCTTGTCGACACTGCGGCCGGGAATGCTGAGGCTGGAGGTGGCTTTCAGTGCCATAGAAACCAGAATGTCCTGACCACTGGTGATGCCTCCGAGCGTACCGCCGGCATTATTTGTGAGGAAACCTTCCGGTGTGATTTCGTCGCGGTGTTCGCTCCCTTTCTGGGTCACGGCATCGAAGCCGGCGCCGATTTCGACCCCCTTGACGGCATTGATGCTCATCATCGCATGGGCGATATCAGCATCGATGCGGTCAAAAATCGGCTCACCGAGGCCGGGGGGGACATGGCGTGCCACGACATTGATACGGGCACCAATCGAGTCACCTTTCAATGACTTCATATAGTCTTCCAGGGCCTGTTCTTTATCCGGGTCCGGACAGAAGAAGGCGCTCTGGTCGATGTGGTTCCAGTCGATCTTTTCAATTTTGACCGGACCCAGTTGGGCAAGGTATCCCTGAATTTCAATACCGTAACGTTCCCGCAGGTACTTTTTGGCGATGCCGCCAGCGGCTACGCGCATCGCGGTTTCACGGGCCGAAGAACGGCCACCGCCACGATAATCGCGGACGCCGTATTTCTGATGATAGGTGTAGTCCGCATGGGCCGGGCGGAACTGATTCATGATATTGCCGTAATCTTTGGAGCGCTGATCCGTGTTTTCGATCAACATCCCGATTGGTGTGCCGGTGGTTTTGCCTTCAAAAACACCGGACAGGATTTTCACTTCATCGGCTTCTTTCCGCTGGGTGACATAGCGGGTCTTACCGGGCTTGCGACGATCCAGGTCGTTTTGCAGATCGGCTTCGCTTAGTTCCAGTCCCGGCGGGCAGCCGTCAACGATACAGCCGATTGCCGGACCGTGGCTCTCGCCAAAGCTAGTGACAGTAAAAAGTTTCCCAAAAGTGTTACCAGACATAAATAGTTCCGAGCTAGATAATAAACAGCGTGGCAAAACCGAGGAAGGCCATAAAACCGACCACATCAGTCACGGTGGTGAGCAAAACGCTGCCCGACAAAGCCGGGTCGATGCCAATCCGTTTCAGAGCCAGCGGAATGGTCACGCCGGCGACGGCAGCAGCAAATAGGTTAATGATGATAGCAAGTCCAATCAGGATAGCGATCGATGCCTGCTGAAACCAGACATAGGTGACCAGCGCAATCGCAAGTGCCCAAATCACCCCGTTACTGATCCCGACCAGAATTTCCTTGCGCAATAGCCAGCGCTGGTTTTTGTCATTAAGCTGACCCAGTGCCATTGAGCGGATTACCAGCGTCAGAGTCTGGCTGCCGGCGATTCCCCCCATGCTGGCGACAATCGGCATCAATACCGCCAGTGCCACCACTTTTTCGATAGTGGTATCAAACAGCCCAATGACCCAGGAGGCCAGAAAGGCGGTCAGCAAATTGACGCCCAGCCAGACCGAACGGCGATTGACACTGCGTTTGACGCCCGCAAAGGTGTCTTCGTCTTCGCCCAGACCGGCCATGCTCAGCATCGAATGCTCGGCATCATCACGGATAACGTCAACCACGTCATCGATGGTGATACGACCGAGCAGGTGATTATCCTTATCGATAACCGGCGCTGAAATCAGGTCATGTTTCTCGAAGCGACGGGCTACATCGCGATCCGACATATTGGCCGGAATCGGCTCCACCTGATGCGACATTACTTCACTGACCAATAAAGAACGGCTGCGACTGACCACCTGTGACAGCCTGAGAGTGCCCAGATAATGATCATTATGATCGACGACATACAGGCTGTCGGTATTTTCAGGCAGCTCCCCCAGCATGCGCAGGTAACGCAGCACCACTTCCAGTGTGATATCGGTACGCACCGTGATAACGTCGGTGTTCATTAAACCACCGGCGGTGTCCTCCTCGTAGCCGAGTACGGCTTCAACCCGACGTCGGTGCTGACTGTCCATGGCGCGCAGCACTTCATGCACGATGTGATCGGGCAGATCCTGCAGAATATCGGCCACATCGTCCGTATCCAGATCTTCGGTGGCGTTGATGAGGTCGGCGGTGTCCATTTCCGTCATCAGATCGGTACGGACTTCCTCGCCCATATAGGACAGCACGTCACCACGCAGATCGGGGTTAATCAGCGGCCAGCAGATTTTACGTTCGTTGGGGGGAAGCGACTCCAGCAAATGCGCCGTTTCCGCCGGGTGCAAACCGGCCAGCAATCGACGCATGCGCACAAAGCGACCGCTCTGCAACGCATCGGCAAGGGTATCGATTGAATGGTTCAGCGTGTGATGTTGGTCCAGCTCTGACATTTCCAGGTCTCAACGGCGGCGGTGATTCGGATCCGTGCTTCGGCCGCTATTTTAGCCTGCTTGCCGGCAACTGAATAGCGCCGGCCCCGGATTAGATTTAATACAGAGCGATGTCAGAACAAGGTAAGCCGGCTTCGGGAGAGGTCCCGAAGCGGTCTTTAGTGGTCGGGGCCGTTGATTTGCTCCAACAGCATGTCGACTTCGAGCGGATCCGTCGCGTTCATGATTTCCAGCGTATTGATCGGTAACTGGTTCAGGTCGGTTTCATTGATCACCTGCTTGACCTCCAGCAGGGCGTTGGGGTGCATACTGAAACTTTCCAGTCCCATGGCCAGTAACAGGCGGCTGTAGCGGGGGTCACCGGCCATTTCACCGCACATCGATACCTCGACATTATGTTTCTTGCCGGCGCGCAGCGTCATGTGGATCAGACGGAGCACAGCTGGATGCAAGGGATCATAGAGATAGTTGACGTGATCATCGATACGGTCGATCGCCAGTGTGTACTGAATCAGGTCATTGGTGCCGATGGACAGGAAATCGACATGGCGCGCGAACATTTCAGCGCAGACGGCGCTGGCCGGAATTTCGATCATCGCACCAATCTTGATGTGATGATCGTATTCAAGATGCTCCATATCGAGTTCATGCTTGCACTGTTCCAGTATGTGCCGCGCCTGTAGCAGTTCGTGCATGGTTGAGATCATCGGAAACATGACTTTGATTTTGCCGTAGGCCGATGCCCGCAGAATGGCCCTCAGCTGGGTGCGGAACATGGCAGGTTGACTCAGGCACAGTCGAATTGCCCGCAGACCCAGTGCCGGGTTAGTGACCACAGTCTGGTTCAGGTGACGGCCGCCATCGACCGTTTTATCCGCACCCAGGTCAAAGGTCCGGATAGTTACCGGCTGGCCGTTCATGCCCTCGACCACATCGCGGTAGGCGGCGAGCTGTTCTTCCTCTTCCGGCGGTGCCAGCCGGTTCATATATAGAAACTCGGTCCGGTAGAGACCGATGCCCTGCGCGCCGGCTGCACTGATAGTCGTGATATCTTCCGGCAGCTCAGCGTTGGCCAGCAAAGTAATCGGTTTGCCGTCCCGCGTTTTGGTCGGCTGCGATTTATAGCGGCTGAGTGAAGAAATATGTTCGCGGAAAGCAACCAGACGACGTTCGTATTCTTCCTGGGTGGTTTCATCGGCGCCCAGCAACATAATGCCGGTTTCACCGTCAACAATCAGCGGTTCGTTGTCCTGCACATAACGGCGGACAGACTCGACACCGACGATGGCGGGAATACCGAGGCTACGCGCCAGAATCGTGGTATGTGACGTCGCGCCACCATGTTCGGTGACAAAGGCGACTATGCCCTGATGTTGCATCAGCACCGTATCGGCCGGGGTTAAATCCTCGGCAATAATGATATGGCCCTTGAGACGACCATCCGGGATTTCATGATCTGCCACTTCCTGGTCTGTCAGGATGCGGTGGATCCGGTTGACCACATGATCGACATCATCGCGGCGGGTCCGGAGATAGGGATCATCCATCTCATTAAAGACGTTGATCAGGGCATCCCGCTGGAGCTGCAAAGCCCATTCGGCATTACAGCGGCGCTGACGGATCATATCCACCGGCACCTTGTTCAGGGAGGAGTCACCGAGCATCAACAGATGCGTATCAATAAACGAGGTGACGTCGGCCGGTGCATTGGCCGGGATATGGTTACGAATCGATTTGAGCTGTTGCCGGGCCTGCTCGATGGCGTCCTGAAAGCGATCGACTTCCTGTTCGATGGCAAAAGCCGGAATCAGATATTCGCGGACATCGGGCTGGTTGTGAAAAAGAATATGGGCGCGGCCCATCGCAATGCCACGAGAGACGCCGATACCCTGCAGCTCAAGTGTCATTCCCCTTCTCCGAAATAATCATTGATGAGGGTGCCGATGGCAGCCAGTGCGGCTTCTGCATCATCACCGACCGCATTGACCCGGATTTCCGTGCCTTTAGCAGCGGCCAGCATCATCACGCCCATAATGCTTTTGCCATTGACGCTGCGGCCATCGCGCGAAACGGTAATTTCTGACTGATAGGCCGAGGCTGTGGTCACAAATTTAGCGGCAGCGCGGGCGTGCAGTCCGAGTTTATTAATAATTTTATATGTCTGTTCCATCATTTACTTGAGTATCCCGAGTGATGACAGCGGACCACACCTTCCTGGCCGCCACTCAGTGCTTTTACTTCCAGTTCATCCAGACTCAAAGCCGGGTAATTCAGTACCCGAATCAGCATTGGCAGATTGAGTCCGGAAACCACGCGGATATCAGTGCGATCTGACACCGCACAGGCGATATTACTTGGCGTCGAGCCGAACATATCGGTAAGAATCAAAATGCCATTACCCTGGTCCAGGCCCTTCAGGTCTTCATCCAGTTCCAGCCGAATGGCTTCCGGCCGGTCTTTGGACTCAATCGACAGTACTTTGGTGGGCAAAGGACAGCAGGACAGCATCTGGCGTGCCGTGTTGATCAACTCGGTGCCGATGTTGTTATGTGATACGAGTAAAATGCCTACGGTCATCTCATCTCTCTGTAAAAACAGCTGCTGCAGTTGTCAGTTCTGGCACAGCGACAGCCTTATGACGGCTTTGAATGTAATGGATATCCTCTGCACAGGCAAATATTAACGGCCTGCAGAGTCTGATAGCGCGGTCCAGCCATGAGCAGGATTCATGATTGCATTCGTGCAGCCTGACGGCGGCGGAGTTCCTCATTGGCATCAGCCTGGTGCTGCAGTTTGAGCCAGGTCAGCAGCCGCGATGCGACGCTGGCGGCAGAGCGGGGGTTAAGCCTGATACTGGTGACGTTTTGCTGCATGAGCCTGGTGGTCTGTTGCTGACCTTCCAGTTGAGTCGGCAGCGGACTTTCGTTGAGTTCGACGATATATTGCAGTGGCGCTGATTCAACCGTAGCGCTGATGCCGAACAGCTTCTCAATATCAATAGTGCCCAATTCGCGGCTGTTGAGCAGGCCCTTGAGCATATTGGGGCAGTGACCGAAGAGCTGATTATCACTGCAACTGACTTCAATCACATCATCAGCCACCAGTTGATGGCCTTCGGCGACCAGCTCCAGCGCCAGGCTGCTTTTGCCGATCCCGGCTTCACCGGTAATCAGCACACCCTGGCCATGAATACAGACCATGACACCATGACAGGATTGGGTATCGGGATGCGGAATCATGGCTTAATCATCATCAATCGACAGCAGCAGCTCGAAAATCGCTTCAGCACTGTCGGCGTGGCGGATTTTGTCGCAGATCTCCGGATCGCGGAACAGGGCGACCAGACGGGAAAGATGCTGCAAGTGGTGGTCGGTATCTTCTTCCGGTACCAGCAGACCGAAAGCAATATCGATGGGCTGATTGTCGGCAGATTCGAAGGCGACCGGCGTCTCCAGGGTGAGCATGGCGGCGATGGTATGCGTCAGACCGGGCACACGGGCGTGGGGAATCGCCACGCCCTTGCCCAGTCCGGTACTGCCGAGCCGTTCACGCTCGAGTAGAACCTGGAAGATTTTCTCTGCCGTTGTCGCGGTTGTGTTGGCAGCCAGTTTCTGACTCAGGTTTTCCAGCACTTTTTTCTTGCTGGAGGCCGGGTCGCGATAACTGATGCTGTCAGCGTTAACCAATAAGGCGGCAATGAGCATAGAAAGTCCTGTGAATAGAGTTAATTGCTTCTGTGCTTCATATCGGCACCGACCGCCTGATGGTGATCAGTGATTTTATCTTTATGCTTGATGATTTGACGATCCAGTTTGGCGACGAGGTTTTCGATCGCGCTGTACATGTTTTCGTTTTCATCGGAGGCGAACAGATCCGCGCCACTGACGTGGACTGTGGCTTCTGCTTTCTGGCGCAGTTTCTCCACAGAGAGAATCACGTGAACATTGGTCATATTATCGAAATGACGAGTCAGTTTTTCGAATTTTTTGTTGACGTGATCACGCAGGCTGTCAGTAATTTCGACGTGTTGTCCGCTTAAATTTAATTGCATAACTTAAGACTCCTTTTAGAGTGGTGATGACTGGATCAGACCAGTCGTTTTCGCTCGTTCGATGGCGCGATGGCCAGCGTCTCGCGATACTTTGCAATCGTCCGTCGAGCGACGTTGATACCCTGATCGCCCAGAATAGCGGCGATCTTACTGTCACTCAGTGGTTTGCGCGGATTTTCGGCCGCGACCAGTTTCTTGATGATAGCGCGGATTGCCGTGGCTGAACATTCACCCCCGGCCTCAGTGCTGACATGGCTGGAAAAGAAATACTTCAGCTCGAAAATACCACGCGGTGTATGCAGGTATTTGCGGGTGGTAACCCGGGAAATCGTGGATTCATGCATTTCCACTGCCTCGGCAATATCGGCCAGCACCAGCGGTTTCATCGCTTCTTCACCGTGATCGAGAAAGTCTTTCTGCCGATCGACAATCGCTTCGGTGACCTTGAGCAGGGTTTCATTGCGGCTTTGCAGACTTTTCAAAAACCAGCGGGCTTCCTGCAGATTATTCTTGAGATAGGTGTTTTCAGCACTGTTATCAGCACGATTAACCAGTTGTGCATAGTGCTCGGCAATTTGCAGCCGCGGCGCATTGTCCGGGTTCAGGGACAGTTGCCACTTACCTTTATATTTGCGTGCGTAGACATCGGGCACAATATATTCGGTAGTGTCAGTCTGAATTTGACTGCCGGGACGCGGGTTGAGCAGCTGAATCGAGCGCACCAGTTCGGTCAGTTCATCGTCTGAGACTTTAAGTGCCCGTTTGATTTGGGCGTAATCACGTTTGGCGAGGGTATCGAGATGTTTGTCGACCAGCTCGCGCAGCAGATCGATATGCGGAAGACCGGAAGCTTCATAAACGCGCAGTTGAATCAGCAGGCATTCGCGCAGATCACGGGCTGCCACACCCACCGGATCAAAATGCTGAATCCGATGCAGTACGGTTTCAATTTCATCCAGCTCCAGATCCTCAAACTCTTCGCTCAAACTGTCGTGAATGTCTTCCAGCGTGGTTTTAAGATAGCCGTCATCTTCCACTGAGTCGATGATCATGGTGGCGATGGCGGCTTCGGTTTCTGAAAAGGGAGTCAATCGCATCTGCCACAGCAGATGCTGTTGTAGGGTGTCGGTACTTTCGTCCTGATTGTCCCGTTCCAGATCACTGTCACCCATCGGGCTGCTGCCTGTATTCGAGACAGGCTGGTGGTCATACATATCTTCCCACTTGGTATCGACAGGCAAATCTTCGGGTATGTCCTGATTTTCCAGCTGGCTGATATCACGGCTGGCCTGATCATCGTCACTGCGACTGGCCGCATTCTCGTCATAGTCGTAGTCTTCCTCGACTTCCAGTAACGGGTTGGTTTCCAATGCTTCCTGGATTTCAGCCTGTAGTTCCAGCGACGACAGTTGCAATAAGCGGATCGCCTGCTGCAGCTGCGGAGTCATCGACAGACTTTGGCCTACACGTAGCTGTAATGAGGGTTTCACAAGTGTTTTGGGACTAATGTTGCGACCATGAGTTTATGTTACCGCAAGTCTTATGCCATTGCCTACAGGATCACGACAAAATGTTCTGTGAACTGAAAAACAATCTGCTTTGTGTGCCGGTCATTGCGCGGCAAAGCCATCAGAACACACTGACGGCACTGGCTTTAAAATTAACCCAGACCGTATCTCCCAGTTGCAGCGCGAGGTTGTGCAGCGAAGTCGGGGTGATGACGGCATAAAACGGCTCGCCGCAATCGATCATCAGCCGGACTTGTCCGCCTTCCTCGGCAATCTGCGTCAACCTGCCAGCGAAACTGTTGAGCATGCTGGTGTGATGCAGTGGTTGATCAGACACAATAATCTGTCGTGGATCGATTGCGATATGACGGGCGTCGGCATCGGTTTCACCAATATGAATCAGCAGATTGCCGGTGTTAAATAACTGCTGCTGGCTTCGGCCATGATAGAGATTCAGCAGTGGCGCATTGGTAACTCGGCCATTGACCAGATTGATCGAGTTGTCGGCAACCGCCATCGCCTGCAGCCGGTCATGAGTCGAGAAAATCACGGTCTTACCGTCCTGGGAAGCAAACTGACGGATGCTGGTTTCCAGTTGGCGGATATGACGCTGATCCAGATGTGAAAAGGGTTCATCCAGAAGCAGAATATCCGGTTCATACACGATCGCCCGCGCGATCGCCGCACGCTTGAGTTCACCGCCGGACAGTGTTGCTGCATCCTGATCAGCCTGCGGCATCAGATTGACCATGGCCAGGGTCTTTTCTATCAGCGTGTGATGTTGCGGGCGCGGGATCTGCTGCAGTCTGAGTGCCAGTTTCAGGTTGTCTCGAACCGTGCCATTGAGCATATAAGGTTGCTGCGTGACATAGCCGATCCGCCGGCGCTGTGCAGCGGTCAACCTGGTACCGACGGTTTCCTGTAACAGGATAATTTGTCCCTGATCAGGGGCTTGAACAAAGGCCAGACAATTCATCAGCGTGGATTTACCGGCACCGTTTTCACCCAGTAGCGCCGTGCTTTGATTAAGGCTGAGGCTCAGTGACGGTATATTCAGTACTTCACGGCCATCAAAACGAACCTGTATGTCATTGAGTTGATAGGCCGGGATCATGATCTGGCCTTATTGAGGGCTGATAAAAGAAAGTTGAGTACAAAAGCGATCAACAGCAGCACCATGCCCAGTGCCAGTCCCAGTTCGAATTCGCCCTTACTGGTTTCCAGCGCAATGGCCGTGGTCATGGTGCGGGTAAAACCCTCGATATTACCGCCCAGCATCATCGCCGCGCCGACCTCACCGATAGCCCGGCCAAAACCGGTAATTACGCCTGCCAGAATCGCAAAACGGGTGGTACGGATAACCTGTAGCATCATCGGCAGAGTGCGTGCCCCGAGGCTTCTCAAGGTGGGTATCAGTCTGGGATCCGCCGCGTTCACCGCGGTGACGGTCAGGTTCATCATGATCGGAAAAATTAATATCGCCTGGGCGATAATAATCGCGGTCGGGGTGTAAAGCAGTCCCCATTCGCCAAGCGGACCGGCGCGGCTGAACAAACCATAAAGCAGCAGACCGATAACCACGGTAGGCATGGCCATCAGCGTGTTAAGTAAATGCTGGATTATCCGCTTGCCCCTGAAGCGGTTTAAAGCCATTACGACGCCAGCCGGGATGGCCAGCACAGCGGCAATTACCGATGCTGACAGGGAGATAAATACCGATGTGAAGACAATCCGCATAATTTCCGGATCGAGCTGCCATATCAGCGCAAAGGCAGCAGCGAAAGAATCAGCAAAATAATTCATCGCTCAGCCACCTTTCTGCATTATTGCTTAATCAGGTTCAGTCGCTGACAAATGGTCAGAGTCGGCTCGGTCTTGTTCATGGTGTAGAAGTGCAGTCCCGGCACATCGAGCTCAATCAGCTGACGGGTGAATTCAGTCAGAAAATCCAGGCTGAAGGCTTTCATCGACTCGGTATCGTCGTAAAATTCTTCCAGCCGTTTACGCAGCCAGCGCGGGATTTCAGCACCGCAACTGGCTGAGAAACGTGCCAGCTGTGCAAAGTTATTGATCGGCATAATGCCCGGAATAATCGGAATATCAATACCTTTCTGCACACAGCGGTCGAGGAAGAAGCGGTAAGCATCGATATTGTAGAAATACTGGGTAATGGCGCTGTTTGCACCGGCATCGACCTTACGTTTGAAGTTATCCAGATCAAATTCAGCGGTCTGAGCCTGTGGATGCACTTCCGGATAGGCGGCGACCTCGATATCGAAATAATCACCGGTTTCCCTGCGGATAAATTCGACCAGTTCACTGGCATAGCGGAAATCGCCCGGATCCCGCATACCCGAAGGCAGATCGCCGCGTAAAGCAACGATACGGTGAATGCCGTTTTGTTGATAGATATCAAGCATTTCCCGCAGGCGGTCAGCACTTGAACCGACACACGACAGATGTGGCGCGGCATCAATTCCAGTCGAGGGTTGCTGCTCCTGGATTTCCAGCACCGCTTCCATGGTGTTGTCCTGGGTTGAGCCACCGGCCCCAAATGTCACTGAGTAAAACTCGGGCGCAAGCGGGATTAGTGCCTCACGAACACGGCGCAGATTCGCCACACCTTTTTCGGTTTTTGGCGGGAAAAACTCACAGCTGAGCGTCAGATTTTTGGACATGTTTTTGTCTTGAATAAAAAAATGGGCTGAAAAAATCAGCCCATTTTAACTGATAAGAGATTAATACCTGTAGTGATCAGGTTTGTAAGGTCCTTCCTGTTCCAGACCGAGGTACTTCGCCTGTTCCGGGGTCAGCTGGGTCAGGCTGGCACCGATACGGCCCAGATGCAGCTGGGCGACTTTCTCGTCCAGCTTCTTGGGCAGCACATAAACACGGTTTTCATAGTTGTCACTATGTTGCCACAGTTCGATTTGTGCCATGACCTGATTGGTGAAGGACGCAGACATCACAAAGCTCGGATGACCGGTAGCACAACCCAGGTTCACCAGGCGGCCTTCGGCCAGCAGAATGATGCGCTTGCCGTCAGGGAAGATAATATGGTCAACCTGCGGTTTGATGTTTTCCCATTCGTATTTACGCAGTGACGCGACATCAATTTCAGAATCAAAGTGACCGATATTGCAGACGATGGCTTCGTTCTTCATCGCTTTCATATGATCATGGGTGATGACATCGATATTGCCGGTGGCGGTGACAAAAATATCAGCCATTGCCGCCGCTTCGTCCATGGTGACGATGCGGTAACCTTCCATGCTCGCCTGCAGCGCGCAAATCGGATCGATTTCGGTAACCAGTACGGTCGCACCCATGCCGCGGAATGCCTGTGCACAGCCTTTACCGACATCACCGTAACCCAGTACGACGCAGATTTTACCTGCGATCATCACGTCGGTGGCGCGTTTGATACCGTCCAGCAGTGACTCACGGCAACCGTAGAGGTTATCGAACTTGGATTTGGTGACCGAATCATTGACGTTGATGGCCGGCACTTTCAGTGTGCCCTGTTTCATCATTTCGTAGAGACGGTGCACGCCGGTGGTGGTTTCTTCCGACAGGCCTTTGACATCATCCAGCAGTTCCGGATATTTCTCGTGCATGATCAGGGTCAGGTCACCGCCATCGTCCAGGATCATATTCGGACGCCAGCCGTTGGGGCCGACAATGGTTTGTTCAATGCACCAGACCGCTTCCTCTTCAGTTTCGCCTTTCCAGGCAAACACCGGGATGCCCTGATCAGCAATGGCTGCTGCGGCATGATCCTGGGTTGAGAAGATATTGCAGGAAGACCAGCGGACTTCAGCTCCCAGCTCGATCAGGGTTTCGATCAGTACCGCGGTCTGGATAGTCATATGCAGACAGCCGGCGATACGGGCACCTTTCAGCGGCGCCTGACCGGCATATTCTTCACGCAAAGCCATCAGGCCGGGCATTTCGCTCTCGGCGATTTTGATTTCCTGATGGCCCCACTTGGCCAGAGAGATATCAGCGACTTTATAGTCGGGGTTGAGGTTTTCGATTGCAGATTCCATGATAATTCCTTGATTATTTCAGACCGGCGGCGTCGCGTAATACGTCTGCCATATCGGTATTTTCCCAGCTGAAGCCGACACCTTCACGGCCGAAATGGCCATAGGCAGCAGTTTGCTGGTACATCGGTTTGATGAGGTCGAGCATTTTGATAAGACCGACCGGGCGCAGATCAAAATGTTCCCTGACCAGCAGTTCCAGCCGTTCCTGCGGAATTTTGCCGGTGCCGAAGGTCTCGACGCTGATCGAGGTCGGCTCAGCCACACCGATGGCGTAGGAGACCTGAATTTCACAACGGTCAGCGAGGCCGGCGGCAACAATGTTCTTGGCCACATAACGACCGGCATAGGCTGCACTGCGGTCGACCTTGGACGGATCCTTACCGGAGAAAGCACCGCCACCGTGACGTGCCATGCCGCCGTAGGTATCCACGATGATCTTGCGACCGGTCAGGCCGGCATCACCGACCGGACCGCCGATAATAAAACGGCCGGTCGGGTTGATATGGATATGGGTTTTTGGCGTCAGCCATTCCTGCGGCAGAACCGGTTTGATGATGTGTTCCATCACCGCCTCACGCAGATCCGCCTGAGAGATTTCCGGACTGTGCTGGGTGGAAAGCACCACGGCATCAATACCGACCGGTTTGCCGTCCTGATAGACAAAGGTCACCTGACTTTTGGCATCCGGACGCAGCCAGCTCAGTTCACCGCTTTTACGGATATGTGCCTGTCTTTTCACCAGACGGTGGGCATACGTAATCGGTGCCGGCATCAACACATCGGTTTCATTACTGGCATAGCCAAACATCAGCCCCTGGTCACCGGCTCCCTGATTTTCTTCAGTATCACGGTCCACGCCCATGGCGATATCGGAGGATTGTTTACCGATCAGTGACATGACGGCACAGGTCTGACCATCGAAACCCACTTCAGAACTGTTATAGCCGATATCGGTGATAGTTTTACGGACCACATCTTCCAGGTCGACCCAGGCTGAAGTGGTGATTTCACCGGCGATAATTGCGGCGCCGGTCTTGATCAGGGTCTCGCAGGCGACCCGGGCTTTGGGATCCTGTCGCAGAATCTCGTCCAGGATGGCGTCAGAAATCTGATCAGCGACTTTATCCGGATGACCTTCTGACACGGACTCAGAAGTGAAAAGATAGTTACTACTCATAGCCAGCTTCCTCATTACATCAGTTCAAGGTAATGATAGTGGTGCCATGAGTCGGGAACAGTGCTCATTACTATCAGTTACCTGTTAATAATGAACGCAGTTAGATGAATACTGTTGGATAAGCCTAGCAGGATGTGCCCTGTTGCAGCGTTCCTTATCCGAAAGTCGACATATTAATCGAAACGGCAGATTTTTCAAGCTTCTAAACCTGGTTGTCGGGTTTAGTCAGGGTTTACAGCTGAAGCTGCTGTCCGTTTATTTTCAACCATGCCCGATGCTGCGTGAAGTCCGGGTCAAATTGTTCAACCAGTCGCCAGAAAGCAGGCGAGTGGTTGTGCTGTCGCAAATGACACAGTTCGTGAATGATGACGTAGTCAATGATTTTGGCTGGTGCCATTATCAGTTTCCAGTTGAGCTGTATTTTGCCGGACAGGGTACAACTGCCCCAGCGGGCCCGGTAGGTTTTGACTTCAATGGTGCCGGGTTTAAAACCGGTCTGCCGTGCCAGCAGTTCACATCGCTCAGCCAGCCAGCTTTGTGCCTGCTGTTTGTACCAGTCAGTGATTTGTTTTTTCAGCGCGACTTCGCTGGCTTGCCGACCGCGATGCTCGACACAGAATCGCTTATCGATGAGTGTCACTTTCCTGCCAGGCTGTGATGGATACACAGCCAGTTGATAGGGAATGCCCAGGTAGAGCAGGCGCTCACCATTGACGAACTGTTTGGGGGCGACCGGCGGGTGAGCAGCCAGTTTCTGCTGAATCCAGCCACTTTTCTGCTGCACAAAATATTCGGCCTGCTGCATGGGTAAACGCGCCGGGATCCGCAGTTGGACCTCGCCATCGCGAATCGCCAGCGACAGCGTCTTACGCCGTTTGCTGCGGATAACCTCAACCTCGACACCGTTGCAGTGGATGCTTTTCATCGCGATATTGTGCGTAACAGGAAGATTTTTCGCCAGTTATTTGCGAAAATATGGCGTTTTAGACTTTGCTAATTAAGATGTCATCAGCTACCGCTTTTCACCCTTCCCGACGCTTGTCAGTCGCCCCGATGATGGACTGGACTGACCGTGACTGTCGTTATCTGCTGCGGCTCATTTCGCGGCAGACACTGCTTTATACCGAAATGGTCACGACCGGTGCGCTAATTCACGGTGACAGGGACCGTTTTCTGGCCCATGATCAACGTGAGTATCCGCTGGCTTTACAACTGGGTGGCAGTGAGCCTGTGGAACTGGCGGAATGTGCCAGGATGGGAGAAGACGCCGGCTATGACGAAATCAATTTGAACGTCGGCTGCCCCAGTGACCGGGTGCAATCCGGTCGTTTTGGTGCCTGCCTGATGGCTGAACCGGCGCTGGTGGCGGAAGGCGTTGCTGCGATGCAGGCAAAAGTGACTATTCCTGTGACAGTCAAAACCCGGCTTGGCATTGATGATTTTGATAGTTATGAGTTTCTGACTGACTTTATCGATAAAGTCTCTGCCGCTGGCTGTGAGATTTTTATTCTGCATGCCCGTAATGCCTGGCTTAAAGGTTTGAGCCCCAAGGAAAATCGCGATGTGCCGCCGCTTAACTACGAGCGGGTTTATCAGGTGAAGCGGGACTATCCGCATCTGCATATTGATATCAATGGCGGTATCCAGACGCTGGATGAAGCCGGACAACATCTGCAGCATGTCGATGGCGTGATGATGGGCCGCGCGGTTTATCACAACCCTTACCTGCTGGCGGCCGCCGATGAAACTGTGTTCGGTGAGGCTCAGCCGATACTGTCACGGCATGAAGTCATTGAAGTCATGCTGCCCTATATTGAACAGCGGATGCGGGAGGGCAGACCATTGAAATCGATTACCCGGCATCTGCTGGGCCTGTTTCAGGGCCAGCCCGGCGCCCGCCGCTGGCGTCGGCACTTAAGTGAGAATGCCCACTTGCCGGGAGCAGGGATTCAGACGCTTAAGGATGCTCTGGCGCTGGTAGGTTAGCTTTTTGGTTATCCGCAGATTACGCTGATTCCACAGCTTATTGAGAAGCTTACTATTTACTAATCAAGCGCGTGTATGTTGACCTTAGCTGTGGATCTGGGCCTCAGTTTTGAGCCTATATTTACTCAATCTGCGAAATCTGCAGATTCATGTATCTCATATCGCGACTGTGAATCAGTTCCTGAGCCCGGTACCTTTGTGAAGCAGGTAGAGAGCAAAAGCTGTCAGTCCGCCAATAAACAGCAGAATAATGCTGAATGCGGCGACAACCGGAATATCCGATACCCCCAGCATGCCAAAGCGGAAAGCGTTGACCATATAGAGAATCGGGTTCAGTAGAGACACATTCTGCCAGAACTCCGGCAGCAGGCTGATCGAATAAAACACGCCGCCGAGATAGGTCAGTGGTGTCAGGATAAAAGTCGGAATAATCGAAATTTCATCAAAACTGCGGGCATAGACCGCATTGATAAAGCCGCCGATAGCAAACAGGACGGCGCTCAATACCACCATGCTGATAGTGATAAAAATATGCTCAATCGGCAGCCGGGTGAAAAACAGTGAGACGATGGTGACAATAATGCCGACGCAGAGACCACGCGCTGTGCCGCCGGCAACATAGCCGGCCAGGATCAGGTAATTGGGCACCGGCGCAACAATCAGTTCCTCGACGTGGTTCTGGAACTTGGCGCTGAAAAAGGATGAGGCTACATTGGCATAGGCATTATTGATGACCGCCATCATGATAATGCCGGGCACAATGTACTCCATATAGGTAAAACCGCCCATTTCACCGATACGACTGCCAATCAGGTTGCCGAAGATAATGAAATAGAGCGTCATCGTAATCGCCGGCGGTAACAGTGTCTGCGGCCAGATGCGGAAAAAGCGACGGACTTCGCGGGTGACCAGCGTTGATAAGGCGACCCAGTGACGTTGATGACGGCTTGGGTTCATGCGCTTTGCTCCGATGTTTCAACCAGATTCAAGAACAACTCCTCCAGTCGGTTGGCTTTGTTTTTCATGCTGACAACTTCGACACCATGCCGGCTCAGTATTTCAAACATACTGTTGAGTGACTCGCCACGGCTGATTTCGACTTCGATGGTGGTGTCATCCAATCGTTCGAAGTCGAGTCCATCAAGGTCGTTATTCAACAGTGGATACTTGAGATCGAGAATGAAAGCTTCCTTGTCCAGCCGGTTGAGCAGGCTTTTCATATCGGTGTTTTCGATAATCTCACCCTTGTCGATAATCGCGATGTTACGGCACAGACTCTCTGCTTCTTCCAGGTAATGGGTAGTCAGGATAATCGTCGTGCCGGCGGCATTGATCTTGCGCAGGAAAGTCCACATTGAACGCCGAAGTTCAATATCGACACCCGCTGTCGGTTCATCCAGAATCAGCAATTTGGGATTGTGTACCAGTGCTCTCGCAATCATCAGACGGCGTTTCATGCCACCGGATAAAGAGCGGGAAGGCGAATGACGTTTTTCCCACAGACCCAGCTGTTTGAGCAGTTCATCAGCGCGGGGTTCGGCTTCATGTGCCGGCATGCCGTAATAGCCAGCCTGGGTAATCAGGATATGTTTAACCTGTTCGAAACCGTTAAAGTTGAATTCCTGCGGCACCAGGCCGATATAACTTTTAGCCTGTTCTGGATCGTCATCCAGATCGGTGTCAAAGACTTTGACGCTACCGGCTGTTTTGGTGACCAGCGAGGTGACAATACCGATAGTTGTCGTTTTGCCGGCTCCATTAGGTCCTAACAAGGCAAAGAAGTCGCCTTGCTGGATATCCAGGCTGACCGCTTTCAGGGCCTGCACACCATTGCGGTAAGTTTTGCTCAGCTTGTTGATGGATAAGGCTTTCACAGCACCTCACAACGACAGAATAAAGGACGCTAGGTTACCATGACCGGACCGCTGTTGAGAATTTGGAATAGAGAATGAAATTGATAAAAGCCCCTGAAACCGAAGCGGAATTAGTGGAACGGTGTCGGCTGCTGGCGGGCAAAACACTGGGGCAAGTGGCGGCGGAGCTGGGACTGAGCGTGCCCGATAATCTGCAACGGCATAAGGGCTGGGTAGGCCAGTTGCTGGAGACCTACCTTGGCGCTGATGCCGGTAACCAGGCAGAACCCGATTTTACCGGTCTGGGCATCGAACTGAAAACCCTGCCGCTCAACGCCCAGGGACAGCCGAAAGAGTCCACTTATGTCTGCACCGTCTCTCTGACCGAGTCCGGTCGCCTGCAATGGGATAACAGCTGGGTCCGGAAAAAGCTGGCAAAAGTGCTATGGTTACCGGTAGAGGCGGATTCGGCGATACCGCTGGCTGACCGTTACGTCGGACACGGCTGGATCTGGCATCCTACACCGGCACAGGAACAGCAACTGAAGCGTGACTGGGAAGAATTAATGGACCGGGTCGTACTCGGGGAACAGGCTGAAATCACGGCCCGAGAAGGTGAGTTTTTACAGATACGGCCCAAAGCCGCCCATAGCCGGGTGCTGGCAAAGACCTGGTCGGAAACCGGTGAGAGTACCCAGATTAATCCCAAGGGGTTTTATCTTCGTACCAGCTTTACCCGGCAATTACTCGCGACACAGTTCAATTAATGGTAATGTTGCCAATTTAGTCAGTCCTCGATACATGGAGAGTATGGATAGCAATAGCAGTAAGGCACAGAGCATGTTAAACGCGCTGGTGATAGATAGTTCGAGTTATTTCAGCGAACAGTTGAGCGACTTACTGACGTCTGCCGGTTTCCAGGTGGATATTGCGCACTCCGGGTACGATGGTCTGGACAAGGCCGCTGCCGGCCGGTATCGCCTGGTCTGTTGTGCCGATAACCTGCAAGACTATGCCAGCAGTGAGTTCTGCAGTCAGCTTCGGGCTATCAGCGGCTATGAGTTCGCCACACTCCTCGTACTGACCGAGCAGGATAACGCCAAAATTCTAAAACAGGCCCTGTTGGCCGGTGCCACCGATATCTTCAGTAAACACGACATCACCGAGATGGAAACCTATCTGACCCGCCTCAGCCAGCGTGAGTCGCGACAGTTATCAGGGCGGGTGTTATTTATTGAGGATTCCCGTGTTTTGCAGACTATTGTTATCGACCTGCTTACGGATATGGGCCTGGATGTTGACGCCTATAACTATGCCGAGAGTGCCTGGGAGGCATTCCGCAATGGGGATTATGACCTGGTAATTACCGATATCATGCTGGAAGGCATCATGAGTGGTATCACCCTGGTCAGGAAAATCCGCCGGATGCAGAGCGAATACGGCAATGTGCCGATCATCGCGACCTCCGGCTTCGACAATATGTCACGCAAGATCGAGTTGTTCCATCTTGGCGTCAATGATTACGTATCCAAGCCGATAGTGCGTGAGGAGCTGCGCCAGCGTGTGTTCAACCACATCACAAGTTATCAGACACTGAGAGAACTGCGCACCCAGCAACAGTCGCTATACAGCCTGGCCATGCTGGATGAGACTTCCGGACTCTTTAATCGCCATGCGTTGCGAGAGTTTGCCGGTAAATACTTCAGCGAGGCTTATCGTTTCGATCGTACCTTGTCGCTGGCAGTGATGGATATTGATCATATGAAGCAAATCAATGAGAGCCACGGCTTCCTCATAGGTGATCAACTATTATCAGAGCTGGGCGCCTGGCTCAAACGGCATGTTCGCGATGTCGATATGATTGCCCGCTGGGCCGGCGATGAGATGGTGTTTATCCTGCCCGGCTGTGACCTGGCCTCAGCCAATGGTTTGATGGACCGCATGCTGGATCGCTTGCGTAAGTTTAAACCGGCCGGCCTGGAGACTGCGGTCACGGTCAGTGTCGGGATTGCTGAATTATCCAGGGAAAACAATGACACGCTCAACAGCCTGTTCGAGCGCGCAGATAAAGCCATGTACCAGGCCAAGATGGCAGGCAGGGATTGTGTTGTGACCTACCAGGAAGAAAGCGAAACAGCCTAGTTTCCGCTATCCGTATTTTCGCCTGAATTCGATGCACTGGGGCTTATCCAGCATAAAAATTCCGTGACCGCCAAGCTCAAATTCCAGCCATAGGAATGCCATCTCCGGCCAGGCGGCGTCGACCGCCAGATCACTATTGCCAACTTCCACAAACAGTAAGCCTTCATCGCTCAGATAATCCGCGGCATGGAGCAGGATCTCCCTGACTAAAGCCAGACCATTATCAGCCGCTTCCAGCGCGGCAGTTGGTTCATGACGGTATTCTGCAGGTAAGCCAGCCATTTCATCAGCACCGACATAGGGCGGATTGCTGATGATGAGGTCATATTGCTGCTTGGGTGACAGTGACTGCCAGCAATCGGACTGAATGGCCTGAACCTGATCCTGCAGATCGTGTTTGTGAATATTAATCTGGGCCACAGCCAGTGCGTCAGCACTGATATCCACTGCATCGACCTGGGCCTCAGGAAATGCCAGTGCCAGCGCAATCGCGATACAGCCGCTACCGGTGCAGAGATCCAGAATGCGGTTAACGCTGGCTGGGTTTTCCAGCCAGGGCTGGAACTGATTGTCGATAAGTTCGGCAAAAGGTGAACGTGGAATCAGTACTCTTTCATCTACATAAAAGGGCAGGCCGGCAAACCAGGCTTCATGTGTCAGGTAGGGCAGGGGAATGCGCTGTTCAATGCGCTTTTGAACAAGCGCCAGCAGATGGCTTTTTTCGCTGCTGCTGAGACGAGCATCGAGAAACAGCTCGGGTAACTCATGCACCGGCAGATTCAGGCTGCTCAGTATCATTTGCGACGCTTCATTAAAGGCGTCATCATTGCCATGCCCATAAAACAATCCCGCTTCCAAGAAGCGGGATGTGGTCCAGCGCAGAAAATCACGCAGAGTCAGTAGTTCAGCCTGTACTGCCGTGTAATCGGTCATGTGCTTTGCTGGGTGATATCCACAAAGTGACCGGCAATCGCCGCCGCAGCGGCCATTGCAGGGCTGACCAGATGGGTTCTGCCCCCCTGACCCTGGCGACCTTCAAAGTTACGGTTCGATGTCGAGGCACAGTGCTCGCCTGATTCCAGACGGTCAGCGTTCATCGCGAGGCACATCGAACAGCCCGGATCACGCCATTCAAAACCGGCTTCAATAAAGACTTTATCCAGCCCTTCCTGTTCCGCCTGTTGTTTGACCAGACCGGATCCGGGTACCACCATTGCCTGTTTGACGCTGGCGGCGACCTTGCCACCCTTGATGGCAGCGGCCGCTTCGCGCAGATCTTCAATGCGTGAATTAGTGCAGGAGCCAATAAAGACCCGGTCCAGGTGAATATCGGTAATCGGCTGATTGGCATTGAGGCCCATATATTTCAGGGCTTTTTCCATCCCGTTTCGCTTAACCGAGTCAGACTCTGCGGCCGGATCAGGGATCGTTGCGTTGACCGGCACCACCATTTCCGGTGATGTACCCCAGGTGACCTGCGGTTTAATCTCTTGCGCCTTGAGCACCACGACTTTGTCAAAATGCGCACCGTCATCCGAGTGCAGATCGCGCCAGGCGTCGACAGCCTTATCCCAGTTCTCACCCTGAGGCGCAAAAGGCCGCTCTCTGAGATAATCAATGGTGGTGTCATCGACTGCGATCATACCGGCGCGGGCACCGGCTTCGATCGTCATGTTACAGACAGTCATACGGCCTTCCATGCTCAAAGCCTGGATCGCTTCGCCGGCGAACTCAATGGCATATCCTGTGCCGCCGGCGGTACCGATTTCACCGATAATCGCGAGCACAATATCCTTCGCCGTGATGCCGGGGTTCACATGACCTTCGACGCGAACCTGCATATTTTTGGATTTGCGCTGAATCAGGCACTGGGTAGCCATGACATGTTCGACTTCGGAGGTGCCGATACCAAAGGCCAGTGCACCGAAAGCGCCATGAGTCGAGGTATGGGAATCGCCGCAGACCACGGTCATGCCCGGCAGGGTGGCCCCCTGTTCAGGGCCGACCACATGGACAATACCCTGTCGCAGATCATTGAGGCCAAACTCGGTAATGCCGAACTCGTTACAGTTCAGGTCGAGTGTTTCTACCTGCAGACGTGAGACCGGGTCGGCGATGCCTTTATCGCGGTCAGAGGTTGGCACATTATGATCCGGTGTCGCCAGAATGGTGTTCAGGCGGTACGGTTTACGATGCGCCAGACGCAGTCCTTCAAAAGCCTGAGGAGAAGTGACTTCATGAACCAGATGGCGATCGATGTAGAGCAGCGCTGTGCCGTCTGCATCGCTGCGCACCACATGTTGTTCCCAGAGTTTGTCGTAAAGCGTTTTGGCAGACATAGAATTCTAAATCAATAAATGGATAACTATTTATTATAGCGTTTTCGGCCGCCAAGCTCTATCTATATGACGGACATAAAAAAACGGGTAACCTGAAGGTTACCCGTTTTCTGACTTTCTGCTAAGGAAAAGTGGTTATTCCATATTAGCGTGTCTGTATTTCATCTCTTCTTCCGGAATGCCTTTTTCGTGAATCAGGTGAGACACGATGGCTTCCAGGAAAATCAATGTAGACAATTCAAACATGGTTCCCATAGGCATGCCCTTAGTCGGGGCAAAGCTATTATCGTTACCAATTTGAATAGTTTTATCCGCTATATCACCAATGGTGGAGCTTGATTTTGAGCAAATCAGAGCGACTTTAGCGTTTTCAGACTTGGCTTTATTCGCGAATGAAACCAGCTGGGTTGTTTCACCGGAACCCGAGATCACGATCAGCAGATCGCCTTCACGGATGCTTGGTGTGCTGATTTCACCCTGAATATAGACAGTATAACCACTATGCATCAACCTCATACCGAGGAAGTTACCAACCAGTCTTGAGCGACCCGCACCAGTGATGAAGATGCGCTTGGCATCATCACACATAGCAACGAATTCTGCTTCAAGGGAGTCGTCAGTAGCACCCAGGATATCAGTGATTTTGTTAATAACTAGATCACGATGCATTGTCATTTTACTAATCCTTATGCTGCGTCAACCAGAGCGCGCAGTTCTTTAGCAGATTCAGCTGGTGAAGGCGCACCGTAGATAGCAGCACCAACAACAACGATAGCAGCGCCAGCTTGTACACAGCTTTGGATGGTGTCTTTGTTGATACCACCGGCAACTGAAACTTTAACGCCCAGGTTCAGACCAGTAATGGTTTTCAGGTCTTCAAAAGGAGTTTGGCCAGCTGCTTGCGCGTCCAGACCGGTGTGAACACCGATGATGTGCGCACCGCTTTGGGCGGCTTCTTTAGCTACTGCTGCTTTGTCTTCAACACCGATCAGGTCAACTTGTGCTTCAGCGTTGTTAGCGTTTGCTGCTTTGATAACGCCCTTGATGGTCGCCATGTCAGAAGCACCCAGTACAGTAGTGATGTCACCACCGGCTTCAAAGAAAGGAGTGGCTTCGTATTCACCAGCGTCCATTGTTTTCAGGTCAACCAGGATTTTCTTGTCTGGGTGAGCAGCTTTCAGTGCTTTAACCAGTTTCAGACCGTTGTACTTGATGCATGGTGTACCAATTTCCAGAATGTCGACGTAAGGCGCGACTTGTTCAGCCAGAGCCATTGTTGCGTCGAAGTCCAGAGAGTCGAGTGCCATTTGGATTTCAGCCATGTTACATACTCCTAAATATAGTAAAAATGATTGTTCACGCTTAACAATAAAGTGAAGCGGGACTATATGCAGAAAACGGCATCAAGTCAATGAAGCCGTTTTCCGCTGCATTCCCGCCCGCTCACAATGGAGCGAGCTGAATACGTGAGAAAGCGAGTGTAGCCTGAGACTACGCTTTGACGCTTTCGAGGCTTGCCAGACGATCGGCAAGCAATTCTTCCAATGTTTCCAGCGCTTTGGCGAAGCCGTCGATACCTTCGGTCAGTTTTTCCTGAGCCATGCGGTTTTCTGCATGCATTTTATCGAAGGTGTCTTTGTCCATTGAGATTTTCTCAATGTCAGACTTGGCCGAGATTTCCGGAGACAGTTTACGCTCCAGTGTGCCCTCTGTGTTATGCAACTCTTCCAGCAGTTTCGGAGAGATGGTCAGCAGGTCAACACCGGCGAGTTCAGTGATTTCACCCATGTTACGGAAGCTTGCACCCATAACTTCTGTTTTGTAACCGAATTTCTTGTAGTACTCATAAACTGCGGTGACAGACAATACACCTGGATCTTCGTGTGGCTCGTAGGAGTCACGACCGGTGTCTGCTTTGTACCAGTCCAGAATACGACCAACGAACGGTGAAATCAAAGTAATACCGTTTTCAGCACAAGCAATGGCTTGGTGCAGGCCGAACAGCAGTGTCAGGTTACAGTGAATGCCTTCTTTTTCCAGAACTGCGGCGGCCTGAATACCTTCCCAGGTAGAGGCGATTTTGATCAGGATACGGTTGCGATCAACGCCGGCTGCTTCATATTGAGCGATCAGGTCACGACCTTTAGCGATAGTGGCTTCAGTGTCGTAAGACAGACGCGCATCAACTTCAGTCGAAACACGACCTGGAATGATGTCCAGGATTTTCAGGCCGAAAGAAACAGCCAGACGGTCAAATGCCAGTGAGACCACTTCAGAAGCCGGCGCGTCATCACCCAGTGATTCACGAGCAGCTTTCAGCGTATCATCCACAATGTCTTGATACTGTGGCATTTGAGCGGCAGCAGTAATCAGAGATGGGTTGGTTGTTGCATCACGTGGGGTGTACTTCTTGATTGCTTCAAGATCACCCGTATCAGCAACAACAACGGTCATTTCCTTTAGCTGATCAAGTAAATTTGCCATGTTATGTACCTTTAGTTTTCAAAGTTAAAAACGTCAGTCCTGCTTAGCTAAAAGCAGACTGAGAGTTTGAAATTGTTCGGGATACGTCACGTTGGGCTGGCTGAGCCAAGGACGCAGCCACGTATCACCTTGATGGGGTTAAAGGCCGGTTAGCCTTTGCTTTGGATGTAACGCTCTACACCCGTCATTGGTTTCGCTTGAGACTGGTTACGAATATATTGTTCGACTCCAGTCAGCGGCTTACCGTTCGTTGTTTTTTTTCTGATGTATTGTTCAACACCAGTCAGGTTGGAGCCACCTTGCGACTTGTTTCTGATGTAACGCTCGACACCAGTCAGACCATCGGCAGGTGCGGCCGGCTTACTTTCAGCTGCCGGGCTTGATGAGAACAAGCTTTTAAAGAAGCCACAAATCGAAGCAAATAGACCTTTATTTTCATTCATGATTGTACCCCTGTTACATTTTTAAACCCCATCTGCCCAACATAACGAGGTTGGTGCAACGGGTAAATTACTATTTTCGTTATTGTGTGGCAACCCAGAAGCATTATCATGATTGTGTCAGGATGAATCGATTCCGGTGTGTCGCCACATGCTTGTTTTTATTCAGTCCGCCTGTGCCAGACACAGGTTCTTTTCTGACTGGCATCAACACTTTAACCCATCTTGTAAAGCTTTTGACACTAGGGCTGTAAAGATAATCTAGACAGACCCTGATGTAGCACTGAAAAAAAACGAGTGGCCGGGGCCACTCGTTCTTTTCTTTGCTCAGTGCAAATAATTTTCCGCTTAGGCTGCGTCAACCAGAGCACGCAGTTCTTTAGCAGATTCTGCTGGTGAGTCTGCACCGTAGATAGCAGCACCAACAACAACGATGGTGGCGCCGGCACGGACTGTATCCTGGATGGTGTCTTTGTTCAGACCACCAGCAACAGAGATACGAACACCCAGGTTCAGACCAGCGATGTCTTTCAGGTCAGCAAATGGTGTTTGACCAGCTGCTTGTGCGTCCAGACCAGTGTGAACACCGATGATTTGCGCACCGTTTTTAGCTGCTTCAGTAGCAACCGCTTTTTTGTCTTTAACGCTGATCAGGTCGATTTGCGCTTCTGCATTGTTCGCGTTGGCTGCTTTGATAACGCCGCCCATAGTGGCTTTGTCAGAAACACCCAGAACAGTACAGATGTCAGCACCTGCTTCGTAGAATGGAGTCGCTTCGTATTCGCCAGCGTCCATTGTTTTCAGGTCAACCAGGATCAGGTTGTTAGGGAATTTGTTTTTCAGTGCAGTAACAATTTCCAGACCGTTGTATTTAATGCAAGGAGTACCGACTTCCAGGATGTCAACGTATGGCGAGACTTGTTCAGCCAGTGCCATTGTTTGATCGAAATCCAGTGAGTCCAGTGCCATTTGAATAAGTGCTTTTGCCATGCTGACATGCTCCTAATGTTGGTTTGAATTATAGGTAATACGTTAAGAAATACGCTCGCAGACTATAAAGCAGTTGTATCGAATATGTCAATTTTTGAGCAAAAACCAACAAATTCCGTCTTTTTAGCTGCTAGACAGGACGATTTGATGTGTGCGACGCTTTGAACCCTATTTCGACAATCAGAGGGCGTGCTTTGACGACGGGGAAAACCACGATACTGGAAAACATCGGCGGACTCATTATAGATATGGACGGCGTGCTCTGGCATGGCAAAAAGCCCTTGCCCGGACTGGAAGCTTTCTTCGCACTGTTAAGAGAGAAGCAGCTGCCGTTTGTGCTCGCCACCAATAATGCCAGCCTGACCCAACAACAGTACATCGACAAACTCGCCGACATGGGGGTGTCGGTCAGCAGCGAGGAAATTCTGACCTCCAGCATGGCTACGGCCACCTATCTGCACGAAAACCTGCCAGCAGACAAAAGGCGTGTTTTTGTTATTGGCGAAGATGGACTCAGGAAACCGCTGGAGGCAGAGGGGTTCATTCTGACCGACTTGTACCAGGTCAACCAGCCGGCAAAAGGCATCACTGAGGAAGGTGCCGATATTGTGGTTTCCGGTCTTGATCGTACGCTGAGCTGGGACAAACTTGCCACCGCAACTCTCAATATCCGGGCTGGTGCCCTTTTTTATGCGACCAATGCGGACACTACCTTGCCGACTGAACTCGGTGAAGTGATTGGTAACGGCGGTATTTTGGCAGCATTACAGGCTGCGACGGGAGTGGAGCCAATATGCATCGGCAAACCGGAACCGATTCTTTACCAGCAGGCCTTGAAGAAGCTGGGTACGGACCTCAGCAATACCGTCGCCATTGGTGATCGTCTGAACACCGATATACTGGGGGCTGTGAATGCCGGCATCAGAAGTATCATGGTGCTGACCGGGGTGTCCTCAAGAGAGGATTTACAGCATATCGACTATCAACCGACCTGGATTTTACAGGATCTGGAAGCTGTCACTGAGGCACTCAAACAAGCTTTATAGGAACGGGAGAGAATGATGAAAAAAATGATCAATGGTGTGGAAAGTGTATTGGAAGAGAGTCTTAACGGTTTCGCGAAAGCGCATCAGGACATCATCACCCTCAATCACCAGCCGCACTTTGTCACCCGCAAGGCACCGGCTGACGGCGCCAAAGTGGCTCTGATTTCAGGCGGTGGTTCTGGTCATGAGCCGCTGCATACCGGGCTTGTTGGCAAGGGAATGCTGGATGCCGCCTGTCCCGGCCAGATTTTCACCTCGCCGACACCGGATCAGATGATGATGGCGGCTCAGCAGGTGGAGAATGGCGCAGGTGTACTGTTTATAGTGAAGAACTATGCCGGTGACGTGATGAACTTCGAAATCGCTGCCGAAATGCTGGAATGTGAACACGATACAGTGCTGGTGAGCGATGATGTTTCCTTGCCAAAAGACCACAGCACTGGTCGCCGTGGTGTCGCTGGCACACTGATAGTCGAGAAAATTGTCGGTGCTGCAGCCGAAGCAGGCGCAGACCTTGCGACCTGCAAAAAACTGGGTGACAAAGTTGCCACATCAACGGCTTCGATGGGCGTAGCGCTGAGTAGTTGTACCGTTCCTGCACTGGGTAAACCGACCTTTGATATCGGTGACAACGAGATCGAGATGGGCGTCGGCATTCACGGTGAACGCGGTCGTGAACCGATGGATCTGAGCAGCGCCAGTGAGATTGTTGAGCATCTGGCAGGCGCCATAGATAAAGAGTTAACGCCGACCAGGGACCAGAAAATCCTGCTGCATGTGAATGGTTTCGGTGCGACACCGTTAATGGAACTCTACCTGGTTTATGATTTGGCGGCGCAGTTCTTTATGGAGCGTGGTGTCGAGGTCACACGCTCGCTGGTTGGTAATTTCACCACCTCATTAGATATGGCCGGCTGCTCCGTGACAGTGACTTTACTGGATGATGAAATGATTCAGTACTGGGATGCGCCGGTGCATACAGCAGCACTTCGCTGGGGATGCTGAAGTTATAACCACTGAGGCACAGGGAGCGTTGCCTATGAAAAGTTATCCGCAGATTACACAGAAGAACGCAGATTTATCAAATGACGCACAGACATATGCAATTACAGGTGCAGCCATGTCTGTGCATTCCTCACTCGGTTGTGGTTTTCTTGAACAAGTTTACCAAGAAGCACTTGAAATGGAGTTTGAAGTCAGAGGAATTCCACATGTCCGAGAAAAGGAGCTGCCAATCACATATCAGGGCGTGCGGTTATGAACATTTTATAAGGCCGACTTTGTCTGTTTCGAAAAAGTGATTGTCGAACTCAAAGCATTACAGAAATTGTCAGGGACTGAAGAAGCTCAAGTCATTAACTATTTAAAAGCATCCCGATTACAAAAAGGCTTAATTCTTAACTTTGGTTCCAAAAGCCTGCAATATAAAAGGTTGGTCTTTAATCTGCGTTAATCCGTGAAATCTGCGGATTAATTAGTTTTGCTCAATCACATCCGCAATCGCACAAATCATCAATTGACTGGTTCGAGCGCCGGCATCGATATGACCACGGGCACGTTCTCCCAGAAATGAAGCCCGGCCCTTGGTCGCCAGCATATCTTTGGTCGACAGCATGCCGTCATAAGCAGCTTGTTTGATCGCATCCAACACATCAGAAGCACCAGCATCAGCTTTGACATTCAATGCATGTGAGGCGGGTATTAATGTATCCAGCATGGTTTTTTCGCCGAGTTCAGCTTTACCCCGGGTTTTTACCGCCTGCACCCCAGCATGGAAAATATCGGCCAAACCCTGAAGGCTCATTTCATTATTCTTGGCTTCCTTACCCATCGCCACAAACAAGCTGCCATACAGCGAGCCCGATGCGCCGCCCATGGTCGACATCAGCGTCATACCGATTTTCATAAACGCAGCAGACCAGTCCAACTCAGATAATTCTGCAGCCTGCTTTTCCAGCGCTTCCAGTCCACGAAGCAGGTTAGTCACATGATCACCATCACCAATGGCCTGGTCCAGGGCGGTAACCTCATCTGCGTTGGTGGCAATTTCGGCTTTGATGGCCTCAAGAAAAAGCGCGATAGATTGTGTGCTGATGTTCATTGTTTATCCTTATTCAACAGTTATAAGGATTATAAAGGCTTGTTGCTTTCAATCAAATGAACCACAGAGGCATAGAGTACAGAGAGAAAATAATAATCACTCTGTCATTTCGAGCGAAGTCGAGAAATCTTTTTCGCTACGCCCGGTAGGATAAAAAAGTGAGTACAAAAACCTCTTTGACCTCTGTATCCCTCTGTGGTTAATCGTGAGTAATTTTCAACAGGCAAAAAAAAGCCCCAACCCAAGGTTGAGGCTTTTTTCAGTTTTTTATATCAAATCCGGAGATTTGATACTGAAACTACTGACTACCAGGTTACGAAACCACCCAGAGAGATGACGTCAACTTCATCTTCATCAGATTGGATGTAGTACTCAGTTTCCATTTTTGAGTATTCAGCAACCAGTTTCAGGTTAGCTGTAACGTCGTGGTAGATACCAACAGTAACCATTTCGTTGGCATCCAAGTCGCCAAAACCACCGGCAGTGACGTTGTTGTTATCACGGTCCAGTGTAGACTCACCGTAAGAAGCGGCCAGGAAGGTTTTACCTGCGAAGCGGTAACCAGCTTGTACGTAGTAACCGTCACCTTCACGAGCATCGCCGTTAGTTTCAAAGCCACCCAGGACACCGAAACCACCAATACCTTGACCTTCATTGTCATAGTATGTAGCGACAGCTTCAAAACCGCCTAGGATCAGTTGACCACCAACAGTGTAAGCATCAATTCTGTCTTCAGCAACTTCAACGCCGCCAGTTTCGCCGTCAATTTTTTGAGACATATAGTCAGCCCACAGCTTCATTGAACCGCCATCAAAAGCTGTTGCATAACTCAGTTGTGCTTCGTAGCGTGGATCTTTCTCAAATTTGGTGGTGGCGCCTTGATATGCGTAGTCTTCAGCATCAACGATTGCAAATGCTGCTTTAAAGCCGTTCATGTCAGGAGTGGTGTAACGGAACTGTGAACGCCAGTTAGCGTAGTCATAACCCCAACCGATACGACCCAGAGTGGTCACAGCTGAATTTTGGTCACCAGAGGCAATAAGGCCAGTCGCACCAACACCGAACAGAGTTTGATCCAGCAGGATGTTGTTAGACGAATACAGACCCAAAGCTTTACCAGCCAGGATTTGACCGAAAGAACCGTCAACAGTAGCAAAAGCTTCACGTTGCTCCATTGCACCGCCGCCTTGTTCAAGGGCGCCGCCGAAGTAGCTACCATCATTGGTTGATGGAGAAATTGAAACACGTGCACCAACTTTCAGGCCGTTGATTTCTGGAGCTGATACGTTAAAGCCAAAGAAAGTAGGCAGCAGGCCATTAGCGATTTGAGCATTTGATTGATCAAGGCCAGCAGCAGTAGCGCTGTCTTGGTCGCTGTAAATGTAGAATTGGTTAATGTTACCGTCTACGCTGAACTCGTAGCCGTTTTCGCCACCGACAACGATGGCTGCGTTAGCAGCACCGGCGCCAAAGGCGATGTAACCTTCTGAAATATATGTGGTTTAATATTTTTGTTTTGTAGTCGATGAATAGCAATCTAGCAAGTACTGACTCCACCAGTTCATCATATCTTTTCTTTCAGATAAGTATTGTGCTCTGTTGTATGCTCTTCTTACTCTATTTCTCTCTAAATGAGAAAGCTGCCTCTCGATAGCATCTGCATTAAATCCATGCTCATTCAATACTGAGCTAGCAATAGCTCTAAAGCCGTGTGTGCTCATTCGCTTTTTATATCCGAGTTTATGCAGCATTTTTATCAGTGAGTCAGGTGCTAGTTTCTGAGTGGAGTTGAGTCTATTAAAGACGTAGTCAGATTTGCTGAAATCCTCTCGTATATATATAAGGAGTGAGATGACGTGATTTGATAACGGTACAATGTGCTCTACACCCATTTTCATACGCCTTGCAGGGATTAACCAGACTCTGTTTTCAAAATCTATTTCGGACCAGGTTGCACCTAAAAGCTCGCTTGTCCGTACAAAAGTGTGTGCAATCACTTCAAGTGCTAAACATTTTATTTTGTCATTAAGTGTTTGTTCGGCCGTTATTTTACTCATCAGCATAGGTAATTCTTCAGCACTCACTGCATGCTGTTGTCCGTAAACAGGGCTTTTTAGGGCGATTGTTAAGTTGAGAGTAATGTCTCTATTGCAATTGCCAGTTGCAATTGCATATTGCCATATGGATTTACAATCTCTGAGTAGCCTATGCTGAGTATGAGTTATGCCTTTCTTATCAAGCTTTTTGAGAGAGGACAGTAACTCTGTCTGAGTTATTGCTTTGATGGGCTTTGCCGCTAAGTCTTTGAGCAAATACTTTTCTATTCGGTTACGAACATTTCTTGTATGTGCTTGCTTCCATTTCGATGACTTCAGCTCGAACCATTCTTCATAGGTTTCCAAAAAGGTTTTCTTTGCTTTGCTGCTAGTCAGAGTAGTTGATGCTGGGAGTGATATAGGAAGGCTTTCTACGTGTGATGGATGTGAATATTTTGCGAGCAGTATTTGTTCATAAAAGACAATCGCTGTTTTGAATGCTTCCAGCTTGTCTGTGGTTTTAGTACTTTTTCGGTATGTTTTTCCTCGCTCCCAGTACACTGCTTGCCAAAACGGCGAAGCATTAGTCAGGTAGACTTTTAGTTTTTTAGGGTAGTGGGGGACAGGTGTGACGGTGCCGATTATTGCAGCAGTTTTATGACGCTGTTTCTCTCTCATCTACAAAGCTTATTTTCATGTAGATGTTTAGTCTACGATGTTGAGCAGTAGTCGAATCGCCTATCGACAACAGGTCGACTAAACTGTCGTTTTACCCGACAGCATTCATAATGCGATGTATTGATAAGTCTGATGCAATAGAATGCTTAAAACCAACCGTTATTTAGCGTATTGAAGCAAGGCTGTTTTGTGCCTTAGCCATGTTTTTCACTGCTTTGCGTCTTTTTTGCACCGCTCGCTCCCTTTTCAGTGCATCAGCTGCTTGCTTTTTGCGTGTTTTCAGCGCTTCGATGCGTTGCTGCTCCGGGGTTTTCGGTTTGTGGTTTTCAATTTCTGCTATTTTCATAAAAGTATTTATCATAAAAAAGCCAGCAATTTAATTGCTGGCTTTTGATTAGCTGATGGCTTGGAGTTAAAGCCGTGTGTCTATTCTTATGACATTGCTTGATGAAATGATAGATGATTTGATGCTTGATATCGCGTCAATAATAGATCGAGCAGAACCGCCACACTCATCAATGATCTTTAGAAGCTTTTCATCACTGATATTTTTGACATTGTTGTCTGTCAGGATTTTATTGGCAAGAGGCAGCCAAGCTTTGGAGGGAGCAGCATTAAAATCAACGATAATACTTCTGTTTTGCACGCCTTTATCGATTTTATTTAGATAGTTAGTAGTCATAATAAAAATGGTGTTGGGCATATTCATCGCAGCCTTTAAGGAGCTCATGGCTGTGCTGGTTAAAATGTCTATTTCGTCAAGCACAAAATAATGGTAACCAGAAGCGTTGAAGTTTTGAACCAAGCTGGCTTGATGAGTTATTTTTGTTATCAGTGCACTGCCATTTTCACCGGTTATGCATTGAATAAATTCAGCATTAGCCTCCTCGCCGCCTTTAGTTTGTTCAATTAAGTTGGGCAGCATCCGCGCTAAAGTAGTTTTCCCTGTGCCCCATGTGCCAAACAATAAAATTCCATTTTTACCGGCAGCTGGAAACGGTTTGTGCTTGCTAAGAATATTATCAATTCTTGCTTTTTCTTCCTCAGATTTAAAAACGATATCGTCAATATTTTTGGGTGTGTACATGATTGTCCTTGTTTAAAATAACTCGAAAAAGAGTGGCGCAGTCTAGCTACGCCACTAGGATAGTTAGGCTGCAATTTGTGCTTCTTGGGCGGCATTACTGATAGCTTCGTCGAGCCCTTTTTGTTTTTCTTCACTCTTTTGTTCTTCTGCTTTTTGATCTTGTGCTTTTTTAGTTTGTTGGTGGTATGCGGCTAGAGCGGCAGTTGTTGCTCCAGCACTCTCAACTACACCATTAATTGAAAAGCTACCGTCGGCATTCTGTACAGCAAGAAGAACAACTTGCTCGCCCACATTTTCAGGGTTAGTGGCTTGGCTCAGTTTTTTGCTTTTTACTTTTGCGATCTCATCAGATTTTTGTAGCGCTTGCTGCCCAAGTTCAGCTTTTTGTTTTGCAGTTTTCGCATTCGGGGACTTGCTCAGGCGCACCTGCTCAACCCCGCCCATTTCCTCAACCCACTCTGCAAGATTTTCAGGCTTGATTTCTTGCTTGATTGCCTCGCGGATGACGATGCTATAAGCACTGACGCGGCGGCGATCTACACCAAACACGCACTTGACGACTTTTGTGACAAGCGGAGTGCTCTCCATAAAACGATAATTATTTTGCACACATACTTGCTTAAGTGCCTTACGCGCCAGAATGCCTGCTTTGTCACGTTGGGACATGACTTCATAGGTTTCATAGCATTTGGCCAGAATTGCATAGAGCGCTTGGTTACTTTTTCGAAGCAGGGTGTTTTCCCAGTTTTTACGCTCGCTTGTCAGCGCATGCAGCTGGTTTACAGTGTTATCAAAGACTTCAATTTCAGCGTTGGCAGAAGTGTCGTTTTTCACGACAGTTTTTTTATCGGACATGAAAGCCACCTTTTATTAGTTAGTTTCAAGTATCGTCGAAAGCAGTGTTTTTCTGCATTTGACAGGTTCTATTTTAAGCCGTTAGCATAATCATGCTTTTTTTGATATTTAAGTGATAACGCCAAACAAGATGAGTGAACTGGAAAAGCATCGGAGACGTATCTATAAGGGAATGCCTGGCTTGCACAGGATTGATAGAGAGCAGGAAGCCGATGCTGCACTAAATTCTGCTTACTACTGGTGGTTTGAGTATCTGAAGTTAAGTAAAAACTACTGGTGGGTTTGCAGGGGAAATAATTTTAAATACACAAAATCACGCATACTCGCTCGAACAGCGGAAGATTTTGGAGACGTGTTCAGTTTGTCGTTCAGAGACTGGTGGATGAAAACCGGTTGTGAGTTATTCGTTGAGCAACTGGAGTTGCCTAAGGTTAAACAGGTGGGTAGGGATGGTACGCAGCCCTCTATTGTTCAAGCTGATAAGGTGACAGTGGAGATCCCGCTTAACCTCACAGAGCAAACAATAAAAAAGCAGGTGATAGAAATTGTTCGTCAACAGTCAAAAAGACATATAAGCAGAACAACCTCGGCAAAAAGAAAATTAGCCAAGCTCAAGCGTGTCCGTCTTGGTGTACTTGAGAAAGCACGCGATGTTTGGTGTTTGAATCAAATAGGACTATTGGCTGCTGACAATGTTAAAGGCTTTGAGGGGGTTAGTCCTGCAGCGTTGTCTCTCTATGAAATTGGGAAGCGGACAAGGTTAGTAGAATCATGTATGCCTAAGCCTACTGATGGATTGGAGTTGTCACGCAAAAAAAGAAATGGCATGAAGGTGGCTGTGAAGCGAATGCTTAATCGCGCTGATGCCCTTATAGCTAATGTGGATCAAGGCGTTTTTCCCTCTTTCAATATGCCTGAGCTAGAATATTGCTGGACCGATGCGCAGCAAAAACTCATAAACCAAGCTGTGGTTAATGGGGAATGGGTACCTGAGCACTTGTTTAAGTTAAAGCAGGCGCTCAGCAGTAGCAGTTAAATCAGTTCTACAGCAGCACGTTTCATGTCATCGGTGACATCTATGTATCGCATTGTAGTTTGTGCTTGTCTGTGTCCTGCAAGCTCCATCATGGTTCTTAAAGCAACGCCTTTGCCTGATAATTTGGTTAGAAAGTGCCTTCTTCCGCTGTGGCTGCTTGCGCCTTCAAGTCCAGCAGCCTTGTAGAGCATGTGGAAGTGGTAGCAAAGTGTATTTGCGCTAAAACCATTACTTTTCTGCGTTTTAAATAAAGGTTTGTTGTATTCGTCTTTGCAGTAGGGCACTGCGATTAGCTCTTTGGGTGTAAACCGGGATAGTAGATATTGACGCAGTTCTTTTTGCAGTCTGCTACTCAACACAATAGTTCGAGCATATTTCCCCTTAGTTTGGGATGGTTTGAGCACAATTTCGTTTTTAACTGTGCCGTCGTTTGCTAACACATCAATAATACGTGTGCCTGCTACCTCCTTTACCCGCATGCCTGCCAAGTGTGTCATCAATACCATTGCTCTATCTCTTGCTGAATATTTTCTGGTGTTGATAAAAAGCAGTAGTAGATTAAGTTCTTTTTCACTCAGTACACGCGCTTGGGACATCTTATTTTTCCTTCTAAACCAAGTAATTTCATTACGTGTATTGTTTATTCTTTGTTTTATGATTCCTACCGTTTTATACCAAATGTTCATAGATAGATTAATCCTTATATTATTCAGCTGGTTAAGTTTAAATGGCTTTTAAACCAAAGCTTTTGTATATTCTCTTTGGTTTATCTTGCGCCAACTTTTTTACTTATCCCCGCGTAATCAGCACAGCTGATTCCTCGTTCACTTTCAGCATTTATCAGCTTCACTGCGTTTCGCTTCAAACTGCTTCAGTGATTTATTTCGTCAGTTTTTTATGGGGGGGATTTTTGTAGATTCAGAGCTCATAAAGAGGCTGTCACGCCTCTAAATAGCAGTAGCTTTTTGTGAGTTCTTTCTGCCAGCAGTTGCGCACAACTAACAAATGTTAGTAGACAGGGTTGGGCTGTTGCCTTTACGTGCGAAGAGTTAATCCCAGCGCAATGCCATGTCAGCCAATTGCCACCAACACAGCACATACAAGTTACTACCTTCGTAGCCTCTCGTCTTGTTCCACTGCATAAGTTTTTATACAAGCCCGTTGCAGCTTTGCTTGTTGTTTTTGCCGCTGTTAAAGCAAAACATGGACAGCAAGTTCTGTCGGCTAACCCTCGCTAGCAGACTCAATGCTTTTAATGTGGTCCTGTTACAGCTAGCCAATTCGTTGAGGGTTGCAACGCTTGGCGTAATTGTATTTATGCAAAACCAAAGGGAAGCATAAAAAAATCAAAGAATTTTGAAGGCCTTTGTAGGTAGGAAAAAGTTGGGTTAGAACGTACTGTTTTATTTTTGGTGGGGCAGTCGTTATGCAGCTATATGAATGTTGGATTTGTACCAATCTTAGGTTATTGCAGACGCATAGAGTTAAGGTGAGTGCGGAAAATCAAGTACTCGCAAAGAAGCAAATCGAAAGCCTATACCGGCCTGTAAAGCTATTAGGCAAGCCTTACGCTGTAAGTAAAGCCAAAGAGCAAGATATATCTAGCTAGCTGATTTTTATCGCGCTATTGCATAATGCAAGCGGCAGCTGTTTTATGAAAGTGTCGTTTTACACGACATTTCTTGCAAAGCGATGTAAATAAAACTGTCGTGTAAAACGACAATTAATTTACTTGTTACCTTCAAAGGAGATTTCTTGTTTTACAGTGTAGCTGCCGGATAGGTAATACTTTGGCATTTGAATTCCTTTGTGATCTAACTCGACTTCATAATATCTCAAGCAAAAAAAGCCCCAACCCGAAGGTTGAGGCTTTTTTCAGTTTTTTATATCAAATCCGGAGACTTGATACTGAAACTGCTGACTACCAGGTTACGAAACCACCCAGAGCGAAGATGTCTGAATCAAGCAGAGCATCATTGTCATGCTCAACTTTGGTGTATTCAGCAACCAGTTTCAGGTTAGCGTTAACATCGTGGTAAACACCCAGAGTGACACGCTCAGCAGTGTCATCAGAACCTACACCAGCAGAGTCATCCTGAAGTTCTGAGTAGTTAGCTGAAACCAGAGTAGTGCCGGCAAAACGGTAACCCGCTTGAACGACGTATTGGTTCCATTCCAGTTTTTGAGAATCTGTTGCTGCAACTGTAGTCAGGAAAGTTGAGCTGCTTGGGTCTGTGTCATAGAATGCAGCAGTACCAGCAGTAGCGTCTTCTGTATCAGTGTACTGTGCCATGAACTCAAAACCAGATAGTTTCAAGGTACCACCAACAGTCCAAGCTTGTTTGTCTTCAGCCAGATCGTCTTGATCTTGCATCATAGCAGACAACCACATCATGTAGCTACCATTGTCGAATGCACCAGCATAGCTCAGGTCAGCTTCATAACGCAGATCTTCTGAGTCAACTGAAGAGCCTGTGTCAGCGATTGGACCGATTGCACGTGAAGCAGCTGGACCTTGTGGATCAACAACAGCAAAAGCTACTTTGAAGCCGTTCATGTCTGGTGAAGTCCAGCGTACTTGTGAACGCCATGCAGCATAGTCATAACCCAGACCGATACCACCCAGAGTGGTTTGCAGGTTGCCGGTGGTACCGTAACCAACACCATACAGAGTTTGTTCAGTCAGGATGTTGTGTGAACCATACAGGCCCAGTGCTTTACCAGCCAGGATTTGACCGAATGAACCATCAATAGTGGCAAACGCTTCACGTTGTTCCATGGCACCAGACTCACCAGTGTCACCGAAGTAGCTGCCGCCGTTGGTAGATGGAGAGATAGAAACACGAGCACCGATCTTCAGGCCATTGATTTCAGGAGCTGAAACGTTAAAGCCGAAGAATGTTGGCAACAGGCCGTTGCGCATTTCAGAAGTTTCGTCACCGTTGTCGTCGTCTGTGTAAACGAAGAATTGGTTGATGTTGCCGTCTACGCTGAATTCGTAGCCGTTTTCGCCGCCGACCACGATGGTGGCGTTAGCAGCACCGGCTGTTGCCAGGGCAGCTGCACCGACCAGAGAGGCCAGAGTTGTTTTTTTCAATGATTTCATTCTGTTTCACCTTCTATTGTTAACAGATTACTTTAATTTCTCTCGCAACCGGATTGAATCACGGTTGATAGCTTATTTTGCACAGAAAAAAATTCATTGCAACACTTTTACAACAAAAATTTCGCTATAGACAAAAAATTCACAAATCTGTGTTTTTTTTACCACATATTGGTGCTGACCACAGAGACACAGAGGGCACAGAGAAAAGTTGCTACTCATCTCTAATAACGTAGTGCGCTTATGCAGAAGCTTGAAGCAGTAGAAATGTTATCCAGTCACAAGGGTGAGGAGAAGCAACGTCGTATCTAGGGTGAACTATCAAAAAAGACGGCGTTCAGTCATTTTCTAGATCACGCTCGGAGATAAGTGGATTGGGAGCCATGGAATTACTTCGGTGCACGGAAATGTCAGAGGTATATTTCGTTTGTAGTTCTCTGTGTCTGTGTTTATTTCACAACACGTAAAAACAAAAAAGCCCTGTCAGCAAAACTGACAGGGCTTTCATGTTCGTGGTGGCTCGACCTGGAATCGAACCAGGGACACAGGGATTTTCAATCCCTTGCTCTACCAACTGAGCTATCGAGCCGATAAGGCTGCGTATTAAACCTTGTGCGGGGCCCTGTGTCAAGGGTAAAGGCCGATAAATTGTTTGCTTTTTTAAGGCTTCTTCGCTGGTCTGGTGGTCATGCGCTTTCATGAATCAGCAAATAAGGGGACTCGCGCTGAGACCGTTTTGACTGCTGAGACGCTTGGGAGGCGACTTTATATAGAGTGCTGCCGGCAAACTGGCTGAGGATGAGTAAGCGAAGCTGTTTCGTGAACCTGTTGTGGTGAGCTTTTGCTCAGTATATGGCGGTGTCGTACCACGCCTGACCCATTGCTCAAACTTGTCGATGGCATAGCAGCGTGCTCTAATGGCTGCTGATTTTGTCCTGAATAAGTTGGGAAAAAGATGGCATCACGCAACAAACTTTCCTTATGGCTGACGCTGGCACTGATCCTGATTGTTGCCTTTGGGGTACCGCTGGTCACTGATAAATCATGGTCTACACTGATTGATGCAGGCGTGGAGCAATATACTGATGCGGCTGAGCGAGCATCACAAATCGGTGAGGAAGAAGATGATGATGATGAGCGTGAAGGCGCCGAGCCGATGCTGGTTGAGCTCAATGATGAGGTAAAGAACGCAGCTGGCATTGAACTGATGACACTGCAGCAGGATTTGTATTACCCCGAGTCCCGCGCCTATGCCAGCGTCGTCGATGTGCGTGATTTGATTCAGTGGCGAACCCGGCTCAAGCAACTGGCAGTGGAACTGGAACTGGCGCAGATGGAAGAGCGGGCGCAGTTACAGGAATTGAACCGTCTGCGTAAACTGGCTGAAGCCACGGGCAGTATCGCCAGTAAGAATATCAACTATGCCGAGTCTAACTGGCAACAGGCACGGGCAAAACGCCAGGCCGCCGAGTTGGCTTTGGAAGCTGCCAGAACGGAGTTGACGCAAGGTTGGGGCGCCGTGATTGCTTCCTGGGTGTCAGACGAAGATTCGAAAGAATTCGAGCGCCTGGTGACCCGTCAGGACACCTTAATTCAGATTACCCTGCCGGTCGCGCTGACTCTGCCCGCTGATGTGAATGTGATCCGGGTATCACGTCAGGGCCAGCGTGACACGGCCAGAAAAGCCTATTACGTGTCACCGGCTTTTGTCGCCAATTACGCGGCACAGGGTGAAACCTATTACTTCCGGATGGCAACCGGCAAGCTTCGTCTCGGCATGCGTCTGCATGCCTGGATTCCCCGTAACGCCGAAGGACTTGAAGGCTTTTTCATTCCTGAACGTGCCATTGTCTGGTATTCCGGGAAACCCTGGACTTATATTCAGCAGGAAGATCAAATTTATCGCCGACGACCGCTGGCAGAAGGCGAGGCCGTTGCCGGCGGTATTTTCATCCAATCTCAGTTTGACGCGGGTGAGTCACTGGTGGTGGCGGGATCTCAGATGTTGTTGTCGGAAGAGTTCCGCTGGCAGATCCTGGATGAAGACGATGATTGATGTTTCTTATGCTGAAGGCGGGAAGGGCTGTTTGTCAGGGGGCCAGGAGATCGTGTTAGGCGATTCTGCACCGTCAGCTTTGGTGGGGAATTCCGATGCTGTCTAAGCTGGTTGCTTTCTCAGTTCGCTTCCGTGGTGTTGTGGTGGCGCTCGCCTCGCTGATGCTGATCTACGGCTTTTATAAGCTGTCCAATGCCAGCCTCGACATCTTCCCGGAGTTTGCGCCCAAGCAGGTCATTATTCAGACCGAAGCACAAGGTCTCACGGCCGAACAGGTGGAGATCCTGGTCACACAACCGCTGGAGAATGCCTTGCGAGGCCTGGTCGGCCTGCAATCTATCCGCTCGCAGTCGATTCCCAGTTTGTCGGTACTGATTCTGACCTTTTATGACAAAACAGATATCTATCTGGATAGACAATTAGTTTCAGAGCGACTGCTGGGGTTGCAGGAAAAATTACCCGCCGGTGTTGAAACGCCGGTGATGGTGCCGCTGGAATCCTCTTCAGGTACCGTGATGACCATCGGTCTGACCTCTGACACGCATAATCTGATGGAACTACGGTCACTGGTGGACTGGACACTGTCACCCCGGCTGCTGAGTGTCGAGGGGGTGGCTGATATTAATGTCTTCGGCGGCCATGAGCGGCAATTGCAGATTCAAATCGATCCAAACAAGCTGGCACAATTTGATCTGTCCGTTGAAGAGGTGACACAGGCAGCGCGGCAGGCCACCGGTATTATGGGCGCAGGCTATATCGAAAACCCGAATCAGCGCATGGCTTTGCAGGTCATTGGCCAGCCATTGACCGCGGAGCAACTGGCCAAGGTCGTTATACGGAAAAACGGTGTCGATATTCTTCATCTGGGGGATGTCGCCACGGTCAAAACCGCGCCGGCGCCGACAATCGGCGGCGCCGCAGTGGGCACGGTGCCGGGCGTCGTGTTGATGGTGATCGGCCAGTATGATGCTGAAACCCTGGCGATCACCGAAGGTGTGGAAGCGGCTCTGGCTGAGTTTGAGGACGGCTTCGAGGCCGAAGGCATCACGCTGCATGATGATTTATTCCGGCCTGCCAACTATATACAGAGCTCCCTGTATAACATCCAGGAACATCTCTATGTCGGTGGCGGCCTGGTGATGCTGGTACTGGTGCTGTTTCTGTTCAATCTGCGTACCGCGCTTATTTCCCTGACTGCGATCCCACTGTCGATTATGGCTGCGCTGATTGTATTGCTGCATCTGGGCATCAATATCAACATCATGGTGCTGGGAGGTCTGGCGATCGCGCTGGGTGAGGTGGTTGATGATGCGATTATCGATACCGAAAATATCTTCCGCCGGTTACGTGAGAATGCCGCCCTGGCTCAGCCGCGTTCAACGCTGGATGTAGTTTATGAAGCCTCAATGGAAGTCCGAAGCTCGGTGGTTTATGCCAGCTTTATCGTGATGCTGGTGTTCGTGCCGCTGCTGACACTCAGTGGTGTCGCCGGCAGGATGTTCGAACCGCTGGGTGAAGCTTATATTCTGGCGATTTTTGCTTCGCTGCTGGTGGCGCTGACCGTGACGCCGGCATTGTGTCATATATTGCTGGCAAGTAAGGGTGATATCAGTGATCGTGAACCGCCGGTCATCCGCTGGCTTAAACCGCTTTACGGCAGAACATTGCGTTCAGTGAGTCAGGCACCGCGAATGACGATTGCCGGTGTATTACTGTTCTGCGCCGCCGGTGTCGGTATTTTGCCGCTGCTCGGAGGAAGTTTCCTGCCAGAGCTGCGGGAAGGACACTATATTATTCATACGGCCAGTCTGCCCGGCACCTCTATTGGTGAGTCGCTGCGGATCGGTGGCGAGATTGAAAAACGCGTTGCTGAAATTCCAGGGGTACGATCCACCTCACAATGGGCCGGCCGGGCCGAGCGCGGCGCAGATACCTTCGGCACTTACTACAGTGAATACGAGGTTGACCTGGAACCGCTTGACGGTGCTGGTCAGCAGCGGGTGCTGGATGAAATCCGTGACATTCTGGAAGCCTTTCCCGGCATTAACTCCGAAGTAAACTCTTTCCTGACCGAACGGATTGACGAGACGATTTCCGGTTATACCTCACCGGTGGTGGTTAATATTTATGGTCAGGATCTGGAAGCTTTGGATCGCAAGGCTAAAGAAGTCGCTGCGGTAATGCAGGATATTGAAGGCGCGGCCGATGTGCAGTTGCGGGCGCCGCCGAGTGAACCACAACTGGAGATCCGGCTTGATCTGGATAGTCTGGCTTTCTGGGGGCTGACCCCGAAAGAAGTCATGGATACACTAAAAACCGCTTATGACGGTGTGGCGGTTGGTCAGGTGTATGAGGGCAACCAGGTGTTTGATGTAGTGGTTATCGTGCCTGAGGAGCTTCGACAGCAGCCGCGTCATGTGCGTGAATTGCCGATTCGCGCGGCTGACGGCTTTATGCTGAGCCTGCAGGATGTGGCTACCATTCAACAGGTGTCCGGCCGTCATGCGATTCTGCATCGTGATGCTCAGCGGCTGCAGACCGTGACCTGCAATGTCAGCGGTAGGGATCTGACCTCGTTCTTTGATGAACTGCGTGAACGGGTGCATGAAGAGGTCGATTTCAGTGCCGATATTTATCCCGAATTCACCGGTGCCGCCATTGCTCAGGCCCAGTCCCGCGAGGATCTGATTGTGCATTCCAGCCTGGCCGGTATTGCGGTATTACTGCTGCTATTCCTGGCGCTGCGCAGTGTACGTAATGTGTCGCTGGTTTTAATCAATCTGCCGTTTTCGCTGGTGGGCGGGGTGATCGCAGTACTGGTCACCAACGGTGTACTGTCGATTGGTTCCATGGTGGGCTTTGTCACCCTGTTCGGGATTACCTTAAGAAACTCCATCATGCTGGTATCACATTACCAGTATCTTGTGGTGGAAGAAGGTGCGAAGTGGAATCTGGAAACGGCCATTCGCGGCGCCCAGGAACGTCTGCCATCGATTTTGATTACAGCCCTGGTAACCGCACTGGCGATGCTGCCGATTGCCGTTAATTCAGATAATCCCGGTCGTGAAATTATGGGTCCGATGGCCGCTATTATTATTGGCGGGCTGGTGTCTTCGACCATCCTGAATCTGCTGGTGCTGCCCAGCGTCATGCTGCGTTATGGCAAATTCAGCAAACTGGAAAGTTAAACCTCAGGGACGCTTGCTTCTGTTTTATCCGCAGATTTCGCCGGTTTTCACAGATGAAAAACGTTTCCTTTAAGTAATCTGCGGATATAAGCTGGAGCACATTGCAGCGGCTTAATCCAGCGGGATCAGAAAGGCAATGGCAATAATGCCGGCCACAATCAGCAGAAACAGTAAATCAAGCATCAGGGCTGAATAGCGAAGCTCTCTGCCTGTTCGTTACGCTGCTCGGCAAAGAACAAGTAAATGCGTTTAAGTTCATCCGGACTGAAATGGATCAGGATCAATTGCTGGCCCGGATGAATCAGATCCGGATCATGGCCCATGGTGTGGGTGCTGAAATTATAGATATAGCTGGACTCGACTTTCTGATTCAGAATTTTTCCAAGGAAAGAACTGAGGCCAGTCGGCAGCGGTTCGTCGGCATCGGCCGGTATGGTAACACTGACAGTCTCTTTATTCTTGGCAATACCTTCCAGTGACAGCCCCTGGCGAAACCGCTGAATCAGCCCACTCTGGATAATGCCCCACAGTCCCTGTCGATCCGCTTCGGTAACCCGGTGCAGGTAAAACAGCGCATTATCCGGCAGTTCACCGGACTGTACGATATCTTTGACCGACAGTTCTTCCACGCCCCGATTGATAGTGGCGATGACTTCCTGTGACGGTGAGAGGTCGGATGCCGCCAGTTCTCCAGCCGTGATTTGCCGGGTTTGCTTTTTCTCCGTGATCATGGTGATTGAGGCATCAGGTTCCAGGCTTTTGTCATTAAGTAAATCAGCCAGTGGAGCTTCACGACGGCTGCCGTCAGGTTGGGCCAGCGTGATGCGCTGCGTTTTATCTTCGATAGTCTGGTCGAGTTCACGCAAAGTCGTTTGCGTTTCTTCGGTTTCGATGTAATTCAGGGTGAGTGGCGTATCATCACTCAAACTGCCATCTTTCATCAAATCGCCCACGGTGGTATCGCGGTGCTCCAGCCGGGGAATCGCGATGAGTCCGTCATGGCGAACAAATTCCCCTTGTTCTTCCGAGATCATGACGGTTTCGTTCTCCGCCGGAGAGGGGGCCAGATTATCCACGAAGGTTCCGGCTTCCTCCTCGGCTAGCTGGTCCTGATCAATCGCCGGCTGCGGTGTTTCTTCGGTGATAACCTCTAACTCCGGTTCCTCAATTTCAATCGGCGGGGTGACGGTGTGTTCAGTCCGCGAGGGCTGTAAATCTGCAAACAGGATATAGCCCAGAACAACCAGGACAACAAGTGCCAGGATGGCGGGTATGAGCGAAGGTGACGGTCGGGCTGATTTGGCCATAACATCCTGCTTTGTGGCTTAAAGGTCAGTTCGAGAATAAGCCACTCAATGTGGCCGGATCAAGTTTCTGTTGCCAGCTTTTTATCTGGTCGGGGACTTGCGCCAACTCAGCGATAATCTGCCGGGCCTGTGCTTGAGAATGGACCGGTGACAGCGGGATCAAGCCGGTAAGCGCCGCGATCATGGCGGCACTGTCTTCACCATGCTTATCCAGTGTGGTGATCACGGTTTGCACCAGTTGCTGCAAATCGACCTGGGACAGCAGGTAGGGAATGCGCTTAACCGCTGCCGTATCCGCGCTTAATTCAATACTGATTGCCATGCGCTCAAGCAGTGCCTGGTGTTGGTCAATCAGTGCCAGCGCAGCACTTGAGAGCGCCAGTTGCAGCGGTACCAGAATCGGCCGGGAAGTCAGCTCACCGCGTGCCTCAGCCTTACGAAATTGCGCTTGTCGAAGTGCACGGTCTGCTGCCTGTAAATCAACCAGCAGCGGCTCCCCAGAAAAAATCAGCCCAAAACGCTGGTGCAAAACGACTATGTCATCCTGTCGACGCAGACTTGCCGGTGCTGCTGTTGCGCTGACGGATTTTGATTCCGGCTGAGTATGATATGAGGTCGCTTTTTCCGTGACCTGCGGTGATGTCACTGCCGGCAACGGTAGTTCATCCTGAGCCCCGGCCACACTGGTCTCGCTTTCCAGCGCTTCTTCGACGGCACGGGTAATCAAACCATGAATCAGGCGGGCGTCACGAAAGCGCACTTCATGCTTGGTGGGGTGCACATTGACATCGACCCGATCCAGCGGCAGGGTCAGGTACAGCACATAAGCAGGCTGTCTGCCCGGCGGCAGGGTTTCTCCATAAGCCTGACGCACGGCATGGTTGATAATGCGGTCACGGATGACCCGGCCGTTAATAAAGAAATACTGCACATCGGTCTGAGCACGGTGAGCACGGCGCTTGCCGACCCAGCCACGCAGACGGATATCCTCAAACTGCTGCTCCAGATAACAGGCGTCCCGGGCGAAACTCTGACCGCATATTTTAGCGATACGTTGTTTGTGCGCTGCTGTGTCAGCGATCGCTGGCAGCTTGATCTGATGATTGTCACCGAAACGGCCACTGAAACCGATATCAAAGCGGCTCAAAGCGAGCCGGTTGAAGGTCGTGAGAAGATGCTGCAGTTCCGTTTTGTCACTGCGCAGAAATCGACGTCTGGCCGGCAGATTGAAAAACAGTTCTGCGACGCTGACGCTGGTACCGTCAGGGTGGGCGACGGGTTCCGGGCTGTCGGCCTCGCTGTTCAGTTGCCAGCCACATTCCTGATCAGCTTGTTTGGATGCGAGGGTTAGTCTGGACACCGAAGCGATACTGGGCAGGGCTTCGCCGCGAAAGCCGAGGCTGGCGATATGACTGAGTTGTTCACTGCTGTTTATTTTGCTGGTGGCGTGGCGGCTGAGTGCTAGAGGCAGATCATCCGGATGAATGCCACCACCGTTATCGGTGACTTTGACCAACTGCCGGCCGGCGCCTTCAATCTGGATATCAATCTGACTGGCACCGGCATCAATACTGTTTTCGACCAGTTCCTTGAGTACGGAAGCCGGGCGTTCGACCACCTCGCCGGCGGCAATCTGATTGGCAAGGTGCAGGGGCAGCGCATGAATACGATTGATCATTTCGCTAGTTTAGCAGTTCGTCCGGAGCAAGCTATATTCAGGCTAACCACAGAGGCACACAGATCATTAGAGTAATAGCTGTTTCAACAGCCTGGCTTCATTCACTACTGAAGGCATCATATAGCTCGATAGCAATGCGTTACCACTGTGAACTCTGTGCCTTTGTGCTTGAATCAGAATTGAGCTTAAGGAATTTTCAGCACGTCACCGATCTGAATGGTGGTACCCGACATATCATTGACCGAGCGGATATCGGCCATACTGACCTGGTAACGCTGGGCGATCATACTGAGGGTGTCGCCGGCACTGACAATATGCTGTTGTGGCAGGCTGGTGCCCGGTAACGGGTTACGCTGGAAGTAATTGCGAATACCGACCATCATCGCCTGTGCCAGTTTGGCCTGATGGCTGGCAGTGCGAAGACGGCGCTCTTCGTCCGGGTTGGAAATGAATGCGGTTTCCACCAGCACGGAGGGAATATCCGGTGATTTCAGCACAACGAATGCGGCTGATTCGACCTGTTTTTTGTGTACATGACCGACCCGCTTGAGGCCTGACAATACGGTGTTGGCAACTTCCAGACTGGCTTCCAGGCTGGCGGTCTGCGAAAGATCCAGCAGGACTGAAGCCAGCAAGTCATCTTTATCTTCCAGACTAATACCGCCGGCAAGGTCAGCCGCGTTTTCACGATCCGCCAGAATCTGCGCCGCCTCACTACTGGCCCCCCGCTGAGACAGGACGTATACAGATGAGCCTCGGGCACGGTGATTGTGGAAAGCGTCAGCATGAATCGAGATAAACATATCAGCCCCATTTTCATGGGCGCGACGGATACGCTGACGCAGGCTGATAAACACATCATTATCGCGGGTCAGATAAGAACGCATACCGGGTTCCTGATCCACCAGTCGCGCCAGGCGTTTGGCTATCGAGAGCACGATGTCTTTTTCCCTGGTACCTTTAGGGCCAATGGCACCCGGGTCTTGGCCGCCATGGCCGGGGTCAATCGCGATCACGATGTCGCGGCGTGGCAGGACCTTGCTGGTCTTGATAATTTTGGCCCGGGCTTCTGCCTGTTGCTCGGCACTGTCGACAGGTTGCTGCTGCTCCTGTTCAGCTTCTTGGCGGGCGGCCATCAGGGATTGTCTGGCCTGCTTGGCAGTGTAGTCCAGATCCACCACAAGCCGGTGCGGATAGCCTTTATTTGGTCCAAGCGTCTGGGTTTCGTATCGCACTTCATGCGCCAGATCGAGAACGATGCGCAGCGTTTCACGATCATAGGCAGCATAGCGGACAGACTGTACCGGGGTATTAATCAGGGACGGGATGATAAGTTTCTCGCGCTGGCGAAAATCCTTGATATCGATAACCAGCCGATCGGGATTTTCCAGCGTGAACGTGTTGTAGTCTGCGCTGGCATCGAGATCGAAAACCAGCCGCGCGCTCGTGTCATCATGTGACACACGGATGCCCTGAACTGAATCTGCCCAGACAACAGCACTAAACAATAATAAGCAAAAACTAAGCAGGAGACGGCGCATCTCATCATCCTATAAACGACTTGAATAACATTTTGTCGAGCGGTATTGAAAAAATCAAGTTTTCTTTTTAAATAAGCAAGATAGACCTGAAACCTGAATTAAATGTGAAGTTTCGCACAGATTTTCTCACCGCGTGGGGATTGCGCTGAAATATGTGCCTGCCGACCCTGATCACGGTAATGCAGTTCGACCAGTAAATCCGGCTTTGGTAAATACTCACTCCCTCGTTTTGCCCACTCAATCAGGCAAATCGCCCGCGGGCTGAAGTAATCATCAAGTCCCAGAAACTCCAGTTCGCCCGGATCACTGAGGCGGTATAAATCAAAGTGATAGACCGGTCGGTCCGGCAAGGCGTAATGTTCAACCAGAGTATAGGTAGGACTTTTGACTTTGCCCTGATGACCCAGTGCCTGCAGAAAGCCGCGTGTCAGCGTAGTTTTACCGGCACCGAGCTCACCTTCCAAGTGGATAACACAGAGTTCCGCAGGGCAGGCAGCGGCCAGCCTGGCGCCCAGCGCCAGTGTTGCGGATTCATCAGCCAGAAATATTTGCAAAATAACGTTCTCTCAATAATGCAGGTTAACGAGATGTCGCAGATGGGGCATTAAATCCATTGCCAGCATACCGCGCTCACCCTCTTTTTCGGCTGCTTTATCCGCTGCCATCGCATGCAGCAAAACGCCGAGAGAGGCAGCGTCAATCAGGCTCAGTCGCTGAGCCAGTAGTCCGCCAATGACACCGGTCAGCGCATCGCCCATGCCGCCGCTAGCCATGCCGGGGTTGCCAGCAGTGCAGAGCCGAATCGGCAGCTTGCCATCATAAAGCAATGTGCCAGCCCCTTTCAGCACAATTACACCGCCATAGCGTTGTTGCAGTTGTTGCACAGCCTCAAAGCGGTTGGCTTGAATCTCGCGGCTGCTACAACTCAGAAGACGCGCTGCTTCACCGGGATGCGGGGTCAGAATCCAGTTATCACGCTGTTGAGGCGCCTGGCTCAGCATATTAAGTGCATCCGCATCGACCACCATCGGTTTTTCAGCATCCAGAGCACGCGCAAACAGCGTCTGGCTCCAGTGACTCTGACCCAGACCGGGGCCGATGGCCAGTATGCTGGCTTTATCCAGTAACGGTGCAAGAGCCTCGGCATGTTCAATGCCATGACACATCAACTCCGGCCGTGCCTGATTCAAGATGGCACTGTGCGCGGAATGGGTGGCAATACTGACAAGGCCACTGCCGACACGGGCACCGGCTTCAGCAGCAACCCGTGCGGCACCGGGCATGCCATTGTCACCCCCGATAACGACGAGGTGGCCATACAAGCCTTTATGAGCCGTACGCGGACGCGGGGATAGCAGCTCACGGTATTGCGGCAGTTCGATGCGCAAAGCGTCAGCCATGACAGCCTGGTAAACCACTGAGGGTACCTGCAAAGAATCAAAACAGATTTGGCCACAGTAATCCGGCGCATCACCGGTAAACAGGCCTTTGTTAAGACCGATAAAACTCAGCGTGACCGAGGCTCTAACCGCCACTCCCAGGGCTTTGCCAGTGTCGGCATGAATGCCGGATGGAATGTCCAGCGATAGAATTGGTGCAGGGTAAGCGTTATTGATGGCCTCAATTGCGCTGGCATAGCGGCCTTCAACCGCACGATCCAGGCCGGTACCGAATAAGGCATCTACAACCACATCCGCAGCCGGGAGGCTGCCTTCAAAGGGATGAATCACATCAGCAACGGCTTGTAGGGCTTCACGCGCCGCGCGGGTTTCATCGCTCATTTTATCGATGTGACCGACTTCAAACAGCTTGACCCGGTATCCATCCAGTAAGGCCTGACGTGCCAGTTCATAACCGTCACCGCCGTTATTGCCGCTGCCACTGACCACCACGATCTGCTTGGCCTCCGACCAGAAATGTTTGAGCGCCTGAAGCGCGCCGGCACCGGCCCTTGCCATCAATTGACCAGCGGCAATCCGGTGCTGTTCTATCACGAGTCGGTCAAGTTCGCGGGTCTGTTCGGCACTATACAGTTCGTGTGGCAGAGTAAGCATAAAGCCGGGCCCCAATTAGCGTTGCTTAAACATTTATAATAACGTGCATGAGTGAAAAATTCACAACATCAGAGTCACAGGCATTACTCGACAGAATGCAGCGCTGGGCCCGTTCGCTGGGCTTTCAGGCGCTGGGTGTCAGTGATATTGATCTGCACGATGCTGAAGAAAGGCTGCAAAGCTGGCTCGCCAAAGGCTTTCACGGCGAGATGGCGTTTATGCACAAGCATGGTGAAAAGCGTACCCGGCCTGATTTGCTGGTGGAAGGTACCGTCCGCGTTATCAGCGTACGCATGGATTACTGGCCGGGGGAAGCTGCCGACCCCTGGGAGGTGATTGGGAATGGCGACAAAGCCTTTATTTCCCGTTATGCGCTGGGACGGGATTATCACAAACTGATGCGCAAACGACTGGCCAGGCTGGCCGCAAAAATCGAAAAGGAAGTCGGACCGATGGGCTATCGGGTATTTACTGACAGCGCGCCGGTGATGGAAAAGGCCATTGCCGAGAAAGCCGGTCTGGGCTGGATAGGCAAACATACCAATGTACTCAGCCGTGACTGTGGTTCCTATTTTTTCCTGGGCGAAATCTACACCGATCTACCGCTGCCGCTGACAGAAACCACTTCGGCGCATTGCGGCAGTTGCACTGCCTGTATTGATATCTGCCCGACACAGGCGATTGTGGCACCGTATCAACTGGATGCCCGTCGCTGTATTTCCTACCTCACAATTGAACTGCGCGGTTCGATACCGGAGGTGTTCCGCCCCCTGATGGGCAATCGCATCTACGGCTGTGATGACTGCCAGCTGGTCTGTCCCTGGAATAAATATGCGCAGGCCACAGTGGAGTCAGATTACCTGCCGCGTGAGGGCCTGGATGCCCCGCAACTGGTCGATTTATTCAACTGGACGGAGCAGGAATTTCTGCAGCGACTGGAAGGCAGCCCGATTCGTCGTATCGGTTATGAATGCTGGCTGCGTAATATCGCTGTCGCTCTGGGGAATGCAGACAGCTCGCCTGCAGTGATCAACGCTTTGCAAAACAAACAGACCCATCCTTCAGCACTTGTCAGAGAACATGTGAACTGGGCGCTCGCCCAGCACGCCTTGTCATAAATTTGTCATTGAGAGCCGTTAAGCTCGCAGGTTGCATTTTTAATGTGATCGGCTTTTATGAAACTGTCTCTTGTCTCTCGTTTTATTACCTTTTCCATTGTCGGCTTATTGATTCTGTCAGCACTGACCGCTGTCTGGGGCTGGCGACAGCTGGATAAACCCTACCAGATTGCTGATGAGTTCCAGCAATACCGCAATACCTTTGATATCGATGTCCGCATTTTGCTGGAGCGGTATCTGGCCAGTGGTCAGGCTGATTTGCTGCAGCAGGCAGAAGACAAACTCAATGTGCTTGCGGAACAGTCATTTAACTGGCTGAATGAAGCTGAAAATCAGCAGATCCATGAGGCTATCAACCAACTGCAGAGCAGTGTGCAGGCGGTTCGGGCTGCTGGCAAACTGGCTGCCAATCCACAGACATTACTGATTAATAATGAGCGTGAACGCGCCGGCGATATCGGCATGCTGATCAGTTATGCCGATCAGGCAGATTATCAGTTCAATGCTGAACAGACCGTATTTCTCTCCACACTGGCCGAAATGGGCCGTAGTCTGAATCAACTGTCTCATCAGCGGCAGGCATTTTTTGAAGAGCAGGGTGAAGCCCGGCAAAAGGCTTTGCTGGCGCAGAACCAGAAATTCGCCGAGCTGGCTGCCAAGCTGGAATCAATGCCGCGATTTGGCATTTATACCGAAAAGGATGAAATGTCGCTGATCCCGCAGGAGCCGGATGAAATCGGTGAGGTCAGCATTGCGTCAGTGCAGAGTCTGACTCGCCGATATGACAAGGAGATCGCCAATACCATTAGTTTCATGCAGCAGGTCGACCAGGGCCGTGCCAGCCTGAACCAGCATATCCTCTCGCTGCAATCCACACTCAACAGTTTCCAGCAACAGATTGCCGATATTAAGGCGAGTATCACTAATCAGGTACGTTGGGCCATGCTGGCGGCTGTGGTATTGATTGTGATCGCGGTCAGCCTGCAGGCCTTTATACAGAAACTGACCCTGGCTTCATTGCTGGAACTGGAAAGCTTTTTCCGCGGCATGCAGAAAGGCGACTTCAGCCAGACCTTGGAGCTGGATAGCCGTTTTGAGGAAACCCGCTCGGCCGCGGATTCAGCCAGTCACCTGCAGACTTACCTGGCAGAACTGATTGCCAAACTGCAAGCGCAGGCACAGCATGTGACCAGCGCCAGCCAGTCACTGCAAAGTGTATCAGCCTCTACTTCGGAGCTGAGCCGGCAGCAGCATAATGCGACCGATCAGGTGGCAACGGCAGTGACCGAGTTGTCTTATTCCTTTAAGGAAGTCGCTGATAACGCCATTCAGGCATCGAAATCGGCCAGTGAGGCCAATCAGGCGACACAAACCGCCCGTCATACGCTGAGTGAAGCGACCGAAGCCAGTGAAAAACTGGCGGCCGATCTGATGGATGTAGAAAAGGTCATGAACAAGCTGGAACAGAACGGCAATAATATCCGTGCCGTGCTGGAGGTGATTCAGGGGGTAGCCGAACAGACCAATCTGCTGGCGCTGAATGCCGCTATCGAGGCCGCTCGTGCCGGTGAACATGGCCGCGGTTTTGCGGTCGTGGCCGATGAAGTCCGCCAACTGGCATCCAGAACCACCCAGTCCACCGAAGAGATCCGCAGCATTATTGTGCAATTAACCGATTCCGGATCAGAGGCCACCGCGATTGTCAGTCGCCAGAGTCTTGCTGCTGCTGATTGTGCCAGACAGACAGCCCAGGCCCGTTCGGCGATGGAGCCCGTGGTATCAGCGATAAAAACCATCAACGAGATCAATGCGGCGATTGCTTCGGCTACCCAGGAACAGACAACGACGGTCGATGAAATTGCTCGCACCACAGAGCAAATCAAACTGGATTCGCAGCAGGTTGATCAGTATGTCGGTGATATCAATCATGCCGGTGAGGATATGACCCGAATCAGTTATACGCTGGAACAACTGGTCAGACAGCTGAAGCAGGCTGATTAATTATTGGCAAGGGGCAGATCAAACCAGAAGGTTGATCCCTGGTTTTTCTGACTGTCAAAATCGAGTCTGCCATTCATGGCTTCCAGCAGATTCCTGGTGATGACCAGGCCAACGCCACTGCCTTCGGTGCTTGAGTTTTCCTGCCCCAGCCTGGAAAAAGAACGGAACATCTTCTCCTGATGTTTCTCGGAAATGCCGATGCCGGTGTCACGGATCCTGACGCGCAGATGGTTGCCAAGCTGGTCATAGCTCAGTATCAGCTTGCCGCCCTTGCGATTGTATTTAACCCCATTGTTGAGCAGATTGAGCAGGACCTGCTTGAGCCGCATCGCATCGGCGATAACAGGGCAATCGGGGGCCGGAGCAATATCCAGTGACACCGATTTTTCATCGGCCAGAGTCTTGATCAGCGGCAGACAGTCCTCGACCAGTTTGCCGATATGCTGTTCAGTCAGATTCAGCTCCAGTTTGCCGGACTCCACTTTCGCCAGATCCAGCACCTGATTTATCAAAGTCAGTAAATGGTTACTTGCTTTGAGAATATGATTAAGACTATCTTTCTGCTCACGTGTCGGCGGCGATTCCGGATCGCTGGCCAGTAACTGGGTAAAGCCCAGAATCGCATTGAGCGGGGTTCTGAGCTCATGACTCATACTGGAGAGAAATTCTGTTTTGGCCTGGCTGGCTTTTTCAGCCTGATCTCTGGCTGCTACCAGTTCATTGGTCTGTTTCTGCAGCAGTTTATTGACACACAGGGCCCGCCAGTATTCGGTGTTAGCGCGCTTGGCCTGCACCAGTAAAAAGACCAAATAGGCTGCCAAACCGAAAATCAGGCTGGCAGTGAGGGTATTCCACTGCAAAATTATCACGCTTGTGATCGGCAGGAAGATCAGCAGCAGATAAAGCTGGGTCATGCGTTTCCAGATAAACAGGCTGGTGGCCGCCCCGGCGGCAATGCCAATCGTGAACATCATGATGACCATATTGATGGTGATGTTCTGATACAGATAAAAGCTGGCCGCGACATAAAAGCCCCAGACCGCAGCGGAGATTGAGAACATGATGTAGCTGAGTAGACGCCATGTTTTCAGCCGTATTCGCTGACAAAACAGCAGGCGGATGCTGAACAGTCGTAGCAGGACCAAGATGGTCATGATGGTAAACAGGCTACAGATGATACTGCTGGCCCCGTCCATAATCGGGGATGCGGTGGCGGAGATCAGTAAAGCCAGCAGCACGATCAGGCCGCCTGGGAGGGAGCGTTTGGCCAGGTCTCTGGCCGCGTGCTGGTTAAGCTCGCTGATAGTGGCCGCATCCATTGTCGGTAAAGCAGGATCCAGGTAACCGTGTAAATGTGGACGAGCCATAGCTGGGTATCAGGCAAAAATTAGCGCACAAGATACCACATTGATTCAAGTGTGGGAAAATCAGCTGTTTTTCAGATTGGCAAAGGCTTCAATCGCCTGTTGACGAGCTGGCTTGTAATCAATCACAGGAGCCGGATATCCCAGTTTTGAACGTTGCTCATCACTCGGATTATGAATTTGTTTGCCACTGAGTTCAGCCAGTTCCGGCACAAAACGGCGGATAAACTCACCCTCCGGATCAAAACGCTCTGACTGTCGGGTCGGATTGAATACCCGGAAATAGGGCGCCGCATCCACGCCGGTGGAAGCACTCCACTGCCAGCCGCCGTTATTGGCAGCAAACTCGCCATCAATCAGATGCTGCATGAAAAACTGCTCACCACGGCGCCAGTCAATCAACAGCAGTTTGCTCAGGAAACTGGCGCTAATCATTCGCAGCCGGTTATGCATCCAGCCGGTCTGGATCAGCTGGCGCATGGCAGCATCGACAATTGGGAAGCCTGTTCTACCGGCACACCAGGCTCTGAAACCGTCCTCGTTATCAGACCAGATGACCTGATCGGTTTCGGGTTTGAAAGGTTTTTCCATGCTCAGACGAGGGAAATGCAGCAGCAACTGGCGGTAAAAATCCCGCCAGGCCAGTTCCTGCAGCCAGACATTATCCTGCCAGTGCATTTTCTGTGCTCCACAGTGATACTGAATGCTAGCTAAAAGACGACGCGGACCGAGTCGGCCGATCGAGAGATAGGGGGACAGTAAGCTGGTGGCGGGTTCAGCCGGAAAATCGCGCCGTTCAGAATAATGCTTCAACCGTTTTTCACAGAATTTGTCCAGCTTTGCCAGTAACTCGTCTTCCGCGGCTGGCCAGATATCGTCACGATAGTCCCCGGCCCAGTCAGGTTTTTGCCAGTCAACGTTGAATGCCTCGGCCTGTTTCTCCGGTTCCGGGTAAGGTTCGCGTTGTGTCTCCTGCAGGAGCTGCAACCAGCGACGGTAATAGGGGGTGAAGACTTTAAAAGGTTCATCCTGCTGAGTCAGCACCGGCAGTGCAACCAGTAAATCCGTTTCCAGTGCGTGGCAGGCAATACCGGCTTCGGTAAAGATATCCACCACCGCCTGATCCCGGCGGCGCTCGTCCAGCGGTGTTTCCTGGTTAAACCAGAGGGCGCTGAAATTCTGCTGCTGGCAGAAATCAAGCAACAGATCCGGCACATCGGCAAACATCGCCGTTTCGAGCAGGTGCAGCGGGATGCCTTTGCTGGCGAGTTGCTGCTGAATATCCTTCACACTGTCGGCTTTAAGTCCCAGCTTGGCGGCTGACTCGTCATGCTGTTGCCATTGGCCGGGACAGGCCACGAACACCACTTCAATGCCGCCCTGTTGCTGGGCAAGATATAAAGCCGGATTATCGTCCAGCCGCAAATCATTTCTCAGCCAGACCAGTTGTGTTGTTGTCATCCCTGCTCCTTGTAACCGGATTGATCCAGGTGTTGATACAGCCAGTTCGTCCGCTCGCGGATGGCCTGCTTTTCGTCATCTTTTTTATTATCCCAGTTCCTTACCTGCATCCCCAGTCGCGGGTTGCGAGATAACCAGTCACGGTGATGATCAATAAAGGACCAGTACAAAGTGGTAAACGGACAGGCTTGATCACCGCTGGCCTGCTTGGGATTGAACCTGCAGTGGTCGCAGTAGTTGGACATGCGTTTGATATAGGCACCGCTGGCAATATACGGCTTGGAGCCGACAATGCCGCCATCGGCATACTGACTCATACCGATGGTATTGGGGACCTCCACCCAGGCGACAGCATCGATAAACATACCGAGATACCAGCGATGAATCTGTTCCGGTTTGACGCCCCATAGTAAGGAGAACAGTCCGGTCACCATCAGTCTTTGTATATGGTGACCGTAGCCGTAGGTCAGTACTTGTTTAACAGACTGACACATACAGGTCATATCGGTTTCGGCATTCCAGTAAAAACCGGGTAGATCGCGTTGTCGATCCAAAGCGTTATAGTCCAGCCAGTTGTCGCGGTAATACCAGTAAAGTCCACGGATGTATTCACGCCAGCCCAGGATTTGGCGGATAAAGCCTTCCACGGCGTTCAGCGGCGCTTTGCCATCACGGTATGCCTGTTCGGCCGCAGTGATCACTTCCATTGGGTGTAACAGTTTCAGGTTGAGGCAAGCTGACAGACGGGCATGGTAAAGAAAGGGCTGCTCGGTCCACATCGCATCCTGGTAATCACCAAAATGCGATAGCCGGTGTTCAATGAATTCATCCAGCTGTTCCAGTCCCTGCTCACGAGTCACCGGCCAGTTAAAGTCAGCTATCTCGCCCGGTAAATCCGGCAGATGGTTTTCTATATCGCTGATGACCGAGCGGGTCATGGCATCGGTTTTAAATTGCAGTGGTGCGGGGATGGAGTCAGGACCATTTTTACCGAAAGTCTTGCGGTTATCTTTATCAAAATTCCACTGACCACCTTCCGGCTTGTGGTTGTTGTCCATGAGGATTTGCCGATCCTGACGCAAATGCCGGTACCAGTGCTCCATTCTGGGCTGACGCCGGGCCTGCATCCAGCGCCTGAACTCGCCGCGTCGGCTGATAAAGTGATTGTCACTCAGCCACTCAATATCAAGCTGGTGGTGCTGACAGCACGCAGCGAGTTCACGCATCACCGCCACATCGCCGGGCAGTACACAGCGGACCTGACTGATCTCGTATTTATTCAGGGTGGCAGTGAGCGCCTCGGTAAAGCTCTGATAGCCGTCACTGAGGGTGGCGTAATGTAAAGCAAAGCCCTGGATTTCGATGGTTTGGGCAAAATGCCGCATCGCAGACAGAAAAAACACGCTGCGTTGTTTGCTGGACGGCGTTTCACTGGAAGCCGCTTTAACTTCGGCCATCCAGAACCGGTCTTTGTCCCGGTCCACGTCATGCCAGAGCAAGCTGTCCCGGTTAAGTTGATCACCGAGAATCAGGTTCAGACGCAAACCCATCAGAAGTTAGCCAGCACCAGTGACAGGGCGGCAACCAGGCTGAGCTGTCCACGCAGTATCAGAAAATCATGTGCAATAAAGCGCCGCAGCAGAGACCATTCATACAGCCACAAAGCGACAAATGACAATGCTGCCAGCCAGAGCCAGTTATAGGCCGGCGTCAGCAGCCAGAGCCAGGCCCAGAGCATGGCACTGACGGCAACCAGAGCAACATGCGCCGGCAGTTTTTGCCTGATGCTTAAAGTCCACAGCATGCCGCCGAGAAAACTGAAAATCAGTGCAGCATAATCAATCAGAAAAATTTCGGCATGGCGGCTGTTCAGCAGGCTGCCAAGCGCCAACACAATAAAAGGGATCAAGCCGGCGTAACCGAGGTAGCGGTGTTGTGGCCTCATCAGACAAGCTCCGTTTGGTCCAGGGAAAAGGGTTTAATGACCAGCCGCTGATGCTTTTGCCGGTCCGGGGTGAGCAGGAAACGCACCAGAATTTTGTAGCTGTCCCGGTCGAAATAGGCGGGATTCCGCTGGTTTTTATTGAGCAACTGCTGACAATCAGACTCATCCCGGACCTGGCCCAGGTAACGCCATTGGTCGACAAGGTGGTAATGCACCGACTCCCAGCTTTCATGCACCGGATGCTCTTCAATGATGATTGGGCCCGGCCACGGCCATTGCTGATTTTTGAGGCTGTCAAGCGCCAGTTTGAGACGCAGGTTATAGCTGGCTGCGCTCTCTTTGCCACAACAGGCGCCGCGACATTTTTTTAGCTGAAAGCCAAAGCATGCACCCAGCTGACGCTTTTCCAGACCGCAGAGTTTCTGGCAGAGCTGATGTGACTGCGCCAGATCCAGCAATGTGTTCTGCGCCTGCTTACGGCTACGAAACAGACCAAATCGACGGGTGATATCTTCGATCGCAGTCATATCGGTCGCCACCACTTCGGTCTGTAACAGACCGTCATCAGTCTCAGTCAGTGAGATCTGATACAAGGTTTTGCTTTTGGTCTGGCGGCGGTTAAAGCGCGGTGAATACTGTTTTATTTCGGTGTTTTCCAGCAACTGGGCACCGAAGTCTGAAGGCGTCTGCTCAAACTCGATATGATGCAGCGCCTTGCTGATATCGAGTTCCTTTGCATTTTTGTGATCCTGACTGAAATGGCTCAGTACCCGTTCGCGAATATTGACAGATTTGCCGATATAGAGCGGGACACCTTCGGCATCCAGAAAACGATAAATGCCGGGCTGGTCAGGCAGGGCATCAATTTGTTTCTGACTGAGGTGGCTGGGCAGGCTGGGCCGTTTAAGCAGCTGTTTGCAGACCGTCTCGATTTGCTCGGCAGCAAACTGGTCGCTGATATGCTGCATAAAGGCAAGAATGACTTCGGTATCGGCCATCGCCCGGTGGCGATCATCGATTTCGATACCCAGCCTCTCGATAATGCGGTCCAGGCCGTGATAACGGTGCTCAGGAAACAGCTTGCGGCTGAGTCTGACTGAGCACAAAGTCTTGCTGTTAAGCTGAAAGCCGCAGCGCAGGAAAGACTGTTTCAGAAAGCTGTAATCAAAGCGGGCATTATGAGCGACGATTACCCGGTCCTGCAGACGCTCGAATAGTGCCGGCGCAATGGTTTCGAAATGCGGCGCCTCTTCCACCATCGGGTTCGTGATGCCGGTCAGGCGGGTAATCCAGGGCGGGATGGCGATACCGGGATTGATCAGTGTCTGCCAGCGATCAACAACGACGCCGTCGTCTATTTGAATTAATGCCAGCTCGGTCATGCGATCCCGGCTGGCGCGGCCACCAGTGGTCTCGCAGTCGAGCAGAACCATGCGGGGTGGGAATGCAGATAAATCAGCCATCATAATTATCGCGAATGCCTGCGGCAGCGCTCGGAACAATATTTAACCTGATCCCAGTCTCTGCGCCATTTCTTGCGCCAACTGAAAGGGCGCTGACAGGCAAGACAGATTTTGCTGGACAGATGTGGTTTCTGATGGACCATGTCACGGTATTGAAAACAGAGCAGACAATCTCGCTCTCAGTCCGTGAAAACGATGTGAATCTAGACGGTCTCAGGCAGTTTAATCATATGTTCGCGGTAATGCTGAAGTTCACGAATGGAGTCCTTGATATCATCCATTGCCAGGTGCGATGAATTTTTCTTGAAGGATTTTTCCACTTTGGGCGCCCAGCGACGCGCCAGTTCTTTCAGGCTGCTGACATCCAGATTGCGGTAATGGAAAAAGGCTTCGAGCTCCGGCATACAGCGCGCCAGAAAACGACGGTCCTGACAGATGCTGTTGCCGCACATCGGTGACACGCCGGCAGGGACATATTTGCGCAGAAATTCCAGCGTCTTTTCTTCAGCGATGGCCTCGTTGATGGTGCTTTCGCGTACCCGCTCGGTGAGGCCGGATTTGCCGTGCTGGCGGGTATTCCATTCATCCATCCCATCCAGAACCGAGTCGGGTTGATGTATGGCAAAGACGGGGCCTTCTCCCAGTACGTTGAGTTCGCTGTCAGTGACGACGGTAGCGATTTCGATAATATAGTCAGTATTGGTGTCGAGACCGGTCATTTCCAGGTCAATCCAGATCAGGTTGTTTTTGCTTTTGGCCATGGTCTCCGTCTTTATCATTGATGAATGGGATGAACTAACTTGCCAGAGATTGTATCAAAGGCTACTCTTCATGACATTTTTATATGGGAAAACTTAGGCTTAGCGTATGAACGAATTCAGTTGGATATTTTTGGCGGCGGTGTTGCTGATGACTGCGGTGGAAATCTGGTTATCATTCAGACAGGGGCGTTATGTCACTGCTCATCGCGACGAAGTCCCGACTGCGTTCAAAGAACAAATCAGCCTGGCCTCGCATCAGAAAGCTGCGGATTACACCGTGGCCAAAGGCAAGTTCAAACGTACTGAAACGCTTTACAGCAGCGTCATCCTGCTGCTCTGGACGCTGGGCGGCGGACTGGCGGTGCTCTACGGTGGCTGGACACAGTTTGAGATGGGCCCGATGTTAGGTGGGGTTATCTTTTTTCTCAGTTTCCTTTTGATCGGCTCGCTGCTTGAGCTGCCATTTTCCTATTACAAAACCTTTGTGCTCGAAGATAAATTCGGTTTTAACCGGCAGACACCCGGCCTGTTTTTTTCGGATTTCATCAAGCAAACCATTCTGATGCTGGTGGTCGGCGGTCTGCTGATCTGGGTCGCATTGTGGATGATGGGGAGTGCTGGTGAACTCTGGTGGCTCTACTTGTGGGCCGCCTGGATGGGTTTTGCTGTATTCATGATGTGGGCTTACCCGGCCTTTATCGCCCCCCTGTTCAACAAGTTTACGCCGCTGGAAGATGATCAACTGCGAAAGCGGGTGGAAAATCTGTTGAGCCGTTGCGGTTTCAAGAGTCAAGGGATTTTTGTGATGGACGGTTCTCGTCGCAGCGGTCATGGAAATGCCTACTTTACCGGCATGGGCAGTAATAAACGCATCGTGTTTTTCGACACCTTGCTGAACACCCTGAATGAAGATCAGATCGAGGCCGTACTGGCCCACGAACTAGGTCATTTCAGCCGTAAGCACGTGGTTAAAAACATGTTTGTGATGGCCGGCCTGAGCCTGTTGGGGCTGGCCTTACTGGGCTGGGCCTCGGGTCAAACCTGGTTCTTTGAGGGGCTGGGTGCCAACACTGAATCGAACGCCATGGCATTGGCGCTGTTTATGCTGGTGATCCCGGTTTTTCTGTTCTTCCTGCATCCGCTGATGACGTCCTTGTCACGCAAATATGAATACGAAGCCGATGATTATGCGGCCTCGGTTTCCAATGCCGATGATTTGATTGCGGCGCTGGTTGCACTTTACAAGGAAAACGCCAGTACGCTGACGCCGGATCCGCTGGTTTCCGCCGTTTACGATTCGCATCCGCCGGCGGCTTTGCGGATTGCGCACCTGCAGTCGGGGACGGCGTAATATGCGGTTGCTGCTGACTTCACTGGCTATTTTGTTCAGCAGTGCCGCACCGGCGCAGAATGGTAAAGCCCTGCATGATGCAGCCTGTTTGGAGTGCCATGCCTCGCTGGGTGGCGGTGACCCGTATCAGTTGTATCAGCGTGATGACCGTAAGGTGCGTTCGCTGCAGGACCTGGAATCACGCTTGCAGCATTGTATGCGGGCGGCTGATGTCAGTTGGGACCGCGATCAGCAGAAAGCGGTAGTGAATTACCTTAACAGCCGTTTTTACCGGTTCTAGGCAAAATTGACCCTGTTGCGGCCGTCGGCCTTGGATTGATACAGCGCCCGGTCGGCCCGTTCAATCAGATCACGGGCTGTGTCGCCCGCTTGCAGGTGGGTGATGCCGACAGAAACGGTGACCTGACCGATAGATTCTTCACTGCCTTTTTTCTTGAGGCGGCTGGCAGCGAAGGTCTGACGGATTTTTTCTGCCAGCATAAAGGTTTCTTCCAGACTGCTGTGCAGAAAAATCATCGCCATTTCCTCGCCACCGAAACGGGCGGCAATGTGCATATCATCGCGGTGTGCATTGAGAATAGAGGCAAAGTACTGCAACACCTTGTCGCCCAGCAAATGACCGAAAGTGTCGTTCAGACGCTTGAAATTATCGATATCAAACAAAGCCAATGAAAAGGTCATATCCCGGTCCTGGCACAGCTGCGCCAGTTCCCGGTTAAAGGTACCACGGTTAATCAGACCGGTGAGACCGTCTGTGCGTGCAGAGTGTTTGACGGTTTCCAGTTCCTCACGCAGTTTCATGATTTCCTGGGATGACCGGGCCAGTTCACTTTTGAGCTCATGACTGCTCTGGGTCAACTGTTGGGTGTTACTGAGGATCTGGGTCACCAGTCCTTTGAGTTCCTGAATATCATTGCAGTTTTCCAATAAAGACTGGCTCTGAGTCAGGCCCGTACTACAGTGTGTCGCTGTGGCTTCCACCCGGTTGATATTCTGCAGGGTATTGTCGACCACGAGTTTCAAGCCGTTATTGGTGTGATTGAGACGCTCAGGCATGCCCATCAGCACATATTTTTCATACAGGTACTGAGTGACTTCTGCGGTAATCGGCTGGTTTTTGCTCAGGCGGGTGTCAATGGCACTGATGAGTTCGGCATTATCGCCGGAGACATATTCATACCAGACCGCGTAATTGACCGGATTGACCGGTGTTTTATGCTGGTTAACGAGGGGGAGTGTTCGCCGTAGGTTTTCTGAGGCCTGCTGGAATTCGTGGTCGTAGACCGGGGGGAACGACGTTAGTTTGCTCACGTGTGGCTCTCAATGTGACTTAAACCCTACATGAGCTAGGAGAATTACCTAATTTTGCAGGAATATCAAGCCTGTTTTGCTTTTTGTGCACGTGTTGCCAGTAATATTGCGACTATGATTGTAATGACAGGAATGGCCTGCATCATGATCTGACTGGAAACTGCGGCCAGTGCTGCCATCAGTGTGATCATCAGAAAAGTAATCATCACGATATTCTGAACCCAGTTATTCCCCGCCAGAATAGTACCCAGCTGGTCGGTCGGCGCATGCAGTTGGATCAGCGCATTCAGCGGTATAATGAAAAGGCCACCAAAAAAGCCGAAGCTGAGAATGGTGACTGCGAATGCCACTGTTGATGACAGCCCTGGCACGATAAATAACACCACGCCCATACCGATGGCGCCAACGGGAATCAAGCCGGTTTTAATATGCCCTTTACGGCCGGTTCCGGCAACCAGTGAACCGATGATAATGCCGATACCGGAGCACGCCAGCAGGCCCTGAATCACAATCGTGTTGTCTTCGACCAGCACAATCTTGGCAAAAGCCGGAAAGGTCGCCAGAAAGGTCTGGGAGATGCCCCAGAACATTGACAGACCCAGAATGGCATACCAGATGACGGGCTGACGATGGATACGTCGCAGGTTTTCCCGCAGAATATGGCCCTTGCGGTAGCGTTGCCAATCAAAGCGTTGCCCCGGTAATGCCGACTTGGTGAGGGGCAGGCGGCAGGCCAGCATAAACTCCACAATACTGAGCAGGACCAGCAGCCAGCCAATCGGCGCGATATGTTGAATCAGCTCGGCTTCATTGCTGTATTGATGCCCGCTCAACTGTGTTTCAAACAGGATAGTAAAAATGAAAATACCGCTTAAAATCGCGACAATGGTGGTGGCCTGAATAAATCCATTGGCCGGTGCCAGTCTTTCATTACCTGCCAGTTCGCGGATATAGCCATATTTGGCAGGGGAGTATAGCGCGCTCTGGGCGGCCAGTAGCAGTGTCAGAGCAAAGGCAAACAGAAACCAGCCCTGGTAGTAAGCCAGCGTGATCAGCAGGGTAATCAGGATGGCAGCAAAGGCGGTGGCGCGCATGAGCTGAGGTTTAGCAAAGCGATCCGACAGATAGCCGGCGGGTGTGAATAACAGGATGAAAGGCAGCAGAATCAGCGCGTTGATAATCGCGGTCAGGCCGACCTGCACCGCATCATCATAAATCTTAAAAATCGTATTCTGGATCAGGATTTTATGGCCCAGATCGACCATCGCATTGATAAAGGCGACAGCCAGAAAGCTCATAAAGCCGGGCAGACCGGCTGTTTCCAGCAAGTTGGATTTTGCCACGTGTTGTGCTTTAAGCGGTCAGTCTTTAAGCCTGACGGCGAGTACATCACAATGCGCGTGGTGCAGCACGGCATTGGCGGTCGAGCCCAGCAGCATCTTAATACCGTGACGGCCATGGGAACCGACCACGATTAAATCCACCTGGTTTTCATCGGCAATCCTCACCAGATCATGACCGGGGCTGCCACATTCCACCCATTGCTGGGTGGGGGGAATCGAGAGTTCTGCGGCCAGTTTGCTTAACTGTTTTTTGCCTGAATCGAGCAGTGCTTCACGCATATCAATGTCGACGCTGATCATCGGCTCATAGGCAAAGTCGGTTAATGGAAAATCTTCCACAATATGACAGATGCTGAGTTTGGCCTGATTACGTTCCGCCAGCGCCTGTGCCTTGTTGCAGACCTCTTCGGTGTGGCTGGAAAAATCCACAGCGATCAGAATGTGTTGATAATCGGAATCCATATGCGCTCCTCTGACAAAAAAGGGCGGTGAGCCGCCCTTTCATTGTATGACTTTAGTCGTTGTCCAGAAACCGTTCGGCGTCCAGTGCCGCCATACAGCCGGCACCGGCTGAGGTAATTGCCTGACGATAAATGGGATCGGAGACATCGCCGGCTGCAAACACACCCGGGATACTGGTCTCCGTACCTTTCTTCAGAATGATGTAATCATGCTCCATTTCCAGCTGGCCTTTGAACATACCGGTATTGGGCTGGTGGCCGATGGCAATGAAGACACCCTGAACCGGAATTTCCTGGTCCTTGTTGTCTTTGGTGCTTTTGACCCGGATTCCGGTCACACCGGCATCATCACCCAATACCTCATCCAGTACATGATTCCAGAGAATCTCGACATTACCCTCTTCAGCACGCTTGAGCAGTTTGTTGCTGAGAATTTTTTCGGAGCGGAATGAGTCGCGACGATGAATAACGGTCACCTTGGAGGCGATATTGGACAGATATAAGGCTTCTTCCACCGCGGTGTTACCACCGCCGATAACCGCGACCGGCTGACCTTTATAGAAGAAACCGTCACAGGTGGCACAGGCAGAAACACCACGGCCTTTGAAGTTTTCTTCCGACTCAAGGCCCAGGTACTTGGCCGAGGCGCCGGTCGCAATAATCAGTGCATCGCAGGTGTATTCTCCGGCGTCACCAATCAGGCGAAAAGGACGTTGACTCAGATCCGCAGTGTGAATATGGTCGAAAACAATGTCAGTGCCAAACCGTTCGGCATGCCGCTGCATCCTTTGCATTAATTCCGGGCCCTGTACCCCCTGATCATCCCCTGGCCAGTTATCGACATCAGTGGTCGTTGTCAGCTGACCCCCTTGTTCGATACCGGTGATAAGAACCGGTTCCAGCGCCGCGCGGGCAGCATAGACCGCTGCTGTGTAACCGGCAGGACCTGAGCCCAGAATCAATAAACGACAGTGTTTGGCGTCTGCCATGAGGGTTGCCTCCAAAGGATGTTGATCGAGTAGCAGGTAGAGTAACGACTGCTGTGACTTTGGACAAGCATGTTAGTTCAAAAGCTGTGTTAAAATCAGACGTTAATTTATTGGCTGAGTTGGAAATATTACTGTGGCACAAGCGACAAGAGTCAATGACAAACAGAAACAGAATGAAGCTGCCGGCGCAGTGGGCTTCCGCCTGCGTGAAGCGGCCCTGATCCTGGCCGTCGCGCTGGCAGCCTATCTGTTGCTGTCATTATGGAGCTATGAGCCCACCGATCCGGGCTGGTCGACGACCGGTGCTGATGATCTGATTGCCAATAGCGGCGGCATCGTCGGTGCCTGGCTGGCCGATGCATTGTTATATGGTTTTGGCTTCCCGGCCTATCTGTTTCCTTTTATGGTCGGTTTTTCCGGTTGGTTATTATTCAGCTGGGGTAAGCGGGCTGACAGTGATGATGCGCTGCATTTCTGGGTGTTGAAAATGGTCGGCCTGCTGATGGCGCTGGCGGCTGCGAGTGGGCTGTCCTCGCTCAGTCTGACCCAGTATGCGCAACTGTTGCCAATGGGCGCCGGTGGTGTGCTCGGTGAAGTGGTCGGCCAGGGGTTTGAATCTGTCTTCGGCGCCTCCGGTACCAGCCTGTTATTGCTGGCGGTGCTTCTCACTGGGGTCACGCTGTTTACCGGGCTGTCCTGGCTGATGGTGATCGACAAACTGGGTAGCGTGGCGATGATTGCTGTGGTCTATGTCAGCCGCTGGCTGCGCGAAATGAAAGATGATCTGCAGGCGCGCCGTACGCGTCAACAGCGCGAGGAAACCTTCCGCGAGCAGAAAGAAAAACTGCAGCACAAAGCCAAGGTGCGGATTGAACCGGTACTGGACAAGAAAGAACCCAGCAAACGCGAAGAAAAAGAAAAACAGGTGCCCCTGTTTGAAACCCCGGACGCGCCCGGCATGCCGGCGCTGGCTTTACTGGATATGCCCAAGGCCAGTCAGAGTGCCTTCAGTGAGGAAGTTTTGCAGGCGCTGTCACGTCAGGTTGAACTGAAACTCAAAGATTTCGGCGTTGAGGTGCAGGTCGTTGAGGTGCAGCCCGGTCCGGTGGTCACCCGCTTCGAATTGCAACCGGCCCCCGGTATCAAAGTCAGCCGTATCAGTGGTCTGGCTAAAGATCTGGCCCGCGCCCTGTCTGTCAGCAGTGTGCGGATTGTCGAAGTCATTCCCGGCAAGCCGGTAGTGGGACTGGAAATTCCCAACGAAACCCGGGAAATCGTGCGTTTGCGGGAGATCCTCGCCTGCGAGGATTACGAAAACAGCAAATCTTTGCTGGAACTGGCACTGGGTAAAGATATTGCAGGCCGGCCAACGGTTGCCAACCTGGAAAAAATGCCACACTTGCTGGTGGCGGGGACCACCGGTTCCGGTAAGTCCGTTGCCGTTAACGCGATGATTCTGAGCATTCTGTACAAGGCGACACCGGAACAGGTGCGCATGATTATGGTCGACCCCAAAATGCTGGAACTGTCGGTTTATGAGGATATTCCGCACTTGCTGGCACCGGTAGTGACTGATATGAAAGAGGCTGCGAATGCGCTGCGTTGGTGTGTCGCCGAAATGGAGCGACGCTACCCGCTGATGGCGGCACTCGGCGTCAGAAATATTGCCGGCTACAACAAGAAAGTGCGTGATGCGATCGAGCGCGGCGAACCCATTAAAGATCCGACCATGGATGTGGAGCCGGGTGAAGTGGCACCGACGCTGGAGCCATTACCTTTTATTGTGGTCGTTATCGACGAATTGGCCGATATGATGATGGTGGTGGGCAAGCAGGTTGAAGAGCTGATTGCGCGGCTGGCACAGAAGGCCAGGGCTTCCGGCATCCACCTTATTCTGGCAACACAGCGCCCGTCAGTCGATGTCATTACCGGTCTGATCAAGGCCAATATTCCGACCCGGATTGCTTTCCAGGTTTCATCACGTATCGACTCGCGCACGATTCTGGATCAGATGGGCGCTGAGCAATTGCTTGGGCAGGGCGATATGCTCTATCTGCCACCAGGCAGTGGATTGCCGGAGCGTGTTCATGGCGCTTTTGTTGATGATCACGAAGTCCATGCGGTGGTCGAACACCTGAAAAAAATGGCGGCTCCCAATTATCTGGAAGAAATCACTCAGGACCCGGCGGGGGATGATGGTGAAGGTGGCCTCGGTGACCCCAGTGACGCCGAGTCCGATCCGCTGTACGACCAGGCGGTGCAGATTGTGACAGAGAGCCGCCGTGCTTCAGTTTCCGGCATTCAGCGCCGGCTTAAGATTGGCTATAACCGGGCCGCCCGCATTGTTGAAGCGATGGAAGCTGCCGGTGTGGTCTCTGCGATGCAGGGTAATGGCAGTCGCGAAGTCTTGGCCCCGCCGCCGCGTGATTAAACAGGCCGGAACCCCACGGTGATCCCGCAGTCTGCTCAAATAACACAGGACAATGGAGTCAGTGCATGACCTTTTTTAAATCATCAGCTCTGCTGCTGGGCTTTTTTCTTTCCACCGCCGCGTTGGCAGCCGACGATGCGACCGCAAAGCTGGAACAGTTTGTAGAGAATGTTGAGACTTTTTCAGCCCACTTTGAACAGATGGTTATCGACGCCGAAGGGAATCTGCTGGAGGAAGCCGAAGGAGAGTTCCAACTCGAGCGTCCCGGCAAATTCCGTTGGGACTATCAGGAACCCTACCCACAGCAGATTGTGGCTGATGGTGAGCGGATCTGGTTCTATGATGTGGATCTGGAACAGGTGACCGTCAAATCACAACAGGAAGCCCTGGCGGATACGCCTGCCAGCCTGCTTTCCGGTGAGGTGGTCCCGGCAGAGAAATACCATATCCAGAACCTGTCATCGGACGATGGACTGCGCTGGGTGGAACTGACCCCCAAAGAGACGGAGTCGAATTTTCAGGCAGTGAGTCTGGCCTTTGACGGTGATTCCCTGCAGCAGATGATCATGCGAGACAGTTTTGATCAGCGCACCCGGCTGATTTTCAGTCAGGTACAGGAAAACCCGACATTCGAACGCAATATTTTCAGCTTTACTCCACCGGCCGGCGTTGATGTGGTCGGCGACAGCCAATAAAGGTTAACACCGACTCGTGAGTTTATTTGATCAAGTCGAAGCCGATCCGGCCAGCCGTCCGCTGGCGGATCGGATGCGCCCCAAAACCCTGGATGAGTATATTGGCCAGACGCATTTACTGGGCGCCGGCAAACCACTGCGACAGGCCATTGCCTCGGGCCATCCGCACTCGATGATCTTCTGGGGCCCTCCCGGCACCGGTAAAACCACGCTGGCCAAGCTGATTGCCGGTTATTGTGACGCCGAGTTTATGACGATTTCCGCAGTGCTGGCGGGTGTCAAAGAGGTTCGTGCTGCGGTGGCGCGGGCACAGCAACTGCAGCAGGAGCAGGGCCGTCGTACGATGCTGTTTGTGGATGAGGTGCATCGTTTCAATAAATCCCAGCAGGATGCTTTTCTGCCTTATGTTGAGGACGGTACTTTTACCTTTATCGGTGCCACAACCGAAAACCCGTCGTTCGAACTCAATAACGCCTTATTATCGCGGGCCCGGGTCTATGTGCTGAAATCGCTGGAAGCTGCCGATTTGCGACAGATCATTGACCGGGCAATGGTAGACAAAGAACTGGGCCTCGCTGACCGCGGTATCAGTATTTCGGAGGCTTTACGCGATCAACTCGCACAAACTGCGGATGGCGATGGCCGCCGGGTATTGAATCTGCTCGAAATCGCCGTCGATCTGGCTGACAGTAAAGGCCAGACTGAAGTCGATGAAAATGATCTGGCTGAAGTCCTGTCGGGTACGATTCGCCGTTTCGATAAAGGTGGTGAAGCCTTTTATGATCAGATTTCGGCGCTGCACAAGTGCGTGCGCGGATCGGCGCCGGATGCGGCGTTATACTGGTTGTGCCGGATGATCGATGGGGGCTGTGATCCGGTCTACCTGATGCGACGCATTGTACGTATGGCAGTGGAAGATATCGGTAATGCAGACCCGCGCGCATTGCGCATTGCGCTGGATGCCTGGGAAAGTTTCGACAAGCTGGGTAGTCCCGAAGGTGAACTGGCAATTGCCCAGGCCGTGGTTTATCTTGCCTGCGCCCCGAAAAGTAATGCGGTTTATGTCGCTTTCAAGGCGGCAATGAACGATGCCAAAACCCATGGCAGTGCTGAAGTGCCGGTACACCTTCGCAATGCGCCGACCAAGCTGATGAAGGAACTGGGTTACGGCAAGGAATACCGCTATGCCCATGATGAGCCCGATGCTTATGCGGCGGGTGAGCAATACTTTCCTGATTCAATGCGCGACCGCAGCTACTACGAGCCGGTCAACCGCGGTCTGGAAATCAAAATTGCCGAAAAGCTGGCGCGCTTACGGGAACTGGATAAACAATACAAGGGTTGACTGTTCAGACTGTTGGGTAAATATCAAAGCGGGTATTTTTACTCTGAACACTGGCGGCGGGTTTCTGGTCACCAACAAATTCTGCCCCTTTGGGGCGTTTAACCACGACCCGTTTGCCGGCTTTGCTGCGGGCTGCAGAGAGCAGTTCCGCACTGTCTATATCGACACCGACCAACTGGTGCAGCAACTGCATTTCCTTTTTGACCAAAGCGGATTTTTCGCGGCCGGGATACATCGGATCCAGATAGATAACATCAGCCTTGAGATCCGATTCAGCCAGTAATGTAATCGCATTACCCTGGTAAAGCCGCATCCGATCAGCAATCTCTCTAATTGCAGGCTCAGCAGCGGCGCGCTGCAACGCATCCTCGATTAACAGACTCAGTACCAGATTCTGCTCGATCAGCGTGACCTGGCAGCCCAGGCTGGCAAGCACAAAGGCATCACGGGCGAAACCGGCAGTAGCATCAATGATACTGGGTGTCTGACCCTGCTTGAGGCCAACCGCACGGGCAATTGGCTGACCACGTCCGCCGCCAAACTTGCGGCGATGATCATATTTGCCGCTGCTGAAATCGATAGAGAAAGGTTTGTTGAATGCCGGTGCTTTGAAGGCGAGCCCGTGTTCAGACAGCCACAGTTGATTCTCCTCTGGCAGAGGAGCTGACAGCACAAGGCCCAGGCGATCAGCCAGGGCCTGTGCAGGGCCGATCGCCGGGTCATCCAGTGCGACAATAGAAGTAGGTGTCTCAGTCAAGCGTCGTAATAAACTCACCGAACGCGCGGCTGCCTTGTGCAGCTTTAATGGTATCCAGCGTTTTTTCGGTCATGGCATCAATCACTGAGACAGTTCCATTACCCCAGTTGGCGACATAAACCAGGCTACCGTCAGCGGAGGTGTCGATACCTTCCGGCGTGTCTTCGACATCAACCGTATTGGTGACCTGATTCGTTTCTACATCAATGATCGAGATTGTGCTGTCATCCTGGTTGGTGACATAGAGTTTTTTGCCGTCAGGGCTGACGACAGCACAATAAGGCCATTCACCGACCGGAATGGTGGTCACCACTTCGGCAGTTTCAGTATCAATCACACTGACATTACTGCTTTGCACATTGACGGTATAAATAAAGCGACCGTCGGGCGTTATTGCCATCCCGAACGGTGATTTGCCAACACTGATGCTGCGAACGACCTGACCGCTGTTGAGATCAACAAAGGCCACGGCATTGTCGTCACGGTTTGCCACATAAAGCCGCTGCTGACTTTCATCCAGCACCATGCCGGCTGGTGATTGACCGACTGCGATGGTCTGACTGATTTCACCGGATTCAGGGTCCAGCACACTGATATGATTGTCGTACCAGTCAGCGACATAGACCTGTTCGCCCTGACTGTCAGCCACAATGCCGACCGGTCCGCTACCGATTTCAATCTGGCGCAGTTCTTCAAGCGTCTGTAAATCAATGACAGATACCGTACGGCTGTCCGGGTTACTGACAAAGGCTCTGTTGCTGCCGGGACTGACAGCGATACCTGCAGGCGCATCACCGACATTGATTTCCTTGATGACTTTACCGGCGTGAACATCAATCACACTGACATTGTCAGCCAGTTGATTGGTAATCAACGCATATTGTTTGTCTTCACCAAAGCAGCCCGTGAGCGTCAGGGCCAGGGTCACAAAAAAGGCGACCCGAAACCGGGTCGCCTTTTGAATAGGCTGATTCAGCGTGAACAGCATTATTTTTCCAGAATGGCTTTCAGGTTGTTCAGACCTGCTGTGGCAACACCTTCAATCGCTTTCACAGCATCCTCATCACTCTGACCTTCAGGCACCGGCGGGTTGGCCATGAAGGAACGATAGAATTTCGCTTTCCAGGTAACTTCAGACCCACTGTCTTTGGGTTTAACACTCAACCAGGCTTTGTAGTTTTTGACTGGCAAAGTGTAATAAGGTGTTTCCTGGCTGTTAAACTCAATAGTTTTGACAACACTCATCTCTTCAATGGTGTAGATCATCATCATTTTTTCGTTGTCGATTTTGTCCAGTTCTTCAGTGATAGTCGGATTACCTTCCGCTTTCAGGGTCAGAACACGGATGTTGTCTTCTTTCATCTCGGTGCTGGCGATGGCAGGGTGCCAGTTATGCAGACCACCGAAATCACTCACAACTTCCCAGACTTTTTCCGGGGCAGCGTTAATGAATACGGTTTCTTTGACCTGCTGACGAGTCGGGCCGTGCGCTGCAGCCAGCATAGGCACTACCATCATGGCAGTCGCAAAGAATTGTAAAAACTTCTTCATCATATCTCTCCGATTTATTATGAATGCGTAAAGGAAATTAGCACATGAAGTCTGAACGGAATCTGAACAGAAGCCAATGTGAATTATTCCCTTAAGACCAAAAACTGGTGTGCACACTCTAGCCGATAAGCCTGCATTTTTCCATAAGCCAATTTGACTTAGTGTGGCTTATTCACCAAAATTAACGACCTTTCATTCTTGACTGATAATGCTGGAGAAACGCGTGCCACTGGTAAAGATCAGGGACTTGCACTTTTATCGTGGTAACCGTGCCATCTTTGAAGGCGTCAACATCGATATTGAGCGCGGCAAAGTCACGGCTATCATGGGCCCGAGCGGTACCGGCAAAACCACTTTATTAAAACTGATAGGTGGCCAGCTACGTCCTGACAAGGGAACGATCGAAGTTGACGGTCAAAACGTCCATAAACTTTCACGCTCCGATCTCTACGAGCTGCGTAAACGGATGGGCATGCTGTTTCAAAGTGGTGCCTTGCTGACCGACCTCACTGTTTACGACAATGTCGCTTTCCCGCTCAGAGAACATACCGACCTGCCCGAGTCGATGATTCGCGATTTGGTACTGATGAAATTGCAGGCGGTGGGTTTACGTAATGCCCGCAATCTGCAGCCGGCTGAACTGTCCGGAGGTATGGCGCGTCGCGTCGCCCTGGCGCGTGCTGTGACGCTGGAACCAATGATGATCATGTACGATGAGCCGTTTACCGGCCAGGACCCGATTTCAATGGGGACACTGGTAAACCTGATTCATCGTATTAATGATGCGATGGGTTTAACCAGTATCGTGGTGTCACATGACGTCGAGGAGACGGCTGAAATTGCTGACTACATCTATCTGCTATCCGACGGCAAGATTATAGAGCATGGTTCCCCGGTGCTACTGCGTGGGTCCGGCTCCCAATGGGTACAGCAGTTTATGCATGGCTACCCGGACGGTCCGGTGCCGTTCCATTATGCCGGCCCGGACTTTGAAGAAGACTTACTCAAGCCAGAGGAATATGCATGATTAACCTGATTCGGAGTCTCGGCCGCTGGGGGCTGGGCACGTTTGAGCGTCTGGGGCGAGGGCATTTGTTTCTGTTGCATATCCTGGCGGGTGTCCCGGGCCTGTTTCTGCGTTTTTCTCTGGTCATCCAGCAGGTGTATTCCGTCGGCGTACTGTCACTGCTGATTATCCTGGTTTCCGGCCTGTTCGTCGGTATGGTGCTCGGCCTTCAGGGGTATAATACGCTGGTGGATTTCGGCGCCGAGGAGTCTCTCGGTGTGCTGGTCTCGCTATCATTGGTTCGTGAACTGGGCCCCGTGGTTAGTGCCCTGTTGTTTGCCGGTCGTGCCGGTTCAGCGTTGACGGCAGAAATCGGCCTGATGAAAAGCACTGAACAATTGTCAGGTATGGAAATGATGGCGGTGGATCCAATCCGCCGTGTCATTGCGCCGCGTTTCCTGGCTGGTCTTCTCTCCATGCCCCTATTGGCGGCGGTCTTCAGTGCGGTCGGTATTATCGGGGCCTTCCTGGTAGGCCATGGTCTGCTGGGGGTCGATGACGGTGCTTTCTGGTCTCAGATGCAGGCCAAGACAGATTTTTACGATGACATTCTTAACGGGGTCATCAAAAGTGTGGTGTTCGGGTTTGTTGTAACCTGGATCGCTTTGTTTGAAGGGCATGATGCCACACCGACCTCGGAAGGGGTCGGAAGAGCAACAACGCGCACCGTGGTGCACTCTGCGTTTGCGATTCTGGGGCTGGACTTTGTGCTGACTGCGTTGATGTTTGGAGATGAATAAAAATGATGCAGAATAAGAGTACCGAAATTATTGTCGGGATGTTTGTTGCCGTGGGGATCGCTGCCCTGTTCATGCTTGCCATGAAAGTCAGTAATCTGGGCGACTTCACCGATGACGCCGGTTACCAGGTGACTGCGGAATTTGAAAATATCGGTGGTCTCAAGGTTAGAGCTCCGGTGACAATGGCAGGGGTACGCGTGGGCCGGGTTGCAGCGATCAATCTTGACCCGACTACCTACAATGCCGAAGTGACCATCAATATGTACTCCCAGTTTGATACGATTCCACTCGACACTTCAGCCAGCATCTACACCGCCGGCCTGTTAGGGGAACAATACATCGGTCTGGTCGCCGGTGCGGAAGAAGAATTTTTACAACAAGGGGATGTCATAGACTTAACCCAGCCTGCGCTGGTGCTTGAGCAGGTAATCGGACAATTCCTCTATAGTAAAGCGGAAGGTGACGAATAATGACCATGCTGAACAAATTTTTGATGCAATCGCTATTGATGCTGTCAGCCTTAACGCTGGCTTTCAGCCCTTTGACCGTAACGGCAGAAGCGATGTCTGAGCCACAGGCGCTGGTGAAAAAAGCGTCCGATGATATGCTCAAAGCACTCAAGGATAACGAAGCCGAGCTGGAAGAAAATCCTGACAAAATCTACGACCTGGTTGAAGCGATTCTGATGCCGCATTTTGACTTTGAAAAAATGTCGAAACTGGCATTGGGTAAAAACTGGCGTTCAGCTGATGCTGAGCAGCGTGAGCGCTTTGTTGAAGAGTTCCGTTTGCTGCTGATCAGAACTTATTCAACAGCCATGCTGGAATACACCGACGAAGAAATCAAAATGTTGCCGTTTCGTGATGATCTGAGCCGTAAGCGTGTCACCGTTCCGATGGAAGTGGTTCAGAAAGGAGGGCCGTCTATCGGTATGTCTCTGTCTCTGTATCAGAACAAACAGGATGCCTGGAAGGTGTATGACGTCAAGATTGATGGCATCAGCCTTGTCACCAATTATCGCTCCAGCTTTGCCAATGAAATCCGTAGCGGTGGTATGGATCAGCTGATTAAGAATCTGGCTGAGCGTAATCAGAAAGTCAAAGCATGAGTGATTTATTCAGTATCAGGTTTGACGCTGACAGTCAGGCCTATAACGTCAGTGGTGAGCTGACACTGGCAACCGCAAAAGCCGTGCTGTCAGAGTCGACGCGTCTGTTTGACAATGCCGCCAGACTGGATATCGATCTTGCCAATGTGACCCGCGCCGACAGCGCGGGTCTGGCTTTACTGGTGGCTTGGATGCGGCAGGCCAGAGTAGGCAATAAGCCTATTCAATTTCAGCACGTTCCTTCACAGATGCTGGCGATTGCCAAGGCCAGTGGTCTGGACGATATTTTACCCGTTAAACAGCAAACCTAATTGATAATTTGATATGAAAGCCTCTGAAATAAAAGCCCTGATCGAAGCAGGTCTGCCCGATGCCGATGTTGAAGTGAAAGGGGATGATGGTCAGCATTTCGATGCTGTAGTGGTCAGTCCTTCCTTTGTCGGCAAAAGCCTGATCGAACAACACAAAATGGTCAAAGCGACTTTAGGTGACCGTTTCACCAGTGGCGAATTGCACGCGCTGGGTCTCAAAACCTCTGCCCCCCGCTAAGCTAACGCGAGCCTGAAAACGAAAACATGGATAAATTGATCATCAACGGTGGCGTCGCGCTTGACGGCGAAATCCGTATCTCCGGTGCCAAAAACGCCGCGTTGCCGATTCTGATGGGCGCGCTGCTGGCCGACTCCCCGGTGCGTATTGGTAATGTCCCGCATCTGCACGATATTACAACGACGCTGGAACTGCTGGGACGCATGGGGGTGTCGCTGACGGTTGATGAACGTTCCGGTGTGGTTATCGATCCCAGTACGCTGACTGATACCGAAGCGGCTTATGATCTGGTTAAAACCATGCGGGCATCGATTCTGGTACTGGGTCCGTTACTTGCCAGGTACGGCAAGGCCGACGTTTCGCTGCCCGGTGGTTGTGCCATCGGTTCGCGGCCGGTAGATCTGCATCTTCGCGGGCTGGAACAGATGGGTGCTGATATCCGGGTGGAAAATGGCTATATCCGTGCAACCAGTGGCAAGGGGCTGAAGGGTGCCCATATTTTCATGGATCAGGTCACCGTGACCGGTACCGAGAATCTGATGATGGCGGCGACGCTGGCTCAAGGTACCACGATTATTGAGAATGCGGCGCGTGAACCTGAAGTTGTTGATCTGGCGCATTATCTCAATAAAATGGGCGCCAAAATAAGTGGTATCGGTACGGCGACGCTGATCATTGAAGGGGTCAAATCACTTAGCGGTGCCGAATACAAAATCCTGCCCGATAGAATTGAAACCGGCACTTATCTGGTTGCTGCGGCGATAACTCGCGGTCGGGTCAAGCTGAAAGATACCGATGCCAATCAGCTGGAAGCCGTGCTGCTAAAACTGGAAGAAGCCGGTGCTCATATCGGCGTGGGTGATGACTGGATTTCGCTCGATATGAAAGGCAATCGACCCAAAGCCGTTAATATCCGTACCGCGCCTTATCCGGCTTTCCCGACCGATATGCAGGCCCAATTCACGGCGCTCAACAGTATTGCCGAGGGCCAGGCGACCATCGTTGAAACCGTCTTTGAAAATCGGTTTATGCATGTGCAGGAAATGCAGCGCATGGGCGCGCATCTGCAAATTGAAGGTAATACCGTGGTCTGCAAAGGCAGGGACTTTCTGACTGCAGCGCCGGTGATGGCAACCGACCTCAGGGCCTCAGCCTGTCTTGTGCTGGCCGCACTGGTGGCAGAGGGTGATACGGAAGTAGAACGTATTTATCACATTGATCGTGGTTATGAGTGTATTGAAGAGAAGCTACAGCAACTGGGGGCCCGTATCCGCCGCATACCCAGCGCTGTCAGGAGGGCAGTCTAGTGTCTGATGCTTTGACGCTGGCGTTGTCCAAAGGGCGTATCTTTAAGGAGACCCTGCCTTTGCTCAAGGCAGCCGGTATCGAGCCGCTGGATGATCCGGAAACCAGCCGAAAACTGATTCTGGAAACCAATCAGCCTGATGTGAACCTCATTATCGTTCGCGCTTCTGATGTGCCAACCTATGTCGAGTATGGCGGTGCTGATATCGGTGTTGCCGGTAAAGACGTGCTGATGGAACATCCGCATGCCGAGCTTTATGAACCGGTGGATTTGAAAATTGCCTGTTGCAAGCTGATGACAGCCGGTAAACCGGATGTGCCGGTTTCCAATGGTCGGCTTAAGGTCGCTACCAAATTTGTCGAAAGTACCCGCCGTTTCTATGCCGAGAAAGGCGAGCAGGTGGAAATCATCAAGCTTTACGGCTCGATGGAACTGGCACCGCTGGTGGGACTTGCCGACCGGATTGTCGATGTTGTTGATACCGGTAACACACTGCGCGCCAACGGTCTGGTACCGATGGAACATATCGCGGATATCAGCTCCCGTTTAGTAGTCAATAAAGCGTCGATGAAAATGAAGCACAAGCGGATCCAGACTTTTATCGAACAAATCCGCAATGCAGTTAGAGAACAGAATAATGGTTGATATGAAACAGTTGGATGCTTCACAGGCTGATTTCTGGCCGCAGTTGGAAACCCTGCTGGCCTGGGAAGGCGTGTCTGATGACAAGGTAACGACCATAGTCAGGGAAATCCTGGCTGCGGTTAAAGCAAATGGTGATTCGGCGGTGATCGAATACAGCCATCGTTTTGATCGGGTTAAGGCCGAGACGATGGCCGATTTGGAAATCTCACTGGATCGTGCCAGGGCGGCGCTGGAGAATATTCCGCAGGTACAACGGCAGGCGCTGGAAGCCGCGGCTGACCGGGTTAGACAGTATCATGAACATCAGAAGCAGGAATCGTGGAGTTATACCGAGGCTGATGGCACCGTACTGGGACAACAGGTTACACCATTGGATCGCGCCGGACTTTATGTGCCCGGCGGCAAGGCGGCTTATCCTTCTTCGGTATTGATGAACGCGATACCGGCTAAAGTCGCCGGTGTCGGTGAACTGATTATGGTGGTACCCACCCCGGACGATGAAGTCAATGAACTGGTGCTGGCTGCTGCCGCAGTTGCCGGTGTCGATCGCATTTTTGCCATCGGTGGCGCCCAGGCTGTCGCAGCCTTGGCTTATGGCACCGAAACCATCCCGCAGGTCGATAAAATTGTCGGACCGGGGAATATTTTTGTCGCCACAGCCAAGGGCATGGTGTTTGGCACGGTCGGCATTGATATGATTGCCGGTCCGTCAGAAATTCTGGTGATTTGTGACGGCAAAACCGATCCCGATTGGATTGCGATGGACCTGTTCTCACAGGCCGAGCATGATGAAGATGCGCAATCGATTCTGATTTCGCCGGATGCCGATTTCCTGGAGAAGGTCAAAGCAGCGATTGAGCGTTTGCTGCCGACCATGGAACGCAAAGAGATTATCACCACTTCGCTGCAGAATCGTGCTGCGCTAATCCATGTCGAAAGCATGGACAAAGCTATCGAAGTGGCTAACTTTATTGCCGCCGAACATCTGGAATTATCCGTCGACGACCCGATGGAAATGGCCAAGAAAATCCGCCATGCCGGTGCGATTTTCCTGGGGAGATACACACCTGAAGCTTTGGGTGACTATTGTGCCGGCCCCAACCATGTGTTGCCGACCTCACGGACCGCCCGTTTTAGTTCGCCACTGGGTGTCTATGATTTCCAGAAGCGCTCCAGCCTGATTCAGGTTTCGGAAGACGCGGCACAGAGTCTGGGTAAAGTGGCCTCGGTACTCGCTCGCGGCGAGAGTCTGACCGCACACGCGCGTAGTGCTGAATATCGTCTAAAGGATTAAACATGAGTCGCTACTGGAGCGCCTTTGTTCACAATCTGCAGCCCTATGTGCCGGGTGAACAGCCGAAGATGGCCAATCTGGTGAAGCTGAATACCAATGAGAATCCCTACGGGCCGTCACCCAAGGTATTAGAGGCGATTCAACTGGGCGTCAGCGATCGTTTGCGTCTCTATCCCGATCCGACTTCGCGTGAGCTGAAGCAGACGATTGCGGATTATTACAAGGTCAATACGGCCAATGTGTTTATCGGTAACGGTTCTGATGAGGTGCTGGGACATATTTTTCATGCCTTGTTTCAGCATGAACCGCCGCTGCTGTTTCCGGATATCACCTATAGCTTCTATCCGGTTTATTGCCAGCTGTATAAGATCGATTATCAGACCATACCGCTGACGGCGGATTTCCAGATTCATATTGATGATTATCTGCGTGATAACGGCGGTATTATTTTCCCCAATCCCAACGCGCCCACCGGTTGCCTGTTAAGCGTGGCCGAGATTGAACGTCTGTTGCAGAACAATCAGGATTCGGTCGTCGTGGTGGATGAAGCCTATATCGACTTTGGCGGTGAAACGGCGATTCCGCTGACGCAGCGGTATCCTAATCTGCTGGTGACCCAGACTTTGTCCAAGTCCCGCTCACTGGCCGGCATGCGGATTGGTTTTGCGGTCGGTCATGCCGATTTGATTGAAGCCTTGGTGCGGGTCAAGGACAGCTTTAATTCCTATCCACTGGATAGTCTTGCCGAGGCCGCCGGTATCGCCGCCTTTCGTGACAGGACGCATTTTAAAGAGACCTGTGACAAGGTGATTCAGAGCCGCGACAAGGTCACAAGGGGGCTTCAGGAACTGGGCTTTGAAGTCTTACCCTCAGCAGCCAATTTTGTATTTGCCCGTCATCCTCAGCACGATGCGGCTGATTTGGCGGCTGGTTTGCGTAAAGAGGGTATTATTGTCCGCCACTTCAACAAGCGGCGGATTGACCAGTTTTTGCGTATCACCATCGGCACGCCAAGCGAAAACCAGCATCTGCTGTCAGTGATTGATACGCTGGTCTAGTCCTGCGGGGACTCAATGCCTCGAAGTCGCCTAAAGCGTTCCAGATCCTGCTGGTACTGGACCCTTAATTTCTCGATTTCCGCCTGATACTTTTCCATTGCCTGTTTGCGCACACGGATTTCTTCCTGTGCGGCATCCAGTCGTTTTTGCATATTGGTCGTAATCTTACCGCCACTCAGTTCACGTTCAGCGGCTTCTTTCTGCACGGTTTCCAGCCGTTGCTGCAACTTGGGCAGTTTTGCCGACAGTAAATCTATCTGCTCCTGGCGATAACCGATATCCCTGTCCCGAGCTGCAATCAGGTCCGCTTCAGTAGAATAAGTCAGCAGCAGGGTACGATCATACTGATACTGTTTCTGCCTGGCTTCCTCATCCTGCCTTGCTTCGAGTGCCTGCTGACGCTGGCGCTCCGCTTCACGGGCCTGCTCTGCTTTTAATGCTTCTATCTCATCTTCAGTGGGCGCCGGAGATACTCGTTCAATCAGACGCATGGTCTTATCATCAATGATGTCATAGCCCTTCTGGGCCGCCTCCGGAGGCAGGCTGCGACTCAGCGTCAGCACGCCGTTTTCATCAGGGTAGCGGTAGAGTTGACCGGCCTGAACACCGAAAGCAAAAAATACAAGGACAGAGATGCTGTGACAAAGGAATTTACGTATCATCATGGCCTTCATTCTAAAGTGAGTTCGCTGAAAGTTGAACCTGATTGACCAATTTATCCTGTTTCTGGTGTCATTGGTAGCCAATACCTTCTCGGCTTTCAGTGGTGGCGGTGCCGGATTGCTGCAATTCCCGGTACTGATTTTTCTGGGGCTCAGTTTCGGGGTGGCTTTGGCAACGCATAAAGTGGCCAGTGTGGCATTGGGGCTGGGTGCGGTATTGCGTTACCTGCGAAGCAGTCATCTGGAACGGCAGTTTGTCCTGCTGATGCTTATCAGCGGCCTGCCCGGCGTGGTGCTGGGCGGCAGTGTGATTCTGCAGGTGCCGGATCGCTGGGCTGAAATCGCACTGGGTCTGCTGACCGGCGGTCTCGGTCTGTATTCGATGCTGAAAACCGATCTCGGTCAAAACTATAGCCCCAGCCACCGTGATCGTCGCGGGCTTTTACTGGGCGGGCTGATGTTATTTTTTCTGGGCTTTCTGAACGGCTCGCTGACTTCAGGAACTGGCCTGTTTGTCACGATCTGGCTGGTAATGTGGTTCGGTATGGATTACCAGCGGGCCGTTGCCTACACACTGATTCTCGTCGGCTTGTTCTGGAATGGGACCGGCGCAGTAACACTGGGCATTCTCGGTGATATCCGCTGGGACTGGTTACCGGCTTTGCTGCTGGGCTCACTGCTGGGTGGTTATCTGGGTTCGCATTTGGCCATCAAACACGGCAACCGCTGGATTAAACGGGCTTTTGAGATCATCACCCTGCTGGTATCAATCAAACTGATACTGGGCTAAACGCCGTAACGGTCGCGGTAGGCTTTGACGGCAGGCAGGTGTTGACCCAGTTCGGGGCTGTCCTGCAGATAACCCAGCAGATCGTTAAGCGAAATGATATTGAGCACCGGAATGTTGTGCTCGGCCTGCACTTCCTGAATCGCTGACAAATCCCCCTGTCCCCGTTCCTGACGATCCAGCGCAATGACCACGCCGGCAGGCTCGGCGCCGGCGGCGCGAATAATGTCGACCGATTCACGTACCGAGGTGCCGGCGGAAATGACATCGTCGATAATCAGCACTTTGCCCTTTAGTTCGGCACCGACAAGTTGACCGCCTTCGCCATGATCCTTCACTTCCTTGCGGTTGAATACATAGGGCAGATCGCGACCATGCTGGTCCGCCAATGCGACGACGGTGGTCGAAGCCAGCGGAATGCCCTTGTAGGCGGGACCAAACAGGACATCAAACTCAAGTCCGGACTCGGCAATAGTGCGGGCATAGAAGCGGCCCAGACGAGCCAAGGCGGCGCCACTGTTAAACAGACCACTGTTAAAGAAGTACGGGCTCTGACGGCCCGACTTCAGCGTGAATGAGCCAAATTTTAATACCCCGGTCTGCAGGGCAAACTCAATAAATTCGCGTTGATAGTCTTTCATTAGTCTTTTTGTTGTTGCACCAGATAAACCGCGATTTGTCCGAACAGGTTGGGCAGAAGGCGGATACCGAGGCTGTCTTTATGTTCGTGATTGACGATGCTGTGGTTGAGCACAGTCAGATTATTGGAGGCGCAGAGCTGTTCAAAATCCTTGATCGTACACAGATGAATATTCGGTGTTTCATACCAGGCATTAGGCAGCGCCTTGGACACCGGCATACGACCGCCCAGCGCCAGCTGCATACGGCACTGCCAGTGACCGAAGTTGGGAAAGCCGATAATGCCTTTCTTACCCACCCGCACAATCTCTCTGAGCAGGAAGTCCGGTCGTTTGATGGCCTGCAAGGTTTGCGACAGAATCACAAAGTCAAAGCTCTGATCGGCGAACTGGGACAGGCCTTCATCAAGGTCAGCCTGTAGTACGTTGATACCGGCACGAATACAGTCGGCAAATTTGCTGTTATCGATTTCAAGACCGTAGCCGGTGATATGGCGCTCTTGCAGATGGTTAAGCAGGGCGCCGTTACCACAGCCCAGATCCAGTACTTTAGCGCCGTCCGGTATCCAGTCGCTGATGATTTGCTGATCGAGTCGCAAACTCATGCTGCCACCTCCGCTGCAATTTGCTGCATATAGGTACCGAAGATATCGAGATAGCGCGGGATAGGCATCAGGAAAGCATCATGCCCCTGATGCGCTTCAATTTCGGCATAGGTGACCGGCTTACCGGCGGCGAGCAGGGCATTGACAATCTCTCTGGAGCGTACCGGTGAGAAACGCCAGTCGCTGGTAAAGGACATAACCAGGGCTTTGGCTTGGATATTGGCCACGGTCCGGGTCAGGTCGTCATCAAACTCTTTGGCCGGATCAAAATAATCCAGTGCCTTGGTCATCAGCAGATAGGTATTGGCGTCAAAACGTTCGACAAAGCTGGTGCTCTGGTAACGCAGGTAGCTCTCAATCTGGAATTCGACATCGTAGCCGTACTGAATGGCGCCACTGCGCAGTTCACGACCGAATTTCTGACCCATGGCTTCATCGGAAAGATAGGTAATATGCCCCAGCATGCGAGCCAGACCCAGCCCCTGCCGCGGCAGGGTATTAAAGCGCATGTAATCGCCGTCGTGAAAATCCGGGTCGGACTTGATCGCGGTCCGGGCCACCTCGTTAAAAGCGATATTCTGCGCTGATAACTTGGGCGCTGCCGCAATGATCACCGTATGCCGGATCCGTTCCGGCAGGCTGATGGCCCATTGCAGCGCCTGCATGCCACCGAGGCTGCCACCGATGACGGCCGCCCACTGGCTAATACCCAGCTTGTCGGCCAGCACGGACTGACTGCGCACCCAGTCGGGTACGGTCACGATAGGAAAGTCCGGTCCGTAACATTCGCCGGTTTCAGGGTTGATGGTGTTGGGACCGCTTGAGCCTTTGCAGCCGCCGAGGTTATTCGGACACACCACAAAAAAATGGTTGGTATCAATCGCCTTGCCGGGGCCGATCGCGGTATCCCACCAGCCAGGTTTACGATCATCCATGGAATGATAGCCGGCAGCATGATGGTCGCCGGATAAAGCATGGCAGATCAGCACGGCATTGCTGTGATCAGCGTTGAGTTCACCATAGGTCTCGTAGACCAGATCATAGCTGGACAAGGTGCGGCCACAATCCAATTTCAACGGCGAGTCGATATGCAGTGTGGCGGGGCTTACCAAACCAACGGAGTCGGCTGGTATCGATTCCGGCATAAACGGTTGATTCCTGTAAAAAAAGCGATAAGTCTAATCAGACTGGGCGCTGAGCGCAATAATGACAATTAAATACGACCGGTCAGTAAAGGCATGACCAGCATCGATAGCACCTGCAGTCCCAGTATGACAAATAATGGCGATAAATCGACGCCACCCAGTGGCGGAATCAGTCGCCGCACCGGTGTCAGCAACGGCGCATTCATGCGCTGGACCAGCGGGGCTACCGGGTTATAGCTTCCGGGTGGTGTGACCCAACTGAGAATGACCTCGATAATAATACTGACGGTAAAAATACTGATAAACAGAGAAAATAGCTCGGCAGCAATCAGGCTCAGCCACAGCAGTCCGCTTGGCAAGGCGCCGGCAATCAGGCCGACGATGACAAGCTTGAGTAAGGTCACGGCAATCAGCAGGACAATGGTGGCGGTATCCCAGCGACCCATGGCCGGCAGGAACTGGCGCAGGAATTTCACCGGTACCTGAGTGGCTTTGATGATGAACTGTACCAGCGGATTGTGGTACTCCCAGCTTGCCCATTGCATGACCAGCCGCAGCGCCACCACGACCATGTAGAGATAAAACAGCGTTTCAACAATAAAAATCAGCGGATTGGCAAAATAACCGTTAGTCATAGTCCTGTCCCAGTTGATCAGCAAGTTCCCCGGCACGTGATGCGGCTGCACTCAGTGCTTTTTTGAAGGTGCCGCGTAAATCTTCATCTTCGAATACATTCAATGCCCGTTCGGTGGTGCCGCCTGGCGAGGTCACCCGCTGGCGCAGCACACAGGCAGACTCATCACTTTCCAGTGCCATTTTAGCTGCGCCGAAGGCGGTTTCCAGCGCCAGCAGGCGGGCAGTTTCCTCAGGCAGGCCCAGATCCATTCCGGCCGTCTGCATGGCTTCCATCACCAGGAAGAGATAGGCCGGGCCACTCCCTGACAGGGCAGTGACAGCGTCCATCTGTTGTTCATCCTTGACCCATAATGCCAGACCGACAGCGCGCAGGATGGATTCTGCCAGTTCATGCTGGGCGTTGCTGACATGGGCATTGGCGCACAGTGCAGTGGCGCCGGCACGGACCAGGGACGGTGTATTGGGCATAGCCCGAACTACTGCAGATTCCGGGTGACCAATCCAGCGGCTGATATCGTCGAGCCGAATTCCTGCGGCGATGGAAATCAGCAGTTTATTCTGCTGCCAGTGCGGCGCGAGTTCGCGGCAGACCTGTTGCAGTTGTTGCGGCTTAACCGAGAGAATTACAACGTCCGCATTGGCGATAGCTGCGGCATTTTCAGTGAAAGTTCGCACCGGGAAGCGTGCGGATAATTGTTCCAGACTCTCGGTGCTGGGGTCGGCGACATGAATTGATTGTGCCGCAAAGCCATTATTAACGAGACCGCCGATGAGGCTGCGGGCCATGTTGCCGCCGCCGATAAAAGCGAGCGTACAGTCTTTCATTTAAACCCCTTCCTTTATTTGAGTTGCCTTGTCCGTCAGTGTAAAGCTTATTAAGCCTGACGGGTATCACGCTGACCAAACAGCGCGGTGCCGATTCTTACCATCGTGCTGCCCTCGGCAATCGCCGCATTCAGATCACCGGTCATGCCCATCGACAGTGTATCGATACCCTTGAAGCGCTGCTGCAGCGAATTGAACAAATCCTGTGCCCGTTTAAAACTGTCTCGCTGTGCTAATTCTTCACTGTGCCTGGCGGGAATGACCATCAATCCCCGCAGTGTGAGTCTATCCAGTTCAGAGATGGCTTCGGCAAGCGGCAGCACCTTGTCAGCCGTCACACCCGATTTAGTATCTTCCTCATCAATATTAACCTGAATACACACATTCAACGGCGGCAGGCTGTCTGGCCGCTGTTGGTTCAGCCGCCGGGCAATCTTGAGCCGATCCACGCTTTGCGCCCAGTCAAAGCGGGCAGCGATATCACGGGTTTTATTGGATTGAATGGGGCCGATAAAATGCCATTCCAAGTCAAGATCAGCGAGCGCATCCATTTTTTCCAGCGCTTCCTGCAGGTAATTTTCGCCGAAACACTGCTGACCTTCTTCAGCAACCAGCCGCAGTTTCTCAGCCGGCCAGGTTTTACTGACTGCCAGTAATGTCACCGAGCCGGGAGTCCGGCCGGATTCTTGTTCTATCAGCCTGATATTGTCTTTAATAGCGTGGAAACGCTTTTTTATCTCAGTCATCTTGCAAGCCCGAAGTCAGCGCGCTACTTTATGTTTAATCGCTTCGACCGTTAAAGCGCATAGATTACACCAATCAGTAAAGGGAACGTGGATGGATATCACCGAATTGCTCGCCTTCAGCGTCAAGAATAAAGCTTCCGATTTACATATCTCTGCTGGCGAACCACCAATGATCCGCGTCGATGGCGATGTGAAGCGAATCAATTTGCCGCCAATGGAACATAAAGAAGTCCACGCCATGGTGTATGACATCATGAACGATAAACAGCGTAAGGATTTTGAAGAGTTTCTGGAAGCCGACTTTTCATTTGAAGTTCCCAACATGGCGCGGTTCCGGGTCAATGCCTTTAACCAGAACCGTGGCGCGGCCGCGGTCTTCCGGACCATTCCTTCCGAGGTCTTGACGCTGGAAGATCTGAATGCACCGGAAATCTTCAAAACCATCTCGGATAATCGCCGCGGCATCGTACTGGTCACCGGTCCGACCGGTTCCGGTAAGTCAACGACATTGGCCGCCATGGTGGATTACCGTAATGAAAAAGACAACGAACATATTCTGACCATCGAAGACCCGATTGAATTTGTGCACCAGAGTAAGAAATGTCTGGTTAACCAGCGTGAAGTACACCGCGATACATTGGGCTTCAGTGAAGCCCTGCGCAGTGCATTGCGTGAAGATCCGGACATCATCCTGGTCGGCGAGCTGCGTGACCTTGAAACCATCCGTCTGGCGCTGACTGCGGCGGAGACCGGCCACTTGGTATTCGGTACCCTGCATACGTCCTCGGCAGCCAAAACTATCGACCGGATTATCGACGTCTTCCCTGCTGCGGAAAAAGATATGGTGCGTTCTATGTTGTCAGAGTCATTAAGGGCCGTTATTTCCCAGACGCTGATGAAAAAAGTGGGGGGCGGCCGCATTGCAGCCCATGAAATCATGATTGGTACACCGGCGATCCGGAATCTTATCCGTGAAGACAAAGTACCGCAGATGTATTCCGCGATTCAGACCGGCGGGGCTCTGGGTATGCAGACACTGGATCAATGTCTGCAGGATTTGGTACGCCGACAGCAGGTGACCAAGCAGGAAGCCCTGCCGCGTGCTGTTAACAAAGACCTGTTCCGCTAGGAGTTCACGATGGAAATCGTCACTATTCTAAAAGCCGCCGTCAAACACGACGCCTCAGATATCTTTGTCACTGCCGGCCGGCCGGTAACGCTGAAGGTCAACGGCCGTATGGCGACATTGTCCCAGGAAGCGCTGACAGATGATGAGGCCAGGGATCTGGTGCTGAGCACCATGTCCGATGAACAGAAGAAAGTTTTTGAACGTGACAAGGAATGTAACTACGCCCTGGAAACCAAGGGGGCAGGCCGTTTCCGTGTCAGCGCCCTGTTCCAGCGTAACCGCGTTGCGATGGTGTTGCGCCGTATCAAGGATGAAATCCCGACCATTGAAGAACTGCATGTGCCGGAAATTATCAAAGAGCTGGCCATGACCAAACGCGGGCTGGTGATTTTTGTCGGTGCCACCGGCAGTGGTAAATCGACTACGCTGGCAGCAATGATTGGCTATCGTAACCAGAACAGTACCGGGCATATTCTCAGTATTGAGGACCCGATTGAGTTCGATCATAAACATGCCGGTTGTGTCGTCACTCAGCGGGAAGTCGGAATCGATACCGATTCTTATGAAATCGCACTGAAAAATTCATTGCGGCAGGCTCCGGATGTCATCATGATCGGTGAAATCCGTTCACGTGACACAATGGATTACGGCATTGCCTTTGCCGAGACCGGTCATCTTTGTCTATCGACGCTGCACGCCAATAATGCCAACCAGGCGATGGACCGGATTATCAACTTCTTCCCCGAGGAACGGCACAGACAGCTGTTTCTGGATATGTCGCTGAACCTGAAAGCGGTGGTCGCGCAGCGCCTGATACCTAAAAAAGACGGCAGTGGCAGGACAGTTGCGGTCGAAGTATTGTTGAATACCCCCCTGATCGGTGACCTGATCGAAAAAGGCAAAGTGTCTGAAATCAAGGATGTCATGAAGCGGTCGCGGGAGTTGGGCATGCAGACTTTTGATCAGGCGGTTTACGATCTTTATAGAGCCGGAGAGATTTCTTATGAGGAAGCTCTGAAGAATGCCGACTCAGCCAATGAGGTCCGGCTGATGATCAAGCTGGGCGCGGAATCCGGCGAGTTGCCGGAAGACGAATCAATTCAGGGACTGTCACTTGAGCCAGAAGACTCGGGGATTATCGGCAGAATGTAGTTTGTCGCTTTTTTGCGACATTAAAAAGCGAAATTATGGAAATTTATTAGACGTCGCTTGAAATCAGGTCTATTATGTAGTCAAACTACAACAGTCCGATATCAGTCGTGCACAAGCGTATGGCGATATCAATTTCATTTTTCAATCAATAATTAATAAGGAAGGCAAAATGAGACTATCAGGCAAATTTTTTGCTGCTCTGTTCATGGCAGCTTTGTTAGCTGGTTGTTCTGGCCCCGCCAAACGTGATGCGGGCAAAAACTTCATGTGCGCCGCTGGTGGTGCACTCGTCGGTGGTGCTGCAACTGCCGCTGTTGACGGTGGTTCAGGTGTAGCCGGTGGTGCCGCAGTAGGCGGTATGCTGGGTCTGTTGCTCTGCCCTCAGGAAGCTGAGGCCAAAGAGCCAGTGACTGAAGAACCTGTCTGTGCCGTTGAACCACCACCGGGTGCGTTGCTTGACCAGAATGGCTGTGCCTATGATACCGATGGTGACGGTGTCTACGATGGTATCGACCTGTGCCGTAACACCCCGGAAGGTGTAACTGTTGATCGTGTTGGTTGTCCGCTGGACTCTGACAATGATGCCGTTGCTGACTACCTCGACCTGTGTCCAGGTACTCCAGAAGGTGTCATCGTTGACCAGGATGGCTGTCCACTGCCAGGTGAAAACCTGCTGACTCTGACAGACGTTCATTTCGAGTTTGATAAAGCAACACTGACTCCTGCAGCAAAAGACACGCTGGAAGAAGCGGTAACCCTGTTGAAAGAAACTGACCAGATCGTTGAAGTACGTGTTGAAGGTCACACTGACAGCATTGGTACCGAAGCTTATAACCAGGACCTGTCACAACGTCGTGCGCAGTCAGTAGTTGATTACCTGACTTCACGTGGTATTGATGGTCGTTACCTGGTACCAGTAGGTCTGGGTGAAAACTTCCCGATTGCTGACAACAACACCGACGCCGGTCGTGCACTCAACCGTCGTGTGGAGTTTGATGTTAACCAATAACAAGTAAACAGCAAATTCACTATGATAAGGGCCCTGCTTGCAGGGCCCTTTTTTTGTCTGTCAGTTGAGCCAGTTTTCAAGGCTGTCTTGTTGAACTGCTTGTTCAGCCGAGTCAATCAGCGATACAAACGCAGGACGGGATAAAATCAGCTTGAGCTGCTGGCGAAGCGAAACCTGATCCATGCCAGCTTTGATGGCCGGTTCATAAAGTAGTTTCAGTAAGACATAATCCAGCCCGCTCAGAAAATCATTGAATGAGCGATCATTGAATATAGACGGGTAAACACGGCTTGAATCATTGACCAGACCCAGCACCTGGGTCAGTTCTTCCACTACACAACTCATCAACTTGCCATGCGCCCGGGCCCGGTCGACCGGGATCAGCACACTGGCCGCTTTGATCTCTCCCTGAGGCGATGCCATGACCCGGGCTACGCAGACACTGTCATGAATGATTTGTTGACGAAATTGTTTGTTATTGAGCCCCAAATCCTGCAGCAGCGCCTGATCTAAATCCTTTTCCGAACCGAAGATAATGCGTAGATTCGTCTTTTGGGGGTGAGTCGAAGGTTTGATATCCAGTCCGGTAATCGCTGACAAATGGTGCAAATGCTGCGATACCATGCGTTGATGTAATGCTTCGTCAGCAGTCCGGTCGTCAATCAGATAGCGGATCGGGCTCAGCCACTTACTGAGCTTGCCATGATGGCCGCCGTGCTCGCGGTCAAGCGTGATCTCTATAAAACTGTCTGAGATGTAGTCGGCTTTTTTCCAGTGAGCTTGCTCCGCCAGGGCTGACGTTGTCAGCGCGGTGAATAAAAACAGGGAGGGCAGCCGCAGTGTGGTCAATGATTTCATAGCCGCAGTGTAGAGTTAAGCGGCGCTGACAGCAAAAAAGGAATTTATCCTATAGTGGTAAAAAGCGGACAAGACTATGCTGAGGATAACTGATATAGCTTTATTAGTTTTCCTCTATGCCGCTGCGGGCTGCCCGTGGCGGTTTTTTTATGAGCGGGAAAAATGGCGCGCCCGACAGGACTTGAACCTGTGACCCTCGGCTTCGGAAGGTGAAAAATCTACATGTATAGTGATTTATGAAAACTGTCCCAAAGGTCTAATAGATTGCCATTAAATGTATGTAAATTTCTGAAAAAGTTGAAGATTATTGGATGTAGATTTACGACAATTAGTGTCAACTAGGCTTTTTGAAAAGTCACGAAAATTAATCCCAAATGTAAAATTGTCGTTTATGGTGTCACGGACCTACCTTAAAAATTTGACCATTAGCCTGATGATGGATGAGTTATAGATGCTAGATAATGTGTGGACGTGTTCGTGTGTAAAACATTGGTAGTGACAAGCTAGGCAATACTTAATTGCGTGAACATTAATACAGGTGGTAAAAATCTAAACAAGGGCTTTGATTCGGTGAGGTAATGGAGCATGAATGTTAATGAACAAACACAACCTGAGAAAGGTTTAGTTTTGTTAAAAGCATTACTCAATGCATCTGATGAAATTGGACTTAACTCATCTGAGCTCTCAGATGCGCTTGGGGTAGAGCACTCGTCATTCAGTGAAATGGAAACAAAAGGGAGTATAGACCTCAATTCAAAAGAGGGTAAGAGAGCGCTTTATATCATCGACATCGCCAGGAAATTATCCATTCTCACAAGCGGTGACAAAGACTGGATGCGAGCATTTATGCATTCAGATAACAAAGGAACTGGAGGCATTCCTGCCAAACAAACCGCCACGCTAGATGGACTTGTGAAAATTGTAAGGTATCTTGATGGGATGAGTGGTTAGCGTTAATCGTATGGATAGGTTGCTGAACTAACTGTTTCTAGTTTTTGCAACTGATGTAATTTCTATAGTTGTACTAATTAAGACCTGATCATCCTCTGAGCATCATCATCTAGTTCCTTTTTGCAAATTTTTTCGCTGATGGAACCTTTCCAGTCTCTTTTTAAATGGTTCGACAGTGTAAGCTTGGGGACTCTCTTTTAGCGCTCTCCAATCGACCCAAAAAGCGTAAAGAGCAATTATGACCTGCTCCCCGCTTTCTAATCCACGAATAACTTAGTAATGTTCATCACTGAAAAGGAAGATGAGCATGAAAAAACGATTTACAGAAGAACAAATCATCCGGATTTTGAAAGAGGCCGAAGCAGG
>NZ_VENF01000013.1 GCF_009711715.1 Methylophaga sp. | reverse complement strand
TACAATGTCTTTAGGCCGCACCTGAGCTTGAATATGAAAACACCTCAAGAAGTGCATAATAAAGCCAGCGACATAATACCGCTGGCTGTGATGAATACTGTCAACGTATTTTAGGACGGGACATCCGGTTTCTAACAGAACCGCCGAATTACAATTTTTCTTTAATACGTGCTGCTTTACCAGTCAGATCGCGCAGGTAATACAGTTTAGAACGACGGACATCACCACGACGTTTAACTTCGACACTGGCGATAGTCGGGCTATGAGTCTGGAATACACGCTCTACACCAACACCGCTGGAGATTTTGCGCACGGTAAAGGCAGAGTGCAGACCACGGTTGCGCTTGGCAATCACGATACCTTCGAACGCCTGTTCACGCTCACGGTCACCTTCTTTGATTTTGACTTTAACAACAACAGTATCGCCCGCTGAAAACTCAGGGACATCCTGTTTCATTTGTTCAGCGTTCAGCTGTTCGATAATGTTACTCATTGTTTTACTCCCAACTAATCCTGCCCGCTCTCGGCAATAAATTCTTCTAACAGCGCCCTCTGCTCGTCAGTTAACGTTTGATTCGCCAACAAGTCAGGTCGTCGCAACCATGTTCGTCCCAAGGACTGTTTCAGGCGCCACTTGCGAATCGCTTCATGGTCACCCCCCAGCAATACCCCGGGTACTGGCTGGTCAAATAACTTTTCCGGTCTGGTGTAATGCGGGCAATCCAGTAATCCTGCGACAAATGAATCCTGCTCTGCAGAGTTCTCATCACCCAGTACACCCGGTAATAATCTGGCTACGCCGTCTATCAAGACCATCGCTGCCAGCTCACCACCACTGAGGACGTAGTCACCAATCGACCACTCCTCATCAATCTGCTTTTCAATCAGGCGTTCGTCGATACCTTCATAACGCCCGGCAACCAGAATCATTTTGTCTCTGCCTGCCAGCTGTTTCAGCGCCTGCTGATCCAGCTTCCTGCCCTGAGGTGACAGATAAATCACTTTGGCATCGTCACCCAGTTCCTGCTTCGCTGCCGTGATGGCCTCACTGAGCGGGGCCACTTTCATCACCATGCCAGGCCCACCGCCGTAGGGTCTGTCATCCACTGTCCGATGCCGGTCATGGGTGAAATCGCGGGGGTTCCAGTAACTCAGTTCCAGAATCCCCTGTGTGACTGCTCGTCCTGTCACACCATATTCGGTGATAGCATCAAACATCGGCGGGAACAGGGATATGACACCCAGGCGCATCAGCCTTGCTCCCTCAATAATCTTTGTCCCAGTCCACCCGGATAAGCTTATTATCCAAATCAACCAGTTTGACGATTTCATCCAGTACAAACGGAATCAATCGCTCTTTACCTTTTGCCTTCACGACCAGCACGTCATTGGCACCGGTTTCCAGCAGATGGTCAACTTGCCCCAGCAACTCACCGTCGAGGTTTTCGACATTCAGGCCAAACAGGTCAGCCCAGTAGAATTCATCCTCTCCGGTCGGCTCCAACTGGTTTTTCTTAATCGCCAGCTCAGCGCCGATTAGAGGCTGAACCTGATCACGGTCTGTGACATTGGCAATGCCCATCACCAGACCCTTGCCCTGGCTGTGCCCCCCGGACACCTTGATTTCAACCCACTCTCCCTGTCGCGACAGGAACAGCGGCGAATATTCCAGGATGTTGGTGCGCGGTTCGGTAAAGGAATAGACCTTGACCCAACCTTTAACACCAAAGGCGCCGGATATTTTACCTACCGGGATGAACTCCTCGGACGCCGCCATACCCGAACCTCTGTCAATAATTAAGCTGCTGCTTTTTGTGCTTCTTCAATCAGCTTGGCAACGCGCTCAGACGTTTGTGCACCCTGGCTAATCCAATGTGCAGCACGGTCCAGATCAACGCGCAGTTTCTCTTCCTGACCACGTGCGATCGGATTGAAGAAACCAATGCGTTCGATGTAACGACCATCGCGCGCGTTGCGTGAGTCAGTGACGACGATGCCGTAGAAAGGACGCTTCTTGGCGCCGCTGCGAGTCAATCTAATTGTTACCATATTCTTTATGCCCGTTGAAAAACTGGATCGGAAAACCGTCGTATTTTACGCAAGTCTCCCTGGTTTGCAAAGTCTTAGTTTACTAATTGTAACTGATGGCCTGAAGCTGGCCTAAAATGGCATGCCTCCGCCGCCCATTCCACCCATCGGAAATTTGCCGCCCATGCCCCGCATGAGCTTGGCCATTCCGCCTTTGGAGCCCATTTTCTTCATCATTTTCTGCATCTGCGTGAATTGCTTGAGCAGACGATTGACGTCCTGAATCTGGGTGCCACTCCCGGCAGCGATACGTTTTTTGCGTGAACCTTTAATGATATCAGGCCGGCGGCGCTCTTTGGGCGTCATCGAATTGATGATTGCTTCCAGCTTGCCCAGTTCCTTGTCATTAACCTGGTTCTTCGCTGCATCGGGTATATTGGCCATCCCGGGCAGTTTATCGAGCATCGAACCAATACCGCCCATCTTGCCCATCTGGCGCAGTTGCTCGCGGAAATCTTCCAGATCGAAGCCTTTGCCTTTTTTCAGCTTCTTGGCCAACTTCTCAGCCGAGTCGACATCCATTTTACGCTGGGCTTCTTCTACCAGCGACAACACATCACCCATGCCCAGGATACGAGATACTACACGGTCTGGGTGGAAAGGTTCCAGTGCTGCAGTTTTCTCACCCACACCCATAAACTTGATGGGTTTGCCGGTGATATGGCGGATAGACAGTGCTGCACCACCACGCGCATCACCGTCGGCTTTGGTCAGAATGACACCGGTCAGTGGCAAGGCATCGTTAAAAGCTTTGGCCGTGTTGGCGGCATCCTGACCGGTCATGCTGTCGACCGTGAAGAGGGTTTCAATTGGGTTGATGGCCGCATGGATCTGTTTGATCTCGGTCATCATGTCATCATCAATATGCAGACGGCCGGCAGTATCGATAATCACTACATCAACATAATCGCGTTTGGCCTGCTCAACCGCATTCTTAGCGATATCAACCGGGTTTTCACTTGACTGACTGGGGAAGAACTTGGCTTCCACTTCGCCTGCCAGGGTCTGTAGTTGATCAATCGCCGCCGGACGATAAATGTCGGTGCTGGCCACCATGACCGATTTGCGATCACGTTCTTTCAGCCAGCGGGCCAGTTTGGCGACACTGGTAGTCTTACCGGCACCCTGCAAACCAGCCATCAGAATCACGGCGGGCGGTTGGGTATTGAGATTGAGGCCGGGACTGGCCTCGCCCATGACCGCAATCAGCTCGTCATTGACGACTTTGACCAGGGCCTGCCCCGGTGTCAGGCTGCGCATGACATCCTGCCCCATTGCGCGTTCCTTGACGCGGCCGATGAATTCGCGAACGACCGGCAATGCGACATCGGCCTCAAGCAAGGCCATCCGTACTTCACGCAGCGTGTCTTTTACGTTGTCTTCAGTGATACGGCCCTGACCGCGGAGTGACTTGAGCGTACTCCCCAGCCTTTCACTTAAACTGTCAAACATAGATCACCTTGATGACTGGCGGCTGTCGCCAGTGTTTAATACTTCAAAACCATAGTATAACTGATATATTGTTTCCGACAGGATGACATCGTTTATCATTAAATGTTTGAGATAACAAATCCTCCAAGGATCGAATGAAATATGGCCATTGCCAACGCTCTCGCTTTTCTGCTTTATCTGAGCAGTAGTGCAATTCTTATCCGGCGCTTCGTGCAGAAGAGCCAGTCAGCGGTAAAACCCGGCATTCCGGTCGGTATTCTGATCATCATGGCATTGCTGTTCCATGCTGCCGACATTTTCTTCACCATGCACGCGGCCGGCGGCTGGGATCTGGGCCTGTTTTCAACCTTCTCTGTGGCGACCTGGCTGATGGCTCTCATTGCCCTGATTGTTGGTAGCCGCATGCCCGACTCACATCCCGGTATTGTGGTTTACCCGCTGGTTGCTCTCAGCCTGATGCTGCGGGTGGAACTCCCTTCTCCGGAGCCCCCATCCTTGTCTGATCCGGCACTGGAATGGCATGTCTTGCTGTCACTGGCCGCGTACAGCCTGTTTATGCTGGCAGCGATTCAGGCAGTTGTGCTGGCGATTCAGGAAAAACAACTACGCCGGCACCATGTTGCCGGTATCATCCGTAAACTGCCGCCGTTGCAAACCATGGAAAAAGGCCTGTTTCAGTTGATCATCACCGGTTTTGCGCTGCTCACAATCGGACTGATTACCGGTTTCATGTTTGTCGATGATCTGCTGGCACAACATCTGGTGCATAAAACCGTTTTATCGATCATCGCCTGGTGTGTGTTTGCAGCCTTGCTCTGGGGTCGATTACGTCACGGCTGGCGAGGTAAGACCGCGGTAAAATGGACCTTAAGCGGTTTTGGCTTTTTGTTGCTGGCCTATATGGGCAGTAAATTTGTACTCGAATACCTGGTGAACTGACACACTCATGCTTGAAGAGACGTCCTTACTGGTCTTGTTTTTAATCCTGTTTGGCTTGTTGTTTTTATCAGCTTTTTTCTCCAGTTCCGAAACCGCACTGATGTCGCTGAACCGGTATCGATTAAAGCATCTGGAGCAGGAAGGTCATCGTGGCGCAATGATCGCATCGCAGTTGCTGAGCCGTCCCGATCGCCTGATTGGCCTGATTCTGCTGGGTAATAATTTCGTCAATATTCTGGCCTCAGCGATTGCCACCGTAATCGGTATCAAATTACTGGGTGAGAACGGCATTGTTGTTGCGACATTTGCGCTGACGCTCATCATCCTGCTGTTTGCCGAGGTCACGCCGAAAACACTGGCCGCTCTGCATCCGGAGCGGGTGGCCTTCCCTGCCAGCTTCATACTCAAACCATTACTGTTTATCCTTTACCCGCTGGTCTGGTTCACCAATAGCATTACCAACCGTATGGTTCGGCTGTTCGGTGTTTCCCCGGAAGATGCTGCCACCACTGCCATTAACGTCGAAGAACTGAGGGTCGCCCTGATCGAAGCCGGCAGCATGATTCCCAAGCGTCACAAAGACATGCTGATGAGTATCCTCGATCTGGAAAAAGTCACAGTCAATGATGTCATGGTGCCGCGTAACGAGATTGAGGGGCTGGATATCAACGCCCCTTTTCCTGAGATTATTAAACAGCTCTCGCATTGCGGTTACACGCGCCTGCCAGTGTATGAAGATACGATGGACAACATCGTCGGCATTCTGCATCTGCGAAAAGCGCTGCATCTCCTGACCCAGGACAATCTGACGCCGGAGACATTACGCGCCATTATCAAAAATGCTTATTTCGTGCCTGAAGGCACGCCGCTCAATACCCAGTTGATTAACTTTCAGCGTAACCGTCGCCGCACCGGCCTGGTAGTCGATGAATACGGTGATCTGCTGGGGCTGATCACCCTGGAAGATATATTCCGTGAAATTGTCGGTGAATTTACTGCCGATACAATTGATGAAGACAAAGAAATTCATCCGCAGGAAGACGGCAGCTATCTGATCAATGGCACGGCGACTATCCGTGAAATCAACCGCAGTAATAACTGGGAGCTGCCGACGGATGGTCCCAAAACTATCAACGGCTTCGTTCTGGAACATCTGGAAAGCATTCCTGATCCCGGCGTCAGCATTCGCTGGGGAGACTATGTGATTGAAGTGGTACAGACTGCCGACAATGCCATAAAAACCCTGCGCATACGACGAATTGAAGAAGAGCTCGGGGAGGATGTCTAGCGTTGGCGACTTTGCGTCTCAAGCTGGTAGGACTCAATGGCATCGATCGTAACTCGCTGCGTTCGATGCTCAGACTCTCTGCCGATTTGCTGACAAGCGACTGGATTCTGGTCGAGCAAGGCCACGCTGATCTGGAAATCTATTCCTTCGACACCGACATCGGCCAGCAGGCCTGGCAAAAACGCAGCGAAGGCCTGACCGCACTGCTGACCAATACCGGCAATGTCACTGAGCCGGTCGATATTGTGCTAAGAAAACCCCTGCGTAAATCGAATTTCTCAGAAGCGCTTAACCTGGTGGAAGAGAAAATTCGTCTGCAGCAGGCAAGCCATGGCAACATCGAAGCTGACGACGCCCAGCGCATCAAACACAAAACAAACTGGACCGGAAAATTGCTGAGCAGCTTGAAACTGCGCAAAAAGCCGGCGAAACATCTTCCTTCGATCGAATTTCAGGCCCCGGACCCAGCGCCGCAGAATCAGACTGATACCATCAAAGATCCCAACCTTCTGGAAACCTGGATAAATCAGTTGCCCAAAGATGCTAATCAGCGGGCTTCTACCCTGCTCAAAAATATTACTCCGCTGTGCAGCCTCAAACTAAAACCCATGCAGATGCTGCAATTGCTGGAAATCTATCGCACGGCGGTTCAGGATTTAATGTTCACACGTGATATCTCAGCTGTAAAAAGAGATCTTTATGTCACTACTGAAAACCTGCGTGCGATCCGTGGCGTCAGTGATTTGATTGCCAAACTGGGTGTCGGTTACCAGCAACTTGCCCGCCAGCCTTATGAACAGGGCGCGACACCGGACAATAACAGTCTGTTGCTGTTCTGCCTCAACCGTAGCACCGAACAACAGGCACTGCTGATCCTGCATGCCTTTCAGTATTACCGAAAAGCCCCTTCGGGTGCCTGGCGCTGGTTACATCAACAGTATCTGTATCATGAGCAGGCCGCTACCCTGCAACAGTCGGTAAACCTGAAGGAACAGTATCAAAGCCGAAGCTTCCACGACATTTACACACAAATCACGCTGACAGCATTGTCTGATCCCTACAGCCTGGCGCGTTTTGATGTGTTCCGGCTGTTCCGGCTGATGACCGAGTTCACTGATAAGGTTGAAACCGGCATGCTCAGCGATAAGCTCATCAGTACCACGAGCAACTTCATGCTGACAGGTCATTTCTGCATTGATGCCAACAGTGACCTCATGCCGCAAGCCATGGTTAAAATGCCACCGGACATTCGCCAGCGCCCTACCACTCGTCTGCTCAATACCCAACCGGCGCTGCTTTATATCGAGAACCTGTTCAGGGATGCCAAGTCGCGACCTCATGCTTCAATGGATACTGAGCTGAGACTGCTGAAAAAAGTCATTCCCCAGCTCAACACAACCCATGAAAGACGCTATCACCGGCTGGAGTCAGGCAAACACCGCACTGTGAAAATGGTTCACGGTATCAATGCCATTCACCAGAGCCTGCGTGGCTCTTTGACCAATGCGCTGGACTGGCATATGGCCAACCAGAGTAGCGGCGGCATGATGGCCAAACGCGCCACAGAAAGCTGCTATCACCTGAATATTGGTGATTTTGTTGGTATTTTTGAACAGGATCTTGCTGTCAAGCTGGCCAGTATCAGATGGTTGTATGTCGATATGGACGGCGAGACAGTCGTGGGCCTTGAACTTATTGATGGCAAACCTGTCCCGGTATTTTGTACACCTGATGGTGAAGCGGAGCTGCATCCGGCACTGATTTTGCCGAATGATAAACCACAGGAGCCGGCTTCCATGATAACGGAAAAAGGGCTGTATTCACCTAAACGACGTCTCAGGGTGAAAGATGACGGTGAACCGTATGTCATTGTCGCAAGTGGTATGATTGACAGTACGCTGGATTACGAGCTGTTCAACTTCACCGTCAGGCACGGTTCATAAAACCGCCATCATGTCCTATCATGATGGGGTATTGCAGGATTTCTCTTCATAAACGGAATATATTGACTATGCGCATTGCCCTAAAACTGCTTTTTGCCATCATTTTGATTATCGTGGCCGGTCTGGTCGCATTGCCATTTGTTGTTGATCCCAACGACTATAAAGATGAAATTTCCACTCAGGTAGAGAAAGTCACCGGACGTAACCTGACGTTGCAGGGTGATATAGAGCTATCGGTCTTCCCATGGATTGCATTGGAACTCGGCCCTCTCTCACTGAGTAATGCCGAGGGTTTCAAGGCTGATTCCTTCGCCAAAGTTGAACAGGCAGAAATCCGCATCAAACTAATGCCGCTGCTGAAAAAGCAACTGGAAATGGACACCGTTGTACTTGATGGTCTTGTCCTAAATCTGGAAACCAATAAAGAAGGTCAGACCAACTGGGAGGATCTGACTCAGGCTGAAGAAGTGGCCGAGGAACAGCCCAAGCCGAGCGAAGACAAAGCCGGCCCTGCACTGGCAGCTGTCAGCATCGCCGGCGTCAAACTCTCAAACGCCAACATCCTGTGGTCTGATGCTTCTCAGGGCGTCAATTACCAACTGCGTAACCTCAATCTGACTACCGATCCACTGGTGCCGGGCGAACCGACCTCGCTGGATATGGCTTTTGACCTGATTAGTTCCAAGCCGGAAGTCAAAGCCCATGTCACACTGAACTCTGACGTCATGGTAGACATGGAGAAACAGCAATATGCCCTCACCGATCTGAACTTCACCACTATCGCCCAGGGCAAGGCATTGCCGTTCTCACAGGCTGATCTGGCTTTGGAAGGTGATATCAATGCCGATATGGCCAAACAACTGGTCACGGTCAGCGATATGGTGCTGACGGCCAAAGCCAACAATGAACAGCAGTCTATTGATGCCAAGCTGACCGGACAGGTCAACAGCAATCTTGCCAGTCAGCAAACCACGATTGACGGGCTTAACCTGACGGCTGACATCACGGCGCCTTCGCTGCCGGGTGAACAGGCGCAACTGGAACTGACCAGCAATGTCAGCGCCAACCTGGATCAACAGACCGTCACGCTTTCAGCTTTGCGCCTCAAGCTGCAGGAACTGCTGATGGAAGGAGACATCAAGGCGAATAACATTCTGGGTGACAACCCGGGCTTTGCCGGCAATGTTCATATTCAACCCTTCAACCTGCGTAAGCTAGCGAATGATATGAATATTGAACTGCCGACAATGGCCGATAACAGCACTTTGGAAAAAGTGGCGCTGAGCGCCGAACTGGAAGGCTCAACTTCCAGTGTCAATGCCAAACAACTGGACCTGATTCTGGACCAAAGCAAGCTCACCGGCCAGTTTGCCGTCAACAACTTCACTAATCCCGGCTTCAATTTCAATCTGAAACTGGATCAAATTGATCTGGATCGCTATCTGCCACCGGTTGAAGAAAGCCAGGCCAAGCCGGCAGGCTCTCCGGCAAGCACTGCGGCGGGTGGCCCCAGCCAGTTACCGCTGGATACGCTGCGTCAAATCAATGCCAAAGGCAGCATCGATATCGGTAAAATGACAGCAAGTGGCCTGACCAGCGAAAACATCCATGTCACCATCAATGCAGAAAACGGCCTGGTAAAGCTGACACCGATGCGCGCTGACCTGTATCAGGGTCAATATAACGGTAACGTCAGTCTCGATGCGCGCGGTGACAAACTTAAACTGGCTATCGACGAGAGTGTCAAAGGCGTTCAGGCAGAACCCCTGCTCAAGGATATGACCGGCGAGGCCAAGATTACCGGCACAGCCAATGCCAATGCCAAACTCAACGGCAGCGGTGCAACCGTCGAGGAAATCAAGCAGACCCTGAGCGGCAATGGGGGCTTTTCCTTCACCGATGGTGCCCTCAAAGGCATCAACATCGCCGAAGCGATTCGCAAGGCAAAAGCAGCGCTGTCCGGCCAGAAGCTGCCTGAATCAGATGCACCGGTACAGACTGACTTCTCCACCCTGAGTGGGACTTTCACCGCCAATAACGGCGTCATTGATAACCAGGACCTGGCACTCAAATCCCCCCTGCTGCGCATCAATGGGGCCGGTCAGGCCAGCCTGCCCAGTGAGACCATTGACTACAATCTGAAAGTCGCGGTTGTGGGTACCATCTCCGGTCAGGGCGGCAAGGAACTGGCTGAATTGAAAGGCCTGACCATCCCGGTCAAAATCACCGGTACTTTCAGCAACCCCAAACCCAGTGTTGATTTGGCCGGTATGGTCAAAGATAAAGCCAAGGAAGAACTCAAGGGCAAGGCAGAAGAAAAGCTGAAAGAAAAACTGGGTGACGATCTTGGTGGTCTGCTAGGTGGTGCTTTAGGAACGGAAGCTGACACAGAAGAGTCAGCGACCGATGCTGAAACCGAGCAAACTGACGCTAGCGGCGAAGAGACCAGCGCAGAAGAAGCACCGGCTGAAGAAGAAAAAGCTCCCGAAAAACAACTGGAAGATGCGGTTAAGGACAAACTGAAAAACTTCTTCTAGATCCAAACTAATGATCCAGCCCACGACTCAGGAGCAGTCGTGGGCTTTTTTTCTGTCTGACTATGGCCAAAACTTTCAATTTCGCACAAGCCTTGCTTGACTGGTATGACCAGCATGGCCGTAAGGACCTGCCCTGGCAGCAGAAACCGACGCCCTATCATGTCTGGCTGTCAGAAATCATGCTGCAGCAGACCCAGGTCAGTACCGTTATTGACTACTATCAACGCTTTATCCGGCACTTTCCGGATATTGAAACGCTGGCTGCCGCCAAACAGGATGCGGTACTGGCCCAGTGGTCCGGCCTCGGTTACTACGCCCGGGCCCGAAACCTTCATAAAACAGCGCACCTGGTTGTCAATGAGTTCAATGGCCATATGCCCGCCAGCCTTGAAACCCTGATGGAATTGCCCGGTATCGGCCGCTCAACTGCCGGTGCCATATTAACCCTGGCCTACCATCAGCGCTTTCCGATTCTGGATGGCAATGTCAAACGGGTGTTGGCCCGCTTTTTTGCTGTCGAAGGCTGGCCCGGCATCAAACAGGTCGAGAACCGGCTCTGGCAATACGCCGAGGAATTACTTCCGGAGCAACGCATCGCCAACTATATCCAGGCACAAATGGATTTAGGTGCGACTCTTTGCACTCGCAGCAAACCGGACTGCCAGCGCTGTCCTATGCAGACACATTGTCAGGCTTATGCATTGGGTCAACCCGGGGCCTATCCCGGCAAAAAGCCCAAAAAAAATATTCCAACCCGGCAAACACACTGGCTGGTCATGCAAAATGAGGTTGGCGAGGTGCTGTTGGAGCAACGTCCGCAACAGGGAATCTGGGGTGGTTTGTGGAGCTTTCCGGAAATGAGGGACGGAGAGGTCGCCAGGCAATATTGTCAGCAGCGCTGGCAATTACAAATTCATTCCCAGAGGGCATTATCACCATTACAGCATGTCTTCACCCATTTCAGGCTAGAGATTTACCCTACTCTGCTGCAGTGCAGTGTTAATGGTGTCGCCGACAAAGATTATGGCAACTGGTATAGAATAAAGGACACTTTTGAACTGGGCCTGCCGGCACCGGTGAAATCATTTTTGAAATCGTTGAATTAATTATCAGAGGGCACTTATGTCACGCACTGTTCATTGCGTCAAACTCAATAAAGAAGCTGAAGGTCTCGACTTTCCCCCCTACCCGGGAGAAATGGGTAAAAAGATTTATGAGTCGGTCTCCAAGGAAGCCTGGCAAATGTGGCTGAGTCAGCAGACCATGCTGATCAATGAATACCGTTTGTCGCTGGCTGACCCCAAATCACAGGCTTTTCTGAAAGCCGAAATGGAAAAATTCTTCTTCGGTGACGGCTCTGCACCACCGGCTGATTTTGTTCCTGAGTAAGCCTCATAACTATCACCCGCGCAGAAATGCGAACTTTTGATAATCAGAAGCCATTTATTAAGCTGATTGACTTCTGATTTCTCCGACTATCCACTTTCTTTTTAAGTTATTGATATTATTATATTTATTGCCAGATCAGCTTAAAATCCGGCTTAAAAAAACACGAACAGTTAACAATTTTTTTTGCATTTATTGACGCAAAATGCTGACTTCTTTGCATTTTTTAGGCGTACAATGCAATAAGCTTCGTTTGAAGCAGTTAGGGTTAGTTCGTCGGCACTGGAAAGCGCTGACATTGTTTTAAAGATTGAGGTTGATTATGGCAGATCAAGTAACAGGAAAGGTTAAGTGGTTCAATGATGCTAAAGGATTCGGTTTTATTGAACAGGTGGATGGCCCGGATGTCTTCGTTCATCATACTGCGATTCAGGCAGAGGGCTTCAGAACATTGAAAGAAGGACAAAACGTCACGATGCAGGTGACTCAGGGACAGAAAGGTCCACAAGCGGAAAACGTTGTCCCGGGATAATGGCTTGCATATAGAATTCGAAGGCCGGTCAGCTTGAGCTGACCGGCTTTTTTTATGCCTGTCATAATAACCAACGCTGATGAAAGTCTTTTCATTCCGTCATGTCCGTATTGTTACTCTGCTTGGCATACTGACTTTCAGGCAATCGATCAGTTCTTCAGTCGAAGTGGTCGCGAGTTTGAACTCGCTGTTGAGCAACCTGTCATCACTCAGCTGGGACAGCCAATTACCTCACTGCCACCCGCCCTACCAGAAGATGCCGGCATGTTCAATGCCAGCTTTTGGAGTCTTAAACTGCGCTATCGGGCTTATCAACACACACCGGATAATACCTCCAACCTGAACCGGATCCGGTTTTGAATTTTGTCTGGAACAAAATTCCCGGAAAATAACAGGCGCAGCCTGTTAAGTCATTTGGAGCTTGCGACGAGGACAATTTTCAGCGAATCAATGCTTGAGAAAATGTTGAGAATAGATTGACATAACAAGCTGTTTATGTTGTATTTATTCAATGATTCAGCGAAGTTACCGATTCCGGTTTTACCCAACCCGGGCGCAGCAGCAACAGCTGGCCATTGAGTTTGGTCATGCCCGGTTCGTATACAACTTCGCACTCAACGCCAGAAACAAGGCCTGGCAGCGCCGCAAGGAATCACTCAACTATGTCGGCCTGTCAAAACTCATTGGCCAAATTAAAAAGACCAGCCGCTTTGATTTTCTGAGGCAGGCCACCGCCGCTTGTCATACCCAGAAACTGATTGATTTGGACAAGGCGTTCAAGGCCTTTTTCGATGGCCGTGCCCGCTTTCCGAAGTTTAAATCCAAGCATGACAAGCAATCCATCCGCTACCAGCTGGACCAGCGCCATATTGCCAGAGCCTTCAGCAATACCCCGGGCGCAGAATCTATCCAACTGCCCAAGCTAGGCAAGCTGAAATTGCGCTGGTCCAGGCGCGTGGCCGGCGTGCCCAAGATGGTGACGTTAAGCAAAACTGCGTCAGGTAAATTCTATGTCTCGTTCAGCTGCGAGGAAGTATTTGAGGCCAGGCCGGCAGTGCCTATGGTCGTGGGGCTGGATGTCGGCATCAAGGATTTGGTCACGGTTTCAACCGGCGAGAAAATCGCGCCGGTGAAATCGTACCACAAGGCCCAGCACAAGCTGGCCAGGCTGCAGCGGGTTTTAGCCCGTCGCAAGAAAGGGTCAAATCGAAGACAGGCAATACGCCTGAAAATAGCACGGTTGCATGAACGGATTGCCGATATACGGCGTGATTTTCACCATAAGACCAGTTCCAGGCTTATCAGCGAAAACCAAGTCATTTGCCTGGAAGATTTGAACGTGAAAGGCATGGTGAAAAATCACAAACTGGCCAGGGCGTTGTCTGATAATGCCTTGGGTGAGCTCCGGCGTATGCTGGAATACAAGGCCGGCTGGTCCGGCCGTGATATTGTTGTGGTTGACCGCTGGTATCCTAGCAGCAAAACCTGCTCCTGTTGCGAGCATAAGCTTAAGGCATTGCCGCTCTCAGTCAGGCAATGGCGTTGCCTCAAGTGTGAGACTTTGCACGACAGGGACATCAACGCGGCGAACAATATCTTAACCGAAGGGTTAAAACAATACCGTGAGGTGCACGGGAATTGCCCATTTTGGGGCGCAGGCATCGTTCCTGACGATGCTTCTGCATACACCCCATCCATGGGGATAAACGGACAGGGAGTTCGCCGCGTAGCATAATCATTCGGTTATGCCCAACGCCTGCGGGCTGAGGTGGACCTTGAACTGTCAATCGATTCTAAACACAGACTATCTGTATGGAACAGATGGTTGGGTTTATTTTCGAACTTCGAATGCCGAAATTATGGCTGGTCGCATTTCGCTAAATAAAAATGAAGCGATGATGCCCTCCAGTTTACGGGCTGCCATGGTAGGTGATCGTACGGCACGTGAAATCAACTGGATTCAGCCTTGATCGGCAGACAATAATTTGTGTGTCGATGAATGCCGTTTAAAAGCTTCGAAATTAACCTCAAGCTGTCATCGTTATTATTCATCATCTCAGCCCGTATTTAACTTGACTGCGTTACTGCATCAGCGACAATGAAGTCAAACGTTGTCAGCAATGCCGCTGCAATAAGCAAAAGGAAATCGTTATGAAAGCCAGAGCGTTCGTAATCACCTTGCTTTTCAGTCCCTTTCTCATGCTCAATACTGCCAGCGCTGACTGGAACACCATGCTGGATGATCTGAAAGAGGCTGGCAAAACGCTGTTACCCGGTGAGCAGAATGCCACCAGCACGCTCGATAGCAGCACAATGGTATCGGGTCTCAAGGAAGCGCTCAGTATCGGCAGCAAACGCGCCATTGACACCGTCAGCCAGACCGACGGTTACCTCGGCAACCCCAGGATTCGTATTCCTCTGCCGCCCCAGGTCGAGAAGGTTGGCAATCTGCTGCGTCAGGTGGGCATGAGCGATCTGGCCGACGAGTTTCAGACCAGCATGAACCGCGCGGCTGAAGAAGCGGCCCCGGAAGCCAGCTCGATTATGGTTGATGCCATCAGGAATATGACGATTAAAGATGCCAAAAACATTCTTAATGGTCCGGACAACGCTGCCACTCAGTATTTCAAAGAGCAGACCAGTAGCCGGCTAACCGAATTATTCCGTCCCAGTATTGAACAATCGCTGGACCAGGTAGGTTCAACCCATTATTACAATCAAATCAGCGACAGGATCGCCAGTGTGCCGGTTGTCGGTGAGGAACTGAACGTGGATCTGCCCGATTACGTTACACAAAAAGCGCTTGATGGTTTGTTCACCATGCTGGCAGTAGAGGAGAAAAAAATCCGCGAAAATCCAGCTGCCCGCACCACCGAATTATTAAAAACCGTATTCAGCCAGCAATAATCAGGAGTTGCTACTCATCCATGGCTGAATGTAATAACATAATGCCCGCATAAACAGTAAAGGAATGACCATGGCTTCACCGCACAATCTTAACCTGTCCAGTCAAGGCACTTCGCTAAAGGCACTTTTTACCGGCTACCTGTTAGTGGTGGCAGTGGGTTACTTGATGGCTCTTGTCCAAATCCAGCTGACTCACGGTCTTGCAGATGGTGAATACGGTCTGTCAGTGGACGATATCGTATACAGCTACTATGGCAACCGCAGTAACTCGCTACTGGAAAATAAGTTACACGGCTCAATGAAGCCAATGGCAACCGAAGAAGAGCGCGCAGCGATTATCACCTGGATTCATCAGGGCGCGACCGAAGAAGCTTATGAAAATAGTGGCATCAAAGACATCTTCGAAGCCAAGTGCATCGCCTGTCACAATGCGGACTCCGGCATGCCTATCCCGGATTACGCCAAGTTCGAGAATATCCGCGAGCGGGCACTGGTAGACACTGGCGCGTCTTTCCAGTCACTGGCCAGAGTCTCACACATTCACTTGTTCGGTATTGCCTTCATCTTCATGTTCGTCGGCCTGATTTTCAGTCTGGCAGCCGGTGTTCCCAAACCCCTCAAAGTGCTTGCGATTATCACACCTTATGCTTTCTTGCTTATCGATATTGCATCCTGGTGGTTAACCAAGCTGAATCCAAACTTTGCCTGGCTTGTGATTATCGCCGGCGGCTCGATGGCACTGGCATTTGCTTTTATGTGGCTGGTCTCAATGTATGAGATGTGGATTTTACCGCGTAAACATCCGGATGACCGCGATGCTCTGCTGGATCAATAACCACAGATTGTCATAAACTGAAAAGCCCCGCTGGAGCGGGGCTTTTTTTTATTCGGCGCGCTGTTTGGCTTCCAGGGTTTCCCAGCGCTCAAAGGCGGCTTGAAGCTCCGCCTCCAGCGCTGCCACCTGCTGCTGAACCTGAGTAATTTTATCCGCATCCTGCTGATAAAAAGCCGGATCTGACATCTCATCATTAAAAGCCTTTTGGCGGGCTTCCAGTTCTTCAATTCTGGTCGGCAAAGCTTTTAAATCCAGTTGTTCCTGATAGGTCAGGCTGGATTTCTTTTTCTGTGCCGGTTTATTGTTATTTCCCTGGGGTTTGGCCGGTTTAGTCTCGGTGGTTTTCTGTGACTGCCGCCACTGGCGCAACCAGTCTTCATAGCCACCGACATATTCACGCAGGCCACCATCAGGGTCAAACACAATGCTGCTGGTCACCACATTATTGAGAAAAGCACGATCGTGACTGACCAGAAGCAGCGTCCCGCTGTAATTCAGCAGCAAATCTTCCAGCAGTTCCAGGGTTTCTGCGTCCAGATCATTGGTGGGTTCGTCCATCACCAGCAAGTTGGCCGGCTGGGTAAACAGCTTCGCCAGCAGCAGACGGTTTCGCTCGCCGCCTGATAATGCTTTAACCGGAGTTCTTGCCCGCTCCGGGGTGAACAGGAAGTCCTGAAGATAACCGATAATGTGCTTGCGGCTGCCGTTGACATCAACATGGTCGCTGCCCTGGCCCACGTTCTGTACCACGCTTTCCTCTTCATTCAACTGGCTGCGAAGTTGATCAAAAAAAGCGATTTCCAGATTGGTACCGAGTTTGACCTCGCCTTTTTCAGGTTCCTGCCGTTTCAGCAGAATCGACAGCAAGGTACTTTTACCGCAGCCATTGGGACCGATAATACCGATACGATCGCCGCGCTGGATGACCGTGCTGAAGTTTTCAAACAGGATTTTTCCGTCATAACTCTGGCCGATATTTTCTGCTTCAATCACCAGCTTGCCACTACGGTCAGCTTCCTGCAGTTGCATGCTGACACTGCCCTGACGTTCACGCCGCTGGCTGCGCTCTTTACGCATTTTTTCCAGCGCCCTGACACGACCTTCATTACGGGTGCGCCGCGCCTTGATGCCCTGACGAATCCAGACTTCTTCCTGCGCCAGCCGCTTATCGAACTGGGCATGTTGCTCGGCTTCGGCCGCCAGCATTTCTTCACGCTTTTTCAGATAATTCTGATAGTCGCCGGGAAAACTCGCCAGTTGCCCCCGATCCAGTTGCACAATCCGCGTAGCCAACGCCTGAAGAAAAGTCCGATCGTGCGTAATAAACAACAAGGTGCCGCCGTAGCTTTTCAGAAAGCCTTCCAACCAGGTAATTGACTCGATATCAAGGTGGTTGGTCGGTTCATCCAGCAGCAGAATATCCGGTTGTTTGACCAGCGCCTGTGCCAGCAGAACCCGGCGCTTTTTACCGCCGGAAAGACTGTCAAAATCGGCATCGGCATCCAGAGACAGGCGTGAAATCACTGTTTCCACCTGCTGCTCCACTGACCAGCCGTCGGCAGCTTCCAGTTTGTGCTGCGCCTTTTCCAGTTTATTCAGCAGGGCTTCACTGGTATCGGACTCCAGTTGATGCAATAAGTGATGATATTCCACCAGTAGTGGCGTAATTTCACCCAGCCCGGCAGCGACCACATCAAATACGCTGCCATGAGTGCCAATGGGCACTTCCTGTTCCAGACGGGCAATTTTAATCGACTGAGCGCCGATGATTTCACCACTGTCCGCTTTGATTTCTCCGGCGATCAATTTCATCAAGGTCGATTTACCGGCACCATTACGGCCGACCAGACAGACCCGCTCACCGCGATCCAGCTGAAAATCGACTTTATCCAGCAGATTGGGACCGCCATAACTGACGGTCACTTGTTTTAATGACATTAATGCCACAATTATTCCTCGTCGGCTTCTGCCGATTCCAGTTGTTCGCTGGCTTCAAGCCAGTCACTTTCTGTTTGTTCCAAAGCGGCTTTCAGTTCCGCCTGCTGTTGTAACATTGTTTTCAATTTGTCCTTGGCTGCATCTGTGTAGAGCGCGGTGTCAGCCAGCTGTGTTTCCAGATCCGTCAGTGCCCGGGTCAATTTTTCCATCTCTCTTTCAGCCGTCTTGACCTTGTTAAGAATTGGCTGCAGTTTCTGCCTGCGTGCGGCAGCGGCCTGACGGTCCTGCTTTTTATTAGAGACTGTCTGCTCAGCCGGCTTTTTCTCCTGCCGGTCCTGATTGAGCAACCACTGACGATAATCATCAAGATCACCATCAAAAGAACGGGCTTGCCCCTCTGCTACCAGCCACAAATCATCCGCCACAGTACGCAACAGGTGCCGGTCATGCGAGACTACTACCAGGGCGCCTTCAAACTCCTGCAGAGCAACGGTCAGTGCCAGCCGCATTTCCAGATCCAGATGGTTTGTGGGCTCATCAAGCAATAAAAGAGCCGGTTTCTGATAAACCAGAATAGCCAGAACCAGACGCGCTTTTTCACCACCGGAAAACGGCGCTACCTTTTCCAGCGCTTTGTCGCCGTTAAAACCGAAACCACCCAGAAAGTCTCGCAGTTCCTGTTCTGTTGCCTTTGGATCCAGACGCTGTATGTGTCGCAGCGGACTATCTTCAGGACGCAACTGTTCCAGTTGATGCTGGGCAAAATAGCCGATGCGGATGTCCTTGGCCTCGCGGCGTTTACCGGCGAGCGGTGCCAGCACGCCGGCAATCAGCTTGATCAGCGTGGATTTACCAGCGCCGTTGGGACCGAGCAAGCCTACCCTATCGCCGGGTGCCAGGCTGAGTTCAATATCGCTGATCAACGGTGTATCACTATAGCCGACGGCCGCTTTATCCAGACTCAGCAAGGGTGTAGCCAGCCGTGTCGGTGGCAGAAAGCTGAAATGAAACGGCGAGTCCACATGGGCCGGAGCTATCCGCTCCATTCGTTCCAGGGCCTTAATACGGCTCTGCGCCTGCCGTGCTTTTGTAGCTTTGGCCTTAAAGCGGGTCACAAAGCTGCGCATATGGGCAATTTCACGCTGCTGCTTCTGATAAGCCGATTGCTGATTGGCCAGATGTTCGGCTCGGGCCAGCTCAAAGTCTGAATACGTTCCTGTGTAAAGCTTGATGCGCTGGTGTTCGATATGGGCGACGTGGGTCACGACGCGGTCCAGAAAATCACGATCATGCGAAATCACCAGCAAGGTGCCTGGATAGGATCGCAGCCAGTCCTCCAGCCAGTACACCGCTTCCAGATCAAGGTGATTGGTCGGCTCATCCAGCAGTAATAAATCCGACCGGCACATCAGCGCCTGAGCCAGATTCAAACGCATGCGCCAGCCACCGGAAAAAGCCGTCACCGGCCAGTTTTCCTGGCCGTTCTTAAAGCCCAGACCATGCATCAGTTTACCGGCACGACTTTCGGCAGCATAGCCATCAATGCTGAGTATTTTATCGTGCAGTTCACTCTGCCGATGGCCATCACCGGCGGCTTCAGCAGCAGCCAGCTGTTGCCGCAGCCGGGTCAATTCGGTATCGCCTTCCAGCACATACTCGATAGCGGAAGTGTCTACAGCCGGTGTTTCCTGAGCCACATGGGCCGTGACCCAGCTATCAGGTATTGATACTTCTCCGGCATCGGCATGCAACTCATCGCGTAACAGCGCAAACAGGCTGGACTTGCCGGTGCCATTGGCACCAGTCAGGCCGATACGTTGACCGGGATGAATAATCAGGTTGGCTGATTCAAACAGTAGTTTGCTGCCGCGGCGCAGCGACACCTGGCTGAACTTAATCATGCGCGGCCTCTTCAGCCCTATCAGTTGGCAGGAAAAAAAATCCAATGAAATTTATCATGGCGCGCATTGTACCAAGCGCGGCCGGCAAGGATCAGGATTTGTACTAAGTTGGCGTCTCTGGCAACTGCCAGTTAATCGGGGTCTGGCCATGGTCTTCAAGATACTGATTGGCCTGACTAAAATGCCGGCAGCCCAGAAAACCGCGGTGGGCGGAGAGTGGTGATGGATGCGGTGCTGTCAGCACCAGATGCTTACGGGGGTCGATCACACTGCCTTTACGCTGGGCATAACTGCCCCACAACATAAAAACCACATTGTTGCGTTGTTCATTGATAGTCTCAATGACCTTGTCGGTAAACTGCTCCCAGCCCTTACCCTGATGGGAATTAGCATTAGATTCCTCTACCGTCAGCACGGCATTGAGCAGCAACACTCCCTGCCTGGCCCAGCTTTCCAGGTAGCCATGATTCACCGGTTTGATGCCCAGATCACTGTCCAGCTCTTTATAAATATTCATCAGCGATGGCGGAATTTTAATACCGGGCTGAACCGAAAAACACAGACCGTGCGCCTGGCCCGGCTGATGATAAGGGTCCTGCCCCAGGATGACAACTTTGACCTCATTCAGCGGGGTAGTCTCCAAGGCGTGAAACCAATTGGCTGAATGCGGGTAAATGACTTTCTGTTTATCTTTTTCGCTACGCAGAAACTGCTTAAGATTCTGCATATAGGGTGCTTCGAACTCAGGCTGCAAAGCAGCTTGCCAGTCGGGGGCTTTTTCCAAAACCATTGCTTGTCCTCTCGCTGCTATTGCTCCTGATAATACCTAATTCATGTTGTTTCTGCTGGCTTGGGAAGACCTCCCTGGCAAAAGCAGGAAGCACGCTAATGCATTTCTAAATGGATGCCTGCTAGTCTCAGTTTGCTATGACATAAAAGGAAATCCGGTGAGACTGATCCACCTTTTTTACCTGCTGCTCTTCCTTACTCTCGTCGCCTGCAGTGAGGACGACTTTGATTTATCCAGTGACAGCTCGGTCAACAACCCACCATCAAATGAGGAAGTGCCGCGGTGGTTGGAGGCGCACCATCAGATTAATCCTGCAGACTGGCTGATTATTCGCAGTCAGGCTGCCCTTGAAGGTGAGGTCACCAGTCAGCCGCATCGGGTTAATTTGTTGAACAAAGCCTCACTGCATTTTCGTGAGAGTCCGCGGATGATAGCCAACCGGGCCGTTCAGCTGGAAGATATGTTGCGGGAAATAGGCATTGAAGAAAGTGCCGTCAGCCTGATTGATAGCTTCACGCACTTGCCAACGCAGGGTACACCGCATAACTTTTCGGCCTATTGCCAGTATTATTTCAATATCCGCGCCAAGGGCTACCCGCAAGGCTATGCGCTGACCGAATTATCCAGACTCAAATAAAAAAGCACAGTGCCCCATTTGCAGGATAGGAGAGGATAAGGGCACCGTGCTTGTAATCAGGTCCTTTTGATCAGGACTGTTTGTGCTTTTGTTTCCATGCTTCCAGTCTGGCTTCCAGCTGTTGCTGCTGTTCAGCAGTCAGCAAATTGTATATCTCATGATGGAAACGGGCTCGCGCCATCGCCGCTTCTTTTTTTATCGTCATGGATTTATCGATGAGTTTTTCCAGTTCAGCTTCATTCAGGTCTTCAGCGCGAGTCAGTTCATGAATCGCTTTTTTGATTTCCCAGTATTCGCCTTTGCCAGCCTTGCGATCGGCATGACGTTTTTCCATCATCGCTTTCACCTGGGCTTGCTGGGTAGCGGTCAGATCGATATCACGCAGATAAAACGGCATATCGCCAGTCTTCTTGTGTTTCATATGATGTTTATGATCATCACATTGTTTTGGCTCGTGCTCAGCAGCATGAGCAACGCCCATCAGCGGGATCAAACATAACGCCATCATCAGTTTTTTCATCATAGATCTCCTTTTGAGAATCAAAATTAAGCCTTGGAGGCTGTGCAAAACACGCTGTCAGTATCAGCCAGATGCCGGTAAAGAAACGTTAGTGACAAGTAAAAATAAGTAAAGATGTGTTCTGTACACTGGTTGCAGCCATAGTGAGTCGCTATGATTAGCTCATCATAGAAAGAGGTTGAATGGTGGCTTCTGTACTCATTATTGATGACGATGTCGAACTGGCTGAGCTGTTTGAGGATTACCTTCAGCAGGAGCAGTTCAAAGTCGAGACCCGTTTCAACGGTAAAGATGGGCTGGAGGCGGCTTTATCCGGTCGGTTCGAGCTTGTCATCCTGGATATGATGTTGCCTGATATCAAAGGTACCGATATCCTGCGGCAGATCCGCCAGCACAGCCTGATACCGGTCTTGATGTTCACAGCAAAAGGCGATGATATCGATCGAATCATCGGTCTTGAGTCCGGCGCTGATGATTACGTCCCCAAACCCTGCTCGCCGCGAGAACTGGTCGCCCGCATTCGCGCTATTTTGAGGCGTACCGAATATACCAACCGCCATGAACAGCATCAGCTCAATATCGGCCCGCTCTCCATTTTTTCCGAAAGCCGCCAGGCATTCTGGTTTGATGAAATACTGGATCTGACCAGTACCGAATTCAACCTGCTTGAGGTGCTGGCACGTCAGGCTGGACATGTCGTCAGTAAACAGGCTCTGTCACAACAGGCTTTGGGACGACCGCTGGCGAGATTTGATCGCAGTATTGATGTGCATATGAGCAGCATCCGCCAGAAGCTGGGCCAGCATGCAGACGGTCACCACCTGATCCAGACCATCCGCGGTCAGGGCTATCAACTAATCAAGGAATAGGCATGGGCCGACTGTTCTGGAAATTTTTCTTCTCTTTCTGGCTGACTTTGCTGGCAGCAGCGATTAGTACCGGCAGTTTTGTCTGGCTCAAAAATGCCACTGACGATGATCCGCTGTCGCGGGATGAGAGGCTGATTGACTATCACGGTTTTCCCTATGTCCAGGTGGCTGCCGATATCAGTCGGACGCAGGGTATGGAGGCGCTGTCAGCTTTTCTCAAGCAAAGTCAGCAAAACAAGCTGATGACGGTGATGGCCGTCAATACAGATAATCAGGATTTGCTGGGACGCAGCGTTGATGTGTCAGCACTGTCACAGGCAAGACTACTGCTTGCCAAAGGTAAAGATCGTATTGTTGAACAAATCAAAATCGACAATCAGCAGTGGTTGCTCTACGCCCCTCTGGCAGAGCCGGAAAAAGCGCGGGGCCCCCTGTTCAAGAAAAGCTGGGTACTGAAACATTTGCCCTTGTTACTGATTATTATCTCAGCCTTACTGGCGAGTTTGTTTTTCAGCGGTCTGCTCGCCTGGTATTTCACCCGCCCCATCAGCAGTCTCAAACAGGCATTTCAGTCTGTAGCCGACGGTAAGCTCGACACCCGCGTGGGTCCGGTCATGAAAAAACGTCGGGATGAGCTCGCAGAACTGGGTGAAAATTTCGATTTTATGACTTCCCAGATTAGCAGCCTGGTCAATGGTCAGCGCCAGTTACTCCATGATGTTTCTCATGAACTGCGTTCTCCTCTCGCCCGCATGCAGGCTGCCATCGGCATTGCCCAGCAGCAGCCGGAAAAGGTCGACAGCACGCTCACCCGGCTGGAAAAAGAAGCAGAAAGAATGAGCGACCTGGTTGGCGAGCTATTGCTGCTATCGCGAATGGAAACCGGGGTCAGTCATCATCAGCCGACAGACATTGATATCAATCTGCTACTCGACGAAATCGTCGCCGATGCCCGTTTTGAGGCTGAGGCCAAAGCCGTTCACATCCTCTATCAGCATGATGGTCATGTCAGTCTGCCTGGACAGCAGGAACTGCTGCATCGTGCCATTGAAAATGTGCTGCGCAATGCTATCAAGTTCAGTGATGCCGGCGACAATATCAGTCTCCGCGCCGGTCTGGATGCGACGGGCAAGTACTTTGAAATCATTATTGACGATGAAGGACCGGGTGTCAGCGATGCCGATCTGGATAAATTATTCCGGCCGTTTTTCCGCGGCGAGCCGCAACGGCGTGATGGTATCGGGCTGGGACTGACTATCGCACAGCGTGCGGTGGCGGCACATCGTGGTCAGATTGAAGCGAAAAACCGTCCTCAAGGCGGACTCCAAATGCGGATCAGCCTGCCTGTATAAAAGGCCTTATGCTGAATTTGAATTAGCTTAGACAAAAAATGTAAAAAAACACTTGCAAAGCTAAATGCAAATCATTATTATTTATAACCGATGGAGCTGAGATGCCTTTCTTCACCGCGCATTGATACTCCCTCTCTCTTAAATCTGAAAACCGAGTTTTGCCGGCCTTCTCCAGGCCGGCTTTTTTTTCAGAAAATGCGCTCCACTGCTGAATTTTTGTACAGCTTTGCTTACAATGACGTCCAGTCGAAGCTGAACTGTTGTGCAAAACATGTCTGACAAACTTGAAAAAACCGACTCTCAATGGCGAGAGCAGCTGACTGAAGATCAGTATTTTGTGACCCGCAAGGCCGGTACCGAGCCCCCTTTTTCCGGTGCTTATGTCGACAAACAGGATGACGGCACCTATCGCTGTGTCTGTTGTCATCAGCCCCTTTTCAACTCTACGACCAAGTTTGATTCCGGCTGTGGCTGGCCCAGCTTTTATGCTCAGGTGGATGTCGATGCCGTCACCCACCATGCTGACTACAGTCATGGTATGGACCGTACCGAAGTGCGCTGTAGGCACTGTGATGCCCATCTGGGCCATGTTTTTGATGACGGCCCGGCACCGACCGGTCTTCGTTACTGTATTAACTCCGTTGCACTGGACTTTGATGCTGATACATAAATGCGCTACGCTGCTGGACAGGTTTGAACAGTGACCGCCCAGCCCGAAAAAGGCGCTAACTGGTTCGTTTATATTATCGAAGCCGACAACGGTAAACTTTACACCGGCATTACAACCGATCTGTCCCGCCGCTTTGAACAACACCGCAACCAAAGCGGTGGTGCCCGCTTCTTTCATACCAGCCCGGCGCGGAAACTGGTGTATCACGAAACCCATCCTGACCGCAGCAGCGCTTCCAAACGCGAAGCGGCCATTAAAAAACTCAATCGACAAGCCAAACTGGCCCTTATTCGCAGCCGCTAAGTCTGTGTATAATGGCGCGTTTTTCACATCGCCCCATGGGCTCTCCTCAGGATCTGTCTCTTGCTAAGTACTGCCAACATCACCATGCAATTCGGGGCCAAGCCCCTGTTCGAAAACGTCTCGGTTAAATTCGGAGACGGTAACCGCTATGGCCTGATCGGCGCCAATGGCTGTGGTAAATCTACCTTCATGAAAATTCTGGCCGGTGATCTGGAGCCCAGCTCCGGAAATGTCAGCCGGGATCCCAACGAATCTTTTGCGGTTCTGAAACAGGATCAGTTCGCTTACGAAGATCAGCGTGTCATTGACGTCGTCATCATGGGTGACAAGGCCCTGTGGGAAGTGCACCACGAACGCGATCGCATCTACAGTCTGCCGGAAATGAGTGAAGAAGACGGCATCAAGGTTGCCGAACTCGAAGGTCAATATGCTGAACTCGACGGCTACACCGCTGAAGCCCGCGCCGGCGAGTTATTGCTGGGCGTCGGTATTCCGGTTGAACAACACTACGGACCGATGAGTGAAATCGCGCCTGGCTGGAAGCTGCGAATTCTGCTGGCACAGGTGCTGTTTGCTGATCCGGATATTCTGCTGCTCGATGAGCCTACCAACCATCTGGATATAAACACCATCCGCTGGCTGGAAGATATTTTGAACCAGCGTAACAGCACCATGGTGATCATTTCTCATGATCGTCACTTTCTGAATAGTGTCTGCACCCATATGGCCGATATGGATTACGGTGAGCTGCGCGTTTACCCCGGCAATTACGACGACTATATGATTGCCTCAACGCAGGCCCGCGAACGCCTGCAGGCGGATAATGCCAAGAAAAAAGCCCAAATCAAGGAACTGCAGGAATTCGTTTCCCGTTTTTCCGCCAACGCTTCCAAAGCCAAGCAGGCCACCTCTCGGCAGAAGCAGATTGAAAAAATTCAACTGGATGACATCAAACCTTCCAGCCGGGTCAATCCCTATATTCGTTTCAACCAGGAAAAGAAACTGTTCCGTAATGCGCTGGAAGTCAGCAGAATCAGCCAGTTTTATAACGGCGAAAAACCGCTGTTCGAGGATTTCAGTTTTATCACCGAAGTGGGAGAACGAATTGCTATTATCGGTCCCAACGGTATTGGTAAGTCCACACTGGTCAAAACCCTGATAGGCGAGATGCCGCCCCAGAGCGGAGAAGTGAAATGGTCGGAGAATGCCAATATCGGTTATTACGCTCAGGATCATGATCACTTGTTTAAAAGTGACATGAATCTGTATGACTGGATGGCCCAGTGGGCCGGGCCGGATGACGATGAACAGGTCATTCGCGGCACGCTGGGTAGACTGCTTTTCTCAGGCCATATCATCGATAAAAAGGTCAATGTATTGTCCGGTGGTGAGAAAGGCCGGATGCTGCTGGGCAAACTGATTCTGCAGCGCCCCAATATCCTGGTGATGGACGAACCGACCAACCATATGGATATGGAGTCGATTGAATCGCTCAATATGGCGCTGGAACAATTCGACGGGACACTGTTTTTTGTCAGTCACGATCGTGAATTCGTCTCTTCACTGGCTACCCGTATCTTTGATATGGAAGCCGAAGGACTCACGGATTTCCATGGCAGCTACGATGAATATCTGCAAAGTCTGGGCATAAACTAAAAAAGAGGCGCTGTTACTGAAATAAGGTCTCAACTTTTGTCATTTTTTCATGCTAGTGTAGATACATACTCAACCGATGAGGGAACATTCATGAAACAGCTACATAAGGATTTCGCGAAAAAATGGGCTATCTTGATGGCCTGTCTGGGCATGATGTTTTTTGCCAGCCCGGCACTGACGTTGGCGGCCTCGGCCACCGAAATTGATATCGGCGTGAGTGAAACGCTGAAAAAATTTAAATCGGAAGTGCCCGGCGGGGCGCAGTTTCTTGAGCGGGCAGCCGGTGTTCTGGTGTTCCCCAAGATCATCAAAGCCGGTTTCGGCATCGGTGGTGAGTATGGTGAAGGCGCTTTGCTGATTAACGGCGAAACCGTTTCTTATTACAGTACAGCAGCTGCCTCCATCGGTTTACAGCTCGGTGCGCAGAGTAAATCTTTGGTCATTGTTTTTCTGGCTGAGGACTCTTTGAAGTATTTCCGCAACAGCAAAGGCTGGAAAGCCGGCGTTGACGGATCCGTTGCCGTGGTCGAATGGGGCGCCGGTGAGGATATCAATACCATTGATATCGAAGATCCGATTGTCGGCTTTATGTTCAGTAACAAGGGCCTGATGTTCAACCTGACACTGGAAGGCTCTAAATTCACCCGGATAGATAAATAAATGTCAGAACAACACTCAGACTACCCTCCTAAAACCTGTGAGATAGACCGGCTGGTGACACATCAGCGACTGGTCGATGCCGCGCTGGCCGGGCGTAAAACCCAGCAACGGCGCAATGGTGTCTATGGCTACCCCGGTGAAACCTTCACGCTGGGTTCAGCAGACTTTGTGATTACCGGACTCGAACGTCAGTCCCTGGGAGAGATGACCGAAACCGATGCCAGAGCAGAGGGTTTTCCCGATCTGAGCACCTACAAGCAACTGATTATCAGTATGCACGCCGGTATGGACTGGAATGATGCACAAGAGGTCTGGGTGCATACATTTGAAAAGCTTGATAGCTAGTCCAGCGCTTCGGCGTTCATCGCTTCACAACGGGACAGATCAAAACCGTCTTTTTTGACGATTTTTGACTGCAGATCACGCAGTGCTGTACGTAAACCTTCTTCCACCACCGGATGGTAAATCGGCATAGCCAGCATTTGTGTCGTGGTCAGCTCTTGTTGAATCGCCAAAGCCAGCAGATGTGCCATGTGCCCGGCACGGGGCGCTGCCATCTCGGCGCCAAGCAATTTACCGCTTTGTTTGTTGGCATAAACTCTCAGAAAACCGGCATTCGTCTGCGCCGCCCGCGCCCGGCCCTGGCTGGAAAAATCGGCTTCGCCGGCCACATAGTCTTGTTTTTCAAGTTCTGTGGCGGTATGGCCGACAAGAGCCACTTCAGGCTCACTAAACACCACGCTAAGCGGCGTGCGACGGCAGTATGAGGAGACAGATTCAGCCACCGCATTATGCCCGGCAATGCGGCCATCATCAGCCGCTTCATGTAACAACATGCTATCCGCACGAACATCACCGGCGATAAAAACCGGCAGGTCCTCGATCTGCAACGTATGGGGATTAACCGCCGGCAAACCCTGTTCATCAAGCTGGAGACCCAGGTTTTCAAGCCCGATATTGTCCAGATTGGGCTGACGACCTATCGCCACAATTACCTGGCCGAATTCATCGCAGAAATCGCCGGCTGTGACCTGAATGCCTCGAGTCGATTTTTCCAGTGCGGCTTCCTCGCCCAGCTTCAACACAAACTCTTTCTGCAAACTCGCCAGCAGGGCCTGATTAACAGCGTTATCACTCAGCCCGGCCAGCAGTTCATCGGTGCCGAAGGCGGTCACATTAACACCAAGACGGCTCAGAGCCTGGGCAATTTCCAGACCAATGGCGCCCAGCCCGATAACCGCAACCGATTCTGCAAAACCGCGCTGATCAAACAGATTATCACTGGTCAGAATATGCTCGCTGAAGTGCAGCCAGTTATCAGGGACAATAGGCCGTGAGCCAGTCGCGACAATGATTTTCTGACAATCAATGATCCTATCACCGGCTTCAACCCGGTTCGGTCCCAGCAGGCAGGCTCTTTCCTTCAGTAATTGCTTACTGAAGCGCTGGGTCGCCTTGAGGGTGCTGTCAACAAAGAAATCACGAAGCTCCCGGACACGCGCCATCACTGCCGCCATATCGACTTTCAGCTTATCAGCATGACGGATGCCGAACGCTTCAAAGCTCAGGCGTCGATGATAGGCGTTGGCGGCCTCAATCAACAGCTTGGAGGGCATGCAACCGACCCGGGCACAGGTGGTACCCAGCGGACCGGGATCGATGAGCATAAAATCCGCTGTCTGCTTGCTGACCTCTTTGGCTGCCGCGAGACCTGCCGTGCCCGCACCGATAATGACAATCTCGGTACGCATCACCAGTCAGTACAATCAGCTTTCAATACGGAAACCGACCTTGATCGTGACCTGCCAGAACTGCACATCTCCCCCCTGAATCGAACCGCGGGTCTCCACCACTTCAAACCAGTCCATATGCTTGACTGTCTCGCCTGCTTTTCTGACAGCACTGCGAATCGCTTGATCGGTGCCCTCAGGTGAGCTGCCGGTAAGTTCAATAATTTTATAAATATGATCAGTCATTGCTACGCTCCTTATTTTTTCGCAGGTAAATAAACCAGTAGACCAACCCGACAAATAAGCCGCCACCCAGCATATTGCCAAGGGTAACAGGCAGAAGGTTGTCCCACAGGAAACCCGATACGGTTAAATTGTCGAGATTGACTGGCATCACAGCCTGCAGCATGGCCGGGTCTTGGCTGGCGAGCATACCTGCTGGGATAAAAAACATATTCGCCACGGAGTGTTCAAAGCCCATGGCAACAAAGGCGGTAATCGGGAATAGAATCGCCAGTACCTTATCCACCACTGTTCTGCCCGCAAAACATAGCCACAAGGCCAGACACACCAGCACATTGCATAAAATGCCGCGGAAAAAGGCTTCCAGCCAGGTCAGGTTCACTTTGCTGTTGGCGATCGCAATGGCTTTGGCACCGACAGCTCCATCCGCTGTCTGCCAGTGACCGCTTAGATAAATCATCAGCAAAATGCCCATCGCCCCGATAAAATTGCCCAGATAAACAATCAACCAGTTTTTCAGCAGCTGGCCCAGTGTGACCTTACCGTCAACATACGCCATGACAATGAGGTTGTTTCCGGTAAAGAGTTCTGCCCCTGCGACCACAACCAGAATCAAACCAAGGCAAAATACCAGACCACCCAGCAACCGTAACAGGCCACCGGCGATGCTGCCAGTGTCGTAAGTCACAACGGTAAAAAAGGCAGCGCCGAGAGCGATAAAAGCACCCGCCAGAATGGCAAGGGCAAGCACCTGCAGCGGATCGCCGGTGATTTTTGTCACTCCCACTTGCTGCACCCGCGCAGCAATTTGCTGCGGGGTGTAAGCATCAACTGAAAACGGGTCCATCAACGTATCCTTAACGCTTGCCTGTCTCCATCATAAAGCCTGATGGGCATAGCTTGCCACTCCGTCAATAAACAAATGTTTTTCCTGTATTTTCTGCTATCAGCCCCGTATAATATGAGGTTTTACACGCCCGCTTATCAGTTTTGCGTTCAAAACTGACCATCACAGGTTAATACATGTCCACAGAACATCGTGAAACGATGCCCTCATTCACTGAGTTAGGCATTACCCCGGCTATTCTCAAAGCAATACAAGAAGCCGGTTATGAAACACCCTCGCCGATTCAGGCACAAAGTATCCCGCCACTGCTGGAAGGTCGTGACCTGCTGGGTCAGGCGCAGACCGGTACCGGTAAAACCGCTGCCTTCGCCCTACCGCTGCTGAGCCGTCTGGATACCTCGCAAAAAACACCGCAACTGCTGGTTTTGACTCCTACCCGCGAACTGGCTATTCAGGTCGCCGAAGCGATTCAGGGCTATGGCCGGCATATTAAAAACTTCCACGTTTTACCGATTTACGGTGGTCAGAGCATGGGGCTGCAACTGCGTGCACTGCAACGCAATCCACAGGTGATTGTAGGTACGCCGGGTCGGATTCTGGATCATATCCGTCGCGGCAAACTGCTGCTGGAATCATTACGTTCACTGGTACTGGATGAAGCCGACGAGATGCTGCGCATGGGCTTTATTGACGATGTCGAAACCATCCTGCAGGAAACACCGCAGGAGAGACAGGTCGCCCTGTTCTCCGCCACCATGCCCAAGCCGATTCATCGTGTCGCTCAGCGCTATCTGAAAAATCCGGTGGAAGTCCATATCAAGTCCAAGACCTCGACGGTTGATACCATTAACCAGCGTTACTGGCAGGTCACCGGTCTGCACAAACTGGACGCGCTGACCCGGATTCTGGAAGTCGAAAATTTCGACGGCATGATCATCTTCGTGCGCACCAAGAATGCGACGGTGGATTTGGCTGAAAAACTGGAAGCGCGAGGTTATGCCGCTGCTGCCATCAATGGTGATATGAACCAGGCCCTGCGTGAAAAAACCATTGAAAAAATGAAAGCCGGCCAGATCGATATTCTCGTCGCTACCGATGTTGCTGCCCGCGGCCTTGATATCGAGCGCATGAGCCATGTCGTTAACTACGACATCCCTTACGATACTGAATCCTACGTCCACCGTATCGGCCGTACCGGCCGTGCCGGTCGTAAAGGTGAAGCGATTCTGTTTGTCTCCCCGAGAGAAAAACGCATGCTGGCGGCCATTGAAAAAGCTACCCGGCAGACAATTGCCCGCATGCAGTTACCCAGCAGTGAAGATATCGCTGATCGTCGGGTGATGGCATTCAAGGAGCATCTGACCGAAACTATTGAGTCCCAGGATCTCGGCTTCTTTGAAACGCTGATTGCCCAGTATCAGGAAGAACATAACGCCGATCCGCTCGAACTGGCTGCGGCACTGGCGTTTCTGGTACAAAAGCAACGGCCGCTGAACCCGGTGTCTCATATCAGTGAACGCAAACCGGCTCGTGATAAAGCTGTACAGGCTGACAGACCGCCACGTGCGGAACGACCAGCCAGAGAACCCCGGGATCGTTCACGTCACCAGACTGAAGCGGGCATGATCACCTACCGGGTAGAAGTCGGCAGTGAACACAACGTGGAGCCGAAACACCTGGTCGGCGCCATTGCCAACGAGGCCGGACTCGACAGCCAGTTTATTGGCCGGATTTCGATTATGACTGATCACAGTTTTATTGATCTGCCTGAAGGCATGCCCAAAGATATCTTTCAGCATTTGCGTAAGATATGGGTTAATCAACACCAACTGCAAATCAGTCTGGCTGAAAGCAGCAATGATAAACGTCCTGCCTCGCCGGCCACGCGTAAAATGCCGAGAAAAAATGGTCCGCGTAAAGCCGCCAAAGCCGGTAAAACCAAACCGGGTCACAGCAAACAACCCTGATAAGCAGTTCTCATTCACAGCTTAGCCGGAAAGCCTGACGCTTTCCGGCTTCCTCTCTTGAAACCGGCATGCCACAATAAGCCGCATGCTGAATATCATCTGGATCGCCTTTTTTCTTATCGCCTTTGCGGTAGCGCTGTTCAAGCTAATCGTGCTCGGCGATCAGATGGTGTTTTCCCAGTTGATGGAGGCGATGTTTGAACTGGCCAAAACCGCCTTTGAAATTTCTCTGGGTCTGACCGGTATTCTGGCGCTGTGGCTGGGTATTATGAAAATCGGAGAACGCAGCGGTTTTGTCGATTTGCTGACCCGGGGCCTGACACCGCTATTCCAGCGGCTGATGCCTGAAATTCCGCGTCATCACCCGGCACTGGGCTCCATGGTGATGAATATCTCCGCCAATGCCCTCGGACTGGATAATGCCGCCACACCACTCGGCATAAAAGCGATGAAAGAGCTGCAGGCGCTGAATCCCCTCAAGGATACAGCCAGTAATGCCCAGATTCTGTTTCTGGTTATCAACACCTCTGCGGTCACGCTGTTCCCAGTCACCATCTTTACCTACCGTGCCCAGATGGGCGCAGCCAATCCGACCGATGTGTTTATCCCGATCCTGCTGGCGACTTATATGTCGACCCTGATTGGTCTGCTGACCGTGGCCTGGGTCCAGAAAATCAATCTGCTGGATCGGGTGGTGCTGGCCTATCTGGGTGGATTTACCCTGCTGGTCGTCGGTTTACTGGCTTACTTTGCCAGCCTGTCACAGGAGGCGATGCTCAATCAGTCGGCTTTTATCAGCAATCTCATTCTGTTCTCTCTGGTCGTGATCTTTATCAGTGCTGCCGCGCTGAAAAGAGTGAATGCCTACGAAGCCTTTATTGATGGGGCTAAAGAAGGCTTTGAAACCGCGGTGAGAATCATCCCTTACCTGGTGGCCATGCTGGTTGCCATTGGCGTGTTCCGTGCCAGCGGCGCGCTGGAGTTAATCTTTGACGGCCTGCGCAGTCTGGTTTTAGGCATGGGCCTTGATGATCGCTTTATTGATGCGATGCCAACAGCACTGATGAAACCATTCAGCGGCAGCGGCGCCCGCGCAATGATGGTGGATACCATGCAGGCCTATGGTGCTGACTCCTTCGCTGGTCGGCTGGCATCCATTGTTCAGGGCAGCACCGAAACGACATTTTATGTGCTGGCCGTCTACTTCGGGGCCGTTGGCATCCGCAACATCCGTCATGCTGTTGGCTGCGGCCTTGCTGCTGACTTTGCCGGCATTATTGCTGCCATTACCGTGGCCTATTGGTTTTTCGGCTAAAAAGTCCACACAAATCAACAAAATGTGCTATTTTTAGCGCCCGTTCAAACTCGCACCTTATGTCATGCTGCCCATCTTTTTCAGGCGCTGCGTCTGGGCAGAAAACGGTGTCCGGCTTAATTTCTGCCGGCAGGTTTGTATGGAGATCCCATGATTGAAAGCGCTCGTTCAACCTTTTGAATCCACCTATGATCTGATTGCTGATGCACTGGCAGACGAAGGTTATTGTGTTTTACCGCAACTGTTGCCTGCAGAACTCAATATCGCGCTGCATCGCCGTGTCGCCAGACTGGATGAGACTGATTTTCAGCGTGCTGGTATTGGCCGCGATCTGGAATTTCAGTTAAACAACAGCGTTCGCCGTGACCAGACCCGCTGGCTGGCTGAAGATCACCCGACAGACCGCGCCTATATTGATCAGATGGCTGAATTTCGTCTGGCAATGAACCGTCGCCTGTTTATGGGCCTGTTCGATTACGAGTCACACTATGCACACTATGCGCCTGGCGCCTTTTATAAAAAGCATCTTGATGCTTTTAAAGGCCAGTCAAACCGGGTGCTGACCACCGTGCTCTATCTGAATCCCGACTGGCAGTCAGAAGATGGCGGCCAGTTACTGATTTACGCACCGGGTTCTGATGAAGTGATTGCAACGGTCAATCCCAATTTCGGCACATTTGTGATTTTTCTCAGTGAGCAATTCCCACATGAAGTAGTCAAATCAATGCGTGACCGTTACAGTATTGCAGGATGGTTTAGATTACAGGATCCCCTGCAAGCCCCGACGATATGAACGCTGATTTTCATATTCACCAGTTGGGTCACCCGCTGTTGAGGCAGTCAGCCGAACCAGTGGCTGACGTTAATGATCCCGCCTTTCAGGCGCAACTGGATCAACTGCTTTCCTTTGTTATCGACAAAGGCGGGATGGGCATTGCTGCACCGCAGGTCGGCATCAGCCGCCGCTTTTTTATTCTGTCATCGCATGCCAATGCCCGTTATCCCTACGCACCGGATGTACCGCCTTTTGTAGTCATCAACCCGGAAATTCTGGCTCATGCCGATAGCGTCACTAAGGACTGGGAAGGCTGTCTGAGCCTGCCGGGTATCCGTGGCCTTGTGCCACGTTATGATTGGATAGATGTACGTTATCTCACCCGTGATGGTGAGACGGTGGAAATCCGCTATGAAGGCTTTCTGGCACGGGTCTTCCAGCATGAGCTCGATCACACTGAAGGCCGGGTGTTTATTGACCGGGTCGAATCCACGCTGGAACTGATGATGGAGCAGGAATGGCAAACTCGTGTTGCCAGGCAGCCTGACTAACAGGAAAAGCAGATGGGACAAAGATTCCATTCATTATCAGACCGCCTGATTCAATTTATTTACGAACAGCATCTGTTTTTTGTCGGTACCGCGACCGAAGACAGCCGCGTTAATATCTCGCCCAAGGGAATGGATTCATTGCGGGTAATGAATGACCGGCGAATTATCTGGCTCAATGTAACCGGTAGCGGTAATGAGACCGCGGCCCATGTGCAGCAGAACCCCCGCATGACATTGATGTTTGCCTCCTTCAAAGGCAAACCGATGATACTGCGGATCTATGGCACAGCCCGGGTGATTCACCAGAAAGATCCGGACTGGCAAGGTCTATTTCCCTTGTTTGATCCCCTGCCCGGTGCCCGTCAGATTTTTGATCTGAACATTGATTTGGTGCAGACCTCCTGCGGTATGGCCGTTCCTTTATTCGATTTTGCCGGTGAGCGTGAACAGCTCAATAACTGGGCAGAAAAGCAGGGTGAGGTCGGAATCAGGGAATACTGGCGGCGAAGCAATCAGAAAACCATTGATGGTATCGACACGGGTATCGTCGAAAAGAATCTCGACTGATCAGCCGAACATCTTGCCGACAAACTGAGACAGCTTTTTGGAACGTTCGGGATGACGCAAAGCCTGCATGACCGGCTCACGCATGCCCGGCACGAACACCAGATCAGCCAGTAACTGGCTGAAGGCCTCGTAGCCGGCACTATTATGGGCCAGCTGCTCCATGTAAAGCTGGCAGAGTGTGTTCTGCTGCAGCGATCGCCAGCAACGTCCGCTCAGCACCGCCAGCACTTCGACATGCTGGCTGCACGGGTGCTTGAGAACGTGCTTGACCATCTGATCGACCAGACCTCTTGCCGGACTGTTGGATGCGGCACGCAGACAGGCGCAAATCATACTGATATCCGGCTGCTTTTTCTCCAGCTGAACATCAACGCGCTGAGACAGCACTTCGACAATTCCGGCTGCCGGCTCTGCATTCTCCAGAAAGGTGCTGAGCACGTTAAACGGTTCATAGGGGATTCGTGGCAGAGTCTCGATGAGTCCCAGCGTTTCCTGATTATCATCCAGTCGCACTGCGACATCGGCAACGCCCTGCATGCCCAGCTTGTCCCAGCTGTCCAACGGTCTCTTACCTGTGAAATAGGCGTAAGCTTCGGCATAAAAAGAAGACGGCTTCAAAGCCAGACTCCTGGTCGCATGGGCATTAAATGCCGCCATCTTGTCTTCTCGCGGGGTGAAGGTATAAGGGCTATCTTTCAAAGCACCTTCGATCTGTTTACCATCGGCCGCCGCCAGCATGCATTCACCGACACGTTCGAGCAGCATCACCAGAAATTCGTCACGAGCCGACTGCAGCAACAGTCCCTGTTCATCAAGCGGAAATTTCAGGAACCAGACATAATGCTTATCGGCTTTATCAGGATGCCAGAAAATCACACCAAACAAAGCGCTGCGCTGAAACGGCAGAGGATAAGGCTTTTGTGCCCATTCAAAGCTGACGAACTGATCCGGGCTGAGTTTGCTTACCCGCCGGCCCATATCGAATACCCGGTATTTCGCACCGCTGTGATGCAGAAACTCGCTCAGGGTGGTGATTCTAGGTTCAGACATGACTGATCAGGTGCGGTATTCAGCGTTGATTTTGACGTAGTCGTAGGAAAAATCGCAGGTCCAGACCATATCTTCTGCCTGACCACGCCCCAGCCAGACCGTAATATCGATTTCAGCTTCGTTCATCACCGCCTGGCCTTTTTCTTCAGTGTAATCAGCGGCAGGCTGGCCCTGGTCAACGATGCAGACATCGCCGATATTAATGGTCACCGTACTGACATCAAGCCCTTCAATCCCGCTACGGCCAACGGCAGCCAGAATCCGTCCCCAGTTAGGATCGGAAGCAAACAAGGCGGTTTTAACCAGAGGTGAGTGGGCAATGGCATAAGCTGCCATGCGGCACTCTTCCTGACTCTTGCCCTGTTTTATGTAGATTGAGATAAACTTGGTCGCACCCTCACCATCGCGCACGACGGCCTGTGCCAGATAGCGGCAGATCTCGGTCAGTGCAGTCAGTAAACGCTCACCTTCTTCGCTGGTAATACTGTCAATGGTTTTGTTAGCGGCTTGTCCGGTAGCGACCAGGACACAGGCATCATTGGTCGACGTATCCCCATCGACGGTGATACGGTTAAATGACTGGTTCATCGCTTTATGCAGCATGGTGGTCAAAACAGCGTGACTGACTGCAGCATCGGTGGTGATATAGGCCAGCATGGTCGCCATATCAGGCCGAATCATGCCGGAACCCTTGGACATACCGGTGATGATCACCGTCTTGCCAGCCAGCGTCAGTTGCATTGACTTGGCTTTGGCTACCGTGTCGGTGGTCATGATCGCCTGAGCGGCCTGCAACCAGTTGTCTTCAGCCAGTGATTGCATCGCTTCAGGCAACACAGCCGTTATCTTGTCGACCGGTAGTGGCTGGCCGATAACTCCGGTTGAAAACGGCAGCACAGCAGTCGCATCAACACCGGCCAAATCCGCCAGCGACTGGCAGCATTGCCTGGCTGCCCGCATTCCCGTTTCACCCGTACCGGCATTGGCATTGCCGGAATTAATCAGCAGGTAACGACTGGCAGTATGTTTCTGATTCTGCCTTGCCAATATGACCGGTGCAGCACAAAAAGCATTACGGGTATAAACGGCAGCCGTTTCACTACCTTCAGCCAGCTCAATCAGTACCACATCCTGACGGCCGGGCTTTTTAATCCCGGCACTGGCAGTCGCCAGTCGAATACCGGCTACCGGCAACAAATCTTCAGCTGTCGGTGCAGTCAGATTAACTGCCATTAATTGATGGCTCCGTGACAGTGTTTGAATTTTTTACCGCTGCCACAGGGACAGGGATCATTACGACCGACTTTGCTGCCGTCACGGGTATAAGGTTGTGAGGCCTGAGGTGTTTCAGACTCGGCTTCAGCTTCTTGCTGTCCCATTTTCTGGGCATCATCGTGCTGATACTGCACATCGCCACTCTGACGGCGCTGCTGATCGACGGCATCAACATCTTCCGGCGCCCGCACCTGAACCCGCGAGATGACTCGAATCACTTCGTGTTTAATATTATCGAGCATGGTGGTGAACAGGCTGAAAGACTCACGCTTATATTCCTGCTTGGGATCTTTCTGTGCATAACCCCGCAGATTGATACCGGTACGCAGATAGTCCATCTGCGCCAGGTGTTCTTTCCACTGGCTATCCAGCGTCTGAAGCATCACTGCTTTCTCGAAGTGGCGCATCAGCTCTTCACCGACAGTCTCTTCTTTCGCCTTATAGGCTTTTTCAGCCTCTTCCAGAATACGTTCGCGCAGGCTTTCCTCGTGCAGGCTATCATCATTTTCCAGCCAATCACTGATGTCGAGTTCCAGCGCATATTCATCACGCAGCGCCTGTTCAAGACCTGACACATCCCATTGTTCATCGATACTGTTGGGCGGGATATAAATGCTGATGGTGTCGTTGATAACGGTGTCGCGCATTGAGGCGATGGTTTCCGACACATCTTCCGCTGCCATCAATTCATTGCGCTGCTCATAAACCACTTTCCGCTGGTCATTGGCCACATCATCGAATTCCAGCAGTTGTTTACGAATATCAAAGTTATGACCCTCGACCTTACGCTGGGCATTTTCGATAGCACGCGTCACCCAGGGATGTTCGATGGCTTCGCCCTCTTCCATACCCAGTTTCTGCATCAGGCCGGCCATTCGCTCAGAGGCGAAAATACGCATCAGGTTATCTTCCAGTGACAGATAGAAACGGGTTGACCCCGGATCACCCTGACGACCGGAGCGACCGCGCAGCTGGTTATCGATACGGCGGGATTCATGACGCTCGGTGCCGATGATATGCAAACCACCTGCAGCGAGCACTTTGTCATGACGATTCTTCCAGTCAGCCCGGATTTTTTCCTTGGTTTCCTCACTGGCGTCTTCAGGCAGGTCTTCAAGCTCAGCTTCCAGACTGCCACCCAGCACAATATCGGTACCCCGGCCAGCCATATTGGTAGCAATGGTTACTGCGCCCGGGCGACCCGCGTTGGCAATGATTTGAGCTTCTTTTTCGTGGAACTTGGCATTCAGTACTTCGTGTTTAATTTTAGCTTTATTCAACAAGCCTGACAGGAGCTCTGAGCTTTCAATTGATGCAGTACCGACCAGCACCGGCTGTTCGCGTTTCTGACAGTCCTGAATATCTTCCAGAATTGCCTGGAACTTCTCCTTGCCGGTCAGGTAAATACGATCCGCCTCATCCTTACGCTGCATCTCTTTGTGGGTCGGAATAACCACCACTTCAAGACCGTAAATGGAGTTCAGCTCGAAGGCTTCGGTATCAGCCGTACCGGTCATCCCGGAGAGCTTATTGTAGAGACGGAAATAATTCTGGAAAGTAATCGAAGCCAGGGTCTGGTTTTCGTTCTGAATCCTGACGCCTTCTTTGGCCTCTACCGCCTGATGCAGGCCTTCAGACCAGCGACGACCAGGCATGCTGCGACCGGTGAATTCATCAACGATAACAATCTGATTATCCTGCACCATATAGTCAACATCGCGCTGGAACAGAACATGGGCCCGTAAAGCGGCAGTGACATGGTGCATCAGACCGATATTGGCCGCATCGTAGAGACTGGCGTCATCTGCCAGCAAACCGGCTTCAGTCAGCAGCTTTTCAATTTTTTCGTGACCGGCTTCTGTGAAGTGAACCTGTTTGTTCTTTTCATCAACGGTGTAGTCACCGGGCTTGGTGACTTCCTCACCTTCCCCTTCCTGTCTGTCCAGGTTGGGAATCAGCGTGTTGATCTGCTGATAAAGCTCGGAACTGTCTTCCGCGGGACCGGAAATAATCAGCGGTGTCCGTGCCTCATCAATCAGAATCGAGTCGACCTCGTCGATAACGGCAAAATTGAGTCCGCGCTGAACTTTTTCCTCGATACGGAAAGCCATATTGTCGCGCAGATAATCAAAACCGAATTCATTATTGGTGCCGTAGGTGATATCACAAGCATAGGCTTCGCGGCGCTGCTCGCTGCTGAGACCGGAGACAATCACGCCGGTCGTCAGACCAAGAAAGCCATACAGCTTGCTCATCCAGTTGGCGTCACGGCGTGCCAGGTAATCATTCACGGTAATGACGTGAACGCCTTCGCCGGGAAGCGCATTCAGATAAACCGCCAGCGTCGCCACCAGCGTTTTACCTTCACCGGTTTTCATCTCGGCAATCCTGCCGTCGTTGAGCACCATACCGCCAATCATCTGGACGTCGAAATGGCGCATACCCAGCACACGTTTACTGGCTTCACGGACAACCGCGAAGGCTTCCGGCAGGATATCATCCAGACTCTTACCGTCGTTCAGCTGCTGGCGAAACTCTGCGGTTTTGGCTTTAAGTGCATCATCATCGAGTTTTTCGATATCGGCTTCCAACACGGCTATTTCATCGACAACCTTGCGGAGCTTTTTCAGAACCCGCTCGTTGCGACTGCCAAATATCTTGCTGAAAAACTTGCTTACCATGATTTCGCCTTGTTTGTGTTGTTACGGCGCGAACACCGGAAATGAACCCTAAATCGCGTGATTATAGCGCGGACCCGTTGACAGATTGAAGTCTAATCAATCCAGATGGAGCCGTGCTCCAGTGAATACAAGGGGAGCAGCGTTATTTGATGAAGTTATACGGATTAACGTGCTGACCGTCGCGGAGGACTTCAAAGTGCACGTGTGGTCCGGTAGAGCGGCCGGTCGAGCCCATCAAAGCCAGGGTTTCGCCTTTGTTGACACGATCGCCTTTTTTAACCTTGATGGTTTTATTGTGGGCATAGCGGGTGACATAGCCATTACCGTGATCAACTTCTACCAGACCGCCATAGCCGCCACGTTCCCCCACCCAGGTCACGATGCCATCAGCCACAACCTGGACATTACTGCCACTTTTCGCGGCAATATCGAGGCCTTCGTGAAAGGTTTTTTTGCCGTTAAAAGGATCAATACGGTAGCCATAGAAGGAAGATACCCAGCCGTCTTCCACCGGTTTACCGGTCGGAATACTGGCAGCAATGGTGTCTTCTGTAAGCAGGTATTGTTCAAGCGCAGCAAGCGCTTCTTCCTGGCTACGTAGTTCGTCGGAGAGCTGAGCTATACCGCGATCCAGTGCTTCGCTGCTGAGAGGTGTACCCTCCTGATCAATCCCTCCCAGTGAGGGATGCTCATCCAGAGAGAAAGCCGCACTGTCAAATCCGGCAATTTCAGCCAGACGTTCACTGAACATCCGCAGACGAATGGTTTCGGCTTGTAAACCACCCAGTTGTTGGGCATAAAAATTGGTGACAGACTCATCCTGATTGGCGGTCTGGGTTTCATTATCCGAGGGGGTCAAACTGTTTGAAGAACTGAGAGAGGAAGTGGGGGCCGGCTTGAACTGGGCGGGTTTGGCATTGTTGTGCAGCCAGTTTGCAAAACTGTAGCTGCTGATGCTGACCAGGCCCACCATTACGGTTGCCAGCACCAGCAGCTTCGATCGCGTCAGGTGCCAGTGCTTATGTGTCTTACTGTTTGAGGATATAATGATAACCTGCATTTTTATCCTTTCTCAGTGATAATTAATCATGTCTCAAAAACCCGAGCGTCTACAACAAGTTTACAAACAGAACAGCCATTTCAAATGGTTGGCTGCACGCGCTCGACAACTGGACAAGCTTAACATCATTTTGCAGAAAAGCCTGCCCTTACAATTCGTTAATCACTGTCGGCTTGCAAACATCAGCGCCGATAGAGTGATTGTGCATACTGACAAAGCTGCCTTTGCCAGCCTGCTGCGCTTCCAGGCCCCGCAAGTCTGCAAGGCACTGTCTGCACATTTACCCGAGCCAGTCAGCCGGCTGGAAGTCAAAGTCCGGCCGCTGACAAACATCAGCCGACCAGACAGCGAAAATAATATCCATTTATCTACAAAAACAGCGGCACTTATTGAAAGCACCGCTGCTGATATCGAGGACGGTCCATTGAAAACGGCCCTCAGCAAACTGGCAAAGCGTCAGTCAGACTAAGCCTAACTGGTCAGCGAGGCTGCAGGACGACTGAAAAGAATGGGGGCATCTTTGTCGTCTTCGAAGCTGACCAGTTCCCAGGCATCTTCCTGCGCGATCAGTTTGCGTAACAGTTTGTTGTTGACTTCGTGGCCGGATTTATAACCGCTGAAAGCCCCGATCAGGCTGTGGCCCAGCAGATACAAGTCACCGATGGCATCCAGCACTTTATGGCGGACAAACTCGTCTTCGTAACGCAGGCCGTCTTCATTGAGGACCCGGTAATCATCGACGACAATCGCATTATCCATGCTGCCACCCAGCGCCAGATTATTCTCACGCAGTTTTTCGATATCTTTCATAAAACCGAAGGTACGGGCACGACTGACTTCACGGACAAACGATGTGGAGGAGAAGTCAACATCAACCTGTTGCGGTCGTCCGGTAAAGGCAGGATGCTCGAAATCAATGGTGAACGAGACCTTGAATCCGTCAAAGGGTTCAAACTTGGCCCACTTATCACCATCCTCAAGCACCACCGGCTTTTTGATACGGATAAACTGCTTGGCGACGTTCTGCTCTTCGATGCCGGCTGACTGTACCAGGAACACGAAAGGTCCGGCACTGCCATCCATGATCGGTACTTCAGGCGCATTCAGATCGATATAGGCATTATCGATACCCAAACCGGCAAAGGCTGACAGCAGGTGTTCGACTGTCGACACGCGTTGACCATGCTCGATCAATGTTGTCGACAATGACGTTTCACCCACGTTTTCGGCCTTGGCCTGAATTTCGACCACCGGGTCGAGGTCGACCCTGCGGAAAATAATACCCGTATTGGGGGCAGCCGGCCGCAGGGTGAGATAAACCATCTCGCCGCTATGTAGACCGACACCGGTGGCACGAATCACATTCTTTAATGTTCGTTGCTTTATCACGGTGCATTACCCCCTTATACAATTACAGATCAAATAATATTACCATAAGCAGAACTTCACCAGCCAACTTTACAGAATTTTACACTCAGTCAGCCTGGCGGCGCAGGAATGCCGGAATATCCAGATAGTCCATGTTGACATCGCCGTTGGCCACCTGTTTCTGCTGGCTGTCTTTTTCCTTACGGATCACTGTCGGTTCGTCATAATCAATTTCTACTGATTTTTTAACGATCTCAATCTGCGGTGACTCTGCTTCAGGTGTTTTCGCGACGGTCACTCTTTGACCACCCAGACCTGTCGCTACAACAGTAACCCGCAGTTCGTCAGTCATATCCGGATCGATCACCGTACCGACGACGACAGTAGCGTCATCAGAAGCAAATTCTTTAACGGTATTACCGACTTCTTCAAACTCGCCGATACTCATATCCAGACCGGCAGTGATGTTGACCAGCACGCCACGGGCACCGGCCAGATCGACATCTTCCAGCAGCGGGCTGGATACGGCCAGCTTGGCTGCTTCACGGGCACGGTTTTCACCGGAAGCATGACCGGTTCCCATCATCGCCATGCCCATTTCTGACATCACGGTACGGACGTCGGCAAAGTCGACGTTGATCATGCCTTCGCGGGTAATCAGCTCGGCAATACCCTGAACCGCACCCAGCAGGACATCATTCGCCGCTTTGAAAGCATTCAGCAGGGTCATGTCCTTGCCCAGTACTTTCAGCAGTTTCTCGTTAGGAATGGTGATCAGCGAATCCACATGCTGACCCAGTTCCTCAATCCCTGCCTGCGCAATTTTCATCCGCTTGACGCCCTCAAACGGGAACGGTTTGGTGACCACAGCCACTGTCAGAATGCCCATTTCCTTGGCAACCTGAGCGACCACCGGTGCTGCTCCGGTACCGGTACCACCGCCCATACCAGCGGTGATGAATACCATATCGGCACCATCGATCACGTCCATAATGCGTTCACGGTCTTCCAGCGCTGCCTGCCGACCGACATCCGGGTTGGCACCGGCGCCCAGGCCTTTGGTGATGTCAGTACCCAGTTGTAACTGGGTGGTCGCAGAGCTTTTACGCAACGCCTGCGCATCGGTATTGGCACTGATGAAGTCAACCCCTTCAATCTGGTTCACCACCATGTGCTCCAAGGCGTTACCGCCGCCACCGCCGACACCGATTACTTTGATGACAGCGCTTTCTGTATAGGTATCAATTAATTCAAAAGTCATTGTTTTCTCCCCCAATAAATTTGTTTACATCAGCACACTGAATTACTCAGCTTAGAAGTTCCCCTGGAACCAGCTTTTCATTCTTGCCAGCATGCCTTTAAAGCCATCGCTTACTTTCAATTCACCATGCCCCGGGGCATGTTCCTCGTTGCCGAATAACAGCAACCCGACACCTGTGGCATGGATGGGATTACGTACCACGTCAACCAGTCCCCCGACATGTTGTGGTACGCCCAGACGCACAGGCAGATGGAAGACTTCCTCAGCCAGTTCGATGACGCCTTCCATTTTGGAACTACCGCCTGTCAGCACGATGCCGGCAGCCAGCATTTCCTCAAATCCACTGCGACGCAGTTCAGCCTGGACCAGCATCAGCAGCTCCTCATAGCGTGGTTCCACGACCTCAGCCAGGGTTTGTCTGGCCAGTTGCCGTGGCGGCCTGTCACCAACGCTGGGGACTTCGATGGTTTCATCTTCACGTGCCAGCTGAGTCAGCGCACAGGCATATTTGATTTTGATTTCTTCGGCGTACTGGGTCGGTGTCCGCAAAGCGACTGCAATGTCGTTGGTCACCTGATCACCGGCAATCGGAATTACCGCAGTGTGACGAATCGCACCGTCAACAAACACGGCAATATCGGTCGTGCCGCCGCCAATGTCGATGATGCAGACACCCAGTTCCTTCTCGTCCTGATCCAGTACTGAATAGCTGGATGCCATCTGTTCCAGGATGATGCCGTCCACATGCAGGCCGCAGCGCTCGATACATTTGGTAATGTTCTGGGCAGCGCTTACAGCGCCGGTAATCAGATGCACCTTGGCTTCCAGGCGGACACCGGACATGCCAATCGGCTCACGGATACCTTCCTGGTTATCAATAATGAATTCCTGTGGCAGCACATGCAGCAGTTGCTGATCACCCGGAAAATGCACCGCCCGTGCTGCATCCAGCACCCGATCCAGATCGCCCTGAGTTACCTCTTTGTCACGAATCGCGACCGTGCCATGCGAATTCAGGCTGCGGATGTGACTGCCTGCAATACCGGCATAGACCGAATGGATCTGGCAGCCGGCCATCAACTCGGCTTCTTCGATGGCACGCTGAATCGACTGCACAGTGGATTCGATATTGACCACCACCCCTTTTTTCATGCCGCGGGCCGGATGCGAACCAATGCCGATGATCTCCAGCTGGTTTTCATTGGGGCCGGCATCCAGAATCGGCGCCGCCACAATTGCCACCACTTTCGAGGTGCCGATATCCAGTCCGACGATGAGTTCTCTCTCACTACGTTTCGACATTACACAGTCCCATTAAAATCAGGTTGCTGACCGTCTTTCCAGACCACGGCCAGCCCGTTGGTATAACGCATATCAATTTCTTTAATCTGCTCCCTGAAGCTGTTCAGGCCGCTTCGATAAACATCAATAAAGCGCTGCAGACGGGTATCCCCCTCTGCCCGGCCCAGCTTCAGGTGCAGGCCGTCTTTGAAATCCACTTGCCAGGCACGGCGTTTATCCATGCTGATCGCCGTGACTCTCAGCCCCAGGTGTTTCAGCTGTTGCTGAATGTCTACCAGTCTTCTCGCCATCAGTTCACTGGTCCCTTCCGGGCCATTCATCTGTATAAGCCCTGCCGGGATGGTATTGAGCGCCGGCTTGAACACACCACCCAGACTGTTAACCAGACCATCTTCATTCCAGCGAGCCACTGCCTTATGTTCCTCGACTACCAGATGCAGGGTGTCCGGCCACACCCGTCTGACCTGAATCTGCTTAATCCAGGGCAGCTGTTCACCGGCAGCCCGTATGCTGGCGACATCGACATCCAGAAAGCTGCCGCGTACAAACGGAGCTACGGCTTCCACCAGCTGATCACGGTCAACATGACGGATTTCGCCTTCGACAGTCACATGTTTGACCGGTAGCGTATTAGCCTCGTGCATATAAGCTGTGCCGCCGATGATCACCACCACCACGACCAGAGCCAGTGCCTGCCGCAGGCTCTGTTTCCAGTCTCTGGTCTGACTGACTTTCGCCTCGGTAATGCTGGCACCGCGTTTTTGCTTATTGACTGCCATCAAAGCGACTCCCTGAAACTGGTTTCCAGAATCCGCCAGACCAGATCATCAAATTCAATGCCGGCCTGCTTCGCCGCCATCGGCACCAGGCTGTGATCAGTCATGCCCGGCACACTGTTGGTTTCCAGCAAAAAATATTCACCTTTACCGTCACGCATAAAGTCGACCCGGCCCCAGCCTGTCATGCCCAGCCCGTCAAAGGCCTTTAATGCCAGTTGCTGCATGCGTTGTTCACTTTCTGAGTCAAGGCCGCACGGACACAGATACTCGGTCGAGTTCGACTGGTACTTGGCCTCAAAGTCATAAAATTCACGCGGTGTTTTCAAACGGATAGCCGGCAGGGCTTCACCATCCAGAATTGCGACGGTGTATTCCTCACCGTGAATCCACTGCTCGGCAATCACATCGGCGTCATAATTCAGTGCCAGTTCAATTGCATCCTGGAGCTCAACCATGGTTTTGACTTTGCTCATGCCGATACTGGAGCCTTCATTGACCGGCTTGATAATAAGTGGCAGTCCCAGTTGTGAAACCAGTATCTCGGCATCGCTGTCACGCGTGACTCGGGCAAAATCAGCAGTGGGCAGGCCCTGCTGGATCCAGTTGTTTTTGCTGATACGTTTGTTCATCGACAACACGGATGCGGTGACACCACTGCCGGTATAAGGCAGATTGACCGCTTGTAAAAAGCCCTGGATTTCACCGTCCTCACCGCCACGGCCATGCAAGACCACAAAGGCACGATCAAACTGGCCACTGCCGAGCTTGTGACAGATATCAAAACTGACATCTATGCCATAAGCATCAACACCTTTGCGCTGTAAACCGGCCAGCACGGCTTTGCCGCTGATAAGAGAAATCTCACGCTCGGCGCTGCGACCGCCCATCAATACGGCAACCCGTCCGAACTCCGCTGCATTCTCTACCCGGCGCGTCATGCCGCCACCTCCCCGATGATATGCACTTCCGGTGTCAGCCGGACGCCCTGCAACTGTTCAACTTTGTCCTGCACCAGCTTAATCAGGTTTTCGATATCCGCGGCAGTGGCGCTGCCATCATTAACGATGAAATTAGCGTGTTTGGTTGAGACACTGGCACCGCCCACAGTAAGCCCCTTGAGGTCACTGCTTTCAATCAGTCTGCCGGCAAAATCGCCTTCCGGATTACGGAATACTGACCCGGCACAGGGCTGGTTAGTCGGTTGACTGGCATTGCGTTTTTTCAACAGTTCACGAATCAGATCGCTTTCCGCTCTGGCGTCACCCTGTTCAAACTGCAGCGTGGCAGCAACAAACCATTCACCCTGTGGCAGGGCGACGTGGCGATAGCGCACATCAAAGTCGGCCAGCGGGCGCTGACGCAGCTCACCGTGCTTATCAATGGTGGTAACACTGGTGACAAAATCCCAGGTTTCACCGCCATGGGCACCCGCATTCATCGCCAGTGCCCCACCCAATGTGCCAGGGATACCAGCCAGCCATGCCGCGCCTTTGAGTCCGGCCCTTGCGACCTGTTTGGCAAGCTTGCTGCAATAAATACCAACTTCGGCTTCGACCTTCTTGCCTTCAATATCAATATTCTGCAGTGCACCGGCAGTGACAATGACGGTGCCGTTAAAACCACCGTCCCGCACCAGCAGATTACTGCCAAGGCCCAGCCACAAAACCGGTTCATCAATCGGCAGCTGCTGCAGGAAAGCGGCCAGGTCAACGGCATCGGCCGGACGATAAAGCTGCTTGGCTTCACCACCAACCCGCCATGAGGTATAGCGCGCCAACGGTTCATGCTGCTTGAGTTCACCTCTTAAAGTCTGCTGCAGGGCCATCATTCAGCACCTCCGCTCAGGACTTCAGGCAGCGCCTGCGCCATCCGGCCAATATCACCGGCACCGAGTGTCAGCAGCACATCACCGTCCTGTAATAAACTCGGCAGCACGGTGTATAAGGCTTCTTTATCTTCGGCAAACACCGGTTCGACTTGTCCACGCAGACGAATGGCACGGCACAGACTGCGGGCATCGGCGCCGGCTATCTTGGCTTCCCCGGCTGGATAGACTTCCAAAACCACCAGTACATCGACGGATGACAGGACCTGGGCAAAGTCTTCAAACAAGTCACGGGTACGGGTATAGCGATGTGGCTGGAATACCACGACCAGACGGTTATCCGGCCAGCCACCGCGGGTTGCAGCCAGTGTCGCGGCGATTTCAGTGGGATGGTGACCGTAATCATCAATCAGCATCGCTTCGCCGCCATTGGCTTTAACCGGTCCCAGCAAATTGAAGCGACGGCCGATACCGTCGAACTTCAGTAAGGCACGCTGACAGACTTCAATCTTGACCTGCAGGTTACGGGCAACCGCCATCGCCGCAGTGGCGTTCAGCGCATTATGCAGACCGGGCATGTTCAGCGTGATCGGGAAACGTTCACCGGTGTGTTTTTCAATCACGGTAAAAAAGCTCTGGCCCTGATGCTGCGTCAAATTGACCAGCTGGTAATCGGCTTCTTCATCCTGACCATAGGTAATAAACGGCCGTGTCACTTCGGTCAGCAGATCCTTGATAACCGGATCATCCAGGCACATAACAGCCAGGCCATAGAACGGCAGGTGATGCAGAAACTCGACAAAAGTGGCTTTGAGCTTGTCGAAACTGCCTTCATAAGTCGCCATATGATCCTGATCGATGTTGGTGACAACGGCGATCATCGGCTGCAAATACAGGAATGAGGCATCGCTTTCGTCGGCCTCGGCCACGAGGTAACGGCCGGTCCCCAAACGGGCATTGCTGCCAGCACTGTTAAGGCGGCCACCGATAACAAAAGTCGGATCCAGTTCACCTTCACTGAGCAGACAGGCAATCAGGCTGGTTGTTGTCGTTTTACCATGTGTACCGGCAACAGCAATGCCATAGCTGAATCGCATCAATTCGGCCAGCATCTCCGCCCTTGGTACTACCGGAATACGTTGTTCACGCGCAGCCTGCAGTTCGATATTGTCTTCCGTGACCGCAGTGGTCACCACCACGACATCGGCACCTTCAAGATAGCTCGGATCATGACCGATCATAATCGTCGCACCCAGTTTACGAAGATGCTTAATCAGGCTGTTTTCTGCCAGATCACTGCCTGTCACCTGATAACCGAGATTCAGCAGGACTTCGGCAATACCGCCCATGCCCACGCCACCAATACCGATGAAATGGATATGCTTGACCCGGCTTTGCATCGCTGAGGTTAATCTATCCATGCGCATACTCCATACATAGATCCGCAATCCGGGTTGCACTGCCGATTTTTGCGACTTGTCTCGCCGCATTGGCCATGGTTAATAATCCTTCTCTGTCTTGATCAAGCTGCCTTAGACTCACTGATAGTTCCTCAGCATTGAGCATGTTGTCGGCAACCAGTCGGGCTGCACCGGCATCAACCAGCAGTGCAGCGTTATGTGTTTGGTGGTCATCCACTGCATAGGGATAAGGCACCAGAATGGATGCCACACCGGCGGCGGCGATCTCTGCTACAGTCAACGCGCCTGCCCGGCAAATCACCAAGTCAGCCCAGCTATAGGCCTGCGCCATATCCGCAATGAAGTCCGTGATCTCCGCTTCTACCCCAGCCTGCTGATAGGCAGCCTGACAGGCATCAATATGTTTTTTGCCGCATTGATGACGCACTTCCGGTCGCAGACTGACATCCATCAGCTGCAACGCCGCCGGCACGACTTCGTTCAGTGTGCGGGCACCGAGACTGCCACCTAAAACCAGCAGTTTCAGCCGGCCATCGTTTTCGGTCTGACGTAAATGCGGCATCGGCAAATCTTCAATTTGCTTACGGACCGGATTACCAACCCATTCCGCTTCAACCCGGCTGTCGAAACTATTCGGGAAACCAGCCAGCACTTTTCTGGCCAGTCTGGCCAGCAATTTATTGGTAAGACCCGGAATCGAATTCTGCTCGTGGATCAACAGCGGTTTTTTCAACAGCCAGGCTGCAACACCGCCCGGTCCCGAAGCAAAACCACCAAGCCCAATCACCACATCCGGATTGAATACCTGTAGCAAGCGCCCTGCCTGCCAGACGGCTTTCAGCACCCGAAACGGTGCCATTAACCAGCCCAGCGTGCCGTTGCCACGCAAGCCTGCCACACTGATAAAAGCCAGCGGGTAACCCGCCTGGGGCACCAGTGTTGCTTCAATGCCTTTTTCGGTACCAATCCAGCTCACTTCGACATCACGTTGCTTCAGTTCATCCGCTACCGCTAATGCCGGAAACACATGGCCGCCAGTACCGCCAGCCATGATCATGACTTTTTTCACTGTTGCAGCCGTCATCGTCTGATCCTTGCCGAGGCTTTCTCGGGCAGACGGGTTTCCATATCCACACGCAGCAATAAAGCAATGGCAACACAGACAATCACCAAGCTACTGCCACCGTAACTCATCAATGGCAGGGTTAAGCCTTTGGTAGGCAGTGCGCCCATGTTGACGCCGATATTGACGCAGGCCTGCATACCCAGCCAGATACCGATGCCGTATGCGACCTGAGCACCGAATACCTGACCAGCCATTTCTGCAGCACGGCCGATAGCCAAAGCCCGCCAGATAAAGATAAAGAACAAAGCAATTACCGCCAGCGCACCGACCAGTCCCAGTTCCTCGGCCAGGATGGAATACAGAAAGTCAGTATGGGCTTCCGGCAGATAGAACAGTTTCTGCATGCTGCTACCCAGTCCGACGCCCAGCCAGTCTCCGCGGCCGAAAGCAATCAACGCCTGGGTCAACTGGAAGCCACTGCCGAAAGGATCAGCCCAGGGGTCCATAAAGCTCTGCAGCCGTTCCAGCCGGTATGGAGCGACCCAGACCAGCATGGCAAACAGGGCGCCCATCACCGCAATCAGGGCAGCAAATACATCAAGCCGGGCTCCACCCAGAAACAGCATGGCCAGTACGGTGGACATAATCACCACCATCGAGCCCATATCCGGCTGTAATAGCAGTAATAAAGCAGCAACACCCAGCAGCATTAAGGGTGCGAGGACTTTAAGAAAAGAGGTGTGTAACTGGCCATGGTGACGCTGCAGGTAATCGGCAATGTAGAGGATGGCAAAAAGCTTAATAACCTCGGCTACCTGCAGATTCACCGGTCCCAATGGCAGCCAGCGGCTTGAGCCGTTGACTTCTCTGCCAATGCCGGGAATCAGCACCAGGACCAGCATAAACACACCAAACATTAATAATTGTGGTGCAATTCGTTGCCAGACAGCGAGTCTGATTGACACCACCGCCCAGGCTACGCCCAGGCCGGCGACGGCAAACACCAACTGCCGGATAAAATAAAACAGTGGCTGACCGGTTTTACTGTCTGCAATCGTAATCGATGCCGAGCACACCATAATCAGGCCGATAAACATCAACGCACCGGTGGCAAACAGCAGACTGCGATCAAATTGCAGATTGGTTTCGCTCATGCCGCCAATGCCCTCACTGCTTGCTCAAATTTATCGCCGCGCTCCGCATAGCCACTGAACATATCGAAACTGGCACAGGCTGGTGACAGTAAAACACTGTCTCCTTTTTCTGCAGCCTGACGAGCGAGGCGTACTGCATCATTCATGTCCGCCGCCATCAATGTCTTCACTTCGGCCGGCACAATGGCAGCAATCTTGTCAGCATCTTCGCCCATCAAAACCACGGCACGTACAGCCTTTTTCAGCGTGTCAGTTAACTCGGCAAAGTTCTGACCTTTGCCTACACCACCGGCAATCAGCACCACCGGCCCTGCATCAGCCAACCCTGTTATCGCCGCCACGCAGGCGCCAATATTGGTCGCCTTGGAATCATTAAACCAGCGTACCCCGTCCAGTTCTCTGACCAGTCGGCACCGATGCGGCAGGCCTTTGAATTCCTGCAAGGCAGACAGCATTGCCGGCATCGGCAACGCCATTGCCGACCCCAGTGCCAGTGCGGCCAGCGCATTGGCCAGATTGTGGGTGCCGACCATTTTCATGTTGTTAACCGCCAGCAGTGGTTCATTGCCTTCGGCCAGCCAGCGCTGACCGTCTTTTTGCATCAGGCCAAAGTCAACACCTTCGGTTTTATGCAGGCTGAAACCAATCTGAATCCGGCTTTCTTCAGCCATGGCACTGACAACCGGGTCATCCCGGTTAATCACCATGACGCCATCACCGTTAAAAATTTTCTGCTTGGCCCGCTGATAGTCTTCGACTGAATCGTAACGATCCAGGTGATCAGGACTGACATTGAGGATCACTGCGGCAAAAGCATTGAGTGAACATACGGTTTCAAGCTGGAAGCTCGACAGCTCCAGAATATAAAAATCGGGCGCCTTGTCACTGAGCAGATCCAGCGCCGGTGTGCCCAGATTGCCGCCGATGCGGATATCTTTACCCGCAATTTGTGCCATCAGGGCTAACAGAGTCGTGACCGTACTCTTGCCATTGGAACCGGTTATCGCTACCACCGGCGCATCGACATAACGGGCAAACAGCTCGATATCACCGATCATTTCAATGCCTGCCTCACGCGCAGCGCGGATTTCCGGCAGCCTGGGATCGACGCCCGGACTCAATATGATCAAATCAGCCTGTAACAGCCAGTCACTATCCAGCCCCCCGGTTTTAATCAACACCTGCGGATAATCCTGCTGCAACAGACTCAATGCGGGCGGCTGCTCACGGGTGTCCATCACGGCAACGCTGAGTGCACGGTCGGCCAGAAAACGGGCACATGATAATCCTGTCTGCCCCAGGCCGACTATCAGGCAGTTTTTATGTGAAAGTTTATTCATGCCTTGTGTCATCGTATTTTCAGCGTTGCCAAACCAATCAGAACCAGGAATACCGTCACGATCCAGAAGCGCACAATAATGCGGGGTTCCGGCCAGCCTTTCAGCTCATAGTGATGGTGAATCGGTGCCATCAGAAACACGCGTTTACCACGCAGTTTGTATGAGGCAACCTGAATCATCACCGACAGCGTCTCAATGACAAACACACCGCCCATAATCAACAGCACCAGTTCCTGACGAACCAGTACAGCGACCGTGCCCAATGCAGCGCCCAAAGCCAATGCGCCGACATCGCCCATAAAGACCTGAGCGGGATAGGTATTGAACCAGAGGAAGCCGAGTCCGGCACCAACCAGAGTGGCACAGAACACCGTCAGTTCACCGGCACTGGGGATAAACGGAATCTGCAGATATTGGGCAAACTCAGAGTGCCCCCCGACATAGCTGAATAAACCTAGTGCAGACGCCACCATCACCGTCGGCATGATAGCCAGTCCATCCAGCCCGTCAGTCAGATTGACTGCGTTACTGCTGCCGACAATCACCAGATAAGTCAGCAGCATGTACCAGCCACCCAGAGGAATAATGACTTCCTTGAAAAACGGCACGATCAGCGTGGTTTCCTCGGGGACCGTGGCAGTGAAAAATAAAAATACCGCGGCACCGGCGCCGAACAGTGACTGCCAGAAATACTTGTAGCGGCTTAACAGGCCACGCGGGTCCTGTCTCACCAGTTTGATGTAGTCATCTACAAAACCGATAAGACCAAAAGCCAAAGTCACAATCAGGACCACCCAGACGTAGCGGTTAGCAAGATCGGCCCAGAGCAGGGTACTGACGGCTATCGCCACCAGGATCAGCGAGCCCCCCATGGTCGGCGTACCGCTTTTGCTGAAATGTGACTCGGGACCATCACGTCTCACTACCTGGCCGATTTGCTTGAAGCTCAGGTGCCGGATCATGGTCGGGCCAATAAGCAAGGCAATGCCCAGCGCGGTGATAGTTCCCAGAATCGCCCGCAGTGTCAGATACTGGAAGACGTTGAACCCACTGTAATACTGGGTCAGATATTCACTTAACAGCAGCAGCATCAGCCTCTCCTTCTTGGGCCAGCTGATCAGCCAGCTGATCCAGTTGCATAAAACGTGATCCTTTAATCAAACAAGTCACATCCCTGCTTAATTCCTGTTGCAAGCTTTGCTGCAAAGTCTTGAGATCCTCAAAATGTTGTGCGCCGCAGCCGAATTGCTGACCGGCCATACGGCTGCTGTTACCTACCGTAAATAAACGGCTGACACCGGCATCACGGGCCTGTTTACCCATATCAGCGTGGATCTTGTCACTGTCATTACCAAGTTCACCGAAGTCACCCAGCACCAGCCAGTGTTCGCCGCTAAATCCGGCCAGGGTTTTCAGCGCCTGCAGATAGGAGCCGGGATTGGCATTGTATGTGTCATCGATCAGGCGTGAATCATTAAGCCCGGCTCTCAGCTGCAGCCGGTGCGGCACAGCACGCATACCAGCAAGTCCACGCACCATCGCGTCCACCGGAACTTCCAGTGCATGGCAAACGGCTATCGCTGCCAGCGCGTTGTTAACGTTATGCAAACCAGGTAATGGCAAATCAAAGTGGTGACTGACGCCTGCCATTTCGACCAGAAAGTGGCTGGCTGTCGGATCCGGCTGAATATAATCAGCGCGGATATCAGCTTCATTTTCCAATCCGAATGTCAGGGTTTTTCTGTCTGCAATCAGAGGTGCCCAGGTATCCTTATAGGGCATATCAGCATTGACGACCGCCGTACCATTTTTCGCCAGCCCCGCATAAATGGCACCTTTTTCTACTGCAACCCCTTCTTCGGAACCAAAGCCTTCCAGATGTGCCGGTGCGATGTTATTGATGACGGCGACATCGGGTTCAGCAATCTTAACCAGTTGCGCAATTTCACCGGGATGATTGGTCCCCATTTCAATTACGGCAAACTTGTCTTCCGGGTCGAGCCGGCACAGCGTCAACGGCACACCCAGATCATTATTCAGATTGCCCTGAGTCGACAGAACCGGTCCCACTTGCCGCAGAATGGCGGTCACCATTTCCTTAACACTGGTTTTGCCGTTACTGCCGGTAATGGCAACTACACGGGTACGATTCTGCTGCAGCCAGGCACGGGCGATCTTGCCAAAAGCCTGTCTGACATCTTTCACCAGAAGCTGCGGTAATGCATCGTCGCGTAACTCAGACACCAAAGCAGCACTGGCACCGGCTTCACGGGCCTGTGCCAGATAATCATGGCCGTCGACATGGTCGCCCTTGAGGGCGACAAAGAGGTTGCCCGGCTTAATCTTACGGGTATCTATTACGGCGCCCCGGACTTTGACATCAGCTGCAGTAACATCACAGCCAAGCAGGCGACCCAGTTGTTCCAGTGTCATGGACAAGGACATCAAACCCCTCCCATGACGTTGGATACGCCGTTGTGCAGATCAGCAAGCACGTCAGTAACGATCAAGGTATCGCTGAACGGATATTTGATGTGATTAATCTCCTGATAGGCTTCATGCCCTTTGCCGGCCACCAGCACGATATCGCTGGCTGAAGCATGTGACAGCGCATAAATAATGGCGGCTTTGCGATCCAGTTCGACACGGATTTTCTCAGGTTGCCGGCAACCGGCCAGAATATCGTCAATAATTGACTGGTGATTTTCAGTACGGGGATTGTCGTCAGTAATCACGACACGGTCAGCTTCTGTTTCTGCAATTTGGCCCATCAATGATCGTTTCCCCTTGTCCCGGTCTCCGCCACAACCGAACACACACCAGAGTTCACCGGCTTCCGGCAAATGACTGCGCAGGGTTTTTAATGCCTGTGACAGGGCATCCGGGGTATGGGCATAATCGATCACGACACAGGGCTGACCTTCGTAGCCATGCGCTTCCATCCGTCCAGAAACAGCATGGCAGTGCTGCAGCGCATCCCGCGCCATGCTGTCATCAAAACCAATCAGTTTCATCACGGCGGCGGTGGCGAGCAGGTTATCGACATTAAAGCGGCCCATTACCGGGAGATTAATAGCCTGCTTCCGCCCCTCAATGCTCAGGTCAAATGCAACACCGTCACGGCGACATTCTATTGCTGCCGCACTGATATCGGCTTCACCACCACTGCTGTAAGTCAGTAATTCAATATTGCTGCGTAAGGCATTTCTGACCTGCAGTCCGAAGTCATCATCTATGTTCAGTGCCACCTGGCTGACCGAGGGCATTTCAAACAGTTTTTGTTTGGCCGCCGCGTACTGTTCCATCGTTTCGTGGTAATCCAGATGGTCACGGCTCAGGTTAGTCAGTACCGCCACATTGACATCGACGCTATTGAGCCTGCCCTGTACCAGCGCATGGGAAGAAGCTTCCAGTGCCACGTAACGACAGCCTTCCAGTTCAAAACCGGCCAGCAGGCGCTGCATAGAGACCGGATCCGGTGTGGTCATGCCAGTCAGTTCCAGATCACGGATACGGCCCGCGCCCATGGTCCCGATGACACCGCAAGGCTGGCCACTGGCTTCCAGGGCCTGGGCAATAAACTGGCTGACCGAGGTCTTGCCATTCGTGCCGGTGACCGCAATCACCGTCATATGCTCAGAGGGATGTTCATAGAAACGTGCGGCGATATAACCCGCCTGCTTGCCGAGTTGTTTCACCGGATAGGCTGTGACTACCGCTTCATCCAGCATGGCCTGCTCATTGGCAGACAATGGTTGCTCGGCATCAATCAATACGGCAAAAGCCCCTTTGTCCAGGGCCTGATGCAGGTGCTTCTCTCGTTCAGCAGCCTGTTTTGACAATGCCAGGAATAAACACCCGGCGGTCACACGCCGGCTGTCCATGCTGATATCAGTCAGCATGCATTCCTGCAATTCAACATCATCGGCTACCCAGTCCTGCAGCAGCCTGGCCAGAGATTGCTTTTTGACGATTGATGTGATCATTTGTGGGCCACCTGCATTTGCGTCATTGGTAATGCATCCGGTGCGATATTGAGCAGTCGCATGGCGCCGGTCATCACCTCAGCAAAGACCGGTGCTGCCACTGCCCCACCGTAGTATTCCTCACCACGGGGTTCATCCACCATGACTACCATGGCCAGACGCGGTGCGCTGGCCGGGATAATCCCTGCAAATACGGATTGATAACGTTTGTCGGCGTAGCCGCCACTGATCGATTTTTTCGCGGTACCGGTTTTGCCGGCTACCCGATAGTTGGCCACCGCAGCACGGGTTGCGGTGCCACCGGGTTCGACTACTTTTTCCATCATTGCCAGTACCTGATGCATCAGATCGGCAGCAAACACACGACGTCCCTTGGACGCCTCACCATTTTTGACAAAAGTGACCGGCTTTAATATGCCGCCGCTGGCCAGCACACTGTAAGCCCTTGCTAGTTGCAGGGCTGACGTCGACAAACCATAGCCGAAAGCCATGGTTGCCCGATCCAGTGTCCGCCAGGATTGCGGATCAGGCATGGTACCCATCACTTCGCCCGGGAAGTAAGCACCGGTCGATTCACCCAGTCCGAAACGGGCAAAATCCTGCCACAGCACCTCAGGTTCGAGTTCCAGTGCAATTTTCGTGGCGCCGATATTGCTCGATTTCTGAATCAGTGTTGCCAGGTCGATTTCACCATAGTCCCGGAAATCGCGGATAGGATGACCGCTGACCCGGAATACACCGGGATGCGTATTGATAATGCTGCTCAGATCAAACTTGCCTGACTTGATGCCACTGGCAACCGTGAACGGTTTAACAGTAGAGCCCGGCTCAAACAGGTCGGTGACAGCGCGGTTACGGTAATGGCTGGGTTTGAGACCTTCGCGGTTGTTCGGGTTAAAGGAAGGCTGATTGACCATCGCCAGCACTTCACCGCTCTGAATATCCAGTACTACGACGGTACCGGCTTTGGCTTTGTGTTCATCCACGGCATTTTTGAGCGCCTGGAAAGCCAAATGCTGCAAACGCAGGTCGATACTGAGTTGAATATTTTCCCCGGCCTTGGCTGGACGAATCAATTCGCCGCCTTCAACAAAGTTACCTTTACTGTCACGCACCATGCGTTTCAGACCGGAACGGCCAGTCAGCACAGCATCATAAGTGAGCTCAAGCCCTTCCTGACCGATATCATCAATATTCGTGAAACCGAGCAGATGCGAAGTAACCTCGCCTGCCGGGTAATAACGTTTGTATTCGCGTTGCAGGTAAACGCCATGAATCCCCAGTGATTTAACACTTTGAGCCAGTTCGGGCGTGACCCGTCGTTTGAGATAGATAAACTCGCGTGACTGATTGCCGTTGATTTTGTCACGTACTGTGCTGAGCGACAGGTTCAAATTTTCAGCCAGCTTCGCCAGCTTGGGATGATCGGCAGGTACATCCTGAGGGTTCAGCCAGATGGAATGGACTGGGGTGCTGATGGCCAGCGGCTCGCCACTGCGATCGAGGATCATGCCGCGGTGTGCCACCACTGGCACCTGACGAAGATGACGGGCATCACCCTGATTACGCAGAAACTCCGGATTCAGAATCTGAATATCGGCCAAACGCCAGCACAAACCCAGTACAAACAGGATAAACATCACCCTGACCAGGTTCAGACGCCACTGCCCGACTTGCTGATGACTGACGCGTGCTGCACTCATCGCTTAATCACCACGGTCATATCGGCGCTGGGCACAATCATATTAAGACGGGTTCTGGCCTGTTGTTCAACCCGGCTTGGACTGCCCCAGGTGCTCTGTTCGAGCAGCAGGCGGCCCCATTCTTCATTCAATAAGTCACGTTGTTTTTCCAGCTTCTGCAGTTGGATGAATTCATTGCGGTTGAGGTGCTTGGAATAAATCACACCGACCGCCGAAATGATGACCAGCGTCACCAACACCAGCAACGGCATATCGATATGAACCTGTTCCAGATACTGCTTCAGTTTCATGCCAACTTCTCCGCAACGCGCATGATTGCGCTGCGCGCTCTGGGATTGACAGCCAGTTCGGCTTCACCGGCTTTGATTGCCTTGCCAATAATTTTCAGACGAGGATTCAGTTGATCGGCAGTGACCGGGAAATGCGCGGGCAAATCATCGCCTCGGGCTTCATCCCGGAAAAAGCGTTTTACAATGCGGTCTTCCAGCGAGTGGAAACTGATGACAACGAGTCGACCACCGACTGCGAGCACATCGAGTGCCTGTTCCAGTGCCTGACGAAGTTCTTCCAACTCATTATTTATATATATGCGTATTGCCTGAAATGTCCGGGTCGCTGGATGTTTATACTTTTCCCGTGACGGGCTGGCTTTATCCACCAGATCGGCCAGTTGCTTAGTCGTGGTAATCGGGTTGTCATCGCGGCTGTCAACTATGGCTCGGGCAATACGCTTGCTGTACCGCTCTTCGCCCAGTGTTTTCAGCACATGGGCAATATCGTCCATCTCGGCTGTGGCCAACCATTCGGCGGCACTGATGCCAGCATCGGGGTTCATCCGCATATCAAGCGGTCCGTCTTTGTAAAAACTGAAACCGCGCTCGGCATCATCCAGTTGTGGCGAAGAAACGCCGATATCCATGAGAATGCCGTCAATCTGGTTTTGCCACAGGCGTGCGTGCACGGCACCAGCAAGTTCGGAAAAGGCGCAGTGCTCAATCGCAAAACGGGGATCTTCATTTGCCAGCTGTTTGCCAGTCGCTACAGCCTGTGGATCACGATCCAGGCCCAGCAGGCGGCCGTTTTCAGATAGTTGAGCCAGAATCGCGCGGCTGTGACCACCACGACCAAAGGTGGCATCGAGGTATTTACCGTCGGCTTTAACAGACAGGGCGTCTAGGGTCTCGTCCAGCAAGACTGGCAGATGTTCCGAGTAGATCTCAGTCATAATTCCGCCCTATATCGACAGGCTTTCTAATTCAGCCGGTAAAATCTCGTCAAAATCTTCTTCCAAACATTCATCCATGAGTTCATTCCAAGTTTGCTCATTCCAAAGCTCAAACTTGTTACCTTGCCCTATCATCACCATGCTCTTGTCGAGTCCGGCGAATTCACGCAGCTTGGCTGGCAGCAAAATACGACCGTTACCATCCATTTCGCATTCAGTGGCATAACCGAGCAGCATTCTTTTCAAACGACGGACTTGTGGATTCAAACTAGGGAGCGCAGTGAGTTTTTGTTCGACTTGTTCCCATTCCGGCAGGGGATACATCTGCAGACAGTGGTCAGAATGATCAATGGTGACAACCAGGCGGCCTTCGCAACAGACGTCAAGATGCTTGCGGAACTTGGCTGGTATCGCCATCCGCCCTTTGGCATCCAGATTGAATGTTGCCACGCCTCGAAACACTTGCCGCCCCCAAAAAGAATTGATCCACTAAGATCCACTTTTCCCCACTTGTCGACACTATAGGATTGCAAATGGTCGAAGTCAAGCATCTGGATCAACAAAATCCTCTTTTTATGACAAGGACTTAGCGGCATTTGGTAAAAGTGGGAGAAAACCTTGTGAAGGTCTTGTCAAGGACATGTTCTTTATCAAAAAAGTGGCTATGGAACTTAAAGTAAATTCTAGAAGTGTGTGTCATGTTGTAAAAGCTCAACGGCCTCGAAAGTCGTTGATTGCAGGACGCATACTGGTGATATACATGAAATGCTATCGGTAAGTCAGAAAAATCAACCGGCGATTATACCTGCCTGCTGATTGAAAATCTGTTTTTCAATCAGCGTCTGAGTAGCGCTATCCCCCACTGCTGCCGGATGCTGAGCTATCATTTTCGTTATTTTCCAGAAACGGGCTGGTAAATTACGTAAAAAGGCATATACTGACTTCCTAAGAGCAAATCATTTTTGCAGCGTGAACGCCAATGATGGCTTCACCTCGATGCAAGGAGAGTGCTATGTGCCGACGACTGCATCTTTTTTGTCTCGCTCTTTTTTTGCCACCAGCCCCGCTCTGGGCGCTGGAATTCAACATGCCCGTTGGTGTGACCGACACCAGTCAGTCCGTATTCAACCTCCACATGACCATTTTCTATATCTGCCTCGCCATTGCTGTGGTGGTGTTCGGTGTCATGCTGTGGTCGATATATCATCATCGTAAATCCAAAGGCCATGAGGCCGCTCAGTTCCATGGCAATATCCTGGTCGAGGTGATCTGGACCACCATTCCTTTCCTGATCCTCGTAGCGATCGCGATTCCATCCACGATCACATTAGGCGATCTCTATGATGCCAGTGAATCTGACATTGATATCCAGGTCACCGGTCATCAATGGAAATGGCATTACAAATACATTGGCGAAGACGTCGACTTTTTCAGTGTGCTCGCCACACCTCGTGAAGAAATCGAAAACCGTAAAAAGAAAAATCCCAACTATCTGCTGGAAGTCGATAATCCCGTCGTCGTCCCGGTTCATAAAAAAATCCGTTTTCTGTTCACTTCCAATGATGTGATTCATGCCTGGTGGGTACCGGATCTCGCCATCAAAAAAGATGCCATCCCCGGATTTATTAATGAATCATGGACCCGAATCAAAGAGCCGGGACTGTATCGAGGTCAGTGCGCCGAGCTGTGTGGTAAACACCATGCTTTTATGCCCATTGAAGTGAAGGCCGTCACAGAAGAAGAATACGGCGCCTGGCTCTCTGAGCAGAAAGCCGCTCAGAAAGCGGCCGTCGCGGCGGCAGAGAAAGACTGGAGTATGGATGAGCTGATGAATACCGGTGCCACGGTTTACGAAAAAAACTGTGCAGCCTGCCATCAGGCCGACGGCTCGGGCATGCCGCCCACCTTTCCACCACTGGATGGCAGCGCCATCGTTCAGGGTGAGAAACTTGAGCATATGAAAGTCGTGGTTAACGGTCGGGTCGATAAAGGGATGCCGGCATTCGGCAAACAGCTTTCCGCCGTCGATATCGCCGCAGTGATCACTTTTGAACGTAACAGTTGGGGTAACAAGACCGACGATATGGTCACGCCTGCCGAAGTACAGGACCTGATGGATAAACAGTGAGGTCATTATGAGCGCATACGCAGAGACGCTGCATCACGGACCAGCCAAGGGTATAAGCCGCTGGATACTGACCACCAATCATAAGGATATCGGGACACTTTATCTGGTATTCAGCCTGATCATGCTGTTCATCGGCGGCACCATGGCCTTTGTGATCCGGGCCGAATTATTCCAGCCGGGCCTGCAGCTGGTGATGCCGGAATTTTTCAATCAGATGACCACGATGCACGGTCTTATTATGATATTCGGCGCAGTAATGCCGGCCTTTGTCGGCCTGGCAAACTGGCAGGTGCCGCTGATGATTGGTGCGCCTGATATGGCGCTACCGAGGCTGAACAACTTCAGTTTCTGGATTCTGCCCTTCGCTTTTGCCATGCTGCTGTCCACCCTGTTCATGCCCGGCGGTGCCCCTGACTTCGGCTGGACCTTCTATGCACCACTATCAACAACCTATGCCCCGCCCAGTGTAACCTTTTTCGTATTTGCCATTCACATGATGGGGATTTCATCGATCCTCGGGGCCATTAACGTCATTGTCACCATCTTCAATATGCGCGCGCCGGGCATGAAAATGATGGATCTGCCCCTGTTCGTCTGGAGCTGGCTAATCACCGCCTTTCTGCTAATTGCTGTAATGCCGGTACTGGCAGCGGTCGTGACCATGGTGCTGATGGATGTGCATTTCGGTACCAGCTTTTTCAGTGCCGCCGGCGGCGGTGATCCGGTCCTGTTTCAGCACGTATTCTGGTTCTTTGCCCATCCTGAGGTATACATCATGGTGTTGCCGGCATTTGGTGTGATTTCTGAAATCATCCCGACCTTCGCCCGCAAGCCATTATTTGGTTATCGCGCCATGGTTTTAGCGACTGTCGCCATCGCTTTCCTGTCATTTATCGTCTGGGCTCATCATATGTTCACGGTAGGCATGCCGCTGACGGGTGAACTGTTTTTCATGTACACGACCATGCTGATCGCCGTGCCGACCGGCGTGAAAGTGTTTAACTGGATCAGCACCATGTTCCGCGGCGCAATGACCTTTGAAACGCCAATGCTGTTCGCGATTGCCTTTATCGTCCTGTTTACCATCGGCGGATTGTCAGGACTGATGCTGGCCATCGCACCGGCGGATTTTCAATATCACGACACCTATTTCGTCGTCGCCCACTTTCATTATGTACTGGTGCCCGGCTCGGTATTCGGCATCATCGCTGCCGTTTATTACTGGCTGCCCAAATGGAGCGGCAAGATGTACGACGAAAAACTGGGACAGTGGCATTTCTGGCTGTCGTTTATTGGCGTGAACCTGACTTTTTTCCCCATGCATTTTGTCGGCCTGGCGGGCATGCCAAGACGTATTCCCGACTATGCGCTGCAGTTTGCTGACTTCAATATGCTGACCAGTATCGGTGCTTTCCTGTTCGGCACCACCCAGCTGTTGTTTGTCTATATTCTGATTAAGACAGTCCGCAGCGGAAAAGCGGCAGATCAACTCCCGTGGGAAGGGGCACGGGGACTGGAGTGGAGCGTACCGACACCGGCACCTTACCATACCTTTACCACCCCACCGGAGCTGAATAAAGAATGAAATCCTGGCTCAAACCCACCAGCCCGACCGGCCTGATCCTTATCGTAGTGGTGATGTTCGGCTTCGGTTTTGCACTGGTGCCGCTTTACGATGTTTTCTGCGAGGTGACCGGTCTTAACGGGAAAACCAAGGGGGCATATCAGGGAGAGGTCAACGCACAGGCTGCACCATCAGAGCGGACGATAACCGTGCAGTTTATTGCCAACCGCAATGAGAATTTGTCCTGGGACTTTGCGCCTGAAGAAGAAGAAATCAAACTGTCTGTGGGCGAGCGCAAACAGACCCATTTTTCAGTCAGCAATACCTATGACAAAGCGGTGGTAGCACAGGCCATACCCAGTGTTTCTCCCCCTCAGGCTGCCGATTATCTCAACAAAATTGAATGTTTCTGCTTCCAGAAGCAGCCTTTAGCGGCCGGGGAAGCCAAACAATTTCCACTGGTGTTTTTCATTGATCCTGCGCTACCTGAGGATATCAGCAAGCTGACCTTATCTTATACCTTGTTCGATATCAGTGAGCGTGATGCCAGCGGCGGAGACTAACGCCGCAATTTAGGGAGGAACTCTTTATGGCACATCATTCCGCCTACTACGTTCCACCACAGAGTCACTGGCCGATCATCGGTGCTGTGGGCCTATTCCTCACCCTGGGCGGTGCCGCCGCACTAATCTATTCCCTGCAACAGGAAAGCGGCAGTTTGCTGGCCCAGATTATGCTGAATTCGGGCGCCCTGATCCTCGCCGGGATGATGATAGGCTGGTTTGCTGCGGTCATTGCTGAGTCCCGCCAGGGACTGTATTCACCACAGATGGATCGCTCCTTCCGTTACGGCATGTCCTGGTTTATTTTTTCCGAAGTCATGTTCTTTTTTGCCTTCTTCGGCGTCCTGTTTTACATCCGGGTATTCGCTGTACCCTGGCTGGATGGTGAGGGTGACAAAGGGCTGGCTAGCATGCTCTGGCCGCAGTTTCAGGCTTCATGGCCATTAATGCAAGCACCCAATCCAGAACAGTTTCCCCCTATCCGGGAAGTCATTAACCCATGGCATATTCCGCTCATTAATACCATTTTACTGGTGGGCTCGAGTTTCACGCTGCTGGCAGCACACAAAGCGCTGAAAAGAGAAGACCGAAGCAAGCTCAAAAGCTGGCTGGGCCTGACGATAGTGCTGGGTCTGACCTTCCTCGGTCTGCAGATATATGAATATATCCATGCCTATACAGAATTGGACCTGACCCTGCATTCCGGCATTTACGGCGCAACTTTCTTTATGTTAACCGGCTTCCATGGTGCCCACGTCACCATCGGCAGCATCATTCTGTTGGTGCTGCTACTGCGGGTGTTCCAGGGACACTTCACACCAGACAGTCATTTTGCCTTTGAAGCCGGCTCCTGGTACTGGCACTTTGTCGATGTGGTCTGGATTTTTCTGTTCACTACTGTGTACTTGCTATAGGAAGTAAAGCAAAGGGGAGATTTTGTGACAGCACAACGACTGGTTCAGGTTAAGACCCATGGCGCGTTCTCCTTCCGTCCGGCTTACCTGCTGTTTGCCGCTTTCGCCATCAGTTTGTGTCTGTTTCTTTCTCACTGGCAATGGCAGCGTGCACAAGCTGCTGAAGCACACTATCAAAGCTATCTGCAACAGCAGGAAAAGCCGCCAGTAACGCTCGCTGATAAGCCCGCTGAATTTCAGCGTGTGAGCATTAACGGCCATTTAGAGAGACTGTTCCTGCTGGATAACCAGATGACTCAGGGACAGGTTGGATGGCATGTACTTGGCCTGATGACCAGTGAGTCAAAACCGGTGTTGGTCAATCTGGGCTGGACGCCCAAAGCTGAAGCTAAACCGACGCTCTCTGATTTTGCCGGTATCGAAAACATCAGTGGCCGGATAAAAACACCGGAGCCTGGTTTGATGCTGGCAGAAGCGAGAGACGATCCCGCCTGGCCGGCCGTATTACAGCAAATCGAGATTCCGTTACTGAATCAGCATTTAGATATCGAACTGTTACCGTTTGTGATTTATGCCGACCCGGCGCCGGCGGGACTGGCCACGGTTAAAGCTGCGCCTGAAAACAAATACCCGATGCACGTGGGTTATGCCGTGCAATGGTTATTGATTGGTTTTGCGTGTGGGCTGATGACTTTTATCGCCTGTCGCCGGAGGGAAACATGACTCGCAATCCATGGTTGTTCAGAATGATCTGGTTAATCGCGTTATTGCCGCTACTGTTTGCCTGGGGACTGGCGCTGATGGGCGATAGACTGCCACTGGAGACTAAGAATAACGGCGAATTAATGCCGGCGGGCATGAAAGTACCACAGCAACTTTCCAGCGAGCTGAATGGCAAATGGGGCCTGGTCATGCTGAGCAACAGCTGTGATAAAGGCTGTGCCGAGCAGTTATATCGCTTGCAGCAATTACATACGGCGATGGGTTCGGATCTGAAACGGCTCCAGCCGCTGTGGTTGTCTGATGCCCCTGTTAACCGTCAGCCAGACAATATCGACTTCAAACAAATCAGAAAGGCTACAACACCGGCATTGATTGACTGGTTTAATCAACACCAGCTTGTCTGGCAGGACCATAGTTTCTGGTTGATTGATCCGGCCGGTAATCTGGTAATGCGGTTTGCACCGGATTTGAGTGGTAAAAAAATCCTGGCCGACATCGACTGGTTACTCAAAGCGTCACATATCGGATAGGCCTATGAAGTCTCTGACCAATGTTGCTTTTGCTCTTGCCTTCATCGTGGTGACACTGGGCGCCCTGACCCGGCTGATGGATGCCGGGCTGGGTTGTCCCGACTGGCCAGGCTGCTATGGCCAGCTTATGCCACCGGCAGAGCATGAAAAGCACCTTTTCACAGGACTCGATAGTGGCAAAGCCTGGATGGAAATGATTCACCGCTATGGTGCCGGACTGCTGGGCCTGGTAATTCTGTCATTAATGATCCTGTTGGAGAAAAGCCCTCAAATCAGTGGCCAAACACGCTGGCTCAGTCGCGGATTACTGGCATTGGTCACTGCCCAAGCCTTGTTCGGCATGTGGACCGTCACAATGAAACTGCAGCCTCAGATCGTCACGATTCACCTGCTGGGCGGTATGTTGCTGCTGGCACTGTTATGGCGCCTGCGTAAACAGTTTTATAGTGAGCCTTCTACCCGCGTCCCATCGCCTGTAAAAACTTCAGTGCTGGCGGTCATCGTGCTGACATTTTTTCAAATCAGTCTGGGCGGCTGGACCAGCAGTCAATATGCAGGACTGGCTTGCACCGATTTCCCCACCTGTCAGGGGCAATGGTTGCCCGCCGCGCCCCTGAGCGAGGCATTTAACGTCACTGAGTTCATCGATAAAAATCACGAAGGTGGCCTGCTGTCTGCTGAAGCCCGACAAAGTATTCAAGTCGTCCACCGACTGTTTGCAATGCTACTGACGCTCAGCATTGCCGCACTGGTTATCGCACTGTGGCGCTATGCCGCTCTCAGAATGCAGTTATTGTTGCTGCTATCACTGACATCGCTGCAACTGGCACTGGGCATCGCCAATGCGCTGCTGTTGTTACCTTTATCGCTGGCTCTCGCACACAACACCGGTGCCGCCTTATTGCTGCTGTGCTTGTTTGACCTGCATACAAGACTGAAACCGGATGCTGACGCGGCCATGTTTAATCGGACTTCTGTTCCACAATCCACGGGGTGATGCCATGCAAAATTCTATCGTCACAACACCTGCCCTGCATCGTGCCAACTGGAAAGATTATCTGGCCCTTTGCAAACCCAAAGTTGTGCTGCTGATGCTTCTGACTGCTTTGGTCGGTGCATTACTGGCACCCGGGTGGCCGGATCCGGGTACGCTGACGGTAGCCGTTATCGGCATCGCGCTGTGTGCAGCCAGTGGCGCGGCGATCAATAACCTGATTGATCACAAGCTGGATGCCACCATGGCCCGCACTCGTCAACGCCCGGTAGTCACCGGTCATCTTTCACCACAGCAGGCCCTGGGATTTGCATTGATACTGGCCGTGTCCGGACTCCTCATGCTCTGGTTCCTGGTCAATCCGGTCACTATGTGGCTGACCCTGTTTGCTTTGATTGGCTATGCGGTGATTTATACCCTGTTCCTGAAGCGGGCAACACCACAAAACATTACTATCGGCGGCCTGGCCGGGGCTATGCCACCATTGCTTGGATGGACTGCCGTCACAGGTCAGATACACCCTGATGCCCTTTTGCTGGTGCTGATTATCTTTGCCTGGACACCACCGCATTTCTGGGCACTGGCGCTGCATAAAAAGGACGAATATGCCGGGGCCAATGTACCAATGCTGCCTGTCACTCACGGCGACGCCTTCACTCGAATTCAGATCCTGCTCTACAGTCTGTTGTTATTTGCCTGCACCTTGCTGCCGTTTGTCACCGGCATGAGCAAGTGGCTTTACCTTGCTGGTGTTCTGGTCTTGAACGGGTACCAGTTCCGCTTAGTGAAACAACTGTTTGATCAGCGGGATCCGCTCGCTGCCTGGCGTTTATTCAAGTATTCGATTCAATACCTGATGTGGCTTTTCCTGTTGTTAATGATCGACAGTATGGTGTTCGGCTAACAGCTTGAAGAACCACTGAAAAAGGCATAAAGTGAAATTGAAGCGGTCCTTGATGTTAATGCTCCGTTAACGACCACAAGGGAGGTCTGCTATGTACCATCATCACCGTAAGCACTTCTGGGGGCTTTTCTCGGTTCCACGCGTCGAGTGGAAATCGATTAGTGACGAAAATCTCGATATCACACAATTCGGCATCCTGCGAATGGTCATTCTGGCCGCCGTCCCGGCTGTATCATTTTTGATAGGTATTAATCAGGTAGGCTGGAGCCTGGCCGGTAATGAGTTCAACAAGATAGCACTGTCGGACGCGTTGCCGATGGCTGTCGCATTTTATGTCCTTATCATCGTTTTCACATCAATGATGGCCTATTTCACCTTTGCCATGGAGAGAGCCTTCGGTGAAGAGGCCAGCTTCGGGCGTTGTCTGTTGTTCACTACCTATACTGCGACACCGATGTATATGGCTGGTCTGATTGGTTTCGTACCCATCGTCTGGCTGGCCATGCTGGTCTTGCTGCTGGCCGTCTGCTACAGCCTGTACCTGCTGTATCTGGGTATTCCTATTTATATGAATATCGATGAAGGCAAAGGCTATGTCGTCTCAACATCAATTATTTCAGCAGGCCTGTGTATGCTGGTCGTATTCAACGTGCTCACCGTTATCATCTGGAGCACCATTGTCATTTGAATAACCGCTTGAGTGAGCATCCGTAAACCCATTCAGTTCCTGCAACTTTATGTTGCAGGAACTGAAAAGGCACTTGAGAATTCTTTATTCCGCTTGCCTGAGTTTCTCCATACTTCCCGCAAACCTGTCGTTCTATGATGTGACTGTTACTCTCTCTGGATAAAACACGACCGTATACGCGGCATTGGAGTATGGACGTCGACAACCTACAACACTCGTATAATCAGGAGTTCATTAGAAATCTCGAAAAATATAAACTCCTGACCGGCTCAACGCCGGTATCACTCCTTATCAGCACCTGTCTGGCCGTCATCATGAGTGCGGTCCTTCATGGTCAACTCGCCTATGAAAGCCTGTTAGCCTGGCTCGTTGTGGTCCTCTTTATTAACATTACCCGGCTCCTTGTTTTCACCCGGTTTCATCACTCCCACAGCGGGACTCATAACCAGGAGTGGATTCAGTTCCATCTTCGGGTTTTCAGATTCGGCACATTGCTATCTGGACTGGTTTGGGGCTGGGCTGGTTTCGTTTTTGCACAACAAGTCGATTTTACTCACCAGCTGTTTATCACATTCACTCTGGGCGGGCTGACAGTAGGAGCAACCTCTTCACTGGCTACGGATAAACTGGCTATCATCGGCTTTATTTTAGCCACGCTCATGCCGAATACCATCCATTACTTTATTTCCGGCAGTCAATTGCCGGTGGCGATGGGACTCATGCTGCTGTTATTTATTGGGTTCATGCTCAACGCAGCACGGTTACAGGGTAAGCATCTGCATGAAAATCTGAACCTGCGAATTCAAGCAAAACAGCAAGCAAAACAGTTCAGGGAAGTGCTGGATTTCAGCCCGGTCTCTGTCAGCATTTTTAGCCTCGATACAGAGGAAGTCCTTTACATCAACAAACGTTATCTGGAACTGTTCAGCCATGGCTTTAACCCCTTCAACACCGATAATGAAACCGGTTTTTCCATAGAAGAAAGTCAGATAAAGTCAGTCAAATCAAGAGTTATGAACAACCAGAGAGTATCCAATCTGCTGTTGAAGCTGACATCGCCGCGTAGCTCGGAGGTGAAGTGGTGCATCGGCTCTTTCCTCCCGATCAATTACCTGGATCCCCCTTCAATTCTCTCCTGGTTTTACGATATAACTGACCGTGTTGAAATGGAGGAAAAAATCAGGCACCTCGCCTATCACGATGCCCTGACAGATCTGCCCAACCGTTATTTATTTGAAGACCGATTGAGCCTTGCGTTGAGGCATGCCCAACGTAACCAGAAATAAGTGGGGGTTTTATTTATCGATCTTGACGGTTTCAAAACGATTAATGATACCTACGGCCATGGTGTTGGCGACTTATTGCTCAAAGCAGTCTCTGACAGAGTCAGGTTACTGTTAAGAACATCTGACACTCTGTCACGTGTGGGGGGAGATGAGTTTATCGTATTACTTCCGGAGATTGCCGGCAGGGATAATGCACTGCATGTCGCGGAAAAGTTACTGGATGCGCTGGCGCAGGTGTTTGAGGTTGGCGGCGCTCAGTTGCAGGTTTCCGCCAGTATCGGACTCGCTATTTATCCAGAGCACGGCAATGACGATCAGACCTTATTGAAACATGCTGATATCGCCATGTACGAGGCCAAGAAGCTCGGCAAAAATAATGTTCAGGTTTTCAGCACGCAGAACTAAGCGATTCGCTGTGGTATAAAAAAGGTTGAGACGACCATAAGCCGGGTTCTGTCGCGGACAATCATTCATCTGGGACAGATGTCACCATCTGCCTCAAGCAACCTACCCGGGAACAGTGCGGGTCGCACATTATGTTCCCCTATTTGGTCTTGCTCCAGGTGGGGTTTACCCTGCCGCTTCTGTTACCAGAAGCGCGGTGCGCTCTTACCGCACCCTTTCACCCTTACCGGCTTGCGAACAAACCGGCGGTATACTCTCTGTTGCACTGGCCGTAGGCTCACGCCTCCCAGGTGTTACCTGGCACCTTACCCTGTGGAGCCCGGACTTTCCTCACCTGCCATTGGCTGGCGCGATTGTCTGGTCGTCTCAAGTTGACTATTTTACCTCAGCGCTGTTATTTCTGCTGTAATTTCAACGCCAGTTGATAGGCCTCGTTCTTGCTGCCACCGGTAATGCCAGCGGCTATGGCCGCCGCCTTTTTAACCGGCAGTTCCGGTAATAACAGGGCCAGCACCCTTTCCATCTCCTGTTCATCTGCTGTTATAACGGTGGAGGCACCCTCTATCAGCAGCACACACTCACCGCGTTGCTGATTGGCATCGGCAGCCACCCAGTCACGCAAGTCTGCCAGTGAACGGGTTTCAATCGTCTCATGAATCTTGGTCAGTTCCCGAGCCAGGCAGGCGCGACGATCGGCACCGAATACCGTGATGCATTCATTCAGGGTATCCAACAGCCGGCGTGGGCTTTCGTAAAAGATCAATGTGCGTTGCTCATTTTTCAACTGCGACAGTTGCTGGCGACGAGCGCCCGACTTGGGCGGCAGGAAACCCTCAAAGCTGAAGCGATCAGAAGCAATGCCCGATGCGGACAGTGCCGTAATCAAAGCACAGCTGCCAGGCACCGGCAGAACCTGAATGGCATTCGACTTAACCAGGGACACCAGTCGGTAACCCGGATCACTGATAAGCGGTGTTCCGGCATCACTGATAAGCGCTATAGATTCACCGGCCTGAAGTCGCTGCAGTAACAGTTCACTGCGCTGCTGTTCATTATGCTCATGCAGTGACAGCAGCGGCGTAGTGATGGCAAAGTGTTGTAACAGGGGTTTACTGTGACGAGTATCTTCCGCGGCGATCAGATCCACTGACTTCAGTGTCTCAATGGCGCGGGCAGAGAAGTCATTCAGATTGCCTATCGGTGTAGCCACCACGAACAATTGTCCGGCTTGTGAAGCAGTCACAATTTTTCCTTAATTCACTGTGTAATTGTGGTCGTAATATACGCGAACAGGTAAGATGATGCTTCCCATGTTAACAACACAGACACCAGATATGTCCTTCACCCGCTTGTTGCTGTTACCGGCCATTATTCTCCTGTTCCTGACTGCCTGTCAGCCCGTTCAGGGCCCTCTAAGCAGAACCCAGCCCACAGAGATAGAAACGGTACCGGCTGAAACTGAAGGGCAATATCAACAGGCTGCGGAAGAATACCTGCAACTGGCGACCGAATATGATGGTGTACGTCAGGCCCTTTATTTCCTGCGTGCAGCCGAATTGTTCTGGCAAACCGGTCAGGTTGAACAGGCCAACACGGCGCTGCAGCAGGTTGATAAATCTCAGCTGAGTGATGATAAGCGATTCAGTGCCGCAGTGATCGGGGCAGAAATTGCGCTATTCAACAGTCAGGGTGAAGCGGCTTTGGCGGCTTTGGCTGATATCGATGCAAGCAGCCTCGACGCTGAAAGTAGAGTCAAACTACTGAACCTGCGCTCTGATGCCTACACCCTCACCAGCAACTGGCTGGAAAAAGCCAATACCCATCTGCAGTTGGAAAAATTACTGAGCGATGAAGCGAGCTTAGCGCAAAACCGCGAAACGCTGTGGCAGGCATTGATGCAAATGACCCCTCAGGCGCTCGACCTCAATAATCCGGGCTATCCACCAGCCGATGACAGCGGCTGGTTTGCTCTCGCCTATGCAATCAAAGCCTATCAGGATAATCCGGAAACCCTGGAAGTCGCCCTGGAAGACTGGCGTCGCAGTTATCCCAACCACCCGGCGGATCCCAGCCTGTACAAAGACAGCGTCAAGGCTGTCGGCACCCGTCTGCCTCAGCAGATCGGCGATATTGCGATCATGCTGCCTGCTGAGGGGCCGTTCGTTGAGGCCGGTCGAGCCATTAAACAAGGCATCATCGCTGCCCACTATGCCAGCGGGGCCAGCAGCAGACTGCATTTCCTGGATGTAGAAACAGATCCCTACTCGGGTCGCAGTAATGTCGACCAGCTCTATCAGGAGGCCATCTCGCGCGGCGCCGGAGTGGTTATTGGCCCATTACAGAAACCTTCCGTAGAGGCCCTGGCTAAGCTGCCGGAGCTACCGGTCCCGGTGTTGGCATTGAACCGTATTGAGCCCGGTCTGGAGCGGCCCAATCTATATCAATTCGGTCTGGCACCAGAAGATGATGCCATGGCAGTTGCCGATTTTGCCCGCCGCAAAGGTTATCAACATGCCGTCATTCTGGCCCCACAGGGTGACTGGGGTGACCGCGTCGCCGGTGCCTTCAGCCAGGCATGGCGCGAACAGGGAGGCAATATTATCTCGGTGGCCAGTTATAACGAATCAGAGAATGATTTCCGTGACACGCTGATTCCGCTGATGGGACTGGATGTCAGTGAACAACGCTACCGCGCCTTGAAAAGCGTATTGGGACGCTCGCTGGAATTTGAGCCACGGCGCCGGCAGGATATTGATTTCCTGTTCTTGGTCGCGAAACCACTTAAAGCCCGGCAACTGGTGCCCCAGCTTAAATTCCATCGCAGCGGCGATCTGCCATTGATTGCCACCTCACATGCCTACAGCGGGCAGGCTGACCCACAGCAGGATATCGATTTGAACGAACTTATTATTACCGATATTCCGTGGATGTTTAATGGTGATACAAACGACGATCAGGCCTTTCAGGCGGTGCTCAGTCAAACCCAAGGCAAGCCCGGCGGTCTGCTCAGACTCTACGCAATGGGGGTCGATGCCTACCGGCTGATTCCGGAGCTTAATGCTCTGAGCCGCGAACCGGAGCAGGTATACCCGGGGGCAACCGGCGATCTGTCGATTAACGAAACCGGGCAAGTCGAGCGCGAAATGCCTTGGGGCCAGTTCAAACAAGGTAACCTCCAGCGTCTGCAGTGATATGCTATTTGCCAGGGATAAAGGCACAGAAGTGGAAACGGCAGTTTGCCGCTATCTGCAAAAACAGGGCTTGAAGCTGCTGACCCGCAATTATCACAGTCGCGGCGGTGAGATTGATCTGATTATGCAGCATGGTACTGTGCTGGTTTTTATCGAGGTTCGCTTTCGTCGCAGTTCTGCCTATGGCAGTGCCGCGGAAACGGTAACCCGAGCTAAACAGATCAGGCTGCTCCATACGGCCGAGCAATATCTGCAACGGCATCGCATTCAGCACGACAGTTGCCGTTTTGATGTTGTCGGCGTCAGCCTTGCAGACAGTGGTTACCAGATGCAGTGGATTCAGAACGCCTTTGAACAGGGCTGAAATAAGCTGGTCAATAAAGACCAAAACAGCAACAATAAACAACTTCTAATTGAGGATTGCTCAGTATGATTAAGTTAAAAAATCTTGCCTGGCTGGCTGTCCCTGTCCTGTTGATTCAGGGCTGTGCGCCTGCCGTTGTCGGTGGCGCTGCCACCGGGGCCGCCGTCGCCTATGACCGGCGCACAACAGGAACGGTAATCGATGATCAGGGTATTGAGTTCAAAGCGGCCTATGCGCTGTTTGACAACAAGGAAATCTACGACCAGAGTCATATCAACGTCACCAGTTTCAATGGCGTGGTATTGCTGACCGGTGAGACGCCAAGTGAATCACTGAAGCAGAAAGCGACTGCCGAGGTCAAACAGATTCCTAAAGTCAGACGGATTCATAATGAACTGGCGATAGCGGCGCCCAGTGCCCTGCCCTCACGCAGCACCGATACCTGGATTACTTCCAAAATCAAAGCCAAAATGGCGACCGATGAGCATATTGATCCCTTTCATATCAAGGTCGTGACTGAGCGCGGTATCGTTTATCTGCTCGGGCTGGTCAGCCGCGCTGAAGCCCAGCAGGCGGTCAACCTGGTGACAAATACCGCCGGTGTTCAACGCGTGGTTAAAATCTTTGAGTACACCGATTAAGCCTAATGCTGATCACGAAAAAGGCTCCCGAGGGAGCCTTTTTTATTGCTGTCAGAAGGGTTTAACCACAGCCAGAATTATCACCGCGATTAACAGTAAAACCGGGAATTCATTAAACCAGCGGTAGAAGCGGTGACTGCGCTGATTATTGTCAGCAGCGAATTGTCTGAGCATGCGGCCGCAGATTCCATGATAGGCAAATAACAGAATCACCAGCGTCAGTTTGGCATGCAGCCAGCCCATCGAGGCAATCTGCTCCAGCGAATAAAAACTCAACAGCCAGAGACCGAATATCAGGGTCAACACCGCACTGGGAGTCATGATGCCGCGGTAGAGTTTACGCTCCATGATTTTAAAGCGTGCATTTCCTGCCTCATCCTCACAGAGAGCATGATAAACAAACAGCCGGGGCAGATAAAACATGGCCGAGAACCAGGTCACGATAAATATCAGATGGAAGGCTTTAACCCACAGCATCACTTACTCCTGTGTCGAAAACAGTGATAGTATCAAATGAAGCTAACGGGGAGTGGACAAATGACCGATCACGCAACACAGGAAAGACGTCGTTTCAGCCGCATTCCATTTGATGCCGTCGCCCATATCAACACTGATGACGGCGATGAGTTTCTTAATTGCACGGTGCTGGATGTGTCATTGAAAGGGCTGCTAATCGTCAAGCCGGGCCAATGGCAGTCGCGGCTGGGTCAGGCCTGTGTGGTGGATTTGCTGCTGGAGCAGGGTCAAGTGGTTATTGAGATGCATGCGACTGTCGCGCATATTGACGAAGGCACGATCGGTTTTGAATCACATGAAATCGATCTGGACAGCATTACCCATCTGAAAAGGTTGATGGAACTCAATCTCGGCGACGAAGGCCTGTTACATCGTGAGCTTTCAGCCCTGATAGAAAAGCACTAACCGGTTGCGTCTCTTAAGGCATTGATCACCTCTGACAGGTGTCTGACTGGCGTCACCTTAATCTCTTTACTCGCTTTACGCGGTGCATTGGCGGCGGGCACAATTGCGTGTGAAAAACCATGCTTACCGGCATCTCGAATTCGCTCTTCACCGGCCTGCACAGGACGGATTTCACCGGTCAGCCCGACTTCGCCGAACAGGACCCAGTCTCGGGGTAAGGCGCGGTTTCTCAAGCTGGAAATAATCGCTGCCAGTACCGCCAAATCGGCACCGGTTTCACTCAATTTGACGCCACCGACCACATTGATGAACACATCCTGGTCGTGACAGGTAATGCCGCCATGCCGGTGAAGGATCGCCAGCAGCATCGCCAGCCGGTTCTGTTCCAGCCCTACCGTCACGCGTCGCGGATTACCCAGCGGACTACTGTCAACCAAAGCCTGAACTTCAACCAGCATCGGCCGGCTGCCCTCGCGAATGACGGTCACCACACTGCCCGGCACCGCTTCCTCGCCCCGTGTCAGAAAAATCGCTGACGGGTTGCTGACTTCTTTCAGACCCAGTTCCGTCATCCCGAACACACCCAGTTCATTGACGGCGCCAAAGCGGTTTTTCACCGCCCGCAGAATACGGAAACGGGTTGAGGTATCGCCTTCAAAATACAAGACGGTGTCCACCATATGTTCCAGTACCCGCGGCCCCGCCAGTGCCCCCTGCTTGGTGACATGGCCGACCAGGATCATCGTGGTGCCACTGGATTTGGCATAGCGAACCAGTTGCGCTGCGCTCTCACGTACCTGGGCAACTGTGCCCGGTGCCGACTGCAGTTGCTCAGTAAAAACGGTCTGAATCGAGTCAATGACCATGACCTGAGGTTTACGTTGCTCGGCAGTGGCAACCATCTGCTCGGCATGCGTTTCAGCCAGCAACTCCAGTGGTGCCTGTTCCAGTTGCAGTCTTTCAGCACGCAGCCGTATTTGCTGCAGAGACTCTTCACCACTGATATAAAGCGGTTTAATACCGCTGCTGTCAGCCATGGTGGCCATCGCCTGCAACAGCAGTGTCGATTTACCGATACCCGGATCACCGCCTATCAACACGACCGAACCGGTGACCAGGCCACCACCCAGGACACGGTCCAATTCAGGTAAGCCGGTGGTCCATCGAACCGCCTGCTCGGATTTAACCTCGGACAGTGCCTGTACCTGTTTTTTCTGTTCGCCGGCATAGCCGGTATGACGCTGAATTGAAGCCTGGGTAGCCGAGGACGCGCCCGGCTGAATTTCTTCAGTGAGGCTGTTCCAAGCACCGCAATCATTGCAGCGCCCTGCCCATTGCGGTGTCTGTGCGCCACATTCCTTGCAGACATAGATTCGTTTTACTTTAGCCATCTGACAGTTCCCTCTGTACCCGAGGACAAATAACCGTGACCAGCTCGTAGGGAATAGTGCCGGCCAGTTCAGCCAGTTGTTCGACGGGCAGTTCCGCTTTACCCCAGAGAATGACCTCATCGCCAACGACAGCCTGCTCAAAATCATTGAGGTTAAGACAAATGGTATCCATCGACACACGTCCCACCACAGGCGCTTTCTGCCCGCGCAGTAATACCTCGGCTTTATTCGACAGATGGCGAGTGTAGCCATCACCATAGCCGATACTGGCAACTCCGATGCGAGTGGGCACTTCAGCGGTCCAGTCGCCGCCGTAACCGACCTCTTCACCGGCATCGATATCATAAACAGCAATCAGCCGGGTTTTGAGCTGCATCACAGGTTCAAGCTCCAATTGCGGACCGGTTTTATCGTCAAACGGTGAAACACCATAAAGCATCAGGCCGGGTCGAACCCAGTCCAGATGAGATTCCGGATAAGCTATCACAGCGGCAGAGTTGGCCAGACAAACCGCCAATCCGGTTTCTTGCCGTAAAGCCCGCATCGGTGCCAGTTGCTGCTGATTGCGTTTATCCCCCACCAGATCGGAATTGGCAAAATGACTCATCAGCCCGATTTCACCACTGAGATTGTCGCAGGCTTTTAGCATGGTCAATGCAGCCGGGGCCTGTTCAGGTGTGATCCCGAGTCGATGCATGCCGCTGTCGATCATCAGCCAGTTAAACTGAAGTGGTTTTGGTAACGTTATGGTCTGCAGTAATTGAATCTGACTGTGCAGATGAATTACCGGGGAAAGTTGGTAGTTTGCCGCAGCGGTAAAGTCAGCTTCCGTATTGACGCCCTCAAGCAATACAATCGGCTTTTCAATACCCTGCTGGCGCAGGTGAATACCTTCACTGAGTCTGGCAACGGCAAAGGCATCACTGTCCGCCAGTGCTTCAGCTACCGCGATGACGCCATGCCCGTAAGCATCCGCCTTAATCACGCTCATCACCTGACTGTTCGGTGCCAAAGCACGAACACGAGCAAGGTTATGTCGTAAAGCAGCCAGATTGATGGAAGCGACGGGAAACGCCAAGATTATTCTCCGTCGTAACCCATTTGATCATCGTAATAGCTGGGGGCGAAATTCTCGAAACGGGTATATTTACCCTGGAACGTCAGCGCGACAGAGCCAATGGGACCGTTACGCTGCTTACCGATAATAATCTCGGCCTTACCCTTGTCGGCGGAGTCTTCATTATAGACTTCGTCGCGGTAAATAAACACGATAAGGTCAGCGTCCTGCTCAATCGCACCAGACTCACGCAGATCCGACATTACGGGACGTTTGTTGGGACGTTGTTCCAGGCTACGGTTAAGCTGCGACAGGGCGATTAAAGGTACTTCCAGTTCTTTGGCCAGCGCTTTAAGGGAACGCGAAATCTCTGAGATTTCGGTAGCCCGGTTTTCATTCGCTTTACCGGCATTGCCCTGCATCAGCTGCAGATAATCGATTACGATCAGACTCAGACCATGTTCGCGCTTAAGGCGACGTGCACGGGCACGCAGCTCGGTCGGTGACAGGGCCGGCGTATCATCGATAAACAAGGGGGCTTCATTAAGCAAAGCAATCGCCGAAGTCAGCCGTGGCCAATCATCATCATTGAGTTTGCCTGTACGCAGACGGTGCTGATCAATACGGCCGAGGGATGACAGCATCCGCATCGCCAGGGCATCAGCGGGCATCTCCATACTGAAGACGGCCACCGGCTTTTTGCTGTGAATCGCACCGTTCTCGGCAATATTCATGGCAAAGGTGGTTTTACCCATCGACGGACGGCCGGCAACGATGATCAGATCGGCAGGCTGCAGACCTGAAGTCTGTTCATCGAAATCAATAAATCCAGTTGGCAGACCAGTAATCGAGCTGTCCTGCTCAAACAGGGAATCGATACGATCAACCACCTTGCTGAGTACGTCCTTAACCTGAACGAAGCCGCCACCTCGCTTGGCTCCTTTTTCGGCAATCTCGAAGACGTAACGCTCGGCGATATCGAGCATTTCTTCCTTGGTCATGCCCTCCGGTTTGAAGGCCATATTGGAAATGCTGTTACCGACCTTAATCAGTTGGCGCAGAATCGCCCGTTCGCGAACTATTTCAGCGTAGGCGCTGATATTGGCAGCACTGGGGGTATTGCGGGCCAGCATGCCCAGATAAGCGAGTTCACCGACCTGATCCAGCTCACCGCGCTTGTCATGCCATTCCGCGAGGGTAATGACATCAACCGGCTGTGACTGCTCCATCAACTGGGCAATCGCACGGAAAATCAACTGGTGATCGTGACGATAGAAATCCTGCTCGACGAGGACGTCTGCCACATGTTCCCAGGCACCGTTGTCAAGCATCAGGCCGCCCAGTACAGATTGCTCGGCTTCAACGGAATGCGGCGGGACTTTCAGGGCCTCTGTGGCGGTATCCTTGAACGATTCTGGATAACTGATTTCTTCCACAGTGCCACCTAAACCCGATTAAGAAAGAGACAAAATACAACTCAGAACTGAGTTGGAAGTTTAGCAGAAAACAGGACCGGGCAAACCCGGTCCTGATACTTTCAGCATCAAACTAAGCTGTTGGAATCAGTCCAGGCCTTTTCTGGAGCTGACTGAAGCCACAGCTGTCAGCATTAAGCGTCTTCTTGAGCTTTAGCAATGGCTTCTGCTTCATCACGAGCCGCATCACGTGCTTTTCTCGCTTCTTCTGCTTCAGCGCGTGCCTGCAGTTCAGCTTCTGAAGTGACGGTCACTTTGACTGTCACAACCACGTCGGCGTGCAGCTGAATATCAATGTTGTATTCACCTGTGTGACGCAGCGGACCGGTCGGCAGGCGCACTTCATTGCGATCGACTTCAGCACCGGCAGCATTCAGCGCATCAGCGATGTCTGCAGCAGTAATGGAACCGAACAGTTTACCTTCCACACCAGCGTTAGCCATGATGTTCAGCTCACCGGCAGCATCCAGTTTCGATTTACGGTTTTCTGCTTCCGCCAGAACTTTCGCCGCAGCAGCTTCCAGTTCAGCACGGCGTGCTTCAAATTTTTCTCTGTTAAGCTTGGTGGCAGGCAGTGCTTTACCGGTTGGTACCAGGAAATTGCGGCCATAGCCGGATTTAACGGTGACTTCATCACCCAGGCTACCAAGCTTTTGAACTTTTTCTAGCAAAATTACTTGCATCGTTCTACCCTCATTCGCAGTCAAAGACTGCTTATTCAAAACTCCGCATTACTCGACTTTAGAGCGTTTGCGGAAATTAAACCACTGATCTAAAACACCTAAGGTTGCCAGCATCATTACCATTTGCGGCAGCATCAACACCAACAGTACATACATTGTCACCAGCCAGGCTTTGCTTTTCTGTCTGTACTTCACTATCGCATGCACGATAGCGAGGCCCTGCATCCCGAAAGCCACCAGCATCACCGGCAAGCAATCTGCCAGCAATCTCAGCGAATCGCTGAGAGGTGTCAATGTCAGCCCCATCAGCAGCGCGGTCAGAATGGCAGCCGGTCGCCCCAGTTGCAGCTCTCTGAACTCATCGCCGAAAGCGCCCGGATTAAACAACTGTGACTGCCAGGCGCGACCGATAATCAAACCGATAACAGCATTAAAAGTGACACCGGCCGCAATCAGCCCGGTCATCATTGTCGCCAGGTTGTCTGTCATTTCGGCTGTTTCAGCTTGACCCAGTTGCCAGCCGGGTTGTTCACTAAGCGAAGCCATGAAGGGTTCGATCATCTCCCGCCACCAGCCTGTCAGATCCGGCACCAGCAAATGCAGCAACAGGATGGTCAGTATCCCCAGCCCGCTTGACGCCAGCACTGCTGTCGCCAGAGAACGGGTAAACCCCAGTGCCAGTGTTGCCAGAAAGACCGGCAGCCAACTGGTCAGCAGGATTAAACCGGCCACCCAGGGTTGTCCCAACATGAACCAGGCCAACAGCGTGAACACCACCAGCGTGGCGGTCACGACTTTAGCCCCTTCACCGGGCCCCATTCGCAGGGTTGTCAGCGCAATGACGCCACTCGCAAGATAATTCAGCGGTGGCAGCATCATTGCTGCTGCAGACAGCAGCGCCGCAGCGACGCCCGCTTGCCATCTGCCCTGCATAGCAAAATCTGCAATTCCTCGCAGCATGATAATGAACTAACGTTAATCAGGTGTTTGAATCAACTGAATTACTTGTGCATGTCGCAGTAAGGCAACAATGCCAGGAAACGCGCACGCTTCACACAAGTAGACAGCTGGCGTTGGTAACGCGCTTTGGTACCTGTGATACGGCTGGGTACGATTTTTCCTGTTTCAGTGATGTAATTTTTGAGCAAATTTACATCTTTATAGTCGATTTGCTTAATACCTTCAGCGGTAAAGCGACAAAATTTTCTACGTCTAAAAAAACGAGCCATTGTGATTCTCCTAAATAGTCAACGCAGCCTTAAGCTGATTTTTTATCTTCTTCTTTTTGCATCATGGGTGACGGTTCAGTAACCGCTTCGTCCATGTTGACAACCAGATGACGGATAACAGCATCGTTGAAACGGAATGCCGTGGTGACTTCGTTGAGTTGTTCAACGTCGCACTCGACATTCATCAGAACGTAGTGAGCTTTGTGCACTTTATTGATGGGATAAGCCAGCTGGCGACGACCCCAATCTTCCTGACGGTGGATGGTACCGCCCTGGCTTGTCAGCGTTTGTGTATAACGCTCGATCATGCCGGGGACTTGCTCGCTCTGATCAGGGTGGACCAGAAACACGATTTCGTAATGTCTCATTAGAGCTCCTCACGGTTTAAACAGCTTTATGGTCGAACCACAAAGCAAGGAGTTTTTGCCTCATGACAATATCAAAGGCAATTTATTATTTTACTTGATTTTTTCTGCCACTCACAAGTGGCGTTGACGATAAGCTTCGAACAGGCAGACACCGGCCGCGACAGAAACATTCAGGCTCTCAGCCTCACCCCGCATCGGGATATAAATCACTTCATCGCAGTTTTCGCGGGTAAGGCGGCGGATTCCCTTGCCTTCTGCACCGAGGACAATCGCCACCGGCCCTTTCAGATCGACCTCAAACACACTGTGTTCGGCACCACCAGAAGTGCCGACCAGCCAGACACCAAGTTCCTGCAGATCTTTCATCAGCCGGGAAAGATTGGTGATCTGCGCAAACGGCACCCGTTCTGCAGCACCACTCGAGATTTTCACAGCCGTGGCCGTCAGTCCTGAAGCCCGGTCTTTGGGCGCAACGACAGCATGAACGCCGGCCGCTTCAGCGGTACGCAGGCAGGCCCCGAGGTTGTGCGGGTCCTGCACGCCATCCAAGATCAACAAAAAAGCTGGCTCAGACAGGTTCTCAACCAGCTCGAGCAAGCCTTTTTCATCGAGACTTTCCAGCGGTTTGCAGCGAGCAGCACAGCCCTGATGCTGAACTTCCGGTGCAATCTTATCGAGGGTTTCCCGCTCAGCTTTATGCACCACAACGCCCTGCTCTCCGGCTGCATTGAGTATGGCATCGACCCGCTGATCATGACGCTCGGCGGCAAGCCATATTTCCTTGATTCTGCTGACCGGCACATCCAGCGCGGCCTGCACGGCGTGCAGGCCATAAATGATATCCGGGTCAATTGCTTTATGTGATGCCGTTTTAGCTGGTTTACGGCGCTTGGTAGGCTTCAGATTCCTGCCCTTCTACAATCGGTTTAACAAACAGTTCAACACGGCGGTTGAGCTGACGGCCGGCTTCGGTTTCATTGGTGGCCCGTGGTTCCAGTTCACCGCGGCCTGTGGCATACAGGCGACTACGCTCGACACCATGAGAAGCCAGATAATCGGCGACTGACTGAGCACGACGCTCGGAAAGACGCTGATTGTAGCTTTCGGAGCCGACACTGTCAGTATGACCAACCACATGAATCACTGTTTTCGGATAACGCTGCAGTACATCAGCTACCTTATTCAATGTCGGGGTGAAGGCTGATTTGAGCGAAGCACTGTCGAAATCAAATGAGACTTCACTGGCGATGTCGATTTTCAATGTTTCATTTTCAAGCTGCTGGATTTGCAATTCATTTCTGGCCTGCTCGTCTGCCAGCGCCTGCTCGAATTCTCTTTGTTGATTGTCCATGTAGCGACCGACACCCGCACCGGCAAGGGCACCAACAGCCGCTCCGGCTACGACGCCACCGGTACCGTCATCGACGGCATATCCCAGTAAAGCACCTGCAGCGGCACCGACAGCAGCGCCTGTTTTCGTTCTTTTGTTGGGATCATCGGCAGCACACCCGGTGAGTGCGGCTGCAATCAAGGTCGCCAATACAAATTTTTTCATTTTGAATCCTCCATGTTTTGTCAGCATTCTAGACCCTTGTCATGATGGTGACTATACTGGGTTTGACCTGTAGAAAATGAGACTCATGCAAATGAATGCGGAATTCATTCCCGTTAACATCGCTATTTTGACAGTATCCGATAGCCGTACGTTTGACAACGATACCTCTGGTAAAGTGCTTGAGGACCGTGCCAGAGCAGATGGGCATCATATCGTCGACAGACAGATTGTACCGGACGATGTTTATCAGATCCGTGCCATTGTGTCGCAATGGATCGCTCATCCTGAGATCAACGTCATCGTCACCACCGGCGGTACTGGTCTGACCGGTCGTGACGGTACACCGGAAGCAGTCAAAGTGTTATTTGATAAAGAGATTGAAGGCTTCGGTGAATTGTTTCGTTACCTTTCTTATCAGGTCATCAAAACCTCGACCGTGCAATCACGGGCCACTGCCGGAGTGGCGAATGCCACCTTTATTTTCTGTTTGCCCGGTTCCTCCGGTGCCTGTCGCACCGGATGGGATGAAATCCTCCACGAACAACTGGATAAACGACACAAACCCTGCAATTTTGTCGAGTTAATGCCGCGTTTACTGGAAAAATAATGCAGATCATTTTGTTTACCACTGAAGGCTGCCATCTTTGTGAGCAGGCACACGAACTACTGCTGGATATTGCCGATCAACAGCCGTTAGACATCGTGTTGCGCGAAATCGGTGACGATGACGATTTAGTCGCCCGTTATGGCATTCGCATTCCGGTGGTACGATTCCCTGATCAGCGTGAACTGGACTGGCCTTTCAGCCAGGCTGATGTAGAAACAATTATTTCCAGAGAAATCAATAAATAAGGCGACTTCACAGGAACTTCACCCGACTCGAATAACTCTTAAAATGATAAGAGTATTCGGAGTTCAGGTATGCCTATTAGAGCCCTTCAACTTGCGCTGTTTCTGTTCACAGCAGTATTGATACATTCAGCCAAGGCTGGTCAGTTCCCCCCTATTCCAGGGAAACGCTACGATGTGGGTGGTTACAGCATACACATGCTCTGCCGTGGCCAGGGCGAACCCACGGTGATTATCGATGCGGGTTTGGGTGATGACTCAACAGACTGGTTTGAAATCCAGAATCACACAGCTGTTGAGACCCGCGTCTGCGTATTTGATCGACCGGGCTACGGTTGGAGTGATGCGGGCCCCCAGCCGCGCGACAGTCTTCGAATTTCTCATGAAATTGAAAAACTCATCCAGAAATCAAATATCCCTGGCCCCTTCGTGCTGGTAGGTCACTCATTCGGCGGCTATAACATTCGTGTCTTCGCAGCCCAGAATCCGAGCAAGATTGCGGGAATGGTATTGGTCGACGCTTCACATGAAAAACAATACGAAATCCTTGACATCAATTTACCCAAGCACTTCGACAGGAAGGGCAATATTCTTGTTCTGCCTAAATTCAAAGACTCTGAATCTGTACTGGACAAGCACCGAGTGCTCCGCGAGCGAGCCTTCCATGCTGCACGGGCTGAAATTTCATCTCTGTATGAAAGCGCCAAACAAGTCCAGCAATATGATGATCTCCCTGCGATTCCACTTATCGTGATCAGCCGTGGCCGCTCTGAGTGGATGGGTAAAAAAGATGCAGCGTCACGAGAAAAGGTCTGGATGCGCCTGCAACATGACTTATGGAAGCTTTCTCCCATCAGTCAGCAGATATTTGCCAAACACAGCGGGCATGATATTCACCTCGATCAACCCGAGGTTGTGGTCTCTGCCATCAACGATGTGGTTGCCATGAGTCGGGTTATGAATTGATTCTTAAACTGGCTATACTGTGTCCCTTTTGCAGAGCGCAGTAGATGACCATTCAGTACGTGGATACCAATGAAAGCCTGACAGACTTATGCCGGCAGCTTGCGGGCAGCCAGTGGCTTGCCGTTGATACCGAGTTTCACCGTGAAAAGACTTACTATCCTGAGCTGTGCCTGATTCAGATTGCCAACGACGAAGTGATAGCCTGCGTCGACCCCCTGGCGATTGATGATCTCACTCCCCTGCTGGACTTGTTTTACCGGGATGACATCACGCTGGTGTTTCATGCAGCCCGCCAGGATCTGGAACTGTTTTTCCTATTGCGAAACAGCCTACCACCACATGTTTTTGACACTCAGCTGGCTGCCACCGTGCTTGGTTATGGCGATCAGATTGGCTACGGTAACCTGGTCAAACAATGCCTTGATGTCGAACTCGACAAAGCCCATGCCCGCACCGACTGGCGCCAGCGGCCATTATCAAGCGAGCAGCTGGAATATGCGGCTGATGATGTCCGTTATCTGCGCATGCTGTATCACCAGCTCACCGATAAGCTGACGGAGACTGGCCGCACCAGCTGGCTCAAAGAGGATTTTGCAGTCTTATCCGCGGTTAAAACCTATGAAGAAGATCCCAACAAGAGTTGGCTTCGAATTAAAGGTGCCGGGCGTCTTAAACCTTCACAGTTAGCGATCCTGCAACAACTCGGCGCCTGGCGTGAGCAACGGGCTATCAAACACAATCTACCGAGAAGGTGGGTCTTGAAAGATGAGGTGATGCTCGATCTGGCCAGATTCGCTCCCAGTTCAGCAGAGGGCATGAAGAAAATCCGCGGGATGGAGCAGAGAGACATTGATCGCCATGGTAAAGCCGTGCTGGAGGCGATTGAGAAAGGCAAGGCCGTTCCGAAGTCTGAATGGCCGGTTATTAAACGACCAACCCCGCTGACAAACCAGCAGGATGCCGTTGTCGATGCCCTGATGGCCTTACTCCGTCAGCGCTGTGATGAACAAAACATCACGCCGGTAGCCGTTGCCGGCCGTAAAGATGTTGAGGCACTGGTCAGAGGTGAAGACACGCCGCTTCAACAAGGCTGGCGACATGAAATCGTCGGTCAGCAACTGGAAGATTTTCTTAACGGCAAGCTCAGCCTGAGCGGCTCACTCGAACAACTCGAAATTCAACAAAGGTAACAATATGTCAGCTTTGATTTGTGGCTCATTCGCCTACGACAGCATTATGGTTTTCCCGGACCAGTTCAAGAACCATATCCTGCCGGATAAAGTACATATGCTGAATGTGGCTTTTCTGGTTCCTGAACTTCGTAAAGAATTCGGTGGCTGTGCTGGCAATATTGCCTACAACCTCAAATTGCTCGGCGATGAACCCGTACCTATGGGCACTGTCGGTACCGACTTCGGTCCCTATGCCGAGTGGATGGATCAGAACGGCATCAGCCGCAAACATGTTCATGTCAAGGAAGGTCACTACACCGCTCAGGCGTTCATCACCACCGACATGGATGACAACCAGATCACCGCTTTCCATCCCGGTGCGATGAACCTGGCTCATGAGACGCACATTTCAGAAGCTGACAACATCAAACTCGCGATAGTCGCCCCGGACGGCCGTGATGGCATGGTGCAACATGCCCAGCAACTCAAACAGGCCGGTATTCCATTTATCTTTGATCCGGGTCAGGGCTTACCGATGTTCAATGGCGACGAGTTGATGCAGTTTGCTGAACAGGCAACCTATATTGCTCTGAATGATTACGAAGCCCAGCTTTTTATGGATCGTACCGGCCTGCCTGAGGAAGAAGTTGCCCGTCATGTCGAAGCGTTGATTATTACCCGCGGTGCCCAGGGCTCTCATATCTTTACTGAGGGTAAAAGGATTGAAATTCCTTGTCAGAAGGCAGAGGCCGTCGTGGATCCGACTGGATGTGGCGATGCCTACCGTGCCGGTTTATTACACGGCATTCTGCACGGCAAAGACTGGGAAGAAACAGGTAGAATCGCAGCCATGATGGGCGCGGTTAAAATCGCCCATCATGGTACACAGAATCATTATTTCAACTATGAAGAAGAGTGACCCTATGCCCCTAATCAGGGAAAGTCTGTCGGCCACTCACAAGTGTCTATCCCAATAGTTTTGTTACAAACATCATAAGTGGTTGCCAAAGGTTTAGTCGAGCTGCCACCATGGATTGTTGCTGAAGTTTCTGGCCCCGAAGGAACAGCACATGCATACTTATCAGCTGTAGACTTAATATAACAGGTTCCGCCTTCAGATATATAAAGTCTCAGATCGTTGTTATCTCCGGTAATATCCTCAAGGATTGTCTGCGAAGGACCTGTCTCAGCCGAGTATTTATTCTCACTTGCCACAGTATTAGGTGAATTCAACACTCTAATAACTTCCCGCATTGCCAATGAGATATGTTTAGACGTATCTTCATCTAAGTTATACCCATCAAAGCTAGGGTTTCCCCCGGCAACAGTGAACAGAGTTTTATAACAATTTTCGTATGAGCCCGCTATGTTTCCACGTTCAACGATCAGGAAGTTATGATTAGAATAAGAGCGGTTGATACCTTCTGATGATTGAGTGATACCATCATCATTCATTCTTCGTGTGACATAGAGCCTCTTAGTAACAGGCAAATAGTAATCCTCTGGTGAGGCACTACCATTGGGATCATTGGTCAGTACATTGAGGGGGTTAGAGTAATCGGAGGTATCCTCTAAAAAACAAACCTTCTCACGACCACCGCCCTGAGAGTCCAAGCCCAGCAAACCAATATCGCCGAACTCTCCACCAGGCCCAACATTTCTAGATTCTATGTCAGCAACAGAAACATTGGTGGAGCAACCATTACCATTGGGGAAAGCACCTGTGCTAGCGTCAAAGTTACCAAGGCCATCACGTAAATCTGTGGGGGTTGTTGGAACTGCCTCACAGTTACCTGCGTATACACATTCGTAGTTCATCACATCCACAGAAGCACCATTAATTGTCTCAGTGGTTATTCCGGAGACATAGCAGGCATTGACATCACTGGATGTCCAAGCTACTCCTATATTTCCCAGCGTTCCCGTATTTGAATAAACTTTGCCTTTTGCCCTAAGTGGCACCCCACCGAAATGATTTTGTATATAACGACAGTTGTTATCTGACTCGCATACAAAAACTGCAATTACACCCTGATCCACAAAAAAATAGGATGTGTCATCTGTGGCGTAGTACCTTGAGTCTAGGGCGATTTGCTTGAGGGTGACATTAATGGTGTTGAGAACATTGCCTTCTGAATCAACTTCATCGACCTCGATCGCTATTTGCTTATCTGAACCCGGTGTTCCACTCACCACTTGGGAATTAGGGGCATTAAAAACATTTTCAGAAGCTACATCTTCTGAAGCATTTTGTCGTGGACTTGGCACCGCTGCCGTGCCCGCACTATCATCCGATGCAGCAAGAATACTTTTAGCAGGATCTATCCAAGCGATTTCTGAGACTGTAGCGACTTCTTGTTGATCTGTGTTAGGCCCCCATAGAACATTGACTTCAATTTGTTTCCTATTGGGTGCGCCAGTTAAAAATGGGGGTACCTCAGAAACGGTCCACGACCTAGCGAACGTGGCATTTGTACCATTTATTGTGTCGTTACCTGATGTAATCGCATTATGCTCTCCCAATTCAACTTTATTACGAAATTCTTCAACTTTTTGCTCAGCAAGTGAAATAGCTTCAGATCTAGCTTTTGTCTCGCCACTGGACTTGAGTAACTCCCCCTCAAAGGACGCCAGAGCAAGCAAACCTACAGCTACAATCACAACAGCAACAAGCACCTCAACGAGTCCTATGCCTCTCTGTCCTGCTAATCTATTACTAAGCATAGTCTTACCCTCCGGTTTACCAGTCACGCCAGGATCCACTCACAACAGCTGTTAAGCCTGGGAGTGGAGCACTGGCACCGGCTAAAAAATCTTTCCAATAGATTAGGTTCAATGTGCCGTTGCCATATACCGCAGAATCACCTGTAGGCACACCATCCCCTTCAACAATAGAAGTACCAACTACGTCTACAGTACCACCAACTCTCATTTCCCCCTTGACATACAAGAGCCCATGAATGCTGGCATTACCAGTAAATTGAAGGTCGCCATTAACAATAACAATAGCAGGATTGTCTATTGTCCCAATGTCGCCGCCAGAGAAATTTTGATCTCCCTCTATCCATATCAGCCCATCCTTACCATCAGCAAGAGACATGTCGTTGTAATTTTGGCCTATGTTAGAAGCTAAGTCTTCAATAGCGCCAGGATCATCGGTATTAAAAAATGTTGAAAAGAAGTCGGCTGCAGTCGCCGTATCCAGCGATGGATCGTCATCAATGATATCCAACCCGTTACCTAGGTTATTACTTGAGACAATCTGAGTGTTTATATCTGGATCAGCGTTTAGAAGGTCTGGGAGTGATAGATTGCCCGCAGCGTTGCTTTTTATGAATGTACTCATGGACGAGGAACTGCCAATAGTGACTTTGTCCCCTGACCATATATTAATATTGGTGTATCTATTTACAATGTTTGCAGTGCCGGTAAGAGCCACTTCTGATCTTGAAATTAATGGCATATCAGGCCCTTCATCAGCTAAAAGACTAATAGGGCCTACGCACTGTGTAATAGTCCTTCTAGCCAGTCCATCATCGCTAAACCCTGTGGCAACCAGCATCCCTTTTGACAGAGTGGGGGTTTCCCCTGCATCCACACACACCGTTCCTGCACTCGTATCATATTCCACCTGAGAGCTCAGAGTCAGGGGGCCGTATGTAGTATTCACATCAATATTCGGTGGAGTTACAGTATCCACATTACCGTCTGCATCCTGATCAAAACCGTAACTATCAAAGTAACTGACGCCATAGTCCATGGCATAATTTGCTGCGGTCACAGCTTGAGTAGTTCTGTTGTGGTCTGCGGTTAGTTCAGTCTCTACTAGTACGGTCCTGGCTGTGAATAGAGTCACAATCGTGATGGCAATCAACAGAATGGCAGCGACAACAATCGTGGCAGCCCCTCGCTGTTTATGTTTGAAAGATGGCTCTGTCATTCATCGCCTCCAAGCTATGGCAGCCTGTATAAGTTGTCATTCCTGATGATGACTGTTGAGTTCACAGTTTTGGTCACATTGGCATCATCAACCAAACTCCCTGTTAGAACTATATTAACTTCTCTTCGCTCAATGATCCTGTCATTGCTGTTAGCCAGCGCATTACCTGCGGCAGCAACTTCACACGAAACTGTATTACTCTGATTTACCGGTGAAACACCAGCGCCTGCCGCTGCAATTTCATCATCCGTAATGTCAGCATTTAAACAAGTGGATGTGGGTAAAAATTGCAATGAATTAATAGAAACAATATCGCTATCTATAAGCTCTCCTGCCCAATTACCATCATTACAATCTGTATTTCCATTGCCTGCTGTGCCTGTAAGTCTCATTCGTATTGTTGTGCCGTCGAGCTTAAAACCATAATATTCATCCGTGTCCACGTTTTCATCGGCATCGAAATCATACGAATATAAAAAGCAGCTTACAGAGGGATTACCTATGGGGGCGGAGCCAGCAACATCCTGATTAGTAAAGGGGTTTTCAAAAATATCTGCTTCAGGAACAGCCCCTCCCCAATAACCTGCTCTTCTAATGTCATTCACCATCAATGACATCGCTGACTCCAGATCATGATTCAGTCGTGCGCTCTTGAGTGTCTCTGAACTCCCTCTCACCGTGGAAAGATAGACTGTCAGCGTGACACCAACAATGAGAAGCCCGAGAACCATCGCTATCATTAACTCTATGAGAGTAAAGCCTCTATTCACTTTCATCTGAGTCATTACCTCATCGTCTATGGGCAGTTAGTGTCACAACTTTCATACCCCCCTACCGGGGCCGTGGTATCTGAACATATTAATACCCGACCTGCATTGTTGTTGAGAACTTTCAATTTGAAGTTATCAGTCGCAAGACAGGCATTACTACTAAAAGCTGTTCCCCGTCTGAAATCAAAAGTGGGATCAGCGCCAGAAGAAGTCATATCTGTGAGTGCAAACTCGTTGCCAAGTACCCTCTTCATAGCACAATAATTAGCCTGAGCAGGGTCGCTCTGGTTACAGTCGCAAGGCACTGTACTAAAGCCATAACACCAAGCACCATCATCACCCAAACTGTAATCAAAAGTTACATTCTGACTTTGCTTTATAGCTTGTTTTCGAGCAAGTTGAAGATCTGCTTTGAGTGCCTCAGCCGATTGTCTCAGTTGGTTACGCTCGATTGTTTTATAGAAAGAAGGGATTGTGAACGCAGAAATGATCGCTATCAACGCTACAACGATCAGCGCCTCCATCAGGGTAAAACCACTATTGCTACTTATTTTCGGCACAACTATTAACTCTTCCATGTAACGAATCAAGTATAGGCCTCAGATAGGGCAAATACATAGTTCATAATTTAATTTTGCGAGTTTTTTCACAAAATTACAATTTAGGATGAAATAATGCACTCAAGGTTGTATCTTTTGTTATTACATTTGACTACCAAAATATGATTGAGGAAAACATGCCAATTCAATACAGTAGAGGTTTCACGATCATTGAACTGATGATTGTGGTGGTGGTCCTGGCAATTATCGCTGCAATTGCTATTCCGGCATACAGTGACTACGTTACCCGGGCTAGGAGAGCAGACGCGAAAATTGCACTGATTAACTTTCAGATTCAACAAGAAAAGTATAGAGCTAACAACGTTTCCTACGGAAACGCTGCTGATATAGGCTTACCAGCAGACTCACCTGATGGTTTCTATGAAATTGATGTATCTGGGGCAGTTTCCTCAAGCAGCTATAGTCTCACTGCAGAGCCTCAACCGCCTCAAGTCGATGCTGAATGTGGTACGTTTGTTTTTACTGTAAGTGGTGCTGTCGAGACACGTTCGATTGAAGGCGGAAATGCTGCGAATCCGATAGAGACTTGTTGGCAACGCTAGACAGAAAATGCATTCGTTGCGATGAAGATTAACAGCAATGTATAGACTCCAGCGATAATATCATCGAGCATCACACCCAAACCGCCATGGACTTTTTTATCCGCCAGGCTCACTGGCCAGGGTTTGAGAATGTCGAAGAAGCGGAACAGAATAAAGCCCAACAGCATCCATTGCCAGCCTGATGGAGCGAATGTCATCGCTACCAGATAGCCAACAATTTCATCCCAGACGATACCTGAAGGATCATCCTGTTTGAGCCAGTCGGCTGCTCTCTGACATAACCAGATCCCAGCAATCGACATCGTCAATACCAGAGCAAGATAGGCAGTTAAAGACCAGTCCTGTATCAGCCAGTAGATGGGTAAAGCGACTAATGTGCCGAAGGTGCCGGGGGCTTTAGGGGCCAGGCCGGCGCCAAAACCATAAGCAAGGAAGCACGCCGGTCTTTTGATTAAGCTTTTGAAGTTCACCTCAGGTCCCGAAGTGGTCATAGCCTTTCCTTGCGTCAATATTCATTTCTTTTCCGGTCTCATCAAGCAATATCAGGCCATCCCCTTCTGTAATTTCTCCAATACAGTGAATATCCAGACCATGCTGCTCCAATACCTCGATGTTTTTCTCCGGCACAGTGAAACATAGTTCATAGTCATCACCGGAGCCCAGTGCCAGCGGAATTGCAAACTCAGATGACAGCTTCTTAAGCGCTGATGAAAGTGGCAGTTTTGCCGGACTGATTTTGGCCCCTTGCTGGCTTCGCTCAAGAATATGGCCGAGATCAGCCAGAAGACCATCGGATATATCTATCGCTGAACTCGCATATTCAAGGATTTGTTGTGCAAGCCGGTAACGGGGTATCGGATATTCCAGACGCTGTTGCAGATATTGCCAGTCAGCCTCGTCCAGCGGTTCAGGCGACCAGTTTTCAAGCCGTTTTTTTAATGAAGCACCGGCATCGCCCAACGTGCCACTGACATATATCCGGTCACCTGCGCTCGCACCATCACGACGCAATGCCCGGCCCTTATCTACCAAACCATGAACCTGAATCGAGATGGTGAGGGGGCCACGAGTGGTATCGCCACCGACCAGCTGAATTTTGGCAGGCTTTGCCGCCAATGCGAGGCCTTCAGTGAATGCTTCCAGCCATGCCGGATTCTGTTCCGGCAGAGTCAGAGCCAATGTGAACCAGGCTGGCTCGGCGCCCATAGCAGCGAGATCGCTCAGGTTCACTGCAAGCGCTTTGTAACCTAATGCTTTCGGGCTGACATCAGGGAAGAAGTGGATGCCCTCAACCAGGGTATCAATTGAAACCGCAATTTCTTTGCCGGCAGGACAGCACAACAAAGCGCAGTCATCACCAATACCGAGACTGACATCCCGACGTTCAGGAGTCAGCTTCGAAAAATAATTTTCAATCAGGGAAAATTCGGACAGAGGCAAACCGTACTCTCTTGAAAGGAAAGGAGCGGTGGTGGCAGTTAAACCGCCACCACCGCTCGCAGTTTTTTCAGACCCGCTCAGAAAAGCACTCAGCGTTTTGCCCGTGATTCTTTCGCAGCCTGATATTCATGTGATCTGAGACGGGCCCCCATTTTGTCGAGCACTCCGTTCACGTATTTGTGCCCTTGCTCGCCGCCAAATGACTTGGCCAGCTCCACCGCTTCGTTGAGTACAACACGATAGGGAATTTCCGGCAAATGCATGAATTCAAACGTCGCCAGCCTGAGAATTGAAATTTCCACCGGATCGACGGCATTCAGATCCCGATCGACAGCCTGAGATAGTTCCGCATCAATCTGGTTCTGATATCTGATTGCCCCTTCAATAAGCGTGCTGAAGTATTTTTTGTCGATTTTGTCGGCATATTCTGCAGTGACAAAATCCAAGGTATCTTTCTGCGGTGCTTCATTATTGACCAGTGCCTGGTATAGCGCCTGAACAGCGGCACGGCGAGCTTTGGTTCGGGGTAATCCGGCTGCCATTTAGTTACCAGCCTCGATTTGGCGCAGTACATTTACCATTTCAATGACGCCCATGGCGGCTTCAGCGCCTTTATTTCCGGCTTTGGTACCGGCGCGTTCAATCGCCTGTTCAATTGTATCGACGGTTAAAACGCCGAATGAAACAGGCATATCAAGCTGTAAAGCGAGTTGTCCCAGACCTTTGGAGCATTCGCCAGCGACATATTCAAAGTGTGGTGTGCCACCACGAATCACGGCACCCAGCGCGATGATTGCATCATACTTCCCGGTGCGGCCCATACGCTGTACGGCGAGTGGAATTTCTACTGCACCCGGGACCCGGGCCAGTTCAATATCGCTCTCGCTGACTCCGTGTCGGACCAGGCAATCAATGGCACCGGCAATCAAGTTATCGACTACAAAGTCATTAAAACGACCGGCGACGATACCGACGCGGATACCCTTGGCTGAAAAATCACCTGAAAAAGTCGTGACATTGCTCATTTCTAAAGATCCAACACTATAAAATTAAAAGGTATTGTACGCATTTTGCTTCCACCCTGCGCGACACATTGTCTCAGAACCAGCGGCGGCTTTTCGAAGCGGTTTTGTTACGGGCATGTGGCAGCCCGTCAGGATCGGCTTTGACTGTAATCCATTCATAGGGTTGCTGATCAATCCTCACCGCTGTCAGCGTCTCTCCCCAGACAGCCCCGCTGTCCAGAGAAAACACGTTACCATACTGCCCGGTGCCGAGCGTAGACCAATGCCCAAAAACAATCTTATCCTGCTCACTGGCTCTGCCAGGCATCTCGAACCAGGGTTTTTGATGCAAGGGTTTGTTTTCCGGTGCCCCTTTAAACTTGAGGGCAAGCCGGCCGTCTTCATGACAATAACGCAAGCGGGTGAAACAGTTGGTGATGAAGCGGAGCCGTTCCCAACCCTGTAAATCCGGTGACCAGCGCTTGGGGTTGTTACCATACATATGCGCAAAGAATTCGCGCCAGTTATCTGATTTCAGCACTGATTCCACTTCAGCGCTGCGCGCCTGTGCTTCGGCAATACTCCACTGCGGTGGCAGGCCGGCATGCACCATGCTGAAATCGAGCTCGGCATCGTGATAAAACAGCGGCTGTTGACGCAGCCACTGCATCAGTTCATCACTGTCGACCGCATTCAGTACCGGCTCAATCGTGTCCATATGATGCTGGTATTCGACCACACCGGCAGCATTGGCCAGCAAGTGTAAGTCATGGTTACCCAAGACACTGATACAGCTGTTACCCAGGCTTTTGACGAACCGGAGTACTTCAAGCGACTTGGGACCGCGATTAACCAGGTCACCAGCCAGCCAGATTTGATCCGATGCTGGATCAAATTTGATTTGATCCAGCATCTTGTTCAATTCGTCATAACAGCCCTGGACATCACCAATCGCGAAGACAGCCATGAGAATAACGGGTTAGCGACGGCGGTAAAGCGGTTCTGGCCGGAGCACGGTTGCCTGATAACTTTCAGTAAAGTCATCAAACGCCGATAAAGCATTGGTCAGGCGGTTAGGGTTAGCCAGTTCGAAGCTGTTGATGCCACATTGCGACATGTAAAACAGCTGATCCTGTAACACATCGCCCTGTGCCCGGATTTCACCTTTAAAGCCATAGCGCTCACGCAGCAATTTCGCATAAGAGTAGCAACGGCCGTCGGTAAAGACGGGAAACAACAGAACAATCATGGAGAATCTCGCCAGATCAGGCACAATTTCTTCCAGCGGATCATCGCCGCTCAGGCGCAGGCCCAGACCACCTTCATGATGCTCCAGCGTTTCGTGCTGCTCCTGCCAGCGTGCCAGTGAGACAGTGATATTGCCCGCAACCAGCGCTGCTTCATCGTCGAGATGCAGCCAGTTATCTTCGACAATTTCACGATCTTTAATTATCTGCATAAACACGCTCCTTGAAAGGATCCACACCAACGCGGCGCACGGTAGCCAGGAATGATTCATCTTCATGACGCAAGTCAACATAGGCATCAATCAGATGGGAAACCGTATCGACGACTTCCTCTTTCGGAATGGCCTTACCGAGACGTTCACCGATAGCTGCATCAGCTTCTGAGCTGCCGCCCAGCGTGAACTGATACCACTCTTCGCCTTTCTTATCGACACCAAGAATACCGATATGGCCGACACTCTGATGCGCACAGCCGTTCATGCAGCCGGAGAATTTAATCTTGATATCGCCGAGGTCATAGAGATAATCCATATCATCAAAACGATCAGCGATTTGCTTGGACAGCGGAATCGAGGTTGCATTAGCAAGACCACAGTAATCCAGGCCCGGACAACAGATGATATCGGTCAGCGTGTTGATATTGGCTGTCGCCAGACCTTCAGCCTGCAGACGCTGCCACAACTCATACAAATCAGCCTGTTTGACGTCAGCCAGCACCAGGTTCTGGGTATGGGTGGAACGAATTTCACCGAAGCTGAACTCATCTGCAAGATCAGCCACCACTTCCAGTTGCTCGGAAGTAATGTCACCAGGCGCCTGACCGTGTTTTTTCAAAGACACATAGACGGCACGGTAACCGGGAATTTTGTGTTCAAAAGTGTTCTGTTTAAACCAGCGGGCAAACATTTCGTCTTCCGCCAGCTTCGCTTCAAAGCTGGTATCATCCGCAGCATTGCTGTCATAGTCCGGTTCGGTAAAGAAAGCCTTGACCCGATCAATTTCTTTCTGATCCAGACGCAGCTTATCCCGGATTTGCACCCATTCCGCTTCCACCAGCTCGCGGATATGGTTAATACCATGTTCACGTACAGTAATCTTGATACGCGCCTTGAACTTGTTATCCCGACGGCCCAGACGGTTGTAAACACGCAGGATCGCTTCCAGATAAGACAACAGATCTTCTTTTTCCAGAAACGGACGAATCTGTTCACCGATAATCGGGGTACGACCCAGGCCGCCACCCACCAAGACTTCAAAGCCGATTTCGCCGTCATGGTTTTTCACCAGATGCAGCCCAATATCATGCAGTTTAGTCGCGGCACGATCGGTTTCAGAGCCGATGATGGCAATCTTGAATTTACGTGGCAGATATGCAAACTCGGGGTGGAATGTCGACCACTGACGGATGATCTCGGCCCATGGGCGCGGATCTTCGATTTCCTCAGCATTAATACCGGCAAACTGATCGGTGGTCGTATTACGGATATCGTTACCACTGGTCTGGATCGCATGCATCTGCACGGTTGCCAGCTCGGCCAGGATATCAGGCACATCCTCCAGTTTCGGCCAGTTAAGCTGGAAATTGGTACGCGTAGTAAAGTGAACAAAACCCTTGTCGTAACGACGGGCAATGTCTGCCACCTTACGGACCTGTCTGGACGACATTAAGCCGTAAGGCACGGCGATACGCAGCATCGGCGCGTGAATCTGAATATACAGGCCGTTTGCCAGTCGCAGGGGACGGAATTGGTCTTCAGTCAATTCACCTGCAAGGTAGCGGCGGGTTTGATCACGGAATTGTGCCACCCGCTGATCCACCATCATCTGATCATACTTATCGTATTGATACATCTAAGCTCTCTAAAACGCTAAATAACCGGACCCGCTATTATAAACGGGCAGGTATATAACAGGAAATTATAAATAACTATATTGATATTCCTGATTTATCTAAATACCGCATGACTGCATGCTTTAGAGACAAATCGCAGCTAATTACCTGAAACTTTGGCTGGGTGATGAAACCGGTGTGCATGCGATTATGGCATCTGAATAATCCGGCTTTGCCAGATACAATTCGGTGGCAAAAATATGCCAGAATAGCGTATGGACAAAAAAGCGCTGATAGCCGCGTTGCGGGAGATCCTGCCCGCTTCACAGGTATTGGACAGCACAGAAGCCCAGCGCCCGTTCGAATGTGATGGCTTATCGGCCTATCACCGGTTGCCGCTGGTCACCGTTTTGCCTGAACAGCAGGAACAGGTTCAGGCCATTGTCCGTTTGTGTCATCAAAACCGGATACCCCTAGTTGCCCGTGGTGCCGGGACCGGTCTGTCCGGCGGTGCATTGCCGGATGAAAATGGCGTATTGCTCAGTCTCGCCAAATTTAACCGCATTGTGGATATTGATCCTGACAACCTATGCGCCACCGTGGAACCCGGTGTCCGTAATCTCGCGATTTCCGAGGCTGTCGCCGACAAGGGGCTTTATTACGCCCCCGATCCTTCTTCACAGATTGCCTGCAGCATTGGCGGCAATGTCGCCGAGAATGCCGGCGGCGTACATTGTCTCAAGTATGGACTGACCGTGCATAACATCATGGCGCTGAAAGTCATTACCACTGACGGCGAACTGCTCACTATCGGCGGCAAGACTTATGATTCTCCCGGCTATGACCTGCTGGCACTGATGACCGGTTCGGAAGGCTTGCTGGGTATTATCATGGAGGTGACCGTCAAACTGCTGCCCCAGCCGGAACGCAAACAGGTCATTCTGGCTGCCTTTGACGATATCGGCAAAGCGGCCACTGCAGTCGGAGATATTATCGCTGCCGGCATTATTCCGGCCGGGCTGGAAATGATGGATAGACTTGCGATTCAGGCCGCCGAGGACTTCTGTCACCCCGGTTATCCGCTGGATGCCGAAGCCATTTTACTATGTGAAATCGATGGTAATAATGAAGAAGTCTCGGAGCGGATAATGCAACTGCGTCAGGTGCTTGACCGGACCGGGCCCATGCATTTTGCCACGGCAGAAACTGAAGCGCAGCGACAACAGTTCTGGGCCGGCAGAAAAGCAGCCTTTCCTGCGGTCGGCCGCATCTCTCCGGATTATTACTGCATGGACGGCACTATCCCCCGCCGTCATTTGCCTCAAATCCTGAAGCGGATTGCGGAACTGGCTGCCGGCTGCGGTCTGAATGTAGCCAATGTATTTCATGCCGGCGACGGCAATCTGCACCCGCTGATTCTCTATGATGCCAACCAGCCCGGTGAACTGGAGCAGGCAGAACAACTGGGAGCAGAAATTCTGGAACTGTGTATCGCCGTAGGCGGTACGATTACCGGTGAACATGGGGTTGGCATCGAAAAAATCGATCAGATGTGCAGCCAGTTTGCCGCTGCCGAACTGTCACAGTTTCACGCCCTGAAAAACGCCTTTGATCCCGCTGGCATACTCAATCCGGGCAAAGCCGTTCCCAGTCTGCACCGCTGTGCCGAACTTGGTGCCATGCATGTGCATCATGGACAATTACCCCACCCTGAGCTGGAGCGCTTCTGATGAGCGACCGGACTGAAGAGCTGCAAGGTCGGATAAAGCAGGCGATGGCGTCTGATAGTCCACTACAAATTCAGGCGGGCGGCAGTAAATCATTCTTGTGCAGGCAAACAACAGCACAACCTCTGTCGGTCAAAGGCCATAGCGGGATCATCAACTATGATCCCACTGAACTGGTATTGACGGCACGCGCCGGCACCTCATTAAAAGAAATTGAACAGACACTGGCCGCTAGCCAGCAGATATTACCGTTCGAACCCCCTTTTTTTGATGACGGTGCCACGCTGGGTGGTGCAATCGCCACCGGCCTGTCGGGCCCGATTCGCCCCTTCACCGGCAGTGCCCGTGACTATGTGTTGGGCTGCCAAATCATCAATGGCAAAGGTGAGATACTGAAATTCGGCGGTCAGGTCATGAAAAATGTCGCCGGTTATGATGTTTCACGTTTAATGGTTGGCGCCATGGGGACATTGGGGCTGTTGCTGGAAATTAGCATCAAAGTCCTACCCGCTTTCCCCAACCAGCTTTATTTACAACAAAGCCATCCCCCGCAGGAGGCACTGCGCTTTATGCGCCGTCTCTCATCTCAGAATCTGCCACTCAGCGGTCTTGCCTATGAGGGTGATAAGGTACATATCCGGCTGGCTGGCAGTGGCTCCGCGGTAAAAGCAGCGGCAGCAAAGATAGGTGGCGAACAGCCTGCTGATGATCCCTTCTGGCATGAGTTAAAGGAACAGACGCATGCTTTTTTCGATGGCGAACTTGCGCTGTGGCGCTTGTCATTACCTGCCGCCACTGCCTATTTGAATTTACCCGGCAAACAGCTGATCGACTGGGGCGGCGCATTGCGATGGCTGAAATCTGACGAACCGTCACGAAACCTGTTTCAACTGGCTGCCGGTTGTGCTGGTCATGCCCGTCTGTTTCGTGGCGGTGAGGCCGATCTGGACAGAATTCAGCCTCAACTTCCTGCGATGCGTGCCATTCATCAGAAAATCAAACACAGCTTTGACCCACATGGCATTCTCAACCCCGGCCAACTGTATTCAGGTTTCTGATCATGCAAACCCGACTCACCGCCGAATTCGCCCAGACGCAACAAGGTCGTGACGCACAAGCGATTTTACGCAGTTGTGTTCACTGTGGTTTTTGCACAGCAACCTGCCCAACATATCAGTTACTGGGCGATGAACGGGATGGACCGCGCGGCAGGATTTATCTGATTAAGCAGGTACTGGAGGGCGACAAGCCGACTCGGGAAACCCAACTGAGGCTGGATCGCTGCCTGACTTGCCGGGCCTGTGAAACCAGTTGTCCTTCCGGCGTACAGTACGGACGGCTGCTTGATATCGGCCGCGAGCAAATCGAAAAGCAGGTCAATCGCCCCTGGTCACAGCGACTGCTTCGCAGCCTGCTTTTGAAGACAGTTCCCTATCGGGGCCGTATTGGTCCCCTAATCAAAGCCGGGCAAATATTCAAACCTTTGTTACCGTCATCGATCAGACAAAAAGTCCCCGCCCAGCGCCAGGTTCAATCCTGGCCTCGTCGTTCCCATCGACGGCTAATGCTGGTGTCGGAAGGCTGCATTCAATCAGTGATCAGTCCAGCCACGAATCAGGCTCTGGCTGAAGTGCTTGATAAGCTCAGCATTGAACTGGTCAGCGCTGAACAGGCTGGCTGCTGCGGTGCGATGAGTCAGCATTTATCAGCACCCAATCAGGCCCGGGAGATGATGAAAGCCAATATCGATGCCTGGTGGCCTCATATAGCACGTGACATTGAAGCGATTATTGTCAGCGCCAGTGGCTGTGGCGCAATGGTTAAAGACTATGGCTATCTGATGCGGGATGATCCGGTTTATGCGGCTAAGGCAGCTAAAGTGTCTGCACTGGCGAAAGATCCGGTGGAGATTATTCGCGATGAACTAAAACCGCAGCAGTGGTCACAACTCGGCCAAAGCGAACTGATTGCATTTCAATCACCCTGCACCCTGCAACATGGTCAACAACTGACCGGTGAGGTGGAAAACCTGCTGCAACAATGCGGTTTCAGACTGACGGTTATCAGGGATTCACATCTTTGCTGTGGTTCGGCCGGGACTTATTCCCTACTCCAGCCTGAATTGTCGAAACAGCTGCAGCAGAATAAACTGCAGGCTTTATATCAGGACCATCCCTCACGCATCGTTACTGCCAATATCGGCTGTCAGCTGCATTTAAGTACGCAGCAACAGCCACTGGTCCACTGGATTGAACTTGTCGCCGAGAAACTCAGGAATGTTTAAAAACAAACGTCAGACCCAGCGCTTTGGCCTGCTGGTCGCCTTTATTATTGTTATTTATGGTGCCAGCCAGTATCCACAGCAACAGGATACTTCTCTATCGGCGCCCCAAACCGAGATTGCTGATCTCTTTCAGCAACAGCAGAGCAATGTTCAGATTGAAGCCGCTGGTCGGGTTATACGCATTTTACAAGATGATAACGATGGTAGCCGGCATCAGCGTTTTATCGTGGAAATGGCCGACGGTCACACTTTACTGGTCGCCCACAACATCGATCTGGCCCCCCGAATCGATGAACTGGAAGTCGGTGACGAAGTCACAATCTATGGCGAATATGAATGGAATAACAAAGGTGGCGTGATGCACTGGACCCATCATGATCCGGATAATGAGCATCCACATGGCTGGATTCGGCACCAGGGGCAGCTTTACCAGTGATATGAATTCAGACAAGCCGCTTTGCTATAGTTTTCCGCCAATTGTGAGCAGCCAGCCCAGGATTCTGATTCTGGGTTCGATGCCCGGTGTTGCCTCACTGGAAGCCCAACAGTATTATGCGCATCCGCGTAATGCCTTCTGGCCGATAATGGCTGACTTGTTTGATCTCGACAAGGACTGGCCTTACCCGAGGCGCTGTGAACATCTGGCCCGGGCAGGTGTTACGGTCTGGGATGTATTAAAAGCCTGTCATCGGCCAGGCAGCCTCGATCAGCACATTGACCCGGCCAGTATTGAGGCCAATGATTTTCAGCAGTTTTTCAGACAAAACCCGGGGATCGAAGCGGTTTTCTTTAACGGTGCCAAATCTGAACAGCTATTCAAGCGACAGGTCTTACCGAATCTGTCAGCAGACCCTGTTATGTTCAAGTTACCCTCAACCAGTCCGGCTCATGCTTCGCTCAATATCAGTGAGAAGCTGGCTGCCTGGCGGATCATCAAAGATTATTGCTGAGTTTGCTGCTCTATCGCCTTGCGTTGCAAGTCAGCCGCATCCAACAGCTGTTGTTGAGCTTCATGGGCTTTATCCATTGTCTTAAGTTGGTCGTCCCAAACCGTTTTTTCCGGTGGTTCTTGCTCACAGCCAGCCATAAACAATGCCGCGCATCCGATTAGCCATAATTTCATAATACATGCTCCAGAAAAAAGGCAGAGAAAACATCCTCTGCCTTAGTTTATTCCTGTCAGGCGACGCTATGCCATCACCGGAGGGCATGCTCGTGACTATACCGCCAGATCAAATCGGTCAGCATTCATCACTTTGCTCCAGGCCTTGACGAAGTCTTTGACAAACTTCTCACCGGCATCATCCTGAGCATAGACCTCAGCATATGAACGCAGAATAGAATTCGACCCAAATACCAGGTCAAACCGGGTTGCCGTCCATTTCAGTGCATCAGTTTTGCGGTCACGAATCTCATACAGATTGTCTCCCGCCGGTTTCCAGCTATAGGCCATGTCGGTCAGGTTAACGAAAAAGTCATTGCTCAGCTGTCCTTCCCGCTCTGTGAACACACCATGTTTGGTGCCGCCAAAGTTGGTTCCCAGCACACGCATGCCCCCAACGAGCACCGTCATTTCCGGTGCAGTCAGGCCCAGTAACTGGGCACGATCCAGCATCAGTTCTTCAGGTTTCACCACATAAGTCTGTTTCTGCCAGTTACGGAAACCATCAGCGACCGGCTCCAAAGGCTCGAATGACTCTACATCGGTCATCGCCTGGCTGGCATCACCGCGGCCTTTGTAGAATGGCACCAGCACGTCATAACCAGCCGCTTTAGCAGCCTGTTCAATGCCAACGCCACCGGCTAAGACAATGATGTCAGCAATGCTGGCACCGGTCTCAGCTGAGAGGGTTTTATAAGTCTCCAGCACTTTGGTCAGACGAACCGGTTCATTACCTTCCCAGTCTTTCTGAGGTGCCAGGCGGATGTGCGCACCATTCGCACCACCACGCATGTCTGAGCCGCGGAAAGTCCGGGCACTGTCCCAGGCCGTGCTCACCATTTCGGCGATTTTCAGCTTGCTTTCAGTGATTTTCTTTTTCACTGTCTCAACACAGTAATCGGTATTGCCGGCAGGAACCGGATCCTGCCAGATCAAATCTTCATCCGGCACATCCGGACCGATGTAGCGGGTTTTGGGTCCCAGATCACGATGAGTCAGTTTGAACCAGGCGCGGGCAAATGTATCCCTGAAATATTCAGGGTCAGCCATAAACTTCTCGCAAATCTGGCGATAAGTCGGGTCCATTTTCATCGCCATATCGGCATCGGTCATGATGGGGTTGTGGCGAACCAGCGGATCATCGGTATCCACCGGTTTATCATCTTCCTTGATATCTACCGGTTCCCACTGCCAGGCACCGGCAGGGCTTTTCCTCGATTCCCACTCGTGGCCGAACAACATGTCAAAGTAGCCCATATCGAATACGGTGGGCTGAGTCGTCCAGGCACCCTCCAGACCTGAAGTAACAGATTTGCTGGATTTACCCTGCTGATTCGGGTTTTTCCAGCCAAAGCCCTGCTCCTCGAGATCAGCGGCTTCAGGCGCCGGACCACAAGCCTCAGCATCACCATTGCCATGACATTTACCGACAGTATGGCCACCTGCGGTCAGGGCGACTGTTTCCTCGTCATTCATTGCCATGCGTTTGAATGTGACTCGGACCTGTTCAGCGGTTTTAAGCGGATCAGGATTGCCATTAACGCCTTCCGGGTTAACGTAAATCAAGCCCATTTGTACTGCCGCCAAGGGATTTTCCATGGTGTCAGGCTTATCGACATTGCCATAGCGTTCATCTGAGGGTGCCAGCCATTCTTTTTCGGCACCCCAGTAAATGTCTTTCTCCGGATGCCAGACATCTTCACGACCGAATGAAAAGCCATAGGCAGGCAGCCCCATCGATTCATAAGCCACCGTACCAGCAAGGATGATCAAATCAGCCCAGGAAATCTTGTTACCGTATTTCTTTTTGATGGGCCACAGCAAACGCCGCGCTTTATCGAGGTTGCCGTTATCAGGCCAGGAATTCAAAGGGGCGAAACGCTGGCTACCGGTGCCGCCGCCACCGCGACCATCAGCAATACGGTAAGTACCGGCAGCATGCCAGGCCAGACGAATCATCAGGCCACCGTAATGACCCCAGTCCGCTGGCCACCAGGACTGACTTTCGGTCATCAGGGCATGCATGTCTCTCTTCAGTTGATCAAAATCCAACCTGCGGACTTGATCACGATAGTTAAAGTCCTCATCCATCGGATTTGTTTTGCGATCATGCTGATGAAGAATGTCGAGATTCAGTGACTCAGGCCACCAGTCGGTAACTGATTTACCAGACTCCGTCATCGCCCCATGCATCACCGGACATTTACCGGTGGGTTGCTCGGATTCTTTACCCATTATTGTTCTCCTCTGTTTGAATCAGCGCTGACTGTCAGGTGCTGTGTTTGTTGCATAACGATTATGAAGTTAACACAAGCCGTGAATCGTATTGATGCTTAATTTAACTCATATTAATCGCTTAAACCGATTGATACGTAGCTGACGCTGAAAAAAGGTTTTCAGCCAGTAAATCATCAAAAGATGAAATTCAGGTGAATAAGAGAAGCTGGTGATTGAGGAGGGATATGTTTGAGGGGAAATACTCGCCAGCCTGCTAACCAGGCTGGCGAGGCGCCGTTTATTTAAGCAGTTGACTCAGGTCTTTGGCATCCCAGTGAGGGAAGTGCTTACGAATCAAGGCATTCAGTTCCAGTTCAAATGCAGAAAACTCACCTGCTGGTACAGTCTGGTGGCTGCCGGAGACAGCGTCGGTAATCATACCGGCACCAATCGTGACATTGCTCAGGCGGTCAATAATGATGAAAGAACCGGTAATCCGATTGCGTTTATAGGTATCAAACACGACTGGCTTGTTCAGTGAAAACTCACACAAACCGATTTCATTCAGCTTGAGCTCCGTGGCGCTGCTTTCCTGCAAAGTATTCACATCGACCTGATGATCGATGCTGGTCAGCGAACCGGTGCTTTCATTGACGCCGACCTTGATGCTGTATTGTTTGCCGGCAGTTAACGGTTGTTCAGTCATCCACACCACCATCGCCTTGAACTGGCTCGAGACATGTGGTTGATGATGATTGCTATGCACAATCATGTCGCCACGGCTGACATCGATCTCATTTTCCAGGGTGACAGTAATCGCTTCGCCGGGGACAGCGTGATCGAGGTCGCCCTCATAAGTGACCAGCGCCTTGATTTTGCTTTCCTTACCGGAAGGCAGCACGGTAATGGCGTCGCCCGGCTTGAGAATGCCGGAAGCCAGGGTGCCGCAGTACCCACGGAAATTCAGATTGGGGCGATTCACATATTGCACCGGAAAACGGGCATCTTCAAAGTTCGGATCGTCAGCAATATCAACATGCTCAAGAATGTTCATCAGCGTCTCGCCCTCGTACCAGGGCATATTCTCGCTCTTGTTGACGACATTATCGCCCACCAGCGCCGACAACGGCACGAAGTGGATATCTTCGATTTCCAGCTCACGGGCGAACTCGCTGTAATCCTTACGGATATTATCGAAGACTTCCTGACTGTAATCCATCAGATCCATTTTATTAATGGCGACCACAATATGTTTGATACCCAGCAGCGAAGCAATAAAACTGTGACGACGGGTCTGGGTCTGCACGCCGTGACGGGCATCAATCAGGATCACCGCCAGCTGACAGGTGGAAGCGCCGGTTGCCATATTACGGGTGTACTGCTCATGGCCCGGTGTATCTGCAATGATGAATTTGCGCTTGGTGGTCGAGAAATAACGATAGGCGACATCAATAGTAATGCCCTGCTCGCGCTCGGCCTGCAGGCCATCCACCAGCAAGGCCAAATCGACCTGATCCCCGGTGGTGCCGGACTTGGCACTGTCCCGGGTCACTGCTTCCAGCTGATCTTCGTAGATCATCTTGGAGTCATGCAGCAGACGGCCAATCAGTGTGCTTTTACCGTCATCGACATTACCGCAGGTCAGAAAGCGCAACAGTTCTTTGTTTTCATGCTGCTTCAGATAGGCTTCGATATCAGTCGCAATCAAGCTGTCTGTTTGGTATGAACTATCAGTAGTCATCTAGAAGTAGCCCTCTTGTTTTTTCTTCTCCATCGATCCGGCCTGGTCATGGTCAATGGCACGGCCCTGACGTTCCGAGGTCGTGGTTAATAACATTTCCTGAATGATTTCCGGCAAGGTGTCGGCGTCGGATTTAACCGCACCTGTCAGCGGATAGCAACCCAGCGTTCTGAAGCGGACTTTTTCCATTCTGACTTCTTCACCTTCGGGAATACGCATACGATCATCATCCACCATGATGGTGAGACCGTTGTAGTTCACAACCGGACGCTCTGCCGCGTAATAGAGCGGAACAATCGGGATCTGTTCCAGATAGATGTACTGCCAGATATCCAGCTCGGTCCAGTTGGACAGCGGGAAAACGCGGATGCTTTCGCCCTTGTTAACCTTGCTGTTATAGATATTCCACAGTTCAGGACGCTGCGCTTTCGGATCCCAGCGGTGATTTTTATCACGGAAGGAATACACCCGTTCTTTTGCACGGGACTTTTCTTCATCACGGCGAGCACCACCAAAAGCCGCATCAAAACCGTATTTGCTCAGCGCCTGTTTGAGCGCATCGGTTTTCATGATATCGGTGTAGCGTGGATGGTCAAAAGGATTGATACCGGCTTCCTTACCTTCCTGGTTGGTATGCACAATCAGCTCCAGGCCATGCTTTTTGGCCATATTGTCGCGGAACTTGATCATGTCCTTGAACTTCCAGGTGGTATCGATATGCATCAACGGAAATGGCAGCTTGCCAGGGGCAAACGCTTTCATCGCCAGGTGCAGCATCACGGCCGAGTCTTTACCGATGGAATAGAGCATCACCGGATTTTCAAACTCGGCAGCCACTTCACGAATGATGTGGATGCTTTCCGCCTCCAGTTGTTTCAGATGGGTTAGTTTTTTTTCAGTCATTATCGTTCTCTGTTATTTCGATTTGACGTGTAAGCCACATTCTTTCGTTTCGGGGTTTTCCCACCACCAGCGTCCAGCCCGGATATCTTCACCGGCAGTAATCGCCCGGGTACAGGGGGCACAGCCGATGCTGGCGTAACCTTCGTCATGCAACTTGTTATAAGGCACATCAAAGGCGCGGATATAAGCCCAGACATTGCCATTTGACCAGTCGGTCAGCGGGCTGAATTTCTGCAGGCCATGGTCTTCATCCCACTCTGACACCGGCAGTTCGGCACGCGTCACAGACTGCGAGCGACGCATACCGGTGAGCCAGGCTTTTTTATCAGTCAGGGCCCGCTTGAGTGGCTGAACTTTACGGATACCGCAGCATTGTTTACGCATGTCGACACTGTCATAAAAGGCATTGGGGCCGTTGCTGGTGACAAAAGCCTCAATCTGAGCGGCATCCGGGAAATAAACCTGAACGTCTTTGTTGTAATGCGTCTTCACCGCCTGCATCAGCTCATAGGTTTCCCTGGGCAGGCGACCGGTATCCAGCGTGAATATCTCAATACCCGGTGCATGCTTACAGATCAGATCCATCAGCACCATATCCTCGGCGCCAAAACTGGTCGCCAGCACGGCAGGGCTGTAGTCCTGTTCGATTTCTTTCAGTACCTCGATCGCGGCCTCAATTTTGGCAGCGAGGGCAGGTTTGATATCAGTCATCGTTTTCTTCTCACACGAATGGTTGTGGTCAGTACCGCTTCGGATACAACCTCACATTGCTGGCCATCCTGGCGCAAACTTCTTAATACTTCAGTGACAGCATCACCAGTATTGACCAACAGCTCGATATCCTCCCCGAGCCTGGTTTTGCTGATAGCCTCGCGGGCCTTGATGTAATGCATGGGGCAGCCATACAGGGTCAAATCTATTGGACCGTTCAGAACAGACATTTTATGCCTACCAGGACCAAAATAACGGCCAGCAACGGACGCATAAGCTGATCCGAGATTCGCACACCAAGATGGCTGCCAATCACAATGCCGGGCAAGGAGCCAGCCAGCAAATATAATAACAACGACCAGTCCACCGTGCCCACGGCCGAGTGGCCAAGCCCGGCAACAAAGGTCAATGGCACCGCATGGGCAATATCGGTCGCTACAATCTCCACCCCTTTCATTCTGGGGTAGAGAAACAGCAGAATCACCGCGCCCAGCGCACCGGCGCCGACCGATGAAATTGTCACCATGATGCCAAGACCGGCACCGGTTGCCACGGTGAACATGGCTTTGTGACCTTCATCCTGCCTCAGTTTGTACAAGGCATTAACCACGGGATGCCCTTCCTGGGCTCTGAGCAGACGCCCAATCCAGCCCTTTAAAAGCAAGGCGCTGGACGTCAGAATCAGGGCGATACCCAGTGCCTTGGTAATGATCTCGCTGTGTTCACCTTCATGCATGCCGGTCAGATTCATCATCCACAGCGTCAGTAAAGTCGCCGGGATACTGCCGACTGCCAGCTTCCAGACAACTTTCCATTGAACGACGCCATGCCGCCAGTAAGCCCAAATCCCACCTGACTTGGTGATCGCGGCGAATAACAGGTCGGTGCCGACGGCAATAGCAGGTTGGATCGAAAAGCCGAAGATCAGAATTGGGGTCATGAGCGAACCACCGCCCACGCCGGTCATGCCGACCATAATGCCGACAAACAAACCTGCCAGTATAAAACCCCATTCCATAAAGGTTTTCGCCTTGTATTCTTCAAAGAGCTGACAAGTTTACCAAAGCGTAATATTCTATCAATGAATATTATCTACTATCGTTATAACTAAAAGATATAAAGCCATGAAGATACAACAACTCAAATACGTACGTGAGATTGCACGGCGAGGGATGAGTATCTCCGCCGCAGCCAATGCTTTGCACGCTTCCCAGCCGGGAGTCAGCAATCAGGTTCAGCAGCTGGAAGAAGAACTGGGGCTGCAAATTTTCGAACGCCACGGCAAGCGGTTGACAGGTCTCACCGCCGTGGGCAAGTCGGTCATCGATATGGCGGAGCGGGTACTGCAGGACGTCGATAATATCCGTCAGCTGGCCGCGGATTGTCGTAGCGATCAAACCGGTACGTTGTCGATTGGCACCACCCATACCCAGGCCCGCTATGCATTACCGTCGGCAATCAAACAGTTTTCCGGTCGTTATCCCCAAGTGCATCTGAATATGGTGCAGGGCACCCCACCGGAAGTGGCGGAAATGGCGGCGACCGGTCGGGTCGATATCGCCATAGCCACCGAGGGTCTGGCCCAGTTTGAACAACTGGCCATATTGCCCTGTTATCAATGGAATCGCTGTGTGGTAGTGCCACCGGGTCATCCCCTGCTGGAGATAAGCAAACTCAGCCTGGAAGCAATCGCTGAGTATCCGATTCTGACTTATGTAATGGGCTTTACCGGTCGCGCCCAGCAGGATCAGTCGTTTATCGAGAAAGGCCTCCACCCGAATGTGGTCTTTACCGCGACTGATGCCGACGTGATTAAGACCTATGTTGAGTTGGAGCTGGGCATCGGCATTATTGCCAACATGGCCTTTGATCCCATCAAGGATGCGCCTCTTCAGGCTATTGATGCCAGCCATCTTTTCAGACCCAGTACTACCCACCTCGGCATCCGTAAAGGCAGCTACCTGCGCGGCTATATGTATGCTTTTATCGAGTATTTCGCTTCACACCTGGATCGGGAAGCAGTGATCAAGGCGATCGAGATATAGGACTAATTCACATTGTGGGTCGGGCAAAAAGCTGCTAATTTTCCGGGCTGCTGCTCGCAGCAATAAATACAATAATCGAAATATTAGGACTAATCATGAAGCAATTAATCAAAGGCCTGCTGCTCAGTCTGGCCCTTTTGCCGGCACTGGCATTATCACACGGTGCCCCTCGCATTACCGTGGAAGAAAGTATTGTCATCAATGCGGATCCGTCCACTGTCTGGAATGCAATCAAAAACTTCGATAATGCGCACAGCTGGATCCCGGTTGTGACAGCCACCGAAGCCAATGGCGGCAATGAAAAAGGGGCCACCCGTACCCTGACACTGGAAAACGGGGCGACTATCTCTGAAGAACTGAACAAGTTTGACGAAGAGAAGATGACCTATATGTACGAAATCACCGATATCAGCACAGCGGGTGAAGTCGATGACCACGGTGAAATGCATGAAGTCCCTGCTTTCCCGGTTAGCAAATACAAATCCTGGGTCACAGTTCAAGCGGTTGATGGCGGCAGTAAAGTCAGCTGGAAAGGTAAATTCTTCCGTGCTTATCACGGTAACCATCACCCACCTGAAAAACTGGGCGATGATGCTGCGAAAAATGCCGTTACCGGTCTTTACACCAGCACGCTGGAAAGCCTGAAAGCCAGCCTGGAAAAATAAGCGCAGTCAACGTTCATGATGAAGGCACCTCCGGGTGCCTTTTTCTGTTCGCAGGCCTATAATAGTTTTGTGTTCACTGCCCACAGATCTATATGAATAACAGCCTGCATAGTATCCATCAACTTATCAGTGAGATCGCAACCAAACTTTCCGAGGACGATCAACACTTACTGACGGCCCTGCAACACGAAATCGATAAAGTGATGCTTCACGGGTCGGAAGAGAACACACATCCTTCGACGCCGCATCCAGACAAAGCCAGTGGTTGTTATCGGTTCGGTGACGATCCGGATTATTACTGTCCGCATTGCTTTGATAACCTGCAACAGAAAATTTCTACCCAAAGACTTAATAAACAACTACGTGTCTGTCCACAATGCCGTTCGAGTCTGAGACCACTTCAATAGCCGTTGCAGGCTAGTAAAAGCCAGACCAATCCAATAAAATGGGTACATCCATAGGGATATGCTTTCATTGAAATAACGGACTATTGCCTCGGGGTGGCCCTGCGCCTGAGATATCTCGCAAGAGAGAACCCGATGAACCTGATCCAGATAATACTGGCGTAGGGACAGGCTGATTCACGACTTTCTTCCTGACATGGTCGGTCTCCGTTTTGCTGTCTTCTACGCTTTATTCCATTGAGGATAGCTATGAAACGTTCCACACTTGCCCTGGCCTGTGCCAGCGCCCTTTTTTCTGTTCCTTCATGGGCAGAGGTTACCCCTGCCGATCTGCCGTCCATGATAGTCAGCGCTGATTTTCGTCCCAATGAAGCCCAGGAAACACCGGTCAGTCTCACTACGATTGATAATGAAGTCATCGAGTCACGTGGTGCTCAGCATCTCGAAGATGTGCTGAACCTGGCACCCAACGTCAATGTTTCCAGCGGTGCGGCCCGTGGTCAGTATTTTCAAATCCGGGGTATTGGAGAACGCAGCCAGTTTTCCGCCCCCATCAATCCCTCGGTCGGCTTGCTGATTGATGGCATTGATTTCAGCCGCACCGGTGGGGCTGCCACCTTGTTTGACATTGAGTCTGTTGAAATTCTGCGCGGTCCTCAGGGCACTAAATTCGGCACCAATGCCCTGGCCGGGGTGATCAACATGAAAAGTACCGAGCCGACCAATGAGCTGGATATGCATTTTGAAACGGGTATTGCTGAATACAACACCCATAATGTCGGCGTAGCTGTTGGTGGCCCACTGGTCAAAGATAATTTGTTGGGGCGATTTTCAGTCTACAGCCATCAATCTGATGGCTATATGGATAATGAGTTCCTTGGGAAAGATGATGTTCAGAACCACGATGAAATTACCGCCCGTGGTCACCTGAAATGGCTGGTAAACCAGGATCTCACTGTCGATCTGAACCTGCTGCATCTGGATATTGATAATGGCTACGATGCATTTACGCTGGATAACAGTCGTGACAGCTTGTCCGATATGCCCGGTGAGGACAGCCAAAATACAGACGCAATTGCGCTTAAAACAGATTACCGGGCCAGCAGCGCACTTCAGCTTCAGTCTAGCGTGACTTATATGCAATCGGATCTGACCTACAGCTATGACGCAGATTGGACATATCCAGGATTCCACCCTGATGCTTACGCAGCGACTGAAGAGTTCAACCGCGAGCGTGAAAATTATTCTGTCGAATTGAAAGCGCTCTCCAATGAAGATGGCCGGATTTTCAATGACACCACCGAGTGGGCCCTCGGTGTTTACTTCCTCTCACAGGATGAAGAACTGGATTTGAACTCGGATTTCGGCAATCTGGATAATGATTACGAAACCAGAAACGCTGCCCTGTTCGGCCAGTTGGATACCCATCTGACTGATAAGCTGACCTTGATTACCGGGTTACGGGTCGAACATTTTGAAGCCGATTATGAAGACTCCAATGCCTTGGATATTGATACCAGTGAGCGTTTGTTCGGTGGCAAGTTGGGTCTCAACTATCAAATCAATGACGATCACATGACCTATACCTCCCTCTCGCGTGGTTATAAATCTGGTGGTGTAAATAACAATGATGCCTTACCAGATAGTAAACGCGAATTCGACACCGAGTACATGTGGAGCCTGGAAGCTGGTTTGAAATCACGCTGGCTGGATGGCGACTTGATTACCAACATCGCTGCTTTTTATTCACTGCGCCGCGATGCTCAGGTTAAAAGTTCTGTGTTTGTCGGTGGTGGCGAATTTGAAGACTCTATCGCAAATGCGGCCAGAGGCAAAAACTACGGCCTGGAAGCCGATTTTGACTGGCTGATGAGTCAGGACTTCCGTCTGTTTGGTGCGGTAGGACTGCTGCGCGCTGTGTTCGATGAATATGAAAACCCGGACATCACCAGCAATGATATTGAAGGTCGTCGTCAGGCCCATGCCCCGAACTATCAATTCACACTCGGTGGCGAATATTATCTGACACCGAATCTGACTCTGCGCGCCAATATGGAAGGCAAGGATGACTTTTATTTTTCCAATAGTCACAACTCAAAGTCAGGTTCATATGTCATCTATAACGCCAGCCTGGCTTATCAGAAAGACAACTGGAAAGTCACTTTATGGGGTCGTAACCTGTTTGATAAGGATTACTACACCCGTGGCTTTTTCTTCGGTAATGATCCGAGGATAGGTTACGCCAACCGCACATACAAACAATTCGGCGATCCCCGCGTAGTTGGCCTGACGGTCAGTTACGATTATTAATTCACAGCTTGAGGGCTCATCTGGGCCCTCCTTTTTTAATAAGGAGTTGTTATGCGTGTTTCTGTAGATATCAGCCTTTATCCGCTGACAGAACAATATGCCGAACCGATTCTGGCCTTTATCGACAAACTGGAGAATAATCCCAAACTCAATATTTCCCGCAATAATCTGAGTACCCAGATTTTTGGTGAATACCGTGATGTGATGGACGCCATGGACAGCGAAATTGAGGCCGTCTTCAGCCAGCTTCCACACAGCGTTTTTGTACTGAAGATGATCGGCACTGATCGTTATCAGGTTGAAGACTAAACAAGCATGTGGGATGCCATGTTACAGGGCCTGATGGCCTTATCAGGCTGGGAGGTGTTTGCTGCACTGCTGGGCGTCGGCTATATCGTCTTCGCCGCCCGCGAATCCCAGTGGTGCTGGCCAATGGCCTTTATCAGCACCCTGATTTACACCCTACTGTTCTGGGAAGGCCAGTTGCCGATGCAGGCCCTGCTCAACTTTTACTATATGGGGATGGCGATCTACGGCTACCTGCTGTGGCGTCAGCATAAAAAAAGTGAAAACGATATCGCCATTCACAGCTGGCCTTTGTCCTATCACCTTGCCTTCCTGATTACCGGCAGCCTGCTGACCTGGCTGATAGGGCACTATCTGGACAGTATTGAGGCTTCTCAGAATCCTTACCTGGATGCCGGTGTCACGGTTTTTTCGGTACTCAATACCTGGTTGATGGCGCGTAAAGTCCTGCAGAACTGGCTTTACTGGATTATTATCGACGCCGCCGCCGTGATGCTGTATCTGGAAACCGGTTTTTATGCCACGGTGGCTCTGTTCTCGCTTTACACGGTGCTGGCAACAGTCGGCTTTATCAACTGGATCAGACTTTATCGCCAGCGACATACACCTTCATTTGGTTAAGTCCATCAGGGTTATTTCTAGCGTATGAAAGCTGTAATTTTTGATATGGATGGGTTGCTAATTGACAGCGAACCCATGTGGAAATCCGCCGAGAGACATGTGTTTTCCTCATTGGGTGTTGAGGTCAGTGACGAGCTGTCCTCTCTAACAGCCGTAATGACCACCCGTGAGGTAACAGAGTTCTGGTTCCATCATTTTCCATGGCAAAACCGTGACCTAAACCTGGTGGAACAAGATGTCATCGACATGGTAGGGTCACTTATCAAAGCGCATGGCGTTGCCAAAAAAGGTGTTTTGCAGACTCTGGAATTATTTCGGCAACATCATTGTAAGATCGGCCTTGCCACGAATGCCCCTCAAACTCTAATCCCCTTAGTGCTTGGAAAACTGGGTATAAGCGAATATTTCGATTGCACGGTCTCATCATCGGAGGTGAAAAATGGTAAGCCTCACCCTGATGTTTACCTGGCAGCATTAGCCAAACTTAATGTCACTGCTGTTGATGCGCTTGCCTTTGAAGACTCGATTTCAGGTCTCAAAGCGGCCACCGCCGCTAAGATCAGAACAATTGTGGTCCCTGGTGTTGAACAGTTGCAAAGTAAACACTTTCACAAAGCCAAATATAAACTGGCAAATCTCGGAGAGTTTAACACCGAGCTTCTCTCTGAGTTATGTCATGTGCAATGAGGATGACTTTATCTAAATCTAACTTGAGCCTGCATCCATTTATCAATATCCGTTTCTCCGAGTGCATTCATCAAGAACAGCAATAGCCGGTAACTCAGTCTGCTTTTACTAAGGTCCGGCATAGGCAGATACTGGTTGTAAATCTCACAAAACAGCGCCGCCTGCCTGTTATCAAGCTGATACTCCAGTAACACCAGCTCCAGTTCTCTCGGTCCTGCTACAAATGCATCGATATCTACCAGCGCACTGATGCGATCAGACTCGAACAGGTACTGATCCCAGCGGTTATCGAGCATGATGGGTGTAAAAGTCGCCGGTTCAAGTTGTTCCAGCTGTGCCAGAGCCTGAACAAGCCAGTCTTGGTTGATATTGCTGATGACAGCCTGATCCAGTAACGTTTGCTGCAATGCTTCAGACCAGCGTTTCGCTTCCCGTTGCGGTTGACTGAGGTCTCCCCAATAGGGGTATTCAAGCTGATGCAATTGAGCAATATGCGTGGCGAACTGTGTAATTATCGTCTCATTGAGGTGTAATGCCTCCAGCATGTTCCCATCAACAAAGCGGGTCAGTATATAGGCTGGAAATAGCTCTGAGGTCCCAGCCCAGCTGACTAATTCAGGTAAGGGAATACGGCCATGCTGCTCGATTGTGCTCTGAATGGCATCAATATTGGCCAGATCCCTTGGAAGATAACGGCCGAATAAGTTTTCTATGATTTGCCAGCAGCCGGATTTATCCTGCATTCGCTGCTGGCAGATTTTCAGCATCATTGGCCCGTCGCTGGTCTCACAGCGCCAGAGTTGATGGGTACTGTCTTCAAACATAGCTGGCAGGCGCTCAGCTTCATGAAGTGTCGGCAACGCTGATCGGGATGAAAACAGTTGAATGGGATGGGCAGCTTCCCTGCTGCCGGGACTAATCTGCTCTTCTACCAAGGTAGTCGTTCGCCATTGGTGTGCCAGAAACCACCGCTGCTATCGAGATTGAGTTCTTCCATGCGTTTTATCAGGCCCGATGCGGATTCATCCGGATCAATCAGGCCGCCATGACCGGTCATATCGGTACGTACCCAGCCAGGATGCAGAATAGCGACAGCGATACCCTTTGGTTTGAGGTCGATAGATAAAGATTTACCGGCTGCATTAACCGCGGCTTTTGACATCCGGTAGGCATAGCTACCGCCGGAATCATTATCACCGATCGAGCCCATGCGGCTGGTTATAATCCCGACTTTGCTGCCTTCATGCAGGTTTGGCAGTAAAGCCTGAGTCACCAGCAAAGGCCCGAGGCTATTGACCCGGTACATTCTGATGAAACTCTCCACCGCAGCGTCATCAATATCGCCAAGACCAATTCCTCCGGCAATACCGGCATTATTAATCAGCCAGTCGATGTTCCGCCCTTTGAGTTTATCGGCCAGTCTGGCGAGGCTTGCCGGTGCGCTGACCTCGACATCCTCAATGATTTCCACATTAAGGTCTTTGAGTTCTTTTGAGGCGTGACGACAGGTAGCGATCACATGCATACCTTTAGCTGAGAGTTGCCGGCATAACTCCAGGCCGATTCCGCGATTGGTACCGGTAATAAGCACAGTTTCAGTCATGATTTCTCCTCTCTAAGCGTTAACATTTTCTCGGTTGTTGGCGACAGGATAACACCCGCCTCAGTGACGATGGCATCAATCAAGTCGGCCGGTGTCACATCAAATGCCGGGTTTATGGCAATGACATTAGCAGGCGCAATGGGTTCACGGTTAATGTGGGTCACTTCTTCACCCTGTCGCTGCTCAATAGGAATCCCACTGCCATCAGGCATGTCCCAGTCAATCGTTGCAGTCGGTGCCACCACCATCATTCTGACTTTATGATAGCGGGCCAGCACGGCCAGCGAGTATGTGCCAATCTTGTTGGCGGTATCACCATTGGCTGCGATTCGGTCAGCACCGACAATCACCCAGTCCAGTTTCCCGGAAGCCATTAACAGTGCTGCCGCAGAATCAGCCTGTAAGGTCATGGGAATATTGTCCTGCAGCAGTTCCCAGGCGGTCAGCCGGCTGCCCTGCAACCAGGGACGGGTTTCATCCACATAGACATGCTGGATTTTGCCGTCTGCAACCCCCTGCCGTATCACGCCAAGTGCTGTGCCAAAACCGGCAGTGGCCAAAGCGCCGGCATTACAATGCGTAAGCACGATACTATTCGCTTCCAACAGGCTGGCACCGTATTTACCCATCCGGCGGTTGGCCGCGACATCCAGCTCATGTATTTTGATGGCTTCTGCAAGCAGTGCTGTTTCGGGTGACTCGCCATCAGACAGATCCCGATAAAACTGGCGCATATGTTCAATCGCCCAACACAGGTTCACGGCGGTAGGTCTCGCATTTTCCAGCCTGGCAAGCGGTGCTGTCATAGCCTGCTTCCAGGTGACGCCGGCAGTGTGCCAGGCCTGACGACCAGCCAGAACCACGCCGTAAGCGGCTGCAACGCCGATGGCGGGTGCCCCGCGCACGACCATCATAGTTATTGCTTCCGCCACCAGGTCGGGATGGTCATAATCGAGCCACTCCTGTCTGTGGGGTAATTGTCGTTGATCCAACAGAAACAGGCGTCCATCCCGCCATTGTATGGGTGCAATTGTGCTTGCTGTGGTGCTCAAAAATTACCTCCTTATCACTATCCGGCGACTCCGCGGCTGTAGTGAATATAAAATAGGCTCGTAAGGTAGGTTTTTACCCTATGTCGACGGTATAATCGGCTGCATGCAAACCGTCGATTTGATTATCAATGCCCGCTGGCTGGTCCCTGTCAATGCCTCTAAGCAAGTGCTGGAAAACCAGGCCGTTATCATCAAGGATAGTCGTATTGTAGCGCTTCTCCCCATGGATGAAGCAAAACAGCAATATACTGCCGCCACAGTGCATGACATGGATCAGCATTGTCTGATTCCCGGTCTCATCAATAATCACGCTCATAGCGCGATGAGCCTGTTCCGGGGTCTGGCCGATGATCTACCGCTGATGACCTGGCTCAATGATCATATCTGGCCGGCGGAAGGTCGATTTGTTGGTGACAGCTTTGTTGAAGCCGGTACAGCACTGGCAGTTGCCGAAATGCTGCGTGGCGGTACCACCTGCGTCAATGATATGTATTTCTTCCCGGAAGCCACGGCCCGCGTCATTGATAAAAGTGGTATGCGGGCAAGCCTGGGTATGCTGGTCATCGAGTTCCCCACCAACTGGGCAGCCAATATCGATGAATATCTGCATAAAGGCCAGCAATTACATGATCACTATCGACATCATCCACGCATCAGCACAAGCTATGCCCCCCATGCGCCCTATACCGTGGCGGACAAAACCTTCGAATCGATACTTATCAATGCAGAAGAGATGGACTTGCCGATTCATATGCACATCCATGAGACTGCAGCTGAAGTCTCAGCCAGTGTAGAGGAATTCGGCATGCGGCCACTGGAGCGTTTGCGTGAAATCGGCTTATTGTCACCCAGGCTCATCGCGGTGCATATGACACAACTGAATGACCGGGAAATGGACTGGTGCAGCGAAGCGGGTGTTCACATCGCTCACTGTCCTGAGTCTAATCTGAAACTCGCCAGTGGCTTTTGCCCTGTGGCGGCGCTCGACCAGCGCGGCGTCAATATCTCCATCGGTACGGATGGGGCAGCTTCCAATAACGATCTGGATATGTTCGGTGAAATGCGCCAGGCTGCGCTGCTGGCCAAGGCAGTAGCCAAAGATCCCAGCAGTATTCCAGCTCATAAGGCACTGGAAATGGCCACGATTAATGCTGCCAAATCGCTGGCAATGGATGACAAAATCGGCTCAATCGAAGTTGGCAAATTTGCAGATCTGGTTGCGGTGGACATGGCCGCAATCGAAACCCAGCCATTATATGATGTGGTCTCACAACTGGTTTATGCCACTGGCCGTGATAAAGTGACAGATGTCTGGGTCGCCGGTAAAAATTTACTGAAAGACCGGCAGTTAATTACGCTGGACGAAACTAAAGTCATACGTGATGCCCGTCAATGGGCCGACACAATCAAACAGGCTGATTAATGAGCGAACACCATCACAACGTCGATCCTAACGAAGTTGCCAAGTTTGAAGCCCTGGCCAGCAGCTGGTGGGATCTGGAAGGCCAGTCCAAACCTTTACATGAAATTAACCCCCTGCGGCTCGGTTATATCGCAGAACGCAGCAAACTGAATGAGGCCAATGTCATCGATGTCGGCTGCGGTGGCGGTATTCTCTCTGAAGCGCTTGCTAAAAGCGGTGCTAATGTGACCGGCATTGATATGGGCGATATGCCGCTGGATATTGCCAAATTACATGCGATGGAAAGCGGCCTCCAGATTCATTATGAGCAATCCACTGCTGAAGCCATGGCCAGTAAGCACGCGCAGGTGTTTGATGTCGTCACATGCCTGGAAATGCTGGAACATGTGCCGGATCCGACAGCCATCATCAAAGCCTGTGCTGAACTGGTCAAGCCCGGAGGCGATGTCTTTTTTTCCACCCTGAACCGTCACCCCAAAGCTTACCTGCTGGCCATTGTCGGTGCTGAATACGTGATGAATATGCTGCCCAGGGGAACGCACGACTACAAACGCTTCATCCGACCGGCAGAACTGTCGGGCTGGTGCCGCCAGGCAGGCCTGCAAGTCAAGGATATCAGTGGTATGAGCTATAATCCTCTCAGCCGAGAATTCAGTCTGAGCAAGGACGTTAAGGTGAACTATCTGGTTCACTGTCGTAAAATCTAATATGTCGCAATTTGATGTTTTTTTCTTCGACCTGGATGGCACCCTGGTCGATACTGCACCTGATCTGGCCTATGCCCTGAACCAGGTTTTGGAACAGGAAGGACGCGCACCGCTTGCCTATGAATCGATTCGTGCAGTAGCCAGCCACGGCAGCGCCGGCTTGCTTGGATTGGCATTTGGTATCACTGCCGATAACCCTGAGTTTGATGTCTTACAAAAACGATTCGTGCAAATCTATCACAACAACCTGACTCGGGAGTCCAGGCTCTTTGAAGGTATGCAGAGGGTCATCGATAAGCTAGATGAAATCGGGAAAAAATGGGGAGTAATTACTAACAAACCGACTTTCCTGACCGAGCCGTTAATGGCCGGCCTTAACCTCAAGCAACGTGCCGCCTGTATCGTTAGCGGCGATACCACCGAACAAAGCAAGCCTCACCCCGCGCCGATGCTGCATGCTTGTAAACTGATCAATATGCAGCCTGCTCAATGTGTCTATATCGGTGATGCCGAACGTGATATCGTCGCTGGCCGCGATGCCGATATGCATACCATTGTGGCCTGTTATGGTTATCTTAGTGATGACGACCGGCCTGAAAACTGGCAGGCTGATGCCATGATCAATCAACCGGAAGAACTGCTGCAATGGCTTTAAGCGCTACTCCCATGCTCATGGTGTTAATACTCACTGCGGCGTTAGCCGGGGCTTTAATTGTGTATCTGTTGCGAGAAAAAGTCATTCGGCGGCTGGAAAAAGAAAACACTGAGTTGTCACTTAACCTTGAGCTGGAAAAAAAGCAGCAGAAACAACTGGATGAAATTCTACAACAGACACAGGCACAACTTGCTAACACCTTTAACCAATTATCTAATGAAGCATTGAGCCGCAATAACAATAGTTTTCTGAAACTGGCGGAAGAGAATCTGAAGCGGTTTCAGAGTGAGGCCAAGGCCGATTTGAGCAGCAAGGAAAAAGCCATTGAACAACTGGTTAAGCCCATCAGCGAGGCTTTGCAGCAAACGACCAAACAGATTCACGATATAGAAAAGGAGCGGAAGGAAAGCTATGGCAGCCTCCGCACCACAATCGATCAAATGACCAAAAGCCAGCAGCAGCTTCAGCTGGAAACTCAGAATCTGGTTCAGGCATTACGCCGCCCCGAAGTACGTGGTCAATGGGGCGAAATGACTTTGCGCCGCCTTGCCGAGCTGAGTGGCATGGTGGCGCATTGTGATTTTTTTGAGCAAACCCATACTGCTACTGAAAACGGCAGTATTCGCCCTGACATGATTGTTAAGCTTCCTGAAAAACGGGATATCATTGTCGATGCCAAAACACCGCTGGATGCTTATCTATCGGCCATCCAGGCTAAGGATGACAGTGAACGTCAGCGTGAACTCAAACGTCATGCTCAGGTTATCCGCAGCCGGGTTCGTGAACTGGCCCGTAAAAACTACTGGGCGGAATACAGTAACTCGCCAGAATTCGTCGTGCTTTTTATTCCAGGCGAACAATTTCTATCCGCCGCTCTGGAAGTGGATCCAGCGCTGCTTGAGGATAGCATGAGTCAAAATATAATTCTGGCGACACCTACCAACTTCATTGCCCTGCTCCGTGCCGTTTCCTATGGCTGGAAACAACAGGCGCTGGCCGAGAATGCCGAGAATATTCGTGAGCTCGGTGAAATGCTTTACAAACGGCTTTCCACATTCGGCAATCACCTGAGCAAACTGGGTAACAGCCTCGGGAGTAGCGTCAACCATTTCAATAGTGCTGTAGGTTCTCTGGAACGTCAGGTATTGCCCGGTGCCCGTAAGTTCACTGAAATGGGTATCAGCAGTAAAAATGAAATCACCGATTTACCGCCCGTTGAGCAGCAGCCTCGACAGGTTCAGCAAACAGGTGACGATGACTAGGCCCAGTCTGGAACAGGCATACGCTTATTGTCAGCAACTGACCCGTTCCCATTATGAAAACTTTCCGGTAGCTTCGTTTCTGTTGCCAAAACGGCTAAGACGTCCCATCAGTGTGATCTACGCTTTTGCCAGAACCGCTGACGACTTTGCCGATGAAGGCAATCTCAGCCGGGCTGAACGATTACACCGGCTCGAGGGTTTCAGTAAGGCACTAGGACAAATCGAAGAGCACCACTATCAGGGCAAAGACCCGATCTTTATCGCATTAGAAGATGTGATTAGCCAGCACAGGCTTCCGGTTAGGCTGTTTCATGATCTCTTAACCGCATTCAAACAGGATGTCGTGAAGTCGCGTTACGCGGATTTTTCTGAAGTTCTGGATTACTGCCGCTACTCAGCCGATCCGGTAGGCCGCTTATTGCTGCACCTGACTATTTCACCGAGTGAACGCCAACTTCAGCAATCAGATGCTGTCTGCACTTCATTACAGCTGATTAATTTCTATCAGGACATCGTTCAGGATTACCGGGAACAGGATAGGATCTACCTCCCTCAGGATGAACTTTCAGCAGCCGGCTTCAAAGAGGCTGACCTTGTTGCCAATAACTCAGAGTCGATTGCAGTTGTTATCCGCAGCCTGTACCGACGCACTGCAAAACTCATGCAGCAGGGCTACCTTCTCGGTGCCAGATTACGCGGCAGGATGGGGTGGGAAGTCAGAGCAATGACATTAGGCGGCATTACCACCCTTCACCAGCTTCTTCAGCAAACAGACAGTAATTTGTTAAGCCGGCCGAGACTGAGTAAGACACGAATGCTGATGATACTGGCCCGTTCAGCCAGTCCTCAAGTCTATCGCAGGCACTGTGAGAGACTTGTGAGCTCAATGTTCTGAATCCGGTCATGTTGTCTGCTACCTCTTTAGTAGCACCCTGCTGTACTCATTAAGATCAATTGTCACAAATCAACATCCCTGAGAAAGTCACTGTTCCAATATTTTGTTCGTGTTAAGGAGCGGAGATGAAAACAGTATCTTTCGGCAATATCGCCAAACCCAATGTTGACCCGATTACAACTGATCTTGATGGCTGGGTGCCAACCGAAGGTCAACCGACCATGAAGACTTGGCTGGAACATGTACCTGAAGACGGTAAATTTCTCACTGGGTTCTGGGAAGCCACACCCGGCACTTATCAAGTAACCTACAACGCGGATGAGATGGTGCATATGTTTGAAGGCAAAGCGACGCTGACTGATGCCGATGGCAAATCAGTCACCTATCAGGGCGGTGACAGCTTTTTAGTAGAGGCTGGCTTTAAAGGCACCTGGAAGACTGAAGAAACTGTCCGTAAGATCTTTGCTATCCGGATGCCTGAGGGAGTTTCTGCACCGTTTTCAGCTTAGGGTTTAAGCAATCCGTGCCCATATGTCATAAGCATCAAACTCAGGCCAACCTCAATGAGGATGGCCTATCTTTATGTCTCTTGAGCTACTTTGATGAGGTGCATCCATGCACCTCACCCTTCGGGCGCCTGACGGCGTCCAAATCTGTTCCAGACAGATTTGTCACATGGGGCTTTCCCGATTCAAGAT
>NZ_VENF01000014.1 GCF_009711715.1 Methylophaga sp. | reverse complement strand
GCATGTAAATGCTAGCCGTCAGGTTTTCTAGCCACCTGACGTAAGCACCCACACAAATTACTTGATACTGTTTTGTTAAAGAGCGTTGCTCGCAGAACTCGCTGCAGCAAAGAAGCGAGAATTATACAGCTCCACGCCAGACTGTCAAACATTTTTGTTGCTTTCCGGTCCGCTGTTGGCGTGTTGTTAAGCAACAAGAGAGGCGCATTCTACAGCCTGAGCGGCGGAGGTCAACAGGAAGTTGTTCCCGATCCTGATAGCCGACAACTAGGCCTATGAATTCATAAGTAATTTTATTGTAATAATTTCATCACCCATCTTCCATCGCAGGATTGTTGGCGATTTTGCCGCAACGATCAGTGCCTTTTCAATTGCTGCTGGCGATAAGCGCGCGGTGACATGCCATAGTGCTGACGAAATACACGACTGAAATGCGCCATGTTATTAAAACCTGCCTGCATGGCAATTTCGGTGATACTGAGGTGGGCATGGAGGCAACTGGCAAGATAGTGACGGCAACGGGCAAGTCGCTGTTGCGTCACAAATCGCATCAATGAGGTCTGCTCCTGCTCGAACAACTTGTTTATATAGCGCAATGACAATCCGACAGCTGCAGCGATTTTACTTGCATCCAGTTCACTATCGGCGAGGTTGTGGCTGATGAACTGCTTCAGCCGCCATAAGGTGGCCCCCTGTGAACGGGATAAATGTACTCGCTGGCCGGCTGTTTCCCTAATCGACAAGCTAAAGCTATCAAGCACAGGATCTGATAAAGACTGAAAAGCACTATGACTGAGTTTAGGAAGTTGAGCGACTGTCGATCGGATCATGGTAGACGTGACTGCGCCTATACCGCTACTACTGGGAATACGTGTTGCGGTCAGACGGCTGACATTAGAAACCCGTTCATCCAGTAGCTGGCGTGGAATTGAAATCAACACTTTGGCGAACTGCGCCGGAATCGTAATTCGGTGTGGTTCGGTAGCATCATAGATAGTCATTTCTCCCGGCTTGAGAAAAACCTCTCGACCGCCCTGCTCTAATTTGTATTGGCCAGCTGTCAGCAATACCGCGAAATAGCAGTCCTGAGATATATGCTCTGGTTCGCAGGGAAGACGCTCCAGTGTAATCGCATTGGAATAAATGGGAGATAAACGCACACCCTGCTGCCAGGGGTAGATAAACATATCGTTATACAGATACATATCGCCGGGCGGCGTGATTTCAACATTAGCGTATTCGCGACCAATGATTTCTCTGAGCCAGGCCAGTCTTTGGGAAACGGGCTGCAATTCGGTGCAGAAACGCTCTCCACCAAGATGTGTAGTGGGTAAGTCCATTGCATGGCTGACAGGCTGATTCATAAAACAACCTCTGCGGTCAAAAAACCGCACCGTTTGGGAAAAGTTTTTGCCCCTGCTTACAGGCAACATTTTACTGTCGGTTAACTATAACAACAGGAGAGATTATGACCAACGATCAATCACATGCGGGCAATGTTATCCTGATTCGTGGCGCCTGCCTCTGGATATTGATGGCACTGGTGCTGGCCTGGAGCCTGGTAGGCCTCTATAACCAAATCGGTTTTTTGGAAAGTCTCTTTCCGGGTAAGTCGAGTCGCGTACTGCAAGCCCACATTGACTTCCTTTTGATGAGCGCATTAATCCTGGGCATCTATGCCGCCAGAGTTGGTTTACCCTGGCATGTGCGGTGGGCTATGGTGATCGGTGCTTTCACCAACTCCAGTCTGTTTTTGCTATACGCCATTTTTCCGATACTGGATCCCGCCACAGAGAACTACACGCCGTCCGGTACCGGATTCACTCTATTTAATATTTATCTATACGCCAGTTTGTTGCTGACCAGTTATGGTTTTGGTAAAGCAGCAGTGCTGGTGTTGAAGCACAGCCTGAACGGAGATGAACAGCTCAAAAACTGCAAGCGCTGTGGCCGGCAACTGAACTGAAGCAGGAATGCCGGCACATTCACATGAGTGTGCCGGTAGAGGTAATTTAATTAGCGGTAATGCGGGCGAATTTGCGTTTTCCCACTTGAAACACACCTTCTACACCCGGCGCAATCAATAACGATTTATCATCGACTTTTTCACCATCGATCTTGACGGCTCCCTGCTTGATCATCCGCATCGCATCAGAAGTGCTGCTGGTGAGACCGGCTTCTTTAAGCACATTGGCTATCAGCATTCCTTCACCGCCGACTGACAGCGTGATTTCAGGAATATCATCCGGTAGCTCACCTTTCTTGAATTGGTTTTCAAAACCGCCACGAGCTTCGTCGGCTGCTTGCTCGCCGTGGAAGCGGGCAACCATTTCCTGAGCAAATTCTTTTTTGATTTCGATAGGGTTTCTGCCCTGCTCGACTTGCTGGCGCCAGTCGTCAATTTCATTGACATTGCGGAAGCTTAACAGCTCAATATAACGCCACATGAGATCATCGCTAATCGACATCAACTTGCCGAAGATATCCTTGGGGCTGTCATTGATGCCGATGTAGTTATTTAATGACTTGGACATTTTCTGCACGCCATCCAGCCCTTCAAGAATCGGCATGGTCAGTATGCACTGAGGGGATTTACCGTAAGCTTTTTGCAACTCACGCCCCATGAGCAGATTAAATTTCTGGTCAGTACCACCCAGCTCAACATCGGCATCCAATACCACCGAATCATAGCCTTGTATTAAAGGATAAAGAAACTCATGGATCGCGATCGGCTGGTTGTTTCTGTAGCGTTTGTGAAAATCGTCCCGCTCAAGCATCCTCGCTACCGTGTGATTAGATGCCAGGCGAATCATGTCTGCAGACGACATGTCATTCATCCAGTGAGAATTGAACACAACCTCGGTTTTTTCAGGGTCCAGAATTTTGAACACCTGTTCCTGATAAGTCACTGCATTCTGCTTGACCTGCTCCGGGGTCAATGGCTGACGTGTGACATTCTTACCGGTAGGATCGCCAATCATGCCGGTGAAGTCACCAATCAGGAAAAGGATGTGGTGACCCAAATCCTGAAACTGTTTCAGCTTATTAAGAAGGACGGTGTGCCCCAGGTGCAAATCCGGTGCGGTTGGATCGAAACCGGCTTTGATGCGTAACGGCTTGCCTGATTCCAGTTTTTCAATCAGTTCTTTCTCTACCAGGATTTCGTCAGCACCGCGGCGAATCTCTGCCATCGCCTCTTGTACAGGGATCATCTATGCACTCCGAGTTTGTAAATGTGATGGCGGGCAATATTATCACAACAAGCTTACAGCAAGGGGTTCCAATTCTGTTCAAATGCTGCCAGAATTGAGCGAATTTATAATTTCAGCAAGAGTTTGCATATGAAACGTAACAGACTTCTGAGCAATTCGCCTCATGGACGACTGTTCACCAGCGAAAAACCCGGCCATAGCAAACGACATCATATTCTTTTACTTTCCTTGCTGACGGTGATCGGCGTTTTCCTGACTACCATCGTTCTGGCTACCAGTACGCCGTTGAACACTGACACCCAGTCCAAAACGATTCAGTTGCCGGGTCAGAGCAGTCATCAAATAACGCCCAGTAGAATCACCCAGCAAAACACACAAACCCAAGCTCTACCCGAAAAACCGGGTGCTGACCAACCAGCTGGCGTCAATGCACCTGCTGTAGCGCGGGTGCCGGTACCCAGCAACGAAGAAGCCAGCCTGGCTGAGCCTGCCCAGCTGGAAAAATTGCACTTGGAAGAAGACAAGCAGGAAAAAGCAGCTGAGGTTATCAAAGAAACGCCAGCTGAAATTGAAACAGGGAAAGCCATAGTCGAGCAATCGGAACCAGAACTGACCTGGCAGGAAATCACCGTGGATTCCGGTGACAACCTTTCGCTGATCTTCCCCAAAGCCGGTCTCACAGCACGTGATGTCTATAATGTGGCTCAGTCAGGTGACAGCATAAAACCACTGCTGAATCTGAAGCCCGGTCAGACCCTGCGTTTCGGTCTGTCTCAGACTGAGAACACAACGACACTGGAAAAGCTGGAGCTTAAACTCAGCCCGATTGAAACTCTGCAACTCAGCAGAACTGAAGATGGCTATACCGCTGAAACTTTGACTCGTGATGTCGAGAGCCGCCAGAAACAGGTTGCCGGCCAGATTGAAAGCTCTCTGTTTGAAGCCGGCCAAAAAGCGGGTATGTCAGACAAGCTGATCATGGAAATGGCACACATCTTCGGCTGGGATATTGATTTTGCCTTAGACCTGCGCCAGGGCGATAACTTCAAGGTTATTTTCGAAGAATCCTTCCTTGATGGTGAAAAATTTGATGACGGCGATATTCTTGCTGCTGAATTCACCAATCGCGGCACCACTTTCCGTGCGATTCGATATACCGACCCCGAGGGTAATAGCCACTTCTACACACCGGAAGGTCACAGCATGCGTAAGACTTTCACGCGGACACCGGTTCATTTCTCACGCATCAGTTCCCGCTTCAACCCCAACCGTCTTCATCCGGTTCTGAAAACTGCGCGTCCTCATCGTGGTGTGGATTATGCGGCTCCCACCGGTACCCCCATCTTGGCAACCGGTGACGGCAAAGTTGAATTTGTCGGTACCAAGGGCGGTTATGGCCGGACAGTGATACTGTCGCACGGTGGTAAATACACAACGCTCTACGCTCATATGTCACGTTTCAAAAAAGGCATGAGAAACGGGCAGCGGGTCAAACAGGGGCAAACTATCGGTTACATTGGTAGCAGTGGACTCGCGACCGGTCCCCACCTGCATTACGAATTCCGTATCAACGGTGTGCATCACAACCCGCTGACTGTGGCACTGCCTAAAGCGGAACCACTCAATGCCAACTACATGGCTGAGTTCAGACAGCAATCTCAGCCATTACTGGCACAACTGGACGAACTGACACTGCCAGCTTTGGCATTCAACCAGCAGTAAACTTATGGGTCTGTATATTGGCGTCATGTCAGGCACCAGCCTGGATGGGATTGATGTTGCCATCGTTGACTTCAATGCCCATGAAATTTCACTGCAGGCGGCTGAAACCTATCCCTTCGATAACAGTTTGCGCCGTGACTTACTCAAACTGATTAATGCCGGCAGGACACACCTTCAACAGTTGGGACAAATCGATATGGCACTGGGCTATGCCTATGGTGACGCCATTAACCAGCTGCTATCCGAAACCCATATCGCTGCGACCGATATCAAAGCCATCGGCTGTCATGGTCAAACCATTTACCATGCACCTGATGCCGCTTACCCTTTTAGCATGCAAATCGGCAATGCGCATGTCATTGCCGAAAAAACCGGCATCAACACTGTCGCTGACTTTCGTCAGCACGATATGATTCTGGGTGGTCAGGGTGCACCGCTGGTGCCGGCATTTCATCAGTCACTGTTTCAGGATCCGCAGCGGAATCGTGTCATTGCCAATATCGGCGGTATCAGTAACATCACTGTGTTGCCGGCCGGCAATGAAGAGGCCGTGACCGGGTTCGATACCGGCCCCGGCAATGTCCTGCTGGATCAGTGGTATCAGCAGCATCACAATAATTTATACGATGATAACGGTCAGTGGGCCCGCGATGGTGAGATAGATCCCGCGCTGCTGAATTTGCTGATGAATGATCCCTTCTTTATGCAGCCGGCGCCCAAAAGCACGGGGCGGGAATATTTCAACCTGAACTGGTTAACGCAGAAGATGGCCGAACTGGACAAACCGATAAAGGCGAAAGCGGTTCAGAAAACCCTGCTGCAAATGACAGCGAACTCAATAAGCGATGCCATCAAGCAATATGCGGAACAGACTGAAGAAGTGTTTGTCTGTGGTGGTGGCGCACATAACGAAGTACTGATGCAGGCCCTGCGTGATGCACTACCTGCCATGACAGTCCGCACTACCGCTGATTTGGGACTGGCTCCTGACTGGGTGGAAGCCTGTGCTTTTGCCTGGCTGGCAAGGCGATTTATGCATCACTTGCCCGGCAATCTGCCCTCTGTTACCGGTGCACGCAAAACGACGTTGCTGGGGGCGCTTTACTCATCCAATGAAGCATCATAGGCAAAACTGTCCAGCAAATGATCGCTGCTGGCTGTTTCGTCCGCAGTCAGCTTGAATAGCCAGCCGCCACCGAAAGCATCCTGATTCACCAGTTCCGGACTCTGTTCCAGTTCCTGATTAACGCTGATAATCGTGCCCGTCACTGGCATGTGAATATCTGAAGCCGACTTCACCGACTCAATAAACATACAGACGTCGCCTGCCTGGAACTGACTTCCCGGTGTGGGTAAAGAGACAAACACGACATCGCCCAACTGATTCTGGGCAAAGTCAGTAATGCCTACCGTCATTTCATTGCCTTCTTCATCATTCACCCATTCATGTGTCGGGGCGTATCGAAGGTGATCCAGGTTCGCTTCCATCACAGTCTCCCGTATAGGCCATTAAGGGCTCGTAGCCGCGCGGCAATGTTGTCATCCACCATATCCCAACTGAATTGCCAGCGCCAGTTACCTTCTGTGGTGCCGGGAATATTCATGCGATGGCTCCCATCCAGGGACAGCAGGTCCTGCATCGGCAGCACCGCCAGTTCAGAAACAGAACTCAGTGCCGTGCGAATCAAAAGCCAGGGCATCATTTCCATGCTTTCACCTATATAGGCATGGAAATGGGCTTTGACGTGCGGCTCCAGTGCCAGATACCAGCCAAGCGTGGTGTTATTATCGTGGGTGCCGGTGTAAGTCACACTGTCAACGCACTGCTGGTGCGGCAGGTATGGGTTACTGGCATCGCCACCGAAAGCGAATTGCAGAACGTTCATTCCCGGCATGGCATATTTTTCCCGCAAAGCCGTGACTTCATCGGTAATAATACCCAGATCCTCAGCCACCAGCGGCAACTCACCGAAGTGCGCCAGCAAACTGTCAAACAACTGCTCTCCGGGCGCACTAACCCATTCACCGTCGACCGCAGTTTCACAACTGGCGGGGATCTCCCAACAGGCTTCAAAACCACGGAAGTGGTCGATACGTATCAAATCAAAACACTCGAGCTGGGTCTGCAGACGGCGATGCCACCAGTCAAAATTCTGCTCAATATGCACTGGCCATTCATAAAGCGGATTACCCCAGCGCTGTCCGGTCTCGGAAAAATAATCCGGCGGCACACCAGCCACGCGGGTTGGTTGACCGGCCTGATCCAGGGTAAAAAGATATGGTTCAGCCCAGACATCGGCGCTGTCATGGGCCACAAAAATGGGCATATCACCAAACAGTTTCACACCGCGCTCGTTGGCGTAGGCTCTTAACTGGTGCCACTGACGGAAGAAAATGAACTGCTCAAACCGACGAATATTCAGGGCATCTTTACGTTCAATCGCCAATCTCTCCAACGCTTCCGGTTCGCGGTCACGTAATGCCGCAGGCCAGTCAAACCATGCCCGTGACTGATTAAGATGACGTAACTCGCGGAATAAAACGTAATCATCCAGCCAATAAGCTTGTTGCTCACAGAAGTCACTAAAGGCTTGCCGCTCAGCTTCATCCGCCCGAAGGTCAAACTGCCGGTAGGCATGCGACATTAAGCGAGACATTTTCGGATCATTAAGCTTCGCCGCCTCAGCCCAGGGCGCAGCCTTGAGCATCTCGCGACATATCAGGCGATTATTACCTGCATGGGCTGAAAGACATTGGTAAGGGGAACGATCATCATGGGTCGGACCAAGCGGCAGCATCTGCCACAGTGTAACGCCGGCAGACTGAAGGAAATCGACAAATCGATAGGCATCCGCTCCCATATTCCCGGATGGCAGACTGGTAATGTGAAGCAGCACACCGCTGCGCCGCTGATCAAAAATATGAGCCTGTTGCATCAACTACCGCGCCGCATTGTGCCGGCCTGCTCCATATTTCCTCCACCATGAGAAATGACCTCAGACAGGACCTGAGGAACTTCTTCACCCAACATTTGATAAAGATTGGAAAGATGCAGCCGGTATAAGCGTTCAAAATCACTGACACTGTCTGCAGCGTTGTAATCACCAAACCACCAGAACCAGTCTGAACCTTCACAGATAGCAAGCTGGCGTTCCAGTGCCTGTTGCGTCTCCTCATCAAACTCGTGGCTTGCCATCACCCTGTCGTAGGTTTTCTTGGCTTCGCTGAGCAAGTCCCATGCGCGGTTTTTATCGGGATCGCCGATCCAGGTTGAATAGGTACCAAATACCCAGCTGCCCCCGACCATCTTCGGCAGTTTGGCAGGCTGCACGCCGCTATGAAGACAGTCACTGAAGGTTGTGAGTTCAATTTCCGGGTGCTCTGTCAGCCGGCGATACAGACTTTGCAGGAAGTAAAAACCGTTGTAGGAGTAATATTCCCAGGCATTTTCGCCATCCAGAATTACAGATACAACGCGGTCTGCATCACCCTCTGTATTTTTTTTGATATTCAGCAAATGGTGGATGAAGTCATTCACCGCATCATCGGCGCCCCACTTGGTATAAATGAAGCCAATCATGTCAGAGAGACCATCATCACGATAAAAACAGGCCGGTGAAGCACCAGGCAGTTTGTAGGGTTTATGAATATTAGCATCGGCTATGCCTGACAGCTTGAGACTGTTTCTCAGAACATTCTCACCGGTTGCGGCCCACTCAAAGCCATGCTGGGCGATCACTTTCAGCGTTTCCTCAGAAACCGCCCCTTCTGAAGGCCAGCAGCCTTTCGGTCTGAAGCCGAAGAAAGATTCGAATACGCGCAGTCCCTCTTCCAGATGCCAGTGCGCCCGTTCTCTTCCACCGGGATAATGGGTAATCTCAGGCAGCAAAGCATCCGGCATCGCTTCCAGGGTGGAATTGATATCCAGCAGCAGCGGCATAATCGGGTGAGCATAAGGTGTCACTGACAGCTCAACACGCCCTGATTCGGCCAGTCGTCTGTAGCGGGGGATCAGATCACTCAACAGCTCCCCCATCACCATCATCAACTGCCGCCGGTCATGGAAAGTAAACAGTCGTCCCTTTTTCATCAGTGCCTGAATCCGGACATCACTGCGCCGGACTGACTCAGCCATCCATACCAAGTGGTACCAGACCAGCAAGTCGATCATGAACTGATCGTTCACATAATTGAGACGTTCCTGCTCCTCCAGCGTCCAGCGAGCCATTTCCACCAGCCGGGCGAAATGCGGAAAAGGCTGGATCAGTTTTTCTTCATTGGCACGCAGACAAGCATTGATCAGTGTTTTTCGCTCTTCCGCGTGAACCGGTTGCACCGGTGAATCCAGCGCGATCAGCAACGGATCTTTAAGCCGGCCGGTTCCCTTGAAACGACCTTTGAGCTGGTCGTCGTAATCTGCCAGCTGTTCCAGCAGGGTCGGAGCGAAGTTGACCACGGCCCTGGCATCAGGGACATTCTCCAGATGCCAGGCCATATCCACATAGTCTTTAATCGCGTGCAGGTAGGTCCAGGGTAGCTGATACAGCCCCCCCATCGGTTCACTGTACTGCGGCTGGTGCATGTGCCAGCAAAGAACGACCTTGAGTTTATCTGACATAACGATAGTTTTGTCCTAACATTTCAGGTGTAACCAGAACGACACCTTTCGGTGACACATGGTAGCGCTTGGCATCCTGCTCCGGATCCTCACCGATCACTGTTCCTTCCGGAATCACACAACCTTTGTCGATTACCACCTTTTTCAGTCGGCAATGGCGACCGATAGTCACATCCGGCAACACCACCGCATCTTCCACCAGTGAATAGCTGTGCACCTCCACATTGGAAAACAGCACCGAGTGACGGACCGTCGATCCTGAAATAATGCAGCCGCCGGAAACCATGGAATCAACCGCCATGCCCCGCCGGTCATCATCATCAAACACAAACTTGGCGGGTGGCTGCTGTGCCTGATGGGTCCATATCGGCCAGTCATCATCGTAGAGATTGAGTTCCGGGGTCACGCCAATCAACTCCAGATTGGCTGACCAGAAAGCATCGATAGTCCCGACATCACGCCAGTAGCCGGGATCATTGCCCTGGACATCTTTGTATGGAAAGGCAACAACTTTATAGTTTTTAATCAGGCTGGGAATGATGTCATGCCCGAAGTCATGAGTGGAACCGCGGGTATCGGCATCTTTAATCAGCTGCTCGTACAAAAAGGCGGCATTGAAAACATAGATACCCATGGACGCGAGTGCCACATCCTCACGACCCGGCATCGGCGTTGGGTTATCCGGTTTTTCATCGAACGCGACGATGCGTCTGTTAACGTCGACTGACATAACCCCAAGCGCTTTGGCTTCGTTGATCGGCACTTCGATACAGCCGATGGTCATGTCAGCATTCTGAGCAACATGCTCTGCCAGCATATCACCATAGTCCATTTTGTAAATATGATCACCAGCCAGAATGAGAACGTACTCAGGGCCGTGATTCCGGAGGATATCGATATTCTGGTAGACCGCGTCAGCGGTACCTTCATACCAGCCTTTTTCATTACGTTGGGAGGCCGGCAACAGTTCCACGAATTCACCCAGAGCACCCCGCATGAACCCCCAGCCCTGTTGAATATGCCTGATTAACGAATGGGCTTTGTACTGGGTTAGCACCCCGACCCGGCGAATCCCGGAATTCACACAATTGGATAGAGGAAAATCAATAATTCGAAATTTACCACCAAACGGCACAGCAGGCTTCGCTCGCCAGTCAGTCAACTGCTTGAGTCTGGAACCTCGACCACCAGCTAGAATCAAGGCCAAAGTATCCCGCGTTAATCGACTGACGAAACGCGTGCTGTTGTTCTCACTCATACGATAATTCTCCGGCCAAAGCCCTATGATTTGTGGTGTAATACTGTTAGCCTGCCATAAGCGTGCGGCAATCAGCAATTAAAAGATTATACGGGATATTATGGCGATGATTTTTGACAAGAATTTGAACGAAGACATTATAAAAATCATTGAAGCGCGCCACCACGATCCTTTCAGTGTGCTGGGCTTTCATCAGCAAAACGACAAAGCCATTATCCGCGCTTTTCTACCCGATACTGCGGAAGCGAAAATCGATAATACATTGCCAATGACCCGCATCGAAGGCAGTGATGTTTTCGTCTGGCTGGGTGATGCCAGTGAGCTCAAATGGCCTTATAAAATTCATCGCCAGCGACACAATGGTGAAGCAGTTGCCTTCCATGATCCATACAGCATCATGCCGCAGTTGTCTGAATATGACTTGCACCTGTTTTCTGAGGGCAAACACTGGCATGCCTATAAAGTCCTTGGGGCGCACGTCCATGAGGTCGAGGGCATCAAAGGCACTCTGTTTGCTACCTGGGCGCCGGGCGCTGAACGTGTCAGTGTTGTCGGCAATTTCAACCAGTGGGATGGCCGCAGACATCCGATGCGTGTTCGCGGTAATACCGGTGTCTGGGAACTGTTTATTCCTGAAATTGAACCGGGCGAACTCTATAAGTTTGAAATCCGTAGCCGCCACGACGGCGCGCTGCATCTGAAAATGGATCCTTATGGCCAGCAATGCGAGCTGCGCCCCGGCACGGCTTCCGTGGTTACCCGCCCGACTTTGCATCACTGGCAGGATGAAGACTGGATGGATGCCCGTGAACATGCGGACTGGCTTCACGAGCCGCATTCGGTCTATGAAGTCCATATGGGATCCTGGAAACGTCACCCCGACGGCAGCTTCTACAGCTACCGGGAGTTGGCTGAAGACCTCGTGCCTTATGTCAGCAAAATGGGCTTCACCCACATTGAGTTACTCCCCATTACTGAACATCCGCTGGATATTTCCTGGGGCTACCAGACCACCGGTTACTTTGCTCCCACCAGCCGATTCGGCAGCCCGGATGATTTACGCTATTTTATTGACTGCTGTCATCAGCATAATATTGGTGTGTTGCTTGACTGGGTACCCGGTCATTTCCCCAAGGATGCACACGGCCTGGCCCGTTTTGATGGCACCGCACTGTATGAACATGCTGATCCCCGCCGCGGCGAGCATCAGGACTGGGGCACGCTGATTTTCAACTATGGTCGCAGTGAAGTATTCAACTTTCTTCTGTCCAGTGCCTTTTACTGGCTGGAGGAGTTTCACATCGACGGTCTGCGTGTCGACGCAGTCGCTTCAATGCTCTATCTCGACTATTCCCGAAAAGAGGGTCAGTGGCTGCCCAATGAATATGGCGGTCGCGAAAATCTCGAGGTGATCGACTTTCTCAAACATGTGAATTCGGTGCTGCACAAGGAGCACCCAGGCTGCATTATTGCTGCTGAAGAGTCGACCTCCTACCCGATGATTTCACGGCCGGTCCATATGGGGGGACTCGGCTTTTCCATGAAGTGGAATATGGGCTGGATGCATGACATTCTTGAATACATGCAGCAGGATCCTATTCACCGTCGCTATCACCATGATGCGCTGACTTTCGGCCTGCTTTACGCCTTTACCGAAAACTTTGTTTTACCCTTCTCGCATGATGAAGTCGTACACGGCAAGCGTTCGATGATCTACAAAATGCCCGGGGACGAATGGCAGCGTTTTGCCAACCTGAGGCTGTTGTACACCTTTATGTATAGTTACCCGGGTAAAAAACTACTGTTTATGGGCTGTGAATTCGGTCAGGGTAATGAATGGAATTGTGAAACCTCGCTGGACTGGTACGTGCTCGATTATCCGATTCATCAGGGACTGCAGAAGCTGGTTGCCGATTTGAATCATCTTTACCGGGAAACGCCCGCTTTGCATTCGCATGATTTTGATCCGCATGGATTTGAATGGATTGACTGTAATGACCGAGAGCACTCAGTGCTCAGTTATCTGCGTAAAGATGCCAAGAGCTTCATCGTCGCAGCCTTTAATTTCACGCCCATCCCCCGTGACAACTACCGCATTGGCGTACCTGAAGCCGGTCATTATGAAATTATTCTTAACTCCGACTCCGAGTTTTATGCCGGCAGCAATTATCACAATGCGCTCGTGATTGAGAGTGAAGAGCTGCCCTGTGCTGATCGTCCCCATTCAATCAGGGTCAACCTGCCACCGCTTTCCGGGCTGATCCTTAAAAAGCAGCATTAAAAAGCGTCAACAATGGCCCGGCCCAAGCGAATTTCAGGCAGCTATTATCAGCAGCAAAAAGAGCTGCTGCAGATGGAGCTGCTGAAAGTCCAGGACTGGGCTATTGAAAACAGTGAACGCATTGTGATTTTATTTGAGGGACGTGATGCTGCAGGTAAAGGTGGGGCCATCAAGCGCTTTGCCGAGCATCTCAACCCACGCGGTGCCCGTATCGTTGCACTGGGCAAACCCAGCAATGTGGAACAGGGACAGTGGTATTTCCAGCGTTATCTGACACAGCTGCCTTCGGCGGGTGAAATCGTGATGTTTGATCGAAGCTGGTATAACCGTGCCGGCGTTGAGAAAGTCATGGGCTATACCACGGAAGAAAAGTATCGCTTGTTTCTGGAGCAGGCACCTGAGCTTGAACGTTTACTGATTGATGACGGTATCAGACTCTTTAAATACTGGTTTGCCATCAGCCGTAAGGAACAGCAGGCCAGATTTGAAGCCCGGCGCAAGAATCCGCTTAAAACCTGGAAATTGAGTCCGGTCGATATTGCCGCTCAGGAAAAGTGGGAGCATTACAGCGAAGCGCGCGACAAGATGTTTCAGTTAACCCACACCACGCATTCCCCCTGGACGGTCATTGAAGCCAATGACAAACGGGCGGCCAGGATTAACTGCATGCGCCATTTCCTGCACCATCTGCCCTATCCTGAGAAGAATAAAAAGCTGGTGAAGCTACCGGATGATACCCAGGTTTATTCACCGCCCTACCCGGCATTCAGGCGCCGGGCGGACGATAAGAAGTGATTACTGACGTAGCTCGCGAATCAGTCTGATCAGACTGGTGGTGGAGCTGTCGTGAGATGAAATTTCAGAACCGTCCTGTAAATCAGGAATAATGGCTTTGGCCAGTTGCTTGCCCAGTTCCACACCCCACTGGTCAAATGAATTGATGTTCCAGACAACACCCTGAACAAAGACTTTATGCTCATAAAGTGCAACCAACTGGCCCAGCATTTCCGGTGTCAGTTTAGGGAATATGAGCACATTGCTGGGGCGATTGCCGGGAAAGACCTTATGTGGCAACAGCGCTTCCAGTGCCTTGCCTTCAAAGCCTTCTTTCACCAGTTCGGCACGAACCTCTTCCGCGGTCTTACCTTTCATCAGCGCTTCAGCCTGCGCCAGACCGTTAGCCAGCAGAATCGACTGGTGATCACATTCAGGGTAATGACTGTTGACCGGCAGCACAAAGTCGACCGGGATCAGCTGTGTGCCCTGGTGAATCAACTGGAAGTAGGCATGCTGACCGTTCGTGCCGGGTGTGCCCCAGATAACCGGGCCGGTTTTGTAGTTGATTCGCGCACCTTCACGGTTGATAAACTTACCATTGCTTTCCATATCCAGCTGCTGCATATGGCTGGGGAAACGTGCCAGTGAGTGGTCATAAGGCACGATGGCATGGGTCTGAGCACTGAAAAAGTTGATATACCAGATTCCCAGTAATCCCATGATGACAGGAATATTTTCTGCCAATGGCTGATTACGGAAATGCTGATCCATCTGGAAACCGCCTTCCAGCAGCCGTTCGAAGTTATCCATACCCACGTACAGTACAATCGGCAGACCAATCGCACTCCACAGTGAATAACGACCGCCGACCCAATCCCAGATTTCGAACATGTTCTCGGTGTCGATACCGAACTTGGCTACTTCCTTGGCATTGGTGGATACCGCCACGAAATGCTTGGCCACATCTTTCTGGCTGGCTGACTTCAGGAACCAGTTACGCGCCGATTGCGCGTTGGTCAGTGTTTCCTGCGTTGTGAAAGTTTTTGAGGCCACCACAAACAACGTGGTTTCCGGGTTCAGTTTTTCCAGTGTGGTACTGAGATCAGTGCCGTCGACATTGGAGACGAAATGTACACTGATGCCATCAATACCGTAGGGTTCCAGCGCATCGCAGATCATTGCCGGGCCCAGATCAGAGCCGCCGATACCGATGTTGACAATATCGGTCATTTTCTTACCGCTGTAACCCAGCCAGCTGCCATTATGAACCTGTTCAGAAAAACGGCGCATTTTGTCCAGCACGGCATTGACTTCCGGCATCACATCTTTGCCGTCGACCATGACCGGTGTATTGGCACGGTTTCGTAAAGCGGTGTGAAGAACAGCACGACCTTCGGTGTGGTTGATCGTGTCACCCTTGAACATTTTTTCAGTCCAGTCCTCAAGCTCAACGGCTTCAGCAAGCTGGATCAGCTTATCCATGGTTTCCTGGGTAATCCGGTTTTTGGAATAATCCAGCAGCAGTTCACCGCTTTTGGCGGAAAAACGCTCGAAACGGCCGGAGTCCAGTGCGAATTGTTCGCGCATTGAGAGGTATTTCAGGTCCTCATAGTGACGGACCAGAGATTGCCATTCAGGTATATTCAAAGGTGTCATAGTTCTGCTATATCTATATTATTTATAATTATTGACTCAGGTACGTTGCCAGGTCGTACCAGCTGACGGTTTCCTGCTCGCCGGTAGCCATGGTTTTAACACCGACCGTCTCGTTGTTTATTTCTTCTTCACCCAGAATCAGGGTCCAGCGCGCACCACTGCGGTCAGCGCGTTTGAATTGGCTTTTAAAACTACCACCACCACAGTGGCTTATCAACTTGAAACCGGGTATCGCATCACGCAGTGATTCCGCCAGGATCGGTGCCTGTTCAGCAGCGATATCACCAACAGCCACCAAATAGGCATCTGTTTGTGTAATTTCCGGTAAGGCGTTAGTGGCTTCCAGTAAAGCAATCAGTCTTTCAATACCGATCGCAAACCCGATCGCCGTCGCGCCCTTGCCACCGAGTTGCGCAACCAGGCCGTCATAACGGCCACCGGCACAGACTGTGCCCTGCGAGCCCAGTTGATCGGTCACCCATTCGAAGACGGTTTTGCCGTAATAATCGAGACCTCGTACCAGACGGGGATTAATTTCATAAGCAATCCCGGCCTTGTCCAGTGTCTGGCACAGCGCCTCGAAGTGGGCTGTTGATTCCTCATCCAGATGATCGATAAGCTTGGGCGCGGCTTCATTCACTGCCTGCATATCCGGATTTTTGCTATCCAGGATCCGCAGTGGGTTACTGTAGAGTCGACGCTGGCTGTCTTCATCAAGTTGATCCTGATGAGCTTCGAAATATTTGATCAGTTGATCACGGTACGCCAGACGGGCCTCAGTTGAACCCAGAGAATTCATCTGTAATGTCACCCCGGTAAGGCCCAGCGCTTTCCATAGCCTCGCCGTCATCAGAATCATTTCAGCATCGATATCCGGGCCATCAAAACCATAGGCTTCGACACCGACCTGATGAAACTGGCGATAGCGGCCTTTCTGCGGGCGTTCGTGGCGGAACATCGGCCCCATATACCAGAGTCGTTGTGTCTGGTTGAGCAGACCGTTCTGCATCGCCGCACGGACACAGCCGGCGGTGCCCTCTGGTCGCAAGGTCAGGCTGTCACCGTTGCGATCCACAAAGGTGTACATCTCTTTCTCGACGATATCGGTAACTTCGCCGATAGAACGTTTGAATAATTCGGTTTTTTCTACGATGGGAAAGCGGATTTCCTGGTACCCGTAGCCGCTGAGCACGGTTTTCAGGGTCTGTTCAACCGCCTGCCAATAGGGCGTCACATCGGGGAGAATATCGTTCATTCCCCGAATAGAACGGATAATATCTGCCACGTTTAACTGATGTCCTTTATCGGAATGATTTTATCTTTTTCTGCTTGTTGCTGACGCAGGGCAATGCGCTTGCGAATTTCATTTTCCAGCTCATCGACCAGCGATTCATTGTCGACTTTGTGGTTGGGTTTGCCATCGACATAAAGCAGGTTCGGTGTACCACCGGTCAGGCCGATAGCCGCTTCCTTCGCCTCACCAGGGCCGTTGACCACGCACCCTATCACAGCTACATCCATCGGTTCCGTGATATCTTCCAGCCTTGCCTCCAGCGCATTGACAGTGGAAATCACATCGAACTGCTGGCGGGAACAGGACGGACAGGCAATCAGGTTGACACCTTTGTTGCGTATGCGAAGGCTTTTCAGGATATCAAAACCAACTTTGATTTCTTCTATTGGATCCGCAGCCAGTGAGATACGGATGGTGTCACCAATGCCCTCTGCCAGCAGCATACCCAGGCCGATGGAGGATTTGACCGCACCGCTGCGTAAACCTCCGGCTTCGGTAATACCCAGATGCAATGGCTGCTCAATCTGATCGGCCAGCTTGCGGTATGCGTGAACCGTCATGAATACATCAGAGGCTTTCAGGCTGACCTTGAAGTCGGGAAAGTTCAGACGATCCAGAATATCAATATGACGCAGGGCCGATTCCACCAGCGCATCCGGTGTCGGCTCTCCGTATTTTTTCTGCAGTTCTTTTTCCAGTGAGCCGGCGTTGACGCCGATACGGATCGGAATGCCATAATCACGGGCTTTATCAACGACAGCACGAACACGGTCTTCACGGCCGATATTACCCGGATTGATGCGCAGACAATCCACACCCAGTTCAGCCACCCGCAGCGCAATTTTATAGTCAAAGTGAATGTCGGCCACCAGCGGAATACTGACCTGTTTACGAATCTGACCAAAGGCTTCGGCTGCGTCCATGGTCGGTACCGACACGCGGACGATATCAGCCCCCACCTTCTGCAGCGCCTGAATCTGTTTAACCGTGGCTGCCACGTCGGTGGTCGAGGTATTGGTCATACTCTGAACCGCGATCGGTGCATCGCCGCCGACCGGCACATCGCCGACCATGATCTGGCGCGATTTTCTGCGTTTGATATAGCTTGTTGTTTCCATCAGGAATCTACCCCCAAAGTCAGTCTCGCAACATCACCCTGAGTGTAAGGTTCTAAATCGACCTGCTCATTGTTGTAGTAAATGGTGACGACATCGGCCCGTCCCAACAGAATCTGAAGCGGCTGCTCAACAGGTAATTCCAATGACTGCTCAGCCTGCATAACCTGGCTGACCAACACTTTGGCATTGGCACTGGTCACTTCAACCCAGCATTCACCGCTGAAGGTCATACGTAATGTCGGTGCCTCCGCTTCCTGTATCTGCTGTGTTTCCGGCTGGCCTTCAGCTTGGGTGATGTTGTCTGTTTCTGCGGCCGTTGTTTCGGCCACACTGTCGTCAGTTAACAGCGGCGCCGCGCCTTCCTCTTGCTCACCCATGTCGTCGGTGACTGGCTCTGCCATATCAGCCTCAGGTTCCGAGTTATCCGGCAGTGTGCTGTCCAATGGTTCAACAATGCTCTCGGCAAAGTTGTCCTGATTCGGGTCCTGTTCAGTTTGTTCGTTGATTTCAGAAGACAGCGCCGCGTTTTGCTGTGCCATTTGCGCAGCCTGCCATTGCTGGTAAGCCAGCCAGCCCACCACCAGTACAATCGCAATTAATGCCAACATAAACCAGGGAAATTGGCTTTCATCACTGATATGATGCTGCTGCCTGAGATTGACAGCAGGCTCTGTCGCCGTGTACTCCAGATTAAATACCGCCAGCATTTCATCATAGGGCAGACCCAGGAACTTGACGTAACTGGCAAAATAGCCCCTTGCATAAGTTCGACCATTAAGACGCTCCCATTCCTGATTTTCCAGGCAGGTAACAATATCTTTGGTCAGACGGAGTTGAGCTGCAACTTCAGCGATGCTGTATTTTTTTGCCTCACGGGCCTGCCTCAACCGCTCACCCAAAGTCGGAGTGGTACGGGTCAGTACGGGTTCATCGTGTGTTTGGCTCATCAGTCTATTAACCCTTGATTAACCTTCTGCAGCTCATCAGAGTCAGGGAAACGCGATCGCAGAATCAGTGTGTAACTGGAAACGGCATCCTGGTCGTCCAGTTTATTTTCGTTTTTTATTGCCAGTAACAGCGCCTGCGGCGACCAGTTGGCTGCAGCCTGGTAGCGTTGAAGATAGCCTCTGGCTTGCAGATAATTCTGCTGTTCATAACTCAGCTCGGCCATGCGCATCAGCGATTTGGCCAGTGTTGGCTCAATTTGTAATGCTCTACGGTAATAGCTTTCTGCTTTCTCGAGATCGGGTATCCGGCTGACACATAGACCCGCGTTCTCGTAAGCCAGCTCCGGTGTTTCATACAGCGGATTTTCTACCGCTTTCAGAAACCGTGCTTCGGCATCATCATAACGTCCCTGATTGCAGAGAAACACGCCGAAATTGTTTTGTGCCTGGGAGTAATCCGGTGCACGTTCTACCGCTTCCAGAAAGTGGGCTTCAGCCTTGTCGTTCTCTCCCAGCTGCTGATAAAGCAAAGCGATGGTGTTGTGTGCGCTGGGCAGGTTCGGGTTCTGCTTCAGGGCTTTTTGCAGCTTTTCCAGCGCCACCGCATAATCACCACGCTGCATATAGTTGAGGCCAAGCCGCATATTGATCTCGGCAGCTTTAGGGTCCGGTGCCACATATTCCGGACGCGTACCTGTACTGTTACATGCCGTCAGCAATGACAGCAGTAACACAATCGACCACTTATGCAAGCTTTTGCTCATCGATATAACACGACCTCTCGCTGTTGGGCCATTCGCTCACTGCGACGGCTTTTATCCTGTACTTCACCGGCCAGCTGACCACATGCTGCGACGATGTCGTCACCACGGGTTTTTCGCACTGTCGCGACCAGTCCCTTATCCATCAGGTATTGTTTAAAGCGCTCAATCTGGTTGCGGGAAGAACATTCATAGTCTGTGCCCGGAAAAGGATTGAAAGGTATCAGGTTAATCTTGGTGGGCAGATCTTTCAAAATTCTGACCAGGTCCCTGGCATCCTGCATTGAGTCATTGACACCGGCCAGCATCACATATTCAACAGTGATATGACGGCGTTTCTGATCTCCCGCAACATAACGCTTACAGGCTGCCAGTAATTCGGCAATCGGATATTTCTGGTTCAGCGGCACAATCTGATTGCGTAATTCATCATTAGCCGCATGCAGTGAAATCGCGAGACTGACATGGCAGTCCTCACGCAGTTTATCAATCATTGGCACCATGCCTGACGTGCTCAATGTCAGTCGACGCCAGGATATGCCGTAACCGAAATCGTCCCGCATCAGGTTCATGGCAGTGACGACATTATTGTAATTCGCCAGTGGTTCGCCCATGCCCATCATCACCACGTTGGTCACCACGCGGTTGCCTTTCGGTTCTTTACCCAGGGCCTCGTTGGCGATCCAGAGCTGGGCGACGATTTCTGCCGCGTCGAGATTACGGTTGAATCCCTGCTGCGCGGTCGAACAGAAAGTGCAGGTCAAAGCACAGCCAACTTGTGAAGAAACACAGAGGGTGCCCCGCCCATCTTCCGGGATGAAAACGGTTTCGATAGCGTTGCCACAGGACAGCTTGATAATCCACTTACGGGTACCGTCACGCGAGATATGCTCATGCATGACTTCAGGCAATCGTATTTCAGAGACTGCCTGTAATTTTTCCCGCAGCACTTTGCTGAGATTGGTCATCTCGGCAAAATCCGTGACGCGGTATTGATGAATCCATTGCAGAAGCTGACGCGCACGGAAAGGCTTTTCGCCGAGGTCGACGAAAAACGCTTCCAGACCTTTAAGATCCAATCCCAGCAGGTTCGTGCGCTCAGTCATGACAGTCTCTTAGCGTGTACGTGCACAGACTTCATCAGCAGAGAAGAAATAAGCCACTTCACGGGCAGCACTCTCAACAGAGTCAGAACCATGAACGGCATTTTCATCGATGCTTTGTGCAAAGTCAGCGCGAATAGTGCCGGCAGCGGCATCAGCAGGGTTAGTGGCACCCATGAGATCACGGTTAGTCAGTACCGCGTTTTCGCCTTCCAGCACCTGAACCATCACAGGACCGGAAGTCATAAAGCTGACCAGCGCGCCAAAGAAAGGACGTTCTTTATGTTCGGCATAGAAACCTTCTGCCTGCTCCTGTGACAGGTGCATCATTCTTGCAGCGACAACCTGCAGACCGGCTTTTTCAAAGCGGGTGTAAATCTCACCGATGACATTTTTTGCAACTGCGTCAGGTTTGATGATAGAAAGTGTACGTTCAATCGCCATTTCATTCCTCTGTTGGTTTGGTTTAGTTTAATAAAATCCCGTCATTCTACCATTTCTGCAGCCGCTATTATCAATGTTATCGATGAAATCCACTGCCTCTGCGTTTTCGCTTTGGATTTTATGACAAAAGCTTTACTATCAGATGACGATTTCTCAGTAACGGAAGCCTGTTTTGACCACTGATTCGACATTCAAACGTATCGGCCTGTTTATCCGCAAAGACGACACGGTGATGGAAAACGCCATCGAACGTGTTAATGCCTTTCTGAGCGGGGCTGGGCTTATTGTGGTCTGTAATGAAAAACTGAGTTTCCTGCCTGAGTTGACGGTCATTCCAGCAACAGAATTTCCTGCGGCGTGTGATCTAACTATTGCTATCGGCGGTGACGGCACCTTGCTGTCGGCCTCCCGGGCTCTGGCGGGAACAGATATGCCGATCGTCGGTGTTAATGTTGGTCGCCTGGGTTTTCTGGCGGATGTCACACTGAATAATCTTGAGCAGCAACTGCAGGAAGTCATCAGCGGTCGCTACCGTGATGATCGCCGTTTTATGCTGCAGGCCGAAATTCAGGGCCACGATGAAGCGCCCGGTATCGCCATGAATGACGTCGTTATTCATGCCCATGAAAACCTGCACATGATTGAGTTTGAGACCTATATCAATGGCAAGTTCCTCAATAGCCAGCGTGCCGATGGCCTGGTGATTGCCACCCCTACTGGCTCTACCGCCTATGCGATGTCTGCCGGCGGCCCGATTCTGGATGTCGACCTGGACGCCATCGTGCTGGCATCGGTCTGCCCGCATACCCTAAGTAACAGGCCGCTGGTTGTGGCTGCCAGCAACACCATTGAGATTACACTCAGCGAAAATAATATTACCACCGGCATGGTGACCTGCGACGGACGCCCCGGTCAAATCCTGCGGCCTGGCAACACTGTTCGCATCGAACGACACCAAAGCCAAATCCGACTATTGCATCTGGAAGATCACGACCATTATTCTATCCTCCGGGCAAAACTGGAATGGGGTAGAAAACTGACATGCTGATCAGTCTGAGTGTGCGCAACCTGGCCGTTGTTGAAGACCTGGCACTGACATTTGATGCGGGGATGACCTCCCTCACTGGTGAAACCGGCGCTGGTAAATCGATGCTGGTCGACGCCCTCAGTCTGGTACTGGGCGACCGCGCTGACTCCAATATGATTCGTCATGGTGCCGAACGCGCCGAAATCGAAGCAGATTTCAGCCTCAATGATAATCCCTTGCTGCGTGACTGGCTGATCGATCAGGAACTGGATGATGATGAACAGTGCCACCTGCGCCGCACCATCAGTCGCGATGGCCGCTCCAAGGGATATATCAATGGCCGCGTGGTACCACTGACACAATTGCGTGAAATCAGTGAACGCAGCATCGATATTCATGGCCAGCATGCTCATCAGTCACTGGTCAGACCCCAGACTCAACGCGAATTGCTGGATATCGTTGCCAGGAATAAAGGCCTGCTGGATGAATTAAAAGTCAGTTATCGCGACTGGCAGAACCTCAAGCAGCAACTGGAAAACCTGCAGCAGCAATCCGAAGAACAGCAGGCGCGCCAGGAACTGTTGCAATACCAGGTCGATGAACTTGAAGCGCTGAGCCTGTCCGATGACAGTATTGGTAGCCTGTTGCAGGAACAGGGCCAGCTTGCCAATGCCTCACAACTTATCAGCACTGCCGAATCGGGCTTACATCAAATCTTTGATGCTGATGAGGTGGCAGCTTACGACGTCATCAGTCATATACTGAGTGAACTGGAAAAACTGCAGGAATATGAGCCGCGTTTTGCCAGTGCTGTGGAAACGCTGAATGCTGCCGTCATTAATCTCGATGAGACAGCCACTGATCTGCGTCACTATCTCGATAATGTCGAACTCGATCCTGCAAGGCTCAATGACATTGAGCATCAGCTGTCCTTACTCCATGATCTGGCCCGCAAGCATCATGTGGAAATCGAACAGCTGCCGCGTCTGTTTGATGAACTCAGTGAGGAGTTGGCGCAGCTTGCGGGCAGTGAGGTAACCCTGGCCGAGTTGCACAAACAGGTAGCGGACAAAGAAAAACATTGCCGCCAGCTGTGTGAAGTATTGCATCAGCGCCGTCGTGATGCGGCAGCACCGCTGTCCGAACAAATCACCGCTTCCATCCGGCAGCTGGCGATTCCTGCAGGCAGCATCAATATTGAAGTCGAGCCTTTTGCCGACGGTAAAATCACCGAGCATGGCGCTGATCAAGTCAGATTACTGGTTAAAACCAACCCCGGTCAGCCCGCAGGTGATCTGGCCAAAGTGGCATCAGGCGGTGAGCTGGCGCGCATCAGCCTCGCCATTCAGGTGGTCACAGCCGGCCAGCGCAGTGTGCCGACCTTGATTTTTGATGAAGTCGATGTCGGCATTGGCGGCAGTGTTGCCGAGGTGGTAGGTCAGCATTTACGTCAGCTGGCCATGAGTCAGCAGGTGTTGGCTATTACCCATTTACCGCAGGTCGCTGCACAGGCGCATCATCAATTGCAGGTGAGTAAAAAGCACCTGGATGACAGCACGCACATCACTGTCGATAAATTAGATAAAAACCAGCGGGTCGAAGAAATTGCCCGCATGTTGGGGGGCGTGAACCTGACCCAGAAAACCCGCTCTCACGCAGAGGAAATGCTGGATCAGGCACAACAGTGATTTATTGTTCTTTCTGGCAGGTTTTGCAGATACCGTAGATGTAGAGACTGTGATCAGTCATTTCGAAGCCCTTTTCCTTGGCAATCGCTTTCTGACGCTGTTCAATGACTTCGTCCATGAATTCTTCGATACGGTTACAGCGTACACAGAACAGGTGATCATGATGGTCGCCACTTTCCAGTTCAAATACCGCGTGACCACCTTCAATACTCAGGCGTGATACCAGCCCAGCGCCCTCAAACTGGGTCAGAACGCGATAGACTGTGGCCAGCCCGATTTCCTCTCCCATTTCCAGCAGTGCCTTGTACACATCTTCAGCACTCATGTGACGCTGCTCAGCTGTTTCCAGGATTTCCAGTACTTTCAATCGGGGTAAAGTGACCTTGAGTCCGGCTTTTCGTAGATCTTGTCTTTCCATTATTGTTATCGCCTCGTAGAAATGCTGCGAATAGAGTATCATCGCAGTCTGGTAATCAACTACATCAAGTAATACTAAATGAAAAGTTTCGTCGTTTACAGCCTTTCCGTGACTGCGTTTTTACTCATCTCTGCCTGCAGCACCGATAATATCCCGGGTTTGTATCAGATTGATGTTCAGCAGGGCAACAATGTCGACCAGGAAATGCTCAATAAACTTGAGCCGGGCATGACTAAAAACCAGGTGGCCTATGTCATGGGCACCCCCTTGCTGATTGATACCTTCCATCCGAATCGCTGGGACTATATTTACAGCTATCAGCCTGGCGGTGAAGAACGCGAACAACGCCGCATCACACTCTACTTCAATGATGACGAGACCCTGAGTCATGTTGAAGGCGATACCCGGGTTGTTGCCAGCCGTGAAGAATTACCGCAGACCGAGCGTCAGGACAAAAATGTCGTGGTCCCCCTTAATGAACAGAAAACCGGCTTCTTCGGTGGTTTGATGAATCTGATTGGCTTGGGAGATGAAGACGAAATTGAAATCATCGAAGACGATGAAGACGCAGAGCAGGAAGCCGAAAAGGCAGCAGATAAAGCGATGATGGAAGAAGCCGCCGGCGGCGAACTCGACAGTGGCGGTGAGGCAGCCCCTGAACTGCAATAAAAAAAGGCGCTCTAAAGCGCCTTTTTATTGTGCGTTTATCTCAGCTTGAAACTATTGCGCTTCAAACTGATCATTGTCGGCGTCATAGCAAAGCAGTTCACCCGCTGCCAAGTCAAAATACCAACCATGTATTTTCAGTGAACCGTTTTCTACACGCTCCCGCACAAAATCAAAGCCCATCAGGTTTTGCAGAGATACCAGTACCGAGCGTTGTTCACAGGCTCTTAACTGCGCGGCATCACTGTCGTCAGCATGATTCACTTTAACCCAGTCCTTCGCTTCCTGGGCAATGGATACCCAACGATGGATAAACTGTGAGTCGTCAAGATTTTCACTCTCCCACAAGCCTTTAATCCCACCACAGTTTGCATGACCCATCACGATAATGCTTTCGACACCCAGCCCCTTGACGGCAAACTCGATCGCAGAACTGGTGCCGTGATGATGTTGGTCCTCCTCACAGGGTGGTACCAGATTGGCAACATTCCGGACGGTGAAAATGTCACCGGGATCACAATCAGTCAGAATGGCGGGATCTACACGGGAGTCACAGCACGCTACCATCAGAACCTTGGCTGGCTGCCCTTCTTTCATACTCGCGTAAAGCTTGTTATCGTCACCGAAGTAATTCTTTTTGAAACGTTGAAAGCCTTCCAGAAGTTTGTGTGTATGCGCCATAGTTTTTTAAGTCTATAAAGATAAAAAAGGATTTGTCTTTCGTTCCTGTGCCAGCGTGGTCACAGGCCCATGACCACTGTGCACTCGCAGATGACCTGGCAATTGCATTAATTTTGCCAGACTTTGCTTCATCAGCGCCGGATCTCCCATCGGCAAATCGGTTCTGCCTACACTACCGGCGAACAAGGTATCACCCACAAAGATATCCTGCTCATCGTAATAACAGCCCTGCCCCGGCGTGTGACCCGGTGTCGAGATAAAATGCAGCGTCGTCTCTCCCAGTTGAATGCTGTCACCATCATCAACAAAATGGTCAATGCGACCACAGGGACGATTCATCTGCGGTGCTCCGAACCAGTTGCCCTGTTGCGGCAGCGTCTCGAACAGCGGCTTCTCCAGCCGCGGCAGATAAGTCGGCACATCGAAAGACTGTTGCAGTCGGGTTAAGGCTCCCGCATGATCAAGATGGCCATGTGTGAGCAGAATCATTCGAATATCGGCCGGTGGGGTTAATGCTTCCAGATACTCAGCCAATTCTTCTGTCTCGCCGGTATCAATGATGGCTGCCTGACCTGTTGCCTCATCACGTACAAGATAGGTGTTGACGCGAAAGGCACCAACTGTGATGCAATCGATCTGCATAAATTTACCCGGTATTGATTCGCTGTTGAGCTTAAAAGGCTTTGTTGTCGTCATCCCAGACGCAAAAAAGCCGTCAGCGGCGCTTAATCGTTCGCCCCGCTGACGGCCTCTATTATCTCAGGCGCTAGTCTTCAAACTGATCCCATTTTTTACGTGCCTCGCGGGCAATAATCGTATTCTGACGGAACCATTCACTCTTGATTCTCTGAGTACGGACCAAATCAAGGTTGGCCTGCCACCATTTTTTCTTGAGTGACAGATGCGGGTCCGGATGCATATTGGCTTCATACCACTTGTGATGACTGACACGGGCCTGTTCCAGATTCGCTTTCCACCACTTTTTCTTGGTTTCAGTGGCCACCTCGTCACTGATTTCGTACCAGTGTTTCTCAGTAGGTGTGTTATCCAGATTGGCTTCGTACCATTTATGGCGTTTTTCACGCGCCTGTTTCAGATTAGCCTCACGGAATGCCAGCTTCCATTCGGTATCGCCCGCTTCTCTGAAGTCATACCAGTGACGCGTTGTCGGCGTATTGTCCAGATTGGCTTCGTACCATTTACGCTGATCACGTACCTTGGCGATGGCCTGTTGCAAATTAGCTTCGTACCATTTGCGTTTGGTCTCATGATGCACCACCTGATTGGCTTCATACCAATGCGTTTCAACCACTTTGGCCGGACGTTCATTGGCTTTGTACCATTTCAGGTTTTGATGGGCACGGTTAGCACTTTCAGAAAAGTATTTCTGCTTGGCGCGCTGGGTGCGGATCAGTTTCAGGTTGGATTCACGCCAGCGTTTTTTCAGTTCGGCGTGCGGGTCCGGATGCAAGTTGGCTTCATACCACTTGTGTCGTGAAATACGGGCCTGTTCCAGATTCGCTTTCCACCATTTTTTCTTGGTTTCCGTAGCCACTTCGTCACTGATTTCGTACCAGTGTTTCTCAGTGGGCGTGTTATCCAGATTGGCTTCGTACCATTTGGTGCGGGTTTCCCTCGCCTGTTCCAAGTTGAAGCGCATCCAGGCTTTTTTCACATCGCTGTACATTTCCTCACTGAAATGTTGCCAGCGCTTCTCCACCTCAGATGGCTGTTTATTGGCCTCATACCATTTGCGGGTAGCACGAACAGATTGGACAGCCTGATGCAGGTTCGCTGCATACCATTTGTTTTTAGTCTCCTGGTGCTGAACCAAGTTGGCTTTGTACCAAGGAATTTCTACCTCTTTAGCCGGACGTTTGTTGGCTTTGTACCAAGGTTTATCAGTCGTTGCAGCCGGTTTCAGGTTAGCTTCGTACCATTTGCTGCGGCTTTCACGTGCTGTCTTTAAATTCGCTTCGTACCACTTTGTTTTAATATCAAGTGTGCTACTCATTTTCATACCTCTCTGGGTAATTGCTAAACCCGATATTACATGAGTTGTCATCAAAGCAACAACAAAATAGCTCGCAGTATTGATCCTGATCAGTTCTTATTCGTAGCAGTGTTTTTCAGCTTTCACACGCTGTAAAGAGGCAATTTGCTGTTCGACATGGATCTGTCTTCTGTCCTCTTTCTCATCCACTAATGCCGAGTAACCCAGATAGCCCAGACCCAGCCAGCCTTCCACCAGAGGCACACTGTCAAACACCACAAGTGCAGTGGCCAGTTTATTCGTGCCATCCTCGTAGAACGGGGGTTTATAGCTATAGCGATAAGGATGTAACTGATTGATTTCCATATCCAATTGATAGCAAGTCAGTACCCGTACTCCAGCTTCAGCCTGTACCACCGGGGGCTCAAAATAAATCGGCTCGGTGGGCACCGGCGGCAAAGACATGGCTGCCGTCTGTCCCAGCCACAAACTGCTGATCAAGAAAATGAATCCACGCATAAAAGGGACTCCTGAATTATTAAATTTCAGTCAGTTTATCGGCATGCTGGATGCTGACATGAGCGCTTTACTTATTCCTGCTGACTGTCTTTTTCATGACGATGCAAATCAGCCCACTTTTTGAGTCGTTCTGCGACAGCGGCATTAAAACTGTTCGCGGTGAAATCACCCTTTTCATTGCGCTCGCCGGCATCCAGCCCGGACAACAGACTGAGCGCATCATTCACATGATGAATGGCATGAATATGAAACTGATCCTTGCTCACCGCATCAATGACTTCCTGCCTCAGCATCAGATGCTGCGCATTGGAAGCCGGGATAATGACGCCCTGCTTACCGGTGAGACCTCGCATTTTGCAGATATCGAAAAAGCCTTCAATCTTCTCGTTGACGCCACCAATGGCCTGAACATGGCCCTGCTGACTCAGTGAGCCGGTGATCGCATAAGACTGTTTCAGCGAGATGCCTGCCACCGATGACAGCAAGGCACAGAGTTCAGCCACACTGGCACTGTCACCATCCACTTCACCGTAGCTTTGCTCAAAGACAATGCTTGCCGACATCGATAATGGCGCATCGGCAGCATAGGTCTTGCCCAGATACCCACTGAGGATCAGCACGCCTTTACTGTGAATATCCCCACCCAGCTCGACTTCACGTTCAATATCAATAATATTGTCATCACCAAAACGGGCACTGGCGGTGACCCTGGAAGGCTGCGCGAAACTGAATCCGCCTATACTCAGCACTGACAGGGCGTTAACCTGACCAATCTGATTGCCAATCACATCAATATCGATAACCTGACGTTCAATCTGACTGTATATCTGTGAGCGCAAGCGATCCAGTCGCTGTTCACGCATATTAATGGCTGCCTGTACATGTTCACGTCCGACCAGCCTGGACTCTGACTGTTTGGCGAGATAAGACGCCTCCCGCAACAGATCGGTCATATCACCGAGATGCAGAGAAAACTTACTGTTTTCCTCAATCGAGCGGGCACTGTGCTCAATCACACGGGCCACTGCGGCACGCTCCATATGCAGCAGATTTTCCTTGTCGATCGTACTGGCCATCATACGGGCAAACAGCATATCGTTATCGGCACTGCGGGGCATATGTTCTTCAAAATCGGCCACCACCTTGAACAAGCCGGCAAACTCCGGATCCAGTTCATAGAGCAGGTAATACAAATGGCGATCGCCGAGCAGAACGACTTTCAGATCCAGCGGTATCGGCTCCGGTTCCAGTGAAACTGTCGCGACCAGGCTGTATATGCGTTCCAGCGCATCAAACCTGACTTCGCGTGATTTTAATGCCCGTTTCAGCCCTTCCCATCCGAAAGGCTGCATCAATAGCTGCTCGGCATCTACGATAAGATAGCCGCCGTTGGCCCGATGCACGGCACCGGCTTTAATCAGACTGAAATCGGTGACCAGCGCCCCCATCATCGCCATATTCTCGACACATCCGAGCAAGGTCTGATGGTGTGGCAGGTTTTCGTAGATAACCGGTGCGCCCTGCGTTTGTGAATTATCAACAACCAGATTGATTTGATAACGTTTGAGCAGACTATCCTCACCGGCAGCCTCTTCAGTCGAGCTGGCTTCCTGCTTGACGAAAGCATCCACGTTATCGCGGATATCTTTCAGCATCGCCTCGAAATAGAGCTGCAACTTGGTCGAACTGGGATAGGCATGTTTGATCTTATTGATATGCTTACTGATAACTTCAAGCGCGACCTCATCATTCAGCGCCTGCAATTTACGGAAATTGTCACGTTCCCACTCGCGCAGCTCCAGTAGGGTGTGCTGCAGTTCTTCATGCAGATCGGCAATGGCGTCTTCCGTTTTCTCCTGCTCATGCGCCGGCAGTTGCTCAAATTCTTCAGAGGTCATCGCCTGCCCCTTACGCTGGGCGGCAAAGGCATAGCTGCCATCCTGCATTCGCAGCAGCACGATACCTTTACGATCCGCCTCGGCTTGCAGCACACCAAATAACCTGACCCGGTGTTTACGCGCTGCTTCTTCCAGGGAGCGCATGCGGCCACGATAATATTCGTCATCAAACGCCTGTGGCAGTTCGGTTTCCAGGTGGCCGATAATGGTCTCTATATCCTGCCTGAGCTGGTTGCCCTGCCCAGCCGGTAATGACACGGCCCAGGGCTTTTGCGGATCAGCAAAGTTATTGAGATAGGCCCAGTCCTTGGCGCGTGCGTGATGGCGTGAATGCTCATCCAGAAAGCGCTTGACCATGGTGTATTTACCCACACCCGCAGGCCCCATGATAAAGAGGTTATAGCCTTCGGCATCGATATTGACACCGAAATCGATGGCGCTCAGCGCCCGGTCCTGGCCGATAATGGTGGGGAGTGTTTCGAGCTCGGCTGTGGTTTTGAATTGCCAGTTATTCGGGTCACAATGCTGATAAAGATCATTGACCTGTAGTTCGGTACGTCTCTGCATGGTGTTCCCTGTTTGAATGCGTTACCTTAAGCTTAGGTCAGCCGTTACAGATAGGCAACAGAACAATTACGGAGTCATCGATGTCACAGGATTACGAGGAAAAACGGTCATTCACCAGAATGCGGGTTGAAACAACAGTGCGTTTCAGTGTGAATAGAAACAGTGACATCACTTATGAGGGGTTAAGCCGGGATCTGAGCGCCACAGGTCTGCTGATGCAGGCGGATTATGCGCCACCGCTGGGCGCAGAATTACACCTGGAAATGCACACCGACAATGAACGCCTGCCGCCGTTTGTGGCCGATGGCGAAGTGTTGCGGGTGGAAGCGGATCCGGCTGAGAGCGGCAAATATTTAATTTCGGTGGCGCTGAACAGCACCCAGTAGCATAAAGTCAGTCAGATCCAGTAACTGCTGCGGGTCATGACTTTGGACACCAGCCCCATCAACTTGGTGACCGGTGTCGGTAACATGGCCCCGCCGGCTTCCAGTGCCTTGGTACCATGCTGGGCTTCATCGATCTTCATCTGCTCCAGCACGGCGCGGCTTTTCTGGTCCCGTTCACTGATAATTTTCAGGTGCCCGTCGATATGTTCAACGACCTGCTTTTCAGTTTCGGCCACAAATCCCAGACTCCATTTGTCGCCAATTTTGCCGGCGATCGCTCCCAGTGTGAAAGAGCCTGCATACCAGAACGGGTTGAGCACACTGGTATGTGAAGATAAAGCATCAAGCCGTTGCTGACACCAGACCAGATGATCATTTTCTTCTCTGGCCGCGACTTCCATTGCTTCTCTGACTTTAGGAAGCTTTGCTGTCAGTGCCTGACCTTGATACAAGGCCTGCGCCGACACTTCACCGGCATGGTTCACCCGCATCAGGCCGGCTGACTGTTTACGCTCCAGTGCGGTCAGTTCGGTTTCTTCAAGTTCTTCACCCGGTGTTGGTCTTGACGTAGTTTCCGGTTGACCCGCTACCGTTGTCAGGGCTTTATCAAACTCGATTATAAATTTGTCGAACAGGCTGTAGTGTCTTTCGCTCATGAGGGCGTCTGTTTGTAGCAATCCTAAAACAATTCTACATCACCGTGGGCAAGTTTTGATACTGGCTGAATATGGCCCTCTGCGACCAGTTGCCTGTAGCTTTGCACCTGATTACGACCATTCTGCTTGGCAAAATACAAGGCTTCGTCAGCTTCACCAATGACATCTGAAGGTGATTGCTGATGGCTGATCTCGACAAAACCAATGCTTGTTGTCACTTGCTTGAGCTGCGGGAAGTCATAGTCTGCGATCATCTGCCGGATGCGTTCGAAGGTATTCATCGCATCGGTTTCATCGGGAGCCTTGAGCACCACAACAAACTCTTCTCCACCGTAACGATAGACCAGATCATCATCACGGATCACGCCGGAAGTCATCAGGCGTGCGACCAGAATAATGACCTCGTCACCATAGAGGTGGCCGTAATTGTCATTAATCGATTTGAAATGGTCGATATCAATTACGCCCAACCAGTATTTAATGGCATAGGTACGACGACGGGAATCATTGGGAGAAGACACTGCCTCCTCCAGGTGATCGCTCTGTCTGACCAGAATTTTGGTGATTTCATTATCCAGCGTTTCGCGGTTGTATAAACCGGTCAGCTTGTCTTTCTGGGTTTTCTCAATCAGGGCAAGATAATTGGAATACACGCGCAGAATACCGTAGACAAGACGCTGGTCGCTGGCTGAAGGCAGCGTGTCAGTGGAGATCAGTAATACCGCGAAGATATCGCCATGGGAATCAAAGGCTGGGTAGACCACATGCCAGTCGCCTTTCTCGTTACTACTCAGTTCCACATCACCGGTTTCGATGGCACGGTAAATCGCGGCGCTAATCTCTGACTCACCACTCAACAGCTTGGGATTGTCATCGGTGGAGACAATCACACTGTTGACACAAAAGGCCAGCAGACTCAGTTCGTGACCATCACTTAGCTCACGCACCCGGAACAGCCGCAAATCCTGGGTTGGAAACAACTCATTGAGTGTTTTGAGTAGACTCTTCTCGAGTACATGCCGATCGTGATGGCTGGTGATTTCAGCCAGATTATCCACGATTCGAATACTGTTATGGATCATGCCACGTGCCTTGTCTGCTTATTCTGCATTTTTCCCTTGCTCCGCACCCATACGTGATAAAGATCACAAAATCCTGACAGATTAGTCTAATTCCTGCCGCGTAGCAATCGTTACTATTTGATTTATTGGGAGTTTCCGAATTTTATTTTTTCAGAAAGTGTTCCAGCGTATCGGCCAGTTCGCGCGGCTGAAACTTTGACACATAAGCATCAGCACCAATCCCACGCCCCATTGCCTGATTGGCCTGCGCCGTCAGCGACGAATGCATGATAACGGGCAGATGCGACAAACGGGGATCAGCTTTAATTTTCTGGGTTAACACATAACCGTCCATTTCCGGCATTTCCACATCGGTCAGCACCGCCTGGATCTCAGTGGTGATGTCACGGCCTTCCTGGTCGCATTGATCCGCAAGCTTGCTCAGTAACTGCCAGGCTTCTGCGCCGTTCACTGCGCCCAGATGATTAACGCCCATCACATCCAGCGTTTTTTTGATTTGTTTGCGGGCTATATTGGAATCATCGGCAAACAACAGGCGGTACTGGTGATGCTCACCAATGTGACGGATACCATCAAATACGCTTTCATCGTAGAACTCACCGGCATCGGCCAGCACTTTCTCCACATCCATAATCATCACAAGGCGATTATCACTCAGTTCTGCTACAGCGGTGACGAGGCCGCCCAACCGCTTGGAAATCAGTTGCGGTGGTTCTTTTACCTGCTCCCAGTTAAGTCGCTGGATAGTATCCACTGAACTGACCAGAAAGCCCTGTACATGCGTGTTATACTCGGTGATCATCAGAATCCGGGGTTCGTCCCTGGACTGTAGATGGCAGAATTTCTGCAGATTGATGATTGGAACCATATCCCCGCGCAAACTGACAAACCCTTCAATGCCGTCCGGCATTTCCGGCGCCGAAGTAATCTCGGGAATATTCAAAACCTCGCGTACTTTGAATACGTTAATGCCGAACACTTCATTGCGTCCGGTTGCATCACTGGTGCCTAGGTTGAATAAGAGTACTTCCAAGTGGTTGGTGCCGGCGAGCTTGGTGCGCTCGTCAATGGAATCGATAAATGTAGCCATAAAATTTCCCGCTATACCCGCTGTCATGATGTGACAGACTTCTCATAAATTGAATAGCGGACATTATCATGAAATCTTGAGCAAACATCGACAAATGTGATCAAGGCGGTTTGGGAATGGTATTGAAATAGCCGGCAGGCTTAGGCATATTGCTGTACTATAAGACTATGCCATGAGCGGCGAAGCCCTGTCTGGACAAATGAGACATGTGCACCGGACGGCATTCTGATATTCCGCCAGACCAGAATTAAGTTCTGTGGCGCGGGAGAAAATAAATTACAATGGATTTTTTAAATGAAGCGGCAACGAAGAAGTGTTGCCATTCGGAAGTGGTGCCCAGGGGGAGACTCGAACTCCCACGTACATAAGTACACTAGCACCTGAAGCTAGCGCGTCTACCAATTCCGCCACCTGGGCTGAAGAAGGCGCAAAGATTACAGAGTGAATTTGAAACTGTCAATGACTAATAACAAGAAAAACGATCCCAACTTCGAGCGTGAAGCCGAGAAATACGATAACCCCATCCCGAGCAGAGAGTTTATCCTCTCGATTTTAAAGCAAAATAATGTCCCCCTGACCCGTAAAGGTATTGCCAAATTACTGAACATCACAGGGGAAGACGAACACGAAGCTTTAAGACGTCGACTACGGGCAATGGAGCGTGACGGGCAACTATTGCGCAATCGTAAGGGCGCTTACGGTGTTCTTTCCAAAATGAACCTGGTCAGCGGTCGGGTGATGGGACATCCCGAAGGCTATGGCTTTTTAATCCCTGATGAAGGTGGTGAAGACCTTTTCCTGGGTGAACGCGAGATGCGCAGTGTCCTGCATGGCGATCGCGCCCTCGCCCGCATCACCGGTGTCGATCGCAGAGGTCGCAAGGAAGGCGCCATAGTCGAAGTCACCCACCGTGCTAATACTCACCTCGTGGGTCGTCTCATACGTGATGCCGGCATCTATTTTGTGATCCCCAATAATCGCCGTATCAGTCAGGATATTCTGATTCCGCCGGAAGCGCTTATCGGTGCCAAGGAAAATCAGATTGTCGAAATCGAGATCACTGAAAACCCGAATGTCCATCGTTCACCGCTGGGGCGGGTGGTGGAAATCATCGGTGACCATATGGCACCGGGCATGGAAATCGATATTGCCCTGCGCGACTTTGAACTGCCGCATGTATGGTCAGATAAAGCCCTGCAGCAGGCAGAGCAGTTTGGTGACAGCATTCCCCAGGATGCCATTGAAGGGCGGCTGGATTTACGCGATATGCCATTGGTCACAATCGATGGTGAAGATGCTCGTGACTTTGATGATGCGGTCTGCGCGGAGCGGATGGACAATGGCAACTGGCGTCTATGGGTAGCCATTGCTGATGTATCACATTATGTGCAACCGGAGAGCCCGCTTGATCTGGATGCCGGTGAACGCGGTACTTCGGTTTATTTCCCCAGCCAGGTCATACCAATGTTGCCGGAAGCCTTGTCCAACGGTCTCTGTTCATTAAACCCTGAAGTTGAGCGGCTGTGTCTGGTCTGTGAAATGGAAATCAACCAGGAAGGCAAGACCGAATCGCACAGATTCCACGAAGCGGTGATGTATTCAAAGGCCCGCCTTACCTATGACAAGGTGGCAGCCATGCTGGTTGATGGCGATAAGACACTGCGCGAGCAGTATCAGCACGTCTTGCCAACGCTTGAAACCATGTATGAACTGTTCAAAGTCATGCTCAAGGCACGCGATGAACGTGGTGCCATCGACTTTGAAATGACCGAAACCCATTTCCTGTTTGATGAAAACCGTAAAATCAGCTCGATTCAGCCACGCGAACGCAACGATGCCCATCGCTTGATTGAAGAATTCATGATAGCCGCCAATGTCAGTGCCGCCCGCTTCCTGCTTGAGCATAAGCTGCCGGTTCTTTATCGCGTGCATGAATCCCCGTCAGAAGAAAAACTGAGCGGACTGCGTGACTTTCTGGGCGAACTGGGGCTGTTCCTCGGCGGTGGAGATGATCCGCAACCACGTCACTATGCTTCCTTGCTGGCAACAGCCAGTAAACGACCGGATGGCCACCTGCTGCAGACCGTCATGCTGCGCAGTATGAAGCAGGCAGTCTACAGCCCGGAAAATATCGGTCACTTCGGGCTGGCACTGGATGCCTATGCGCATTTTACCTCTCCCATACGCCGCTATCCGGATCTGCTGGTCCATCGTGCCATCCGTCACATCATTAGCGGTCGCAAAGTCAGCAAATGGCGCTATTCACACGAAGACATGGTGCAACTGGGTGATCACTGTTCGATGACCAGCCGCCGTGCTGATGAAGCGACCCGTGATGTCAGTGACTGGCTCAAATGTGAATATATGCGGGATCGCGTCGGTGAAACCCATCAGGGCGTGATCAGCGGTGTGACTGGTTTCGGTCTGTTCGTCGAACTCAGTGACATTTACATAGAAGGCCTGGTCCATGTCACTTCTTTAAAGAATGATTATTATCAGTTCGATGCCACTGGTCACCGACTGACCGGTGAACGCACCCGCAAGGTTTACCGGCTGGGTGACACACTGACCGTGAAAGTAGTCCGCGTCGATCTGGATGAAAAGAAAATCGATCTGGAACTGGTATAGCGATAAGCCGCTCTTGCAGCGGCTTCATCACGGTTAATCTTAGCTGTAAACACAGATTTTCCTTGACCAGAAAAATAAAGACAGTAAAATTATCGTCTTTCTAAAGCACGGGGCTGCAAACGCCCCGCTTTCTGCAAAAAATTAATGGTGAGTGTAGCTCAGTTGGTAGAGTCCCGGATTGTGATTCCGGTTGTCGTGGGTTCGAGCCCCATCACTCACCCCATTTTTTGCTTTCCATCCGGTTCCCCAACTAGCAGCTTTACCAAGACTCCCTGCCTGTGCTCCTATCCAGCGCTGTATTTGAGATTCTGAGCGGCGTTGGCGAACCTCAGTTTTACCTGACTTCAATAACTTAGCGATGCCATGTAAAAGTAGCAGGCAAATGACTTGCAGAGTCACTGCCTCGTACGTATAATGCGCTTCTTCATTGCCGGTGTAGCTCAGTTGGTAGAGCAACTGATTTGTAATCAGTGGGTCGTAGGTTCAAGTCCTATCACCGGCTCCAGAACAAATAAAGGGCCATGCTTTTGCATGGCCCTTTTTTGTTTCCGTCGTCTTTCTGCTCCGCTGCAAAGCCAGAATTTTTATTCACAATATCTGTGGATAAGTCTGTGGGTATCAGACGCAAAAAGTCTTAAGCTGTTCCCAGCATGAATAATAATGCCACTGCTCAAAAAAGCGCCAGCAGCCCGTTTTGCTCAATGCGATGTCGACATTGCATCTGTCAGTCTCGCTGATTATGCTTGGTCAGACAGGCAGCGTCTGTGAGCAAAAAAAGTTTCCTTTTATCCAGCAAGCTAATCCGAGGTTGTTACGTAATGGCGGAAAATACCAAACAAATCATGATCTTACGTCACGCCAAGGCAGAGCCAGACTCTCCAGCCGGTGATTTTTACAGAGCGCTGAATGAAACCGGCAGACAACAGGCAGTCAATTTGGGCCAGGCTTTGCTTGAACAGAAACTGATTCCGCAATCGATATACAGCTCCTCGGCTAAACGCACTTTACAGACAGCTGAAATAGTCTGTGAACAACTCTCGATCGACAGACATGGTATAAGCCCGCGCGACGCCCTTTATCTGGCTGACACAGATACCTTTCTGTCACTTTTTCACGCACTCAGCGAGCGTATCAGCCGCGTCCTGATAGTGGGACACAATCCAGCACTGGAGGATCTGGTTGATGCTTTAAGCCGGACTGATTTCATCAGTGATCAGCCCAATGGCAAACGCCTGCTGCCGGCCTCGCTGGTTCTGCTCGAATTTGACGGCGAATGGGCGGATCTCAAAGCTGATAGCTGCGAACTAAAACAACGGATTCACGGTAAACTGCTAAAGAAGCACTGAATGGCAGTGCTCCGGCCTGCCAGGTATTGCAAACCCTGCTCCTCGCTGAACTGTCGAACATCAAACACTGGCGCAAAGTCGCGATTCAAGGCCGGGACCCTGAAGGTGTTCATCAACTCAGGATCAGTCTGCGTAAGATGCGTAGCGCCCTGACCATTTTCAGTCCGGTGATTAGACCTGCTTACCGCCAGCAGTGGCGACGTCGACTGAAGCAGTTGGCAAAGCAATTGGATGCGGCGCGTGATCTGGATGTGTTTCTGCTGACACATTTCAGTGGAACCGCATCAGACTCTCAGCTGTATGGGGCTTTGGATAAGAAAAAGGCCAGACTATACAAACAGCTTTGCAGCACCCTCAAATCAGGCAAGTTCAACAAACGTCGGCGTCAACTTAAAAAAGCACTGGCGCAGACAAACTGGCAAAAAAAATATTGCTGTCGTCAGACCCTGTCTTTGCGCTCGCTGGCTCAGCAACAACTGAATACGCTTTATCAGAACCTGCAGACACAGACCCAGGAATTACACTTGAATGATGAAGCGGCCCTGCACCAGCTTCGTATTAGTTTCAAGCAATTGCGTTATGGCTGTGAGTTTCTTGAGCCGGCGCTGGACGGCACCACGAGCCAGAGCTTCATCAATATGATGAAAGCATTGCAGGACCAGTTGGGTGATATTCATGATGCGGCAGTGCAGCAGACAATGCTGGCAGACTTGCCGGTGGCAGCACAGGATGAATTTCAGACTATTCTAGATGAGAGCCAGCGTAACAGTGAGCATCTAAAGAAAACGCTGCGACAACAGCTCAGGCGATTTAATAACATGCCACCGCCATGGCAAAACCTCAGTTCGGTGTCAGAATTCGGCTGAGTGGCGCTGTATCAACGAGTAAATCGGCCAGCGTATATTTATCGAGCACCTGATACAGCGCCTGTTGCGATTCCCGTAGAATCCCCGTCAGCCTGCATACCGGAATCAAACAGCACTCGCCCTTGCCCTGGACACAGGGAAGCAGCCCCTCGTCGCCTTCAGTCTGGCGGATAACCTCGCCCAGATTGATGGCCTCAACAGCCCGGTTCAGCCTGAGCCCACCCCCCTTACCACGGGTGGTTTTGATATAACCGGCTCTGGCCAGGAAATGGACCACCTTGGTCAGATGGTTTTCAGAGATTTGATAGCGTTCTGCAATATCTCCAATCGTCACCCGCTGTTCCTGCTGTATGGCAAGATACATCAGGACACGCATGGAATAATCTGAAAAAGTCGTGAGGTGCATGAATGGCGGACTGCTATCTGGTGTTGTTTAATAATCTCATTCTACAGACATCATCAGCGACTCAGAAAATAAATCAGCACCAGGTTGCAGAGGAACAGTAACACCGCCATTGCACGCCAGAACCCCACTGGATTACGCTGCATTAAAGGCAGTTGCTCTTCACGCAGAAAATCGGGGTTGGGTGTGATCAGATCCGACTCGAATTCTGATAAAGCTTCATAACGTGATTCCGGTGACAACTGCACCGCCCTGCGTATAGCTTTATCGACCCAGTGGGGAATGTCATTGATGGATTCACTGACCGAGCGATAACGCAAGCGGTTCAGGCCGGCCTGGTCACGCACCGCTGCCAGTTTGTCGCCGTAGGGCAGCTTACCGGTGAGCATCTGGTAGACAATACAGCCCAGTGCAAATAGATCCGATTGTGTGGAGCCCGGTCTGCCAATCAGATATTCCGGTGCGGTGTAATGCTTGGTACCGAGCAGTTCGCGTCGCTCCACTGGTGTCGAAATATCCGCGATACCGGCGATTTTGGTGGAACCGAAGTCAATGATTTTCAGCACCCCATCGTGACTGATCATGATATTGCCGGGTTTCAGATCCTGATGCAGCATATCCAGCCGGTGAAATGCCCTTAAACCGGAGGCAATCTGCGGTACCAGTTCACGCACCGATTTGAGATCCAGCGTGCCGACATCATCCAGCCACTGCTCCAGCGTTTTACCGTTAACATATTCAAGCACGTAATAAAGAAAGCGCCGTGGTCGTTTCTGCTCAATAGTGCGAACCACATGGGGGTTATCAATTCGACGACCAATCCATTCTTCCAGCTGAAAGCGTTCAAGATAAGCCGGATCATCCTCAAAATTCACTGACGGTGTTTTAATAACCACCCTCTCGCCGGTTTCGGTATCTACAGCGAGATAGAGCTGGCTGGTGGAGCTGGCATGCAGCTCACGGCTGATTCTATACCCGTCAAGAATCACGCCTTCGTATAATTCCGGCGGGAAAGGCAGCGCAGTCAGCTGTGCAAAAACTTCGTTGGGATCCTGTGTTGGCAGTTGTTCCACCGCCAGAATCAGACAACTGACATTATCCATACTGCCCTGTTGCAATGCCTGCTCACACAGCTGGTGGGCCAGCGTATCCGGATCACTATTTTCGCCACCGAGCAAACTCCGCAACTGCTTATGACTAAGCACATCATGGATGCCATCGGTCGTAAACAAAAAGCGGTCGCCCACCTCAACCGTCAGCGACTTGTAATCAATATCCAGACAGTAATCGACACCGAAAGCCCGCCCCAGATATTCCTTATTCTCATCTATGCGGATGCGGTGATCGGTAGTCAGTTGCTCCAATTCACCATCGCGATAAAGATAAATACGTGAGTCGCCAACATGAAACAGATGCGCCGTGATCGATTTGATCACCATCGCACTGAATGTGCTCGCAAGCCCCCGGGAGGCGTCCTTGAAATGACTGCTCTGTCCATGCAGCCAGGTATTGATTGCAGTCAGCACTTTGCCGCCGGATTGCTTGACAGACCAGGAATCCGGGGTACTGAAATAATCGCTGATAAAACCGGTCACACAGGCCTGGCTGGCCTGTTTGCCCTCGGCACTGCTGCTGATACCATCTGCCAGCGCACAGACCACACCCTTGGTATCGAGCAACGCCGGGTTGCCGGGCACGGAAAAGCCCAGTGAATCCTGATTCTCGGGCTTTCGCCCTTTATCAGAATACTGGCCAACCCTGACCTTTAACCTGGCTACCATGGAAGCCCTTATTAATGAACGTCAATCATTTGCACGGTGCCGTCAGGCAGAATTTCCGCCATCTGGCCGCGCGGCTCATCCATAAACTGTACCGCAATCAGGGTCACCACGGCAGTCGCGGCAATCACGAAGAAGAAGGTCTGCGCTGAAACAAAGGACAGCACGGTGAGGAAAGTCACCGCGCCGACATTACCATAGGCACCTGCCATACCGGCAATCTGTCCCGTCAGACGGCGCTGAACCAGCGGCACAACGGCAAACACGGCGCCTTCACCGGCCTGTACAAAGAAAGAACAGGCCATGGTCGCCAAAACGGCAAACACCAGTAACCACTCCGGCGTGATCATACCCAGCACAACGTAACCAATCGCCAGCCCCGTAATACAAATTGTCAGCGTGCGTTTGCGCCCCAGTTTGTCACTGAACAGCCCGCCCACCGGACGCGACACCAGGTTCATAAAGGCAAAACCGGAGGCCAGTAAGCCGGCCTGAACCGCACTGATATCAAAGGTATCACTGAAATACAGCGGCAACATTGAAACTACCGCCAGTTCAGAACCGAAAGTCGCGAGATAAGCCAGGTCAAGCACGGCAACCTGTTTGAATTTGTAACGATGAATCTCAGGCACTTCGCTGGTAAACACCTCCTTGTTGACCTGATAGATGTGATACACCTGATAGGCAAACAAAGCGATAAGCCCGGCATAGATTGCATAAGTGATAGGCTGCGACAGCAATTCAACACCGCTGGGAGACAGTTTCCAGGCCAGCAGCGCCAGCGCTGCATAGAGTGGAATGCTCATAATGATATAGAGGAAGAAATCGCCTTTGCTGGTCACTTCCATCGCCCCATTTTTCTTGGGTTTGAAATAGGTCGAGCCTTTGGGTGTGTCCGACACGCTGTTGTAATAAATAAAGGCATAGATCAACGCAACGGCACCGGTGGTTGCCAGTGCATAACGCCAGCCATCATCACCGCCGTAAATTAAAGCCAGTGTTGGCAGACTCATGGCAGCCGCAGCGGAGCCGAAGTTACCCCAGCCGCCATAGATACCCTCAGCCAGACCGACCTGTTTAGCCGGGAACCACTCGGAAATCATCCGGATACCGATAACAAAACCGGCACCGACAAAACCCAGCATAAAGCGGGCTACCGCCATCTGCTCAAAACTGTCGGCAATGGCGAAAAAGAAACAGATAAAACTGGAAATGCCCAGCAACATACTGAACATGATTTTGGGACCGTATTTATCGACCAGCATCCCCACTACGATGCGGGCAGGGATAGTCAGCGCCACATTGAGGATTAACAGCGTTTTCACCTGCTGGTCATCGAGACCGAGCGTGTCGCGAATCGCCACCATCAGCGGTGCATGGTTAAACCAGACCACAAAGGTGATAAAAAAGGCCATCCAGGTCAGATGGAGAGTACGGATGTTGCCACTGAAAGACAGGAGGTTTAGCTTTTGACTGGACATGAATTCAGTTCTCTCTTTAGAACACGTTACCAACATTGGCTCGCGTTCTAAGTGCTGGAATCATGCCAGTTCTCTAAGTAATTGTTTTACTTTGGGATGACTATATTAATTTGGTATCAAGAGTGCTGATTTAAGTCTAAATCGGTGCAGTCTGCACTATGATTGTGCGAGCTGAGGGCTACAACGGCGCCTCATCCTCGTCGGGCCAGTCCAGATCACAGCAAAGTATATAAACCGCCCCGCCGATTTCGACCGCCTGCGACACGGTCACACACATATGCGAACCGGCAACGGACAGGTAAGGCCGGCTCACCTGAGTCACCCCCGGGGTTTGTATCGCACGGTAGTGATAATGCCGATGTGACCAGTTGGCGTTCTCACCCGCCAGTAAAGGCGTAAAACGAATATCCAGCTTCGCAGTGTATTTGGGTGAATACAGGCTCTTGCCAATTTGAAAACCCTGCTCATCAAGCAGATAGCAACGAACCGCCTGTTCGTCCTCAAATACCGAAGCACCGCATTGATCAAATGGCATTTGCTGTTTTAGTGCTTCTACTTCGGCATTGAAACGATGCTTAAAGGCTTCAAAATGTGAGTGTAACTTGCGGTTATACTGACTGCGGACATTATGTTTCCGGTGCAGCAGATCATCGAGTTTGGCAGCGAAATCGCGATCCCGTTTCAGCTTTTTATCCGGCTTGGCAAAATAAAAGCCCTGTACCATGTCGGCATTACTGGAGATGGCAACCATCGCCTCTTTTTCATTCTCCACGCCTTCGATCACCACCAGACTGCCGGTTTCATGAATCAGTGAAACAATCCCGGTCAGGATACGTTCTACTTTGAGTGAACGGCCGGCCTGTCTGACCAGACTGCGATCGATTTTGACAATATCAGGCTGTAGCTCCCAGATCCGGTCGAAATTGGAATGGCCGGCACCAAAGTCATCAATGGCAATCAAACAGCCTAATTGGCGGAAATGCTGGATCAGTTCCTTCAGATAAAGGCGATCATCAATCTCGCTTTCCAGAATTTCGATGACGATTCTTCTGGCGGGAATGCCGGTCTGATTCATCAATTCACGCATAAAGCCGGCATCAGGCCGTTCTGTCACCAGGCACTGTGAATTGAGATTGATAAACAGCCAGCTTTCCGCTTCGCCGGTATGGGCAAAGTTACGGGCATGCAATAAACGGCAGGTGCGATCCAGTTCCAGATGTTCACGACTGCTGGACGGTCTTTGCATTACCTGTATCGGGCTGATATAGCGACCGTCACTGTCGTAGGCCCTGAGCAAGCCCTCATAACCCACAGGTCTGCGGTGCGCAATACTGAAGATCGGCTGGAATGCTGACGTCAGAAAGAGGTTATCGTAGGCGGCGGCGAAACCTTGCTCGCTGAGGGAAAGTTCTGTCATTCCAACCCGGACCTTTGTAGATGATTGTGCACAATATCCTAACATTACTGGTTTCTGTTACTGGCTGAATTTATCGTCACGCTTTGTGCTTGTTTCAATATAAAAACAGCCTGCACCGGTGTAATGCAGGCTCAGCTATCAGGCCACTTTGCGGGCGTGATGCTGATGAAGAAAATTAATCACTTCCGATCGGTAATGGTTATAGTCCTGATTGTCCGTCAAATCGAGGCGTTTTCTCGGTCTGGGCAGTTTCACTTCCATCACCTCGCCGATGGTCGCCGCCGGGCCATTGGTCATCATCACAATCTTGTCAGATAACAATACAGCTTCATCGACATCGTGGGTTATCATCATCACCGTGTTATTCAGTTCAGCCTGGATATCCATCAGAGAATCCTGCAGATGAGCCCGGGTCAGGGCGTCCAGAGCACCGAAGGGTTCATCCATCAGCAGCACTTTTGGTTCCATTGATAAAGCCCGCGCAATACCAACGCGCTGTTTCATCCCGCCGGATATCTCGGACGGCATTTTGTGCATCGCATGCGTCATGTGCACCAGCTCCAGGTTATGCTCCACCCAGTCACGGATTTGTTTACGACTGCGACTGGAACCGAACACCGACTTCACCGCCAGTTCCACATTCTGGTAACAGCTCAGCCAGGGGAACAGGGAATGGTTCTGAAACACAATGGCCCTATCCGGACCCGGCTCATCGACTTCTCTACCCTCCAGCACCACCCCGCCTTCAGTGGCTTTATACAAACCACCTACGATATTCATTACCGTGGATTTGCCGCAGCCGGAGTGACCGATAATGCTGATAAACTCGCCTTTTTCAATTTTGAGATTGACGTTATCGAGCGCCCGGAACGGTCCATTAGGCGTGGGGAAATCAATGCTGACATGGTCGATATTAAGATATTTATCCATTGTTCGGCTCCTAGCGAATGACGGCATTTTTGTCGTAAGAGAAGAATTTCTGGAAGCTCAGGGTGATGCGATCCAGAATGAAGCCGATGATGCCGATGGTCAGTACCGCCACCATAATTCGGCTAAGCGAGGAAGAGCTGCCGTTCTGGAATTCATCCCAGACGAATTTACCCAGGCCCGGGTTCTGTGCCAGCATCTCTGCGGCAATCAACACCATCCAGCCGATACCGAGGGAAATACGCAAACCGGTAAAGATCATCGGTATCGAAGCCGGAATCACCACTTTAATAACCGTTGTAAAGTAATTAAGGCGCAAGACCCGGGCGACATTAATCAAATCCTTGTCGATGGATGACACGCCGACTGCCGTATTAATCAGTGTCGGCCACAACGAACACAAGGTCACGGTCAGTGCCGAAGTAATAAAAGATTTTTCAAACACCGGATTATCAGTGACATACAGCGCACTGACCACCATGGTCACAATCGGCAGCCAAGCCAGAGGTGATACCGGCTTGAATATCTGAATCAGTGGGTTGAGTGCGGAATATAATGTGTCTGAAAGTCCCGCCACGATACCAATCGGCACAGCAATTACAGTCGCCAGCAGGAAACCGACAAATACCGTAAACAAGCTGGTCAGGATCTGATCAACAAAGGTTTCCTTGCCGGTATAAGATCGAATTGTCACTTCCGCATCCGGATTTTTCTCCAGCCTGGCGGCATTGCGCTGTTCCTGGCGCTCATAGAAGGCCTGCTCACGTTCACGTGAGGCTTTATGCTCATCTACCAGCACATTCACCTGCTCCCAGACCTGGGTTGGTCCCGGTACCTGGCCGAGGCTGGTAATCACTTTGGCAGCACCGAGATGCCACAAAAACAGAAACACCGCGATAGCAAACAGCGGCACGCCGACCATTTTTCCCAGCACCTGCATCTGATGTTTGGGTGACTCTCCCGCTGTCAATCTGACCAGGGGGATGAACCAGGTGAATCCGGTCAACTCGAGGAAGTAAATCAGTTTATCTTTCATATTGACTCTTTGATTGGATAGGAAACAGTCACCCTGCCTGACAGGCAGACAGGGTGGCTTGCTATTCCGGTATTACTCGACCACCTGCTCGCCTTTCAGACCAATCGGAAACTGCTCCAGATAGGCATTAGGCCGGGTGCCGTCATAGGTGATATTGTCGATAAACTCGGTTTGCGCGGGTTTAAAGCCGGTTTCTGTTTCAAAGTCGGGAAAGGCCGAGGCCGGCAATTTGCCCTCCTCGATCAGTTCCCTGGCTGCCAGCGCATAGATATCAGGACGCTAAACTTTCCTGGCGATATCCATATACCAGCTATCCGGTTTAGGCTCAGCAATCTGGCCCCAGCGACGCATCTGGGTCAGATACCAGACCGCATCACTGTAATAAGGATAAGTGGCGTTGTAACGGAAGAAGACATTGAAGTCAGGCACTGCGCGCTTATCGCCTTTTTCATACTCGAAAGTGCCGGTCATACTGTTGGCAATGACCTCGTAATCAGCACCGACATAACGACTCTGTGACAGGATCTCGACTGCTTCCGGACGGTTGGCATTGCTGTTCTCATCCAGCCAGTGGGCAGCGCGGATCAGGGCTTTGACTACAGCTATGTGGGTGTTGGGATTGTCTTCCGCCCATTGTTTGCTGACACCGAACACTTTTTCAGGGTTGTTTTTCCAGATTTCGTAGTCGGTAATCACCGGCACGCCAATCCCTTTGAATACCGCCTGCTGATTCCACGGCTCACCGACGCAGTAACCGTAAATCGTGCCGGCTTCCATGGTCGAAGGCATTTGCGGCGGTGGCGTGACTGAAAGCAAAGCATCAGCCTGTAACTGCCCGCTGACATCGCCTTTATGCGGGGCATAATAGCCGGGATGAATTCCCCCCGCGGCCAGCCAGTAACGCAGTTCATAGTTATGCGTCGATACCGGGAAAACCATGCCCAGATTGAAGGGCTTGCCTTCGGCTTTGTAGGCGTCCACCACTGGCTTCAGGGCTTCTGCGCTAATAGGATGCACAGGCTTTCCGTCTTCTCCCATCGGGACGTTGGGTTTCATCTGGTCCCAGATATCATTGGAAACGGTAATGCCGTTACCATTCAGATCCATGCTGAAGGCGGTGATGATGTCAGCCTTGGTACCAAAACCAATCGTGGCGCCCAGCGGCTGACCGGCCAGCATATGAGCGCCGTCCAATGTCCCGTCAATCACACCGTCCAGCAGAACTTTCCAGTTGGCCTGGGCTTCCAGTGTGACGTAGAGCCCCTCGTCTTCAAAAAAGAACTTTTCATAGGCGATAGCCAGCGGGGCCATATCCGTCAACTTGATAAAACCGAATTTGAGTTCGGGCTTTTCGATTTCGCCCGGTGCCGAATAGGCGGTGGTGACTGACATCATGCCGGTACCGAATACCAGACTGACTGCGGCCAGGGTTTTGGCCAGCTTACGGCCTGTCATGGATAACTGTTTTCGCATTATCTGCTCCCGAATTTTGTTCAAAAAAAAGACGCTCTCGCCGGCTCAGGCCGTCAAGGACGTCTTTATCCAATCATCAAGTTTTGGTTGACCCGTCGTTGGGTTGTGACTCACAGGAGTGTTAGCAGATAATATGCCAACCAGATACCTAAATAATTAATCAAGTATTATCAGTGCTTTGTATCAATATTATTAATCCATAATGAATGCATGGCTGCACACTTAAGGTTCATCTGACAGCGAACGCACAGGGCTGGTGCAGCACGCCATACACTTGTCTTCTGTCTCAGTTCGCTCAGACGGATTTTTTGGGTTCCAGCAAGCTGGCAGTCGCCAGAATATTATGTGCCAGCTGCGCCAGCCGCATATTCTGATTCATTGCTGAACTGCGCAGCAGCCGGTAAGCTTCATCTTCACTGCAATTGCGCTGCGCCATGATGAGCCCTTTCGCACGATCAATGATCTTGCGGTCAGCCAGTGAAGTTTTGAGCTCCTTGATGTGTTTCTGCATCGACTGATACTGGCGGAAACGCGCAATGGCCGTTCGCAGAATCGGCAGTACCCGATCTTCCCTGAAGCCATCGACAATATAAGCACTGACACCGGCCTGGATCGCCTGTTCAATCGCGTCATCACGATCATCGCGGGTAAAGATAACGATAGGCAGCGGAAACTGTTCATTGATCACCTTGAACTTGTTGAGCATGTCGTTATCGCTGCTATCCATGACCGCGATAATCAGTTCCGGCTCCACAGTCCATTTCAGTGTCAGCAACTGTTGCAGGGTCGAGCCTTCAAAAATAATCTTGTATGGCGTCTCGGCCAGCGTCATTTTCAGGGTATCGCTGACATCACGGTGTTCACTGATAACAATGGTATTAACGTTAGTCTCGGAGTTCATGGCAACGCTGCTCATATCATTCTGGTATGTTGTTGAGAGGCATAGTGAATGATGATGCCGAACACTTTCAGCACCTCATCAATGGCCCGGGTGGAGACGTTGAAATAGTCATTGGAGTCCACCTGCAGACGACCGTCTTTAAGCACATTGTGTTCGACCATTTCCATCAGCTTGCCGATACTGTCGCTGATGGTTGTGGAAGCATTCTGCAATGCCTGTTGCAGATCTTCGTTTTTGATGCCGTTGATTTGCTTGACCAGTTCATTGGTGTTGCTCTGTACCGAAATCCGCAGGAAATCGAGGATGATACGATCCGCCCCCTCACAGACACCGCGAGCACAAATCCCGGCGCCGACTGCCCGTGTTTGCCCCACAGTTTCGGCAACACGCAAGGTATCCAGACAGACTTCCGAGACACGGGTACAGCGATCCAGCATCATCCGGTGTAGATCATGATCGCGCATCACATCATCGAGCAATGAAAGCTGACCATCGATCATCAGGCTGTGCTGACGTACCAGATTATCTGATTTAAGATCGCCGGCCAGTGCATGTTTTTTCAGCCTGGGCCAATGCTCAGTGAATGATTCCCACTGAGGAAAACGCTTGAGTTGCAGGCTGTCACGACTGGAAATCAGCTGATCAATATCCCCTTGCAAACTCATTAACTGGGATTTCAGTTTGTCATTGCCTTGATTGACGGCATTACTGGTGCCCCGGTGTTTCTGGCAACTATCAATGATGCGTTTCAGGTGCACGGTCAGTAGAATGCCCTGCTCAATCCGGCTCTGCGCTTGTCTCCTCATCAGGGCAAGTCGATTGATTAAGACGATGAGACATACAACAGTGAGGCCACCGACAAACATCGGATACATCTTTGCTCTCCAGTGAACAAGACAGGGGCTTGAGGCCAGAAACATTCATCCGATCATTAATACAGAGATGAATGCAGACGAGCCTGACACTACTCCCAGACAACTAAAAATCCGGCCATCAGACCCAACGGGGAAATCATGACCATGAAAACCAATTTCCCCAACTCTTTCAGCAGTAACATCACATCAATGAAATAACCCATAATCTCCCTCCTGCAGCTTGGACTCACTCTGATTTTGCATAAGCTGTGCCAAAGAAATAATCAATACTTTTCAGTTACTTATAAATCAGATACGCATTTTCTGTGCTACAAAATGGTGTTGTTGTCCAAATATGGTGCAAGTCATAACAACGATGACCGGCGGGATTGTCTGGTTTTCAGTGACAAAAAAGCCGGGCAGAACCCGGCTTTTTTGTTTGTGCTTCGTGGGCTGAGGTCAGAATTTAACCTGGGCATAAACCCAGAACTTTTCTGTGTCTACACCGCCAAATTCCTCATCAGCGTTGTAATCGGCATATTTCACACCCAGGGTGTAATGCTCCTTGAAGGTTTTCTCAAGCATGATGTCATATTCATCACCTGCATCGAGACTGTCCTCGTCAGTCTCAAAATCATGATAGACCGCAACCAGCTTCGCACCCAGCACATTACCGACCAGTGTGACGTAAGTGTCTTCCAAACCTTGTGTTGGTGTATTAAGGAAGATATCAGCCCATCCCTGAAAGGCATGGTTAGTCCCCAGGGGAGTACGGAAACTGTAGGTACCGTCTCCCTCCTGAACTTCATGAGACAACTTGAGCAGCCAGCCTTTATATTTACCGCCCAACTCCAGCAGATAATAATCCTGCTGATCCATCTCCCCATCAGCATAATCATCCTGTGTCGCATATTCAGCGGTATAGAGGATTTTAAAAGCATCATTCAATGGTTGTGCGCCGGACAGTCTCGCCCCATAGGTCGCACGCGAATAGGCCGAATCATCCACGGAATCTTCATAATCCAGCAAATAAGCATAGCCTTCCAGATTACCTATCGGCAGTCCTGAGTACTGTGCATTGAACAAATGACTGTCCATTTCGATTTCGCCATCTTCCACCATCAGCGCCGCCAGATTACCGTCTTCTCCAAAAATGGTCTGAACCTTGTCGAGGTAGGCGTAGCTGAGGCTTGTGTTCGGTAGCGACTGATTGACAACACTGAATGCATCAAAGGTTTGCCAGTTCTGACGCCAGCCGACGGTCCCGATAAAGCGATGGAAGGGCGCATCACGATAAGTAATGATCTGACGGCCAAATTTGAATGTCGTATCAAAAGCGTTATAGGCCAGGTAAGCTTGGTTAACTTCGGTACCCTCTGGATCGGCAACGATAGAATACTCCGGCTCACCATTAGTGCCAGCCGCGTTGAAATTGTCTGAACCCAGGTGAGACACATCCTCAAACTCAATAAAGCCGCTTAAACCATGGAACGCACCGGTTTTGTAAGCCAGGGTGGTGCGAAGCGTATAGGCATCTGCATCTTCGAGTGCATTGTCCTGATTGACGTTTTCATAGCGGGCACGGGCAGAAAAACTCACTTTACCGCCGGTCAGGGCTTCCATAAAAGCATCTTCTGCCTGGGCAGTAACCGGAGCCATTGCCATACTGCTCATTCCCGTCGTTAACAGGCCTAGCGCTGTCAGTTTTTTCATTGTTGGCATTGTTTATCCTCTTATAAAAAAAGCCATGACAGGGCGACCTGTCATGGCTTCGTTACCTTGATTGATAAATAGTTAATATCCGAAGAAAAATGGCTGCGTCGTTGCAGAGTCACTTATCGACTATTTGCAACCATAATGCCAATTTACTATGTGACTGTTTCTATTTAGAAATTTCTATTTTGTGAAGTTTTTGTGACGATAAATGCACCATTTAAATACTTATTTATCGACAGATGCACTAGAACGAAACAGGTGCCCTGACCGAAACCAGAAACAAAAAAGGACGACATGCGGGTCGTCCTTTTTGTTGGCTGATTTATCTGACCGGGTTAGTGGCCGAGTAATTTCTTCAGTTCCGGCACACAGGAGCCACAGTTGGTACCGGCATTCAGCTTGGTGCCGATTTCATCCACATTGTGGACATGGCCTGCGCTTATCGCGTCCTTCAGGGTGTTTTCCCCAACGCCGAAACAGGAGCAGACAATAGCACCACAGTCTTTTTGACCTTTGCCTGGCTGCCCCACCAGCAGGCTATAGCGTTCTGTGTCGGACAAGCTGGTAGAAGTAAACAGCTGAGATAACCAGGAGCGGGCTGGCAGCTCATGGCTGGGGGCAATAAACACCACCCCTTCCAGTTTATTGCCGACAATTTTTCCGGCGCGATAGCGACCGGCTTTTTTATCAATAAAGTCCAGCCATTCTCCCTCGGTGCCCAGGTGCTCCTGTGCCCATAAATGAGGCTGGCTGATGGTTTTCTCACCGGCTATTTCATAACGCCAGAACTGTGCCCCTCTGACCTTAACCCAGTAATTGGCATCTTTCACCGAGATGGGCCGGCGCGACAGGATAAAACCATGCCAGATGGGCTGATAAGGCCGAATCCTGACCGGTGTATGTTTGGATTCCGGCTGCCCGGAGATGGGATCATAAACTGCCGCGACCAGCGCATCGACCCGCGCCATCGAAGCAAACTGGTTACTCCAGTGGATAGGGACAAACACGCTGCCCGGCCGCTGCTCATCGGTGAACACTACCCGAACAATCATTTTGCCCCATTGGCTGATGACTTCGGCCAGTGCGCCATCGACCAGATCCCAGTTCTGGGCATCGATCGGGTGTATCTGCACCGCCGGTTCCGGAATGTGAGCGTTCAGACGCACCGCACGTCCGGTACGGGTCATGGTGTGCCACTGATCCCGAATACGGCCGGTATTGAGCACCAGTGGGTACGCATCCGAAGTCGGATTCTGCGGCAGTTTGGGCTCAATTGGCACCATTCTGGCCTTGCCGGACGGAGTAAAGAAACGTTTGTCAGTGAACAGTCTCGCTGTGCCGGCTGGCGCTTCGGCGGTCACCGGCCATTGAATCGGCGCCAGATTGTCATAGGCCTCATCACTGATGTCGGCAAGCCCACTGAGATCAAAGTCTCTTGTGCCATTATTTTCAAAGGCTGACAGACGGGCATGTTCACGGAAAACATCGACCGGTTTTTCAAATGGAAACGCTTTTTCGAACCCCATCCTACGGGCCACCTGGGTCATCATCCACCAGTCAGGTTTGGCCTCTCCGGGCAGAGGCAGGAAGGCCCGCTGATGGCTGATCCGGCGTTCTGAGTTGGTAACCGTGCCGTCTTTTTCTCCCCAGGCTGCTGCCGGGAGTAAAATATCTGCCAGCTCGGTCGTGTCGGTATTGCTCTCACATTCTGACACCACCACCAGTTCGCATTGCTCCAGAGCAGCCTTAACGCTGTCGGCTTCCGGCAGGCTGACCACCGGGTTGGTCGCCATAATCCAGACCGCCTTGATTTTGCCTGCCGCGACATCTTTAAACATATCAATGGCCTTGGCACCGTTTTCAGTGGCCAGACGATCGGTTTCCCAGAAGCGTGACACCCGGTCGTGATGTTCCGGGTTGGTGATTTCCATATGGGCCGCGAGCTGATTACTCAGACCGCCGACTTCTCGCCCTCCCATCGCATTGGGCTGCCCCGTAAAGGAAAACGGTCCCATAGCGGGTTTGCCTATCCGTCCGGTCGCCAGGTGGCAGTTAATAATGCTATTGGTTTTATCGGTACCGGAAGTCGACTGGTTTATGCCCTGCGAGTAGAGGGTGATAACCTTCTCAGTCGACGCAAACAGTTGATAGAACTTAACAATATCTTCTTCTGGAAGTTCAGTAATGGAAGAAACCTGCGGAATATTGCCGGCACTGTCTCTGGCTGCTTTGATTGCAGCTGAAAAGCCCTCGGTGTGCTGCTCCAGGAAATCCAGATCCAGATAGTCTTCCTGCTTCAGATAATTCAGCAGGCCGTTGAACAGCGTTGCATCGCTGCCGGGTCTTAATGACAGATGCAAATCGGCAATATCACAGGTCGAGGTTTTCCGGGGATCAATCACAACGACTTTTAAATCGGGCCGCTGCTGCTTGACCTGATTAATACGTTGATAAATCACCGGATGACACCATGCCAGGTTGGAACCGGCCATGACCAGCAAGTCTGCCTGTTCCAGGTCCTCATAGCTGCAGGGCACTGAATCACTACCAAAAGCACGCTTGTAGCCGGCCACCGCCGAGGACATACACAGACGTGAATTGGTATCGATATTGGCACTGCCGATAAAGCCTTTCATCAGCTTATTGGCCGTGTAGTAATCCTCGGTCAGGATCTGACCGGAGACATAAAAGCCAATTGCACTGGGGCCGTATTTGTCGATGATGTCCTTGAATTTTTTGCTGACGGTGTTGAGCGCTTCATCCCAGGAAACGCGTTTTCCCGCCACTTTCGGGTAAAGCAGCCTGTTCGACAGATCGACCGTTTCCCCCAAGGCTGAGCCCTTAGAGCAGAGACGCCCCAGATTAGCGGGATGACGTGGATCGCCCTCGATGAGAACTTTGCCGTCAGCCTGCGGTGTCGCCAGGACACCGCAGCCGACACCGCAATAAGGACAGGTGGTCTGAATAGTATGTTCTTTACCCAAAACAGATGACTCTTTTATAGCGAAATGAAGACCACGCCGTTTTCGATTTTGGTCTCAAACGTACGTGTACAGCCTTCGTCAGGACCGGTGGCTTCACCGCTTTCCATATCGATGACCCAGTTATGTAAAGGACAGGCGACCCGTTTGTCATAGACAATGCCCTGCGACAACGGGCCGGCCTTATGCGGACATTGATCAAAGAGGGCAAAAACCTCATCTCCGGCAGTTCTGAAGACAGCCACATCGCCATCTTTGGTCACCAATACCCGTGACCCCTTGTTTGGAATATCGGCCAGCGGGCCAACTTCGGTCCAGCTCATGCTCACCTCTAGCTTACTTGTTTAATCGGAATGTAGTTTTCTTTGTACTTGGCCGCATGCTCTGCCCAGGGATCGGTCTGCGCATTTTCCTGCGATTCATAAAAACGCTGGGCCAGACGTTTACGGTTGGTTTCATCCTCCACCACCAGCGCCTGCACATGTTTCAGACCGACACGCTCAATCCACGGGGCGGTACGCTCCAGATAATGGCCTTCCTCCCGGTAGAGCTGCATATAGGCCGCGATATATTCCATCGCCTCTTCTTCGGTAGCGACTTTACACAGGAAGTCGGTAGCCCGCACTTTGATGCCGCCATTACCGCCGACATGCAGTTCATAACCGGAATCCACACACACCACGCCGATATCCTTAATCGTTGCCTCGGCACAGTTACGCGGACAACCGGAAACAGCAATCTTGAATTTATGCGGCGTCCAGCTGCCCCAGGTCATTTTCTCGACCTTGATACCGAGCCCGGTCGAGTCCTGGGTACCGAAACGGCACCACTCACTGCCCACGCAGGTTTTAACAGTGCGTAGCGATTTACCATAGGCATGACCGGAAACAAAACCGGCATCACTCAAATCGGCCCACATTTTAGGCAGATCATCTTTTTTCACCCCCAGCAGGTCGATACGCTGACCTCCGGTGATTTTAACGGTAGGTACTTTGTATTTTTCAGAGATATCGGCAATGGCGCGCAGCTCTCTCGGATTAGTCACACCGCCCCAGATCCGCGGCACAACCGAATAGGTACCATCTTTCTGAATATTCGCGTGCACCCGCTCGTTGATAAAGCGTGACTGCGGATCATCCTGGTATTCCCTTGGCCAGGAGCTCAGCATGTAATAGTTCAGTGCCGGACGGCAGGAATGACAGCCATCCGGATTTTTCCATTCCAGCGCTTCAATCAGCTGAGGAATATTCTTCAGTTCCTGCGCTTTGATCGCGGTTTTGACTTCATCATGAGACAGGTCGGTACAACCGCACATCGCTTTTTTGCTTGGCGTATCATTAAAATCACTGCCCAGGGTCGAAGCCAGAATCTGTTCCACCAGACCGGCACAGGAACCGCAGGAGGCCGAGGCCTTGGTATGGGCTTTAACCTCATCCAGCGTGTAGAGATTATGCTGGGAAATCGCCTTGGTAATATCCCCTTTACAGACCCCGTTACAGCCGCAGATTTCAGCATCATCCGGTAAGTTGTCTGTTGAGTTGGCAGCACCATGACCGGAATCACCAATATGATGCTGGCCGAACAGCATGTTTTCGCGGATGTCGGAAATAGCAGTACCGTCTTTCATCAACTGGAAGTACCAGGTGCCATCAACCGTGTCCCCATAAAGCACGACACCAATCAGGCGATCATCGCGAATCACCAGTTTCTTGTAGACATGACGGGCCGCATCTTTAAACACCAGATCTTCGGTTTCGTCATCACCGTTGAAATCACCGGCTGAGAACAGGTCGATACCGGTCACTTTCAGCTTGGTTGAAGTTACGGTACTGATGTAGCGGGCGATCCCCATTTGGGCAAGGTGATTGGCACAGACCTTGGCCTGTTCGAACAGTGGCGCCACCAGACCGAAAGTCTGGCTACGGTGCTGCACACATTCGCCGACAGCATAGATGGTCGGATCGAAAGTCTGCATGGTGTCATCGACGACAATACCGCGCTCACAGTGAATACCGGCCGATTGCGCCAGTTCGATATTGGGTCGGATACCGACCGCCATCACCACCAGATCGGCATCGATTTCAGAACCGTCCTTGAAGTGGACTTTTTCAACCCGATCTTCACCGCTGATGGATTCAGTAGCATGGCTCATCAGGAAATTCAGGCCTTTGCTCTTGAGTTCCTGCAGCATCAGTTCAGAAGCCGCATTATCAAGCTGCTGGTTCATCAGCGTTTCACTGATATGCACCACGGTCACAGCCATGCCCTGGAGCATCAGACCATTAGCTGCTTCCAGCCCCAGCAAACCACCACCAATCACCACCGCTTTTTTGTGGGTCCTGGAGGTTTCCAGCATGGTATCCACGTCTTTGATATCGCGGAAACTGATGACGCCGGGCAAATCTGCCCCGGGAACGGGCAACATAAACGGACGCGAACCGGTTGCCAGCAATAGTCGGTCATAGGATTCGACGGTCCCATCGTCAGCGATGACCTGGCGTTTGACGCGGTCGATCCGGGTGACTTTTTTGCCCGAATGCAGGGCGACATTATTCTCTTCGTACCATTGCAGATCATTAATCATGATCTCGTTAATGGTTTTCTCGCCCGCCAGCACAGGCGACAGCATAATACGGTTGTAATTACCGTAAGGTTCTTCGCCGAAGACGGTAATGTCATACTTATCGGGCGCGAGCTTGAGCAGTTCCTCCAAGGTTCGCATGCCTGCCATGCCATTACCAATCAGCACTAATTTCTCTTTCATGGATCTCTCCGGTATTAACTGAGTGTTAATATCGCAATCACCATGCCAACTTATAAGCTATTGAAATTGTTGAATATGGTAGTTTTTGAGAGCCCTTAATTGGTGCGGTAAATACTTATTTACGCACCAAAATAAAACATCCATGCACCAGTTGGTGTCGTGGATAAATTGTACTCACTATTGGTCACATCCCTGTGACAATAGATGATATTAATTAAGGTGCGGCATTCCAGACGTGCGATTGCAGTTGCCATTCCCCAGCTTCATTTTGTTCCAGCACCGTGACCAGCACGCCACCAAAGCTGACTGGCTGCTGCTCGGCATCCACGCCTTCGGCCTGCCAGTATCCAATCTGCGTGATTTGCTTATCCGCAGCAATAATATCGACCGTTTCGATCTGATGGTTATGAACACCGTTATCGATAAAACCTGAAAACAAATTTCTGATGGCTTCATGGCCTTCCAGCAAGCTGCCGTTGCCCGGAGATACCGTTGCATCAGTCTCATACAAGGCCACCAGCTCATTCAGCTTGCCCTGATTCAAAGCCTGATTCCATTGCTGGTTGGCGTTGCTGACAATGCTTGCCGGGCTGTCAGCCATGACCGCACCACTCAGCGTTAACGCTGCCATCGTTACAAATACCTGTTTCATATGATTTCTCCTTTATTTAATTAGGAAACTAATTATTAAATTAAAAATGACTCAGTCGAACACCTGAGCCTGCTGACTTAATTTCATCAAAATCTGCATCAGCATGTCACCTTCTTCGTTTGTCAGCACAGTCATTAATTGTCTGACCCGTCGATAGTATTCCGGCATCACCTCATCCAGTTTCGACTGGCCTTTGTGAGTCAGCTTGACCAGGGTCTGCCTGCGATCCCTGGGTGACACCATGCGGGTCACCAACTTGTCACGCTGAAGACCATCAATCAGCCCGGTCATCGTAGCACGGCTGACACCCGCCTTTTCTGCGAGCTTGGACGGACTGGAACTGCCATCATCCTCACGCATCAGCAGGACCAGCACCCACCAGCGCCCCTGTAATAAAGCATGTGCGCCCAGATAACGATCCAGGCCATTAGAAAGGTCGGTGGCGACACGCAGAAAAGTCAGAAATTGAATCACCCTGTCGACATCCGCATCAGGGTAGCGATCTGCAAACTTCTTCAGAATGTGTGCATCCGGTAAGTCTTTGAGCTCTAGCATAGTCAGATTATAGTTAGCTTCCTAATTAATTTCAAACTGCGATGATTTATCACATTCAGTTTCAGTTAATTTAGGCTTCAGCTTGATTTAAGTCCAGCACCCTAGCATGGGAAGCGTTCATCAACAAAGGAGACTGAACATGAAATTACTGAGTGCCATTACCCTGACTAGCGTTTTGACGGTGATGTTTTTATCTGCCTCGGTGAAGGCAGATGACGACGATCTGCGTGAAATGAAAACCTTGTCTGAAGGGCTGGGACTGATATCGCTGGAAGAAGCCAAGGCCAAGGCTCTGGAAGCGAAACCTGGCGTGATTGAAGATGCCGATCTGGATGATCGTGATATGTCGAAAGGCTGGGATTATGAGTTTGAAATCGTCGATGTCGATGGCAATGAATGGGAAGTCTATATCGATGCCAAGACCGGCGAGGTGCGCAAAATCGAAAAAGACTGGTTCTAGTCCAGACCTACACCTGCAGGTGCACCGTCACCTGCAGGCCTCCCCATTGCTGAGAGCGCTGGAATGACAGCGTACCAGCGTAGCTTTCCACAATATCATGAACGATAGCCAGACCCAGACCACTGCCGGGTTTGGACTCATCGGCGCGAAAACCGCGTTGGCTCAACACAGACAAGTCTGCTTCATCGCAGCCGGGGCCGTCATCTTCCACAGCCAGTGCCAGCCCATCCCCAGTCATACGGATATTAAGCATCACCTTTTGCTGACACCACTTGCAGGCATTATCGAGCAGATTGCCCAGTAATTCGAGTAAGTCTTCACGATCGCCATTAAAACGGACATTTTCAGCCATATGCGCGTCGATAGTCAGTGCTTTATCACGATAAATCCGCTGCAATGTTTCAAGCAGCTGGTTTACCAGCTCTGTCAAATCAATCCCTTTGCCGGGCAGGGTGACGCCGGCGACACGTGCCCGCTTCAATTCCCGGTCAATGATTTGCTGAATATCACTGGTCTGCTGATAGACAGCGATACGCATTTGTTTTGGGTCGGGTGGCGGCTCCGTTTCAACAATCTGGTTGATCAGTGTCAGCTGCGTTTTAAGTCGATGTGCCAGATTCCCCAACGCCTGACGTGAGCGGCGGGTTTTGCTGACCATACTCTGCATCAGCCGGTTCAACTCGACCAGCAATGGCCTTATCTCATCAGGGGCGTTTTCATCGATTTGTTCAATCTTCCCTTGTCCCAACTGTTCAAGCTGACGCCGCGCTTTACTGAGCGGTTTCAGTGCCTGCCGGACCAGACCAGCCTGAAACAGCAGCAAAACAACAAAACCGGTGGCAGACAAAAGCGTGAAAACAAATTGAAAATGCTGTTTGTCTTCCAGCATCCAGGCAATATCTTCGGCGACAGTGATAGTCAGGCTTTTATCCTGCTTCAGATAGCTTGCCGACACCGCCAGTAAGGGCTGATTCTGGGGACCGGTCTGATAATGTACCCGGCGCTCACCGACTGCAACCGGTCGGGTTTTCAAATTAAAGTCCCACAATGAGCGGGAATACAGTTGCTGCTCGGCTGACTCAATAATGAAGTAAAGGCCGGAAAAGCTGCGTTTGTAATTGCTACTGAGTCGCTCACTGTCCAGGGTTAACTGTCCGTCAGGACCAACTGTCAGATTGGCAAGCAGGCTCTCAGTCTCTTCCTCCAGCCGGGTGATCACCTGTTTTTCAATCAAGCGGTCAAAAGTCAAAGTCAGCCAGAGCCACTGACCGACCAGCAACAGCGCCAGAACCAGGGTCAGGCCAATGGCCAGCCGGCTGCGAATCGAGGTCATCGGCCTTCCCGGCCGAAAATATAACCCTGGCCGCGTCGGGTCTGGATCAGTCCCTGTCCCAGTTTGTGTCGCAGACGATTGATATAGACCTCAATTACATTGCTGTCCTTGTCACTGTCGAGCTGATATACGTGTTCAGTCAGTGTGGTTTTGGATAAGAGTTTGCCCGGATTGAGCATAAAGTAACGCAGTAATTTAAATTCTGTGCCGGTTAAACTGAATTTATCGCCATTGCTGAGGCTGACACTCTGATCGGCCTCATCCAGTGATAAGTCACCATAAGTCAGCGATCCGGGCTTTAGACCCGCATAACGACGCAGAACGGCATTGATTCTGACCAGTAATTCTTCGATTTGAAAAGGTTTGGCAAGATAATCGTCAGCACCGGCTTTGAAACCCAGCACCTTGTCTTCCCAGGCGTCGCGGGCAGTCAGAATAATGACCGGGGTCAGGTTGTCACGCTCACGCCAGTTTCTGAGCACATCAAGGCCGGCCTGACCGGGCAGCCCCAGATCCAGCACAATCAGATCATAGGGCTCAATATCCCCCATCGCCTCAGCATCAATACCGTCGGTCGACAGATCGGTGGCATAACCGGCGCGATTCAATGCCGCCTGAAGTTTCGGCCCCAGACCCGGGTCGTCCTCGACCAGCAGCAGGCGCATGAACTAATCCTCGCTTTCCAGTTCGATCAGTTCCGCTGTGCTGGCATCCAGCTCGAGTTCCCAGACCTGGCCGCGATCATCCAGAATTTCCAGTTCATAAATATAACGACCGTCCTCTTCATCCAGTTCCGTTTCCAGGATTTGGCCGGATTTAACGGCCATGGCCGACTGGATTACCTGTTCCAGGGGCAGAATATCACCGCGCTGTTTCAGCATCCGCGCGCGATCAGCATCTTCATCGGCTTGAAGGTTATGGCACGGCAGGATGAACAGCATCAGCAAGCCGACCAGGGAGAGAGACGAATTAAAGGGTTTCATATCGGTTCTGCCAGACTTCATTAATCACCGACAGTGTAATGCTGATGGCTTAATCCAAGATGAAAAATAAGGAGTGTCTGTCAGCGCAAAGTAAAGATTCGGACAACCTCGCCATTTTTGAAAATAACATGGGTGGCTTTACTGTCAGCGGTGCTGTACATCCATTTTTCAAACAGATCATGACCTTCTTCATCACCCAGCGCGGGTCTTTTGTGCTTGCTGATATAGGAAGGCTCCCAGGCCTGACCGCAGGTCGATTTGATCTGTTGCGGACTCATTCCAAGCGTAATCGCCTGTGTGCCACATGGCAGACTGGATAAATCGGCACTCCCTGCCAGCACCGCTGAGCTGAACATGCCGGCCAGGGTCATGAATACTTTTGATGTCAGTCGCATGAGCGTCTCTCCTCGTGGTGATGGATGCGACAATAGCATGATTTAAAAATAGTTTCTAAACCTGCTTACTGTCTTTCGCTAGAGCTAGGAGTAACGGTTAGGTTAAAGCCGGTCCATACGGAACCGCGTCCCACTTTTCCTTTCATTTTATGCGCTCCGTATAACACCGGTCAGACCAAGCTAATTCTCGCTGACAATATGCAAAAAGTGCATATGTTTCTCATACTGAATCAGCACATCATCAATTACCTGTTCTTGATTGTAACCATACAGGTCATAATGCTGACTACCCTCGGCAAGATAAACCTCGGCACGGAAGTAGCGTTTACTCTCATCGGTTATAGGGTCAAACTCCGGGAAAGCAAAACTCGGGATCAGATGCCCCACCGCATGAACGCCATAAATAAAGTCATCTTCACCATCATAGATAACTTTCAACTCAATATAATCCTCTTTATCATTGATTTCGACGTTGACACCACCATGTCGGATTTCTTCAGCCACCTCCGACAGGGACGGCTTGATTATCTGCTGTAAAAAACGCGATATTTCGGTCTTGTTGGGATGGCTGCTGAGATTTTTCAGCCGTTGTTTCCAACTGACCCGACGCCCAGTACTGACTGGGGTCTGGGGTACCCCCAGCACCTGACGTTTAATACCTTCCATTCTCAGTCCCTTATACAAGCCGTAACAGATCACCAACATGACCATCACAAACGGCAAAGCCCCGGCAATCGCCGCGGTTTGCAGTGCCGCCAGTCCACCGGCCAGGAGTAGCACTGAAGCCACCAGCCCTTCAGTCACGGCCCAGAAGATTCGTTGCCATACTGGTGGCTTGGGATGCCCGCCTGAGGTGATGGTATCAATCACCAGTGACCCGGAGTCCGAAGAGGTCACGAAGAAAGTCACCACCAGCAGCGTTGCTACACCAGATGAGATCATGCTCAGCGGCATTTGTTCGAACATGGTGAAAATCGCAATCGGTACATTTTCAGCTACCGCACCGGTAATAACGCCAGACAACTCGCCGAGTTCCATATGAAGTGCCGTGCCGCCGAAGAAGGTCATCCACATGAAGGTAAATCCCACCGGCACGAACAGCACCCCCAGCACGAATTCACGTATAGTCCGGCCGCGGGATACCCGGGCGATAAACATACCGACAAAAGGTGACCAAGCAATCCACCAGCCCCAGTAAAACAGGGTCCAGCCACCGATCCAGCTATTAGGTTCGTAGGCATAGAGATTAAAAGTCATGTCGACCACTTCACTCAGATACTGGCCGGTGTTCTGAACCAGTGACTGCAGCAGGAACAAGGTTGGTCCCGCCAGCAGCACAAACAGCAGTAACAACACAGCCAACCCCAGGTTAAGCACCGATAACCGCTTGATCCCCGCATCAAGACCCGCAACCACGGAAACCGTGGCCAACAGGGTAATCAGTGCGATAAGTCCGATCTGCAGCGGCACCGACACCGGCAGATCAAATAAGTAGTTGAGCCCGGCATTGATTTGCAGCACACCCAGCCCCAGAGAGGTAGCAATACCGAACATGGTTCCAAGGACTGCAAAAATATCCACCATATGGCCGATAGGGCCGTAGATACGCTCACCTATCAGCGGATACAGGGCGGAACGAATAGTTAAGGGTAAATTGTGTCTGAAACCGAAGTAGGCAAGTGACAGACCTACTACAGCGTAAATCGCCCAGGCGTGCAGCCCCCAGTGGAAAAAAGTGATGGACATGGCATGACGCGCGGCTTCAACGGTACCGGCCTCTCCCACCGGCGGGCTGGCAAAATGCATGATGGGTTCAGCGACACCGTAAAACAGCAGACCAATACCCATCCCGGCACTGAACAGCATCGCGAACCAAGAGGTGTAACCGTAATCCGGTTCAGAATGGTCGGGACCCAGTTTAATCGCACCATAAGAACTGATAGCGAGACCGAGACTGAAAATCAGAAAAACGCCCACCGCCAATAGATAGAACCAGCCGAAGGACTCGACAATCCAGCCCTGAACATGGGTAAATAGTTCTGCAGCAAAATCGGAGAAACTGACGGCAAATATCACCAAGGCGAGGATCAGAATCGCCGAGCCAAAAAATACCGGCGGATTGATTTCGACCTTGCTTGCCGGCTGGGTGTTTTGCTGTGTTGGTTCGCTCATAGCTTGCTCACTCTGCTGCTTTTTTTATTGTGTTCAGAAGTAATAACCGAAATTGATATTAAATCGGGTTTGCCAATCGTCATCCTGATTCACGCCCAGCCTGTCACCAAAAGCAGCGTCGCCACCAATGAACTCATTGCCGTTAGACGCACTCAGGTCTGTGTAGATATACCAGTTGTCCTTGCCCCAGGCAGCACCCAGCGTTGCCAGCTCACTGTCATTGAAGCTGCTTTCCTGTTTCACAACGGTGCTGTACTCAATATAGGGAATCACGTAATCGAGCCAGGCGATCTGCTTGGTTTCCAGATAATAGTTGAGCGAAATCGCCGGGACCCAGGCCTCGGCCGCTGCGGTGCTGGGGAAATCATACGCCCCCATCTGAACCAGCTTGTCAGTGCCCAGCGGCTGTCTGGAATCCACATCAAAACGGTAGTAAGTGACCTGGCTTGCCAGCGTGAACTGTCCCCACTTGTTCACCATATGCAGGGAGGCCGCATAACGGTCACCATCATCCTGCACTCCGCGGCTTTCAAGCTGGCCGTATTGCAGTGATAGACCCAGATCAGTTGTCACATTATTAATTGAAAACTGGTAAATGCCTCTGAGGTTAAATTGATGCCGCTCCTCGTAACCGTCATCACTCTCGTTGACGACATCGTAGGAGTAACGGGCACTGTCATGCGAGGCACCAATATAATTGCCTTCATCTGCGATGTAATAGGCAAGATCCCATTTCCAGTTGCCCGTTTCATGGTGATATTTGGCCCCCAGATCCATATCATCAGCCAGCCCCAGGTAGTAATGCTGATCAAAAAACCAACTCTGTGACACACCATAGGGTCCGGGACCGAACGGCACCCGGTTCACACCAAACTGAAGTTGCCGTTTGTCATCAAACTGATAGCCCAGCCAGCCTGTGTGCAGAAAGTTATAACCGTTGTACCAGCGGTATTCGACTTTGCCGATGTAAGGGCCATCCGCGTAGTCCAGATTGAGTCGGAAAGTATCGAGATTGAAATTGCCGCCATCTTCAAACGAACGGGAAGCACCGTCCATTTCGGGGTAATCACCAATAGCATAATTCGCCCGCATTGCACCGCCGACACGCAGGGGTCCAAAGCGAATTTCCGCAGGTTCTTTCTCAACCGCCTGTTCCGCCTCGGCAATACGTTCTTCTCTGTCCTCCCTGGCCTCGGCAATCGTTTCTTCTGCCTGGGCGAGTTTATCTTCTGCCGCCGCTTTCTGTTTCTGCGTTGCTTCGAGTTTTTGCTGCGTTTGTCTGAGTTCCGCTTCCAGGCGCTCAATTCTGGCCTGCAATTGCGTTATTTCGTCATCTGATACCGGCTGAGCCTGCACGGTGACAACGGTCACCGACATCAGTGTCAGCAACATACTGATGAAAAGAGCATGTTTGGCGTGTCTGAACATTAGGCTCCATCCTGCTTTCGATGTGACTTGCTGTCATACAGCGTAGGGCGATGCTCCGGGCCTGACTGGCGGGGAGTGTATACCGACCTTACCAGAGAAACTGCTTGGGTCCAACTTAATCGAGTTCGACCAGTGCCGTCACCGGCAGGTGATCTGAGGCTTTTCTGGCCAGCGCCGAGCGGTGTGCTGCAACAGCGATAAGATGGCGACGCGGCTGCACCCAGATACGATCCAGGGTCAGGACTGGCCAGGTCGAGGGGAAACTTCGGCAGGCAGGCGTGGTGTCAAAATAACGGTGCAGCCAGCGCAACGGCCTTCCCCACAGAAACCATTCATTGAGATCGCCCATGAGTACGGTGGTATCGGCCTGCTGCTGCTCGAATTCAGCCAGGATATTTTTGACCTGATGACGACGCTCCACCGGTTTCAGGCCGAGATGCGTGGCATAGACCAGCAAACGATGACCCTGGTAATCGAATTGAACCTGCAGCGCGCCCCGTGGTTCATGTGGCTCGAGACTGAGGTCGATCAACCGGTGCGATACTATCGGCAAGCGTGACAGGATCGCATTACCGTAATCTCGGGATTCCCGCAGCATCGTAGGCCCGGCCAGCGCGGTCATATTCGTCTGCTGAGCCAGAAAATCGAGCAGATCCAGATCATTCACCCGGTGATGTTCTACCTCCTGCAGCGCAATGATATCGGCATCGACTTCACGGACAACCTCGGCTATCCGGAAAGGATCAAAATGGCCATCAGTGCCCACCGCAGCATGGATATTGTAGCTCGCCAGTTTGAGCCGAATCACGGTGTATCGCTTTCCTCCTCAGCCTGTTTACGGTTCAGCAACATTTTCAGTCCCAACATCACACTGAACACTATCAATACTATTGTAATAAACAGGCCAATCTGAGCCGGATCGGGTTCCTGAACCGTCCTTACCAGTGAATCAGCGAACACCGTAATACCCAGTATGCCGGGCAGCATGCCCAATACCGTGCCGATAATAAAATCCCTGACTTTAATATGCGAAGCGCCCGCCACTAAATTAATCACTGCAAAAGGTGCCACCGGAATAATCCGCACGGTCACTACCGCCAAGGTCCCATGGTGCGCCAGACGACGGCTGAGTTTATTCAAACTGGAACCCGCCAGTTTCTGCACACTACTGCGGCCTAGGTAATGCCCCACCCCATAGCCCAGCAGCGCGCTGAGCACAGAACCGGTGAGCGAATAGAAACTGCCCCAGACCGGACCAAAAGTCAGAGCAGCAGTCACGATAAGCAGGGTCACCGGAAACGCCAGTAAGCCAGCAATACTGAACACGGCCACCACGATCAATGGCGTCAGTGGATAGGACTCAATCGCCTGGGCTGTCACTTTCAGTGTTTCCGGATTGAGGTAATCACTGAGCGGCGTCCAGCGCCAGATCACGGTCAGCACGATCACAGCCAGCAAAACAGCGAAAATCTTCCACCAATGACTGCGGGCAGACTTGGGTTGATCGACAGGAATAAACATCTGCGCCATTTGCTCCGGGTCAAGCGGCCGCTCAGGATCAACAACCGCTGATGACGGCAGAACCTGCTCTGCAAACTCGGCAACCTGACAATCGAGAAACCGCAGTGTTCTGGGCCTGTCCCGGCAATCGTCGATCAAGCCTACCAAAGACCCGGACTGGGACAGTGACTGACGCAGCGTTTCCCTGTCCATACCCAGATGCTCAGATAACAGGCGCTCCCGGAAGGCACTGATCTGTGCCTTTTCCTTATCAGTAGACGCCTCAATCACCATATCGCATTCACTGTCCAGCCCCATTGAGCGGTTGCTCAGGTTAGCTGAACCGATCCGCAGCAGCTTGTCGTCAATGATAGTGACTTTCGCGTGCACACTGATGTAAGTATCCCCCAGGTCAGCTTGATGCGGGTAACAAATGCGAAGACGTTTATGTATGTCAGCCTCTCTCAGACGACAGGCGACGCGGTATCGCAGGACATCCATAGTCACCTGCTCGAGCCAGCCACCGGTCATCAAAGGCAGCACCAGAACGATATCGGGGCCTTCTTGTTTTTGCAGGCTTTGGGCCAGCAAATCAGCCACTTTCCAGGACGTGAAATACTGATTTTCAATGTAAATCAGTTTTTCGGCAGCGGGAATAGTGTCAATAAAAAGCTGTTCGACCTCACGGACTTCATGGTTGGTCTGATATTGCGGCAGCGTACGGGATATACCGACTGCAATATCTTCAAACCAGCTGTCGACACCGCTGGGCCAGGCTGAGTCCTGTCTTGCCGGTGGCGCATTTAATGTTTCACCGGTCGCCCGCCACCAGCGTTCGCGTGCCAATTCGGCCAGGGCCCTGGCGGCTTCGCCGGAAACCAGCATCTGAACATCGTGAAACGGCGGATAAGCTTGCTTGTCTGGGTTAATACGGCGTGGATCATCAGGCGCATGAGCAGAACTGTCCCAGCGGTTCTTACCCAGATCAAAGCCGCCGGAGAAAGCGATATCATCATCAATGACAACCACTTTCTGGTGCTGGGATGCCCCAACCGGGCATTCGCCATCGAGTTTGAAATGCAAACGTGAGCGGGACTTCCAGACCGGCTTATACATCGGCAGCCATTCGCGCTCCAGTGTATAGACCATCGCCCAGTCCCAGTTCAGGATGTAGATATTCAGTTCAGGCCGACGTTTGAGTAATGCACTGATGAACGCGCCGAGTTCCGCAGGCCAGTCGCCAGGGTCATCATCGCCCCGGATCAGTCGCATCCGACTGTCAATATCCCAGGCCAGGATATAGACACTGTGGCGGGCGTTTTGCAGCGCACGATGTATTGCAGCATAGTAATCTTCACCGTCAATCAACAGTGCGACCCTGTCCGCATGCACTGTCTGCCAGCAGTTGTATCCGGGCTGTAATAAAGTCTTATCAGTCACGTCAACATCCTGTTTCAATTAGACCGGCCGAGGCCGAAGAGCGTTGAAACAGCTCAAAGGGCTGATCAGTTTGTTTGATAGCTTATCTCAAGCTGCTTATTCTTCTCCAGTTGCCGTCGCGGCAACCAGACTGTGACCGTAGTACCGGCGTCAGGTTCACTGTCGATGCTGATCTGGCCATCATGATGCTGAATAATTTCTCTGACTATCGCCATACCCAGGCCAGTGCCGGGTATCTGACCACTAGTATCTGCACGGTAAAAGCGGTCAAAAACATGCTCAAGATCCTCCTCACTCATTCCCATACCCTGATCTTCCAAACGCAGGATAAAGCCCGGCTCATCCTCTCTGGCTTCAACACCGACAAAAAGTGAGATGGGCGTGGCTTGCGGTGAGTATTTGATGGCATTGCTCAACAGGTTTTCGACCACCTGCTCGATCTTGTCGGCATCACAATACAGGCTGAAATTATCATTGGTAATGACATAATCGAGATGACGGCTTCGCAGCTCCAGCTCCATTTCTTTCAATACATTGTCAATCAGCTGCGACAAATCATAATGATCAAACTTGAATGCCCCACCAGCCCGGGACTCAATTCTTGCCAGATCCAGCAAATCATCAATAATGTTTGATAAACGCCGGGTCTGGCTGTAGATAACGCCGAGCATCTCCTCCTGCCGCCTCGCATCAAAATGGGCTTTGATCAACAGCTCGGTATAACCAAAGATATTAGCCAGCGGCGTTCTCAGTTCATGTGCCGCGGTACTGAGAAATTCGGTTTTCATACGGTCCACTTCATGGGCGTCAGTCACATCCCGAAAGTACATAATCGAGCCGACAGTATTACTGCTGTTATCAAAACAGACCGTGCGTTCAAACACCCTTTGCGGATGAGCAGTGAGGATAAACGCATCAACATGAAGCTGCCCCTGCTGGGGCTGCGTCAAATCAAATACCGGTTTCAGCCTGTCCGGCTCAGCTGAGTTTGCCAGCAGCTGTTTTTCAAAACTTTCACAGGAAAAACCGGCTTCTACATCCACCAGTCCGGCGAACAAGGCCTGAAAACCGGGGTTACTCTCCATCAGCTCCCCTTTTTTGTTGAAGAAGGCCATGGGGTCCGGAATCAGTCTGAGCATCTCGGCACGGGTGGCGGAAACGCTCCGAAGCGTCCGGTTAATCCGGCTGATTTCAGTGATGTCCCGGAATACCCAGACCAGCAGGTTGCCCTGCACAGTGTCTATGTGAGAACAGGTTAATGAAAACTCCTGTTCGCCCACTTGTACCATGACATCGAAATTCACTTCATCGAGGCTGATACGCGACACCAGAAACTGGCGCATATTGGCATTATCGACAACGTCTTCCAGCAAGCTAACCAGTGACTCTCCCTCTTCAACCGAACGCGACATGAGACGATTGAAGACCGGATTACTGTAACGGATAGCGTCGAAGGTATCGGTGACCACAATACCCACCGGCAGCGAGCTGATTAGCTCATTAAGAAATTTGTCATGACTGGCCAGTTCAGACGTCCGTGCTGCGACTTCTGCCCGTAATTTTTGAGGCTGTATACTCAAACGATAGGCCGTCAGCGCCAGTAGTCCGGCAGAAAACACTATCCAGCTGAGCCAGACCGGCTTGATGTAATCGACCGGTGCCGTACTGATCTGGAGTTGCCAGTCGCCGTCGGGTAAGTCCATGTAATGGTTGAGACTCAGGGCCTCATCAGCGGGCATTGTGGTGCTGAAAAAGGTCTGTTCACTGCCATTGGTCAGGGTTCTGTTAAGCGCAATACTGTACTGGCTCAACTGCATCAGGTTGCTCTGGCGCAGAATCGCATTCATCGGTGCCATCGCGGTGATCAGGCCCCAGAAGGTGTGTTCACCCGGATGAAAAACCGGATAGTGGATCAACAGCATCTGCTCGCCTGGAATCAGAGACCAGGACTTCGACACCACCGGGCCATCGCTCATCGCACGGAGAATGCTGTCACGTTCCAGCCCCTGCATCAGGTCAACGCCGAGTAAAGGCTCCCCTGCCCCGGGATAGGCATGGCTGACCTCACCGGCGGGGGCCAGAGCGATTATCACACCCGTGCGTTGAAACGAATGCTGAACGTCCAGCGCCAACGAGGGAAAAGCCGTTGTGAATTTTTCCGGCCCCAGTAGTTGAAACTGGGCATGCAGGATTTGCGGAATGGATCTCATAACGTGCACTTCACGCTCAAAGGCGGTCGCAAACAGGTAGGCGGTCTGATGCAATTGCTCCTGCTTACTGAAGCGCGCTTCATCCGCCCTCCCTATCATCAGATAAAGCCCTGTTAACACAGCGACAATAAATGTGGCAAAGGCGATTAGCCTGGGATAGAGCCTGGTTAAATCGGCAACCACTGTTAGCTGTTCTCTTTGTATTTCCGTCTTTAAACGTATGACTTGCCTGTCTGCAGCGTACAGAAACAGACTAACAGTCTTCGCTGTTGTCGAAGTCCAGTTCGATATCGAGTTTTTCCATTAATTCCGAAGGGCTGAAGGGTTTGACCACATAATCATCGGCACCGGCTTCCAGCCCCAGTTGCACATCTTTTTGCTGACCCTTGGCTGACAGCATGATAATCCTGATTCCGTCCAGCGACTCATCAGCACGAATTGTCCGGCATAATGCCAGTCCATCCTGTTCACCGGGCATCATCACATCAAGCAGCACGATATCCGGTTTATGCTGCTTCAGCATCGCCAGCCCTGTCTCGGCATTATCCGCTTCCAGTAACTGCCAGTAGCTGAACTCCAGTGTCAGACTGATCAGCATCCGCAGTTCCGTATTGTCATCCACGACCAGGATTTTACGTTTCTTCGTCAAAACTCCCTCACCTGTTGCATCCATCCCTGAAAGCTAAACATACACTGACTTCCGGCAAAACCAAAGCTGATTGAATTCAGCTTCAGTGATGCCTGTTTGGACGTGCTGACCAGGTTCAGTTGACAGCGGTAAAAGCCTGCTCCAGATCAGCGATGATGTCGTCAATATGCTCAATACCGATACACAAACGCAGCATTTCCGGAGTGACACCGGCTGAAACCAGTTCATGCGGTTCCAGTTGACGGTGCGTGGTTGAAGCCGGATGACAGGCTAGGGTTTTGGTATCACCGATATTGACCAGACGTTTGATCATTTTGAGCGCGTCATAAAACTTCACGCCGGCCTCAAAGCCGCCTTTGATGCCGAAGGTCAAAATTGAAGAAGGCTTGCCGTTAAAGTACTTCTGCGCCAGCGCGTGGTATTTATCACCCTCCAGACCGGCGTAGTTAACCCACTCCACTTTGGTATGCTGAGACAGATAACGGGCGACGGCCAGGGCATTATCGCAATGCCGCTCCATTCTTAACGGCAGGGTTTCTATCCCCTGCAACAGCAGGAAGGCATTGAGCGGTGATAATGCCGAACCAGTATTTCTCAGGGGAACAGTGCGCGCTCTGGCGATAAAAGCCGCTTCGGCAAACTGCTCGGTATAGACCACGCCATGATAGGCCGGCTCCGGCTGATTCAGGACCGCAAAGCGTTCTTTGTGCTCAGTCCACGGGAAACGGCCGGAATCCACAATAATGCCCCCCAGCGTGGTGCCATGACCGCCCATGTACTTGGTCAGCGAGTGCACCACAATATCGGCGCCATGCTCAATCGGATTAAATAAAGCCGGGGTGGCTACGGTGTTATCGACAATCACCGGCACTCCGGCTTTATGCGCCATCTCTGCGATGGCCGCCATATCCACAATATTACCGGCCGGATTACCAATCGATTCACAGAATACCGCTTTGGTTTTGTCATCGATCAGTTTGGCCATATCTTCGGCTTTGTCAGACTCGGCAAAGCGAACATCAATGCCCAGTTTAGGCAACATATGAGCAAATAAGGTGTAGGTACCACCATAGAGTTGGGGTGTCGTGATGATGTTATCGCCCGCTTCGGCAATCGTCAGAATGGCATAGTTTATCGCCGCACTGCCCGCCGAGGTTGCCAGGGCCGCAATCCCGCCTTCCAGGGCGGCAACACGCTTTTCAAGCACATCCCAGGTCGGGTTCATAATCCGGCTGTAGATATTGCCGGGTACATCCAGATTAAATAAGTCGGCACCGTGCTGAGCGTTATCGAATTCATAAGCCACTGTCTGGTAAATGGGGACAGCGCAGGATTTGGTAACCGGATCGGTCTCGTAACCTTCGTGGACACAGAGAGTTTCTTTATGCATGCTGAACCGCCTTTTTATTGTGATTAATTCAATGAATTTAAACACGAAGATTTCAGATCAGGCAATGCTATTCGTCTGTAAGACGTTAACCGGCAATGGGATCATCACCCGCGATAAGTTCAATGCGGTCTGGAGCAGGAATAAATGAGGCTGGCGGCTGAATTATATGGAGGGGTGCTGAACAGCAAAACCTGAAATCAGGTTTGAGTGTGAACTGGCATGGTTTGCATGGATACTGGAGCGGGAAACGAGATTCGAACTCGCGACCCCAACCTTGGCAAGGTTGTGCTCTACCAACTGAGCTATTCCCGCTAAGCAGTAATTAATTGGAGGCTGGGGTCGGAATCGAACCGGCGTACACGGAGTTGCAGTCCGCTGCATAACCACTCTGCCACCCAGCCGGGGGCAATACTAAAAAGCCGCAGTAGTGACTGGGACTGACCGCGGCTTTTTTAAATTCTGGAGCGGGAAACGAGATTCGAACTCGCGACCCCAACCTTGGCAAGGTTGTGCTCTACCAGCTGAGCTATTCCCGCTGAGGAAGTGGAGCATTATAGGAGCTTAAATTTTAAAGTCAAGCCTTATTCAGCAACAAAGGCAGGGCTGCCCGTAAATAATTCCACATCGACTGCAAAGTCAGCCAGGCCGCCAGATAAAGCAGCACAATACCGACTTCAAAAATTGGCAACCCGAATAAGGGTTTATAGAAAATCAGGCAGCTGATGGCGACCATCTGGAAGGTGGTTTTCCATTTCCCCATATTCGAAACCTTGACAACATTCCGTTGGCCCAGCTCGGCCATCCATTCGCGCAGTGCGGAAACCGTCAACTCCCTGGCGATAATCAGAATCACGGGGATCAACACGTACCAGAGCGGTGATTTGAACAACACCATGACCAGCGCCACCACAACAATCAATTTATCCGCCACCGGATCGATAAAGGCCCCGAAGGCTGAGGTCTGATTCCATTTCCTGGCCAGATAACCATCCAGCCAGTCTGTCACCGCCGCCACAATAAACACGGCAGTCGCCCAGGTACTCGCGGATTCAAACGGTAGAAAGTACAACAGTACCAGTACCGGAATCAGGATGATGCGAAGCAGGCTCAAAAGATTGGGCAAATTCAGCATTGTTTTCACTTATTATTCAAAACCGTGCTTATCTTAGCACTAAGCTTTTGCAGAGTCAGAACCAGCTGACAAATCTGGTCAGATTGATTGTGATGAGGCTACTTACTCAGCGCCATGAAACACATCATAAATTTTCTGTGCCAATGACGGGCTGATGCCCTCAACCCTGCTAAGATCTTCCACCCCTGCCCGCTGAACTTCCTGCAAACCGCCAAATTGCTGAAGCAGTTTTTGCCGTCGCTTGGGTCCCAGACCCTCGATTTGTTCCAGGGTCGAGGTTTTACGCGCTTTGGCCCGTCGCTGCCGGTGACCGGTAATCGCAAAGCGATGGGCCTCATCACGGACTTGTTGCAACAGATGCAGAGCGGGAGAATCTGCAGACAACGTGACTTCACCTTCACGGCCCACCAGAAACAAAGTTTCCTCGCCCGGCCGCCGATCCGGTCCCTTGGCGATACCGAGGATCGGCAGATCCGAAAGATTCAGTTCCGCCAGCACTTCCCGGGCTTCTTTAATCTGACCTTTACCGCCGTCTATTAATAAGAGGTCGGGCCGCTTGCCCTCACCTTTCTGCAAACGGGTGAAGCGCCGGGTCAGCGCCTGGTTCATCGCGGCATAATCATCGCCGGCGGTAATGCCTTCAATATTGAATTTTCGATAATCGGCTTTAATCGCGCCTTCCAGCCCGAACACCACACAGGATGCCACTGTCTTCTCACCGCGGGTATGACTGATATCAAAGCATTCAATGCGCTTGGGCAACTCGTCCAGCGCCAACGCATCCTGCAAGGCTTCGAAACGCTGTAGCAGATTGGAACGGCTGCTGAGCCGATGGGTCAGGCTGATCTCGGCATTCGTCATCGCCATATGCATCCAGCGAACGCCCTGCCCGCGTTTCGGCAGTCTGAGTCCAACCTTGTGACCGGAATCGCTTTGCAATACCTCTTCGAGCAGCGTCATATCAGCCGGCTGATGGCTGAGCAGCACTTCTGCCGGCACATTTTTACCCAGGTAATACTGCGGAATAAACGCTTCCAGCAGTTCTTCCGGTGTGCTGTCAGCCGACCCTTTAGGAAAGAAGCTTTTGCTGCCCAGGTTGCGGCCACCGCGGATAAAACAGACCTCGACCACAGCCATACCATCACGCACGATAGCCGCAAGCACATCAAACTCGCCCTGAGCCGAGCTGACATACTGACGCTCCTGAATCCGGCGCAGTGCAACAATCTTGTCGCGGATGGCCGCCGCCTGTTCAAAGTCAAGGCGCTGAGAGGCCGCATCCATTTCCCGGCTCAAATCGTCCATCACCTGCTGATTTTTGCCCTCAAGGAACATGATGGTATGTTCAACATCTTTCTTGTACTCCTGCTCGGAAACGAGACCGACACAGGGCGCGGTGCAGCGCTTGATTTGATATTGCAGGCAGGGCCGGGAACGGTTCTGGTAATAGCTGTCTTCACACTGGCGAACCGGAAACAGTTTCTGTAGCAGGTTCAGGCTCTCACGCACCGCTCCGGCACTGGGGTAAGGCCCGAAATATCTGCCGGCCTTACGCTTGGCACCGCGATGGACACTGAGCCGCGGAAAGCTGTCGCCGGAGATAAACAGATAGGGGTAGCTTTTATCGTCACGCAGCAGAATGTTATAACGCGGCATCAGCTCCTTGATCAGATTATTCTCAAGGATCAGCGCCTCATTCTCGGTATGGGTGACGGTGGTTTCAATTGCCGCAATCTGGGCCACCATAACGCGGGTCTTGGCGGTCAGCCCGGTTTTCCTGAAATAGCTGGAAACCCGCTTTTTCAGGTTTTTGGCTTTACCGACATAGATGACCGTCCCGGTGTCGTCGATCATGCGATAGACACCGGGACGGCTGGTCAGGTTTTTCAGAAATGCGGCTGAATCAAATCCCGCCTCTGCATGTGATGCATTGGCTTCAGCCATGTTTCGTCGTTAACTGTTAGGTTCGTTTTTCTTGGGTGAATACTGGCGCTGATAACATTTGTGCGCCTGATAAAAACTGTTTACTGATAAGCCCAGCAGAATCAGCCCGCCGATTAAAGCCGGCACATCCTCATAAAAAAAGTAAAACATCGCCACTGCGGCGATGAGTTCACAACTGCCGATCACTTTCAGCAAAACAACGTTTTCTATTCTTTTCATTATAGTCTCTCTCTCGCTCCCTTGCCGGATTTTCATCTGGGGTTTGGCAGCTGACTATGTTTATTATTAGCTTCAGCCTTTGCCGGCAAGGTTCAATCAATTGGCAATCAACCCCACAAATTGCAGGGACTAATGTGCCCTGATTTGGTCAAACTGACAAGCTTTCCGCATGCTGGCGCAGGTTTTGCCGTCTTTAGTCTGGCCATGACCGACAAATCTAAGCTAAACAGGACCGTCGGTTTATGTGAAAATAGCTGTTTTACCCGATATCTGAACATCGTGTCCAAAACCCAGAATACGCTTTTACATCCGCGGCTCCCCGCCAATCATAAAAATGCCTTTTATGCCGGTCAGCTCTATGGCAGCGCCCAGGGTCTGCTGCTGGCTAAAGCAGCACAGCAACATGAAGGTCCGCTGCTGGTCGTCACAGATGATATGGCAACAGCGCATCGATTGGAAACCGAAGCCAAGTTCTATCTGGGGGACAACAAACGCACAATCTTGCATTTTCCGGACTGGGAAACCCTGCCTTACGATACCTTCTCCCCGCATCAGGATATCGTTTCCGAGCGCCTGCTGACCCTGCACCAGTTACCGGATTTTGAACAGGGCATCCTGTTCGTACCGATTGCCACCCTGATGCAGCGCATCGCCCCGCGCAGCTTCCTTGAAGGCAATACGCTGATGCTGGAAACCGGCGATCAGTTTGATATCGAACAATGGCGGCTGCGGCTGGAAAAAGCCGGTTATCGCAACGTATCGCAGGTGATGGAACACGGTGAATTTGCCGTGCGTGGTGCCATTATCGATCTATATCCGATGGGCAGCAGACTGCCCTACCGTATCGATTTGTTCGATGATGAAATTGATACCTTGCGTTCCTTCGATCCGGAAACCCAGCGTTCGATCAAAACCATCGATAAAATCCGACTGCTGCCGGCCCGCGAATTTCCAATGACTGAAGATGGCATTCAGCTGTTCCGTCAACAGTTTCGGCGTCATTTCGAAGGCGACCCACAGCGCAGCTTTATCTATCGTGAAGTCAGCGAAGGCAACCTGCCGGGCGGCATCGAATATTATCTGCCACTGTTTTTTGAAGAAACCAGCACCCTGCTGGATTATCTGCCGGGCAACACCTTAATCGTCAATATTGCCGATCCGCATCATGGCGCAGACAGTTTCTGGCAGGAAGTCAATGAGCGATACCGTCAACACCGGGTCGATATCGAACGGCCGCTGCTGGAACCGCAGGTTGTATTCGTGCCGGTCGAGGATCTGTTTGGCCGCTTCAAGCAGCATCAAAGGCTGCATCTGCAGAACTTCGAGCAGGAAAACAAAGCCGGGCACAACAACTATGGCAGTGTGATTCCACCGCAGCTCACCATGAATGTGCGCCGGGAAAAGCCCTGCGAAGCACTTGAACAGTTCATTGAAAGTTTCGACGGCCGGATTTTGTTTGCTGCCGAAAGTGCCGGTCGCCGTGAAACCCTGCTTGATATGCTGCGCCAGCACGACATCAAGCTGCAAACCGTCAAAAACTGGGACGAATTCATCGCTGGTGATGTCGAACTGGCCGTCACTGTCGCACCATTGGAACAGGGCCTGATTCTGCCTGAAACCGGTATTGCAGTGATTGCCGAAGCCCAGCTGTTCGGCCAGCAGGTGATGCAGCGTCGGCGACGCAGCCGCAAGAAGCGCGATACCGATGCCATCATCCGTAACCTGGCTGAACTCTCGGTAGGCGATGCCGTAGTCCATGAAGATCACGGTGTGGGTCGTTATCTCGGACTGCAGACCCTTGATGTGGGTGATGTCACCGCCGAATATATGACCCTGGAATATGCCAGGGGCGACAAGCTTTATGTGCCCGTGGCGTCGCTGGATTTAATCAGCCGTTATTCGGGTGCCGCACCGGAACTGGCACCGCTGCATAAACTGGGTACCGGACAGTGGGAAAAAGCGCGTAAACGTGCCGCTGAAAAAGCCCGTGATGTGGCTGCCGAACTACTGGATATCTATGCCCGCCGTGCTGCCAACAAGAAAACCCCGATGTCGATGCCGGGCGAGGACTATGCCGCTTTTGCCTCAGCGTTCCCGTTTGAAACCACACCGGATCAGCAGGATGCGATTGATGCGGTCATCAAGGATATGTTGTCTGAACATCCGATGGACCGGCTGGTCTGCGGTGATGTCGGCTTTGGTAAAACCGAAGTCGCAATGCGGGCGGCTTTCCTCGCGGTGCATTCGGGAAAACAGGTTCTGGTACTGGTGCCGACCACCCTGCTCGCCCAGCAGCATTATGAAAACTTCAAGGACCGTTTTGCCGACTGGCCGGTGCGGGTTGAAGTCCTGTCCCGGTTCCGCTCCAAAAAGGAACTGGATCGGGTCAAATCCGCTATCAGTGAAGGGCATGCTGATATCGTCATCGGTACTCACAAGTTACTGCAGCAGGATATAGCACCCAAACGACTGGGCCTGTTCATTCTGGATGAGGAGCACCGTTTCGGCGTGACTCAGAAAGAGCAGCTCAAGAAATACCGGGCGCAGATCGATGTGTTGACGCTGACCGCGACACCGATTCCGAGAACACTGAATATGTCCATTTCCGGTATTCGGGATTTGTCGATTATCGCCACGGCCCCGGCCCGGCGTCTCGCTATCAAAACCTTTGTGATGGGCTGGGACAGCGAAAGGATCCGCGAGGGCATGCTGCGCGAAATCAAACGTGGCGGCCAGGTTTATTTCCTGCACAATAAGGTTGAGGATATCGATCGCGTCGCCCGCGAAGTGGAGGCAATTCTGCCCGAAGCCAAAGTCGCCGTGGCCCATGGCCAGATGCGCGAGCGTGAACTGGAACAGGTCATGCTCGATTTCTACCATCAGCGCTTTAATGTGCTGGTCTGCACCACCATTATCGAGACCGGTATCGATGTACCCACGGCCAATACGATTTTTATCGATCGTGCCGACAAGCTGGGGCTGGCGCAGTTGTATCAGATACGTGGCCGGGTCGGTCGTTCGCACCATCGCGCCTATGCTTACTTAATTACGCCACCGCAAAAAGTGATGACCAAAGATGCGGTTAAACGGCTGGAGGCGATTGAGTCCATCGAGGATCTGGGCACGGGCTTTACCCTCGCCACGCATGATATGGAAATCCGCGGCGCCGGTGAACTGCTGGGTGATGAACAAAGCGGCCAGATGCAGGAAATCGGTTTCAACCTTTATAACGAACTGCTGGAACGTGCCGTACGTGCCCTCAAATCCGGTAAAGAACCAAGCCTGACCAGCGAAGGCCGGCATTTTGTCGAGATCGACTTACATGTCCCTGCGCTGATTCCGTCTGACTACCTGCCTGATGTCCATACCCGGCTTGTTCTTTATAAACGTATCGGTGCCGCCGCTGATCTGGAAGCGCTGCATGAACTGCAGGTGGAAATGATTGATCGCTTCGGTTTATTGCCGGAACAGGTTAAAACCCTGTTTGCCGTTCATGAACTCCGGTTCAAGGCCAAGGCCATTGGTATTCGCAAAATTGATGTCTATGACGCTGGCGGGCGCATGATTTTCGAAGAAGAACCTCATATTGATCCGATGACTATCATTAATCTGATTCAGAAACAGCCGAAAAAATTCAAGCTCGATGGTCAGGACAAGCTGCGTTTTGTCGAAGATATGCCGGAAGCCGAAGATCGCATTGTGGCACTCGACCAGCTGCTGGACCAACTGATGTCGGAAGCCAATGAGCGCAAAACAGGATCGTAATTTCGACGATCTGATAGATCGTTTCGAAACCCGGATTTACGACACCGTGAAAGGCAGTTGGCGACTGCAGCTGCTACAGGAGGATTTGCAACAGTTTACTGCTTTGCCAGCGCTTGAAGTCTGGGACGCCGGCTGTGGTCAGGGCCAGATCAGCCTCTGGCTGGCAGGTTTTGGGCATCAGCTGACTTTGTGTGATTTGTCGTCACGCATGCTGGATAAAGCCCGGCATAGTTTCGACCGTGCCGGACTGAATGCTGAATTTCATCATCAATCAGCGCAGTCACTGGCGATTCAGCTTGGTGAGTTCGATCTGGTGCTCTGCCATGCGGTGGTCGAATGGCTGGCTGACCCATTGGTGTCATTACGGGCCATTGCCGAAAAAGTCAGACCGGGGGGCTATTTATCCCTGCTTTTTTATAACCGCAATGCCATGGTCTACGGGAATGTGCTCCGTGGCGGCTGGCGGCTCAGACCCATTCTGGATGACAGCTATATCGGCAAGGGCCATAAACTGACGCCACCCAACCCGCAGTATTCCCATGAGCTTATTACCGCGATGCAGGCCGCCGGGTTTGAGCTCCGAGCCCACACAGGTATCCGCGTATTTCATGATTACATGAGTACTCAGGCTCGTGAAAACACAGATATGAACGAGCTGTTTGAGCTGGAAAAACGTTACTGCCGGCTGCCCCCATATCGCGACATGGGCCGTTATGTGCACCTGCTTTTGTCCAAATCGGATCATGCCCCGCAGGGCTGACAGGAAACTCTTGGCAGTATTTGCTAAAGTTCCTATCAAGACACAGCTTTAATCCCAAACACTCTGCTAGAATACGTAGTTATTTTGTGCTGCCTTTTCATCTACAGGATTCACATGTTTAGACCGATTGCTTTCTGTCTGTTCGCCTCTACCCTACTTATCAGCGGTTGTGTAAACCGTACGCCTCCAGCACCGACTTTAACTCAGACGCAGCTCAACATAGCACTCAGCGAGACGGAGACACGGCTGTTGCAATCAATGGCGCAGCAATGTGAAAAATGGCAGGCTCGTCAGAGTCTGCAGAGTGAGCAACTGCAAAAGATCGAAAAACAACAACGCGAAATCGACAACAAGCTGACTTCTGTCGAGGATAAACTGGACCGGAAACCCAGTGTTGTTGCCGCGCCAACCGCAGCCAGAGAGGCAACCAAGGCAGCAGCCTGCCCCCCACCGTCAGAAACAGTTGCCGGCGTCAACAATATCGGCAATAAAATCGTGGTTGGCCGCGTAGAATGGCTATGGATTGAAGCGGTGAACCGGGTTTATGAAGCACGCATAGACACTGGCGCAACGACTTCATCCATCAGCGCATTGGATATCACCCCGTTTGAGAAAGACGGCAAACGCTGGGTGCGTTTCCGCTTGTCGCCGGATGACACCGATGACAGTTATGAAATTGAAGCTCCGCTGGTGCGTTACGTCCGCATTCGTCAGGCTTCCTCGCAGGAACTGGACCGTCGCCCGGTTGCCGCCCTGACCGTACGTCTCGGCAAAATGACAGAAGTCGCTGAATTCACGCTCACTGACCGGACTCAGATGAGCTATCCCATTCTCCTCGGACGCGAATTCCTGCGTGATGTCGCAGTGGTTGATGTCGCCAAACGCAATATCCAGCCTAAACCGGAAATTGTAGTCGGAAAAGAACAACCCAAACCGGTCAGTAAAACCAAGAAACAATAAAGGACATCGACATGGCATCCCGCAAACCGTTTTATCTGCTGGTTGGCTTGCTCATTATTGCCGGTATCAGTCTCAGCCTTCATCGTCACTACACATACGACATTCCGTGGCTGCCGGGCGAAAAACGTCAGACATGGTCAATAGAAGCCAAAGTTGAGTTTGAAGCTACGGGTGGCGAAGTGCTGGCCTCACTCGCCATTCCCAGTACGCAACCAGGCTTTACCCAGCTCAGCCAGCACACTGCCAGCCCCGGTTACGGACTCGCCTACACCGAAAAGGAAAATGGCGGTCAGCGGGCAGAATGGTCTATTCGTCAGGCCAGAGGCGAACAGGCTTTGTACTACCGGGTTGATATGCTGCTGGATCCTTATGCCGTGCCACCTAAGCCGAGTCAGCCGCCGGAACTCAAAGTCAATATTGAAAAAGAACCTTACGCGACCGCAGCAAAACAATTGCTGGACAGAGCTCAGGAACGTTCTTCCACACCTTTCACCCTGGCGCGTGAGCTGATTCTGGAATTCCAGAATCAGACCCAGAATGCGGAACTGCTGGCTCAACTCAAGCCGCAGATTAACTGGGTGGTGCAATTACTGCAGCAGGCCGGTGTTCCGGCACGGGCAGTCCATGCCCTGGCTTTGGAAGACGGTCGCCGCCGTCAGGAACTGATTGATTATATACAGGTGTTTGACGGTGAAGAGTACAAACTGTTCAATCCGGAATCCGGTGAGCAAGGGCGCCCTGATAACCTGCTGCTGTGGGAATACCATTCCGGGCCGGTGCTGGAAGTCATCGGCGGTCGAAACTCAATGGTTACCTTCTCAATGATCGAGCAGGAACAGCCCTTCAGCGTTGCCCTGAACCAGAAATTTTCCGAGAGCGAGCTGCTCAACTTCTCGCTCTACACACTGCCTCTGGAAGAACAAACCCTGTTCAAGGGTATTCTGCTGATCCCGGTTGGGGTCCTTGTCGTTGTGCTGATGCGGATCCTGGTCGGTATCAAAACCTCAGGCACCTTTATGCCGGTGCTGATTGCCCTCGCCTTTATTCAGACCAGTCTTCTCACTGGCCTGATCGGCTTCCTGCTAATCGTCGGTATGGGCCTGATGATTCGTTCCTATCTGTCCTACCTCAATCTGCTCTTAGTGGCTCGAATATCGGCAGTCATCATCATGGTAATAGGGATGATTGCTCTGTTCTCGATTATCGCTTACAAACTGGGCCTCACCGAAGGCATGAAGGTCACTTTCTTCCCGATGATTATTCTTGCCTGGACTATTGAACGCATGTCGATCCTGTGGGAGGAAGAAGGGCCGCACCAGGTTGTCATTCAGGGTGGCGGCTCACTGCTGGTAGCCGTACTGGCCTACCTTGCAATGAACAACGAGCTTATCCGCCACCTGACCTTCAACTACCTTGGCCTGCAACTGGTCCTGATGGCGCTGGTGCTGATGGCCGGTAACTACACCGGTTACCGTTTGCTGGAGCTGAAGCGCTTCAAGCCCATGGTCGAGGATAAATAATGAGTGGCCCCCTGCTGAACTGGTTCAAGGAAATCCGCGAACGCTACGTCCATCCCAGCAAACTTGCCAAGAAAGGCGTGCTGGGTATGAACCGACGCAATATTTCCTATATCAGTCGCTATAATCCGCGGCGTCTTTATCCGCTGGTGGATGACAAACTGCAGACCAAACGGATGGTACTGGAAGCCGGTATCACCGCACCTGATTTACTGGGCGTCATTCGTGAGCAGCACGAAGTCAACGATCTGGGTAAGCTGATTGCTGATATTCCCGGCTTTTGCATCAAACCGGCTCACGGCAGCGGCGGTAAAGGCATCATGGTTATCACCCGCCGCGATGATCTGGGCTATCACAAGACTAACGGCCAGATCGCCAGCATCGGTGATCTGGAGCGTCATGTCTCTAATATTCTGGCTGGTTTGTTTTCATTGGGAGGCCGTGCTGACGTTGCCATCATTGAAAGCCTGATTGAGTTTGATGACTGTTTTACCGGTTATACCTACGAAGGTGTGCCGGACACCCGGGTGATTGTTTTCAAAGGTTTTCCGGTGATGGCGATGATGCGGCTGTCGACTTCAGACTCCAATGGCAAGGCCAATCTTCATCAGGGCGCAGTAGGTGTCGGTCTGGATATCGGCGATGGCAGTGCCGTACGGGCCGTCCAGTTTGATCGGCCGATATTGCTGCATCCTGACACCGGCACCAACTTGCTCAGCCTGCAAGTACCGCACTGGGAACAATTGCTCACACTGGCCGCGTCCTGCTATGAAATGTCCGGTCTCGGCTATCTGGGCACGGATATTGTGCTGGATCGGCAAAAGGGGCCGATGCTGCTGGAACTGAATGCGCGTCCCGGCCTCAGCATTCAGGTCGCCAATGGCGAAGGGCTGGTGCCTCGCCTGCGACAGATTGAAGCACTGGGCAACAAGCATAAAATGAATGTAGCGCAACGTGTCGCCTATGCCCGCGAACATTTTTCCCGCAAGCATTAACAACTGTTAGAATCAAACCCTGATTTTACTGGAGGCCGCTATGCAGAATGCCGACAGATTCAATGCACTGATTATGGCGCTGGGTGTTTTTCTGGGCCTGACCGGGCTGGGCTGGCTGGTCGGGAATGCCGCCATCGACGTTAAAGAATATGAGCGTTCGGTGACGGTGAAGGGTCTGGCAGAAGAGGAATTCACTGCTGATGTGGTGATCTGGCCAATTCAGTTCACGCTGGCCAGCAATGATCTGCCCTCCCTGTATCAGGACATCGATACCAATACCCGCACTATCATCACTTTCCTGACTGACCAGGGCATTGAGCGTGAGGATATGACTATCGGCACACCGGCAATTACCGACAAATCAGCTCAGCAATATGGTAATCAGGACAGGGCTGAATTTCGTTATACCGGCATGCAGACCGTAACGGTGTATTCAGAAGCCATCGACACTGTGCGTCAAACCATGGGCAAACTCTCAGAGCTGGGCAAACAGGGTATTGTGCTGAGTGGTAACAACTATCAGTCACAGACCGAATATCTGTTTACCCGTCTCAATGAAGTCAAACCGGCGATGATCGAAGATGCCACCCGCAAAGCCAGAGAAGTCGCGCAGAAGTTTGCCCAGGACTCGGACAGCCGACTGGGCAAAATCCGCCGTGCCTCGCAGGGGCAATTCAGCATCAATCCGCGTGACAATAATACCCCGCATATCAAAAAGGTCAGAGTCGTTTCGACTATTGAATATTATCTGTCGGACTGATGCAGGATTTTGTCAAAACAGTTAAAGGACGCGGAACATTAGATAACAGGGACAGCCGCTTCAGCGAATTCGAGCGCGAGCAAATCAATGACGGCTGGTTTCAGGAGAAAGAACTGGTCCCACTTCCCACTGAAGTATCCCTGGAAGCGCCACGGACCATCATCACCCGCAACAACTCGCCTGACCTTCCTTTCACCCAGTCAATCAATGCCTACCGCGGCTGTGAGCACGGTTGCATTTATTGTTTCGCACGCCCCTCTCACGCTTATCTCGGACTGTCGCCAGGTCTGGATTTTGAAACCAAACTCACCGCCAAGCCCGATGCAGCCGCGCTGCTTCAAAAAGAACTGATGGCCGCTTCATACCAGTGTTCACCGATTTCTCTCGGCGCCAATACCGATCCCTATCAGCCCATAGAACGGCAGTACCTGATTACCCGTCAAATTCTCGAGGTATTGGAGACCTTCAGACATCCCTGCACCATAGTGACCAAGTCTGCACTGGTCGAGCGTGATATTGATATTCTGGCGCGTCTCGCGGCAGACCGGCTGGTGAAGGTCAATATCTCGATCACCACGCTGGATAAAAACCTGGCCCGTAAGCTGGAACCCCGGGCCAGCAGTCCACAGCGCCGTCTGCAAGCCATTTCCGCACTGAGACAGGCCGGTATCCCGGTCAATGTATTGATAGCCCCGGTCATTCCGGTTCTGACCGATACCGAACTGGAACAGATAATCGAGGCCTGTGCAGAAGCCGGTGCTCAATCGGCGGGCTTTATTCTGCTGCGCCTGCCCCGTGAAGTCAGCGATTTATTTGAAAACTGGCTGCATGATCACTACCCCGGCAAAGCCGAGCATGTGATGAACCGCATTCGCGACAGCCGCGGTGGCAAAACCAATGATCCGCGTTTTGGCCACCGCCTGCAGGGTCAGGGATTCTATGCAGACATGATCAACCAGCGCTTCAAGCGGGCCATCAGCAAACAGGGTCTGAATCAACGGTCAACACCGCTCAACAGCGACCTGTTCCGTCCTCACCCACAGCAAATGGATTTATTCTGATGGCAAAAGTGTTCATCATCATCGGATTGGTTCTGATCGCACTAGGGCTTATCTGGCAGTTCGCCCCCTGGCTTTTAAGCTGGTTCGGCAATCTGCCCGGTGATATTAATATCCAGAAAGGCAATAGCCGGATTTTTATCCCCATCACCTCCATGGCAGTTATCAGCATTGTGCTGACAATCATTATCAACCTCTTCCGCTAGTCATGATTAACCACAGAGGCAGAGGACACCAAGCATTCAGCTGATCCGCAGATTAAGCGGCGTTCAATGACTAAACAACCCGACCTACAGGAAAGTATCAGCTGATTTTGATAGTTTTACCTTCGCTGACCGACTGCAGCGCTGCATTGATGGCCGCACAGTTACCGCGGGCATCAGCCATGCTCAGAAACGGCGCTGTATTATTCAGAATGCAATCGGAGAAATGTTCGATTTCACGGTTGAAATGATTGGCCATCGGCAAAGACACCGTTTCTGACTCGCCAGCATCGGTCCAGTAGGAAATCAGCGGCTGTTCATCATGAGGCAGCCAGACAGTGTGGCAGGTAATACCGCCTTTGGTCCCGATAATTTCGTAAACACTGCGACGGGCATGTTCAAAGCTCATTTCAAAGTGACCGTAACGACCATCACCAAAATCAAAAATACCGCTGAGGCTGACATCCGCACCATGTTCATTGAGCTTGGCCATGGCAGTCGCTGCGACCGGCTCATTATCAAACCAGTGACGTGCGGTATGCACGGCATAAGGGCCGATATCCCACATCGCCCCGCCACCATTGGCAATATTGCGATTAATGCGGTACAGGCGCGCGGGTTTCATCGGAAAAGCAAAGGCCGTTTTGACAGTACGCACCTCGCCGATTTTTCCGGAGTCAATCAGGTCTCTGACAAAGTCATGCTGGGTATGAAATCGGTACATAAAACCTTCCATTACCGTCACGTTATTGGCCCTGGCCGCAGCATCAATCGCATCGATGTCTGCCACTTTCAGCGCCATGGGTTTTTCAATCAGTACATGTTTGCCATGATCAATAGCCTTAAGCGCCCACTCGGCATGCTCCTCATTGGCCATGGGCAGATAAATAGCATCAATGTCCTCTCGCGCCAGCAGCGCTTGGGGATCATCCAGCGCCTCGGCATCGGTTTCATTGGGCGCATGCTTTTGCAAAGTCTCTGCAGCTGCGCCCGGCCGGCGACTGGCAATCGCCACCAGTTTGGCATTATCTGCCTCGACGATCGCCGGCATCAGTTTGTCATTGACCCGGGCCGCCCCAAGAATTCCCCAACGAAGTTGTTCAGCCATGGATTACATTCCTTAATTATTAAATATTGCAAATCATGATAACGACTGAGGCAATGAAAACCAAACTGACAAAACCCCTTTAATCATGGTGTTTTTATCTGAGTTTGCCTGCCTTATGCTAATGTTGTTTTCTACTCAATATTTTAAGGAGCCGGTTATGACTATCGAAGTTGGACAAACCCTGCCTGCAGGCAAATTAAGCGAAAGCATCGGTTTTGATCCGGAAAACGGTTGCCCATTGAAACCAGAGGCCAAGGATGTCGGTGAGATGGTGAAAGGTAAAACCGTAGTGATTTTCGGCGTCCCCGGTGCCTTCACCCCCTTATGTTCTGCCGAGCACTTACCCGGTTTTGTTAAACATGCTGATGAAATTAAAGCGGCCGGTGCTGATGAAATCTGGTGTATGGCGGTGAATGACGCTTTTGTCATGGCTTCCTGGGGCCGTGAAAACAATGTTGAAGGTAAAGTACGGATGATGGCGGATGGCAGTGCTGAATACACCAAAGCACTGGGCCTTGACCGGGATATGAGCGGTGGGGGCATGGGTATTCGTTGCTACCGGTTCGCGATGATCGTTGAAGACGGTGTAGTGAAATATATCGGCGTTGAAGGCTCTGGTGAGTTCGGCCGTTCCAAAGCCGAAACCATCCTGGAAGAACTGAAAAAATAAGCATTGCTATCAACTACAGAGGCACAGAGCTTTTAACCTGGTTAGCCGCCGTGAATACTTGAGAGCTTGGGTCAGTTGACGCTTGTTTCTTTAGCTAAATTCCATCTAGCCCTGGTTACGCAAGAACGATACAAAACCAAGCCGCATGAACAGCTGTTATTGTCTTTGTGCCCTCTGTGCCTCTGATTTAACTGAATTATCTGTCGCGCCAATGCTCTTCCACTTCCGTGTCGCCGCCGATAAAGACGGCGGTGGCAAGTTCACTGAAGATGCCGTGTTCCACAACACCAGGTATGGTATCGAGGATCATAGTCAGTTCCAGGCTGTCGACATGTTCGAACTTCATATCCAGCACCAGACAGCCGTGCGCTGTCACGGCCACATTATCACCGCTGGCATTGAGCCTTAAGTCACCACGACCGCCCTGTTGCTTGAGTTGATTAAAAACCAGCTTCCAGGCATCAGGCATGACCTCGACCGGTATCGGGGACTTCTCGCCGATAAATTCCACCAGTTTGCTCTCATCGACCATGACATAAAACTGATCGGCTGCAGTTGCCAGCAGCTTCTCTCTGACCAGATCCTGTCCCCGTCCTTTAAGCAGAGTTAAGTCGGCTGTCACCTCATCCGCGCCGTCGACATAAAGATCGAGTTCATCTAATGAATCGATGGATATCACCGGCAGACCGGCCTCTTTGGCCTTGATGGCACTAATCGCCGAACTGCTGACTGTAGTGACATTGAGATTTTCAGTACGGTTGCGCTTGGCCAGTGCCTCAATAAAGAGGTTCGCCGTAGAGCCCGTGCCCAGCCCGACGATCATGCCGGCTTCGACTAGGTTTGCTGCGTGAACAGCCACTCGTTGCTTGGGATTCATCGTTTTTTCTGCTGTCATATACAACCTCCTTTTGAACGCCTGCATTGAAGCGGCACCTTGGTCTTGGCAGAATGTAAGCTCAGCTTAACACCCAGACAGGCGATGTCCAGCTGACCCTGCCCCCGGGCGGGGAGAAAAGCAGCATGGCCCCTAAATAAAACAGGAATTTATCATGGCACAATTCAGTTCGATTATCAGCGAGATTGAAAAGGCCACCGGCAAGAATCTGAACAATGCCAAGGTCACCAGTATCGGTGGTGGCTGTATCAATTCGGCATTCCGGCTCGACAACGGTTCAGTCTCCTATTTCATCAAGGTCAACAGCCCTCAGTTAGCCTCGATGTTTGAAGCCGAAGCGCATGGTCTGCACGAAATGCGGGCAACCAACTCAGTGCGGGTGCCGGAAGTCATTGGCTATGGTGTCGCCGATGGGCATAGCTATCTGGCACTGGAATATATCCCGCTGGGAAGCCTGCGCGGCGGTGCAACCGCATTGCTGGGTGAACAGTTGGCCAGAATGCACCGGGCGCCGCAGCCTTATTTCGGCTGGCATATGAATAACACCATCGGCAGTACGCCCCAAATCAACGATCAAAAAAATAACTGGCTCAGTTTCTGGCGCGATGAACGACTAGGACAACAGCTACAGTTTGCGGCCGGTAACGGCTTTGGCGGTCGATTGCAAAGCCAGGGCGAGAAACTGCTGGTTAATCTGGATAAACTGCTGGCGGATCATGACCCCGAACCGGCCCTGCTGCATGGAGACTTGTGGGGAGGCAATGCCGCTGCAGATGACCATGGTAATCCGGTGATTTTTGACCCGGCCTGTTATTATGGTGACCGTGAGGCTGATCTGGCGATGACCGAGTTATTCGGCGGCTTCGGCGGAGATTTCTTTGCCGCCTACCATGCAGAATACCCGGTCGACAGCGGTTATCAGACACGCAAAACCCTTTATAATCTCTATCATATTATTAACCATCTGAATCTATTCGGCGGTGGCTATCTGGGTCAGGCCGAATCAATGATTGATCGTTTACTGGCACAGATTTAAAGAGGAAAAATGAGTCAAATCAAAGTTTTATTTGTCTGCATGGGCAACAAGAAATAAAAACTAATTTCTACATACAAATCATAGACTTACACAACAATATTTAACGCCGTGTGTGTTTTGTGTGTACTTTTTATAACACATGAAAAAATTTCACTTCTTCTTGAGAAGTGTGAATAATTTGCGCATGGAAAACTATATTGCTGTGCCTGATGTCTTAGCAGCACAAGGCCCTATTGTAGTCTTTAGTTATTGATAATTTTTGAACACTTATGCACTGTATATGTCAGAATTGTGCTAAGGTTGTACATACAAGACCAATAACAAATATAACCAACTGATTTTAAGAAAAAATAGAACGTTAAACACTCCGCATAATGCGGTTTTCGGAACTGGTAAAAGGAGTGTCTAATATGTCCACTGAAGGTTTTGAAGGCTTCTAAATGGCTTACCCATACAAATATCCATTGTCTAGATTTTTTGCTAGATGTGGCGCAACTATCAGCTTCAGAATAGATGTTACTCATGATGCTGAAGAGAATGTTTACATTGCCACAAGCGAAGATATTCCTGGACTAGTTATTGAAGCTGAATCATTCTCTCAATTGCGAGATGAAGTTTCAGAGGCAATCCCTACCCTATTGTCTTTTGGCCGCGACTCAGATCACGACCATACATCAGCAGATGTTCTATATAAGGATCACATCGCTATCGCATGAATGGATTTGAAAAGGATGTCAAAAAGATACTTACTGAAAATGGCTGGTCCTTATTGAGGTCTGCAAAAGGCTCACATGAATATTGGGGCAAAAAAGGAATGAAGCCCGTTACCGTTCCTCATGGTTGCAGATCTAGGCATACAGCCAATGCAGTCATGAAGGCAGCAAAGATTAATCATAAATTCTAAGTCCAGCTATGCGGATGGTTATTTTCAGCGTCAGCGAATTCCAACCAATCGAGCATTTTTGCGCAAAAAACCCGCTTCGGCGGGTTTAATTTTCGTAGGAATTCCCCCTAACAATTATTCACATTCTCTGCTCAAATGCCGCTTCTAGCATTACCACAATCGAATGGTTAGCAATGTTAGAGCTATATTTCAGAACACCTCCCATATTCACATCTAATCAGAATATCAGCATTTTTACATTCAAATAGATAGGTTTCTGTTGGGCCATCATTGACAACCATATCGCCTACAACCGTTACCCCGTCATCACTGACACACCCAATTTGTTGGGCGTAATCTTCAGCTGAGATAGAACTTTCCCCGACTCTACGTTCTTCTGGTTTAATGCTTGAACTATTCGCTGTGGAGTTAGTGCTGCTGGTTTTAGGGCTTGAATAACTACTATTCACTGTTCTATTGAAATCTAGAGCCGCCTCCCATTTATCAGGCACACAAACAAACCAATTAGCACACCAAGTGGTTACAACTATTCGATAACTATTCCCAGTACCCATTGGTTCCTTGACAACTCTCGCTGCTAAGTTCGTTGTGTTACCGACTGAGTTGTATGTTTCTAGATAATCATCCTCAACATGCTGTAGCTTCATCCTAGCGTTATTTAGAACCCAGCGTCTCGCTGCGGACCATTTAATTTCACATTCTTTCTCGCTTGAACAGGTTGGTATCGTTGAGTAATATTGCTGGCGAATTTGATCACGCTTTGGATTAGCAGTACATCCCATCACTAAAGTTATAGTTAATAGAATCAAGAAATAACGCATAGATAACCTCCTTGTGTATATAAATTGAACCTGACTTGTAGCTATAGCTTAAAATTACACGGCGCATCCCAGCACCGCAACAGACCATGCTCAGAAATTTGCATCGAACATAGTCTGCGTGTGTGTATCAGTACCGATATTCTTTCCTATATTTATTTCTTTAACAATCTCGCGCACCTGCTCAACACGGTCAAGCCATTGCCTTGCTGTTTCGCTATCTCGTGGCAGCGGTGGGTTATAACCCAAAGACCATAAACGCCGCCATAAGCCGCCTGCACTGTCGCTAAGGCTGTATTCCAGCACGCTAGGATCAATCATTGTTAGCGCCTAACAGTCTGGAAAAATTCAATGCTGCGTTATCGGCCTCTAAAGCCTGCTGTTCAAACTGCGCTCTGAGTTCTGGCGTGCCGATTGCCTTGTCCTGCAGGGTGATAGTTTCGTCAATGATATTGACTAACAAATCTGAGGCTTTTTTAACTTGCTGCTTCTTAGCGGTTAAATCTGCGGCCAGTTTCTTTTCACCGTATTCACGCAAGGTTTTTACATACTTGGCATCAATGCCGGTTGTGACTGGTTTGCCGGAAATGACAGCGGCCAGGACTGAGGCATCACCTTCATCAATCGCGGCCATGACTGCAGCGGTTCGCTCGGCTACGGTTTCCATGTTACGCAATACGGCACGCACTTCACCGGCATCATTAGATGATTGCATGAAACGGGCTTCAATCTCTCGATCAATTTCCTGTTCACGGAGTTTTAACCGGTCTTTGATAATGTCCGATTCTCTGAACAGTGTCTTTTGTAGCTGCTGGCTGGCCTTTTCCAGTTTTTGCAGGTGGGATGCTGGGGTGTTGCCGGGGTTACGGTTTGCCCTGACTTGGTTGAAGCTTTCCCAAAGGCTGGCAGCTTTGCTTTGTACCTGTGCCACTTGTTTGACAAGGTTATCTGCATCGGGACTGTCAGCGCCTAGTTGTCTGGCATAGGCATCAACGGCCTGCGTAGTTAAAACGCCAGGCAGGTCGATTGCTGGCAGACTCGGGTTAATGATTTGCGGTTGCTTTGATGATTGCATGGTAGTTTCCTCTTAGTTATTCCCAACGTGGGGCAGGCATTAACGGCGGTTTTGCCGCCAGTGTTACGGCCAGACCTGCAGCCGCATTTGCTCGGTCGTCATGTAAACCGGGGGGATGGTCGATAGTGTCGCGGCCACTGCGTGAAGTACGTCGCTCAAGGTTCTGGAACTGATGAATTAACCTGTCATCTGGTGGTAGCTCGACACGGCCAGCATTGAGCATTTGCAGCATTTCCAGATAGAGTTCTGAGCGGTTCATTTCGCTGTACTGGTAGTTGATACCGTTGCGCTTGAACTCATTGGCAACCCATTCACCGGCATAGCGGTCGCCTGTCACCATTTTCAGGCCGTTGTACTGATAGAGAATGCCTGCGTATTCCTCGACAACCTGCGCCGGGTTAGTCCTGATCCGCTCGGTTACTAAATCAATGACAATGCGGCCTGATTGTTCACGGTGGCCAATACACAAGGCAAAACCATCAGCGCCGCCGCCAGAAGGATCGACAAAAGCCTTATAACGGTGACGCCGGTCTGGTGGTAATGTCGCGGGTTCGCTGCGTGTTAGCTGGTTAAGCAGGTTTACATCAATAAATGATTGAATATCGTTTCTGAACTCGGCTTCATACTCTGCCATTGCTGCAGCCAGGTCGCGTTCCTTTGCCTGTTCGATGACTTTATCGGGCAGTGTCGGGTTCATTAGCTTGCTGGGGGCTTTGGCAACAAGGATTTGAGACTGCTGCCCAAAATAACGGCGGTACGCATTCCAGAGTTCACCGCGCTTGGCATAGGGACTTGATAGCGCAATCAGTTTGCCGTTAAGGGTAGCTAATGCAGGCCGTAAGGCATTAATGATTTCAGCGTCAGGGTTTGCACTTTCATCACTACGCCAGAATGCCACTTCATCACAAATAACCGCTGCCAGGGTGTAACCGCGTGTGCTTCTGAAACTGGCTGTACCTATCTCAATGACAGTGCGGTTTGATAGCTCAATACTTTCCTTATCTTCACGAACAATAAGCCGTTCTAGCATCGGGTTACTATGAAATAGACCGCTGACGTATCTGAACACGGTGCGCGCCTGTTTACGGTCTGCTGAGATAACTAAAACGGTGGCCACTTCACCCGGTGACAGCTTGGCAGCATGGTCACGGAAACAAGCTTCCCTAACAGCTAATACAGCCGCTTGCTGGGATTTGCCGCCACGTCTACCCACTACCAGCCATAATTCATCTGCAGGGGCGTCAGGGGCTTGTGTGCGGCCTGTCAGCGTCTCCCATAAAGCCAGCTCATCATTATCCAGCGGTAAACCTTCAAACCCGGCTAAAAGGGTGCGCCATGCTTGCCAGCTATCGGCATTAAACTGATCGCCGAATAACTGCTTATCGGTCATCAGGTCGCGTATGGTTATCACTGCTTAGCCTCACGCGATTTGATGAAACTTTGCAGGTCGGGTACGTCTCTGACTTGTCGTTCTAGTCCCAGCTTGCTGTAAATGCCTTGCAGACTGTTAGCGGCCTGTGTCCACTTGCCAACGTCGAAAGCATCACCAGCGGCTAAAGCTTGCTCCTGACTGGCCAGCCAGTATTCAAGCCAAAGTCCGCGTTCAACAAGGCTACGCTGGGCATAACTGAGATGGTCTGCGCCGCCTAAATCGTCAGTAAAAACGCGGTAACGCTCTCGCATAACCTGGGCGATTCCGGTACGCCCGTCTAACTGACTCAGCCAGCCAGTGGTAAACCGTTCGGGTGGTGCGTCTAGTTTTGCCATTACAGTGCCTAATTGCCTTTTATTTGCACTGTATTTTTTACATTTGCCTGTGTCAATGATATACAAACACAGAATTTTTACTTGTTGTTTTTAAATGTTTTTAATGATTTTTAACTGTACTCTGTGTATTTCTTTTGTGTAGATTATTTATTTATGAAGCCAGTAAATGCTGACTTTTTGCGCAAATCTAGGGTACTGGCAAAAATAGGGGCTAAATTTTGCGTTAATGTTTCAACGTGGCAATTCAAATACTTCTGCAATTTCTTCAAGCCGATAAAAACGCTCTCCGCCTCGATAAACGGGCTTAACTGGACAATCATCCAGCAAAACATAATGCAGAAATTCATCAGGGGTTAAATGCAGCATCCTTAAAGCCAGCCATTCAGGAACTACAGGATTGTGCGTTGGTGTAATTCCTACGTGGTGCACCCATTTCTTGAGGTATTCGAGTTTGTCGGTTTTGGTTTTTAGAGTGTTCACAGGTTCAACTCTTGGCATCGGGACTTTAGGACACCCCTCTAGGGGTGTGTCCTGTCCTGTCCCGCTAGTGCAGTGGGACATGTCCCGGCAATGTCTCACAAATGTCCCGCTGTCCCGCTAAGGTGTAAAGCCAGCGTTTTAGGGGGGTTCGGGCATTAATAGTCATCTTTCAAGTATGTCCCGCTATTGCCTCTAGCCATTATTCTGGCATCAATCAGTTCAGCCATGTCCGAATAGGGGAATGTCCCGCTGGTGTTGAGTGTATAAACGTCATTTTTTTCTTCCATGACTTTCATGTACGTCAGTGTATTTCGTGCCCTTTGAAAGGCTCTCCTTTTGGCTTCAGGGTTGCCCTTATGTATCTCATAGAAACATGGCCGCCAGTCTTCCAATGAAACAGATATTAATTGACCTTTTGAAGCCGGGTCTGCTGCTGTCAAAAAGGATTCCATGCCGGTTTTGACGTTTTCAGTCATCTGCTCATTGCTGGCTGGTGCATTGTCGCTGAGATTAAACACAACGCTTGATTCTGGGTGGCCCTCAATATCAAGCCAGGGCAAAGACACAACTTCCAGTTCCCATTGGCTGGGTGATGGTTTTGCGCTGTCCTTCATTTTGGTGCAAACCAAAGACCGTAAATTGTTTTTTTGGGTGATACTATATTCAATATCTAAAGCTGCTCTGATTGCACTACTGCCCCGGCTTCGTTCGCTTTCATTGTGGCCGCTATGGTGAACCGTCAGAATGGTTGATTTATACAATCTGCGCAGCTCATCAATCGCAGAAAAGTAATTCCCCATATCCTGTGCGCTGTTCTCGTCACCCTGCATATTTCGGTGCAAGGTATCAATCACAATCAGATTAGGGTCGCCGTATTCACTCTTGACTGTATCAATGGCATCAATAACATTTTGCAGTTCTTCGGATGTATTCAACGCAGCACCACGTTCAGAAACAACTAGCGGTGCTTTTTTAAGGTCCGCTTCTGCATTATTGGCCAGTGCCCAAGCTTTCAACCTCCTGCTTATACCGTGATGCCCTTCGCCTGCAATATAGACCACTGCGCCCTGTTTAACGCGATAGCCGTGCCAATCTCTGCCGGTGGCAATACAAGCAGCCCAATCAATACATACAATTGATTTACCAATTGCAGGCTGTCCGAATAACAAAACATTACTTTCTGGCAATAAGTGAGCACGAATAAGATACTCAAGTGGCTCAGGCGTTTTCAATAAATCGCTGACAGGGGCAAGCCGAAATAATGGTTTAGTTTGAACCGGCTTTCTGATTGTTTGAGCAAAATTATCATCCATGTTTCACCTCATCCAATAACCAGCGATCATTCCAATCTGTGCCGACTTCGTCATCTAGGAAGCTAGGCAATGCAACTTCCGCACGGACTGATGCCGCTGCATTGAACGCCGCTTTTTTACCCGCTTCATCAGCATCGCCCGCGATCACTATCCTGGCATCCGGAAATGCTGCTCTGAATACCTGTGCAACGGGTTTAAGATTATTGGAGTTAAACGCCACGATAACTGAACAGTCAGGTGTGAAATGCTCTGACAATGTGCAGCCAGTAGCAAACCCCTCACTTATTACGATGGCGTCACTCGGCCTTGTTCTGCTCCACAACTGATAGTGATGCCCACGAATCGCACCATCTTTGAGAAAGGTTTTCTTCCCATCTGGCTGGATGAATTGCAGGCTGTGAATATTCCCAAGCAAATCCATGACTGGAATCGTCAATGCTTTTTTATAAAGCCAGATAGGTGTCGGCGGTGTGATTTTCTTCGATAATAAATACGGATGATTTGCAGGTGCATAAGTGCAATCATCCAGAATATATTCAGCACGATCTGAGGCTTTCTGACGCGCTTTCTGACGTACTCTTTCAGCCTTCGCCTGTCTCTGCTTCGCCAGCTCAATCAAAGGCTTAAAATTGGCCTTTGATTGGCTCGGATCGTAGCCGTATTGTTTAGCAATATGAAACAGCGTTTTGATACTGATACCACCATCAGGTGAGATACTTTTCCAGGTATCATGTGCTGCTTTAGGATCATAATTGCTGCCTGTCGCACTCCAATCATCAAAAATTTCAAAGGGTACGCCTGCTGACTTCAAAGCCATTGCAAGCTGTGCCCATGTTGAGCGATCTACATCTGCTGAAATGAAGTATAGAGCGTCAGTAGCTTCCTGAATCGTGTTAAAATTAGTTTGTGATTGTTGGCTGGCTTCTTCGCGGGGGCTGGCCTTCTTCATTTCGTAGCTTCCCCTGCTTCCAACTCGGAAACGTAGCGTTCTAACTCTTTAACGCTTATCAGCCTTTTATCGCCGATTTTGAATGATTTCAGCTTTCCAGAGTTCAGGATCTTGTAAAAAAAACCGTGTGATACGCCGAGCGCGCCTCTGGCCTCCTTAACCGATAAAGCAAGTTTTAAGTCTTGTGCAATTTGTGACATGTGTTTGTCCTCGTAAATTCATGAGTAACATCACTCGTCACAATTGTATGTTATTGTTTTTATTGATAAACATGAAAACAGAAATTTGAGTTTTCAAGAAAAGTTAGTTTCAGTTTTCAATTATTTTTTTGTTGGCTCCAGTGCTCGTATAGCTGCTGCGCCACATCGTAAACATCAAACTCACCATCTTCTTTCATTTGCTTTATATAGCTATTGATAGCACGGGTTGTGCAGTTTTTTCTGCGTGCCATATCTTCGATAGCCTTGGTTTTTTCGCCTCTGACACCTTCCAGCCTGTAGTTAGCGATAAATCCAGCCAAAAGACCTGCTTCAAAAAGCGTCAAGCCTTTACTGTTGTGTGTGTGCCGAAAAACTGGCTTGTCCTCAATGCAGTCAGCCATAAACCACATAAATTCCTCTAGCGGAAGGTAATCCTCGTTCAGTTTGTGGCCTCTTCGCAGATATTTGATAAGTTCAGATTTTAGAAATGGTTCATTGCGTTTGTATTTACAATAAAGCAGATACAAATTATCAAATTGATACATAACATCACTCATTTCTTACCCTCCAACACTTCCTTGTAAATATCAGCAATCTTATTGCCAGCCTCGATACGCTGCTCAACATATTCAGCGTGGTTATAAACGGCCATGACACCTTCAAGCGAATGATTAAGGCACTTTTCAACGATATACGGCTCAATCCCTTTATCATTTAATCTTGTAGCAAAAGTCCGACGGCAATCATGCGGGGTAAACCTGTCAGCATCTTCATAACCTTGCTTTATAAGTCGTCTTTTTAACCATGCTTGAATGGCGGTTTTGCCTGTTTCTGGCAGTGGTAATTGCTCTTTTGCCAAATCAGACAAGTGAACCCAATGCGCCTTACCGTTTTTTGAGTCAGTAACGCGCCATATATCAGCATCTAGGTGGCCTTCTTGAGCTTCGCTTATCCTCAGCCCGGTCAATAGTAAGAACCGGATTAAACGGGCGTTAGGATGGGATAAATTGAAAATGAACCTGATTTCATCATCGTTTAGAACACGTTCACGCGGCTTGGCAACATACCCGGTAACGTCACTGGTTACGCCGTCCATTGGTGACAATTCGATATAACCAAGCTGCAAAGCGTATGAAAACACGTTCTTTGCATGACTCCTTAACTGGTCTGCTGCTCTCTCACCTCGCTTTGCATACTCCTGAATGAATTTAACTAATTGACGTTTAGTAATATCACTGACGCGCTTTGTGCCAAATTCAGCGGATAAAATATCTAGATAGCGTTTTGCTTGCTCTGGTCGCTTATGCTTTCGGCTGCCACTCAGTACCCGTTCTTTGTAGTACTTATTCAGGAACAGAGAAAACAGCGAGTCATCAACCAGATCGGCCTTATCCAGCTTCAAAACCTTGTTTTTAGCTTCCTTATATTTAAGGTCGCCAAATTTGCCCAGCGTTTTGATTCTGACTTTGCCGCCTTTGGCCGTTTTATAAATCCAAACCTTTGAGGCTTTTCGCACTCGCAAGTACAATGAGTCGCCTGCAGAGTAATCGCGATCGCTTCCAGTAAAAACCAATTTCCTGGCAATGGTATCACTCGTGATTTTTACCCTGCTTTGTGTTTGTGTATTGCTCATTTCGTGTGTGTACCTTGTGTATGTATCAGTGATATACAACCATGAATAACGATAAATACACAAATATAGCAAGTCAAGGAAATTCAAACAGTTATGAACAATAATAAACAGATAAAAGTACTCTTTGTCTGCATGGGCAATATTTGTCGTTCTCCGACCGCCGAGGGCGTGTTCACTCACCTGGTTGAAAAGCACGGCACGCTGGATCGTTTTCTGATTGATTCGGCTGGCACGCATGCTTATCACATCGGCGAGGAACCCGATGCCCGCGCCCAGCAAACTGCCCGTCAGCGCGGCATTGATCTCTCGCACATCCGTGCCCGTAAGTTCGCCCGCACCGATTTTGAGATGTTTGACCATATCCTGGCGATGGATACCGACAATTACGACATCCTGCATGCCGCTTGTCCGCCCGGATTAAGAGACAAAATCAAACTGTTTCTGGATTATGCGCCGGAAAGAGAGGAAAGTGACGTGCCTGACCCGTATTACGGTGGTCAGAACGGTTTTGATCATGTTTTTGATCTGGTTGAAGATGCTTCAGTCGGCTTCTATAGCAGCGTTATGACCAAGGTGACTACCCCCAATTAAGTAGTTGCTTTGATCGCTGGGCAGCGTATGATTGCGCGTTGACTTGAATTTCAATAAGGACTTTCAACGTGAACGCGCGCCATAAAAGTCAGACAATGGTGTCTGCCTCCCTGCTGGGTATAGTCTTGTCTTTGATGCCGCAACTGGCAGCGGCAGTTACTGATGTTAAATTGCTCGATCTGACCACACACTGGGTCGGATACGCAGCCATCGCTTTGTTCATCTTCGCCTACGCCCTGGTCGTGGTCGAAGAAGAAATTCATATGCGTAAATCGAAACCGGTCATGGTTGCCGCCGGCCTGATCTGGGCCATGATCGCACTGATTTACGCTCAGCAACCGGATTCCAGCTATCACCATACCGCCGAAGTGATGATCCGGCACAATCTGCTGGAATATGCCGAATTGTTCCTGTTCCTGCTTGCCGCCATGACTTATATCGGCACCATGGGGGAACGTGGCGTGTTTGATGCCCTGCGTGCCTGGCTGATTAACAAGGGCTTTTCCCTGCGCACGATTTTCTGGCTCACCGGCCTGCTGGCGTTTTTTATCTCACCGGTAGCCGATAACCTCACTACCGCCCTGCTGATGGCCACCGTGGTCATGGCTGTTGGTGGCAATAACCTCGGCTTTGTGACCGTCGCCTGTATCAATATCGTCGTAGCTGCGAATGCCGGCGGTGCATTCAGTCCATTTGGTGATATCACGACACTGATGGTCTGGCAAAAGGGTGTGGTCGAATTCCATGAATTTTTCGCTTTGTTCCTGCCGTCGCTGGTGAACTGGTTTATTCCGGCCTTTTTGATGTCATTAACCGTGAAAAATGTGACGCCGGAAGCGGGCAATGACTCAGTGGTCCTGAAAGACGGTGCCTTTGTTGTCATCGGCCTGTTTCTGCTGACGATTGCGATGGCAGTCTGCGCCCATAATTTCCTGCATTTGCCACCGGTAGTGGGCATGATGACCGGTCTGGGTTTCCTGAAAATTTATGGCTATATCCTCAAGCTGCGTGAGTCGCGCCTGATGATGGAGCTGGAAGAGGTAGGTGAAGGCAAACGACCATTTAATATTTTCCGCCAGATTGAACGCGCCGAATGGGACACGCTCATGTTCTTCTACGGCATTATTCTCTGCGTCGGCGGTCTCGGCACGATTGGCTACCTGAGCCTGGGCTCAGAACTGATGTATGGAGATTTGGGGCCGACCACAGCCAATATCCTGATCGGCCTGATTTCAGCGGTAGTCGATAATATTCCGGTGATGTTTGCCGTACTGTCGATGATGCCTGAAATGAGCCATGGTCAGTGGCTGCTGGTGACACTGACGGCCGGCGTCGGAGGTTCTTTGTTATCGATTGGCTCCGCTGCCGGTGTGGCAGTGATGGGTCAGGCACGCGGCATTTACACCTTTTTCAGTCATCTGAAATGGATGTGGGCTATCGCGCTGGGCTATGCCGCCAGTATCTGGCTCCATCTCTGGCTTAATGCCTCACTGTTTGAAGTGACGGTGCATTAAAAAAAGCGGCCTGCGGGCCGCTTTTTCATTGCTGTTACTCAGTCGTAAAGTCTTAGCACCAATTCGGCAATACAGGCTGCACGCTTGCTGTTTTCAACTTCGATCTTGACCTCACGCACCAGCTCCAGACCACGTCGTAACTCACGGATTTCGATAATCCGGGTGCGGGCCCGGATACGTTTGCCAGCTCTGACCGGTGCCGGAAACACGACTTTATTCATGCCGTAGTTAACCACCAGCCGAGCTTCAGGGTAATCATTTTTTGACGGATTCACGGTATCAGTCAGCATCGGGATCAACGACAGTGTCAAAAAACCGTGCGCTATCGTGGTCTTGAATGGCGACTCCTGCGCCGCACGTACCGGATCGGTATGAATCCACTGGTGATCGCCGGTTACCCCGGCAAACTGGTCAATACAGGTCTGATCTACCTGAAACCATTCACCAACATAACTTTCCTGCCCCAGTTCTGCTTCCAGACGTTGCCGCAATGCTACAAATTTCTCGCTGAGCGCCCGGTCCTCCGGAATGATCTGGGTTTCATCGGGTTCATGGAAAAAATGAAAATACTGTGTCCACGGCAGCGACAGGTTGCGGATATCTGAAACTTTTTTGTTCAGCGTTTCCGGCCAGTTTTTCAATGTACTTTCAACCCGGCTCTTCAACTCGCTGTTCAAAGACTCGAGCTTTTCCTGCCCTTGTTTTAGTGATTCGACCAACCGCATACGATTTCCTTTTATCCTGCACTATCGCCTCAAGCTGAGACTTCGCTTCAATGCTGAAGTTTACGCTGTCATATCTGAGCCAACTGACGAACAATTCACATCATCCCAGCCAGAATGAATCCATTCATTTCCAACCACGCCGCCGTAGCACAAAACCGGCGCAGCGGGTACAATTTAGCGTTTATTTAGCCACGACATTAGCGACCATCATGCTCTACAGCACCGACGACTTGCGAATAATCGGCATACAGGAAGTCCTGCCGCCGGCGCAACTACATGAAGAACTGCCTATCACCGATAAAGCATCGGAGACGGTATTTCTTGCCCGCAAGGCCAGTCAGGACATTCTGCACAAGCGTGATGATCGTTTGATTGTCATCGTCGGACCCTGCTCAATCCATGATCCGATTGCTGCCCGTGAGTATGCCACAAGACTGAAACCGCTGATCGAAGAATTAAAGGACGATCTGCACATCATCATGCGGGTTTATTTCGAGAAACCCCGCTCGGTGGTGGGCTGGAAAGGCCTCATTAATGACCCTTACCTCGATGGCAGCTTCAAAATCAATGACGGACTGCATATTGCCCGCAAACTGCTGCTCGACCTGGCCGAAATGGGGATTCCGGCAGCAACCGAATATCTCGATCTCATCAGTCCTCAGTACATTGCCGATCTGGTCTCCTGGGGTGCCATCGGTGCCCGTACCACCGAAAGTCAGGCTCACCGTGAGCTGGCTTCCGGTCTGTCATGTCCGGTGGGATTCAAGAACGCGACCGACGGTGGTCTGCAGATTGCAGTTGATGCCTGCTTGTCAGCGTCCAAACCACATCACTTCATGTCTTTGACCAAAGCTGGCCGTTCAGCAATTTTCTCAACTACCGGTAACCCTGACTGTCATGTGATTCTGCGCGGAGGTCGTACCCCCAATTTTGACGCTGACAGTGTCAATGCGGCAGCAGAAGTTATTGGCCGGTCCGGTCAGACGGTACGGATTATGATTGACTGCAGTCATGCCAACAGCGGCAAAAATCATATTCAACAGGAAACTGTCTGCCGTGATGTGGCAGCTCAGGTCGCGGCCGGTGACAAACGAATCATCGGCCTGATGCTGGAAAGCCACCTAGTTGCCGGTCGTCAAAATGCTGAACCGGGCAAGGAACTGGTCTACGGTCAGAGCATTACCGATGCCTGCATGGCATGGGATAAGACCGAAGTACTATTACGTGAGCTGGCTGCTGCGGTTCGCGAACGTCGCCAGCATCAATAATTTCAATCAATGCTGCCGGAATTTCCCGGCTCAGCGGTTGTCGCTCTACTGCGCGCTAAGTTGCTCTATGACAAAGAGATAAACTTGCGTGCGGCGTTTCGGAAATAGCCCTGTTTAGGCTATAATTAGCGATTAACGATTTGCAGCCGGGCCCCGCTCGTACTGAAATCAGAACGAATTCCCGAGAAAATCAGTAGGTTATTAAATGGCAGATTATGCCCTGATATTGTTAAGCACGATACTGGTGAACAACATCGTCCTGGTGAAATTCCTTGGGCTGTGTCCGTTCATGGGCGTGTCACGCAAGCTGGAAACGGCGATGGGTATGGCGCTGGCAACGACTTTCGTGCTGACTTTGTCCTCGATCAGCAGTTATCTGATTAACGCATATCTGCTGGCCCCTTTCGGTATCGAGTTTCTGCGAACCATCAGCTTTATCTTCGTGATCGCCGTGGTCGTGCAGTTCACCGAAATGGTCGTCCACAAAACCAGCCCGCTGTTGTATCAGGTACTGGGTATCTTCCTGCCATTAATCACCACCAACTGTGCCGTGCTGGGGGTCGCCCTGCTTAATGTGCAGGAACAGCATGGTTTCATTGAATCTGCGCTTTACGGCTTTGGTGCTGCTATCGGTTTCTCAATGGTACTGGTGATCTTTGCCGGCATGCGCGAACGCCTGGCTGCAGCAGATGTGCCGGTGCCGTTCCAGGGTGCCGCCATCGGTCTGATAACGGCCGGTTTAATGTCGATGGCCTTTATGGGCTTTGCCGGACTGGTGAAGGTCTAAGTCTATGTTGACAGCGATTATTGCCCTGACGCTGCTGGCGTTAATCCTCGGACTGTTGCTCGGCTTTGCCTCGGTCAAATTCAAGGTCGAGGGCGATCCGATTGTCGAGCAAATCGACAAACTGCTGCCGCAAACCCAATGCGGCCAATGCAGTTTTGCCGGTTGCCGTCCCTATGCCGAGGCGATTGCAGCCGGTGAGGTCGATATCAACCGCTGCCCACCCGGTGGCGAGTCTACTATTCAGGCACTGGCCGACCTGCTGGATGTCGAGCCCAAGCCGCTGGATGAAGAATGCGGTATCGAGAAACCCAAAATGCTGGCAGTGATCGATGAAGAACGCTGCATCGGTTGCACATTATGTATTCAGGCCTGCCCGGTCGATGCCATTCTCGGCGCTGCCAAGCATATGCATACCGTCATCGCTGATGAATGCACCGGCTGTGAACTGTGTGTCGAGCCCTGCCCGGTCGACTGTATCGATATGGTTGAAATGGCACAGAATCCGAACACCTGGCGCTGGCCGGATCCGTCACATCTGCAACTGGAACGCGGAGGTCAGGCATGAACCAGCCCTTAGGTGACTTTCCGGGCGGTTTGAAACTGCGCGGCCATAAAAAACGCTCGACCCAGACCCCGATCCGTAAAACGCCATTGGCCAGACAGTTGATCCTGCCTCTGCAACAGCACATCGGTGCCGCTGCCATGCCGGTGGTGGAAGTCGGTGACAAGGTCCTGAAAGGTCAGCGCATCGCCCGCGCCGATGGTCACGTTTCTGTCTGCCTTCATGCACCCAGCTCAGGCACGGTGGTGGCTATCGATGAGCAACCGATTCCCCATCCTTCCGGGCTCAGTGCTCCCTGCATCACCATTGAAACCGATGGCGAAGATCAGTGGATTGAACGCCACCCGGTTGAAAATTATCGCGACATTTCACCGCATGAAATTCGTCAAATCATTCGTGATGCCGGTATTGTCGGCCTGGGTGGTGCCGGATTCCCCAGCTTTATCAAGCTGAATCCGGGCGTGCATCACACGGTGGAAACGCTGCTGTTGAACGGTGCCGAGTGTGAACCATACATCTCCTGTGACGACATGTTGATGCGGGAACGTGCCGACGGCATTCTCGACGGTGTTGAAATCATGCAGCATGCGCTGCGTGCTCGTGAGGTCATTCTCGCTATTGAAGATAACAAGCCGCTCGCAATTTCTTCGATGAAACTGGCGCTGGCTGCCAGACCCCATCTCAGTGAAACCCGGATCGTCGTGATCCCGACCCGTTATCCTACCGGCGGTGAGAAGCAGATTATCCAGGTCGTCACCGGCAAGGAAGTACCAAGTAACGGCCTGCCGATTGATATCGGCATCGTCTCACATAATATGGGGACCGCTTATGCCGTGGGTCGCGCCATTAACCATGGTGAGCCACTGATTTCACGCATCGTTACTGTCACTGGCACCGATGTGACCCATGCCGGTAACTTCGAGACCCTGTTCGGTACGCCGATTTCAGAACTGCTGGCTTTTGCTGAAACCCGGCGTGAGCCGGACGAGCCGTTTATTCTTGGCGGTCCGATGATGGGCTTTAACCTGTCCGGCGATAATCTGCCGGTCACCAAGACCGCCAACTGCATTCTGGTCGGTGTCGATGATGCCGCCGAGAAAACTGAAGCGCTGCCCTGTATACGTTGTGGCGACTGTGCCTCGGTGTGTCCGGCCAGTCTGCTGCCGCAACAGCTTTACTGGCATTCCCGTGCCAAGGATTTCGATCAGACCCGTGATTACAACCTGTTTGATTGTATCGAGTGCGGCTGCTGCGATTATGTCTGCCCCAGCAAGATTCCACTGGTCTCCTACTTCCGTTTTGCCAAGACGGAAATTATGAATCAGGAACGCGAACGTAAAAAATCGGACCTTGCCCGCGAACGCTTCGAAACCCGTCAGGCCAGGATGGAACGGGAACAGCGCGAAAAAGAAGAACGTCAGCGTCAGCGCAAAGCTGCCTTGGCTGCATCCAAAGCAAAAAAAGAAAAAGAGGCTGCAGCCGACACCACGGCAGCAGACGACAAGGAGAACTGAGACTATGGCGCTATTCCGGATAAGTCCGCCTTTCCTGGCGGGGACTAACCGCGTCACGCTGCAAATGCTGCAAGTACTGCTGGCTATGGTGCCGGCAGTCATTGCCATGGTCTATTTCTTCGGCCCTGCCGTGCTTATCAATATCGTGCTGGCCCTGGTGGTTGCACTTGGTGCTGAAGCCCTGCTGCTGAAAATACGCCATCGCCCGATCAAGCCGTTTCTCAGTGATGGCAGTGCTGCGGTCACTGCTGTACTGCTGGCTGTTGCAATCCCTCCTCTGTCCCCCTGGTGGCTGACCGTCACCGGTGTGCTGTTTGCCATTGTGTTTGCCAAACATCTTTACGGTGGCCTTGGCTACAACCCTTTCAATCCGGCGATGGTTGGTTATGTCCTGCTGCTCTTGTCTTTCCCGCTGGAAATGACAACGTGGTTGCCGGTTTTGTCTCTGGCGGACAATCCGCTGGGCTTTGTCGACGCCTTTCACCTGATTTTTTATGGTGAAACTGCTGCCGGGCTAACCCCGGATGCTGTGTCTGGCGCGACACCGCTGGATGCAATGAAAACCCAGATTGGTCAGCAGATTCAGCCGGCGCTGATTACTAATCAGAACCTGTTTGGTTTTGTTGGTGGCCTGGGTTGGGAGTGGATCAATATCTGGTTTATGCTGGGCGGTCTATATCTGCTGTATAAGCGCGTCATCAGCTGGCAGGTCCCGGTCGCCATGATCGGCACCTTGTTTGTCCTGAGCCTTGTGACCCAGTGGTTTGCGCCGGATATCACCGGTTCACCGCTGTTTCATCTGTTCAGTGGCGGCACCATGATCGGGGCTTTCTTTATTGCCACCGATCCTGTTTCAGGTTCAACCACACCCAATGGCCGACTGGTTTTCGGTGCCGGTGTCGGTGCCCTGACTTTTATAATCCGTGTCTGGGGCGGCTATCCGGATGGTGTCGCCTTTGGTGTGTTACTGATGAATATGCTGGTGCCGCTGATTGATTACTACACCCAGCCCAAAGTCTACGGAACCGGCAAACAATGAAGGATTTGCAGAAACATATTGTCCGGGTCGGCCTGCTGCTGGGTCTGTTTGCGATTGTTGCCACCACCCTGGTCGCGCTCACCGAACAGAATACCCGTGAACAGATCAAAGAAAACCAGCGCCAGGCGCTGCTGGACGGCATCAATGCCTTGATACCGCATGATGAATACAACAACGCCATTCTTCAGGACACTTTGCTGTTGCCGCCGACGCAGGCACTGGGAACTGAAGAACCGACACTGGTCTACCGGGCAAGGATGGATGATGAGCCGATTGCTGCCGTGCTGACCGTGATTGCACCGGATGGTTATTCGGGCACCATCAAGATGCTTGTTGGTATCTATTACAGCGGTAAACTGGCTGGCGTACGTGTTATCGACCACAAAGAAACGCCTGGCCTGGGTGATAAAATTGATGTCAAAAAAGACGACTGGATATTGCAGTTTGAAGGTCTGTCACTCGGCAACCCGCCAGCATCCAAATGGCGGGTGAAAAAAGACGGCGGTCAGTTTGACCAGTTCACCGGTGCCACCATTACCCCACGGGCGGTAGTCGGTGCAGTCAAACAATCGCTGGAATATTTCCGCAAACATCGTGATGAGCTGTTTGCCGTCGCGGAGGAAGAGGAATGAATGCATACAAACAGATCATCGTAGACGGATTATGGAAAAATAATCCCGGCCTGGTTCAACTGCTGGGGCTGTGCCCCCTGCTGGCCGTGACCAATACCGTGATCAACGGGCTGGGACTGGGACTTGCTACCATCCTGACTTTGGTTGCATCGAACGGCATTATTTCGCTGCTGCGTAATCAAATCCCGGATGAAGCGCGGCTGCCGGTATTTGTCATGATTATCGCATCTATCGTCACCATCATTGAACTGTCGATGAATGCCTGGTTCCATGAGCTCTATCTGATCCTGGGTATTTTCATTCCGCTTATCGTCACCAACTGTTCGATTATCGGCCGTGCTGAAGCCTTTGCCGCCCGTAACTCGGTGGGGCCGGCGCTGCTTGATGGACTGATGATGGGACTCGGTTTTGCAGCTGTATTAATTTTGCTGGGCGCGATGCGTGAACTGATTGGTCAGGGCACCCTGTTTTCCCAGGCTTACCTGATGTTCGGTGAAGGCGCACGAGGGCTGACCATCACCGTGATTGAGGATTACCGTGGATTTCTGATGGCCCTGTTACCACCGGGTGCTTTTATCGGTCTGGGCCTGCTTGTCGCCCTCAAGAACAGCATCGATATCCGTCTGGCGAAACGTGAACCCAAAGCCAGTGTGGTTGAGGTCGAAACCCCGGCAGCAGGTTAGGCAGCATGAACCAGGCCCAGCGGCGCGAGTTTTTTGCCACTTTACAGGCGCACAATCCGGCACCGACTACGGAGCTGAAATACAGCAGCCCGTTTGAATTATTGGTGGCGGTTATCCTGTCTGCCCAAGCCACGGATGTCGGTGTTAATAAGGCCACCGACAAACTGTATCCGGTCGCTAACACACCACAGGCGATTCTCGATCTGGGCGTTGACGGTCTCAAGCATTACATAAAAACCATCGGCCTGTTTAACAGCAAGGCCGAGAACGTGATCAAAACCTGCCGCATCTTGCTGGAACAGCATGGTGGTGAAGTGCCCGAGGACCGTGCTGCACTGGAAGCGCTGCCGGGCGTGGGCCGAAAAACCGCTAATGTCATCCTGAACACAGTATTCAAACAGCCGGTGATGGCGGTCGATACGCATATTTTCCGCCTCTCCAACCGGACCGGCCTTGCCAAAGGTAAAACCGTCCGTGCGGTGGAAGATAAACTGATGAAAGTGGTGCCTAAGGAATTTATGCTCGATGCCCATCATTGGCTGATTCTGCATGGCCGTTATGTCTGCACTGCCCGCAAGCCCAAGTGCGATGAATGCTGCGTCAGTCACTTATGTGATTATTTCCGCGATCATCAGCGGCGTGCCGCTCGTAGCGCCTGATAATGTTTGGTCAAAACCGTCAACAACTGAGACAGGTATTTTTCGATGTCTGGTCGAAAATGCAGACTAATCAGCCACTGGACGGACTGGAACGGGTACTGGCGCAAATCATCGATATGCACCCGGAATATCAGTCGCTGCTCTCGGATCCGGATAAACTCGACAAGGATTTCACTATCGAAGCCGGTGAATCCAACCCCTTCCTGCATATGGGCCTGCATATTTCTCTGCATGAGCAAATCAGCACCGATCGACCAGCCGGGATTCGCGCGCTCTACCAGCAGTTGCTACAGCGTTATGACAATCATCATGACTGCGAGCATGCAATGATAGACTGTCTGGCAGAGATGCTGTGGCAGGCACAGCGTGATGGTCAGCCGCCGTCGGAACAGGATTATCTGCTGGCATTGCAGCATCTGTGTGATAAGCCCTAGACTGAAACATTGTTTCCTTATGCTGTCAGCAAAAGGATTCGCTTAATCATCAGCCGGAGACCCGCTCATGAAAGCATATGGTTATACTGCGGCCAACGCCGCCCCGACACTGGTCGAACATGACCTGCCTGAGCCGGAAGGACGTGATCTGCTGATTGCCATAGAGGCGATTGCTGTCAACCCGGTCGATACCAAAGTCATCGCCGGCATCCAGGGTGAACTCGAACAGCCTAAAATCGTTGGCTGGGATGCCTGCGGCACGGTTATCGCCGCCGGCAGAGACTGTGAACTGTTCAAAGTCGGCGACAAAGTGTTCTATGCCGGCGATATCAGTCGCGACGGCTGTTATGCCAGCCATCAACTGGTCGACGAACGTATTGTCGGTTTTGCCCCCCGGAAACTCTCTGCGCCGGAAGCCGCTGCGATGCCCCTGACCAGCATCACTGCCTGGGAAGCACTGTTTTCACGGATGAAGATTTATCCCAACCTCGACAAAGGTAAAACGCTGTTGATTATTGGCGGTGCCGGTGGGGTAGGCTCTATTGCCATTCAGTTGGCTAAACAGGTCGCAGAGCTCACCGTGGTAGCGACTGCATCCAGAGAATCATCTGCGGCATGGTGCCGGGAACTGGGCGCCGATTATGTGATTGATCATCATGATTTGAGCGAAGAATACGGGCGCCTCAATATTGCCGATCCAGATTATATTCTCTGTCTGGGCGATACCGATCCCTATTACGATCTGGTGACTGATCTTATCGCACCTCAGGGCCTGATTTGCTTTGTAGTCACCAGTCAGCAAAATCACAATATCGATAAACTCAAAACCAAGAGTGCCGGTATTGTCTGGGAATTCATGTTTACTCGACCAATGCATAAAACAGCCGATATTACGGCCCAGCATCAATTACTTAACCGCATTGGCGAAATGCTGGATGAAGGGCTGATTAAAACCACCCTGAAGCAAACGCTGGGCCCTATCAATGCCGACACATTGATTCAGGCTCATCAGCAATTGCGCGACGGACATACGCTGGGCAAAATCGCCCTGGCCGCAATCGAATAATCCATTAGATTAGGCGTCTATTGGCGTGGCACAGCGCGGCTGATGACCGTATAATTGGCGCAGGTTTTCATTTTCTGCTTGAGGTTCAACGATGAATAAAAATAAATCGGGTACATTTCTTGTCGGTAGTCTTGTTACCTTTGCCATCCTGTTCGGTATTGCCCTGCTGATTCTGGACAATATGGAAGATGTCGCAAAAAACGTGACAGCACCGGCCAGCATGGAACCTGAAGCGGTTCAGGAACGTATCGGCCCTGTCGCTGAAGTGACCGTGGGTGAACCGCCCGCTGTTGAAGCGCCGCCTGCTGAGGCTGAAACCGGCAGTGCGGGTGGTGTGGGTGAACAAATTGTCTCCTCTGTCTGTGCCTCCTGTCATGCCGCAGGCCTGATGCAATCACCCAAGCTGGGTAGTGCAGACGACTGGGCACCGCGTATCGAGAAAGGTATTGAAACCCTGTATGACCATGCGATTAATGGCTTTAACATGATGCCGGCGAAAGGCGGCCGTGCCGACCTGACTGATGAAGAGGTTAAAGCTGCTGTCGATCATATGGTCGCTGAGTTTCAGTAAAGTAAAATAAAAACAGAGCCAGCACTGCCTGATTTTTCAGGCAGTGCTTTTTTAACTCCTATAGACTGGAACAGGCTTTAGCGCGACGCCAGAAAAAGTTAATGAATCTGCTCGAATTTAACCTCCCTCTTATTGCCCTGATCCCATTTCTGGGTGCGCCTTTGGCGGCACTGGCTGCCAATATCAATCGTGTGGCTTCTGCCTGGACTGCCGGGCTGGTGACCTTGATCTCACTGCTGTTTCTGCTACCGGCAATACATTTGCCTTTTGCCGGCGAAACTTTGATACAGAGCTGGTCCTGGTTACCGGCACTGGGACTGGATTTCGCGTTCCGGCTTGATGGCCTGGCCCTCCTGTTCACGCTGTTGATTCTGCTGATCGGGCTGCTGGTCATCCTCTACGCCCGCTATTACCTCTCTCCCAAAGACTCAATGGGCCGCTTCTTTGCCTATCTGTTGATGTTTATGGGCTCGATGCTGGGCATCGTATTATCGGAGAATCTGATTCAGCTGGTCGTGTTCTGGGAACTGACCTCACTGACCTCCTTCCTGCTGATCAGCTACTGGCAACATCAGCAGGATGCCCGTGACGGTGCCCGCATGGCGCTGGCTATCACCGGTGCCGGTGGTCTGGCGATGCTCGCCGGTGTCATCATGCTGGGCAATATTGTCGGCAGTTATAACCTCACGGACGTGCTGGCCGCCGGGGAACAGATTCGCCAGCATGAACATTATCTGACTGTGCTGGTACTGATTCTGCTGGGCGTATTCACCAAGTCTGCCCAGTTTCCTTTCCATTTCTGGCTGCCGCATGCGATGGCGGCACCGACGCCGGTATCGGCCTACCTGCATTCTGCGACCATGGTCAAAGCCGGTATTTTTATGCTGGCGCGGCTGTTCCCTGTGCTGTCAGGCACCGAAGCCTGGGGCTGGCTGGTCGGCGGCGCCGGGATGTTCACGATGGTACTCGGCGCTTATACCGCGCTGTTCAAACACGATCTAAAAGGTCTGCTGGCCTATTCCACTATCAGTCACCTGGGCCTCATTACCCTGCTGTTCGGTTTCAGTACTCAACTGGCTGCAGTGGCCGCCATCTTCCATATCATTAACCATGCGACCTTCAAAGCCTCCCTGTTTATGGTGGCGGGTATTATCGACCACGAGTGCGGCAGTCGTGATATGCGAATGGTCAACGGCATGCTCAAATATATGCCGCATACCGCTGTGCTGGCGATGATCGCCGCGTCAGCGATGGCTGGTGTGCCGCTGCTGAACGGCTTTTTAAGCAAGGAAATGTTCTTTGAACAGGCATTAACAGCAACTGATGGCAGTCTGATGACGTGGGCGATTCCAGTGCTGGTCACCATCGGCGCGATTTTCTCAGTGGCCTACTCGCTGCGGTTTATCCACGATGTGTTCTTTAACGGTGAGCCGGTGGGCCTAACCAAGACCCCGCATGAGCCGCCCCGGTTTATGAAAATTCCGGTCGATATTCTGGTGCTGCTGTGTCTGGGTGTCGGTATTGCACCGATGATACTGGTGGCACCCATTCTGTCGGTAGCTGTGGCTGCGAGCCTGCAGTCGGCACCGCCAACTTTCAGCCTCGCTATCTGGCATGGGTTTAATCTGCCACTTATGATGAGCTTTATTGCGATGGGCATCGGCGTGCTGGTCTATTTCAACCGTTACAAACTGTTCCGCTGGCATGACCAGAACCTGCCCCGGATTGATGCGCGTATTCTCTTCAATATGGTTTTGCACGGCATACTGGTTACGACCGGCAAAATCAGCCGGGTGTTTGACCGCGGTTCTTTACAGAACGCCACCAGTTGGGTGTTGGTAACTGCTGTCCTCGCCGTGCTCTATGGCTATCTGCAATTCAATAGCCCCTTACTGGGCGACCGTGCTTTACTACCCATTGACTGGTTGACCCTCGCTCTGAGTGCCTTCGTTGTTATTGCCAGCGTGCTCTGTGCTGTCTTACATCATCAGCGCCTGGTCTCCTTGATTATCGTCGGCGTAGTTGGTCTGATTGTCTCACTGGGCTTTGTGAAGTTTTCGGCGCCGGATCTCGCTTTAACCCAGCTTTCGGTTGAAGTGGTCACTATCGTGCTGTTGCTGCTGGCTCTGTTTTTCCTGCCGCAACATACTCCGCAGGAGCGTAATGCCACACGAATGACCCGTGATGTCGCGCTCTCGGTCAGCGCCGGTATTACGGTAATGTTGCTTGCCATGGCGGTGATGAGCCGTGATTATGCGCCGATTTCCGACTTCTTTATCCAGAACAGTAAACCCGGCGGTGGTGGCACCAATGTCGTCAACGTGATTCTGGTCGACTTCCGCGGTTTCGATACCCTGGGTGAGATTGTCGTGCTCGCGCTGGCCGGACTGGGTATCTTTGCCATGCTCAAAAACCTGCGACTGCCAGCCCCAATGCGGGATATTCAGGGCCGGGAATGGAGTCATGACCCGCATCCGCCGATTATGCAGACCCTGACTCGTCTTCTGTTCCCACTGATGTTACTCGTGGCGGTATTTGTGTTCCTGCGTGGCCACAACCTGCCCGGTGGTGGCTTTATTGCCGGTTTGATTGCTGCTGTCGCCCTGATCTCCCAGTATCTTGCCAATGGGATTGACTGGACCAATGCCCGTATTAAAGTCAATATGCACATTGTGATTGCCATCGGCCTGACTGCTGCCGTTGTTACCGGGATTGTCGCGATGCTGCTGTCCTACCCGTTCCTGACTTCTACCTTTACCTATCTCAAATGGCCGTTGGTCGGTAAATTTGAAATCGCCAGTGCCATGGCCTTTGACCTCGGTGTCTTCCTGGTCGTGGTTGGTGCAACGGTATTGATCCTGGTTGAGCTCGGCAAACTCAGCCATGCCTCACATCAAATGAGACAACAGGAGCATTATTAATGGAGTGGATAATTGCCCTCGTCATCGGCGTGATGACAGCCAGTGGCGTGTACCTGGTACTGCGTGCAAGAACCTTCCCGGTCGTACTCGGACTGACTCTGCTGTCCTACGCAGTCAATGTGTTTTTGTTCACGATGGGCCGTCTGCAAGTGGGTCAGGCCGCCATTATCTCGCCCAATGCCACAGCCTATACCGATCCACTGCCACAGGCTTTAGTGCTGACCGCCATCGTTATTGCATTCGGCATGACCGCCTTTCTAATCGTACTGGCACTGAAAGCCCGTAGTGAACTTGGCAATGACCATGTCGATGGTTTGAGCTATGTGGCTGAGGAACAGGCGGTGAAATCCAGACAAAAGGCGGGTAACTGATGAGTTCTATCTGGCCTGTCTTGCCGGTTTTATGGCCACTGGTTGGTGGTATCGCGCTGTTATTCAGTCGTCTCGGCAGTCTGCAGTTACAGCGCAGCATCAGCCTGCTGTTTACTGCCGGTTTAATCACCCTCACACTGAAAACCCTGTCAGTCGCCGTCAGCGAAGGGCATCAGGTTTATCTGCTGGGTAACTGGCTGGCACCGTTCGGCATTGTGCTGGTGTTGGATAAATTATCGGCGTTGATGGTGTTGCTTACCGCAGTTCTATCAATGTTCGCCCTGCTCTATGCCATCGCACAGGACACGGATAAACAGGGTGAAGATTTCCATACCCTGTTCCAGATCCAGCTGTTCGGTCTTAACGGTGCTTTCCTGACCGGCGATCTGTTTAACCTGTTTGTGTTCTTTGAGGTTTTGTTACTGGCCTCTTATGGTTTACTCCTGCACGGCGGAGGTCGCTTACGAACCAAAGGCGGGCTGCACTATGTGGTTATCAACCTGGTCGGTTCCAGCCTGTTCCTGTTTGCCGTCGGTACCCTTTACGGCGTGCTTGGTACACTCAATATGGCTGATCTGGCGGATAAAATGGCCACGGTCAGTGCCGATGATCAGGGTATCGTGGCAGCGGCAGCGCTGCTCTTACTGGTCGTCTTCGGTATCAAAGCCGCCATCTTCCCGCTTTATCTGTGGTTACCCGGTGCCTATGCCACCACCTCAGCCGCGGTCGCGGCCCTGTTTGCCATCATGACCAAAGTCGGGCTGTACGCCATCATCCGTGTGCACGGCACTTTATTTGCTGAACAGGCAGGCCCGCTGGCCGGTTTGCATACCGATTTATTATTGTGGCTGGGCATGCTCACGTTGATTCTGGCCGTATTCGGAGTCTTTGCAGCGCGTGGGCTGAAAGAACAGGCCGCATTCCTGATTCTGGCCTCGGTCGCTACCCTGCTGGTTGGTATCGGTATTGATAACAACGCAGCATTATCAGCGAGTCTGTATTACCTGATCCATTCCACCCTGATTGGCGGTGCGATGTTCCTGCTGGCCGATCTGGTGGCACGCGGCCGCGGCAGTTATGCCGACAAACTCCGAAGTGCGCCGGCAATGGCCCGCGGGATTGTGATGGGCAGTCTGTTTCTGGCGTCGGCGATTGCCATTGCCGGTGTGCCACCGCTTTCCGGCTTTTTCGGCAAGGTGTTGATTCTGGATTCAGCCATCGGCCATCCATTACAGGCCTGGATTTTCACGGTGGTACTGCTGGGTAGTTTGCTGATGATGATCGCGCTGGCCAGAAGCGGCTCTATCCTGTTTTATCAGGTCGATGAACAGGGCAGGAACGATGGCGCCACCATTAACACTAAAGCGACGGGCGTTATGATCGCACTGCTGATGATGAGCCCGTTGCTGGTTGTAGCGGCCGGACCAGTGACGGCATTGACCGAACAGGTTGCACAGCAGTTGGCTGACAGTCAAAGTTACATCCATGCTGTCCTCAGTCAATCGGCAGTATCGGGGAAATAATATGCGAAGAAAAGCCTTCCCTCATCCCCTGCTAAGCGTTGCCTTGTGGCTTATCTGGCTGTTATTGAACAATACGGCCTCATTCGGTCACATGATACTCGGCGCTTTGCTTGCCACTTTTATTCCGTGGTTTACTGCCTCATTCTGGCAGGAAAAAGTTCAGATCCACCGCCCCTGGCTGCTGGTGAAATTTGTCGCTGTGGTTATTTATGAAATTCTGGTCGCCAATGTGGTAGTGGCCAAACTGATTCTGACCCGTCAGGACAAATTGCAGCCGGGCTTTCTTTATGTACCGCTAGATTTGAAATCACCGATTGCGATTGGTCTGCTGGCTAACACGATTTCGCTGACACCCGGTACGGTCACCTGTGACCTGTCAGAAGATCAGCAAAGCCTGCTGATTCATGCTCTGCATATTGATGATGCGGAGGCGACCGTGGCTGATATCAAGAATCAGTTTGAAAAACCACTGAAGGAGATATTCGACTAATGCTGGAATACGCCATTATCATCGCCTTCGTGATGGTCTGTGCAGCGCTGCTGTTGAGTCTGTATCGCCTGCTGGCCGGTCCGGATATCCCGGATCGCATCCTGGCACTGGATACACTCTATATCAACTCCATCGCCCTGCTGATTCTGCTGGGGATTCACCTCAACAGTATGCTTTATTACGAAGCGGCACTGCTGATCGCGTTAATGGGTTTTATGGGCACTCTGGCGCTCAGTAAATATCTGCTTCGCGGCGATATTATGGAATAAACAGATGCTCGATATTATTCTGTCCATTTTGATTATTCTCGGCGGTTTTTTTACCCTGGTAGGCTCTCTGGGCCTGTTCAAACTGCCTGATTTTTATATGCGTCTGCATGGCCCGACCAAGGCCAGCACCCTGGGCGTCGGTGCGGTATTAATCGCTTCAGCGATGTACTTCAGCTTCAAGACCGGTGAGATCAGCCTGCATGAAGTGCTGGTCACGCTCTTTCTGTTTATCACTGCTCCCGTCAGTGCCCATCTGATGGCAAAAGCCGCACTGCATATCAAGGTGAGACAGGATAAACGCACGCTCAACAAGTCTGACCAATAATGCATATCTGGGTCGATGCGGATGCCTGCCCCTTGCCTATTCGCGAGATATTATTCCGTGCCTCCAGACGCACTGGCCTCCCACTTACTTTTATTGCCAATCATCCATTGAAAATGCCGGCTGACAGCCAGATCAACTTCAAACAGGTGACTGCCGGCTTCGATAAAGCCGATGATGAAATCGCTTCGCTGGTCAATCAGGGCGACCTGGTCATCAGTGCAGATATTCCACTTGCCAGTACCGTAATTGATCTGGGCGCTTTATGCCTGACCCCGCGTGGTGAATTACTGGATAAAAGCAATATTGCCGCCCGCCTCAGCATGCGTGATTTTATGGATACCTTACGCTCCAGTGGTGTCGAGACTGGCGGCCATAAAACCTTTCATCAACGCGACAGGCAACAGTTTGCCAATCAACTGGATCGTATTCTGGCGGATAAATGAATTCCGGTGATCTGAAATGAAAAAGCCGCTGCCGGATAACAGCGGCTTTTTTGTAGCTTGAACACGCTTTTACATACGGTATTCAATACCCACATAGGCAGAAAGCGGGGCCCCCGGATTGAGTATGGCATCGGCTTGTGAGGCTGCCGCCCGAACACTGTGGCTGGCGATATAATCACGTTCAAACAGATTACGCACTTCGGCAAACACCTTGAAGTTCTGGTTTGACCAGCCGCTTTTCAGACCAAACAATGTGTAGTCATCAATCTTGTAACTGTTAGCAAAGTCCGCATAACGCGCTCCAACAAAATCCATGGTCGGACCGATATAGAAACCGTTCATGTACCGATAAAGCAGTTCCCCTTTCATGGAAAACTCAGGCGCCGCAGGCAGGGTGTTATCGCCCAGTGAATCATCGCCATCAAATCGGAAACGGCTCCAGCTCATACTGACCAGCGGTGTCAGACGGTGATGACGGTTTTCAGTTAGCGCAATATCAGCCCTCAACAAGGTTTCTATCCCTGCATGGATGGTGTCATCCGCATTACTGGTAATAAACCTGCCCGGTTGTTCCGGGTTTTCAACTGATAAGATTTCATCTTTCAGTTGTGCATAATAAGCAGAAATATCCCAGTCCCATTGGTTATTCCCACTGAGGTCATGGTGGCCACGGCTGCCTATTTCAAACACTTCCCCTTTCATCGCACCCAGTGCTTCAGTGCTGTTGCCATCATCCAGCTGATAAGTCGTCGGTGGCTCATACAGGCTACTGAGGTTGGTATACAACGAAGTAGCCTGATTGACCTGATAAATCAGACCGACACGCGGGCTAATGCGGTTATAGTCATCTTCAACCTGCCTGACGGCAGAAGAAGACACTGTGGTTGAACGTACCTCACGGCTGGCTCTGACTGCCTGAGCACCGGCAACCAAAGTCCAGTCATCTGCGAATTGCCAGCGATCCAGCACGACCAGTTCCAGAGTATCGGCATCGTTATCGTTGATCTGCCACTTATTTGTCTTGTCGCCGGAAATATGGTTGTAGTTACCACCATCGACCCAGGTAACACCGTAGTTGAATCCAATCAGCCAATCGTGAGCACCGACTTTATGATGGTAGCGTGCCATGGTGCCCAGATTACGCTGACGGTTATCAATCAGCAGGGTAAAGAATGGCGGTGAATAGACTATCGGATGAAATAGCTCCTGCTCTTCATACGACAGCCCGAATTCGAGTCTGCGATTATTATCAATATCCCAAGTCGTTTTATTAGCGATACGCCAGGTATCCACATCCAGTTGGAAGTGACCGGCCTCTCTGCCGTTATTCATGCCTGCCTGGTCACGGTCTTCACCCACCTGAGCACGGGTCAGTCCACCGGCCAGTTCCTCATCACTATCAAGCCTGGTAACGTAAAAACGGGTAGAGACATTATCACTTAGACGCAGACCGCCATTGGCGTAAATACCTGTGCGGGTGTGGCGGGAATGATCACGAAAACCATCCCATTCTCTATTTTCAATGGTGACCAGGCCGTCGACGCTGTCATTAAACACCCGAGCTGCGGTCATGCGGGTCAGCCTCTCACCATGGCTGCCACCGGAGACAGACAGGGTCAGCGGTAATAGATCATCATAGGCTGTCTGGCTGATGAAGTTGACCGCACCGCCCAGTGTGCTGGCACCATATTTCATTGCGTTCGCACCACGGGCGAACACGGCGTATTTTGCACTCAGCGGATCAATAAAACGGTTATGGTTATTGCCATCGGCAGCAGTGACCGGCAAGCCATCTTGCAGGAGTTTGACACCATTGGTGTCATAGTCAGTGGCATCAAGATTGGACCCCCGACTGGACAGAAATATGCTGTCCGTGCCGGTTGGGCTGACGGCCCAAACGCCCGGCACATAACGAAGCGCATCCTCAAAACTCGATACCCGGCCTTCAGTGACCTGTTCGATATCGATCAGGCTGACGCCGCCGGGTGTCTGACGGATTTCCTGTTTATCAGACTCTATCCCAAAATCACCCGGTGCAATGGCTTGTGCGGTGACTTCTATTTGCTCCAGCGACAGGTTGCCGTGCTCAGCCTCGGACTGGGCAGATATGACCAGCAAACATACAGCAGCTAGTTTAGTCAGCGGTCGTTTCAGTGAATGCAGTGACATGCCTGGTCCAATCATTATTGCTAACCCGGCAGTCTAGAGCAGCGCAGTTCGATAAAAATAAGGGATTTCACGCAGGCTGTGTCAAATCCCCCAAATTCAGCATTTCACTGTTCGCTCAGTGATGATGCATACCGGTGCCGTCTACAACTCTGACTACCGGTGCCGGATATTCCAGCTTGGCATCAGCATGTCCGGAATGACTGTCTTGTGCGCCGTGATCGCCGTGGTGTTCATGGCCTTTAGGCTTTTCACCTGGTATCTGATCCCAGTTCAGTTCACCAACCACACACTCCTGTCTGACCGGGAAATACAGTCTGGTGGTGGTACCGACACCGATCTGACCGCGGAAAACAAACTCGTCATAATGTGCATGTTCGAGCACTCCGCCATACCAGGTGATTTGCGTTACATCCTCGGTGACTGTTTTGCCGTGAGACTGATAGCGGTTTTCCAGCACCGACTTGACCACATCGAGCTTCCAGCCCGGCTTGGGCATCGGCTTGGCACCGCGAAAGCCATTGGGAATGGTGATGGTAACCTTGGTGGTGGCAGAACCATCACAGCCATGGCTGAGGCCGATGACGCCTTTGTAGTAACTGCCACTTTCGGCATCAGTCTGCTGAATCACAGCATGGGCACTCACCATAGAAGGCAAAGTCAAAAACAGCATGGAAATCAATTTTTTCATCGTTGTGTCTCGTTTTAGGTGTTTTTGTATCCGGCAATTCCAATCGGGATTAAGACCGTATGTTGTGTCCTATCACTCCGAACGGCCTCAGGCATCGGCTTTGAGCATGGCGCGGATATTGGACATATGCGCATCCTTACGGGCCTTACGCTCTTCCGGATCCGCCTTGGTTTTTTCCGACATCCAGATGAGATCTTCTGAAGGCAGTTCACGCAGAAAACGGCTCTCTTCACATTCGATTTTTTCACCGTAGCGTTTGCGGCTGTTGGCTAGTGTCATCACCAGGCTACGCTGAGCTCGGGTGATGCCGACATAACAGAGCCGGCGTTCTTCTTCGATACTGTCTTGTTCGATGCTGTTGCGGTGCGGCAGAATTTCCTCTTCCATGCCGATCATAAACACATGCGGAAACTCCAGCCCTTTGGCGGCATGCAACGTCATCAGATGCACAGCATCAGCCTGATTTTCATCTTCCTGGCGGTCCAGAATATCCATCAGCGTCAGTCTGGCGGCAATGTCAGCGATACTTTTTTCTTCAGTATCCTGCTCGATAATCCGCTCAATCCAGCTCAGCAGTTCCTCAACGTTTTCCATCCGCCGTTCGGCTTTGTTCGGGTCACCACTGACCTCTTCCAGCCAGCCACGGTATTCAATTTCCTCGACCATATCGCGAATGGCGCTGATCAAATCGCCGCGTTTGGCGCGATCGGCAATATCCACCAGCCAGTGAGCAAAATGCGACAGGTTGACGACGGCTTTTTCTGACAACTGCTCTGCCAGCCCCATTTCAAAACAGGCACCGAACAGACTGGTGTTTCGTTCTCCCGCATAGTTGCCCAGCGTCTGCAGCGTACTGGCACCGATGCCACGCCGCGGGGTGTTGATGACCCGCAGGAAAGCATTGTCATCATCCTGATTGGCCAGCAGTCGCAGATAAGCCATGATGTCCTTGACCTCGACCCGTGAGAAAAACGAGGTGCCGCCGGTCAAAAAGTACGGCACATTGTGTTCACGCAGCACTTTCTCAATCAGCCGTGACTGGTGATTACTGCGGTAAAGAATCGCATAATCCTTGAAACTCGCCTGGTGTTTGAGCTTGTGATAAAGCAATTCAGAAACGACTTTTTCCGATTCATGCTCGTCATCGCGGCAGCCAATCACTCGGATCGGATCCCCCTCTCCCATCGCGCTCCAGAGCTGCTTCTCAAACACATGAGGGTTATTGCGGATAAGCGTATTGGCGACGCGCAGGATGCGCCCCATTGAACGGTAATTCTGTTCCAGTTTAATCAGTTTCAGACGCGGAAAGTCGGTTTGCAACTGGGCCAGGTTTTCCGGCCGGGCACCGCGCCAGGAATAGACCGACTGATCATCATCGCCCACCACGGTCAGGGCTTCGCGAATGCCGACCAGTTGTTTCACCAGTTCGTACTGACAGCCGTTCGTATCCTGATACTCGTCCACCAGCAGGTAATGGATACGGGCCTGCCACTTTTTCAATACTTCACGATGCTCACGGAACAGCAGCACCGGCTGCAGAATCAAATCATCAAAATCGACGGCGTTGTAGGCCTTGAGTGCCTGCACGTACCTCGGGTAGACCTTGGCAGCGGACTGCGGTGTGCCGGGCTCAGCGATCTGCATCGCCTGTTCTGGTGTAATGAGCTGGTTTTTCCATTCCGAAATATGCCACTGCACTTTTTCCGCATGATCGCTGTCAGCGGCAAAATCGCGGCCCATGATGTCACGCAATACCGACAGACTGTCCTGCGCATCAAAAATCGAGAAGCCACTGCGATAACCCAATGATTTGTATTCACGGCGCAGGATATTGAGCCCCAGCGTATGGAAAGTGGACACCATTAAACCGCGGGCTGACACGCCCTGCTTACTACCCATCAGCTGGGCAACCCGCTCTTTCATCTCACGTGCGGCTTTATTGGTGAAGGTCACCGCGGCGATATTGCGGGCGGGGATGCCGCACTGCTCAATCAGGTAAGCGATTTTGCGGGTAATCACGCGGGTCTTGCCAGAGCCGGCACCCGCCAGTACTAACAGTGGTCCTTCGATGTAACGAGCAGCTTCCCGCTGCTGTGGATTCAGATCATTCACAGGCCTACAGACTCAAAACGTCTGTAGCCGATGGCTTCACTGAGATGTGAAGTGCGAATATCATCACTCGCCGCAAGATCGGCAATCGTGCGTGCCACTTTGAGAATACGGTGATAGGCACGTGCCGACAGGCCGAGCCGGGTAATCGCTTTTTCCACCAATTGATAATCACTGTCGCTCAAGGGACAAAAAACCTCTATTTCTTTCTGTTCCAACACATTATTCGCCTTGCCCTGCCGCGCTATCTGCCTTTGCCGTGCCCGGCTCACCCGATGTCTGACCTGCTCTGAGGTTTCAGCACTGGCATCCTGAGCCCGGCTGCGAAGCAGGGTTTTATCCACTGCCGGCACTTCTACCAGCATATCAATTCTGTCCATCAAGGGACCGGATACTTTACCGCGATAGCGGCGAACCTGATCTGCCGTGCAATGGCAGCGGGACTCACCAAGATAACCACAGGGGCAAGGGTTCATCGCTGCGACCAGCTGAAACCGGGCAGGAAATTCTGCCTGATTGGCTGCTCGCGAGACCGTGATCTTGCCAGATTCTAATGGTTCACGCAGCACCTCCAAGACATGGCGGTCGAATTCGGGCAGTTCATCACCTTCTAAAGACTAACTATAAATGTATGCTGTCAAACCCTCACTTTATCTAAACCTACTAAAAAACAACGCATACATTAATCTTTCAGAAAAATGTATAAATTGGTTGAAAAAAAGATACACTTTGTATGTTGTTTTCAGCTTCCAATTTATGAACTATTTAGCTTCCGACACTCTCAATACCATTATATTTTCATCAGAGTGAAAGCTTCAACAGACTCTGATCCATATTTATATTTTGATTTGCATAGGTTTGACTTAAATTTTCGTAAATTATCTATTTTTAGATTTGCCAGCTTCGTGCCAAATATGGTCAGTGTTTTAAATCCGAGCCTTGCCTAAAATAAATCACTCTGGCCCTATGAATTTGTGAAATGGTGAGATTTCGGCACATAAAATAAACCCTGTAAAAGCAATATTACTCCAAAGCAGCATCAATATGCTCTAGGGCAGAAACGATTGTTTCAACTGTATGCCTATCGAACTCAGCGCGATCATTTTCTTCATGTGTTCCTTTGTTGAGATAGCGCCATTCGCGTGAATCACCACTGAATCCCAGTAAGGTATCAATAGGGATGAAGACTGCTTCTTTGTTCGGCGCAGAGAAATCTTGTTTACCTATTTTGCTCCTCAATTGGTCAGTAAGATTTCTGAGCTCTATTGGGGCTGAGGGGGAACGTAGCTTTAGACTCAGGTTGCCATCACCGTACTTGGAGACGTATCTCCATACTTTGCCTTTTGCCAGCGATTCTAGAGCTTGGCGCGACTTGGTTAGAGCTTCTCTGACTTCGTTATGATTTATGTGCCCGCGAGCAGCAAGAATATAGTTCCGGGAAGCACAGTTAAAGTCTACCCGGATGTGGGGCTCTTCAAGGCGAGGCAAGAAAGAAAACGACTTGGCTTGGCTAGCTTCCTGGGCAGATAATAAAGTCTGAATATCCTTGAAGAACTCCTCACCATGGCAAGTTAATAGTATCTGCTTGTCTGAGAAGTATTGATCCTCGAATAGCGTTCGTCGAATAGATTCCCTATGATCATCGTCAATAGCATTTACTGGGTCATCAAAAATCAATACCGGAGCATTTTCCTTAAGGTTTTTTGCCAGCAGTATTGCTAGGCCAAGGCAGCGTATATGCCCTTCACTAAGTACATGCAGGGCATCGTAAGCTTGGTTGGGGTTGTTGCAAAAAGCAATTTTAAGACGCTCGTTCTGTGTCAGTGGTAACGTAACGTTTGCTAACTTCTCTGAGTTTGAGTCATTCCGATTGAAAGCGTTATAAAGAGTAACGACTTTTTCCCCAAGGTCTGCGACTAACTGTGAAGGTAAATTATTACTGTAATTGTTCAGCTTTCGAACGAATGAAGCATAGCCAGAAGCGATCTCCTGGTTCTTGGATATCAAGGCTTTTTCAACTTCAACATCCGCAATTAATTGGGCATTATCATTTTGGAAGTTATCTATCAGTTGTTGGGCAGAAGTAATGGCCGCATTTGCTGTCTGCCTTCGAGTTTGAAGTACTGTAATTTGACGAGAGTATTCACGAAGTCTATTCAGTTCAGATTTCTTGTTGCTTTTCTGTTCAGTTGCTTGGTCAATCTTTTTGTCATTCTCTTCAAGATGCTGAACCTGTGAGGCTAAGTGCTGCCACGGTGTGTAGCCATCAGCTAATCTACAAAGCAGGGAATTCCACCACTCGATGCTGGGTTGCCCGTTATCTTCTACTTCATATGGTTTAATGGGGTTGCTTTGCGGGTAGCACTTCAAGCACGTATTTATGATTTGCGAGAGTTGAAACAGGGATTGTCTTGTGCTTTGCCCAAGTCGAGTTGCATCTTGCTGGATAGCAGCCAATTGCTGAAGTTTTTTTAGCTCTTGGCCTGCATGAGTATATGGGTTTACGGAAACCTCGGTTAGAGGAGTTTTGCATGCGGGACACTCGCTTGGACTACTTTGCTGTACTTGCGAGACGGCTTCATATAGTTGTTTAAATGAAACCTGCAGGCTTGCAGCGGCTAGCTCATTCTGTTTTCCGGTCAGCTCTTGGATGGTTGTGGTAATACTATTGCCCAACGTTTCCAAGGCTATACTGGTTAGATTGCTTTTGGCTGCAACTGGTTGCTGCAGCTCGGTTTCAAGACGCTCAATTACCCCAGGCGTTTCGTCATTACCATTGAGTTCTAGCACCATCCGACTAAAGGTAGCACCTTCTCTATATTGATTGGCTAGCCTCAGCTCCTCTACGGCAATTTGTTGAAGGTCATTGTTGCAGCTCTGAAGTTGTTGTTGTGCACCAGTTAATGCCTGCCGCTTCTGTGTGAGCAACGCTGCCTTGGGTTCTACCCCGATTCCACGGACGGTTTGAAAACGGTTGAAAACTTCATGTCGCTTCTCGCGACTCGTCTTCTCATGCGAGGATTATGGAATCGCTCAATATAGTCAAATAAATCAGCCTTGGCTG
>NZ_VENF01000007.1 GCF_009711715.1 Methylophaga sp. | reverse complement strand
TGGTGTCATCTGGTAAACCCCTTTCGCCATACCGGTGTCGAGATCACGACCCCACATGGACATAGTCCACTTGTTGTCACCGGGACGCTGAACCGGGTTCCAGGTAGACGGGTTACCGTTACCATAGTAGAACATGTTCAGGTCAGGATCGTAAGAGTACCAGCCCCAGGTTGTACCACCACCGATTTTCCATTGGTCACCCTGCCAAGACTTGAGTGAGGAGTCCATGCCAATCGGTTTGAGCATAGACAATGTTTTTTCCGGATCAACCAGCATTTCTTCGTCTGGACCCGTGCTATAAGCGGTGTAAAGCGCTTTACCATCGAGGCTGTAAGCCTTGACGTAACCACGTACCCCAAACTCACCACCGGATATACCAACAATAACTTTGTCATCAAAAACGTGCGCCGCAGCCGTACTGGTCGCACCACGTTTTGGATCGTCACGTTTGTGTGACCAGACAACGCTGCCGTCAGCAGCATTCAGGGCAACCAGCGTGGTGTCAGCCTGGTTCAGGAAGATTTTGCCGTCGCCGTAAGACAGACCACGGTTAACGGTGTCACAGCACATGACCGGCACCGTTTCGTCGTAGTTTTGCTTAGGCTCGTATTTCCACTTGATCGCACCGTCGTTGTTCAGATCCAGCGCGAACACGATGTTCGGGAACGGGGTGTGAACGTACATGGTGCCATCAATTATCAGTGGGTTACCCTCATGGCCACGCAGAACACCAGTGGAGAAAGACCAGGCCATGTTCAGGTTTTTGACATTGTCTTTATTGATTTGAGTCAGCTCAGAGTAACGCTGGTTAGCGTAATTGCCCGCTGGCATTACCCAGTTATTTTCATTTTCCTGCATTGTCAACAGTTCGTCGGCTTGCGCCGCACCTGCAACGCTCAGCGACATTATCGCCAGAGATAATGTTTTCAGCTTCATAGTTAAATCCCTATCATTATATTTAGTTCATGCGCGACAATTTCGAGCATGATTTTTACTCTATGCTGACAGGGCCTGAGAATCATCATGATTAACTCCTGAATTGAACAGGATAAAATCATAAGTAAACCATGAAAAACAGCTCTAAAAATATGATTTAAATAGATTTATCAAGCATCAATGCTCACTGATAACACCATATTTTAATGCCAGTCTAACCAGATCAACCGGTGAGTTAATACCCAACTTCTGTTTCAAACTGGTTTGATAATTTGCCACGGTTTTATGACCGATGTTCAGACTGAGGGCAATGTCTTCTACCAGTTTGCCTTCTGCAAGCAGCCTGAAGACCTCGAATTCGCGCGAGGTAAGCTTTTGCGCCGGGTTATCTCCCCCTGTCAGACTCTGCAGGGCCACTTTCTGCGCCATATCCGAGCTGAGAAAACTTCTGCCCTGCGCCACTTCTCTGACTGCTTTGACCAGATCCTCAGCATGCCCTGATTTAGCAACATAACCCAGTGCACCCGAGGTCATTGACTGGATAGCGAAAGTGGCATTTTCATGCATTGAAAACATGATCACCCGGGCCTGTGGCCAACGATTAAGAATTCGCCGCATTGCTTCAAGACCGCCCATCCCTGGCATAGACATATCCATGACCAATACATCGGGATTGATCTCGGGAAAGGTCTGATAGGCCTGCTCGCCGCTTTCCGCCTCCCCCACTATGCGAATCCCCTCATTCTGCTCGAGTAACCTGCCGAGTCCCGATCTGACGACAGCATGGTCGTCGGTCAGCATGACTCTGATTAATTGGTTCATGCCTGTTCTCCTTGTTTGATGAGTGTGACTTTGACAGTTACACCCTGATGATATTGACTGCTGATCTCTAATTTTCCACCAATACTGTCGACGCGCTCATGCATCCCGGCCAGTCCGAAACGCTGGGGATGACGGCCAAGCTCAAAGCCCTGTCCGTTATCGCTGACCGACAGCAACCAGTTTTTCTGATCTTCCAGCAATGAAATTTCAACCTGGTCGGCATGGGCATGACGACTGATATTGGTCAGACACTCCTGCAAAACGCGGTAGAGCGTCAATTGTTCGTTTTCATCCAGAGTGGAGAAATCACCGTCTATACGGGTAACAACACTGATTTTGTCATGTCGTTCCTGCCAGCTGTTCACCAGGTCCTGAACGGCCGCCAGAAAACCGATTTCATCAAGCCCGCCAGGCCGCAGTCGATGAAGCATGGTTCTGACGATATCCATCATCTGCCTGGCGACATCGTCAATTGCCGCCGCACTGTGTTTAGCACATTCCAAATCACGACAACTTTTTATGACCGAGGCATCGACATGGATAGCGGTCAGGTGCTGGCCGATTTCATCGTGTAACTCATGGGCAATACTTTTACGTTCCGCTTCCTGCAGCCGAATAATTTGCTGGGTCAGACGGTGATTGTTACGGGTACTGACTTGTAATGCCGATGCCATGCCATTGAATTTATGACTGATACTAGCCATTTCAGGGAGCTTGAATATAGGTAAACGTCGATCGAGATGACCCGCTTCAATATCGGTCAGGGCATCAATAATATTATCGATAGGTTTAAGAGAGAGCCCGACCGCGATAAAGACCACGACGTTCACCGAGACAAAAAACAGGGCTATCAGCTTCAGCATAGTCTTGGTTTCTTCCCAGGCCTCGCTGATTTCATTACCGGGCTCGGGACTGATGACAAGCTTACCGATAGTTTGATTGTTGACCGAGACGGGCAGGGATTTGACCGTCATGTTCTCCAGTCCGGCCTGCATCTGATTCACGAACCAGGCTGGCGGATCAGCCTCATTGTGTGCATCCTCAACCTGATTGGTTTCTACCAGAAAGCCCTGGCTGTCATAGAACTCAATACGCAGGTGTCGTACGCCGGCAAGGCGGCCAAGATTAAAAGGTGACATTTCATCAGCAGCACTGACTATCCCGGTACGTTTGAAATGGTTGAGTTCAGCCTCGAGCGTATGCAAGGCCAGTTCCATGGTGGAGTCGACTTCAGCCCTGACACTTTCCCGGGCGTTGTGCACAGTGATCACGGCACCGAACAGTAATACAATCAGTAGTATCACTGTGACAATAAGATTGAGTCTGAACCTGAGATTCATGATCGGAGAGCATCATTAAAAATTGCATTTTATGGCTCAGCCGCGATGAAGGAGATAGGAGAAATTCCTTTTTGAAGAATTATTTGAAACAGCAGGCATAAAAAAACCCGGCGGAGCCGGGCTTTTTTTGAGTTTGGTTTTTCTATGTCATTAGCGGTTGCAAATGTACATAGTGACTTCGAAACCGAAACGCATGTCTGAATATTCTGGTTTAGTCCACATGATAATCACCTCACTTTTGTTGGTTAACAAAGTCTTTTATTTCTGACTTGAGAGCAATCATAAGCACTTTCAGCAACAAACAAGAGAGGAATTTGCTCGACCTGACTCAGGATTTTCCTGAATGAATGTCAGGCATCAACCAGACCACTGCGGATAGCCAGCCGCGCCAGTTCGGCCGAGTTGGAAACATTCAGTTTCTGCTTGATGTTAGTGTGGTGGGTACCCACGGTTTTAGGACTGAGACTGAGAATATCGGCAATTTCATTCACGGTTTTGCCCTCAGCCAGCAGGCGGAAGACTTCAAACTCACGCTGGCTCAGGACATCCAGCGGGTTTTCTGAGCCGGTGAGTTTCTGCATTGCCAGCTGCTGGGCGATTTCAGGAGCAATGCAGGTCTTACCCTGTGCCACCATTTCCACGGCCTTGAGCATTTCCTCGGGCGCGCTGCGCTTGGGAATAAAACCCAGGGCGCCGGCCTGCATGGCACGGGTGGTGAAAACACTGTCTTCATGGACACTGAGTACCAGAATTCTGGCATTGGGCTCACGCGCAATAATGCGTTCAATCGCGCCAACACCACCGATACCGGGCATGGAAATATCCATTACCACCACATCCGGATGATGCTTGTTGAAATCCTGGACTGCCTGTTCACCACTGCCTGACTCGGCAATAACCGTAAACTTGTCACCATCTTCCAGTAAACGGCGAAAGCCCGCCCGTACCAGCTCGTGGTCATCCACCAGCAATACTTTTGTTTTGTTAAGGCTCATATCAGTCTGTCCGCTCCCAGAGGAATTTGAATTTTTATCGTCACCCCGTCACCGGGCTCGCTCAACAGCTTGAACTCTCCACCCATACTCTGCACCCGTTCGCGCATACCCAGCAGGCCGAAGTCGACATCAGAATGAAAATCCTTGACCACCATTCCCTTACCATTGTCGCTAATTTCGATAGTCAGATGATCCGCATCACCGCCCTGTTCAGCATGAATCCGGACCTTGATCTGACTGGCCTGAGCATGGCGAACCGCATTGGTAATCGCTTCCTGTACCACTCTGAAGACCGTCATGTTCATGGCTTCGTTCAGATTGTCGAGTTTACCGCTGATCTGCAACACAAAGTTGATCTCCGCTTCACGTTCGCGCCAGCTGGCAATACTCTGTTCCAGTGTCGGTACCAGCCCCAGATCATCCAGCGGACTCGGCCGCAGGCGTGTAATCATATTATGCACCACATCATAAATGTGGCTGGCAGTATCGATAATGGCCTGGGCGCTACCGTGAATCCGCGGTTCAGTACCTTCGGTGCGGTTGCGAATCAGAACAGCATCGGTTTTGATCGCGGTCAGGCACTGGCCCAGTTCATCGTGCAGCTCACGTGCCAGATGGCGGCGTTCCGCTTCCTGCACCTCATCCATGTGCTTGGTCAGCAAGCGCGTTTCACGTAGTTGATTACGGGCCATCTCTGCCTGTTTTAACTCAGTGATGTCACGCAACGTGCAGACCAGGCCGATGATTTGCTGGTTATTGTCATAGAGAGGCACGCTAGACATCAATAAGGTTAACCGCTCGCCATCGGGCCGCGTCAGCGTGGTCTCCATATTCTCAATGCTTTCGCAGTTTTCCAGCACACGGGCAATGGCCTCGCGCTGTTGTTCAAAGCCCAGATTCGCCAGCGCTTCGCCTTTCAGTACCGGGGTTTGTCCTGAAAACAGACGTTCAGCGGTGGAATTGCAGAAAGTGATATTGCCCGCATGATCCAGGGCCAGAATGGCATCGCCGGACTGCCGGACCAGCATCGCCAGCCGCTGGTTTTCGGCAGAACTCAGTTCCAGCGCCTGCCCCATGCGGTTGAAGGTCTGGCTGATCTGGTTCATCTCCGGCAATGTGAAACTGGGCAGCCTGGAGTGAAGATCTCCCCGCTCAAAAGCGGCCAGAGCCTGCAATAACCGTTGCAGTGGTCGCAGGAACCAATCTACGCCCCAGTATAAAAAGATACTGACAAACACAAAGACGACCATCCCCAGGCCGATAATGCTGCGGATATCCTGCCAGCGGTCGCTGATTTCCTGCATCGGTGCGGCATAGATCACCATATGGCCATTGCCGAAACGTTTGCTTAAAGGTGTGATTTCAGGGAAAAGCATTTTAACGAACCATTCAGGCGGTTCGACTTCGAGTGTCGGTTCGGGCTCGCCTTCATAGAGCAGGCCCTGAGCGTCAAACAGCAGAATATGCAGACTGCGGATCTCGCTGAGCGCCTTGATCATCTCATGCATCTGTTCATTGATACCCAATTCCCTGTTGAGCGGCCGATCAGCGAGCGTCAGTGTGATCAGCCTAGCGGCAGCATCCATCGTGTCCTGGACTTCCTTTTCCACCGAGTGACGGGCATTGGATATCAACACGCCGGTGCCGGCCATCAACGAAGCCAGCAGCAGGATAGTAAAAAACAGATTAACCTTGAGTTTCAGACTCATGACAGCGTGGTCTCGGCAATCCCCTTAGCACCGAGATTATCCACCCAGCGGACCATGATTTTATCGCCGGAAGCACCACCTGTCAGTTGAAATGAAAAGTAGGGATTACGTGCCGTCGCAGTCCCACATTTGATGGTCAGTACTTCCTTGCCGTTACGCCAGCAACGAATGTCCTGAATGAACTCGGCAGGGATCAACTCACCCTGCTCGTTTTCACCGCGACCGGTATGCATCGGATGCGCAAGCAATACCCGGACTGTGGTCTGCTCATCTTTGAGCTTGGCACGTATTCTGTCTCTGGCCTTGATCGCCATCAGGCACACCCTCCGATATCTACCGCAATGTCGCGTGAAGTTATGTAGAGCTTACCATCCGCACGTACCACGGCAATGACTTCGGAATCTTCCGCCACTTTGATCATGCTTTTAAAGGGTAATGCCACATCCGGTGTCAGATCGACGCTCATCGCCAACGGATTGGGGTTTTTATCAACCAGGATCGCAATACGCTCGACATTGGGCAGATCACTGCGAACCTCAACCGGTACCGAAGCACCGTTAACGGCATAACTCGGTGGCGCACCGATTTTGAAACTGATTTGCTTACCATCTGCCACCTCCGCTTCACCAAGCAGCGCCAGTAAGGCATCCTCGACTGTTTCTGCGGTGAACGCATCACTGGGCCAGTGAGCCAGCAAGCGACGAGGGAGTAGCAAACCACTACTGGCGACAAGCGCCAGAGTGGAAGCGGAAATAGCGCCTTTGATCAAGGAGCGCCGTCTGGGATCGGCCTGATTTGTCATGCTTTTACTGTTCCATTTGCGCCAGTGCTTCTTCTACCTCGCGCAGTCTGGAAGCGATTTTGGCGCGTTGATATTCGTCATTGCCGGCGGCTTCTGCCGCCAACTGCAATTGATCGGCTGCCGCCTTGAGCAGGCCCGATTGATAGTAATACTCTGCCAGCCAGCTATGAGACTGACTTTTCTGCCCCATCTGCCCTTTGGCCTGAGCCAGCAGCTTGTATACGTTACGCGAAGTTTCGCCAAGCTCAATCTGCGTTTGCAGCAGTTTATCGGCTTCAAAGGCACGCCCCGTCCGTAATAAGGCCTTAACCTGTTCCATCGTCAGCGCCTGATCATCAGGATACAGGCGCTGGTTATCTTCATATATTTCCAGGGCAGCCTCAACCCGACCTACGGACATTTCGATGTCTGCCAGGGCCAGCTGATAGGCCAGTCTGTCCCTGTCTTTATCCAGCAACGGCTGCAGCGCCTCTCTCGCCAGGGTGTGCTGGCCACTTTTAAGCAAAGCCAGCGCGTATCCATAGCGAACGGCTTCCTTGTTGGTGTCATCATCACGCGACATCGCTGACTTGTAATGCTGCAACAGATCATTGGGGTCTTCTGTCATCATCACCCGCAGCTTTTCCTTAATAAGATAAAACTGCTTGCGGTCTGAAAGCTGCGGCTGCACTTTGTAATTTGTGGCACGGCCACGGGCATCAGCAATACGGGATGTGGTCACCGGGTGTGTTCGCAGGAACTCCGGAATATTATCACCACCATAATAACGGCTGGCCTGCTGTAATTTTTCAAAAAAGCTGGGCATGGCATCAGGATCAAAACCGGATTCAACCAGCGTCTCCATACCGAGATTATCAGCTTCGGCCTCATGGGCACGGCTGTAATCGAGCTGACTCTGAATATCACCCGCCTGCACCGCCATCATCGCTGCTGAACCTGCCCTCGGATCGGCCGCACCGAGGAGCGCTGCGGCAATCATCGCGGCGGTACGTGGAATCGTCATGCGTTTATGTCGTTCGAAACTACGCAGGATGTGGCGCTGGGTAATATGCGCAATCTCATGCGCCATCACTGAAGCCAGTTCTGACTCGGTTTCAGCTGTCAGCAACAGACCACTGTTCACACCGATAAAACCGCCGGGCGCAGCGAAAGCGTTGATGGCCGGATCGGGCAGCATAAAGAAGGTATAGTCGAGCCCCGGCTCATCGCTATTGGCAGCAAGACGATAGCCTAGAGACTGGATGTAACTGTTAACTTCCGGGTCTTCAATCAACTCGGTTGATTGTTGCAGACGCCAGAAAAATGCCTGACCGATTTCATATTCCTCACGCGGAGAAATCAGTGCACCGGCACTGTCTCCCATTTCTGGCAGTGCAATATCAAGCGCATGACTCTGTGCCAGCGGTAACGCCAGGCAGACCAGTAAAATCAGGGTGATTAATCGTTTCATACAGTGCATAGACTCATCCCCTGTGATAGGGGTTCCGGCAAGACAATGAATACAATTCCGTTTATCATTTATCAATCATTTGAATTATTCCTGGATCGCAAGTATGTCAGAATTTGATGTAGAAATTGACTCATCAGGTCTCAATTGCCCACTCCCCGTATTAAAAGCGCGCAAGGCGCTGGCCGATATGGCTGCAGGGCAGAAACTGCACCTCATTGCCACTGACCGGGGCGCCAATAAGGACATTCCGGCATTCTGCAAAATGACCGGTAACCCGTTGGTCGACAGTTCCGAAGCCGATGGCAAATTGCACTTCATCATCGAAAAGGGGGACGCCAATGGCTAAAAAAATGGCCATCATTGCCAGCAAAGGCACACTGGACGGCGCTTATCCGCCTTTTCTGCTCGCCTCGACTGCAGCGGCTCTGGGTTTTGAAGCCAAGATTTTCTTCACTTTCTATGGCCTGCAACTGCTTAACAAAGAGTTGAACCTCAAAGTGTCGCCGCTGGGCAACCCCGCCATGCCGATGCCGGTCACTGTGCCCAGTATTATTCAGGTTCTGCCCGGTCTGGAATGGTTTGCCACCTGGATGATGAAACGCAAGCTGAAGAAGAAAGGTGTCGCCAGCGTTGAAGAGTTAAGAGAGATCTGCATCGAATCCGGTGTTGAGCTTATCGCCTGTCAAATGACAGTCGATTTATTCGATTTCAAACACGAAAACTTTGTGGATGGTATCAGCAGCGGTGGTGCAGCCACTTTTCTGGAATTTGCTTCAGAAGCCGATATCACACTCTATATTTAGCGTGGCGTCCCCGGCAGGAGTCGAACCTGCGACCTTCCCCTTAGGAGGGGGACGCTCTATCCTGCTGAGCTACGGGGACAATGGCTGGGCATTATAACAGGGCTTCAGTCGATCGACGATGCCGCTGGGGGAATTTGACTCGGCAGCCGCCGATAAAGAAAAGGGGAGCTTGTGCTCCCCTTCTTGATTGATGGCGATAGTTATTCCCAACCGGATGCCTGAGAAGCGTGTTTATCTTCTTTTGGCGCGTCAGCAATCATGACTTCAGTGGTCAGCATCAAACCCGCAATCGAGCAGGCATTTTGCAATGCACTGCGCGTGACTTTTGCAGGATCAATAATACCCATCTTCAGCATATCACCATACTCGCCGGTCTGGGCGTTATAGCCATAAGTACCAGCCTCTGTACGGACTTTCTCAATCACCACGCTGGCTTCACCACCCGCATTGGTGACAATCTGACGGAAAGGCTCTTCCATTGCTCGCAATGCAATCCGGGCACCGGCTTGCTGATCTTCATTGGCGAGATTCAGATCTTTCGACTTGACCAGATCGGCAACACGCACCAGACTCAGGCCACCTCCTGGAACAATCCCTTCTTCTACCGCGGCACGCGTAGCATGGAAGGCATCATCAACCAGGTCTTTTTTCTCCTTCATTTCGACTTCGGTGGCGGCACCCACTCGGATTACGGCAACACCGCCTGCGAGTTTGGCGAGACGTTCCTGCAGCTTTTCCTTGTCGTAGTCAGAGCTTGAGTTTTCAATCTCTTTTTTGAGCTGAGCAATCCGGACTTTAATTGCCTTGTCATCGCCTGCACCATCGACAATAGTGGTCGCATCCTTACCGACCACTACCCGTTTTGCACTACCCAAGTGCTCAACAGTCACTGATTCCAGCGACAGGCCGACCTCTTCACTGATCACTGTGGCACCGGTCAGCACCGCAATATCTTGCAACATAGCTTTGCGGCGGTCACCAAAGCCCGGAGCTTTAACAGCGGCGACTTTGAGTATACCGCGCAGTTGGTTGACGACCAGGGTCGACAGTGCCTCGCCTTCAACATCCTCTGCGATCAGCATCAAAGGACGGCTTTCTTTGGCAATAGCTTCCAGGGTAGGCAGCAGGTCCCGGATTGAGCTGATTTTCTTGTCAAATAACAGGACATAGGGGTTATCCAGCTCTGCCAGCATTTTTTCCTGATTGTTGACGAAATAGGGTGACAGGTAACCTCGGTCGAACTGCATGCCTTCGACGACTTCCAGTTCATTTTCGAAGGATTTGCCCTCTTCCACGGTCACGACACCGTCCTTACCCACTTTTTCCATCGCTTCGGCCAGAATGTCACCGATGTCGGTATTCCAGTTAGCCGAAACAGTGGCCACCTGACGGATGGCATTATTATCGTCACAAGGCTTGGCCAGCTTATGCAGTTCTTCTGTGGCCGCTTTGACAACTGCATCAATGCCCCGCTTGAGATCCATCGGGTTCATCCCGGCAGCGATCGATTTATTTCCCTCTCTGATCACAGCCTGAGCCAGAACTGTAGCGGTTGTGGTACCGTCACCGGCCACGTCTGCCGTTTTCGATGAAACTTCTTTCACCATCTGGGCGCCCATGTTCTGGAATTTATCGGCCAGTTCGATTTCCTTAGCGACTGAAACACCATCTTTGGTCACTCTTGGTGCACCAAAGCTTTTACTTAAAACCACATTTCTTCCCTTGGGTCCAAGGGTCGCTTTCACAGCATTCGCTAAAATGTTGACACCTTCAATCATGCGTTCACGTGCATCACTTGAAAATCTCACATCTTTGGCACTCATGCGGCTTTCTCCTCTGCAATGTCATGTTCAACGATGGCAAGAATGTCGGACTCTTTCATCACCAGCAACGTCTCACCATCTACTTTTACTTCAGAACCGGCATACTGGCCGAACAGGACACGGTCACCTACTTTGACTGTCATTTCCCGCCGCACACCGGCATCGGTCATAGCACCTTCACCAACAGCGACGACTTCACCTTGAGTCGGTTTTTCGCTGGCTTTATCTGGAATGATGATGCCACTTTTTGTGGTGGTTTCCGCCTCCAGGCGGCGAACAACCAAACGATCATATAGAGGTTTTAAATTCATCAAAGTCCTCCTAAAATCACACTTAACTCCATCTACAAGTTCAGGGCTAAACCACTGAACAAGCAAGCATTTGGGGAATAAAATTTTGTTTTCAAGAGTCTGATATAAAAATTTTTAATGTGGGAGATGAGCATGCGGAAAACCACAAAAATGATCTCTACAAAAAATCTTAACGAATGGTTCAAAGACAGGATTTTAGAAGAAACCCATAGCAGTTCCCCAGCATTTTCAGAAGAAACGATAAGCTATGTAGTTAATCTTCTTGTCTTTTACTCCAGAAGCCAGCATTTTTTCGAAGAAACTCAGAATGGTCTGAGCCTCCCTACCCTGGCTTTTTTATACCGGGAGGCATACGAGGCAAAAACGCCCTCAAAAAAACTCATAAGTCTCCGTCGCCTGGGTGACGCATCTCTTTTTATTGGCGCTTTGTTTCCTGAAAAACTGAAGCAGGTGGGTATAAAGAGAGACTATTACATTGGAATGGGTGGTGGAGCATATAGCACTCTCGCTGAACAAAATTATGGCAACTCGGATGTATTCAATGAACTATCGGTTCGATTCCCACGGTTATTACAGATCATCGGCGCTGTCTGCCACAAAGAAGTTCAGTTCGATGCAGAAGAGATATTTGCGTTGTATAGACGCTGGCAAGTCTCGGGGGATGAAACCCTCAAAAGGCAACTTTATTCAGTTGGGATCAATACCCTGCAGACGGGGAGAATTCAATAATCAGTCTGGCACTTTACCCTGCTGGGATACAAGGACAATGGCCGCGCATTATAAAGGGCTGTTTTCGACAGACGAATTCATCTCTGTCCGCTTGGAAGCTGACCGGCTGCCGAAGACAAACAAGCGCACCAAGAAAAGACATGTCCAGCAGGGATAGGAGGCTAGCGGGCATCGCCCAGAAGCGTGGATGATATGTACAAAAGGGCCTGTATCGAAAGCCCCAACAAAAAAAGCCCCGCTCAGGAGGCTTTGTTGAAGGTGTGGTCCGTTTATCTGTTACCGTTTGTTGCTGTACATGGTAACTTCAAAACCAGAACGCATGTCGTTGTAAGCTGGTGCAGTCCACATCATTCTGTCATCTTTATTTGTTGTACGTTTCTCATGATACTCAGCTCAGGTGAGGTGCAATACAGATAAGGACTTTTCTCAATTAGCCTCAACTATTCATTTAGAAATGAGGCGAGTTCGTCTACCTGAGATTGGGTTTTGTTAATTAACTGGCCAATTTCAATTGCAGCTTCATTGGATTTTTTTGCAAGGTTGCGAACTTCGTCAGCGACCACGGCAAAACCTCTTCCGGCCTCCCCCGCTCTGGCCGCCTCAATAGCGGCATTAAGCGCTAACAAATTCGTTTGCTCTGCCACAGCGTTGATTGTATCCACCGTAGTCTGAATGTTATTGAGGACATTTGACATCGACAGATGTGTCTCAGTGACCAGTTGGTTTCTGGAGGAGATGTTACTGCCAAAAACGACGTATTTAGAAATATTACCGTTCAAATCTGTGATGCCAGAGACGATACAGTCCAGAACGACTTCTCCTGTTTGGCATTGAAGCTTCATCACAACCGCTGTCGGCTCACCTTTCTCAATCAACTTTACACCAGATTCATCCAGATGATCTTTCAAATTACCGACGATGGTTTCCATCTGTTTATCATCTGTGATGTTTAACTGTTGCTGCGTAAACTGGTTGGCTGAAATTAGCTTTCCGATTCTATTAAACTCCATCACAGCAGAGTGGCGGCTAATGGCATCTTTCTGATTTATCTGCTCTAAAACCAATCGCTTGATTTCACGAACATCAGAGCTTACTCCCACAAAACCGCTATGATGACCGGACTCGTCGAAGATTGGATTGACTGACAATACAATCCAATAGGGAACACCATTTTTGTCAAAATTCAGAATCTCTTCATAAAAGGGCTCACGCGCTTTGAGCTTCTGTGAAATTCGTTTGGTTGTCTCTTTATCCGTTTGCTCACGCTGTAATAATGCGCCCGGCTTTTTGCCCTTTACCTCAGCCAGCGTATAGCCCGTTAACTTCTCGAACCCCGGATTTACATATTCTACAAAACCGTTCCTGTCTGTTATCAGAACACTTGTGCTTGTATTGCTCACTACTTTGGACAACATTTCAAACTGCTTATGGTCAGCATTTTGCTCCTGCCGGTGTAGCGCAAACACGGACAGCTGACCTTCCTCTGATTCGATTGCAGAAAAAGCAACTTTGAAATCGACGTCATCGCCAAACGAGCAAAATGGCGATTCTTGACTTGAGCTAGCTTCATACAAAAGATTGAATAGCTTTTGATGGTCGTGCTTCAACTGATTATCATCAGCTATGACTGAATCCAGATCAGCTGAGACCAGTCTTCGTTGGCTGTCAAAAACTGCGTAGGCATCCGTTGTTGCAGATAATGATTGTTGCCAGGTTGCTTTACTTACCCTTCTTTCTGACTCAGGTTCTACGAGGTCTTCAAACACATACAGCAAACATGATTTCAGGCTCTCAGCTGAGAGAGAGATAAACCGCCGGCGTAACGATAGAGCACTGTTATTGTTTATGCTGATAAGCTCATCGTCACTATTAATCAAAGTTCTGAGCGCGCTATCAATGTCAGGTTTCTCGAGTCGGTCCAATAGCGCATTAAATGCCTGGTTTACAGCTAAAACGCTGTGTTTACTGTCCAAAACCAGCGCTGGCCATAGATGTGTATCGACCAGTTGTTGTGAATAAACTTTTCTTTTGGCGTTGGATCTTAACAGCATGTAACCTCCGATTTGACAGCTCAGCACCCATTTTGATTGCGCACAACAATCTTTTGAATCATACACACTTTTGGCGTAGCGTGTTATGCAATTTGGCTGACTCGCTCGTATAAATTCAGTGGAGAGCTGGAGTTGAATTTTGCTATGACTAACAACCGGAAGACGGCCGACATTCCACCTAAAAAGATCAAAAACTTCACAGGTTCTCTAGTTCGGTATTGCATTGGGGAACTCAGGCAGGAGCGAATATCAGTCCAATAAACTGAGCTTCAGCACTTTATCAAATCAGCCATTTCATCGACTATAAACAGAAGCTGAAACCCGCGCTTTTTACGCGCTTTTGCTCGAAACATCACTGAATTATGACTAAGGTCATTCATTAGAATGACAAGGAACTGTCTGTTCATAAGAGGAACTGTTAAGGTCTTAGGTTAATAATACGTACATATCAAATTGGCTTATCAGACAAGTCCGTTTTTGAACCCTCAATTTCTCTTATTAACAAACCGCTAAGGTCAGGCCATGACAGATACGCGAAAACACTCATCCACAGTAGTAGACGGGACCGGCAAAGCCCCAGCCAGAGCGATGTTACGTGCGGTTGGCTTCAATGATGCCGATTTTCACAAACCTCAAATTGGCATCGCCTCGACCTGGAGCATGGTTACACCCTGCAATATGCATATCAATCAACTGGCTGATTTTGCCTGCGAGGGTGCTGACCAGGCAGGTGGCAAAGGGGTTATTTTCAATACCATCACTATCTCTGATGGTATTTCAAATGGCACCATCGGCATGAAATATTCACTGGTTTCTCGTGAAGTGATTGCCGACTCGATCGAGGCTGTCGCCGGTTGCCAGGGATTCGATGGACTGGTGGCCATTGGTGGCTGCGATAAAAACATGCCGGGCTGTCTTATCGGCCTTGCCCGCCTGAACCGCCCCGCCGTATTTGTCTATGGCGGCACAATTCAGCCCGGCGCAAATCATACGGATATTGTTTCTGTGTTCGAGGCTGTGGGAAAACACGCTCGAGGCGATATGACGGCGGCGGAATTAGAACAGATTGAAAAAACGGCGATTCCCGGCGCAGGTTCCTGTGGTGGCATGTACACCGCCAATACCATGGCTTCAGCGATTGAAGCGTTGGGTATGAGTCTGCCTGACAGTTCTGCCCAGGAAGCCGTCTCTCCTTCCAAAGCAGAGGATTGCCGCCGTGCAGGCGCTGCCGTTATCTCATTGCTGGAACAAGACATCAAACCTTCCGACATCATGACCCGGCAGGCCTTTGAAAATGCCATTACCACCTTAATCGCACTGGGCGGCTCGACCAATGCCGTTTTACATCTGTTAGGAATGGCCCATGCGGTGGATGTCGAACTCACATTGGATGATTTTGCACGCATCGGTCGACAGGTTCCGGTACTGGCTGACTTGCGCCCCAGCGGCAAATATATGATGTCGGAACTCATTGCCATCGGTGGCATTCAACCCCTGATGAAAAGCCTGTTGGATCGGGGACTGTTACATGGTGATTGTCTGACGGTGACCGGCAAAACCCTGGCTGAGAATCTTGCCGATGTCCCCCCCTATCCTGCCGATCAAAACATTATTCATTCCTTTGATCAGCCCATTAAAAAAGACAGTCATTTGGTCATTCTCAAAGGCAATTTAGCGCCTGAAGGCGCTGTCGCCAAAATTACCGGTAAGGAAGGGTTACGCTTTACCGGTAAAGCCCGGGTATTCCACTCTGAAGAAGAGGCCCTGCAGGACATTTTGAATGGCACCGTTGTTAAAGGGGATGTCATTGTTATCCGTTATGAAGGTCCTAAAGGCGGGCCTGGAATGCGGGAAATGCTCAGTCCAACTTCTGCCGTTATCGGCAAAGGCCTTGGTAACGATGTTGCCTTGATTACTGACGGCCGTTTCTCGGGTGGCAGCCATGGCTTTGTGGTTGGTCACATTTCCCCTGAAGCCTTTGATGGCGGTCCTATCGCACTGGTTGAAAATGGTGATGAAATCACAATTGATGCGGAAAGCGCCGAAATACACCTACACCTGAGTGATACCGAAATTCAACAAAGACGCAAGGCATGGCAACCTGTTCCACCACGCTACACCCGCGGACTTCTGGCGAAATATGCCAAGACGGTTTCCTCCGCATCTGAAGGCGCTGTCACCGATAAAAACCTATGAACCGGCCATCCGGGGAGCAAAGCCTATTGCTGGCTGCAAGGGTATTTCCAACAATAAAGCCCTCTATTGAGAAAAACTAAATAACCTTGCTGTTGCTTGCACCTGACGCGATGATTCTGCTGATGAGAATCACCATCACCGGGCAACCTGTTCTCGTCGAGCACATGAGGTTAAGGACTAAAAGAGCGAGGCAGCGCATGCAGACGTCAGTGTTCAAATAGTGTGCATCTGATAATCTGTCAGTAAATGGAAGGCAATGCCTGCTGCGTAGGGCGCGTAAAGCTGATTCCAGTTCGCTCACGCGATGCATACCAGCCATTCTCCTGCGACCAGGAAGAGCATCATGACTATCGAAATCGCTCTCGTTTTTCTGATCATTGCCTGTGGGCTTTATCTTTTTGCCTCTCAGAAACTACCCGTCGATGTCACTGCACTCATCATTCTCACCACGGTGATGGCAATCCCGCAGTTATTCCATTCACAATGGTTGCTGGATCGCGGGGTTGATCTTAAATCGGCGTTTCCGACGGTCTCCGAGAGTTTGTCCGGTTTTTCCAGCACGGCGACCATCACCGTCTTGTGTATGTTTATCTTGTCTGGCGGTATCCAGCGCTCGGGCATGGTCAATCTGCTCGCCAAGAAACTGATCCCACTGGTGGGCAACTCCGAAACCCGGCAAATTATTATCGTCGGAGTGATGATCGGTCTGGTGTCCGGTTTCATCAACAATACCGCCGCCGTAGCTATCGCCATTCCACTGATGCTGGACCTGTCCAGGAGAAGCAATTTCACGGCTTCACGGGTGCTTATTCCACTCAGTTTCTTCGGCATGATGGGAGGCACTCTAACGCTGGTCGGCACTTCCACCAATATCCTGACATCTTCGATATTAGCCGATGCGCCAGCTTTCGGCCGCCCGCTGATGATGTTCGAGTTCACTCATATCGGCATCCTGATCCTGCTGAGCGGACTTATCTACTTCCTGACCATCGGACGCTGGCTGTTACCGAAAAAGGATGCCAATCCCTTGACTGATGAAAAACAGGAAAAGTTTGTCACCGAACTGACCGTTATCCATCGCAGTAGTCTTATTGGCAAGACACTGGAACAAGCCAGGTTCGAGTCACACAGTGGCGTTAAAGTCATGAAACTGATACGTGGCGGCAGAACATGGACAAATAAGGCTACCGAGGTAGAGATCAAGGCTGAGGATATTCTGATTGTCTGCAGCACAGTGCGCCAGATCATGGAGTTGATCAAAGAAAACTGGGTGGATGTTCTGTCAAATTTTGCCGGGATCCGCAAGGCTCGTGCCGATACAAAAGTGGTGCCGGTATTGCTGCGCAACCGCCGGCTGTTTGATGGACGTCGGGCCGGTGATGTGAATTTCTGGCGTCGTTACAATGCCCGCTTGATCGGCATCGATACCAAGAAAGTCCGTTCCCGTCGGCTGGCCGATGAGCCCCTGAATGTCGGCGAAGTGGTGCTGCTCGATATTTCCAAAACCTCGCTGACCCGACTCCACCGCAGTTTTGATGTCGTCGTACTTGACGAGTATGAGGACTATTTTGACCCCAAGCGCATGTTTATCGCCGGCGGCATCATGGCTGCGGTTATTTTCGTCGCAGCCGCGACTCCACTGCCCATCGTACTGACTGCCATTGCCGGCGTGATTGCCATGGTCGTCACCCGTTGCATGCCCTATCAGGAAATGTATCAGGACGTATCCTGGAACGTGATTCTTCTGCTCGCAGGCGTGATTCCGTTGGGTATCGCGATGTCTAAGTCAGGTGCTGCTGACTGGGTCGGCTCGCTGATTGCCCAGCATGCACTGGATTGGCACCCTATTTTTGTTCTGATGTTCTTATATGCTGTCACCACGGTCCTGACCGAGATGATTAGTAACAATGCCGCCGCAGTGATTCTCGTGCCGATTGCACTGTCGCTTTCAGAGCATGTTGCGCTGGCGCCACTGGCACTGGTTCTGACTGTTATGTTTGCCGCCTCCACCAGCTTCCTGACGCCGATAGGCTATCAGACCAATACCATGATTTATGGAACAGGCGCACTTAAGTTCACCGATTTCGGCCGCGTGGGTGCCCCCTTGAATCTGATTCTGATGATGGTCACCAGCTGTGCGATTTACTGGACAATCTGACCCGGTATTCCTGGCCCACTGACCATTGATCCGGCCACGCTCAGAGAGCGCCATGAAAAGCGCCGCTAATGCTTAAGTCAACATAAGAGCCCGAACATTTCTTTATTTACAAACTGTGTTCAGGTGTGCTGATATTAGAACTGCGTCACAAAAAAGGTGTAGTGTGAGAGCAGAACTCCCCTTGTTCGACCAGGCAGCCATTGAAGCACTTCTGGAAATCACCAGCGATGGTATCTGGTTCTGGCACGCTGACAGTGGTTATGTCTATCGCAGCCCCGGCTGGTACAAAATGCTGGGCCACAATCCTCACTCACTCGAAAACAGCGTCTTCACCTGGGAAAACGTCATTCACAGCGATGACTACCAGCGTGTCATGACCCACTTTGAGCAATACATAAACGGTATATCGGACAAATACGACATCGAATACCGATGCATGACCAGCTCCGGAAAACCGCTGTGGATTAGAGATACCGGCCTTATAGTTAATCGTGCGGATGATGGCACAGTGCTGCGGATGATTGGCGCCCATCAAGATATTGATGCCTTCAAACGCCTTGAAAAGCTTAACAGCTATGAAAAACAGAGCCTGCAAAATATCATCGATTCCCGGACCCATGAGTTAAAAAGACTTAACAAGGTTTTATCAGAAAAGGCCGCCGAAGCAGAACTCAATGCAACGACGGATTACCTGACGTCCCTCTCGAACCGATTCAATTTTGAACAAAAACTGGAAAGTGAAATTGCCCGGGCTCAGCGCTTTAAAGAGCCCCTGTCCCTGATTGTGATGGACCTGGATAAATTTAAACAGATCAACGACCGACACGGTCATCCCACCGGTGACAAGGTGCTGGTTGGCGTCGGTAAAGTATTACGTAGTAATCTGCGGCAGATCGATGTGGCATCAAGATGGGGGGGTGATGAGTTTGCTCTACTCCTGCCCAACACTTCGCTGGATCAGGCTTTTGCGGTGGCAGAAAAACTCAGGGCAGCTGTGACATCAGAATTATCGCCGCTCAGGCTTGATATTAGTGCCAGCTTTGGTGTGGTTGAGCTGATCAAAAACGAATCGCAGGTCGACTTCACCAGAAGAGCTGACAAAATGCACTTTATGCATCAAAAAACACTGGCAGAAATAAAGTTTCTGCAGGCAATTAATTTCCTTCATTTTGCTGTTGGCAGCCAATTTCACATAAATTTTCACCCTGCTCACCGAAGCTAGCCTCAATTGCATTGGTGGTCATAAAATGAAAATGAGCGATAACATCAGGGCAGCAAAAGCCGAGGTAGATGATCTCAAGCTGGCTATGAGCCACCTGGCTGCTATGGTGATTGCGTTGCAGCAACTGGCCCAGGCGTCTGACCTGGCTGACACCACTGATGCGCGCAGCAGGTCAATCAGCAAGCCAGTAAGCTGAATGCGGGATGCGGGATGCGGGATGCGGGATGCGGGATGCGGGATGCGGGATGCAGAGCGTACCGGTCTCAGGTTTCAGCGGGTGTAGTTCAATGGCAGAACCTCAGCCTTCCAAGCTGATGATGTGGGTTCGATTCCCATCACCCGCTCCACTCTAATGTTTATCAGTTGCCCCGTGAGCACCGATACCGGTTTGTGAGCGAATAAACTGGTGTTCGAACAAGGCTCTTTCTTTGCTTCCCCGCTCACTTTTGTCCGTGACGGAAAACAGCCAAATCAGGGCAAATGCGGTCACTACCGAAAACAGCGCAGGATATTTATAGGGGAACACCGCCTCAGCGTTACCCAGAATATCAACCCAGACAATCGGTCCCAGAATCACCAGCACAATCGCCGTTGCCAAGCCGGCAAATCCCCCCACCAGCGCACCGCGGGTGGTGAGTTTAGCCCAGTACATCGACAGAATCAGAATCGGGAAATTGGCGCTGGCGGCGATGGCAAAAGCCAGCCCGACCATAAAGGCCACATTCTGTTTCTCAAACAAAATACCCAACACAATCGCCACAATGCCAAGCACAATGGTGGCGATGCGGGAAACACGGATTTCCTTATCGCTTGAAGCCTCGCCTTTCTTGATCACACTGGCATAGAGATCATGAGAAATGGCAGAAGCACCGGCCAGTGTCAGGCCCGAGACCACAGCCAGAATGGTGGCAAAAGCCACCGCTGAAATAAAGCCCAGGAAAATATCCCCGCCTACTGCCTGCGACAGGTGGATCGCTGCCATGTTATTGCCCCCGATCAGGCGTCCATCGGCATTGAGAAAATCGGGGTTGGTTGAAATCAGCACAATCGCGCCAAAACCAATAATAAAAGTCAGCATGTAGAAATAGCCGATAAAGCCGGTGGCAAAAAAAACCGACCGGCGAGCCTGCTTGGCATCAGCCACCGTAAAAAAGCGCATCAGGATATGCGGTAAACCGGCCGTGCCAAAGATTAAGGCCACGCCCAGGGAAATTGCCGAGACCGGATCGGAAACCAGCCCGCCCGGCGCCATAATGGCTTCCCCTTTATCATGGACCGCGATGGCCTGACGGAACAGTTGTTCCAAATCGAAATTCACATGACTCAGCACCATCAGGGCGATAAACGTAGCCCCGGACAGTAGCAGCACAGCTTTGATAATCTGTACCCAGGTCGTGGCTATCATGCCGCCGAAAGTCACGTAGAGCATCATCAGCACGCCGACGATCACCACGGCAAACTCATAAGGCAATCCAAACAGGATTTGAATCAACTTACCAGCACCGACCATCTGGGCAATCAGATACAAGGCCACTACAGCCAGGGCGCCAAAGGCCGACAGGGTACGGATGGGAAGTTGTGCCAGCCGGTAGGAAGCAACATCGGCAAAGGTATAACGACCGAGATTGCGCAGCCGTTCGGCAATCAGAAACAGAATCAACGGCCAGCCAATCAGAAAGCCTATCGAATAAATCAGTCCATCATAACCGGATAAAAACACCAGCCCGGAAATCCCCAGAAACGACGCGGCCGACATGTAGTCGCCGGCAATCGCCAGCCCGTTTTGCAAACCGGTAATGCCGCCGCCGGCCGCATAATAATCTGCCGTCGAGCGGGTTCGCTTGGCCGCCCAGTAGGTAATCATCAACGTGGCAGCAACAAACAGCAGAAACATCATGACTGCCGGCAGATTCAGTGGCTGTTTCTGAACGTCAGCAGTAATTGCCTCAGCGCCTGCAACAGATGTCAGTCCCAGCAGCAAACAGAATAATAATGACTGCCGGGCCCTCATTGCTCCGTCTCGCTGATGATCTGCTGATTAATGCGGTCAAAATCAGTATTGGCTTTATGCACATAAATGCCTGTCAGCACAAAGGCGACAATAATCACCAGCAAGCCCAGCGGGATACCGAGGGTGATAACACTGCCGGAGACGATGGGCTCGGCCAGCCAATGCGGCGTGAAAGCGATCAACAGAATAAAAACGAAATACATCAGCAGAATCACTGCGGCCAGTCCCCAGGCCCAGCGTGCACGTCTGGCGACGAGCTGATGAAATTTAGGGTTTTGCTTCACCTTGTCATAGCGGTCTGCACTCATGGTTTTCTCTCTGTTTGTGCCGTGAGCGGCGTTATTATTCTAATTTGCTGTTTGGCCCGATTATGCTGACTTTGACCGGCCCTGACAAACCTCAGGGCTTGTTGCTTTTCCATCGCCGCCCCTGTTGTGACTGAAAAAGGGCCAACCCGCAGTGCTGGGACTATTTTTGCGCCCGGCAGTGTTGTCAATCGCTCAGGTAGATCAACTGCAGCGCGCACTTTCTGCCTTACCGGACACAAAAATAGCTTCAGCATTGGGGGTGATGAGAGATAAACAAGCCCTTAGCCAAGTTTGAGTTGAGCTCAATCTGCAAAAGATTCAAAATATTGTGCTTAACTGTTAGAACATAAGCGGTCTCCGCACAAAGCCAAAAGACCGTGTTGATCAGATTTATCTTCACTTACAGCTGATTTTCGCCACCAACACTGGATAACATAATGACCGGGCAACCCCCAGCCAAACCGGACAAAAAGACCATACCCGCAGTGATGAACAGCAAACTGCTGCTGAATGCCCTGAGTCACGTGTTCAAAGGCGGACTTCGCTTCCGGAAAGGTCATATCCCACCGCATTCGCACAAGGTGGCTGCTGATTTCTCCGGCGTCGGGGTGGCCGCATCCAGCGATCCGGCGGTGGATGATTATCTGTTGGAAAAACTGGCTGAGCTTGGCGTCAGAAATGTCCGCATTGACTTCAGCTACGGCGATGAGAATAGTGATACCGCAAGACTACTGGAAAAGCTGCTGGCCACCGATTTGAAGGTATTACTGCATCTGGTTCAGCCATTTGAAGCCGCCCGCGCGATGAAAGAAGAAGCCACTCAACAACAGTGGCGGCAGTTTGTCGAGAACGTCTGCGATCTCTACGGTCACCGTGTCCATACCATCGAAGTCGGCTCGACCATCAACCGCCGCCGCTGGGCGGGTTACGACACCAGAGGTTTTTTTACGGCCTGGCAGATTGCCTTCGACGAAATCAAAAGGCGTAACATCAAAATGGCCGGCCCCAATATCTCCGATTTTGAGCCGTTCTATACTTTCTCGGTGCTGGAAAGGCTGCGCAAAGCCGGTACCCTTCCTGATTTCCATACCAATAATCTGTTCTGTGAGCGCGTCACCGAACCGGAACGTTTTGATCATCGCATTCTGGGTTTTCAATGGGCCACCCTGCTTAAAGTGAATCTGGTTAAAAAGGCCCGACTGCTGCGTCGGATTGGCGCCCGCGAAGGGGTCGATAAACTGGTTTCTCCTGCCGCCTTCTGGACTTTACCGAGGATTGAACGTCTGCTGGAAAACAGTGAAGAGAAGATGGCCGATTACCTGAGTCGCTACATGGTGTTACTGGCCGCCTCGGGGGCCATGCGCCGCACCTTCTGGGGACCGATGGTGTGCTGGCGGGAGGGTCTGATTGATGATGGCAGTGGCCGCTATCCGGAACTGGAACGGATTACGCACTACCAGAGCATTATTGGTGACTTGCCAGACTTCCGGGTACGGCCGGCTTTTTATGCCATGAAACAATTCAATGCCATGCTGCCGGGCACGGTTTACGAAGGCCCGCTGAAAACCGCTGAGAATCTGGAAGTCCACGTATTTCGCGCCGAAAACAAGCGCATTCACGTCGCATGGACTATCAACGGCAAGGCCTGTGAACTGGAAGCACTGTATCAGGCGACAGATCTGGCCAAAGCCGAGATTCAAAACCGTGATGGTGAACAGTTCGATGAAATGCCGCGCTTTATTAATGAGTCTCCGCTCTATCTCAGCTGGCCTCTGTCAGCCAATATTCAGCCCAAGCCCTTGCGCGCTCCCTATCCGCTGGAGTCAATCTACGCTCACCGAAAAACCGGCCATTATTACCCTTATCACCAGCATAACTGGCGTGGCATCGTGATTGCAGACAGCGAAGCCGATGCGAATAAACTCGTTGAACTCCTGCATCCGGATAATCTGCCGGAAGCAAGCCCGGAAACGACATTACGCAAAGCGCGCAATATTATCTGGACCGTACCCGGACCGGATGGAAAAACCGTCGTCGCCAAAAAGCCACTTAAAGTCGCTCCGCACAAACGCATACTTGATTATTTTAAACCGAGCAAAGCCCGTCGCAGCTGGATAGCTGCGGCAGAATTGTCACGTCGCGGTATTCCGACTGCACAGCCGCTGGCTTACTTTGAAAAAGACAATGACAAATCGATGCTGCAGAATCTGTTTGTCTGCGAGAAAGTTGATCATGATTATTCAGCCCGCGAAATGTTGATTGCTTTTCGCGATGGTGCCACTGAGTTTGACGGTATTGAGGCGCAGGAGGCTTATCGTCAGCTGGCGCAGTTTCTTTTGCGCATGCATGAGCATGGTGTGTTTTTCCGGGATCTGGCTGGCGGCAATATTCTGATTAAAAAACAACCGGACCAGACACTGGCATTCACCCTGATTGATATCAATCGCGCCCGTTTCCATAACCGCAGCACCCCGCTGAAACAGCGCATTTCCGATCTGACCCGGATTTGTCACAAATTGCACTGGGCCGGCCGCGACTACCTGGTGGGGCACTATCTGCAAAGCATGCTCAAATCCCAGTCTTTCAGCTGGCGTTACCGTTTGCCTTTTTACCTGTATGACTTCAAGGTCAATTTCAAGCGGCGTTATGGCCGAAAAGCCATCAAGCGTGTCTTGCAGAAACTGAGAAAACAGGGTTAAAGGCGATGCAATCCGTTGCGCTTTAGTGATGATTGCGTTTTGCAGTAATTTGAAGCCGCGATCTGTCTGATCATTTTGCAGCTTTGTTGCATAATCTACTTATGCGTTTTTCTGGAGACATCATCATGCGTCATCACCCACTCAGGCTGATCATTCTGATTGCCGTTTTACTGCCCCTGATTTATGCCTGTGCTTCACGTTCACAAAGCAGCTACTATGCAACCGAAGTGGGTGAAGCCATGGCAACGGAAGATGTCCGCATTATCTCTTCACGTCTGGTTAAAATTGAGGGGCTGGATGAGTCCGGCCGTCCCGGCTGGGGTACTGCTGTCGGTGCCACAGTAGCAGGTGCCACCGCTTACGGCATTACTGAAAGCGATAATCCTGCCGGTATTGCCATCACGATTATTGCTCTGGTGGGTGGCGCCATCGCCGGTCAGTTCATTGAAGAAAAAGCCAAGTCGTCACTCGGTGTCGAGTATATCCTGCGCAAGGAAAACGGCGATAAAATCGCTGTTGTGCAGGCTATCGAGGATGAGAGTGAACGTCTGCCCTCCGGCAGCTATGCCTCGCTGATTCGAGGCAGCCGTGGCTATGTCAGAGTGATTCCACAGTAACAAGGCACTTTTCTGACTAGCACCTGTCCGAGCGAAGGTGTTGGAGGAAAGCGTGCTATGAAGTCAATTGCCATTGTCGGTGCGGGCATCAGTGGTCTGTCACTCGCACAGCAGATTCAGTCTCAATTTACTTATCAACTGTTCGAAAAGTCCGCAGCCCCGGGTGGCCGGATGGCAAGCCGGAGGGTCGCCAATCAGCGCTTTGATCATGGCGCTCAGTTTTTTACCGCCCGCTCGCCACAGTTCAAGCAGTTCATTGCAGGTTTGAGAGACGAGGGCAGTGTGGCTGACTGGCAGGCTCATTTTGTGGAAATGGATGGCAATGTCATTCACGCCAGCCGTCAATGGGATGATGAATATCCGCATTATGTCGGTGTGCCGGATATGGCGGAGATTGGTCGTGCAATGGCAAGGCAACAGCCTGTACGTTTCAACACAGACATCGTTGAACTCAAGCGAGAACAGAACCGCTGGTCTTTGCGAGACCGTGAAGGACAAAGTCATGGTCCTTTCGACTGGGTCGCCCTGACCCTGCCTGCACCTCAGACACTGGCTTTATTGCCAGAAACATTTTCAGGTTACAAGGCTATTGCCGATACCAAAATGAAGGCCTGTTATGCACTGATGCTGAGCCTGAAAGCCGATCCCGGTTTGCCCTTTCAGGCGGCACTGGTGAAAAACACCGGCATCAGCTGGGTTTCCGTCAACAGCAGTAAACCCGGCCGGCACGGCCATAGCCTGCTGATCCATGCCAGTAACGACTGGGCTGAAAAGCACCTGGATGAGAATATTGATTGGGTCGAAAAACATATGGTCGATACCGTCGTCGCTGTCACCGGCCTGGATCCTCAGCTCATTGATGCCGCGGAAGTGAAACGCTGGGTTTATGCCAATCTACCCAAGCAGACATCGCCGCCATTTTATCTCGATCCGGCATTACAAATCGCCGCCTGCGGCGACTGGTGCATCAAAGGCCGGGTTGAAGCCGCCTTTAACAGTGGTTACAAACTCGGGCAAAAGCTCAACAGTTTATGACTCAAACCGTTCAAAAAATTATCAGTGAGCACAGCTTTATTATGCCCGGCTTTGCCACAATGGAGGAAAACACGCTGCTGACCACGATTGAGCAAATCGAGGCACAGGCACCATTCAGACAGATGTCGACACCGCGCGGTTTTAAAATGGCAGCACAAATGACCAACTGCGGTGACTGGGGCTGGGTCACCGACCGGCGTGGTTATCGCTACCAGCAAACTGATCCTGAAACCGGCAGGGCCTGGCCTGAACTGCCCGATTCTTTCAAACAGCTGGCGCAAAAGGCGGCAAGCCTCTGTGGCTTTGACGGATTTGAGCCTGATGTCTGTCTGATAAACCGTTATCAGCCGGGTGCCGGGATGGGTTTACATCAGGACAAGGATGAAAAAGATTTTTCGGCGCCTATCGTGTCTGTTTCGCTGGGGGTTCCGGCCATCTTTCTGTTTGGCGGCCACGAGCGTCGGGACAAACCCGAACATTACCTATTGCAGCATGGTGATGTTGTGGTCTGGGGCAATCATGATCGACTTCGGTTTCATGGTATTCAGCCGGTCAAACTCGCCCATCACCCGCTTACCGGCCAATATCGCTATAACCTGACTTTTCGCCGGGCTTTTTGATGCTGGACGAAATGTCGCTCACTGGTGATAATGGCAAGATAACCCTGTTAAAGATTTGATTTTTAATACGATAAATACCGGCTGCTAGGAGTCACGGATAAGCCGGAAGACAGATGTGGCTTACATTGCAGGATGCACAGTCAGAAACGCCACGGTAATGAGGTACGTTATCTTGACTGGCAACGACACAGAACAGCTCAGTAATCAGCCGTATATGAGTGCCAGGAGGCAAAGCATTCTGAAGAAGAAAAAAAAGGTGCTGATCATTGATGATCAAACCACCGGCCGGACGATTCTGCAGAAAATTATTCAGCAAATCGATGATAACCTCGACGTCACCGCCTTCGGCAGCCCCACAGCAGCGCTGGACTGGGTCGAAGATCACGATCCCGATCTCATTATTACCGACTACCGCATGCCTGAGATCAACGGTGTGGAATTTATCCGTGCTATCCGACAAAAGCCGCACTGTGAAAATGTGCCCATTATGATGATCACGGTGGTCAGTGAAAAAGAAGTCCGTTACGAAGCGCTCGAAGCCGGTGCTACCGCTTTTCTGACACGGCCGATTGATCAGATTGAATGCCGAACCAGTTGCCGCAACCTGCTTAAAATGCATGAACAGCATCTGATCATTCAGGACCGCGCCGACTGGCTGGCGAGACAGGTCGAGGTCGCGACCGAACAGATCATCCAGCGTGAAAAAGAGACTATTCTGAGACTGGCCCGCGCCGGTGAGTACCGTGATGAAGGGACCGGCAATCATGTCATACGTATGGCCAAGTATTCGCGGCAGATAGCCGAAGCGCTGGGCAAGTTCAGCAAAGAAGAATGTGATGATCTTGAATATGCCGCGCCGATGCACGATATTGGTAAAATCGGCATACCCGACGGCATCCTGCTCAAGCCGGGCAAACTGAATGAATACGAGTGGGATATTATGATGACCCACACCACAATCGGCCACGCCATTCTGTCTGACAGCCAGTCGCGTTATATGCAGATTGGCGCCATCATCGCGCTGAACCACCACGAACGTTTCGACGGTAAAGGCTATCCCAATGGCCTCAAAGGCGAGGAAATACCATTAATCGCCCGTGTCGTTGCCGTCGCCGATGTATTTGATGCCCTGGTTTCTGCCAGACCCTATAAGCAAGCTTGGGGGAGCGATGAAGCAGTTGCTTACATTCAGCAACAGGCCGGCACGCATCTGGATCCGGAATGTGTGGATGCCTTTGTATCCCGATTAGATGAAATTCATCGTATCCAGTCAGAATACAGCGACGAGTAAGCAGTTGATATGAATGGACTCATCAGCCTGAAGTCGTGTTTGAAACAACTAGCACAACGGCTCGCCCAGTTTTCCGATCCAGAAAAAGAACAGGCCATAAAGCTGAGGCTGACTATAGGTATCGGTCTGATAGCTTATTTCTGTTTGCCCTGGTCTGAGGGTGAGAGCTTCGCTGAAGCGATTGTCACTCTGCCCAGTGTGATGACACTGGTGTACTACTCCGGTGCTTTGATGATCGCCGTTGCCATTGTAATAAGACCGCGGCCATCTCCAGTTCGGCGGGTATTTGGTATTGCTCTGGATCTGATTTCTTTATCGGTGGTGATGTTTTTCGCCGGCTCGGAAAGCGTTTTTCTGTTTGTGCTCTACCTCTGGGTCATACTGGGTAATGGCTTCCGTTATGGCACTGCTTATCTCTATATTTCACAGGCCATCGGTACTGTTGGTTTTGCCCTATCCATCACTTGGGGAGAATACTGGCAGGACATTCAGCACCAACCTATCGGGCTCAGTCTGCTGATATTAATCATTTTGATCCCGTTCTATACTGGTTTTCTTATTAAAAAACTCCACAGTGCGATTGATTCAGCCAAACTGGCCAACCAGGCAAAGAGTCGCTTCCTTGCCAATATGTCTCATGAGTTACGAACACCACTCAATGGTGTTATTGGCATTGCGGATCTGATGGGGGAAACCGATCTCAACAGTGAGCAACGTGAGTTTGTGAAAATAATGCGTAATTCCGCTAACACACTTCTGGGGCTCATCGAAAATGTGCTTGATATCTCCAAAATCGAGGCGGGAAAGGTTGAGAGTATTGTCAGTCAATTTGACTTGCATGAACTAACGACCACCATTATCCGAATGCAGACGCCGATGGCCGAAACTAAGGATATTCATCTATTCTGCAATTTAGATCCAGACATTGCTTTTGATCTGGATGGAGATCCGCAACATCTCAAACAGGTTCTTATCAACTTGATTGGCAATGCCATTAAGTTTACTCGACAGGGGTTTGTCAGATTATCGCTAAAGGCTGTCGACAGTGAAGCCGATAAACAGACTGTCAGGTTTGAAGTCACTGATACTGGTATAGGGATTCCAGCAGAAGAACTGGACACCATTTTTGATGACTTTACCCAGGTCCATGCTGCCAGTGGCGCAGCTGCAGGGACGGGACTGGGCACCACTATCTCAAAAGAACTTGTTGAGTTAATGGGTGGCAAAATTGGGGTTAGCAGTCAACTTGGTATCGGTACCACTTTCTGGTTTGAACTACCATTCAAGGTAAACAAAGATAAAACAATGTCGCTTGAAAACTACAGCATTTTGATACTCAGCAATGAATCCCAACAACGTGAACTCAACACTATCATGCAGACTTGGGGGATAAGCGCTGACTGGGCAGATAACTCTGCAAAAGCCATGGCGACATTAATACAAAAAGCAGAGTCAGGTCAGCCCTATTCAACATTGATTGTCGATAGTGACGTGATGCTGGAGATTGAGCCGGCCAAATTCGCAAGGTTGATCAAATCAGATGCTTTACTGAGTGATCTGTCTCTGATTCTGATTAACAGCAACAGCCGGCTGATTAGTGATGATATCAGTAACCACTTTATCTCCGTCATACAGGGCAAACCGGCAAAAACGCCCCTCTTCAACGCACTTCATGCCGCGCATTCCTCCATTAACCATAATGAAAATGTGGTCAGACTGGCTGATTTTTATGCCTCCCAGGGTATGGCGAGACCTCTCCGTGTCCTCATTTGTGAAGATAATAAAGTCAATCAGCATGTACTGAGAGGCGTATTACACCATGCAGGTCATAAAACCATGCTGGCAGAAACCGGCGATGCAGCGCTGGATATGCTCAGCGAAAGAGCACGGGATATCGATATGGTCATTCTCGATATGAACATGCCGGGTATGTCTGGACTGGACGTCCTCAAAGCTTTCCGTTTCATCGATACCTCGGCCTCTATTCCCGTTATCATGCTGACAGCAGATGCCACACCGGAAGCGAGGCAAAACTGCGAGCAAGCCGGTGCCAATGCTTTTCTGACCAAACCGATCAACTCTCGTGCCTTGCTCGAAAAAGTCGCGCATTTATCAGCGGGATTAGCCTTGGACGATGCAGTTTCCAAGGAAAAAGCCGCAACTGAAAAATCAGCAGAGAGTTTGATTGATGAGTCAACAATCAAGCAATTAATAGGTTTGGGTGACCGTCAATTCCTTCATACCCTGGTAGAGAGTTTCAAGCATGACGCGCTGAAACATATCAGTCTCATCCAAAGCTACTGCCATGATGATTACCTTGGGTACAGAGAGAGTCTCCACGCACTTAAAGGCTCAGCCACAGAAATGAGCGCTTCCAGGCTGGCTTCATTATGTGCTTCTGCAGAACAAGTCAAACCTGATCAACTCGGCCATGCAGATGTGCTCAGTATCGTCGACGAAATCGAAAAAGTCTTCACCGACACTATCATGCAACTCGAACAAAGATTCCAGTCCGAATTGCATGGTAGCGGGCGTATTTAACTAAGCTTGCTTTCTCGCCTGCTTAGCCGATTGTCTACTGACGAGTCTGGACATCATTTTGATATCCTTACTGGTCAGTTCCAAGGCGGCGTCAGCCCAAACACCAGCGATAGCTGATAACTCCTCATAACTGACTGGGTTACAGATATCTTTGACACGTGACATTGCCTTGTATGTATTGGGCGATTTCTGTGCTTTGCTGATATAGCGATACAATGCCAGTTCCCCCTCGCCTTTTTCGGCAAGAATATCAACCGCACCCATTTCGTACATTTCTTCAGCAGTATAGAGCTTGCCACTCAGAATCATTTCTTCAGCTTGACGGCTTCCCACTTTCCGCGATAAAAGCGAATAGGCTCCCATGCCAGGAAACAGGTTGAACAAGACTTCGGGCAGACCCATTTTTACACCACGTTCAGCAATGATGATATTGCTTGACAGGGAAGCTTCAAAACCACCACCCAGCGCATCCCCCTGGATTAAGGAAACAGTAGTTAGGTCAGAACCGAAATGGAACATATTGTCATAGAGAATATCGACACAATGCATGGCATAAGAGAACAGCGCCTGCCGGTTTCTCTGCTCAATCAATTGCATGAATAGATCAAGGTCTCCACCGAGGTTGAAAACACCGTCCACCTTTGAGCCCACGACCAGATAGTCATACTTCTGATTATTAGTACCCGCCATTTCCTTTTTTACGGACGACAGATAATCAGTGAGTTCATTTAACAATGTGGGTGTAAAGCAGGGCCTCGGCGAGCCTTTCATATAGAACCAGCCGATTTTGTATTTTGGATCATAAAAGGTACTGAGCTGCTCGTATTCCCGTGACTCAGAAACCTGTATATCAGTAACATTTTCTTTCAATTGGGCTATGGCATTCATTTCGTTCTCCTTGAACTGCTGGTAATGACCTTGAAGCCAGCTGAAGACTGCATTCTCGGTGCTACAACAGGTTCTAAGCAGAAACTGTGCCCACTCCGACCTACGCCAGTGTAAAAGGATAGCCGGACCGCAAGATAATTATTAAATATCAACAGGTTAAAGGTTTGACGTAGTGTTCCAGGTATAGCAGGAATAAAGCGATAAAAGCGTGATAAAACCGAGATGTCAGAAAATTGACTTTGGTTCAGCCCTGTCGGAGTGCCTGCAGATGACTGAGTACCGCGCGGCTGTTGCCCTTGATGTTATAACCGCCCTCCAGCAGAGAAACAATCCGGCCATCACAGTACCTATCGGCCTCAGCCATCACCCAGCGGGTTAACTGATAGAAACCGTCATCAGTGATCTCAAAACAGCCCAGGAGATCATCCTGCCTGCTGTCAAAACCAGCCGAAATCAATATCAGCTCGGGCTTGAAATTTTCCATTGCCGGACGTAAATGCTGTTCGAAAGCTGCCAGCAGGGTTTTATCATCGCAGCCGCAGTCGAGATGCACATTAATGTTAAGGCCCTCTCCCGGGCCGTCTCCCTTGCGGGACGGGCTGCCGGTACCGGGATAGGCAAACTGGTCATGCGTGGAGAAAAACAACACTGAAGGATCACGATAGAATGCCCACTCGGTGCCGTTTCCGTGGTGATAGTCCCAGTCGATAATCAGCACTTTACCCACCTCATAGTGCTGTTGTGCATAACGGGCAGCCACAGCAATGTGGTTGAAATAGCAAAAGCCCTCTTCCTGTCCTGTATTGGTCGCATGATGGCCCGGAGGCCTCGACGCACAAAAAGCATTCCTGACTGTGCCCTGCATCACCGCATCAATGGCGGCAAGGCAGCCTGCCGTTGCCAGCAAGGCATTATTGAAAGTCGTCTGATTCCGACGTAGTGCAGTAATATGTTTGTCGCTGTGAACTGTCGATAACCAGGGTTCAACTGAAGACAGCGCCAGTGGGCTCAGCCTGGTCAGTAATGAAGACCAGGGTGCTTCAGCAAGTGCCTGTTGGATTGCACGGTAACGGGCCGGGGATTCGGGATGCGCAACCGAGATATGGTGCTTCAGGTAACCCTCATCGAGCACGATACCCACTGAATTTAGCTTTGTCGCTTGCACTGGCCGCAGGAAAGGCATCAAACATGTCAAGCCGATAAACTGTCGTCTATTCATAGGCTGACTCCAGCAATTTTACCCCTGCTGCTTGCTCTTCATTTCGAATTTGTCATTGGCATCACTGAGGATCGAATCAATCGGCTGTGGTTTGCCGAGATGATATCCCTGACCATAATCAACACCAATGGATTGCAGTTTCTGCCACACAGCTTCATTTTCAACAAACTCGGCAATCGTCTCCAATCCCATGACATGGCCAATATCATTAATTGACTTAACCATTTCAAAATCCAATGGATCATCAATCATATCTTTCACAAACATTCCGTCAATTTTGATGCTGTGAACAGGAAGCTGTTTCAGGTAACCAAAGGAAGAAAGGCCACTACCAAAGTCATCGAGCGAAAACTCACAACCCAGCTCAGCCATGCTACGGATTAAGTGAGTGGCTTCACGAAGGTTACTGATTGCTGCTGTTTCAGTAATTTCAAACTTGATTTTTGAGGCAGGAAAACTCACTTTTTTTAGTTTACTGGAGATGAAGTCAAGCATTTCATCATTTCCGAGAGAGGCGCCGGAGAGGTTGATAGCCAGTTGTTTCAACTTCGGCAATGCACCCCTGTGTTTATCTAACCAGGACAATGTCTTATCCACTACCCAGCGATCAACCTTATCTGACAAGTTATAGCGTTCAGCTGAAGGTAAGAATGCACTGGGTGGGGCGAGATCTCCCTGCTCGCTTCGCAACCTTAACAAAACCTCATAGCTATCTGCATCCCCCTTCTGGGTAGAGACAATAGGTTGAACAAATAACTCAAAACGGTCTTCTGAAAGTGCCTGTTTAATTTCATTTACCCAGTGGAGTTCGCCTTGTTGCCTGACCAAGTGCGTATCTTCATCGTGGTAGAGATAAACACGATTTCTGCCAAGATTTTTAGCTGCATAGCAGGCTGTATCGGCTTGTTTCAGTACTTCCGTCATATCCATCGTTCGCTGCTGGATACTGGTAACACCAATACTGGCACCGATAGTAAACACCCGTGCCTCCCACACAAACTGAAACTGTTCAATACGCTCTCTGACCTCATTCGCGATTTTTTCGGCTTGTTTGAGGTCGCAAAAAGCCATGAGTATGGCAAACTCATCGCCGCCGAGACGAGCCAGTGTGTCACTTTTCCTGACGGTACCCATCAACAGATGTCCCAGTTGTCTTAACAGCTCATCACCGGCAACATGACCACAGGTATCGTTAATGACTTTGAACTGGTCCAGATCGACAAAGCACATCGCATGCGTCGATTTATTTCTCTGGGCTTCCCCTACCAGCTCTGTCAATCTGCGTTCAAATTCACTTCTGTTTATCAGGCCGGTGAGATTGTCATGTGTGGCTTGGTAGGAGAGCTCATTTGCCAGCATTCGTGCTTCGGTAATATCTTCTTGAATGGCAACAAAATGAGTGACTTCACCGTGATCATCCTGGATCGGAGCGACGTACTCTTTAATCCAGTACAGTTCACCGTTTTTGCGTCTGTTCTGTAACTCTCCACTCCATTCTCTGCCCGCCCGGATGGATGACCACATATCATCGTAAAAATGGCTACTGGTTTTATCAGAACGGTATATCTGTGGCGTTTTTCCAATCACTTCTTCCGCTGCATAGCCAGTAATTTGTTCACATCGTGGATTCACATATTGAATTGTGCCACTGGCATCGGTAATCATAATGCCATTAGGGCTGGCCTCCACAGCACTGGATAAAGTCAGCATATGTGCCTGACTTTGTTTCAGCTGCTGATTAACGATAGTGAGCTCTCTGGTACGTTCAGCAATCAAACTTTCACGCTCTTCCACTTCACTGTTAAGTTCGTTGACCAATGCATCGTTTTTATATTTGAGCTTGAGTTCACTGACGATATTTTTAAAAGAGCGCCGTGCCAAAGACAATAACATTGCATAGTAGCTGGAGAGTGCAATTATCAGAAAATAGGATAATGCCTGCGCATCAGGCTCGGTGTAGCCCTTATGTAAGGTAACAACCATCAAAGCCATGACCTGAGGCAGAGTGTAAGCCAGGTAGGCGGGAAACCAGGCAGAGAGCACCGGCACGCCAGCGGTGGTGACCCCACAAATCAATACATAAAACAGTGTATTGATTTGAATATCGTCTATCAGGAAATAAAAGACACTGGTTCCTCCCCATGTAATACCCATCAGCAAAGTGAGGCACACATGCCGTTTAATCCAGGTTGTGGGAGAGGCTGTTTCAGAGCGCTTTAAATGGTAGTACCACAACGCTATTCTAAGCAGAGCCACGCTACATATCGTAAAAGACCATACTTTAAGAATAGCGGCGCTGACGTGATCCAGGAAAAGCCAATACAGCGCTATGGCAGTAAAGATGATAGCGATATTGGCAAATAAGGTTTGTTGGTATAAAAGCTCAGCCTGATGGCCAATAGTCTTTCGCTGCTCGCCTTCCATAGTTACTCAATCCCTGAAGTAAGGATGCAGGATAGCATTATTTTTAATGCTTTTGCCCTGAGTCTGGCTGCAAGCATTTTGCAGTCCAAACCGGATATGAGTTCTCAAATATCATTGCGCAAACTCAGGTCATCAGGATAAGGCTGCAGGTAAGCCTGACGGTTGATGTAAGGGTCGGGGTGATTATTGAAATGGTGCTTGAGCAGGGTCATCGGCACAATCAGTGGCACCTGGGCGGTACGGTACTGTTCGATAATTTTTCCCAGCTCGGCTTTTTCGCGGCTGCTGATTTTTTTCTTCAGGTAGCCCTGCAGATGCATCATCACATTGGTATGCGTTTTTCGTGAAGCCAGCTTGCACAGAGTCGCCATTAATTCAGCGAAATAACGCGCGCCCAGCGCTTCAGGGTCATGATTGCCGGCATCAGCCAGCATCCGTCCCAGTTCAGCATATTTTTTCGGCGAATGGGCCATCAGGCAGTATTTATAGCGGGCATGAAAGTCGAGAATGCGTTTGGCAGTCAGCCCCTCTTTTTGCAGTGCCTGCCAGTTGGCATAGGCAAACACCCGGGTGATGAAGTTTTCACGCAGTATCGGATCACAAAGTCGGCCGGATTCTTCTACCGGCAGTAGCGGATGTTTATCGATAAAGGCCTGCGCATACAGGCCGCGGCCCGGCAACTGTGAGGGATAGCCATTATCCTGGTATACCTTGACCCGGAATACACCACAGCTGGGTGAGTTTTTCATAAAGATATAGCCGGACAGATCATCGTGCTCATCTGCCTTGCTGTGCCCGAAAGCCGTCAGCGCCTGCGTGAAGTCCTGACTTTCATCATTCACTGCCACTGCACGCGGATTGTCGACATTGCCTACCAGCCGGATCGGCTTGCGGGGCACGCCCATACCGATGCCCATTTCAGGACACTCGGGCACAAACTCAAAATAACGTGACAGGCTGTCGGTTGCCAGTCGCAGGTGCTTATGTGAGCCGTCATAGCGCACGGCCTCGCCCAGCAGACAGCTGCTGATACCGACTTTGATTTTCATCTGACTCGACGGTTCCGGGTGGTATTGGTCATTCATCATAACATCGTGCAAACTTTGACTGATAACTGTGTTCTTATAGCTCAGACACTCAACAAACGGACAAATTATGAACTATTTGATTACCGGTGGTACCGGTCTCATTGGCAGCAAAATCTGTCAGAAGTTGCAGGCAGCCGGGCATACCGTGATTGTTCTGAGTCGCAGTCGTGACAAAGTCCACCGCCGTTGCGGTCTGTCTGCGGTTGCCGTTACCAGTCTGGACGACATTGGGCATAACGAGCAGGTGGATGCGATCATCAATCTCGCCGGCGCCCCCATCGCTGATGCCCGCTGGACAGAAAGACGCAAAAAAGTATTGCTGGACAGCCGGATGAAGCTCACTGAGGAGCTGGTTAATTGGGTGGCAAAACGTCAGCAAAGGCCGGAATGTCTTATCAGTGGCTCGGCAATTGGCTGGTATGGTGATCAGGGTGACATGGCACTGACTGAACAAAGTGGTTTCAGAGACGAGTTTGCTCACCAGTTGTGTGACAAATGGGAACAGGCCGCGCTGAAAGCCCAGGAGTTTGGCGTCAGGGTCTGCCTGGTGCGAACCGGTCTCGTTATCGCGCCACGGGCAGGATTCCTGCAACGGATGCTGCTGCCATTCAAGCTGGGACTGGGTGGTCCGATCAGCGATGGCAAACAGTTTATGTCCTGGATACACCTGGAAGATATCAGCAACCTGTTTATTTTCCTCAGCAAACAGCAGGAACTGGCAGGAGTTTTCAACGGCACCTCGCCAGCACCGGTCACCAATGCCGAATTCAGCCAGACACTCGCACAGAATCTTCACAGACCGGCATTTATGATGGTTCCTGCCTGTGTATTGAAGCTGGCTTTAGGAGAAATGTCTGAGTTATTGCTGGGCGGTCAGCGTGTGCTGCCGGAAAAAGCCCGCGCGGCCGGCTTTGAGTTTCAATATACTGATCTGAAATCAGCACTGGGAGAAGTGCTGCAATAAGCGAGACGGAGTAGCATGACTAAACGCGCAGTATTACTGGCCAATCTGGGCTCACCTGATGCCCCCGAAACCAATCCGGTACGACAATACCTTAATCAATTTCTGATGGATCCTTACGTGATCCAGTTACCCTGGGCCCTGAGAAGGCTGATTGTCAGCCTGTTCGTGCTGCCCAGCCGGCCCAAGGATTCTGCTGCGGCCTATCGCAGTGTCTGGACCGATAAGGGCTCCCCACTCATCGTTCTGTCTGAACGTCTTAAACAAGCCGTTGAACAGCAGATCGATTTGCCGATTGCCATGGCAATGCGTTACGGCAATCCCAGCATTGAGCAGCAACTGCTGAGCCTTTGTGAGGATAAATCGGTCGAGGAAATCCTCTACATCCCGCTCTATCCGCACTTCGCCGACAGTACGATTACCACCTCGGTGGAAGAAGCCAAGCGCGTGATTCGCGAGCACGAGCTTAATATCACACTCAAAGTGATCGATCCGTTTTATCAACATCCGGGTTATATCGATGCGCTGGTAGAGAGTGCGCAGCCCTATCTGGAACAGCACTACGATCATCTGGTTTTCAGTTATCACGGGCTACCGGAATCACATATCACCAAGCTGGATACCAGCGGCAGCCACTGCCTCAAACAGGAAAACTGCTGCCAGACACCACACCCGGCACACAAAACCTGCTACCGGCACCAGGTCATGCGCACCACAGAATGTTTTGCCAGGCAGGCCGGATTGCCGGTGGACAGTTATTCGGTGGCTTTTCAGTCACGACTGGGTCGAGCCAAATGGTTGGGCCCCAATACCGAAGACCGACTGGTTGAGCTGGCAGCCGAAGGCGCCAAAAATGTACTGGTGATTTGTCCGGCTTTCGTGACCGATTGCCTGGAGACACTGGAAGAAATCGCGATTCGCGGGGAAGAAATGTTCAAAGAAGCAGGCGGTGAGTCGCTTACATTAATTCCCTGCATGAACGATCATCCCGCCTGGGTAAGTTTGCTGGCTGACTGGTGTCAGCAATAATCAGACACGGCCGATAAGCGGCTGGCGCACGACCTGGCTGGTGTATTCACCGCCGGGTCCATAGGCGCCGGTTTCCGGGTCACGGCCACGCAGAATACTCAGCGCCCGTACCAGATGCTGGCGGTTCACGTTGACGATACCACCATTAATTTGATTACTGTCACGGCAGATTCTGGCCGCTTCACGCAGTTGCTCCAGCAGTTGCCTTACCGGTGCCGCTTCCTGTTCCGGATGATTGGCAATAAATGCCTCCAGGCCGGACTTGCCGCCGGGAAATCCTGCCGCTTTGAGCAAATGTTCGCGCTGACGTCCCAGCTGTTCCAGCTGCACAACGTGAGGTTGTTTTTGTTGGGTGAGCACAGAAATCTGCGCCAGGTCGGCCGCTTTCAGGGCCTCTCGTTCCTGCTTAAGCAGTTGCGCCAGTTGAACACTATGGTTGAGTTCGGATTGCAACATTGAAGTCAGTTGCTGCAGCGCATTCATCGACATGAGGGTGTTCCTTAGTTATAGATCTCCCTCAAAATCAATCATTTTTCGTGCCAGTTCCTGACTGTCGATCTGATAGGAACCATCTTCAATAGCCTGCTTAATGGACTCGACCTTGGCCGTATCAACCACCGGTACGTCAGCCAGACTCTGCTCCAGCTGCGATAAAGTGTCACTCAGGCTCACTTTATCCACCGGGTTTTGCGCAGGTGATATCGAAGAACCGCTAAGGTCCTTGTTCTCAGCCACATTACGAGTCGAATTAAAATCCGGCTGCAATGGCGGCTTTATATTATTTATTTCAGCCATTTATGCTGTCTCCAAATACTTTCTGACTCTGTTGTCGACCGTTTTAGAAAAAACTTGAGTGTTTTTCTCAGTTGTCTGAATTTTGACGCTACATAGTCACTTTGACAATTCCGGGGGAATGAACAATCCCTTCCACCACCCGCTCTGACGAGCTGTTTTTCACTTTGACTTTGTCACCGACACTGGCGTCCTCAAGTGCAGTACCATTCATTCTTACTTCCATACTGCCAGCCGCTGCAACCAGGACAATCTGCTCACCTCGGCGCACCACTTTTTCCTGTTTGAGGCCCCTTGAAGGGATCACTGAACCGACTGGGAGAGGGTAACGCAGCTGTTGACCTTCGATCTGTGCAGTGGATTCCAAAAAGCCCTGTCGCAATTCGGCAATATCCATCACCTGCATACGCACATCCGCTGACGACAAGGTGGTATGCGGTGCCAGTGGTTTGGCGGCCACCACAACCGGCTTCATCACTTTGACCTTAACCGGCACATACACGGTCCATTCCGTGGCAGCCGGACACTTCACGCCAATTGTACGGCTCCCCACCGTGTTAGCGGCAGAGTTGGAAAAAGTCTGCAATGCTTTCTCACACTGCTGTAGCCGTAGCCGGTTATCCAGAGACTCGACCAGCACTTGCGGACTGTTGTAACTGAGCTGGGCATCGTTCAATGCATGCACATAGGCAGCCTGCTCAATTGCCACAATTGGCTGTAAATTGTCAGCCCGAGCTGTATGTGTCAAAAAAACGACGCATAAACCGATTATAATCAAACGTAATGTCATGGCGGGCATCCTCTGGAGCCTGAACAAGATGATAGCTTGTCATCTGCAAGGACCATGCCCGGAAAATAATCAAGTCCGTGGCTTGTTCGCCGATAGCTTCAATATCCAGGCCATTTATGATTCAGCATATGTGAACAAGAAAGGCCCTCAGTGAAGGAGTATGCATGAGCAGTATGATTGACGGTGTGGACCAACGCACCAACCTGGCTGGCACCAACCGACTGGAGCTATTGTTATTTCGGCTGGGTGGCGTGCAGTTATACGGTATCAATGTGTTTAAAGTGCGTGAGGCTATTCCCTGTCCGGCACTCACCAAAATGCCCAACTCTCATCCTGTTATCAAAGGGATGGCCTCCATACGCGGCAAGACAGTCAGCATTGTCGATTTATCGCAAAGTATTGGTCGCCGCAGTGTCGAGGATCCGCAGAACAATTTTGTCATTCTGACCGAGTACAACCGTACTGTGCAGGGCTTTCTGGTCAGTGCCGTGGATCGCATCGTCAATATCAGCTGGTCTGATGTGATGGCGCCACCTGCAGCCTCAGGCACAAACAATTATATGACTGCGATCACCCGGCTTGACGATCAACTGATACAGATCATTGATGTCGAGCAGGTGCTGGCCGAAGTAATGGGTATCAATACCGAGGTCTCCTCAGATATTGCCGAAGAGGTGATTGAAAATAACTCGGCACAGCGTAAGCATATTCTGGTGGCAGATGATTCCAGTGTCGCACGGAACCAAATTAAACGTACCCTGGATCAGATTGGTGTGGAATCAACCATCGCCAAGAACGGCCGTGAAGCACTTCAGATTCTGCAGAACTGGACCCGGCAGGGCATGGATGTCAGCCAGCATATCTCATTACTTATCTCCGATATTGAGATGCCGGAGATGGACGGATATACGCTGACTTCGGAAATCCGCAAGGACCCGACACTCAAAGATTTACAGATACTGCTGCATACTTCAATGAGCGGCAATTTCAACGAAGCGCTGGTACAGAAAGTCGGCGCGGATCACTTCCTGCCCAAGTTCTCTGCCGATGAACTGGCAACTGCCGTTAAATCGCTGATTGAATGATCAAAAAAGGGCTCCCGCAGGAGCCCTTAATTTTGTCATCAGCAGCAAAATTACTGATTCGGTCCAAAGCCGCTCATATCAGGTGGCATCGGAATTACCTGAGAACGCTCAGTCACGATATCGTCCTTGGCGCGCATCAGGTTGGTGCCGACAAAACCACTGACCCGATATACCCAGGGTGCCAGGCGTTTATTCAAGGCCTCGACTTCAGCCCGCACTTCATCCGGTTTTTTGGTCACATCCAGTTCCTGAATGTCTTTCGGTGCCGGTTGAATCGCAGCGGGGTCAAAGGCTGCGCTTAAAGTGGTGAAATAAAAGCCGTCTACAAACGAGGTTTTGGCGGTCACCACCAGACCATCAAAGGTGGTAAATTCCGCCGTGACGACATCGGCATCACCACGGTCGAACTCAGTCACCGGTTTCACATCTTCCAGACGCATCTGGTGCAGTGAACCGGCGATATCGTAGCCCAGCTGCGGATATTTGAAGACAGTCTTGTCACCCGACTGGGGTGTACCGAATTTGTCTTTTTTACCCAAATTGACCAGTACCGCAGAATTGCCGTTGGGCTGAGTGATCTCGACGCGGGCTATACGCTCACGGGCGAGATTGATAATTTCACTCTGAATCCAGTTGAGCATCACCGGGTTAATCTGCAGATAGCCCTCAGCCAGCCAGCTTTCTTGTTCACCGGCACGGCGAACATAAAACTGTTTGGGGCCGGCAGCCATCGTGACTTCCCGCTGTTCCCCCAGAATCAGACCGGCAACAGATTCTTCACCATCCAGCAGGCTGATTTTGAGCGACTCACCGCCGGGCACTTCCGGATTAGGGCCCTCGACACCCAGCACAGCGTATTTTTCCGGATCACTGGTTTTGCGTTCGAGGATCCTGGCTTCAGACAGATCGATCAGCATCCGTTTCACTTCATCGAAGTTGGCCGGGTAATTGTAGTACTCGGGCAAGTACCAGTCCTCATCCTCGCGCTGCAGTGTGAAATTACCCTCACCACTGGCAAAACGAATGTGATCAACATCACTGAGCTGTTCGAACAAGTCAGGAAACAGCAGTCCGTACTCATCTTTATTGTCTTCCGCCCGGTAGATGGTGACCAGCATCAGCAGCACCATCAACACGGTGATGATGAACAGGACAGTCAGACTATTGCGTTTTTTTATCATCATTTTCAACCTAATTTGTGCTATCGACTTAACAGGTTCAACCCTTACTGCTGGCTACGAGCCTTGTTACGTTTGCGGATTCGCATCCACCCTGTGAACACGGCAAGCAAGGCCACCAGAATAGGTACCAGGCCGATGTTGAAAAACTTCAGTTGCGTGTCCAGCTGGTCGATATCCTTACGCAGGTTGGACTGAACCTGACGCAGTTGCTGCTCGGTCTTGTTCGCAGTCAGACGGAATTCGGCAATTTCTTTCTGCTGTTCCGGCGTCAGGATCTGTTCACCACTGCCACTGCGCTGCACCTGCATACGGGCAATGCGCTGCTGGGTTTCTTTCAGCTTGTTCTGCAGCTCACGCTCCTTGGTACGGAAACGTTTCTCAGCCTCACGCTGCAACGCAATGACTTTGTGGAAAGGCCGGGTAAAGCCAGCCCGTGAACGGACACTGATCAGCCCTTCGCTACCGGTCAAGTCCTCAATACTGTTGATCAGGAAATCAATATTATTCGAGGTGGTGAAAGCCAGCTGCTCACCATAAAAGTCCTGAGTCTGTACCCAGAAGCGGTCATCCAGCATGTCGACATCCGCCACCGCGATGACATCAATGCCCTGTTTGGCAGTGTCGAGATGACCCGGCATTTTCTTGATTTCACCGGTTTTGCTCTTGGCACCGTCCGGGAAGGCGGTCTTAACCTCGCCATTAACCCTGACCGCGTAAGGATAGCTCAAAGTACCGGGCTGATATTTGGTGAGCAACGCCACCGGATCATTGCGGAACTGAACCACGCGCTTGTCGACCAGCATGGCTTCATCACTGGAAGAGACCAGTGTGGTCACCTCAGTGGACTTGTCATCCAGGATCTTGAAATAACCCGGCGTCGCCACATTGATACGGTTCAGTGCTGAAGTAATGCGCTTATCGGTATTGAAATTGTTTTCATCAAGCGATTGCCACAATACATAGTCAATCGGCTGATGGTCGGTTCTGGCACCGAAGTCGACCTTGGTCGCTGTTTTGCGGTCAGCTACCACGTCAGCACTGGCACGCTCAATGCCCCAGGCCTTAAACAGCTCATCCATGTTGGAGCTGCGTGAAGCCAGCATCGCTGCCATCGGGTTATCCGGATCTTTTTCCGGTTCATCCAGTTCGGCATAGGGATCGACATAGCTCACCAGCTTGCCGCCCGCCAGCACATACTGATCAATCGCGTAAAGCGTGGTGTCTTCAAAGTCTTTTGGATGAACTACCACCAGCACATCAATGCTGGACGGGATACGGCGGATATCCTTGGGCAGCATGGTGACATTAAACATTTCACGCAGCTCGTTCATCATTGCCCAGGGTTTGGCACCATCGGGAGACGCCACCTCGCCTTTCATCGGGTCGTACTGCTCACCGTCGACCTGCAGTGAACTGATCACACCGACCGTTTTACGGTCCTGATTGGAGAGTTTGTAGATCAGCTTGGTCAGGTCGTATTCCAGCGTGTCTTCTTTTTCAGGCTGGAAGAAAGGAATGGTCTCCATCCCGTCCAGCAGATTGGTGCCGGCCAGGCCGAAATAGAGCGGATCCGGCTCACCTTCGATCGGAACCGATTGCAGCCCATATTGCTTGGCACGCTGCTCTTCATCAGAAAACGGCTGCGGATTCATGACATAGAGGCGAATCATGCCGTTGGAGGCACGCTGATATTCCTGCAACAGTTCCTGTACCCGCTGCGCATAAGCTTTGAGACTGGGCAGCGCCTGGGCTGTCTTGTCAGTGTAGTAGAAGCGCAGTGTCACTGGTTCCTCAATCGATTCCAGCACATTGAGTGAACCTTCCGACAGGGTATAGAGATTATCTTCAGTCAAATCCACGCGGGCAGATTTGAAATTGCCGTTCACTACGATGTTGAAGGCAATGAAAAGAATAATGGCCAGAAGCAGACCGGTGGTTGATAAGAGTTGTTTATTCATCGTCGTTTTCTCTCCTAGTCGGCCTTACGCGCATTCACAATCAGCGCATTGGCGAACAGCCAGATGGCAATCAAAGAGATGAAATAGAGCATGTCGCGCAAGTCTATGACTCCCTTACTGATAGCATCAAAATGCGTCAGGAAACTGAACGAACTGATGACATCCACCAGCGTTTGCGGTGCCCAGCCGGCAAAGAAGTCGATAACGATACCGAAACCGGCGAGTACGAATATCAGGCTGATAACCAGGCTGATAACAAAAGCAATCACCTGGTTTTTGGTAATCGCAGAGATGCAGGAGCCAATCGCCAGAAAACCACCGGCCATTAAAAGACTGCCAAGGAAGCTGGCGAGGATAACGCCGTTATCCGGGTTACCCAGGTAATTCACCGTAATCCACAACGGAAAATTAAGCAGCAATGCCAGTCCGGTAAAAGCCCAGGCTGCGAAGAACTTACCCAGCACCGCTTCAAACACCGACACCGGCAGTGTCATCAGCAGTTCGATCGAGCCACTCTTGCGCTCCTCGGCCCACAGACGCATAGAAATCGCCGGTATCAGCAGGATATAAAGCCAGGGATGCAGTGAGAAAAAGGGATACAGATCGGCTTCGCCGCGTTCGAAAAAGTTACCGACGTAGAAGGTCGAGAAACCGGTCAGCAACAGGAAAATAATAATAAAAACGTAAGCCACCGGCGTCGCGAAGTAGCCGTTGAACTCACGCTTCATAATGAACCAGATATTTTGCATCTTCATTATTTGCTTGACTCCGCGTTAGGCAGGGTAATACTCCGGAAAACCTCATCAAGACGGCCGTGTTCGGCATGCAGTGCATCGATATCCCAACCGTTGCTGCGAATGCGCTCCGATAGCTCGGCTGTAATCTGACGGCCTTCTGTCGGATAAACTCGGAATCCATCACTACCGCTCAGTTGTTCCACATTGGCGACAAAGTCCAATGAACTGAGGAAGGTTTCAAACGCCTGTTGCTCGATATTGGCCACATTGACGCAGACCGCATTGTAGTAACGGGATCTGGATTCCAGTTCCTGCGGTGTACCGTCAAAACGAATCTTGCCGTTGGCAATGACGACATTCCGGGTACACAAGGCGTGCACTTCTTCAAGGATGTGAGTCGATATGATAATGGCCTTGTCTTCAGCCATTTCGTTGATGAGGGTGCGGACTTCGTGTTTCTGGTTCGGATCCAGACCATCGGTCGGTTCATCAAGAATCAGCACCGGGGGATTATGCAGAATGGATTGGGCCAGACCGACACGGCGCTTGTAGCCTTTCGATAAGGTCTCAATCGGCTGGAACATGACGTTGGTAATCCGGGCACGCTCTGCCGCTGAAGCAACGGCACGTTTCCTGTCTGCGCCCTTGATACCGCGGATTTCGGCGATAAAGTGCAGAAAACTGTCCGGGGTCATATCAGCATAGGCCGGCGCCCCTTCCGGCAAATAGCCCAGATGCGCCTTCACCGATATTGGATCTTTCAGCACATCATAACCACAGACTCTGACAGTGCCTCTGGTGGGTGCCAGGAATCCGGTTATCATTTTCATGGTGGTGGATTTACCGGCCCCGTTTGGCCCCAGAAACCCTAAAACTTCGCCCTTGCTGACGGAAAATGACACGCCATCAACGGCCTTAATCGCGCCAAAGTATTTGGCCAGATCATCGATCTCGATTCTCAATGTCATACCTAAAGCGTCCCCCGCTTCTGAAACATTTTTGCAAACCCGACATATTCTGGTGTCTGTCAGCCTAAGTCAAGTTTGAATTCGGCCCGAAAGACCCCATTGTTTTAGCCAGTGTTAACGCATAAGCTGATCCTGACCACATCAACAAAGAGTTTGCCATGGCCCTGAAAAGCTTCATCCAAAAATTTCGTGATTTAGGCTGGACTGTCAGCGACAGCTTTGCCGACACCACGACCCGCAGACAAATTTTCAAAGCTGGCGGTGTCGTTATCGGCACCATCGCTGTGATTATGCTGCTACTGATGTTGTGGTGGAACATGACACCTGCGCCGTTCAACCCGGTTGAGCATGCCCGCCAGACAGCCAAGCTGGAACAACAGGCCATGGTGATCGGGTATACCTCGACCGAGACCACTATTGAACTGGCCCAGACCCTGCTGGACAAACCGGGGGGCTACCTTTCAAACGATGTCATGCCGCCATCCGTGTGGATGGACAATATTCCCAACTGGGAGTTCGGCGTGTTGGTGCAAATACGGGATTTTACCCGCGCGCTGCGTAACGACATCAGCCGCAGCCAGTCGCAGTCGCGTGAGGATCCGGATCTCGCTGAAGCTGAACCACAGTTCAATTTCAACTCCGACTCCTGGTTATTTCCACCCAGTGAACGCGAATACCGTGCCGCTATAAAAGCTTTGCAATCCTACCGGGCCCGCCTGAGCAATACCGGCAATGATGAAGCACAGTTTTTCGCACGCGCTGATAATCTGGCGGCCTGGCTGGCCATTGTCGAAAAACGCCTGGGCAGCCTATCGCAGCAACTCAGTGCCAGCGTCGGCCAGGTGCGTGTCAATACCGATCTGGCGGGTGACAGTGATGCTGTGCAATCCACCCCGGTTGCCAGTGAAGTCGTGACCAAAACGTCCTGGTATGAGATTGATGATGTGTTTTTTGAGGCGCGCGGCGCCGCTTATGCCCTAATCCATCTGCTAAAGGCGGCTGAGCATGACTTTGCCGATATTCTCAGAAAGAAAAACGCCCTGGTCAGCCTGCGTCAGATTATCCGTGAACTCGAAGCCACCCAAAAAACGGTCTGGAGTCCGGTCATTCTTAACGGTAGCGGCTTCGGGCTGTTTGCGAATCATTCGCTGGTTATGGCGTCCTATATTTCGCGTGCCAATGCGGGCATCATTGATCTCCGCCGGCTGATGAGCGAAGGCTAATCGCCATGCAGCAATCGCTTGGCTATAGGTTATTTGCCATAGCCAAACGGCAAATGACCTATTTTAAATAAGGTTTTTCGTCCTATATTCAATCTATAGAGCACTGGATTTACCAGTAACTGTCATTCAGATGTGATGGAGGAAAACCATGTCACAACGAGGTATAAAAGCAGCTGCCCTGGCAGCCCTGTTGATGCTGCCATTCGCAGCGACGGCGGAAGAAGCCCCTTACACCGTCAGCAACAGTCATGAGCTGGATGCTGAAACCTATCAGGGTTTCAAGCTTTACCGTAACTGGTGCGCCCGCTGTCATGGCACTTACGGTCAGGGCATGGTCGGCCCTAACCTGGCTGAGAGTCTCAACGTTATCAGTAAAGACGAATTTTTCAGCGTCGTTGAAAATGGTAAGACCGGCACTATCGGCAGCATGCCGGCCTGGTCGTCCAACCCGCAGGTCATGACAGGCCGGGAACAGCTTTATCGCTATCTCAAAGCCCGTGCCGATGGTGCCATCGGCGAAGTCAAACCCAAAAAAGCCAAGTAAATAAAAAACGGGCTGCATGGCAGCCCGTTTTTTCTCCGGTTTTAGTCTCTGACAGCATCCGGATGGAATAACTGCTGCCCCTGGATTCGGAAATCACGAATAATTTTCTGGCCTTCAGGCCCTGACACAAAATCGATGTACTTTTTCGCCAGCTCATAATTAACGTGGTCATGTTTAGCCGGATTCACCGCCATAATGTGATAAGGGTTAAACATGACCTCATCTCCTTCAAACAGCACTGTCAGATTCATCTTGTCGGCATAGGCGATCTGGGTTCCGCGATCGGCCAGCGCATAGGCGCCTTTTTCATCAGCGATTTTCAGTACTGCGCCCATCCCCTGCCCGGCGGCGATATACCAGCTGCCAGAAGGCTTAATGCCGGCATTGTCCCACAGGGCTTTTTCTTTTTTGTGAGTCCCGGAGTCATCGCCACGGGAGACAAACTCGACCTGGGCATTGGCGATGCGAATAAAGACACCCGCGGCATTTTCGGCCTGAGCAATATTCGCCGGGTCCGAGGCCGGGCCGACAATCACATAGTCGTTATGCATTACCGCAGTACGGTCAACAAAATCGCCGGCCTGCACATATTTGAGCTCTGCCTCCGGTGCATGCACAAAAACGATATCGACATCGCCGTTACTACCAATTTTCAGCGCCTTACCGGTACCGACAGCAATCACATCCACCTGAGCGCTGTGCTGCTTTTCGAACGCCGGGTTTAATACTGCCAGCAGTCCCGAGTTATCGGTACTGGTCGTTGTCGACATTTTCAGATGCTCGACAGCCATGGCCGTGCTGCTCACGAAAGCCAGCAGGCCCAGTCCTAACCATAGTCTGAATTTCACTATCCACCTCCTATTCGAATTTTTATCGCTAATTTATACACTGCTTAGCACAAGCGCATGACGACCTGATGACTAAAACGCCCACTGGCTCCGTAGCTGAAATACGCTCGGTTCCTCACCATCGTAGGCACCGCCATCAACATCCAGCAGATCGACATAATTGGCTGTGAAACGCAAAGTCGGTGTCGGATACCAGTTGAGGCCCAGGGTCATTGAGTCGGCTTCACCGCCATCGATATCAGCATCGTTCAAATCCACCGTGCTGTAACGCAACGCCAGCTCCCAGGCACCGATACCGCCCTCACCGACATTGGCTTTCGGGGTAATGCCACCGAATTTACCGTTTTTATAATTACGGGACTCACCGGTCAGGAAATAGCCGGCCTGGGCATACCAGCCATCAAAATCCAGATCGCTGCCGCTGTCCCGTTTCACCGAGGTTGTGATGTACTCAGCCTGCGCTGAAAACGGCCCCTGCACAGTGGCAATTTCAGCACCGGTTTTGAAGAAATCATTCACCGTGGCGATTGTGCCGGTGTCAAGAATATTGATACCGGCAATATGCGTTTCCGGCTGCTGTCTGAAACGGGCCGAGTCAATACCGCCGGTTTCCCGGTAATTCAGCCCCAGGCCCAGGTGAACGACTGCTGTTTTGTTATTGATCGGTGCCCATGTCACCCGGCTTCCCGCGCCCCAGCCTTCATCATCAGCGCCACCCTCGCTGCTGACGGTATCACCGAACAGACCACCTGCCAGGGTCCAGTGTTGATGCTGGGCAGTGGCCATCACACCGATATGGCGACCGGCCGCGAACGCCGAAGGCAAGGCACGTTCAGTGAAGGTGACAAACTTGGAACTGGTCTGCTCCTGCAGACTGAAAGGGTCCTTGAAGTTACCCGCCTTGATTTCCAGATTATCGAAGCCGTTATAACTCAGATAGGCATCTTTGATACCACTGGCCCCGTCATCAACAAAGTCATACTGCAGTTTATAGCCCCAGTCATAATACATTCTGCCTTGCAGATAGAGCCGGGCACGGCGGATTTCGGTGCCATCCCCCATTTCCGGATCACCGCCGTAAGCTGCGGCATCGGCCTGAACCCTGCCACCCAATCTGGTTTCAAACTTGCCATCGCGGGTTTTCACCTTGAGTCCGCCATTGGTTGAAACCGACACCTCAGGCGGCTTGACCGCCTCGGCCAGTTTTTTTTCGACCACGGCCTTTTCTTCAGCTGCCTGCTGCTGGTTTTGGTTCAGCTCTGCCATCAGTCGCTGGTATTGCGCATCGCTGACCGTGCCATTGGCATGCAGCATATCTATCAAAGTTTTGATTTCCGAACCGGCATAAGCCGGCATCGCTGTCGCCATCGTCAGCCCGGCCAGTAGCATGGTGGTTTTTAGTCTCATTAATTTCTCCCTGCGCTTCAGAACAATCATTTTTAATATGATTAAATAAGCATATATAGACTCATTTCTAATGAGTATAATCAGGATTAACCCGACCACAAATATGAACAAAAAGACATAAATATGGACATTAACATCAACTTTCACTGGCAAATGCGCCATCAGGGTGAAAAACACGATATCGATGCAATTCTGTTTCATCTGCTGGAAGCGGTGCAGACTGAAGGCTCCTTGAAAAAGGCCACTGACAGACTGAAAGTGTCCTATCGCTTTGCCTGGGGGCTGGTTAATAAATGGGAATCACTGCTCGGCCATCCGCTGGTCATCCTGGAGCGGGGCCGCGGCGCCCGGCTGGCACCGGCCGGCGAAAAACTGATGCATGGCAACCGACACCTTTCCGCTTCTTTCTCCCCGGAGCTGGATAACTTCGCCACCCAGTTCAAACGTGAATTTGAAGCGATTCTCAACCGCCACCATGCTGAAGGTTTTAATATTTTTGCCAGCCACGGCCTGGCTGTAGGTGCGTTACGAGACCTGATTAATCAGCAATCCGACTTTCAGCTGGACTTGCATTTCCATGGCAGCCTGGAAAGTCTGCGCGCGCTGCGAAACGGTGATTGCCATATCGCCGGTTTCCATATCCCGGTTGGCGAGCTGGGTCACCAGGTAAAGCAGGGTTATCTGGAAATTCTCAATCAAGAGACGCATCAGCTGATTTATGTGGTTAAGCGTAATCAGGGCCTGATGGTCGCAGCCGGTAATCCCAAACAGGTGAAAGATATTCACTCGCTGGCAGACAGCAATCTGACTTTCATCAACCGCCAGTCAGACTCCGGTACGCGCTTGCTGCTGGATCAGTTACTACAGGTGAATAAGGTGTCGGCCAGCAGGATCAAAGGTTATCTGAATGAAGAGTTCACTCATATGGCCGTCGCGGCTATGGTGGCAAGTGGCGCTGCCGATGTCGGTTTTGGCATTGCGCCGATGGCGGACAAGTTCAACCTCGAATTTATCCCCCTTGTGTGGGAGCATTACTGTCTGGCGGTACCGAATCACCTGATTAATGACGAGCGGGTCACTGAAATCATTTCCCTGCTCAAAAGCCAGGCTTTTCATGACAACCTGGCAGGCTACTCCGGCTATGACACGGCGCGCTCAGGTGAAACGGTCAGCTTTAAGGAGATTTTCGGCTAATCCCGCTGCCAGTGACCGCTCTTGCCACCGGCTTTTTCCAGCAAACGGATATCGGTCATCACCATGCCACGATCAACCGCCTTACACATATCGTAAATAGTCAGTAAGCAGACCTGAACTGCGGTCAGGGCTTCCATTTCCACCCCGGTCTGGCCGCTGGTTCCCACCAGAGCCTGGCAATGCACAGCGGTGTTATTGGCATCCAGCTCAAATTCGATCGAGACCTTGCTCAATGCCAGCGGGTGGCACAAAGGGATCAGATCCGAGGTTTTCTTCGCCGCCATAATGCCGGCAATTCTCGCAATACCCAATACATCGCCCTTTTTATGCCCACCCTGCTCAATCAGTCTGAAGGTCTCCGGCAGCATAGAAATGCTACCTGCAGCCACCGCAATCCGGTCAGTCACATCCTTGCTGCCAACATCGACCATATGGGCTTCGCCGGCCTGATTAAAATGGGTTAACTCAGCCATCGCAAGTGTTATCCTAATGTTTTCGAAACTGCTGAAACAATCAACCAGATGAGTATCCAAGTCAAATTTTTCGCCAGTCTCCGTGACAAAATCGGTAAGTCAGAAGTTGAACTGAGTTCGGTCGAAACCACCGGCGAAGCCTGGGATCAGGCTACCGATAATGCACCGCGGCCCAATAATGTCCTGGTCGCCATTAATCTTGAATATGCCCGCTTCGATGATCCGGTCGAAGACGGGGATGAGGTGGCCTTTTTCCCGCCGGTCACCGGGGGCTGAAATGAGCAACTGGGTCAGTGAACACGACATCGACCCCTGGCAACTGATTGCCCGCCAGCAGTCAGAACTGAATCAGGCCGGCCAGTTCGGTGCCACTGCGACCTTTATCGGCACCATGCGTGATTTCAGTGATCGTAAGGGTCTCAGCAAAATGATGCTGGAACACTACCCGGCGATGACCGAGCAATATCTGCAAAAACTGGAACAGCTGGCAAGGGAACAATGGCCGCTGCTGGATTGCCTTATCGTCCATCGCGTCGGTGAGATCTACCCCGGCGATGCGATTGTGGTTATTGCCTGCTGGTCGGCGCACCGCCGTGCCGCGCTGGATGCCTGCAACTGGCTGATTGAAGAACTCAAATATCGTGCCCCGTTCTGGAAACAGGAATTCGGCCCGGAAGGCGCTCGCTGGGTTGAAGAAAATACCGACGGTCACAGTCAAGGGAAAAAATCATGATTACTGCCTTATATGCCAGTCTTTGTGCTTTGTGGATAGTGAGACTCTCACTTCAGGTTATCAAGCTGCGTCGCCAGCACCGGGTATCAATAGGTGATGATGGTCACCCGGATCTGCAGACCGCCATCCGGGTTCAGGGCAATGCCACCGAATATATCCCCATCACGCTGATTCTGATGATTATCCTGGAATGGTCCGGCAGCCCCTGGTGGCTGATTCATATTGCCGGTATCGCCCTGCTGGCCGGGCGCTTTATTCATGCCACCGCATTGCAACGTAACGATGGCGAGCGCCGGGTACTGGGCATGAAAATCACTTTTTATCTGATTATGGCGCTGTCCGCCCTGAATATTTTCTATCTGATTGCCGGTTATTTCTTTGCCGATTAACTAACCAAGAAAGTCGCGCACGCCAATCAGCATCATATTGACGGCCACCAGATTCAGCAGCAGCCCCATCAGTTTTTCGACCGCGCGGATGCCACGCTCGCCCAGCCAGTCACTCAGACGGCGGCCGAGCAGAAAGATAACAAAGGCAATCACCAGCACCAGCAGCAAGGCCAGCAGCAACTCGATCAGGCTGGTCTGCTGCTGCGAGCGCAGAATCATCACCGTGGTAATGGCTGACGGTCCCGCCAGACAGGGCACAGCGATTGGAAATAAAAAGGAATCCTGACTGTAATCGCCGGCAAAGACATCTTTGGCTGACTGAAAAATCATCTTCAGTGAAATCAAAAACAGAATCACACCACCGGCAACCATCAACGATGCCCGCTCAATGCTGAGATAACCCAGCATGGCATCACCGACCAGCGCAAACAGGACCAAAACCATGAGTGCCAGAAACGTCTCTCGCAGAATGGTTTTACGGTAATAGGATTTTTCAGTGCCACTCAGCACGGCCAGCACAAACGGCAGATTGCCGAAGGGGTCAATGACCAGAAATAACAGCAAGGCACTTTCAATCATAGAGACTCCCTTTGGACTATTGCCCCCTCAGCCTGCCCCTCTCCCGCCAAGGGGCGAGTGATGGAGACGCTACGCCAAGGCGCGCATCGAAACTTCTCCTTCCTCCTGCACCGGAGAAGGCCGGGATGGGGGCGGGTAATCCCTCAATCCAATTATAGAACCGGTCTTTAAAATATAGCGACAGAGTTAAACGCTATCCCAGGCCCAGTTCTTCCCAGATGGCATCGATCCTCGCGACCACAGCCGGATCCCGCTCAATCGGCCGTCCCCATTCACGATCCGTCTCTCCCGGCATTTTATTGGTCGCATCCATGCCCATTTTAGAACCCAGCCCGGATACCGGTGAGGCAAAATCCAGATAATCGATCGGCGTATTTTCCACCAGCGTTGTGTCGCGTACCGGATCCATTCGGGTGGTAATCGCCCAGATCACATCCTGCCAATCCCGTACGTTCACATCATCATCGACGACGATCACGAACTTTGTATACATAAACTGCCGCAAAAACGACCAGACCCCCATCATCACCCGCTTGGCATGACCGGGATACTGTTTCTTCATGCTCACTACTGCCATCCGGTAGGAACACCCCTCCGGCGGCAGATAGAAATCCACTATCTCCGGAAACTGTTTCTGCAGTATCGGCACGAACACCTCGTTCAGCGCCACACCAAGAATCGCCGGTTCATCCGGTGGCCGGCCGGTATAAGTGCTGTGATAAATCGGGTTCTGCCGCTGGGTAATGCGCTCGATGGTAAACACCGGAAAGCTGTCGACTTCATTGTAATAACCGGTGTGATCACCATAGGGTCCTTCCGGTGCCATATCATCGGGGTAGATATGTCCTTCCAGCACAATCTCGGCATTGGCCGGTACCTGCAGATCATTACCGATGCACTTCACCAGCTCCGTTTTGCTGCCACGCAAAAGACCGGCAAAAGCATATTCCGACAAGGTATCCGGCACCGGCGTCACCGCGCCCAGAATAGTGGCCGGATCGCAGCCCAGCACGACACTGACCGGAAACGGTTCGCCCGGATAGGTCTGCTGCCATTCCTTGAAATCCAGTGCGCCGCCGCGATGCGACAACCAACGCATAATCACGCGGTTCTTGCCAATCACCTGCTGCCGGTAAATGCCGAGGTTCTGGCGTTCTTTATGCGGCCCTTTGGTGACCACCAGCCCCCAGGTAATCAGCGGTGCCGCATCTTCCGGCCAGCACAGCTGAATCGGATAATTGGCCAGATCAATCTCATCCCCTTCCAGCACCTGCTCCTGACAGGCCGCCTTTTTGACGACCTTCGGCCCCATATTCATCACCTGCCTGAAAATCGGCAATTTACTCCAGGCATCCTTCATACCCTTGGGCGGTTCAGGCTCTTTCAAAAAGGCGAGCAGTTTGCCGACCTCCCGCAAAGCTTCCACCGAGTCCTCACCCATGCCCATTGCCACACGCTTCGGCGTGCCGAACAGGTTCAGCAAAGCCGGGACCTTAGAGCCTTTGGGATTTTCAAACAAAAGCGCCGGACCACCTGCCCGTAACACCCGGTCAGCGATTTCGGTCATTTCCAGGGCTGGATCAACTTCGGTGGTAATGCGTTTGAGTTCGCCCTGCTTTTCCAGGCCGGAGAGGAAGTCGCGGAGATCGGTGTATTTCATTGTTAATGTAATTTTTATCAAATATGGAATAGCTTAGCAGTTTAAGCTTTGGCCTAAGTAATACCACATAGTTTTCAGTCTAGAGCCGGTTTTGTGAACTTGAGGTTCACAAGTTCATTTTTGCGTGGCCAAAAAAGGCCAGACCCATGCTTGCCCTGCGGGTTCCCTGCGCTTCTCGATCTGACTGGGTGTTCGCAAACTCGCTACGCTCAGACATGCGCTCACACTGATCCAGTCACCTCTGCGATGCTCAGCTTCGCATAAGGGCGGGTTTCCCCTATCCCTTCGAGGGAGAGGGGAAAGTTGATTCCCTAGATTCAAGTTTGTGTCCGCTTTTCCATCCCCGTTTGTGCTGACGAGGAATAACATTGATTCAGGTCTGAGGGCGGCTAGTGTCTGAGCGCAGCGAGTTTTAGCCGACCGCCTGAATCAATGTTATGACGAGTGGAGCCGCAGGCCAGCACATTGGGGCGCCCTAGGGTTGTTAGGGAAATGGGCGCGTATTTCCCTGACTCGCCATTAAGGCGAAATACGAGCGTTCAGAACAGAACTGAATGTTTTATTCACTGCTAGCTTCCCAGCTTTGACCGAAAACCAGGTTCCTGAAGATTGCCACGACCTGTCGGCGTCGCAATGTCAAGATATAGGTTGGGCTGAATGCAATGAAGCCCAACAATGCCCCCAACCTCTATCGTTGGGCTTCGTACCTCAGCCCAACCTACACAGAAGAAACAATCAACTTGAGAATTTTGATCCCAACCCCCATCTTTAGAATATAATGAAACTATTATGAAAACAGTCATTTGGAGGTCGTTATGGCTGGAGGATGGTCCCGAGACGGGGCGGTACAAGATCAAATCGATGCCAGTGTGGAAGATGCAGTCAGCGCCGTGCGCGGCCGTCTGCCCAAGGGCGAGAGCCTGAAGTTCTGCGAAGAATGTGAAGAAGCCATTCCGGAGGCTCGCCGTGAAGCCATTCCCGGTGTGCGGCTGTGCGTGCAGTGTCAGGAAGAAGTGGATAAGGAAAACAAGGCTGCCGGTCTCTTCAATCGCCGGGGCAGTAAAGACAGTCAACTGCGCTGATTAATACAAACTAATAAAAGGGGGCACATCGCTGCCCTTTTTTATTGCCTGCTTTTTCTGTCAGACTTCATAGTCCAATACGCGTGCTGGAATGATTTTGTTTAACGAGATACAGTTCACAGGAAATTGATTCCCTAAACCTTATGTTTCAGCATGAATACCCCCGATAATTTTATGGGGTCCCAACACGAAAGGATATGCAATGAAAAAACTATTATTACTATTGCCTTTGATTTTTGCCGCTCAGCAGGCCCTCGCTATTGATGCCGAGACTCAGGAAAACTACAAAAAACACTACAGCGAACAGATGAAGCCGTTGGTGATGAAGAAGCTCAGCAGCGACCGTCCCGACATGACAGCGAAAGCGATCCGTGCCGAGGCTGATGCCTATGTCGCGAAAATGGCTGAATGCCAGATTAAAGGACTGAGTAATCTGCCGGCAGAATACCGGGACAAGGCGATCATGCTGGTCGCAGATGGAGGTGATGTGGCTAACACCACCCGCGCCCTGAACCAGAAGCTGAAAGAAGATATTGATGCCGGTCTGGTCAAAAAAGACGATGTGATGGTGATGATTCAGACTGCACAGGAAAGTGTACAGATCTGCATGAATTCCTGATTTCCGATTTTCATTATTAGCAGCCAGCGCCAGCGCTGGCTGCTTTATTTTTAGGTAAACAGTTCCTTATAAAGATTCGCCGCACAATCCACCCAATAAGCATGACCCGTTCACAACAAGTTCAGCAGGAACCCAGCCCATGAAACCATTTTCAGCGACAGGCATCGCAGGCCTTGTATTCGTCCTCTCATTTAGCAGTCATCCGGCTTTTGCCGAAAACCAGCAAGTCTCCTATTGGCAAGGCGGCTATGCCGGTTTCAGTCTCGGTGCCGAACGTAGCGAAGCCGATCCGACAGCTGAAGTAAAATCGCAGGGCTACTTTACCGGTGACGATTTTGCGCTGGTTAATCCCCGTGCTTCTGATGATATTGAAGACAACCATGCTCAGGGTCAGCTGTTCTGGGGGTACAATCACCAGAGCGGTAATCTGGTCTATGGTCTGGAAGCCGATCTCAGCTTTTCGGATTTCAAAGAAAAGAATGCCGCTGGCCCGGTTGAGTACAACACGGCACCGGGCGACACCTTTAATGTGACCACACGGGTTGAATCGGATTGGGCAGTGAACCTCAAAGCCCGTTTGGGTTACGCGCATAAAAAATCCTTGTTTTATATCGCTGCCGGGCCGTCTTTACGTAAATTTGAATATGACTTTCTGTTCACTGATACCTTTCAGCCGCAGCGAGTCAATGAAGATCAAGACAAGTGGAAACTCGGCTGGACAGCCAGTGCAGGCATTGAGCATCGGCTGATGGCTGACTGGACCGTCAGGCTGGAATACCGCTATTCAGCCTATAACAATGTTTTCGACAGTGACAGCACCACCCTCGATTACCCGAATGATGGTTTTGAGCATGAACTCGATCTCAGGAGCAACAGCATCACGCTGGGTATCTCCAGGCCGCTGTAAACGCTGAGTCAGCACAAATAAAAAAGAGCCTTTCGGCTCTTTTTTATTAAGCGGCAATGCCTGAATGCCTGAGTAAGGCATCAATCTCAGGTTCACGGCCACGGAACTCGATAAACAGCTCCATCGGCTCTTTGGAGCCACCCTGCTCCAGAATCGACGACAGGAATTCGAGACCGGTCTTGCGATCAAAAATCCCGTTTTCCTCAAACTTGGAGAAGGCATCTGCCGACAACACTTCCGCCCATTTGTAGCTGTAATAACCGGCCGCATAACCGCCGGCAAAGATATGGGCAAAGCTGTGAGCAAAGCGGTTGAATTTAGGTGGCTTGACCACGGTGATTTGATCGCGCACTTCGGCCAGGATCTTATCGACCTGGTTGGCTTCGTTCGGATCAAACTCCAGATGCAGACGGAAATCGAACAGAGAAAACTCGATTTGTCTCAGCATCATCATCGCTGACTGGAAGTTACGCGCTGCAATCATTTTCTGATACAAGGCTTCCGGCAGCGGCTCACCGGTTTCATAATGACCGGCAATCAGATCCAGCGCTTCGCGTTCCCAGCACCAGTTTTCCATAAACTGGCTGGGCAGTTCGACCGCATCCCAGGCCACACCGTTAATCCCGGAAACACCGGAATAATCAATCTTGGTCAGCATATGGTGCAGGCCATGGCCGAACTCATGGAACAGCGTGGTCACTTCATCATGGGTGAACAAAGCCGGCTTGCCCCCGACCGGTTCCGAGAAATTACAGGTCAGGAAAGCGACAGGGGTCTGAATGCCATCGGCGGTCTTACGACGCACCAGGCATTCATCCATCCAGGCGCCGCCACGTTTGTGCTGACGGGCATAGAGATCGAGATAGAACTGCCCGCGCAGTTCGCCACTGGCTTCACGGATTTCAAAGAAACGCACATCTTTATGCCAGGTGTCGACATCCTTGCGTTCAGTGATTTCCAGGCCATACAGCTTGTTAACCACGGCAAACAGGCCATTCACCACTCTGTCTTCAGGGAAGTAAGGTTTCAGTTCTTCCTGCGAAATCGAATAACGCTGCTGACGCAGTTGCTCGGCAAAATACGTCACATCCCAGGCTTCCAGATCGTCCATGCCGGCGGTTTCTTTGGCATAGGCCTTGAGTTCTTCAAACTCTTTTTCGGCAATCGGTTTGCTGCGGGCGGCCAGATCATTCAGAAAGTCCAGCACCTGTTCCGGTGTCTGTGCCATTTTGGTGGCCAGGGAACGTTCGGCGTGGTTATTAAAGCCCAGTAGCTGGGCGAGTTCATGGCGCAGTTTCAGAATCTCGGCCATGACTTCAGTGTTGTCCCATTTACCGGCATTGGGCCCCTGATCAGAAGCCTTGGTGGCGAAGGCGGTGTACATCTCTTCGCGCAGTTCACGGTTGTCAGCATAGGACATCACCGGCATGTAGGACGGGAAGTCGAGGGTGAAGACCCAGCCTTCCAGACCGTCACGCTTGGCAAACTGCTCCGCCATCGCCACGGTGGAAGGCGGCAGGCCAGACAGCATGGCTTCGTCGGTAATATGCTTTTTCCAGGCGTGGGTCGCGTCGAGCAGGTTTTCTTCGAACCTGGCGCTGAGCTCGGTCAGCTTCTGGGTGATCTTTTTATATTGATCCCGCTGTGCCGGTGGCAGCTCAACACCGGACAGACGGAAATCACGTATCGCATTATCAATGACTTTTTTCTGCGCGGTATCAAGCTGTTGATAGGCTTCGCTTTCTGCCAGCGCCTTGTAGGCACGGTAAAGATCTTCATTCTGACCCAGCTCGGTACCGAATTCGCTCAGCATCGGCAGACAGGCGTTGTAAGCCTTGCGCAGTTCATCGGAATTGACCACTGAGTTCATATGGCTGACCGGCGACCAGACATGATCGATGCTGGCTTCGATTTCTTCCATCGGCTCTACCAGGGTTTCCCAGGTCGGCTCGGAAATACGGGTCAGCAGTGTATTGACGGCTTCCCTCGCTTTTTCAATGGCCTGAGTGACAGCCGGCTCAACATGTTCCGGCTTGATTCTGGAAAACGGCGGCAAAGTGTAATCGTCTAGTAATGGATTGCTCATAATTCTCTCTGGTCAGGGCAGGCGTTGATTATACGACAGCCGGCCAGCCGGTCTTACGTCACGATTCTGCAATAAAAAGTTAATAACGCTGCAATATTAATTAGTTAGTGTGCGCTCAAGATAAAAGGTAGGGGCACATAATGCAAAAACAAGTGAGTCAGAAAGGAAAGATAAAAGTTCGCAGCGTCTGGATCTCGGATATTCACCTTGGCTTCCGCGGCTGCAGCGCCGATTTTCTGCTCGATTTCCTGCATAAAGTGGAATGTGACTACCTGTACCTGGTCGGCGACATTATCGACATCTGGGAGATGAAAAAGAAGATGTTCTGGCCGCAGGCGCACAACAATGTCATCCGCACCCTGCTGGGTAAAGCCAAACACAACACCAAAGTGATTTATGTGCCGGGCAATCACGATGAAATCCTGCGCGATTACGATGGTGCCGTGTTCGGCAATGTAGAAATTCAGAATGAAGTAATTCACACCACCGCGGATAATCGCAAGCTGCTTATCATCCACGGCGACCAGTTCGACAGCGTGGTGAAAATTTCTCCGCTGCTGGCCAAGGTCGGCAGCCGTCTTTATGAGTGGCTGCTGCGCGCCAACCGCTACGTCAACCTGGTACGTCGCAAGCTGGGCTTTTCTTACTGGTCACTGGCGGCTTTTCTGAAGCACAAAGTCAAAAATGCGGTGCAGTACATCAGCAATTTCGAAGAAGCGGTAGCCTACGAAGCCGCGCGACAGGGTGTTGACGGCGTAGTATGTGGTCACATTCACCGCGCCGAAATCGCCCGCCACCACGATATTGATTACTACAACTGCGGTGACTGGGTGGAAAGCTGCACCGCGCTGGTCGAGCACCCTAACGGCGAAATGGAAATCCTCCACTGGACTGAACTGGTCGAACAACCCAAAGCTCTGGTTCAAGCCGCCTAGGGCTTGTTTATGTTTGCGTATCGCCACCTGCTGTTAGCGGAAAAGCCCCAATGAAAATTGTTATCGTGACCGATGCCTGGAATCCCCAGGTCAACGGCGTTGTGCGGACGCTAAAACAGACCCGCAAATGCCTGGAACAGCTGGGCCATGAAGTGCATTTAATTACCCCTGAATTGTTCAAAACCATCCCCTGCCCCAGTTATCCCAGTATTCCGCTGTCATTGTTTCCCGGCCGCAAGGTGGCGAAATTACTTAATGCTCACAATGCCAATGCTATACACATTGCGACTGAAGGCCCGCTGGGCATGGCGGCAAGACGCTGGTGCCTGCGTAACAGGATCCAGTTCACCACGTCGTATCACACCCAGTTTCCTGAGTATGTCCGTCTCAGGGCACCGATTCCTCTGAGCTGGACCTATGCCTGGTTGCGTCGCTTTCACGGCCGGGCGGTACACACCCTGGTGCCGACTGAATCCCAGCGTCAGCGTCTGCTTCAAAGGGGCTTTAAGCATGTTGAAGTCTGGGGCCGCGGTGTGGATACCGATATTTTCACGCCGGAAAATCCGCAGCAACTGGACCTGCCAGGTCCGATTCTGCTCAATATGGGCCGGGTAGCGGTAGAAAAAAATATTGAAGCTTTCCTTGAACTGAATGTGCCGGGCAGTAAAGTCGTTGTCGGTGACGGGCCGGATCTGGAACAGTTGCGACAGGCCTATCCCGATGTGCTGTTCACCGGTGCCAAGTTCGGCAGAGAACTGGCCAGCTATGTTGCGGCAGCGGATGTGTTTGTTTTCCCCAGCCGCACCGATACTTTCGGGCTGGTGTTACTGGAAGCGATGGCCTGCGGCGTGCCGGTAGCGGCTTATCCGGTGACGGGGCCAGCAGATGTGGTGCAGGAGGGTATCACCGGCAGTCTCAGTGACAATCTGGCTGAAGCCGTAGAAAAAGCACTGGGCTTAAACTCACAGGACTGTATTGATTATGCGCGGAAAAACAGCTGGCTTGCCTGTAGTGAGGTTTTCGCCAGCTTTATGTTTGATAATGCTGCAACAGCCGACATGCAGCGTCGGGAGCAGACAGTCCGGGAACGCTGACCAGACTGTTGCATTTATACAACAAACTTCATCCCCTGTTTGCCGATATTACAACAGGATCTCTTGATCGGCTCCGACCAGCGTGAGATTATTTGTGGGTCAATAAGAATAAACAGGGATAAAGATTTCAATGACACAACTCCGTACCGTTTTCAGACTGGGTGTAGTGGTCATGGTACTGTTCATGACCGGTTGCGCCACCATTAACCAGAGTGCAGGCGTCAGTGATCCATTGGAAGGATATAACCGTGCCATGTACAAGTTTAATGATGCAGTGGATACCGCCGTACTCAAACCGGTTGCCAGGGGCTATGACGCTGTTGTGCCTGCTCCTATCAGCCAGGGTGTCAGTAACTTCTTCAGCAACCTGAATGACATCACTGTGATTATCAATGACTTGTTTCAGGGCAAGTTCTACCAGGCTTACCGTGATACTCACCGCTTTGTACTGAATACTACGGTCGGTGTAGCCGGTATTTTTGACGTCGCCAGCCTGAGCGGCTTTACCAAGAATAATGAAGATTTCGGTCAGACGCTGGGCGTCTGGGGCGCTGAGCCCGGTGCCTATGTCGTGCTGCCTTTCTTCGGCCCGCGCAATGTGCGTGACACCTTCGGTCTGGTCGGCGATATGTTCACCGATCCCGTGATGTACGTTGAAGGTGACGATGCCCGCATCGCACTGGTCGGCACCCGTGTTATCGATACCCGCGCCAATCTGCTCAAAGCAGAGAAAGTGTTGGACCAGGCTGCCACTGATGAATACAGTTATGTTCGTGATGCCTACATGTCACGTCGTGAGTATCTGGTTTTCGACGGTAACCCACCGCAAAATGATGACTTCGATGTGTTCGAGGACGAGTGACACGACAATCTCCTGTTGAGACCTTATAATAAAGAGCCGGGTTATGACCCGGCTTTTTTTATGTTTCAACTAAACCGGATTCAGACCAGTCACGGAGTGTTATGACCAGCATTTTATTTATTGTTGCCATTGTGGCCGGCTTTGCCATCCTGATTTGGGGTGCAGATCGTTTTATTGACGGGGCTGCCAACATCGCCAGTAACCTGGGTGTTTCTCCCCTTATTGTCGGTGTCACCATCGTCGGTTTCGGCACTTCGGCACCGGAAATGCTGGTGTCCGCTCTGGCCGCCATTGATGGCGTGCCGGCAATGGGTATCGGTAATGCCATCGGCTCCAATATCACCAATGTGGGCCTGGTGCTGGGGGTAACCACTTTGATCGCACCACTGGTCGTCAACTCGGCCACGCTGCGCCGTGAATTTCCTCTGCTGGCTTTTGTCATGCTGATATCGCTCATCATGATTACCGATGGTGTACTGAGCCGAATGGATGGTGGCATTCTTTTCGTCGGTTTCCTGCTGACTATTGCCGCCATGGGCTGGATGGCCTACAAAGGTCTGGGGAAAAACGACCCCCTGGAGGCTGAATTCGCTGAAGAATATGCCGAACCCAAAATGTCGACCGGCAAAGCCAGTTGGTATTTTACGATCGGCCTGGCATCACTGCTGGTCGGCTCGAAGTCACTGGTCTGGGGTGCCAGCGGCATCGCCACCTTACTGGGTGTCAGTGATCTGATTATTGGTCTGACTATTGTCGCGATTGGCACCAGCCTGCCGGAACTGGCAGCGTCGGTAATCTCGGCACTGAAACACGAACACGATATCGCCGTGGGTAATATCCTCGGCTCCAATATTTTCAATCTGCTCGCTGTACTGGCGATGCCGGGCCTGATTGCCCCTTCAAATGTCGATCCCATGCTGCTTTACCGTGATTTCCCATTTATGATCGGACTGGCAGTGGGTCTTTTCCTTTTCGCACGCTATTGTTCCCAGGGCCGTATCGGCCGGGTAGCGGGGGCCTTGCTGTTAGTGGTCTATATTGGCTATAACAGTCTTCTTGCCTACCAGAACATGCCGGGAATCAGTTAATGCAGATCGATCACGATAAGCTCAAAGCGCTCGCCGGCGCGGTCATCGAGACCGAGTTGGCGGCTATATCAGCCTTACGCGATCGCATCAATGACGACTTTATCAGAGCCTGTGAGTTTATGCTGGCATGCAGCGGCCGCATAGTCGTGATCGGCATGGGCAAATCCGGCCATATCGGCAGTAAAATCGCTGCTACCCTGGCCAGTACCGGTACACCGGCATTTTTTGTTCATCCCGGCGAAGCCAGTCATGGGGATCTGGGCATGATCACCGATAAAGATGTGGTGCTGGCTTTATCCAACTCCGGCGAAACAGCTGAAATTCTCACTATCCTGCCGCTGATCAAACGTCTGCATGTGCCGTTGATCGTCATGACCGGCAGACCGGAGTCGACATTGGCGCAGTGTGCCAGTGCCCATCTTGATGTCAGTGTCGAACGTGAGGCCTGTCCGCTGGGACTTGCCCCGACTTCCAGCACGACCGCGGCACTGGTGATGGGCGATGCACTTGCCGTTGCCCTGCTGGAAGCCCGCGGCTTTACCGCAGAAGACTTTGCCATGTCACATCCGGGCGGCTTGCTTGGCCGCCGCCTGTTATTGCGGGTGAGCGATATTATGCATACCGGCTCGGCCATTCCCACTATCAGCGAGTCTGCCCTGATCAGTGAAGCCCTGATTGAAATGTCAGCGAAAGGCCTGGGCATGACCGCGGTGACCGATGCCGGGCAGCGGGTTGTCGGCATTTTTACCGATGGTGACCTGCGCCGTGTGCTGGCACAGGAAGTGAACATTCATACTGAACCGCTGTCTGCTTTCATGACCCGTGGCTGCAAAACCGGCAAACCCGAAATGCTGGCAGCCGAAGCGCTAGAATTAATGCAGCGTTACAAGATTAATGCCCTACTCATACTCAACGAACAACACAAACTGGCCGGGGCCATCAATATGCATGACCTGCTCCGTGCCGGTGTCGTGTAACAGGAAAATCAATGCAGGACATTCTGGAAAAAGCCAAAAAAATCAAACTGGTCATCTTCGATGTGGATGGTGTACTGACAGATGGCCGTATTATCATCGGCGATGATGGTCAGGAATATAAATCTTTTCATACCCGTGACGGCCACGGTATGAAACTGCTGCAACTCACCGGGGTGGAAATTGCCATTATCAGTGGCCGAACCACAAAAACGGTAGAACACCGGATGAACAGTCTGGGCATTAATCATGTCTTTCAGGGCAAACGCGTTAAACTGCCGGTTTTTGAGCAATTGATTGCCGAGCTGGGTCTGGAGCCCGAACAGTGCGCCTTTGTGGGCGATGATTGGGTTGATCTCTCCATCATGAGCCGTGTCGGTCTCGCCGTAGCAGTGCAGGATGCTGACGAAGTTGTCAAAAAACATGCACACTGGATCACACCGTCAAATGGCGGTCATGGTGCTGCCCGCGAGGTTTGTGAATTGATTATGGAAGGACAGGGTAACCTGCAGGATCAAATTGAACGTCATTTTTAATCTGCCTCGCTATGCCCGCATCGGGCTGCTGTTGATAGCTGCCTTCAGTCTGTGGTTGATTTTTTACGACAGTAATCAATCAGCGCAGCAGACAAGTGACGTGCGGCGCACCAGCGATTATGCAATGACCGACTTCACCATGACGATAATGGATATCAACGGTGAACCGGCGCGCATCATCAAAGGCGAGGAAATGGCGCATTATCCGCATGATGACTCGACAGAAATTATCCAGCCGATCACCGAGTTTCTGGAACCCGGTCAGGATACCTGGGTAGTCAGCTCCCAGCACGGTCACACCCAGGGTGAGGCCGAAACAATACTACTGACCGGAAATGTTATTATCAGCAACAAGGACGATCCGGCGTTTGAAATGCGCACCGAGAGACTGACGCTGAATACGCAAGACAACACGGCTTATACGGAAGAGCCGGTGACCATTCATTCACCGCAGGGCGTGACCGACGCCGTCGGCCTGCACGCGGCGCTGGATGATGAGACAATCAACCTGCATTCGAGGGTAAAAGGACAATATGATGCGCCTGCCAATTAATCTGCTTGCGATTGCCGTGCTCATGCCTGCCATGGCGCTGGCTTTGCCCAGTGATCGGGAAAAACCCATCAGTATTGAGGCCGACCACGCCCAGCTGGACGATCGTGAAGGAGTGACGCAATACAAAGGGGATGCCATTCTGACTCAGGGTACCCTGCGCATTACCGGCGACATCATCACTTTCTTTTACGATGACAATAAACAGCTGACCAAGGCGGTGGCGGAAGGCAAACGCGCCACTTACCAGCAGGTGCATAATCCCGGTGAGAACCCGGTCAAGGCCAAGGCGCTGAAAATGGAATATTACGCTGATCGCCAGAAAATCTATCTGATCGGCGATGGCTACGTCCAGCAGAACGGTGATGAGTTCACCGGTAATTACATCGAGTATGACATTGCCCGCAACGTCGTCTCTGCCAACTCCAAGCCGGTCACCGTCGATGGTGAAACACAGAAAAAAGGCCGGGTGCATATTATCATTCAACCGCAAAATACCCGTAAGCCGTCCAAACCAGAAGAAAAAGCAGTGCCAGCCCAGAGTGAAGATACCTCAGCACCGCCTGAATCCGGCGCCGGAGACGACAAGCAGACTGAGAGTCAGGCAACAGAAACAGAGCCCAAATCCTACCCGACGGCAATGACGACCAGCCGACTCAATGTCCGCACCGGTCCCGGTACCCAGTATCAGAAACTCGGCACTTTCGCTCAGTCAATGGAAGTCATTGTGCTGACCCGGCAGACCAACTGGGCGCAGGTTCGCGGTACCATCAATGGTGAAGTGGTGATCGGCTGGGTCAACAGCCGCTACCTGCAATAATCCCGGCCACTATGAGTATTTTATCCGCGCAGCAACTGGCGAAGCGTTACGGTGATCGTCAGGTCGTTAAAGATATTTCACTGGATGTCAAAAGTGGTGAAATCGTCGGTTTGCTTGGTCCTAACGGTGCAGGCAAAACAACCAGCTTTTATATGATTGTTGGTCTTGTACCGGTCGATCATGGCTTTATTTTCCTCGATCAATACGACCTGACTGACTATCCGATTCATGACCGGGCCCGTCTGGGTATCGGTTATCTGCCGCAGGAAGCCTCGGTTTTCCGCAAACTCAGCGTCGAGGATAATCTGTTTGCGATTCTGGAAACCCGTGATGAACTGACCGCGGCGGCAAGAAAAGATTTGCTGGAACGACTGCTGCAGGATTTTCATATTGATCACATCCGTAAATCCAAAGGCCTGTCTCTGTCCGGTGGTGAACGCCGACGGGTGGAAATCGCCCGGGCACTGGCGATGGATCCGCAGTTTATTCTGCTGGATGAACCGTTCGCCGGTGTCGACCCGATTTCGGTGCTTGATATTCAGGGCATTATCAAGGAACTGGCCGACCGTGGTATTGGCATTCTGATTACCGACCACAACGTGCGCGAGACGCTCAATGTTTGTCAGCGTGCCTACATCTTCAATGAAGGCGAGGTGATCGCCCGCGGCACTCCTGAGGAAATTCTTAAGGATAAGAAAGTCTTGAGCGTTTATCTCGGCCGCGACTTCAGAATGTGAACTAAAGGTGGCGTTGTGAACAAGGGTTCAGCTAAGATGCAATTTGACCCGATACGCCGCCATATATGAGTCTACGATACCTATTTAATATCCTTGTTCTGCTCGTTTTAAGCACTGTGGACAGTGCTCAGGCCTACGAACAGGGTCAACACGATGTCACCATTCAACTGCACTGGCAGCATCAGTTTCAATTTGCCGGACTCTACGCGGCCAGGGAAAAAGGGTTTTTCCAGCAGGCCGGTTTGAATGTCGACATTCAAACCGGCTTTACCCATCCCTATGATGAGGTGGAAAGTGGTGAAGTCGAGTTCGGTCTGTCGGGCACCGGTATTGTTGTCGAGTATCTGAAAGGCCGGCCGCTGGTTGCGCTGGGTGCAACATTCCAGAATAGCCCGTATGTCTGGCTGGTCAGGGCTGATTCAGGCATCTATTCAGCGCAGGATTTTATCGGTAAAACGGTCACCCGTCAGTCTTATGCCGATGATCTGGCCGCCATCTTTCTGCAGGAAAAGATCGACACCAGCCGGATCAATTTTGTGCCACCTAAGGCCACCGATATAGACGACCTGATTGCCGGACGGGTTGATGCCCTGACAGCCTATATTTCCAACGAACCCTTCAAACTGGTTCAGCAGCAGATACCTTACCGCACCATTGCGCCCAAGGATTACGGTATCAGCTTCTACAGCGATATTCTGTTTACCTCACAAAGCTACCTGCAGCAGCACCCTGAGGTGGTTGAAGCTTTCCGCGATGCGTTGTACCGGGGCTGGCGCTACGCCGCCGAGCATCCTCAGGAAATCATTGAGATTATTCTTGCCAAGTACAATAGCCAGAATAAAAGCCGTACTCACCTGCAATTTGAAGCAGATCAATTACTCAAGCTCAGCCTTTACCCGACGGTGGAATTCGGTCATATGACCCCGAGTCGATGGCAACAAATCGGCGAAATCTACCAGGATCTGGGCTTATATGACTCGGTCGGTAACCTCGATGATTTTTTATACCTCGAATCCAACAGTACCGACTGGCCGCTGCTAGTGAGTCTGGGATTTGTCAGTCTCATCTTGCTGGCCATCATCAGTCTGCTGTTGAAAAAGCATCACGACCGACGCCTGGCGCAGTATATCCGCGAGCATACTGTTGAACTCAAACAGGAACTCAGTAAGCGTGAGGAACTGGAAGCTGCCGCCCGCCATGAAAGTCTGCGGCTGCAGACCTTGCTGGATAACACCATCGACAGCGTCATTACTATCAACCACCATGGCATTATCGAAAACTATAACAAGGCCTCTATCGCCCTCTATGGCTACCAGCCGGAAGAAGTGATCGGTCAGAACATTACCATGCTGATGCCGGCCAGCTATCGCGATCTTCACAAGCTGGGCATGTCGCGTTTTCTCTCCACCGAAGAAAGCCGTATTCTGGGTCAGCCGGTCGAAGTCGAGGCACAGCACAAGAACGGGAAAGCGTTCCCCATAGAGCTGACTATCAGTGATTTTAAGTGGGAAGGTGAATACCTGTTTACCGGCATTGCCCGCGATATCAGTAAACAGAAAGCGGAACAGCAGGCATTAATTGATGCCAAGCAACAGGCTGAACGCGCCAATAATGCCAAATCCGAATTTTTGTCTGCGATGAGCCATGAATTACGGACTCCGCTTAATGGTATTCTCGGCTTTGCCCAATTATTGCTGAGCGACAAGGAGCAGACGCTGAGCAAACCGCAAATCAAAAGTGTCAGGCAGATCATCTACAGCGGGGAACATTTATTAACCCTGATTAATGATGTACTGGAACTGTCCAAAATTGAAGCCGGCAATATTCAGACTTCCCACGATCATGTGCATATATCCACTGTGTTCGAAGAATGCCTGCCGATGCTGCAGACACTGGCCAAACAATATGATGTCCATGTTGATGTGCTCAACAATAACGACTGCGTAGTGATTGCCGACTTCACCAAGCTGAAGCAGGTGTTCATCAATCTGGTGAGTAATGCCATCAAGTACAACAAGGCCGGTGGCAAGGTGTTGATCAGTACCAGCGTACATACCCATAACAGCACCTTGAAACTGACTATCACTGATACCGGCCAGGGCATTGCTACGGACAGGCAGTCTCATGTGTTCACCGCATTCGAGCGACTGGGACAGGAATACGCCAATATCGAAGGCAGCGGTGTCGGCCTCAGTGTCAGCAAACGTTTGATCGAAGCCATGGGCGGCAGCATTGATTTCGCCAGCACAGAGGGTCAGGGCAGCAGCTTCTGGGTAGAACTGCCACTATCCACCCAGCAGGATACGCTGACAGTGCCCTCACTACGCAGCATGGTTTCGGCTGAAGACACGGATTTACAGGAACGGCGGGGAGACACTGAACGCCCCAAACAGCGCCGTCATGTGCTTTATATTGAGGACAACCCGGCCAACATCCGCCTTATTGAGGTCTTTTTCTCACGTTATGAGCATATCTGTCTGCATACCTGCGAAAGTGCCGAAGCGGGGCTGGATCTGCTGAAAACCATGATTCCGGATGTGATTCTGCTGGATATCAACCTGCCGGGCATGACCGGGATCGAACTCAGCCGCGTCATGCAGGAGAACCCGGACTATGCTGACATTCCGGTGATTGCACTGACCGCCGCCGCAATGCAGGAAAATATCGATGCCGCCGACGGGCTGTTCAGGGCCTACATCACCAAACCAGTGGATTTCGGTCTGCTGACCCGGACTTTACAGGCTTATCTCTAGAGCTTGTTGATCTTTTATCTTCACTACTGCTGGAGGTTGTTTTTGTGTCTGGCAAGGCGGGAAGGAGCGTAGTGTAGCCATCCTACATGGCGATTGACAAATGGGTCTGGAACCCATTTGAACAGCGAAGCCGGGCGCAAAAATAGTCCCAGCCTTCCGGGTTGCGGCTGAAAAAACACTACTCTGCGTTGTTCGTCGTTTGTTTAGAACACTAAACCGCTCTCCCCGCGCCTTGATTGACGCTTTTTCAGTCATAACAGAGGCGGAGATGAACGATCAACAAGCCCTAGGGGCCGGACTGAGGAAAAAACAGGCGTGGCTCTACCCTTTCATCATTGAGGCTGACGCCAAAATGCAGATGCGGTCCGGTGACCCTGCCAGTCGCACCGACCAGACCGATGATTTCGCCCTGCTTGACCGCCTGACCGTCTTTGACGTCAATCCGGCTCAAGTGACAGAACATGGTCACCAGCCCCTGACCGTGATCGATAAACACCGTGTTGCCGTTAAAAAAATAATCACCGCTGCCACGAATGATGCCGGCGGCCGGGGCCTGAACCGGCGTCCCCCTGGCGGCCGCGATATCCATCCCGCTGTGCGGTTTTCTGGGTTCACCATTAAATACACGACGGCGGCCGAATAAGCCGCTGATTTCACCTTTCAGCGGCCAGATAAAATCAAACGGTACCTCATTAGTGTCGGTCCAGTGCCGCAGAGCAGCATCAATGCGTCGGGTCTCACGGTTAATCCGTTCCATGTCGTACTGATTGGGGTTGACCTTGCGCTTGTCCTTGATGGTGATGTGCTGGGTCGGATACTGCTTGTCCTCAATCGTAAAGATTAAGGTTTTCTCCTTCTCTGCCTGCCTGACTGTAATCTGATGGGGCCCCGGTTTGGCATCGAGCGGGATACCAATAACGGCCTGCCAGAGACCATTTTCAGCAGCCACCAGAACCGGTTTACCCTCAAAACTCACGACTGGCCGCGGTGTCGCATTCGGTGCCAGCGGCAGTATCACCACCCCGCCGGGCACCGCCGATTCATCCGGTAGCGCCGCTGCGAGCAAAGGCAGACACAGGCCCAGTATCAGCAGAATTTTATTTATCTTTAACAGCTCTGACCTCACAGTCAATCTCCCCCTGGCGCAGCTTGACGCGGATCGCATCGCCCGGTCTGACCTGTTCGCTGCGGGTAATGACTTCTTCTGTATCAATACGGCGACTGATGCTGTAACCCCGCTCCAGCGTGTTGAGCGGACTCACCGCCGCCAGGGTTCTCACCTGCTGCGACAACATGCTTCCGGCGATGCTCAGCTGCGTCTGGATCAGTTTATCGAGCTGGCGTTTGAGTCCTGATAGATGCAGCTGTTGCCTTGCCACCTGTTGCGCAGGCAATTGCCGCCTGAGACGCGACTGCAGAGCCACCACTGACTGAGCAGCCTGTTTTTGCTGTGACCTGAGAGCGGTTTGCAGGCGGTGCATCAGGTTATCAAGCCGGGCTCGCTGACTGTCGATTTGCGCCTGCGGATGCTTGAGTCTTGCAGCGAGGAAATCGACTCTCTGCGCGCGATTTTGCTGATCCCGCTGCCAGGCAGCATCCAGCATGCGTTTGTACTGCTTAATGGCTTGATTTTGCTGGCGGATTTGTAAATCCGGTCTTGGCAGACGTCGCTGCAGATGCAACAGGTGGCGTTGTTCGCCGGTCAGCCATTGCCGGGTGCGTGCAGTCAGTCGCTGCATCAGATTCTGGACCGTCGCCAGCAACTGTCTGGCATCAGGCACCGCCATTTCTGCTGCGGCCGAGGGCGTCGGCGCCCGCACGTCGGCGACAAAATCAGCGATGGTAAAGTCGACCTCATGGCCAACCGCGGATATCACCGGCAGTTTACAGTCATAAATGGCCCGTGCCAGTTGCTCGTCGTTAAAACTCCACAGATCTTCCAGCGAACCGCCGCCGCGGCTGATTATCAGTACATCGCATTCCTGGCGGCTATCAGCGAGCCTGACTGCCTCAACCAGCTGTCGAGCCGAAGCCTCACCCTGCACTGCGACCGGATAAAGAATCACATCCACGGCCGGGAAACGACGTTTGAGCACGCTGAGAATATCGTGCACCGCCGCACCATCAGGTGACGAGATAATGCCGATCGTGGCTGGCATTGCCGGAATCGGTTTTTTATGGGCCTGATCGAACAATCCTTCCTGACCCAGCCTTTGCTTTAAGGCCTCGTAGGCACGCTGCAATGCACCACTGCCGGCCTCTTCCATGTGCTCAACCATCAGCTGGAATTCACCGCGGCCTTCATACAGCGTGACACGCACCCGTAACAAAACCTGCATACCATTCTCAGGGGTAAATCGCAGTTGGCGGTTACGATTACGGAACATCGCGCAGCGAACCTGCGCAGCCTCATCCTTCAGGGTGAAATAGATATGACCCGAGCCGGGCATGGCCAGATTGGATATCTCGCCTTCGACCCAGATGAGAGGAAAAGAGCCTTCCAGCAGCATGCGGGCTTCTCGGACGATCCTTGAAACCGGATAAACCTCTCGGACGGCGCGGTTAGCCAGTGAGCCTCGTTGATCAGTTGTATTTTGTGATGCCATTGGCACTGATTTTCCTGATATAATTGCAGGATCATATTACAGCTAATTTCAGGAACAAGCCCGATGAGAATTGCTCAAGAAGCTCTGACGTTTGATGACGTTTTGCTGGTCCCGGCCTATTCAAACGTCCTCCCGCGTGATGTCAATCTGGCGACAAAATTGACCCGTGATATCACGATTAACATCCCGCTGCTGTCGGCGGCGATGGATACTGTCACCGAAGGCCGTCTGGCCATTGCTATGGCGCAGGAAGGCGGCTTGGGTATTCTGCACAAAAACATGACCATCGAGCAACAGGCCGATGAAGTGCGTAAGGTCAAAAAATTCGAAAGCGGTGTTGTGCGTGATCCGATTACTGTCAGTCCTACCACCACCATCGGTGAAGTTGTCGACCTGACCCGTACTCACAACATTTCCGGCGTGCCTGTCGTCGATGGTGTCGACCTGGTCGGTATCGTCACCAGTCGTGATCTGCGTTTTGAAACCCATTACGACAACCCGGTTTCTTCCATCATGACCCAGAAGGACAAGCTGGTTACGGTCAAGGAAGATGCCTCCCGCGAAGAAGTCCTGAACCTGCTGCATACCAACCGTATCGAAAAAGTCCTGGTGGTGGATGATAACTTCCATCTGACAGGCATGATCACGGTCAAGGATATCCAGAAACAAACGGATAATCCGCTGGCCTCTAAAGACGATCAGGAACGTCTGCGTGTCGGTGCCGCCGTCGGTATCGGCGCTGAAAGCCAGGCCCGTGTTGAAGCACTGGCCGCTGCCGGTGTGGACGTTATCGTGGTCGATACCGCCCACGGTCATTCACAGGGCGTGCTGGACCAGGTCAAATGGGTCAAGCAAAATTTCCCGCAGGTACAGGTCATTGGCGGTAATATCGCTACCGCCGAAGCCGCACTGGCACTGGTTGAATCCGGCGCAGACGCGGTCAAAGTCGGTATCGGTCCCGGTTCGATTTGTACCACCCGCATTGTCGCCGGTGTCGGCGTACCGCAAATCAGTGCGATCAGCAATGTCGCCGCTGCCCTTGAAGGGACCGGTGTGCCGCTGATTGCCGACGGTGGTATCCGCTTCTCCGGTGATATCGCCAAGGCACTGGTTGCCGGTGCGCACAGCATCATGATTGGCGGCATGTTTGCCGGTACTGAAGAAGCTCCGGGTGAGGTCGAACTGTATCAGGGCCGGGCTTACAAATCCTACCGCGGTATGGGCTCACTGGGTGCAATGTCACAGAAGCAGGGTTCCAGTGATCGTTACTTCCAGGAATCCAACGAAGCCGACAAACTGGTACCGGAAGGCATTGAAGGCCGTGTGCCATTCAAAGGCAGTCTGGGCGCCGTGGTTCACCAACTGGTGGGGGGTATCCGTGCCAGCATGGGCTACACCGGTTCTGCGACTATTGAAGAAATGCGCACCAAACCGCAGTTCGTAAAAGTCACCTCAGCCGGTATGAGCGAAAGCCACGTCCATGACGTGACCATCATCAAAGAAGCGCCAAACTACCGTCTTAACTAAGCTTGCAAACCACTGCCCCTGTCCGGGGCAGTGGTTTTTTATTTGATTTGAAGAGATCTCAATGACCAGCAATATTCACGATCATCGCATTCTTATTCTGGATTTCGGCTCCCAGTACACCCAGCTTATCGCGCGCCGTATCCGTGAAGCCGGGGTTTACTGTGAACTGCGTAACCCGGAAATCAGTGAAGCCGAGATCCGTGAATTTAACCCCAAAGGCATCATTCTCTCCGGCGGCCCAGACTCCACCATTGGTGAGGCCGCGCCCAGTGCGCCGCATTGCGTCTTCGAACTGGGTCTGCCGGTACTGGGCATTTGCTATGGCATGCAGACCATGGCGACTCAGCTGGGGGGTAAGGTTGAATCCTCATCGCACCGTGAATTCGGCTATGCCCAGATCCGCGCCCGTGGTCATTCTCAGTTTCTGCGTGATATCGAAGACCACACCACCGAAGAAGGCTGGGGCATGCTCGATGTCTGGATGAGCCACGGTGACCGCGTTGCCGAACTGCCGGAAGGTTTCAAAGTCATCGCCAGTACCGATAGCGCCCCAATCGCCGGCATGGCCGACGAAAGCCGCCATTTTTATGGCGTGCAATTCCATCCCGAAGTTACCCACACCACACAGGGCCAGCGCATGATTGAGCGCTTCCTGGTTGAAATCTGTGGCTGTGAAACCCTGTGGACGCCCGCCAATATTATTGATGATCACATCACGGCTATCCGTGAACAGGTCGGTGATGATGAAGTGCTGCTGGGCCTGTCTGGTGGTGTCGACTCTTCTGTGGTTGCCGCGCTGCTGCATAAAGCCATTGGCGATCAGCTGACCTGTGTCTTTGTCGATAACGGCCTGCTACGCCAGCATGAAGGCGACCAGGTCATGGCGATGTTTGCCAAACATATGGGCATCCGGGTGATTCGTGCTGATGCCGAAGATCGCTTTCTCGACGCACTGGCCGGTGTCGATGATCCGGAACAGAAGCGCAAAATTATCGGTAACAAATTTGTCGAAGTTTTCGATGAAGAAGCCAGCAGACTGCCCAAGGTCAAATGGCTGGCACAGGGCACCATTTACCCTGATGTTATCGAATCAGCCGCCTCCAAGACCGGTAAAGCGCATGTCATCAAAACCCACCACAACGTGGGTGGCCTGCCGGAGGAAATGAACCTCAAGCTGATCGAACCATTGCGTGAGCTGTTCAAGGATGAAGTGCGTAAACTCGGGGTTGAGCTGGGCCTGCCCAGTGATATGGTTTACCGTCACCCTTTCCCGGGGCCGGGTCTGGGCGTGCGTATACTGGGTGAAGTCAAAAAAGACTATGCCGATCTGTTGCGTAAAGCCGACCATATCTTTATTGAAGAACTGCGCCGCCACGATCTGTACGATAAAACCAGCCAGGCCTTTGCTGTGTTTCTGCCGGTCAAATCTGTCGGTGTCATGGGCGATGGCCGCCGTTATGATTATGTGGTTTCGCTGCGCGCCGTGGAAACCATTGATTTCATGACCGCACGCTGGGCCAATCTGCCCTACGACTTTCTGGATCTGGTTTCACGTCGCATTATCAACGAAACAACCGGAATTTCACGGGTGGTCTACGATATTTCCGGTAAGCCACCCGCCACGATAGAGTGGGAATAATTCCACCTCAGGCACTGGCAGCAGGAACACGTCCATAATTCCTTTTATCAATGAGTTATTAACACCTGCCTGACAATGTCAGGCAGATTGCAGCGTCATTAAGCAGACTTTCCGGCTATGTTTAATGGTGTTCGAGTAAATAATACAACTTCATTCCTGCGCCGCTTTCCAGGCGCCCATGGAGCCAAGATAAATATCGACCTTGTCGAATCCCTTGCCGGCAAGCCAACCGGCAGCCACTGTCGCACGGATACCGCTCGCACACATCAGCGTATAACGGCGATGCTTGTCAAGCTCACACCACCGCTCATTGAGATGACCGATATATATGTGTTGTGAGCCCTCAATCGCGCTCTCAGACCGTTCATCGGCAGCGCGCACATCCAGCAAGGTCCAGTTATTCGCGCCCGCGAGGCGTTGCTTTACTTCCTCGGTGCCGATCATCGGGGTCATCTCCATATGTACGCCCTGCGCGGCGGCGGGGACAATACCAACATAGCCCCCCTCCACATTGTCCAGCGCGATCCGCATGAGATGCGTCATGGCAGATTCAAGCTGGCTTTGGTCCGAGGCCAGTAAAACGATGCGCGCCCCCTCGTCGATAAACCAGCCGGCAAAAGCCGGGATCATTGACACCGGCAGACTGATAGCACCGGGCAGATGACCCGCGGCATAGGCCATCGGTTCGCGCACATCAACAAGCATATCCGCCATTGATGATTTCACTTGCTGAAGCGTTAGCCTGCGTGGACACCGTTGACGTGGTGGCGGTTCGCCGCCTTCCATGTTCAACCGTTCCATCAGCCGGAAATAGGGCGGCTGGTAGTGGTTTTCGTTGACCTTGAAACGAATAAACTCATCTTTGTCAGTAATTTGAAGACGCGGATTGTTGTTCCGCTCGTGACCGAGCGTGGAAAATTCGCGTTCCGCCATACCGTCGCCACACACTGAGCCCGCACCATGAGCCGGGTAAACGATTGCCTGGTCCCCAAGCGCCAGTATTTTTCGCAGGGAATCGTAAAGCAGCCCCGCTACTTCCTCGGCACGATCAGGATAAAAATCAGTTCGTCCGACATCACCAATAAACAGTGCATCACCGGTAAACACGCCCACCGCCTTTTCCGGATAGGCGCTATCGAAAACGGCAAAGGCCAGATGGTCATCGGTATGGCCCGGCGTCTCCAAAACACGGATTTCAAGCTGGCCGATACTGAAACTGTCACCGTCGCGTGCAGTTTCGGCATAACGGATCGGCTTTTCTGTATCGGGGCCATGCAGCACCTTGGCACCAGTCATCTGTGCCAGAACAGGCGCCCCCGACACCAGATCTTCATTGCGGTGGGTTTCAAAAATATGCGTAATTTCCATGCCCTCGGCCCGCGCTATCTCAAGATAGACGTCACAATCGCGGCGAGGATCAATGACCGCCGCCTGACCACCCGCTCCCAGCAAGTAGGAAAGATGCGCCAGGCCTGGAGTTTTGATTTTTTCCAGTAGCATCAGCTGCTCCCATTATTGCTTATTACATTAACCGTTTATGAACCGCCTCGATTAAATGTCGAACATGATCTGTGTGCAGCACAAGTACCGACATCTCTAGAATCAGCACCGGAGCTGTTTGACTTTTCAGCCTCTAGTGCCCGGCAGGTAATAGTGATAACCAGAATCGCATAAATCAGCCTGGGGTCTTCTATCGGCTATTTCAAATTTTTCAGGCATTTCACCGCTTGCTTTGATAGTTGCAACAACATGGCTCATGTTCCGCTGGCTTGATGGACTATTCATCAGACTGAAAGCATTTTTTAAAAACTGTCCTGATCATGGTACTTTCTGATTCAGAGTGAATTGTCTTTCAACAATAAACCTCCTTTATTATTTAGTTAAATGGAAAACAAGCGCTACATTCTCATAATCAGTGGACGCGTACAGGGCGTGAGCTACCGCATGTCAGCTTATGAAAAGGCACAGCAGCTGGCTCTGGCGGGTTGGGTCAGAAATCTCAGTGACGGTCGCGTTGAAATGGTCATCGAGGGCCCCCCAGACAAACTGCAAAAGATGACAGACTGGGCTGCTCAAGGTCCTCGCTTTGCCAGGGTCAGCCATATTGATATGACTGAGGAAGTGGCCACCGGCGAATTCGGAGATTTTCAAATTCGATAAAACGCATCATCAGAAACAACGATATTTCATGGCATCTGCTTCAACCAGACTGGTTTTGCTAATAAGCTGACAAAAGCTATGATGTCCCGACATTACAAAAACGATAAAAGGATTGGGTATGGCTCGGCAGTTTGATTCACAAGGCTTTATGTGGCGCTTTATTTTTGCGCTGGTAATGGTCTTTCTGACCTATAACCCCAATGGACTGAGTTATTACCACTGGGCCAAACATGCCATTTTCGGTGAAGGCACTATCATGAACCCGCCTTTTGCCCTGGTCTCCGTCGTGCTGCTGATTGGCTGGACGATTTATCTGCGTGCCACCTTCCGTTCACTGGGGGGCTTCGGTCTGTTACTGGCAGTTGCCTTTTTCGCCATTATTATCTGGTGGCTGGTCGATCTGGGACTGCTGGGCCTTAATAATGTCTCGGTGTTCAGCTATATCGTCTTATTCCTGCTGTCTGCCGTGCTGGCGGTGGGCATGAGCTGGTCGCATATCCGTCGGCGCTTGTCCGGCCAGGCCGATATGGACGATGTCGATGAATAGCCTGATACCTGGCACCATATGAGCGAGCCAAAAACGGCCGAAACATTGACTGGCAATGCGGCTAAAGCAGCTTATGATCTGCTGACCGCCGAGGATGACGGCCGGGTCTGTCGTGATATCCCGGAACCCCTCTGCGATGAGCAACCGCGCAATTTCAGTACCCATGTTTTATCGCTGTCACTGTCCAAAACCGCCGATGCGCTGATTAATCCCAAGCTGATTCTGAGCTGGATACTGACCACCCTCGGTGCTTCACAGTTTGTCGGCCTGTTAGTACCGATAAGAGAAGCCGGGGCACTGTTGCCACAGCTGTTTATTGCCGGCCGGGTGCGCTCCCTGCCACTGAGAAAATATGCCTGGGCACTGGGCAGTTTCCTCCAGGGTTTATGTGCCGTGGGCATGGCCGTTGCCGCCTTGACCCTGGAAGGCGCGACACTGGGCTGGATGATTATCAGCCTGCTTACCCTCCTCGCCTTATCCAGAAGTATCTGTTCTGTTTCCTACAAAGATGTACTGGGCAAAACGGTTGGCAAAACCCGTCGTGGCACGGCCACCGGTTCAGCTGCCACAGTGGCGGCGGCGATGACTATCGCTTATGCCGCGCTGATTGCTTCGGGGCTGTTCGATAAAATCAACATTGTCATTATCGGCCTGTGCCTGGCTGCCCTGTTCTGGCTGGCGGCGGCTTTGGTGTTTTCAACGCTGAAAGAGACTGAAGGTGCCACCGAAGGCGGTGCCAACCCGGTAACTGTCGCCAGAGAGAATCTGCGCTATCTCATTGATGACCGTGAGCTGAGACTGTTTATCATCACCCGCTCGCTACTGGTTTCAACAGCCCTTGCTCCGCCTTTTATGCTGGCTTTGAAAGCGGAATCAATGCAAGAGAGCATAACTGGGCTGGGCTGGCTGCTTCTGGCATCGTCCGTGGCCAGTCTGCTCAGCAGTTATGTTTGGGGCCGACTGTCAGATCGCTCCAGCCGCAAGGTGCTGTTGCTCGCCGGCCTAGGCGGCGGTGTATCTTTGACTCTCACCGTTATCGCGTCACAGGGCAACTGGTTGAGTCTTCCCTGGCTTTTGCCTTTTTTATTATTTAGTCTGATGATTGCCTATGGTGGGGTTCGGCTGGGACGGTCAGTTCACCTGGTCGATATTGCCGATCAGGACAAAAGAGCGATTTACACCGCCCTGTCCAATACTATCATCGGCATTATTCTGATGCTGACCAGCCTGTTCAGCATCATTGCCAGCCTTTATGGTGAAGTTGTTGTGCTGGCAGTGTTCGCGTTGATGAGCTTTGCCTCAATGGCTTCGGCTTATCTTATGCGTGAAGCACAGGCATAAAATAAATAATTAATAACAAGCCCCAACTCACGTACAAGGAGACAACAATGGATAATTTCCTCACCGCCTGGAGACCTCGCGTTCTGAGTCTCGTCCGCATTATTTCCGCTTTTTTGTTTATGGCTCATGGCACCCAGAAAATGTTCGGTTTCCCGGCTGAACAGCGCTACCCTTTTGAGCTGTTTTCACTCTCCGGTGCCGCCGGTGTACTGGAAGTCGTCGGCGGCTTTTTGCTGCTGATTGGCCTGTTTACCCGCCCAGTTGCCTTTATTCTGTCCGGTCAGATGGCAGTGGCTTATTTCCTGGTACACGCACCACAGGGGTTCTGGCCTTTAAATAACGGCGGTGAGCTGGCAGCAATGTTCAGCTTTGTGTTCCTTTATTTTGTGTTTGCCGGCGGTGGTTCCTGGAGTGTGGATTGCCTGTGTAAAAACAGGCGTCATCAGTCGCTGTAAAAGCTGAGCTGCCCTGAAATGGCTGCGGCACTGAGTGTGCCGCAGTCAGATTCAACGGGCGCCCGGCCTGAACCTGTCAAATAATGAGTCCTTTTCCAGAATGGAAATTTTCCGCGTTTTTGCGCTCTTTATTCTGACCGCCCTGGCAGAAATTATTGGCTGCTACCTGCCCTATTTGTGGCTGAAACAGGACTATTCCGTCTGGCTGCTGCTACCGGCCGCTATCAGTCTGGCCGTTTTTGCCTGGCTGTTAACGCTGCACCCACACGCTGCCGGCCGTGTTTATGCGGGCTACGGCGGCGTTTATGTCAGCGTCGCGCTAATCTGGTTATGGGCTGTCGATGGGATACGGCCGAGTTTTAGCGACTGGCTTGGCGTGGCGGTGATTTTGACGGGCATGCTGATTATCATGCTGGGTCCCAAGGCTTATTGATCCAGACATTTATAGATCACAGGAAATAATATCGCCTCCCTAGCGCAATCTTTATCTGTTTGATATAGCATCGTCAGAAACCCTTTCCAGGAGCAAACTATGTTCAGGCCCACGATGCAGCGCTTTTCTCACAGACTCTTGCCTTTCATAGCGCTGGCTCTGCTCTCTTCTCTCACCTCAGGCTGCGCGACCCGGGTGCTGATGTCATCCGACCGCTATGAAAAGCCAAAAACAGACACACCGCAGTTTCGTTCGCTTGATGCCATTTCTCGCAGCTGGCAACAGGATAGTCATCTTGAGCAGGCTTATCTGTCTGCGGCAGCTCAAGTGCAAAGCATCCAATTTAATCGATTAGTTCACACTCCTTCACATGAATTTGCCCATCGAAAATGTTAGAGTCAGACTTATGAGAATCAACACAGGTTATGCTAATGCTCAGAAAATCGATGATGCTGCCGGTACTGGTGGCTTTATTCTCTCTAGCAGGCTGTCATGGTCACCTTCACCATAAACAGCCGCCGGGTCATGATCCTGATGGCCCCGGTAATAGTGAAAATGCGCCTGGGCATCAGTAAAACTCTGCACGCTGTGATGCGCTGTCATGGTCCACACTGAAGTCCCTCAAATCAGGCGCTGGGCGGTCATCGGGCTGTGGCTGCTTTTGTCAGGTTGCGCCACACATGCGCTCTACTCATCAGACCGTTATTATGACGAGGGTCATCACTATGATGTCCCTGAAGGCCACATGCCCCCGCCGGGCCAGTGCCGGATCTGGTATCCCGACAGCCCACCGGGACAGCAACCGCCGCCCGGAGACTGTTATGATCTTCGTCACCATGTGCCGCCGAATGCTATTCTGATCCGGGGTTAATCTGAAATAAGGACTTCTGCTATGACAGTGACACGCATTCTCGGCATTTTGTTGATTATCGCCGGTACCGCCGGGCTGATTTATGGAGACTTCAGCTTCACCAAAGAAACTCACCAGGCAGAACTGGGTCCCCTAGAGCTGGAGTTACAGGAAAAAGAAACCGTGCAGGTGCCCACCTGGGCAGGTGCTGGCGCCATTGGTGTCGGGCTTATTCTGTTACTGGTTGGCGGACGCCGTCGTTAACGGGGGATGACCATGGATCTCACAAACCTCATCGCTGTATTTGGCTGGATGACCGTGATCAACTTTGGCTTGCTGATTATCACTACGCTGATGCTGACCGTATTCAGAAATCAGATTATCCGAATCCATAACCGGGTGACCGGTCTGGATGCAGCGACTTTGAGACCGGCATACCTCTATTTTCTCGCCTTCTACAAAGTTCTGATTATCGTATTCAACCTCACCCCCTATCTGGCCTTGAAACTCCTCTAGATAAGACCCTAAGCCCGGCTTTTCCGGGAACTCCGGGCTCTACGGCGCTTACCAATATCAGCCCTTTAAACTTTGATTTGAAGGAGACGCTGTATGTTGAGTTATCAATTCAATAAAGACATCGGCCTGCTGCACCTTCAGCCCCGGGGTCCGCTGAGCAAGGATGATTTTGAAGGCCTGGCGGCCGTGGTCGATCCTTATATCGAACAGCATGGCGAACTTGCCGGCATTATTATCGAGAGCAAAGTATTTCCGGGCTGGCGGGATCTGGAAGCTGCCCTGGAACATGCTCGCTTTATCCATGAGCATCATCACCGAATCAAAAAAATAGCCCTGGTCACCGACTCGGCACTGGGCGATTTTGCCGAAGACATCGCTTCACATTTTGTCTTTGCTGAAATCCGGCATTTTCAGGCCCATCATGATTTGCTGGCACATGACTGGATCCGTAACTGACAGAATTCCGCTGCTGGGCCGCCCCCGCCCAACTAACCCTCTGTCTTTGTTTATATTCTCCCAAACTGACCCGATTTGTCTCAGGGTCCACTATCACGTCATTTTCGGACTTCAGGACAAATTTTTTTGAAATTTTCTGATAGTATCGCCAATCCACTTGAGGATCTCTGCTTCTTAAACAACTCTTCGAGCATGTTTAAAAAACAGTCATTCAATGTGGGTGTTGATATGTATATGAGGAAACACCTATGGAGCACCAAGTAAAAAAGTCGGTGAGCCGTACGCTCGCCGTGGCACAGGACTTCGGTCTGATTGTGGTGGCACTGGCAACCCTGGTGGCGATTGGCATCGAAATTAAAATTATGGTGGATAACCGCTTTGTCTCGCTGACTGATCTGTTGCTGCTGTTCATCTATCTTGAAGTCATCACGATGGTCGCGGTGTATTACGAATCGGGGGAATTGCCGATCAAAATCCCACTCTATATCGCCATTGTGGCATTGGCGCGATACCTGATTCTGGATATGAAAAATATCGATACCTGGCGGATTCTGGGCATCGCCTCGGCCATCCTGCTGATTGGTGGGGCTATCATCGTCATTCATTACTGCAAGACGCTGATGCCGGACAAGGTTAAAAGCTAATCATTACGCGATGAGAGGCTTTATGGCGGCGGTAGCAATACCGCCGTTTTTTATGTTTTGCGTTATGCATACCTGTGCATTACGATAATCAGTATTCGAAACCGGAACAGATTATGGCGTCTCAATTTACTGTTCACGGCCGTTTATGGATCGAAGGTCCGGATGGCACCGTGCTGGGCCATGGCCGTGTAGAACTGCTGGAAAAAATCGACGCACTGGGCTCACTGAGTGCCGCTGCCAGCGCACTCGGCATGTCCTATCGCTATGCCTGGAAGCTGGTGAAGTCGATGAACGAGCATAGCGATAGTCCGTTACTCACGCTCAATGCCGGCGGTCGGGGTGGTGGGCATGCCACACTGACCGATGCTGGCAAAGAAGCCGTGGCGACTTACCGGCAGACCGACCGTGAGTTTGAACAGTTCCTGTCCGAGCAGTCTGAGAAACTGCCCGGATAAATTTTTTGCCCCCCGTTATGCGTCAGGATGCATATCGATAATCAAGGGTTTGTATGGCTTTTACCAGAAAACTGGCTGTTATCGTCTTCTTACTTCTACCGCTTCAGCTTGCTGCCGAGTCTGTCCGAATCGCCGTGGCCAGTAATTTCACCCATGCCATGCAGGAAATCAAAAAGCAGTTCGAACAGCAAACAGAACATAAGGTGGAGCTCATCTTTGGTTCCACCGGCAAGATATACGCACAAATCATTAACGGCGCGCCGTTCGATGCCTTTTTTGCAGCGGATGCGATTCGGCCCGAGCGACTGGAACAGGAAGGCCGGATACAGCCGGGATCAAGATTCAGCTATGCCTTTGGCCGAATTGTGCTGTGGAGCCCCGATAGCAATCTGAGTCTGGCTAAAGGCAAAGTCCTGGACAATGGACAGTTCCGACACCTCGCCATCGCCAACCCCAGGCTGGCACCTTACGGCACTGCCGCAAAGCAGGTTCTGCAGGCAAAAGGCGTCTGGCAAAAGCTGCAAAGCAGGATCGTTCGAGGCGAGAATATCGGTCAGACTTTTCAGTTTGTTATCAGCGGCAATGCCGAGCTCGGTTTTATTGCACTGTCGCAACTCGAGTCTCAACTCAATCCGAACCAGGGCAGTCACTGGCTGGTCCCGACAGATTTGTACCAGCCGATTGAACAACAGGCCGTACAGCTGACTGACAAAGCTGCGGTTTCGGCATTTATGCAGTTCGTCAAAACTGAGGCGGCAAAACAGATCATCCACGGTTACGGTTACAGTACGTCCTGATCATGCACCCGGACCTGACCGCCCTTCTGATTACCCTCAAGCTGGCTGCAATTACCACTTTGATCCTGCTGGTCATCGGTACGCCATTAGCCTGGTGGCTGGCGCGCAGCCAGTGGCGTTTTAAATTCATGATCGAAACTGTCATCGCCCTGCCACTGGTCCTTCCCCCTACCGTGCTGGGTTTCTATCTGTTGATTATGCTGGGACCGAACGGCCCCATCGGTGGTCTGGCTGAAGCGGTCGGCGGTCGTCCGCTGGCTTTTACTTTTACCGGGCTGGTGATCGGCTCAGTGTTTTACTCACTGCCGTTTGTGGTACAACCGTTGCAAAACGTCTTTACCGCCATTGGTGATAATGTCATGGAGCAGGCTGCGACTTTGCGTGCCAGCCCGCTGGACCGCTTTTTCAATGTCATGGTACCCATCGCCAGGCCCGGTTTTTTAACTGCTGCGGTATTGGGCTTTGCCCACACCATCGGTGAATTCGGGGTGGTGTTGATGATAGGCGGTAATATTCCAGGCGAGACCAAAGTCGTCTCCATTGCTATTTATGATCATGTGGAATCGCTGGAATACTCACAGGCTCATCTGCTTTCAGGTGGCTTGCTGCTGCTGTCCTTCCTGATGCTGATGGCCGTTTATGGCCTCAACCGCCGTTTCAGTGTGCTGCGCTCATGAGTCTGCAGGTCCGACTGAATATCCCGCGTAAAGACTTTACGATTAATGTGTCGTTAAGTGTGACACCGGGTCAGGTGACTTCGGTATTCGGCCCTTCCGGTTGCGGGAAAACCAGCCTGATGCGGGCGATTGCCGGGCTGGAAAACAGGGCCACCGGTCAAATCAGAATGGCCGACGAAGTCTGGCAGAGCCAAGACTATTTCCGTCCCGCCCACCAGCGGGATATCGGCTACGTCTTTCAGGATGCGAGTCTGTTTCCGCATCTCAATGTGTTCGATAATCTGCAGTTCGGCCTTCGCCGCCAGGCGCGCGATAAACGCCGTGTCTCCCTGGAGCAGGCAATAGAACTACTGGCCCTGTCTCCGCTGCTCCGACGCAGTGTCGATACCCTCTCGGGGGGCGAAAAACAACGTGTTGCCATTGCCCGCGCCGTGGCAACATCGCCCTCAGTGTTACTGTTTGATGAGCCCTTGGCAGCCGTCGATATCGCGCATAAACAGGAAATACTGCGTTATATCCAATCTTTGCACCGGGAACTGGATATTCCGATGCTCTACGTCAGTCATGCGATTGACGAAGTCGCCCGCCTCAGTGACAACCTGGTGTTGCTGGAAAAAGGTCAGCAACTGGCGAGTGGTAAAACGGCAGATTTGTTATCACAACTCAGCCTGCCGTTTGCAAATTATGAGGAGGCCGCGGCAGTGCTGGATACCACTGTGATCGGTCGTGATGAGTTTTACGGACTCAACCAGCTCTCCTTCGCCGGGGGTCAGATTGAGGTCAGTCACGGCCATCTGAAGCCGGGAGATAAAGTCCGTTTAAGAATCATGGCTCGTGATGTCAGTCTGACCCTCACACATCATGAAAACAGCAGTATTCTGAACATTTTCCCGGCCGTGATTGAGTCAATGGTGAATGAGGGGCCAACGCAAAAACTGGTTCGTCTGAATGCGGGCGGCCAGATTATTCTAAGCCGTATTACCGCCAAATCTGCCGATAAACTGGGGTTGCGTCCCGGTATGCCGGTCTTCGCCCAGGTCAAAGCCATCTCACCACTGGTCTGATTTTTCTGATTTACTTCTCCAGACATAAAAAAGGCGGTCATTGACCGCCTTTTCAGTTGCTTCAGCACTTCAAGCTAAACATCATAAGTCGAGGCAGAGACATTACCGCCACGACCAGTCCAGTTGGTATGAAAGAACTCACCGCGTGGTTTATCCAGACGCTCATAGGTGTGGGCACCGAAATAGTCACGCTGTGCCTGAAGCAGATTAGCCGGCAGACGCTCGCTGCGGTAACCGTCATAGAAAGACAGCGCGCTGCTGAAGGTCGGCACCGGCACGCCCAGTGCTACCGCGGTACCGACGGCTTTACGCCAGCCCGGCAGGGCTTCGGTAATGGCTTCAATAAAGAAATCATCCAGCAGCAGGTTTTCCAGCTTCGGATTCAGATCGAAAGCATCGCGGATCTTGCTCAAAAACTGGCTGCGGATAATACAGCCACCGCGCCACATCAGCGCGATACCACCGTAGTTGAGCTCCCAGCCGTATATCTCGGCGGCTTCGCGCATCAGCATGTAACCCTGCGCGTAGGAAATAATCTTGGAAGCATAAAGCGCATCGCGAATGGCATTGACCATTTCGGCTTTATCGCCTTCAAACTGAGCAGCCATAGCGGGTAAGACTTTCGATGCGCGAACCCGCTCATCCTTGCGTGCTGACAGGCAGCGGGAAAATACCGCTTCACCGATGAGCGTCAGCGGAATTCCCAGATCAAGGGCGTTCATGCCGGTCCATTTACCGGTGCCCTTCTGTCCCGCGGTATCAAGAATTTTGTCAATCAGCAGTTCGCCGTCATCATCCTTGACCGCCAGAATATCGCGGGTGATTTCGATGAGGTAGGAATCGAGTACGCCTTCATTCCACTCGGCGAAGACTTGCTGAATTTCATCGCCGGACATGCCCAGTCCTTCACGCATCATCTGGTAGGCTTCGCAAATCAGCTGCATATCGCCGTATTCAATGCCGTTATGGACCATTTTTACGTAGTGGCCGGCACCATCATTACCCACCCAGTCACAGCAGGGCTCACCATCCACCTGCGCGGCAATGGCCTGGAAGATAGGTTTGATATGGGGCCAGGCCGCATTGTTACCACCGGGCATCAGGGACGGTCCGTGGCGGGCACCTTCTTCACCTCCGGAGACACCGCTGCCGATAAACAGAATGCCTTTTTTATGGAGTTCATGGGTGCGACGGTCGCTGTCGTTGAACAGCGAGTTACCGCCATCAATGATAATGTCGCCTTTATCAAGGTAGAGCACCAGTTGCTCGATAAACTGGTCCACCACCGGGCCGGCCTTAACCATCAGCATCACCCGGCGGGGCGCTTTCAGACTCTCAATGAAAGGTTTAAGCTCATGAAAGCCCATCACGTTGGTGCCTTTGGCTGGGCCTTCGATAAATTCGTCGACTTTACTGGTGGTCCGGTTATAGACCGAGACCCTGAAGCCCTTGTCATTCATGTTGAGCACCAGGTTCTGGCCCATCACAGCCAGACCAACCAGCCCGATATCCGCTTTAGCAGGATTTTCTACTTCAGTCATAATTCTCTACACACCTTTATGTATTCACCAATAGCTTCTCGCGTCGATCCCACCACCAGTCGTCTTTGACCGGAGGCAGAATCACATTCAACAGCACCTGTGATCTCAATGGTTTCCCCAACCTGAGCCTGGCCGACATAGGTATGAGTAAATGACACCACTTCGGGCGTCATTTCGTTATCAATCAGATAGTGGGCAGGAAAATCGAAAGCGCGATGATCGTCGATCACGGTGGCTTTGACGGTTGAGATTCCCTGTTTGATGTAGTGACGATGCTCGGGTTCCAGCTCTTGCGGGAGTGAAACCATACCGATATCAAACTTGGTGCCATCAATTGCTGCTTTATTGAATTTGCGAGATTCATGCCAGGCAAATTCTTCGAAATTGAGTTCACCGCCGCGGCGTTGAAAATTGTCCCGCATCAGCGACAGGTCCAGTTCCTCGATCAGTCCCGAAGCTATGGCCTGCCTGACTGCATGCCGAGTTTGATGAAACGCCTCACGGCCGTAAACCACCAAATCAATATCCGAACCGGCTTTCTGATTACCAATCAACATCGAGCCGGTCAGCCCCAAAAAGTCACAATCGACACCGAACTGCACCAAAATAGTGAGCAGGCGGGACAGCTTTTCTTCGATTTCATCCGTCGGTTCAGGCTGATTTTTGAGCGTTTTCAGTCGCGCTTCAGGCTGGTGGTGGGTGATGATGTCAGCGACATCAACAGCATGGAATTCAGCATCGAACTGTTTGGATTTATAAAGATAATGTGGATGATGGCGGGAAAGCAGGCGGTTGGCCTGCAGTGTATCGACTTTCTGCCAGTTATCACCATTACTGACATAACGCAGAAAACAGCCGACCTTACCCTGATGAGGATGATAACTGACCACAGCAAAGATGAGACCATCAGCAGTCTGGACAAAGTCCTTGGGTAAATAAGGGAACTCTGTCTGTCTCATTCTCTGTGGGTTACTCCTCTGATTGATTTAATAAGATTATAGCCTTCTTCCCCACATCCACAGTCCGGTGAAAGACAGAACCACCAGCAGGATGCCCAGAATATCGATTAACCAGATACCTACCGTGCCCAGAATACGGCCGTTGTGAATATCAATTAATAACTGCTCAACTGTCACCCCTTTGCCGTAAAAGTGGGTTTTCAGATCCGCTGCAACACTGTCAGGCATCGGATGGGGCCTACTCCATGAGACGCCCTGTAATGACATCGGTTCCCAGATATCGAGCATAAAATTACTGCGCCACATACCGCTGCGCGCCTGTAAAACCGGTTCACCGTGATAGGTGCCGATGTTCTGAATCGGTGCCGGCACACCAGCTTCAGCCCCCATTTTTTCAACAAACTCCCCTTGGTGGGTGAGCAGTACCAGCGCCTGATCGGTAGCAAGCACAATCAAATCTTCCAGCATGACAGCGCCGACCAGCGGTCGTTCCACATGTGTCACCGGCTGCGCATCGACAAACAGCTGGGTATCGAATTGGGAAATGATTTTATTGCCTACCAGAAAGGAAATATCGGCCTCTGCACTACCGATACCATAATGGCTCATCAACCAGTCTGAGCTGATGTAGCGTTGATAGAGATCGAGATCTCTGCTGTGATTCAGCATCAGTCCGACTGCTGATTGAAGCAAAATGAGGCCGGCTAGCAACCAAAGAACCAGCTGAGCCGCAAGCTTCAATCTGTGATTCATCTTCTTCCCGTCAATCTTGAAAGCTTAAGTCTGCCAGTGTTAACAAAGAAAGTGTAGCCTTGACAAGACCACAAACAAAAAAGGCAGCCGAAGCTGCCTTTTCAGTCTTTGGTGGTTTAGAAATCAACCACGACACCTGCCCATACCGTTCTTTCGATATTAGGACGGGCGCCAAATGGGCTGCGTGATACGATTTCCTGTCTGTCAAACAGGTTTTCGACTTTCACAAAGACCTCCGGTCCCATATCAAACTGATAGCGGCTGATGAGATCGACCGTAGTCAATGCATCAGTTTCATCGAATGAGCTACTGGTCTCATTACAACCGGCTACCGCACAGGTTTCATCGATATACTTGACCACAGCATAGTTATTCCAGCCACTGATATGTTCCAGACCGACTCGCAGGCTGGCCACATTTTCAGGAATGCTCTGAAGAGTCAATCCGTCTTCGGCTCCGCCTTCGTCCGTAGTTTCAGCATCAGTGTAGGTATACATCAGATCAACGGGAATATCGAAATCACCCACCGAGAACAGAGTTCCTGTAGTGAATTCCAGACCTTTAACTTCCGCGCCACCCAGTACTTCGGATCCTGAAGTTTGACCGTTGCTGCATGGATTACCCACTGAGCATTGTTCAGCAAAGTTTTTGAAGTCACTGTAGAAGGCAATCGCTTCTGAGTAGAACACGCCGTTATTAAAACGAACACCCAATTCCCAGTTATCACTGGTTTCTGGCTCATCACCATCGGCAGCACCGCCACCTAGCGGTGTCATGCCTTCGTGGAACCCAGCCAGTACTTGCCAGCTATCAGTCAGATCATAGGTCGCAGCAATACCAGCGAGGTATTCCCGATAATCGTTTTCACGCTGATCTTCAGGATCGTCCAGTACAGTCCGTTCCGGGTTGGCGTATTGATTACGCTCGGTTTCAACGTCTTCCATTCGAAGCGACAGATTCAATAACAATTTGTCGGTGACCTGGTAATCATCTGTCAACCACAAGCTGAATGCATCTGCCTCTTCATAGCGGTTATCACCACCAGTTGGCTCAACGGTATTTTGGTAAACCAAATTGCCATTCACTTGATCGTATCTATCAACCGGCTGATAACGATCCATTTCATCGTGGTGGACTCGGGCACCGAAATTAATTTCATGATTGGCTACGAACCACTCGAAATTAGCTTGAACACCACGTGACTCATAGGCACGGTTGTTGTTCTTATAGGCCAGTCCGGCAACGTCTCGAGAGCCATCGAGAATAGCTTGAGCATCGCTATTACCACCATTGGCATCGTCAATGATATTGTCGCCTGTTTCAGGGTTTTTACCATCATATTTGAACCAGTTACGTTTGAAATCATTATGGTAAACCGTGACCGTTGAGGTCAGATTGTCGGTCCATTCAAACACGTGACTCAGGTTGATACCGGTATGCTGGTTGTCCATTTCATCGATATGGGTCAGACCATAACGACGGTTTTCATCACGGCGGAAGTCGACATCCGTCAAACCGGCATAAGTCTCATCAGAATTTTCCAGTGAGCGCTGAATCTTGAATAAAAACTGGTTACGTTCACCTTCCCATGACAGTTTGGCTACATAGTCTTCAATCTGGAAGCCACTGTTATCATCAAAGCGATCGATATCTTTATACCCCTGGTAGTGACGCTGAGCAGTCTCAATGGAGTAGCCCCATGGGCCAGTCTTCCCACCATAGTTCAGATGCAGATCCGCAGAGCCACGATCATTCATCATAAACATCGCGTTGCCCTGGTTAGTCTCAGGAATGGGGGTTGATACCAGATTCACTACACCACCCACCGTTTGTGGACCATATCTAAGTAGTGGGGCCCCTTTAAGCACTTCGATAGAATGCATACGTGATGTAGTCGGGAAATAATAAGCTGCCGGATTGGAATAGGGTGCCGGCGCAATCAGCACACCATCTTCCATTAAGGTGATTTTTTCACTGCGGCCCGGCGCTGCTGAGCGAATACCGATATTGGGACGAAGACCGAAACCATCTTCTTCCTGAATATAGACACCAGGCACCGTTTTCAGAACCTGGTTAATGTCTGTTGCGGCTTCGATCGTCAACTGCTCGTTACTGACAACAGCCGCTGAACCCGGCAGTTTACGGGCCGCTTCACTGTCACCGATAACGGTGACGGTATTCAGCTCCGCCGCTGTTTCTTCAGCAAATGATAGTGATGAATACAGGCCGGCTGTGGTCGCCAAAGCGATACCACTTGCCAGCACAGTCAGTTTTGATTTCACTTGAACTCTCCTAACTTGATTGAAATAATGACGGAGAGAATACACTAATTACGAATCATTATCATTTGTTTTCGTTACTTTTGTGACAAATGTTAATTTATTGTTGCAAAAATGCTACATCATCATTCGCAAACCCGGCTGACTGACACTGTCGGTATTAAACTCAAACAAGCCACGGCTGATGTCTTTGGCGAATTCTGAAAAATGGTGTTCCGTCATGCGGATGGTGATTGATCCCATGGTCAGATGGATCATCTGACAGTCCGGACAGTGCTGAATGTCGACGGTTGAGGATTCAAATACGGTTTGAGGTCTGCAGCTTGAAGCCATGTTATCTCCTTAGTTAATCACTGCTGAAAGGTCACGCAATGCGTGTTCGGGTAATTGCCTTTGCCGGCAGTACAGCGACCACCAGCGCTGGGATAATTGCTGCCAGAGCTGCTTGATATCAGGCTGATCATAATGGGTCAGCAGCAGCCGGTAATTACGGCTGAGCTGTAATGCGACACAGGCGCTGGGCTCGCGCTCGTAGTTTTTTTCCAGTTGCCGGTTGGCGGCAATCAGGCATTCACGGCGCCAATCCGGCCGACGATGGAGACGAGCCGTCATGACATTTTCCTCGCCGCAGTTGCCAGCAACATGCTCCAGACAGTGCGTTTGGACGGTTTATCTAGGCAATTGAAATCGGCCGCGTGCAGTTTGCCCTCAGCAATCAGCGCTTGCAGGCGGTCCTCGCTGAAAGCGAGATGAATGGTATGACTAGGTTGCTGATTAAATTGTGCTGTCTTCATATCTCACCCCTACTGAAAAACAGTAACGCTGAGTATAAACACGCTTTAATCTAAATGCAAATCATTATCATTTAAATACTTAAACGATTGATAGGACTACTGATGGTTCAGGGAGAATAGGAGCCGGTAGCGTAGTAACCAAAGCCGACGAAAGGCCAGTCATGCTTGGGATTGTAGGGTCTGCCGGAAGCACTGTTTACCGGCCAGCGCTGACTGTCGATGATATCGATGACGGGCAATGTCAACGTTTTCTGATCGACTTTGAGTGTCGCCTTGTCCGTAATTCTGCCGTAGACGGTCAGCATGCTGCCGTTGGTAAAAATTTCCGGATCGAGAAATTCATTACTGCGAACCAGAAATCGGCCCTGGCTTTCATTGGATTCGACTGGTCGGCCGTAGCGGTTGAGCGGAAACTGCACGAGTTGGATCTGGGAATAGCTTTGTTCGTTCTTCACATCAATGATTTTGCCGCCCCAGCGAACCGCTTCGCCCATATAAGCATCGACATTGGGCGAGACCTGTTTAAGCTGAAGATCAGCATGGGGAGCATGCTGAATCGTGGCAGGGGCAGAACTGCAGGCCACAATGAACATGGCCAGGCTGGCGATAATAAGCGCTCTCACATTTCCTCCCGTCCGGTGGACCCACCGGTGATTGTCTGTGTATGCAGATTGACAGGTGTACCCTTGATTAGTTTCTGTTGGCAGCGTTACTTAACGACGATTTTTCTTTTGCTTGCGGGCGGCTTTTTTTGCGGCTTTCTGCTCCCGGGCAATCAGCACCTCTGCCCACTCTTTTTCGGTCATCTCCGATGTTTCCCAGCTTATCGGCCCCAACATGCCGGCACGGATTTCCGTCAGAATTATCTTGGCCACACGCTCCAGATCCACCCTGCCACCTCCCCGCAGACAACCGCGGCGACTGCCAATGGCTTCCATTGTCTCCAGACCGCTCTCGGCAAGCTCAGATAATTCGAAACGCTGTTTGAGCTGAGAGGGATACGTTGCCATCAGATACTCGATGGCATAGAGCGCGATGTCGTCATTATCAATGGCGGTTTCCTTGATTGCACCGGTTATTGCCAGTCGGTAACCGCTATGCGGGTTTTCAAGATTTGGCCATAACACGCCGGGCGTATCATGGAGCACAATGCCCTGTTCCAGCTTGATACGTTGCTGCATCTTGGTAATAGCGGGTTCATTGCCGGTTTTGGCAATCTGGCGCCCGGCCAGTGTGTTGATCAGGGTTGATTTGCCAACATTGGGGATGCCCATGATCATAGTCTGGATCTGTTTCACGCTGCTGGCTTTTGCCGGCACCATTTTCTGACAGAGACTGAGCAGGTCTTTCACCCGATCCGGGTGCTGCGCGACCATCGTCAGCGTTTTGACTGACTGCTCCCGCTCCAGATAGGTTTGCCAGCTCTCGGTTACCTCAGGATCGGCCAGATCCATTTTATTCAGTACTTTGATGCAGGGTTTATTCCCCCGCAGCTCGGCCAGCATCGGGTTCTGGCTGCTGAAGGGGATACGGGCATCCAGCACTTCGATGATGAGATCTACCTGGGGCAGGATCTGCTTCATCTCCTTGCTGGCCTTGTGCATATGGCCGGGATACCACTGTATGGCCATCATTGACCGCCTTGCAGCCACTCGGGCTGGAAATCTGTTCGCTGTTTCATGGCGGCTATTTTAGCCGAAAGCCCGCTTTTATATCAGCCGTCGCGCAGGTACTTGCTGATATCGATCTCGTCTATCTGCTTGGCCGGGAGGAACCGCTTGGCATACTGAAGGTAAACACCACTGCGAAGGAACAGCTCAAAGACTTCAACATCGATATGATCGTTCTGAACCATCTTGTGCAGAATATCCAACGCAGCACTGACCGGCTTGGCTTTTTTGTAGGGGCGGTCAGCCGCCGTCAGTGCTTCGTAGATATCGGCCAGCACCATGATGCGTTCCGGCATCGATAATTGATCACCGGTCAGTTTCCGCGGATAGCCGGTACCTTTCATGGTTTCATGATGGGTGGAGGCATAGCGCGGTACCCGTTTGAGCTCGTCAGGGAACGGCAGGCTTTCCAGCATCTTGATGGTGCTGATGATGTGCTCATTGATTTTGAAACGATCCTCAGCACTGAGCGTACCACGTGATATGGCCAGGTTATGCAGTTCGCCCAGGTTGTAAAGATATTCAGGCACTTCCATTTTGATACCGAACTTCGGATCAAAATCGGTACTGTGCTGGCGCTCTATCAGATGCTCGGGCCGATCAACCAGCAATTTCTCAGTGGCAGGCAGCGGTCGAGGCGCTTCCTGTAAACGTGATATTTCACCTGAAGACAGGCCCAGCTGGTCATCGAAATAACGCAGCCAGGTGGTTTCTGCGAGCTCATGCAGTCTGGCGACGTCTTCCTCGCTGATGAACTCGCCACCGACATTGGCATTGGCGATAAAGGCAAAATCATCCCGCAACTGTTGCTGCTTATCCTGCTTCTGCTTTTCCAGTGCGGCTTTGTCAGCCCCGGGTTCAGCCAGCCGAATCAGGTAATCAATCTCAGCATCACGCCACAATACTTCAAACCGCATCCGGACTTCATGGATACGGTTGTAGATCGTTTCCAGCTTGGTGCCTTTGTCGATGATATGTTCAGGCGTGGTGATCTTGCCGCAGTCATGCAGCCAGGCAGCTACCTGGAATTCACGCCATTCTTCGGCATTTTTGAAGGCAAAGTCTTTAAATGGTCCATGGTCTGACTTCTCCGCTTCCCTTGCCAGCATAAAGGCCAGTTCAGGCACCCGTTCACAGTGACCTGCGGTGTGGGGGGACTTATCATCGATCGCCTGCGCTATCACTTTGATAAAGGCATCGAGCAGTTCTTCCTGGGCTTTTTCGTGGCGCTGTATCGCCGCCGACATATTGCTCATTGAGCCGGCCAAATCGCCGACTTCAGCAATACTGCTGGAGACTTCCTCGACATCTTTATATCGCCGCTGGGTGATTTTTTCACTGTCATCTGCCAGTTGACGGATGGGGCGCACGATAGGGCCGGCCAGCAGCCAGGATATGGGCACCAGCAACAATACAGCCAGCGTAGTCAGCAGAATCGAGGTTTTGACTTTCTCCAGCCCCGGCGCCAGCACGGTATCCACCGGCGTGGCAATGGCGAAGTAGTCCTGCTTGCCTTCCGTTTCACCAAACGGGGTCAGATAAACAAAATGCTCCTCGCCATCCAGCGATACAGTCTGCAAATCATCCGTCACAGTCTGTTGAGCCATCCGCATCAATTCTGAATAGGGCACGGCGCCGAGCTGGCGGGAAACACTACTGCGGCTGTCGAGCCATTTATCTTTCAGCGCCTGCAGGTGATCCGGCCCCAGTGCGGCCATGGCCTGATTGAAGATATCTGTCAGACCAGGGTGTGATTTGTTGATCATAAAATGCAACTGGGTCGGCATGGAGGCTTCACCGAAATCCAGCGGTTGATGAATTACCACATCTTCAATAAAAAACTGTGCTGCGGTGTAGTTAAGAATCGGCGCCGTATCTATCGCTGCATCCGCTTTACCTTCGCGGACGGCATTGAACATGGCACGCACATCATCAACACGCACAATCTTAATCTGAGGAAAGTTTTCTTCCAGATTGTTGGCCAGTGACCAACCTGCTGGAATGGCGACCGTCTTGCCGAATAGCTGTTCAACCTGACTGATTTTTTCACTGCCTTTGGCCGTGACAACCCCGTAAGGCACCTGCAGGAAAGGTTCACTGAGATCGCCCAGCAACTGTCTGTTTTCTTCAAAGAAAACCGGCTGAAGTACATCCAGTTCATTACTCAGAAACATTTGCCCCATTTCATTCCAGTTGAGGCCGTTGACATAACGAATGGGAATACCGGTCATGTCGGAGATATATTTCAATACATCAATGGCGTAACCATAAGGCTGCCCCGAGGCAGCAAAATTGATTGGCGGCCAGTCGATCTCATTGGACACGGTAAGGTAGTCAATCGAATCAACCAGTTGCTGCTGTGCTTCTGATAATTGAAGCTCGGGTGCCGGCGGCAGTGCCTTGGCTTCTTTGACGGATTGATTTGAGGCGATGAGCTCACCGGTTTCCTGATAGAGGTAAATCTCACTGTCCTCGCCCAAATCCTGCGTATTCAGGAATCCGGACAATGATGACAATGTAATATCCAGTGCCAGCACCGCCTGGTTATCCGGAACCACTGTGGAATAAGTCTCGCCCGGCGCCTGGAGGTGCTGGAACAGGTAAGGATCGGTTTTATTGACTTCACCCAGTTTAGCGTCGGTGAACCAGGGCCGTTTGCGGGGATCGTAATCGGTTTTGTGTTCTCGGCTGACACGGATATTGAATTCAGCATCCAGGTAGTTGAAACGTCTAAGCCGCTGCTCGCCCTCGCCAAAAACACGGATAGCAACCCAACGGTCCTCGGGCTTGGCTCGCAATTGCTTACGTATAGCCGGATCGGCTTCAAGGTTGATCAGCTCATAAAAATCACCATTCGGGAAACCGATATAAATGGCATAAAACAAGGGATTACGATGCATGGCCTCGGCAAACAACTGACGAGAGTCGGCAGTAATGCCACTGTCTCCGACGAACCGGGTGAACTGTGAGAGGATTCGTGTTGCCGCCGCGGCCCGGCTATCCACAGCCGATAGGTAATCCCGTGTACTGGCAGCAGTTTTCTGATAGACCGACAGCGTCGACTCGGTGGCCATGTCGGTACTGAAAAAATATTGCAGACTGATTGCGACAGAAGCCGTAATCACCGTGGCGAACAGGAAAAAACCAATGACGGTTGCTCTGATAGAAATTCGTAAGGGCTTACCCCCAGGCCATGACTTCATGGGTGTTCCTCGTTGCTAGTCAGACGTATATTTATAAGTATGATTATCTAAACCCACTTTATATCACCATTGCCAAGATGACACTATCGACTGCTTGGGTATAATGCGACTTTTTTCATGATCCGGAACCTGTTATGCCAAAAGCCAGTGAACTGAAACGCGGAATGGTAGTGGAACTGGCTGCTGAACCCTATGTGGTCAGTCAGATTGAAGTTCGTAATCCATCATCCCGCGGTGCCTCAACTCTGTACAAAATCCGTTTCAACCACCTTAAAACCCGGCAGAAACGGGATGAGTCACTTAAAGGCGAAGACTTTCTCAAAGATGTCGATTGTGAGCGACGACTGGTTCAGTATTCCTACCAGGATGCTGACAGCTACGTGTTTATGGATAAAGAAACCTTTGAACAATTCATGATTGACGCCGCAGATATTGCAGAAGAGATTAACTATATCAGCGACGGTCTCGATAACATTGTGGCGGTGCTGCTTGATGGTCAGTTGGTCGCCATTGAACTACCGGCTGCTGTCAATCTGCAGATTGTCGACACCGCACCCGGGATCAAAGGTGCCACCGCTGCGGCCAGAACCAAACCGGCGACACTGTCTACCGGACTGGAAGTTCAGGTGCCGGAATATATTGAAAATGGTGAAGTCATCCGGGTCAATACCGACAGTGGAAAATTTATGTCTCGTGCCTGATGGAACGATTGACAGGCTGACTGCCATGACATGGTTCATACCGGCAGGGCTAATCCGCTATCATAAGATCAGAATCCAATGCGAGCTGGCCCCGTCCCCGATGATGCGATGCGACAAAAACTGAAACAATATCTTTTTATCAGTCTGGGCTGGGTATTTGTTCTGCTGGGCGCCATCGGGGCGGTGCTTCCCCTGCTGCCCACCACGCCGTTTCTTATTCTGGCTTTGGCCTGTTTCGCAGAAAACTCACCCCGTTTTCATCGCATGCTGCTGCACCACAAATGGTTCGGTCCGCCTCTGCAGCAGTGGGAAAAAACACACACTATGCGACGTAGTGTGAAGAAAAAAGTCTATCTTCTGATTATTGTCACTTTCGGTATTTCCATAGCCGTGCTCTGGGGCCGCACCGGACTTCAATTAATGCTGGTCGGTATCTGCCTTATACTGCTATGGTTTATTTCAAGAATCAAAGAAGCCGAGAGTCTCGTTAAATGAAAGCCAGTGACGCTATCAGGCAGCGCCATTCCGTGCGCCGTTTTCTGCCCGAGCCGGTGGATAAAAACCAAATCCGCTTTTTGCTGGATATTGCCAGCCATGCGCCCTCCGGCGCCAATACCCAGCCCTGGCAGGTCGCAGTCGTGACCGGCAACAGCAAACAGCAGTTATGCCAGCAAGTCACCGACGCTTTTGAGGCTGGCATCAAGCCGCAACCGGATTACGAATACTATCCGCTGGAATGGCAAGAGCCCTATCTCAGCCGCCGCCGCGCCTGTGGTCTTCAGTTATATCAGAGTCTGGGCATCGACAGAAAAGACAAAGCCGCTCAAAAGGCACAGTGGGCTGCTAACTATCGTGCTTTCGATGCACCGGTGATGCTGCTGTTCTGGATGGACAACGTTATGCAGACCGGCTCTTTTATTGATTTTGGTATGTTCCTGCAGTCTTTTATGATTGCGGCAGTTGATGCCGGGCTGGCCACCTGTCCCCAGGCAGCGCTAGCGGAATATGCGCCGTTGGTAAAAAACTTGCTGGGGATTCCCGGTGAGGCCACCCTGTTGTGCGGTATGGCACTGGGTTATGAAGACCGCGCAGCCGCTGTTAATCAGTACCGGACCACCCGCGAATACCACGATACCTTTACCCGTTTTTACGATTAAATTTGCAGGAGACAAGATGCAATTACAGGCCTTTCTTGACCGACTCGAAAGCGAACCCGAATCTATCCAGTTTGAAGACAGCATGGCGGTTATCGAAGCCAACTATGACTTCACCCCGACCGCTTTCCGCAATGGCGAGATACTCAACGAGGCAGGCCAGAATAATGGCTCCTGCAAGATCCTGGCTTTCGGACAACTCAACGGATTGAGCGTCGACCAGACCCTGGCCTGTTTCGGCAAGTTTTATCGTCAAGATGTACTTGCCAACCCAAACGGCGAGGATCATCAGAACATCCGTAACTTCATGCGCACAGGCTGGGACGAAGTGTCTTTCCATGGCACCGCGCTGATGCCGAAATAGTCATTTTTCCTGTCACGGCCAGTGCTGTCTCAGACAACCCCAAACAACTGCAGCAGGGTGATTTGGCAGTATCTAAAACTGCTTGATTATGTTAGAGTTGCGCGGTTATATCGCCCATTTATCGGAACTTAGACACTTCGCTATGGAACTACAACCAAATAAAAAAGCCGACACGCGATTCCTGTTACTGGAAGGCGTGCACAAAAATGCCGTCGAGTCACTGGAAAAAGCGGGTTTTACCAACATCGAGTACGTTTCACACGCCCTCGATGAAGCCTCGCTGATGGAAAAAATCAAAGGGGCACGCTTCGTCGGCATTCGTTCAAGGACCCAGTTGACCAAAAAAGTGCTGGACGCGGCGGATCGGCTGACCGCCATCGGTTGCTTCTGTATCGGTACCAATCAGGTCGATCTGGAAGCGGCGAAGATGAAGGGCATCCCGGTTTTCAATGCGCCCTACTCCAACACACGCTCCGTTGCAGAGATGGTCATCGGTCAGTTAATTCTGCTGCTGCGAGGCATCCCAGAGAAAAACTGGAGTGTGCATAACGGTACCTGGCCTAAATCTGCTGATAAATCCTACGAAGCCCGTGGCAAGACGCTGGGCATCGTCGGCTACGGCAGTATCGGTTCGCAGTTATCTGTGCTGGCTGAAAGCCTGGGTATGAATGTCATCTATTATGACGTGGTCACCAAACTGCCACTGGGTAACGCGACTCAGGTCGACAGCATGGATGAACTGCTGCGCCTGTCAGACGTAGTAACCCTGCACGTGCCCGAACTGGAATCGACCAAGAACATGATGACCAAGGCCGAGTTCGATAAAATGAAGTCGGGCGCGATCTTCATCAATGCCGCCCGCGGCACCTGTGTGGTTATTGATGATTTGGTACAGGCACTGGAAGAAAAACGACTGGCCGGTGCCGCTATCGATGTATTCCCGACCGAGCCCAAGTCCAATGATGAGCCGCTGGAATCGCGTCTGCGTGGATTCTCCAACGTGATTCTGACACCGCATATCGGTGGCTCAACCGTGGAAGCACAGGCTAATATCGGTCTGGAAGTCGCGGATAAGTTTATCCAGTTCGCGCAGAACGGGACGACTGTTTCAGCTGTTAACTTCCCCGAAATCGCCCTGGCGCCAAGACCGAATACCCACCGTCTGCTACATATTCACCATAATCAGCCGGGCGTGTTGTCGAGTGTCAACAGACTGTTCGCCGAGCACGATATCAACATCTTGGCTCAAAGCATGACCACCAAGGATGAAATCGGTTACCTGCTGATTGATGTGGCAGAGTTTGATTCGACGCTGGCGTTTGAACATCTGCAAAGTGTGGAAGGCACGATTCGCCTGCGGGTGCTTTACTAAACAAATAAAAAAGCCCGCATCCTTTCGGGGGATGCGGGCTTTTTTTTTGCCTGTTAGTTTTGAGGCTTTCCGGCTTCGCCCCAGTATTTCAATTTACTGGTTTTTCCAATCCCCGGATTGAATGAATTGGTCGGGTCGAGCTTTCGGTAAAAACTTTTCAATGCGTCCTTGGCAAAGTATTCCTGGCCCACATTGTGCTCGGCCGGATATTCAGCACCACGCGCATCAAAAAAGGCCAGCAGCTCCTGTTTCAGCGCTTTGGCATCCACGCCTTTTTTCAGAATGTAGTTCTGATGCATCACATGGCAGAACAGGTGACCGAGATACAGCTTGGCTTCAATCTTGTCCTCGATTTCCGGTGGCAGAACTTCCAGCCATTGTTCTTCGTTACGACGCAGTGCGACGTCAATAGTCATCATTGGCCCGAACTGTTTGCGCTTCATGATGTGATAACGGCCCACCGCGCCCCCGGCGACGAAACGATTCGGAATCGCTTTTTCGCCTTCGCGCTTGGTGCATTCAAAAAAGTCACCATCATTATTTTTAAAGAACTCAGTGAGATAGGCCCGGGCTTCCTCCACGCCATCATTGTTCATTTCCAGAATCCAGTGATGGGCAAAGCGGTCACGGTACTCGTCCATGCGTTTAGGCAGATGATTCGGCCACAGGTAACTCATGTACTGCATAATGATGTCCGATAGCTTGCTCGGCAGAAATTTGAATCTGGCGGCGATGCGATCAACGCTGCGTTTCATCGCAAACAACTTGGGAATATATTTTGAACCCAGCTTATCGATGACCAGGAAAGTGTCCTTGCCGTATTTCTTACAGACATCGTAATAATCCCGGCCCAGATATTCGCCCGATACCGGTAGGTTTTTAAAACCGGAGAGAATATCCCGGCGCATGGTCGCCAGCACGCCAGGATCATTGGTACCGATATAAAATACCTGCTCTTTCTTCGCGATCGGGTAGGTATCCATACGCACGGCGAACACGGCCAGCTTGCCGGCACAACCGGAGGCTTCGTGCAGTCGGCGGCCATCATTATTGAAACGGGCCGGTGTATCTTCATCTACCTGTCTGACACGCTCGTGATACTCATCATCTGAAGCGCGCTTATCCGGAAACTGGATATCCTGCTCGCTGTAATTCTGATTATCCAGATTGTTGAGAATCTGTTCCGGTGTGTCACCCAGTTCAATCCCCAGATGATTGACCAGTTCCAGTTCACCATTGGCATTTATCTGCGCATACAGCGACAGTTCGGTGTATGCGGGTCCGCGCTGGACCAGCGCACCACCGGAGTTATTGCAGATCCCACCGACAATCGAAGCCCCTATGCAGGATGAACCAATCACCGAATGCGGTTCACGGCCATAAGGGGCCAGAGTTTCTTCCAGTCCGAACAGCGTACTGCCAGCCAGACCGATAATCTGACGCGCGTTATCAATCAGCTGAATCTGGTCGATACGCATGGTGTTGATAATCACCACCGGACGATCATAATCCTCACCATTAGGCGTTGAACCACCGGTTAAGCCGGTATTGGCAGCCTGCATAATCACAATGACATCTTCTGCCACACAGGCTTTAAGTAATTGCCACACCTGCAGCAGTGTTCCGGGCCGGACCACGGCGAGCGCTTTACCTTCACCGAAGCGAAAACCTTTGCAATAAGGTGCCACTTTGGCCGGATCTGTCAGCGTATAGCTGGCGCCAACCACGTTCTTAAACTGGTCAATAAGTGTGCTGTGATTTGCTAACTCAGGCATTTTTGGTCTCTGTCACGTTTCTTGTTAACTCATCAATTCTATCACGTCGCAATGCGTTACTATGTAGCGGTTTATTAGCCTCAGCAAACTCATTTCCAGCCGGGATCACAAAATGGCTTTTTATCAGATTGCCCTACTCGCCCTGTTGCAGGGCCTTACAGAATTCCTGCCCATTTCCAGTTCAGCTCATCTCATTCTCGTCCCCATCATTGCGGACTGGCAGGATCAGGGACTGGCGTTTGATGTCGCCGTGCATGTTGGCACCCTGACCGCAGTACTGCTTTATTTCCGGCACGATATCAAGACGATTCTGATTGACTGGCTGGCGTCGCTGAAACAGAAAAAAACCGTGGGTGACAGTCGTCTGGCCTGGGCGGTCGGTTTCGGTACCGTGCCGGTAGGTCTGGCGGGCCTGCTATTTTCCGATATTATCGCTAGCAGCCTGCGCAGTCCGCTGGTCATTGCGACAACAACGATTGTGTTCGGCCTGTTACTGGGCTGGGCTGACTGGCGCGGCAAAAGAGTCCGTAGTGAGCATCAGCTTAACTGGTCAGATATCCTCTTCATCGGTGTCGCGGAGGCGATTGCGCTGATCCCCGGTACGTCCCGTTCCGGTATTACAATCACCGCCGGCCTGATGCTGGGACTAACCCGTCAGGCAGCGGCGCGCTTCTCATTTTTGTTATCCATCCCGGTCATTATTCTGGCCGGTGGACTTGAGGTGACAGAGCTCGTACAATCATCGCTTCCTGTCGATTGGACAGCATTGATTTCAGGTGCTGTATTTTCGGCTGTCAGCGCTTATCTCTGCATTTTTCTGTTTTTGAAAATGCTCGACCGTATCGGCATGTGGCCATTCGTCATTTACCGCCTGATACTGGGCGCTTTTTTACTCTGGCTGTTTCTGTAAAAGCTGTTGACAGTCCGACTATGAATGCGTAATATTCTCCCTCTTTATTTGGACCGCTTGCGTAATTATCAGGAGCAATTCGCGGATGAAAACCATTAGTGCAAAACCAGCAGAAGTTCGTCGTGACTGGTTCGTTATCGATGCTGACGGCAAAACCTTGGGCCGTATGGCAACTGAGATCGCCCTTCGTCTGCGTGGTAAACATAAAGCGATTTACACGCCTCACGTTGATACTGGTGATTACATTGTTGTCATCAATGCCGAAAAACTGCGTGTAACCGGTAATAAAATGAAAGATAAGATTTATCATCACCACACGGGTCACATTGGTGGTATCAAATCTATCTCTCTGGAAAAGCAACTGGACAAAGCGCCAGAACGCGTTATCCAGACGGCTGTTAAAGGCATGCTGCCCAAAAACCCACTGGGTCGGGCCATGTTCAGCAAGCTGAAAGTTTACGCTGGCACCGAACACCCTCACACAGCACAACAGCCTAAAGCGCTGGAAATCTAAACGGATATCAACATGGCAGATTCACACTACGCAACAGGTCGTCGTAAAAGTTCTACCGCTCGTGTATTCCTGAAACCAGGCAGCGGTAACATTTCGATCAACACTCGCACACTGGAAGACTACTTCGGTCGTGAAACATCACGCATGGTCGTTCGCCAGCCTCTGGAACTGGTCGACATGCTCGACAAGTTTGACCTGAAAATCACCGTTCGCGGTGGTGGTAACAACGGTCAGGCCGGTGCAATCCGTCACGGCATCAGCCGTGCACTGGTTGAATACGACAACGAACTGAAAACTGAACTGCGTAAAGCCGGCTACATCACTCGTGATGCCCGTGCCGTTGAACGTAAGAAAATCGGCTTGCATAAAGCGCGTAAACGTCCACAATTCTCCAAACGTTAATTGTCCGGACACGTCTGTAAAGACAGAAAAGGTCATCCCAGTGGATGGCCTTTTTTTTGTGCGGTCATTGTCAGATTGTTTTCAGTCATGCTATAAAAATTGAACGCGTAGATAGATAGCATGGAAGGTACAATGAAAAAAATATTGATCAGCGGACTGATGGCGCTGAGTTTTCCCTTTATGGCAATTGCTGAGGAAGAGTCTGCCATTGCCATTTCCGCCGGTGGCTACGACGCTTTTGACAGCGAAGACAATGCGGTAGAAGTCGGAATTGAATATCGCTTTGCTCCGTCCCCTAACTTTTATAACCTGATTCCTGCAGTCGGTGCTTCAGTGACATCTGATGGTGCCTACTGGGCTTATGCCGGGATCCGTTATGACTGGTCACTATCAACAAACTGGCTTGTGACGCCACACTTTGCGCTGGCGGCCTATGAAAATGGCGCTGGCGTCGATCTGGGCTATGGCCTCGAGTTCCGCACCGGCCTTGATATCGCTTATCAACTGACTGATAAGAGCCGGCTGTCACTGGGTTATTACCACATGTCCAATGCCGATTTGGGTGATGACAATCCGGGCGCTGACTCGATTATCGTCAGCTACAGCTACATGCTGGACCAGTAATCACAGCTCTTTATAGAGCAGACCCTTGCCTTCCGGCTGCGTTTTGAAACGGCGATGAACCCACAGATACTGTTCGGGTGAACGGCGTATTTCCTGTTCCAGCCAGTCATTGATACGCTGGGCATCGACCAGGTCATCACCGGTGGGATAATCATCCCAGGGCTTGCCGATAGTGATGGTATAGCTGCCGTCTTTTTCGCGGCGAGGTACGAAAGGCACAATTCTGGCTCCGGTCATCTTGACCATTCTTGCCGTGGCCACAATCGTCGCTGCCTGCACACCAAAGAACTTGGCAAACACGGCCGTACGTCTGCCAAAATCCTGATCCGGGGCATACCAGACCACTTTGTTTTTCTTTAAAGCCCGCAGCATGGAGCGTGGATCATCACGCAGTACAATGCCTTCGCTGTGGAAAGTCCGGGATCGCATCATCACCGCATTGAACAATGGATTTTTTAACTGGCGGAACATGACATAGGCCGGCGTTTTCAGCATGATCAAACGTCCGCCCAGCTCCATGCTGGTGAAATGCCCAGTGAGCAGAATCACGCCCTTGCCTTCTGCCTTGGCCTCCTCCAGATGTTCCAGTCCCTCATAACGGACCCGGTTCAGCAGTTGCCTGTCACTGGCCCACCAGCTCATCGCTGTCTCAATCATCATCATGCCCATCGTGGTCAGACTCTGCTTGACCAGTTTCTGCTGTTCGGCTTTGCTGAGTTCAGGGAAGCTTAACTCAATATTGCGGCGGGCAATTTTGGCCCGTGAGCCCATAAAAGGACGCATCATGAGACCCAGTCCCTGACCAATGATGACTTGCAGCCTACCGGGCAGGTAGACTGACAGACGCATCAGGATCAGCCCCAGCCAACTTGACCAGTAGCGCGGGTGCAGGAACTGTTTCTGGAAAATTTTCATCTGGGCGTGTTCAGTACTCAAGGTTGCGCCTATGCTATCATTCCTGCTCGATTTCCGCTTAGCCAATGAGTCTGAATTGAGATTTTTATACAGCTTTGTTTTTATTCTGGCGGTACCGCTGATTCTGCTTCGCCTGTTATGGCGCGGTAGCCGCGCTTCTGCCTATTTCAAACGCTGGGATGAACGTTTCGGCATCAAACCTGCCCCCTCAGCCAGCAAACCGGTACTGTGGCTCCATGCGGTCTCGGTTGGTGAAGTGGAAGCGGCCAGGCCTCTGGTGGAGGCGCTTCAGGCTCAATATGATTCACACCAGATTCTGATAACCACCATGACGCCGACTGGCAGTGCCCGTGTCACCAGCCTCTATGGTGACAAAGTGCTGCATTGCTACCTGCCCTATGATTTGCCTTTTGCCGTCACTCGTTTTCTCAAGTCAGCGCGGCCGGAACTGGGCATTATCATGGAAACCGAGCTGTGGCCGAACCTGATACATCATGCCCATGCACTTGATATTCCTCTGGTGCTGGCCAATGCCCGCCTGTCGGCCCGCTCTGCGGCCGGGTATCAGAAAATCGGCAAGCTCACCCGCGTCATGCTGCAACAGTTCAGCTTGATTGCGGCACAGTCTCAGGATGACCGGCAGCGGTTTATCGCACTGGGTGCTGATAAAGAGAGTGTGCATGCGGTGGGCAACCTCAAATTCGAAATTGCGCTGCCAGCGAGTCTCAGTGAAGAAGCAGAAGCACTGCGCAGTATCTGGGGTAACCGGCCGGTGTTTATTGCCGCCAGCACCCATGAAGGTGAAGATGAAATTATTCTCAATGCTTCCCGCAAAATCCGAGCTGCGTTTCCGGATTTACTCCTGATCCTGGTGCCTCGACATCCTGAGCGCTTTGACAAAGTGGCAGCGCTCAGTCAGCGCAGTGGCTTCAAAATCCTGCGGCGCAGTGAGAATGGCATGTGCAGCCGTGACATTCAGGTGCTGGTCGTCGATACCATGGGCGAACTGCCGCTGTTTTACGGTACCGCAGATATCGCCTTTGTCGGTGGCAGCCTGGTGCCGAGGGGTGGCCATAATCTGTTGGAACCGGCAGCACTGGGCCGCGCCGTTATTATTGGTCCGCATTATTTCAATTTCAGTGAAATCAGCCGTCAGTTTCTGGAGGCCGATGCCGCCATTCAGGTAAACGGCAGCGAAATGCTGGCGGATAGGGTCACCGACTTGCTCAGAAACCCGCAGAAACGCGCCGACATGGGCCAGGCAGGGCAAAACCTTATCAAGCAAAGTCAGGGCGCCAGCAAACGATTGCTCAATCTTATCAAACGGCACATTGATGTCTGACGACAACCACTGGATGCAACGGGCATTGGAATTGGCCCGTCATGCTGAAGCCGAGGGCGAGGTGCCGGTAGGTGCCGTTGTGGTGCTCAACGGTGAAATCATTGGTGAAGGTTGGAATCATCCGATTACAGCCCACGATGCCACTGCACATGCAGAAATTATGGCGCTGCGCCAGGCCTGTCTGTCGCAGCAGAATTACCGTCTCCCGGGTGCGGATCTTTATGTCACATTAGAACCGTGTGTGATGTGTGCCGGCGCGCTGGTGCATGCTCGTATCAACCGGGTGGTGTATGCCACCGCCGAGCCCAAAACCGGTGCTGCCGGCAGCTGTATTGATGTGTTTTCGCTACCCAATCTCAATCATCGTGTGCAATGTGAATCCGGGGTCATGGCTGGTGAAAGCAGTCAGCTGTTAAGGACCTTTTTCCGGGCACGACGTTAGAGATACTTCGCGACTATCGCTCTATCAGGTGCCTCGCCGGTATAAGGAATGAAAACCTGGTGACCGCTACCGGGCGCAACTTCGACCGGTTGCAGATGTTGATCCAGCATCTGATCCAACTTAAATTCCCGGTTACCTGCAGGCGTGATCAATTCCAGTCTGTCACCGGTGGCGAAGCGGTTTTTCACATTCACTTTCAGTAGTTGTCTGTCTGCATCAATAGCCGTCACTTCACCGACATACTGCTGGCGCTCACTGCTGGAATAACCATGCAGATAATTCTGCTGTTCCTGGGTAGGATGGCGCTGATAAAAACCGTCCGTATAACCTCGGTTGGCAAGGTTATCCAGCTTGCCGATCAGGCTCGGATCGAAAGCCCTGCCTGCCATCGCATCATTGATGGCCTGACGGTAGATTTGGGCGGTCCGGGCCACATAATAGACTGACTTGGTGCGCCCTTCTATTTTGAGTGAATCTACCCCGATCTTTACCAACCGCTCGATATGCTGCACCGCACGCAGATCCTTGGAATTCATGATGTAGGTGCCGTGCTCATCCTCAAAAATCGGCATCATTTCTCCGGGACGGTTTTTTTCTTCTAGCAGGTACACCTCGTCTGCCAATGGATGCCGTTGCTGACCGCCACAATCCGACAGACCGCTCTGATTCATGGCCTCGAAAGCCTGAAAGTCGATTTTCCGGGGCGCGTCATCATTGCCGTCACTGCCATGTGTCTTGTATTCCCAGCGGCAGGCATTAGTGCAGGTACCCTGATTGGGATCACGATGGTTAAAGTAACCTGACAGCAGGCAGCGACCCGAATACGCGATGCAGAGCGCGCCGTGAACAAACACCTCCAGTTCCATATCGGGACATTGCTGGCGGATTTCTTCAATCTCGTCCAGCGACAGTTCACGTGACAGGATGACCCGGCTCAGTCCCAGCGACTGCCAGAACTTCACCGCCTGGTAATTGACGGTATTCGCCTGAACCGACAAATGTACCGGCATCTCCGGCCAGCGCTCTCGCACCATCATAATCAGCCCAGGATCGGCCATAATCAAGGCATCCGGCTGCATTTCAATGACCGGCTCCATATCTGTCATATAAGTCTTCAGCTTGGCGTTATGCGGCATCAGGTTACTGGCGACAAAGAATTTTTTGCCCAGCTTATGCGCCTCTTCAACTCCATGCGCCAGCACCGGCAGTTTGTGAAAATCATTATTTCTGACACGCAGACTGTAACGTGGCTGGCCGGCATAAACCGCATCAGCGCCAAAAGCATAGGCATACCGCATATGCTCGAGACTGCCGGCGGGAAGTAATAATTCAGGCGCGTTCATCGGGAATAAATCCACATAAAAAAAGCGTGAATTATAATGGTTTTATGAATTTTGCCAATAAAAACAGGGCTATTTAGCTTCAGCAAAAACTCTGTCAGGTGCAATAGGGTCGATAACAGGCGATAATTATGACGTTTGTGTAAAGAGGATGTTTCTTGAAACGCCTACTGATTTTTCTGCTGGCCGTTGGCATGACCGCGGCTTGCAAAGAAGCCCAGCCCCATCTTCAGGAAATCCAGGATCGTGGCGAGTTGCGCGTACTGAGCCGATACAGTCTGACCAGCTACTATGTCAAAGGTGACACGCTGGCCGGATTTGAGTACGAGCTGGCGCAGCGTTTTGCTGAGCGGCTGGGTGTCGAACTCAAAATTATTGTGCCTGAGAATCTGAGCAATGTGCTCAGACTGATTGAGGAAGGCAAGGCAGATATTGCGGCCGCCGGACTCACAGTCACCGAACAGCGCAAAAGTCATATCCGGTTTGGTCCGGTGTATCACGAAGTCACACAGCAACTGGTCTATAAACATGGCACCGGAAAGCCGGAAGATATTACCGATATCACTGACGGCCAGCTGGAAGTTGTGGCCGACAGCAGTCATGTCGAGCAGTTACAGTCATTGCAGGAAGAAATTCCGGAACTGGACTGGCGGGAAAACGTAGAACTGGATAACAGCGGCCTGCTGGAACTGGTTCAGCTTGAACTGATTGACTACACCGTGGTGGATTCCAATGAAATGTCGGCCAACCAGAGCCTGTTCCCCGAACTGCGCGTCGCCTTCGATATCTCTGAGCCACAACCGCTGGGCTGGGCGATGCCCTTGTCTGACGATGACACACTGTATCTGGAGGTGCTCGATTTTTTCCATGATATGGAAGCTTCCGGCGAGCTGGACAAGCTGATTGAGAAATACTACGGCCATATCCGCCGCTTTGATTATGTCGATACCCGCGCCGTCCACCGCCGTATTCAGACGCATCTGCCGCGCTACAAAGACCTGTTCCAGCAGGCTGGCGAACAGTTTGGTTTTGACTGGCATTTGCTGGCAGCCATGTCCTATCAGGAATCCCACTGGAACCCCGAAGCGGTTTCCAGCACCGGTGTCAAAGGCCTGATGATGCTGACCCGGGCGACGGCCAAAGAAATGGATGTGACCGACAGAGAAGATCCGGAACAGAGTATTTTTGCCGGGGCAGGCTATCTGGCTTCGATATATGAACGTCTGCCTGACGGAATTCAGCCCTCGGACCGAACCTGGTTTGCGCTTGCCGCCTACAATATCGGTATGGGTCATCTTGAGGATGCCCGGGTATTGACTGAAATACAGGGCAAGGATCCCAATCTGTGGACCGATGTCCGTGAGCATTTACCCCTGCTGTCCAAGCAGAAATGGTTTTCTCAGACCCGTTACGGCTACGCCAGGGGTAGCGAACCGGTACGCTATGTTCAGAATATCCGTCGCTATCTGGATATTCTGCTGCATCATGATGACGCTGCGGTGCCGGCGCTTTCTCCGCCTCCGGTGGAAGAGCCCTTACCGGCTGCACTATAAAAAAAGCCCGGATAAACCGGGCTTTTCCTGATTCTCAGCATTCTGTTTGTTGTTAGCGTGCCTGCTCTATCAACATATCGACCACCTCAAACAGTTGCTCGCTGCCACCGGCGCTGCTGGCATTGGTCCGGTACTTGCCTTCAACAATGAAAGCAGGCACACCGGTAATGCCGGAAGTACGGCTCATGATCAGGGCATTTTTGACTTTGCCTTTGACGCTGAAAGAATTCATGGTCTTGGCAAACGATTCACGATCAATGCCCTGTTCTTCAACAAAATCCAGTAACTGCTCTTCTGTGCTCAAGCGGCGTTTTTCCACATGGATTGCATTGAACAGCTTGGGATGGAGCATCTCCAGATCACCGCTTGCTTCAGCCGCATAATAAACACGGGCCAGTTCCAGCCAGCTGTCACGGAAAATCGCCGGTACCTTCACAAACTTCACATCGTCAGAGAGCGTTTTCTTCCATTCTTCAATTTCCGGCTCCAGCGCAAAACAGTGCGGGCAGGTATAGGAAAACATTTCCATTACCACAACTTTGTCCGCATCGTTGGTCGCCATTTTTTCTGCTGTCGGGAAATAGTGCGTGCCTTCCACATAGGACATGGGCACTGCCCAGGCAGAGGCAGAAACAAAGCCGGCCAGCAAGCCGGCTGCCAGCGTTGAGAACAGTTTAGTCATTGATATATCCTTTTATTTAAAGCGTGCCGTAAGAATGCAACCCGGATAAAAACATATTGACACCGAGGAAGGCAAACAGGGTCACAAACAGACCTACAATCGCCCACCAGGCCATGGGGCCGCCGTGCCAGCCCTTGGTCATTCGCATATGCAGCCATGCCGCATAATTCAGCCAGACTATCAGCGCCCAGGTTTCTTTCGGATCCCAGGACCAGTAACCGCCCCAGGCTTCTGCTGCCCAGAGGGCACCCAGAATGGTGGCCAGCGTGAAGAAAGCAAAGCCCAGCGCGATGGTTTTGTACATCAGGTCATCCATCAAAGCCAGTGAGGGCATCTTCTGTACCCAACGGCTGACCGAGGCTTTACCGGTTTGTCTTTCCACCAGTAGGTAAGCCACGCCAATCATGGCCGCCATCGCAAAAGCGCCATAGCCGATGAAATTAGCCGGTACATGGATTTTCATCCAATAGCTTTGCAGCGCCGGTACCAGCGGTTCAATTTCATGCGCCTGACGGTCAAAGGTGTACCAGAGCTGGAAAGCGACTGCGGCACTGATGACCAGCAGAACAAAACCGCCCAGGCTGCGTGTCTGATAACGGCGTTCATAGAAAAGGTAAAGTAAGGCCGTCACCACCGCGAACAGAATAAAGACTTCGTATAGGTTACTGACCGGAATGTGACCGATGTCTGCCCCCAGCAGATAAGACTCGCGCCAACGGACCATCAGACCAATCATTCCCATTGTGGTGGCTGCCCAGGTCAGGAAGCTGGCGACTTTTTCTGTGAATTCGGAATGGAAAATCAGCCCGCCGAAGTAGGTCACGGTGGCCATCACGAATAATGCGCTCATCCACATAAAGGCCGACTGGCTGGCAAGCAGATAATTCAGCCAGAAACTGGTTTCAGCATGCCCCAGATCGCTGCCATATAACGTTACCGCGATCAGACTGAGTACAGCCACGGCCACCGTGTGCCAGCGATAGCCAGGCCAGTTCTGTCCCAGCCAGGCCATACCGACCGCAGTCAGGATAATGATTGAAACTTCGTAAACATCGAGAATATCGCCATAAAAGCCGAACAGCCCAATCGCTGACAGCGCCATCAACAGCCGCCAGCCCCAGGCAACCAGGCTGGTTTTTTCTGAATCAAGGGTAGAAAGTTGTGTGCTCATATCCATCTCATAATGCGCTGTCGCACGTAGAACCTAAGAACATCAGTCAGCAGCAGAGTTCCGCTGCGTCGACTGCAATTGCGTATGAATTTGCTCAAAATAGCTATCGAATTCCCGCGGGTTACGATTGGTCATGCCGGCCAGATCAATCCGCGTCTGTTCACCATCACGGCTGAGCCAGGCCCAGAAGCGGCGTTGCGGCAGATAAAACAGCAGAAATACGCCGGCTATCAGAAAGGCACAACCCAGATAGACAATATTTTTGCCGGGTGAACGGGCAATCTGCAGACCGGTTGATTCAATGTGATTATAGTCGGTCAAAGACAGGTAAACCGGTGAACCATAACGCGGTAACGTGCCCACCGCATCAATCGCATCCTGTAAAAACAGCAGCTGCGATTCTGCCACGGCCTCCTCCGGTTCCAAGTCGAGACTGTTCAAATAAATCCGTCCCAGCATTTCTCTGAGCATGGCCAAATAGGCCGGTGCCAGCGTATCACGCTCGGCTTCCGGTAGGCTCTGCTCAATAAAATCTCGTACTTCATCAAAACCACCGCGCACAAACATCGCCATCAGGGTTTCCAGTGTCCGCTGCAGGCTGTTTCCGAGTATGGTGTCCTCCTGACTCTGCAGGCTGACCAGTGTTTCATCTTTCATTTCCGCTGCGACAGCTGCCACCTTGTCTTCATCATGCAGGGCATGCAGGAAATCAATAAAGCCCTCGATACTGCCATCTTCATCAGCCGGCAGATAGAGGTAAGCAAACTCCTCGGACGGGCTGCCACGTACTCCGCTCAGGAAAAAGTCACGACCGTCACGCTCCACCGGATACATATAATTTTCAAACTCCAGTGCTTCACCGGTACCTCGACGCAGCTTGAACTGGATACTGGGACCGAAGTTGCGAACATTTTTTGGGTCGTCCTCGGTCGGGTCAGGATTGATATTAAACGGCCTGAAACCGGTGACTTCCAGTTGCAGTTCCCTGTCACCCCAGAGCATCTGGCGGGTTTCAAAGACCTTGGTCTCTAATTCCGTCGGCTCGGCCTGACCAGCAAACAGCGGCCAGGCATTGATAGTCAGTTCCGAGCCACCGTCACCAAAACTCGCCTGGTAAATCGCATAGCCCTTATGGATAAGCGGATGGTTCACCGCGATGGTCTGTTCCAGCGGCTGTTCAAGATCCGGGTCATAAATCACCAGATCCGATTCAAATGATTTGGGTTGACCGGTGGGATAATGCTCAATACGGAACTCTTTCACCTCGATGGTAAAAGGCAGATTCTGTACCAGGTAGCCATCGCGCATCGGTAGATAAGCCACACTGGCAGCGCGGCCTTCAGGAATACTGACACTGCCGCGAAATGCCTGCGGCCCGACAGCCAGGCGACTTTCCTTGGGGATCTGACTCAATGGCAGGTCTCGGGTCTCGATTTCCAGACGACCCTGCCATTCCGCCATTTTAAGCGGCAGATTACTGTCCATCAGGCCACCGACACAAATCACGATAATCGCCACATGGGTCAGGATATAGCCGAGCCGGTTCATGCCGCCGCGCATTGCCGACACAAGGCGATCTTCGCCTTTTTCAGTGATACGGGTACGAAATCCCTGGGTTGCAAGCCGGTCACGTATCGCTACGGTATTGTGCTCAAGCTCGCCCGGCTGATGCCAGTGCGCATGATGATGCATACTGCGCAGGGATTTATGCTGGACATGGGTCCGCAGGTTGAACATGTCCTTGAACATGGAAGGGGCGTGACGGATCACACACACCGTGGTGGAAACCACCAGCAGAGTCAGAATAGCCAGGAACCAGAGCGCACTGTAGACATCATAGAGACCCAGAGCCTCGAACACTTCAAACCAGTAAGGTCCGAATTTAATGACATAGTCGGGGTATGGCTGGTTCTGCTGCAGCACGGTGCCAATAACAGACGCAATCGCGAGTGTTATCAGCATGGTGATGGCAAATTCCATACTGCCCAGGAAGTGGAACACTCGCCAGGCAAAGGAACGACGCGGCAGTTGCGAGTCCTGTGATTGTGACATGGGGGAGCCCCTGTTTCAGGTCAGACCTGAATTCAGCCCAACTGCACGGAAAAGCCGTGCAGTCGGTGAATTTGTGTATTTAGGGTTTCAAACCGAAGACGTAGGCAGAAACCGCCTTGATTTCCTCTTCGGTCATTTTGCTGGCGATGTCACGCATCATGCTGTTGGAGTCATTGGCACGCTCACCCTTGGCAAAAGCATGCAGTTGCGTTTCCACATAAGCACTGTACTGTGACGCCAGTTTGGGCCAGTTAGCTGCAGGGACACCGCTGCCGTTAGGGCCATGACAGGCCATGCAGGCAGGCACACCGCTTTCTTTATTACCACCACGGTAAATTTGTTCGCCGGCGGCCAGCAGATCTTCAGATACAGCACCCGGGGCGGTTTTCTGACTGGCGAAGTAAGCGGCCAGATCTGCCATATCCTGTTCTGACAGATTGGCGGCCATGGGCGCCATCAGTGCATTCTGGCGATCACCGTTTTTATAATCCATCAGCTGTTTGATGATGTAGCCTTCATGCTGTCCTGCCAGTTTAGGGAACGCATCAGACAGGCTGTTGCCATCCGTGCTGTGACAGGCGGCGCACACCGCTGCTTTTTCCTTACCTGCCGAGACATTACCGGCAGCCCATACAAATGGAGTCGTACTCATCGCCATGCCCAGCACAGCGGCCATCAACATTCTTTTCATCTTCTCTACCTGAAAACTAAGCAACTTGCATCTTTAAAACTTTGGGTATGCTACTCTTGTTGAGATTTTTTTTCACCCAGAATGGTTCCATGACACAGTTTTACCGAAATGCCTATTATAGCGGGAGTGCGACCAAACTGTCCCAGTTGCCTGAGGACGATGGTTTTGAAGTCGCATTCGCAGGCCGTTCCAATGCCGGCAAATCCAGTGCTATCAATACGATCACGGGCATCCGGTCACTGGCAAGAACAAGTAAAACTCCCGGCCGCACACAGATGATTAACTTCTTTCATCTCGACGATCAGCGGGCGTTGGTCGATCTTCCCGGCTATGGTTATGCCAAAGTCCCTGAAGCCATGAAGCTGAAATGGCAGGCCACACTGGCAGAATATCTGGAAACGCGACAATCTTTGCGCGGCCTGATGTTGATGATGGATATCCGTCATCCGCTGAAAGAATTTGATCTGCAAATGCTGAGCTGGGCCAAACAGGCTTCGCTGCCGGTACATATTCTACTGACCAAGTCTGACAAGCTTAAACACGGCGCTGCCAGAGCCGTTATGCTGGACGTGCAGAAAAAGCTCCAACAGGCAGACCTGACAGCAACACTGCAGCTGTTTTCATCGCTGAATAAAAGCGGTCGTGATGAGGCAGTAAGCAAACTGAATCAATGGTTTGAAATCGACACAGTGATTGCCCAAGAGTAATACCGCATGAAAAAAGTCCCGCTCGAAAGTCGTCGACAGTTTCTTCAGTACACGGCTTTAAGCGGCGCTTTTGCCGGGTTCAGCCTGCCGGCATTGTCAGCACAGTCCGACATCGACTATCGTGACATTTTGCCTGAGTCGATGACCCAGGCCGGGGCCGGCTTTTCCAATTACGGTCAGCCCTCACCCTACGAAAACAAAATCATTCGCTGGATTTCCGCCAACCCGGACACACCCGGCAATGGTGTTTCCTGGTCACCTCTACATGAATTGCAGGGCACGATTACACCCAACGGCCTGCACTTTGAGCGACATCACAACGGCGTACCCGATATTGATCCCGCCACCCATACGCTTTTGATCGATGGCCTGGTTGATACACCGCTGAGTTTCACTGTCGAGGCCCTCAAACGTTATCCGCAACAATCACGCATTTGCTTTATTGAATGCGGTGGTAACAGCAACAGCAGCTGGCGCAGCAGGCCTGTAGAAACGGCAGCAGGCTACACCCACGGCCTGGTTTCCAATGCTGAGTGGACTGGCGTTCCGGTTAAATATCTCTTGCAGGAAGCCGGCATCAAAAACAATGCCAAATGGGCTGTCGCCGAGGCGGCGGACGGCGCCTCGCTCAATGTCAGTATCCCGCTGGAAAAACTACTCGATGATGCGATTCTGGCGCTGTATCAGAATGGAGAACGGCTTCGGCCGGAGAACGGTTATCCCCTGCGGCTGGTTCTGCCAGGCTGGGAAGGAATAGTTAACGTCAAATGGCTGCGCCAGCTTCGGCTCACTGAAGTACCTGTCATGTCACGTGATGAGACCGCCCAGTACACCGACCTGATGCCAGACGGCACTGCCCGCCAGTTCAGTTTTGAAATGGCCACAAAATCACTCATTACCTCTCCTTCTCATGGCATGACCTTGCCGGACAATCCCGGTGTTTACCAGCTGACCGGCCTAGCCTGGTCAGGTCAGGGCAAAATCAGCCGGGTGGAAGTATCAGCCGATGGCGGTCAGAGCTGGGTCGATGCCGAACTGCAACAGCCAGTACTAAGCAAGGCCTTCACCCGTTTTAGCCTCCCCTGGCAATGGCAAGGGCAATATGCTGTTTTACAGAGTCGTGCCACTGATGAGACAGGCTATGTGCAGCCCAGCCGTGACGAACTGTTCGCAAAACGGGGTAGCCATGGCTTTTTTCACTTTAACGCCATCATCAGCTGGGAAGTCAGCGAGGACGGATTTATTTATCATGTTTACCCGGATTAGCCTGACTATGGTCTTATTAAGTTTGCTGCCTGCCCTGGCAGCGCAACCGCTCTATCAACCTCTGGGCCAGCCGGCTTCTGATCTGAGTGACAAGCCGGAATGGAACCTGACCATCTCCCCGGATGGACAAGGTCTGCCAGCCGGTTCTGGAACAGCCTCACAGGGCAAACACATATTCGAACAGCATTGCGCTGCCTGTCATGGTTTCGGCGCTATCGGTGGCAGCGCCATGCCTCTGGTCGGTGAGGTCGGCTCGCTCGCCAGTGAATACCCTGAGAAAACGGTGAACAGCTACTGGCCTTTTGCCACCACCCTGTTTGATTATATCCGGCGCTCAATGCCACCCTCCGCCCCATTCTCTCTCAACAGTAATGAAATCTACGCACTTTGCGCTTATATTCTGAGTCAGGATGGTATAATTGAAGCTGATGTGGAACTCAATGCAGTCACACTACCCCAGGTAACGATGCCTAATCGGAACGGCTTTTCTGCCACCTACCCACAATAAATGCTGAAATGAAGGATCTGTCTATGAGCCCTCGCTATGCGCTTACTGCTACGCCTGCTCCAGAGCTATACAACACCCCGAAACTGGGCATGAGCAGCAGTGACCTGGTCAATGATTTCAAACGCTATTACGGCACTCACCTGGCGCAGGATAAAGGTTGTGCTTCCGGTCACTATCTCTATTCGGCGCTCGCGTTAACCCTGCGTGATCGTCTGTTCAACCGGATGAAGCATACCAAACACACCTATGCCGAAGCCCAGTGCAAACAGGCCTATTACCTTTCCATGGAGTTCCTGATGGGGCGGGCGATGGGCAATGCCGCATTAAACCTTGGACTGGAAAAAGAGACGACCAAAGCCCTTAACGAACTGGGTATGAGTTTCGAAGAGCTGATTGAAATGGAGCATGATGCCGGCCTGGGTAATGGCGGCCTGGGCCGTCTGGCTGCCTGCTTTATTGATAGTTGCGCGACGCTGCAACTACCGGTCACCGGTTATGGGCTACGCTATGAATACGGTATGTTCCAGCAGAAAATCGTCAATGGCTATCAGGTGGAAAAACCGGATCACTGGCTGCGTGACGGCAACCCGTGGGAACTGGAACGGCCCGAATTCACCCAGCGGATCAAATTCGGCGGCCACACTGAGTTTCATCGTGACCATGACGGTGAACTCCGAGCCTACTGGGTCGAGACCAATGATGTCCTAGCCGTGCCCTATGACTTACCGGTGCCGGGTTATCAGAACGGTACCGTCAATAAGCTGCGCCTGTGGAAAGCCGCTGCCACCGATGAATTCAACCTGGAAGACTTCAATGCCGGTTCTTACACTGATGCCGTTGCGGCGAAGAACGAGGCGGAAAACATCAGCATGGTGCTTTACCCGAATGATGCCAGTGAGAACGGCAAGGAACTGCGTCTGCGCCAGCAGTATTTTCTCGCTTCAGCGAGCCTGCAGGATATTCTTGATTACTGGGTGACGACCCATAGTGAAAAGTTCGACAACTTTGCCGACAAAAACTGCTTCCAGCTGAACGATACTCACCCGACCGTGGCGGTGGCAGAACTGATGCGGCTGCTGATGGATGAACATGGCTTGAGCTGGGATGCCGCTTGGGATATTACCAGCCACACCATGGCTTATACCAACCATACCCTGTTACCCGAGGCACTGGAACGCTGGCCGGTCAATATGTTCGGTCGTCTGCTGCCCCGCATTCTGGAAATCATATACGAGATCAATGCCCGCTTTCTGCGCGAAGTCGCCAACCACTGGCCTGGCGACAAGGAACGACTCGCCAGAATGTCGATTATAGAGGAAGGCCCGCAGCAACAAGTTCGCATGGCTCACCTGGCTATTGTCGGCAGCTACTCGGTTAATGGTGTTGCCGCCCTCCACTCGGAACTGCTGAAAAAAGGCCTGTTCCATGATTTTTATGAACTGTGGCCACAGAAATTCAACAATAAGACCAACGGCGTGACTCAGCGCCGCTGGCTGGCCTGGTGCAACCCGGATCTGAGTCAGCTCATCAGTGAAACCATCGGTGATAAATGGGTTACCGAACTGACCGAGCTCAAAAAACTGGAGAGCTACGCCCATGACGCCGCATTCCAGCAGAAATGGCATGCCGCCAAACGCCTCAACAAGCAGCGGCTGGCCGCACTGGTTCAACAAAGCTGCGGAGTCGAGTTCAACCCGGATGCGATGTTCGATATTCAGGTCAAACGTATTCATGAATATAAACGCCAGTTGCTGAATGTGCTGCATGTTATTCACCTATATGACCGCATCAAACGCGGCGACACAGAAGGCCTGACCAAACGCTGCGTGTTGTTTGGCGGTAAAGCGGCACCGGGCTATGTGATGGCCAAGCAAATCGTCAAACTGATTAACAATGTCGCCAGCATCGTCAATAACGATGAAGAGGTCGGCGACTGGCTGAAAGTTGTCTTCCTGCCCAACTACCAGGTCTCTGCCATGGAAGTCATCTGCCCTGCCGCTGACTTATCAGAACAGATCTCCACTGCCGGCAAGGAAGCATCGGGTACCGGTAATATGAAGTTTATGATGAACGGTGCCGTGACCATTGGTACGCTGGATGGCGCCAATATTGAAATCCGTGATGAGGCGGGTGAAGACAACTTCTTCCTGTTCGGGCTGACCGAGTCTGAAGTGAATGAAGCAAGAAATGGCTACAACCCCCGCTTTATTATCGATAACGATGCCGATCTGCGCCGGGTTGTGGATTTGCTGGAGTCTGGCCACTTCAACCAGTTTGAGCCGGGGGGCTTTGATGAGGTCATTGCCGCCTTTACCAGCCCGCATGACCCGTGGATGACCGTCGCTGATTTCCGTAGCTATATCGACGCGCAACAACGGGCGTCTGAGGCCTATGAAGATAAACCACGCTGGCTGGCGATGAGTATTATCAACAGTGCCAATAGTGGTAAATTTTCCACTGACAGAACCATGGAAGAATACAACAACGAGATCTGGCGACTGGAGAAAATCAATCCCCAGTATTAGAAGTGGTTGCCGGGTTAGTGTCCCGGCATAGCCCATCTTTTGATGCAGAACGGTGTCAAAATACGTATAATCTGCCGCTCTGATTGATATTCATCAATATGCGCCCGTAGCTCAGCTGGATAGAGTATCGGTTTCCGAAGGCGGCACTCACCGCTTTTTCGGGCACGAAGGGCAACAGTCAAAATTAGGTTAAAATAGTTTCAAAATTTTATAAGCGCCCGTAGCTCAGCTGGATAGAGTATCGGTTTCCGAAGCCGAGGGTCACAGGTTCAAGTCCTGTCGGGCGCGCCATTTTGACCATCAGCCAAAACCGTCACAAAACCCCAAAATCGCCCTGTGCCCATTCTGTGCCTAGTTCGTGCCAAGTCATACCTGGACTTTGAAAGCTCGACTTATTCAATGAACATTAGCCGCATATCTATGTTCTATCTTTCAGGTGGGTATATTTTAGATAAATACGATTCTCAGTAACCGAGAACAGTCGATTATCTGTGGTACTTTAAATGTGAATTTTTTGCTTCAATGATGCGATGACATAATCGATGTCATTTCGGGATGTCTCAAATCCCAAACTGAATCTTACAGAAGACTCCGCTTCTTCCGGCGAGAGCCCTAATGCTTTCAATACATATGAAGACTCAATAATGCCAGAGTTGCATGCTGATCCTGTCGATGCAGCCAATATGGGTTGAAGTCTATTCAGAAGGTCATGGGCGTTCACCCCTTCAAACCGTACATTCACATTACCTGGATGACGTTGTTCTCCAACAGCTCCATTCACTGAAACTCTGGCAGAATGCAGGTTGAATAAACGCTCAATGAAATAATCTCGCTTTTCTTGAAGCGCTATTTTTTTTTGTTCAAATTCACCATCATTAACTAAACCGCAGGCATAGCCCATGCCTACACATAGTGGCGTTGGGACAGTACCGGAGCGTAAACCGTATTGTTGTCCTCCCCCATTTATGAGTGGCTCAATCTGATTTTTGAGATCACGCCGAATGTATAAAGCACCAATTCCTTTAGGGCCATATATCTTGTGTGCTGAAAGACTAAGTAAATCAGTTTCCGTTCCAAAGTTAGCCATATCCATCGCTAATGGAGCTTGAGCACAGTCACTGTGAAATAAAATATTTGATGACTTGAGCAGTCCACTAATTTTATTGACGTTTTGAATGGTACCCACTTCATTATTTACAGCCATAATTGAAACTAGCAAGACATCATTATCAAGCAGAGATTCAAGTTCACTAATACGAACTAGTCCATCCTCATCTACGCCAACGACATCGATTTGAAAGTCATATTCAGACTGAAGTTTACGAGCTGAATCAATAACACACTTGTGTTCGATGGCACTGATGATTATTCGTCTTCTCTTCCCGCCTTTTAATAACTCAGACCTTGCTAGGCCAAAAAGAGCCAAATTATTTGACTCTGATGCTCCTGAGGTAAAGATGATTTCATCTTTATCTACACCAATCATGTCTGACACTTGCACAGCCGCTAATTCAACTGCCTCTGCACTTTTCCATCCATAGATGTGATCTGAGGAGTGCGGATTTCCAAAGTTGTCCGTGAAATACGGCAACATTTTTTCCAAAACCTCTGTGGCTACTGGAGTTGTGGCTTGGTAATCCATATAGATGGGTTTCTTTATTTCCATATTTATCAGCAACTTATAGATAAAGTTATGTTTATTTGCGTATAAATCAATACCTTACTGGACGCTACGACCAGTAAAATTGACATTAGTATATCGCTATACTAGAGTCACCTGGACGAAACATCCAGTAGGGAAAGATCACCAATGGCTAGAGTGCCAACCTTTCAAGATAATTACCAACCTCAGTTTTCAGGCCATGAGACTTTCCCACTTAGATACGGATGGTTAAAAAAGGTCTTCGACAGAGTTTCTCAAACTGAAAATCAAGAAAACAATCGTCAAAAATGTTGGGGAGACGATGCCATCGCAGAGTTTGGAGTCGGTAAAAACATGGTCAGCTCCATGCGTCATTGGGCAAAACTTTGTGATGTCATTGAGGAAGTTGGCACCAATAAAGTAGAGACTACCAAATTTGGCCAACTTCTCTTTGCAGAGAACGGCCTTGATCCATATATGGAAAGCCCTTCTTCTTTATGGCTGATTCATTGGCACCTAGCACGCAACGATAAACTGACCACGTGGTTCTGGTTCTTTAATTATTTCGTCGGAAATAAATTTGAACGGGAAGAACTTGTCGACAAGTTAGAAAGACAAGTGAGTGAACACCAATGGTCTCGAGTCGCTAGCAAAACGCTAAAAAATGACGTCGGCTGCTTCATAAGAACCTATGTGTCTCGCTTGCCTACAGTTAAATCTAACAATGATGACTCCTTAGAATCGCCGTTGACTGAGTTGGGCCTTATTAAGGCAAGTAGTAAGAGCAGTTTTCGGATAGTTCGAGGTCCGAAGTCTTCTCTCAGAGATGATATTTTTGTTTATGCATTAATTGATTATTGGCTTAGTCACTTCCCAGACTCTTCTTCTCTATCTTTTGAGGCTATAACACACCAGCCAAGTAGCCCCGGAAAAGTATTTGCCTTAAACGACAATGACGTAATCGATCGTTTGATCATGCTTCAGGAGATCACCAACGGTAAACTTCGTTGGTCTGAGACTGCTGGACTCAAGCAAGTAATAAGAACAACTAAACTCGATGAAAACATGAAATTTGGATTTTTAATAACAGCTTTCGATGCCCAGTCTAGGAGTCATACCGCATGAAGACTCTAGATACTCGAGTGCAAATTTCCAGACGCTTCCAACGCTCAATTCGAATTGATTCAGACCTAAACCAAGTATCAGCAATTGAGGGCTACATCTGCCCAGAGTCGTCAAAGAAAGTTCTCACCTCGATGGCGCATCATGTAATTGAAAATAAGCATGGTGCTTTCACTTGGACAGGCCCATACGGAAGCGGTAAGTCTAGCCTTGTCGTTGCAATGAACACACTTTTAAGTAATGACCAAAAATTAACAAAGTCTGCCACCGAAATCTTTGGAAATGAACTCGTTCAGACCTTTAACAAAGCTTTCCCAAAAGGTACTGAGGGTTGGCAAGTATTACCTGCAGTTGGAAGAAGAGATTCTGTGCTCAACATCCTTGGTGAAGCGCTACAAGAGCATGGTTTTGTTAGTAAACAACCACGCGGAGGCTGGAACGAACGCTCACTTATAAAGAGACTGCTTGAGATTGCCCAATCAAATTCTAACAAGCATGGTGGGCTTGTTATTTATATTGATGAATTAGGCAAAGTTCTCGAAGCATCAGTCCGAAATGGATCGGATGTATTTGTTTTACAAGAAATCGCTGAAGCCGCCAATAGAAGTAATGGCCAGCTTGTGGTCGTTGGTGTTCTTCACCAAGCATTTGAAGATTATGCTAGGCGGCTGTCCTATGAGGCACGAGATGAGTGGACCAAAATTCAAGGGCGTTTCGTCGATCAGATTGTTGATATTGCTGGAGAAGAGCAAATTCATCTCATCTCTAAGGCAATTGAGGCAGATTCAATTCCTGATGGCTTTTCAGCTATCGCTGAAACTATCGCTAACATTACAAGACGCGAGCGACCTGATGAAGCATCGCTTTACTCGAATTTATACACCGAGTGCTGGCCACTTCACCCAATTGTAGTGAGTTTACTTGGTCCAATATCAAGAAGGCGTTTTGGCCAGAATCAGCGGAGCATCTTTGGCTTCTTGAACTCCGTTGAGCCATACGGTCTCCAGGACTTCCTTAAACGGGCTACTGGAGAGCATTTATATAGCCCAGACCTACTTTGGGACTACCTGAGAACTAACCTTGAGCCCTCTATACTCGCATCTACTGATAGTCATAGATGGGCCACAGCTGTTGAAGCCATAGAGCGGTGTGAACTGATCGGTGGTGAAGACACACATATAAGGCTACTCAAATCTATTGCAGTAATTGATTTGTTCAGAGAAAGATCTGGGATTGTTGCCAACAAAGAAACGCTTAGCTCTTGCCTTCTGAGTGTTGAGTCTCATCGCATCGAAAAAGCACTATCAGATCTACATAAATGGTCTTTCACACTCTATAAAAAGTTTATCGGTTCTTATGCCATATTTGCTGGCAGTGATTTTGATATAGAAAAAGCTATTCGAGAAGCTCTCAATGAGCTATCAGATGTGAACTTCGACCGCCTTAAGTCACTTGCAAATGTTCATCCGATAGTCGCCAAACGCCATTATCACGAAACTGGCGCCTTACGTTGGTTTGATGTCAATATTGTTCCAGTCAAAGACATTCAAGAATACGTATCAAAAACTTCTGAAAATCGGGGAGCTATCGGTCAGTTTCTTATCGCTATTCCAACGCAGGAAGAAAAGAAAGAATTATCACTAGAGCTCTGCCAACAAGCTGCTAACACGAGGGAAGACGTTGTTGTAGGTCTCTCTGAGCGGTCGTGGAATATTATCCCTCTTGCACAAGAGCTTTTTGCTGTAGAAAAAATTAGTCATGATGAGAAATTAGCTGGCGATTCTGTTGCACGTCGAGAGGTTGATGCTCGCCTTATCGAACTTCAATCAATTTTGGAATATGAATTAGAGCAGGCTTTCGATAGTTGTGATTGGTTCAGGAGAGACGAAAAACCTCAAAAACTGCGGTTGTCTGAGCTGAATCACCTAGCATCATCTATAGCAACAGAGCAATTCCGTCTTTCACCAAAGCTCAAAAATGAGCTCCTGAATAGAGAAAAACCGTCTGGAAGCGCTATCGCCGCGCAAAACAACTTGCTGAGGCGAATGGTTCTAAACAATGGCTTACCACGACTCGGTATAGAGGGTTTCCCCGCTGAAGGTGGTTTGTTTGCATCGTTACTTGAGTACACAGGTCTATACAAAGCAAAAGGGAGTTCTTGGATATTTGTGTCTCCCGAAGAGAAAAATGAAGCTAACTTATCTCCACTTTGGAAGGTCACCCTCGAATACATCAAAGAGAATGCCGATAGGCCCATATCTATCTCAGAAATATTTGATAAATGGGCCTCGACACCATACGGCTTGAAAAAAGGCGTTATGCCAGTTCTGGCTGTAGCCTTCATACTCTCTGAAAAAGAGAATCTCGCAATTTACAGAGAAGGAATATTTCGGCCCAATTTTGATGATGTCGATGTAGAGTACTTAGCCAAAGATGCTAGCGCTATTCAAATTCGATGGATGGACTTGTCGGAATTATCTAAGGAACTGCTGTCTGGCTTAGCCGATATCGTAAAAGAGCTAGACCCTTATGCCACTCTTGAGCATTTTGAGCCTTTGGATGTTGCTCGTGGTCTGGTAGCTGTTTACGACCAAATACCTAATTGGTCTAAACGAACTAACCGTCTATCGAAAAATGCAGTTCACGTTAGAGAGCTTTTCAAACGTGCAAAAGATCCCAATAAGTTTTTGTTTGATGATATTCCAGCAGTTTTAGGCAAAGATCCTACCAAAGCAAATAACTCTGACATTGTTGCAGCCGTCACTGCCGTCAAAGAAGGACTTGAAGAGTTAGTTAGTGCCTATCCTTCCATGCTCCAGAGGTTACGTGAACAGATGCTCTCAGAGTTGTTGGTTCCGAATGACTCAGCACAAGCCATTTCTGAACTTCAAGCGCGAGCTGAAAACGTAAGAGATATTGCCGGAGACTTTAGATTAGATGCTTTTGTTGGCAGGCTCTCTCTGTTTAATACTGATAGAGCTAGCTTTGAGGGAGTTGCCAGTTTAGCAGCAAACAAGCCTCCTCGAGACTGGGTAGATATGGACTTAGATAGAGCAGCGGTCGAGCTTGCCGAGTTATCACAGAAGTTCATCCGGGCAGAGATGTTTACTCGTGTCAAAGGTCGCTCAGAAAAAAGACAAGCGATGGCTATCATGCTTGGAAATAATGGGGGTACCACACCTATTATTGAAGAGTTTTCTGTTGCAGATACAGACAAGGAAGTTGTTGATGCGCTTGTGGAACAGTTCTCCAGTGCTATAAACCTGGAAGCCAATAAAAATCTCGACAAGAACGTTGTTTTAGCTGCTCTCGCTCAACTTTCCACAAAATATATCAACACTGACAGCACTCATACCATGAACAAAGAGGAAGCGTCATAATGTCTCAGAAAGAGAAACATGTGCTTGGGCTCTCAGGTGGACGTGACAGTGCTGCATTAGCTGTTTATATGCGGCAACAATATCCAGAGTTGAAGATCGATTATTTTTTTACTGACACCGGAAAAGAATTACCTGAAGTTTACGAATACCTAGGTCGCCTAGAGGGGTTCCTGGGTCAGCCCATCCTTCGCTTAAACCCTGATAGAGACTTTGACTTTTGGTTAAAGCAATACAATGACTTTTTACCTTCACCACAAACTCGCTGGTGCACCAGGCAGCTAAAATTACGTCCATTTGAGCAATGGGTTCGCCCCATGCTGGAGGACAAGAATCTCACTATTTATAGCTATGTTGCTATCAGAGGCGATGAAGAATACCGTGAAGGCTATGCATCCAACCATGACAACTTAATTATCAAGCTTCCTTTCAAAGATGCTGGTATCGATAAAGATGGGGTAAACGACATTTTGGAAGGGGCTGGACTAGGTTTACCTGAATATTACAGTTGGCGTAGCCGCAGTGGCTGCACATTCTGCTTTTTCCAACAAAAAATTGAATGGGTAAGACTAAAAGAGCATCACCCTGATGCTTTCGAGGATGCGAAAGCATATGAAAAGAATGCTATCGAGCATGGTTCTCCTTTTACATGGAGTCAGGGTGAATCACTTGAAGAGCTCGAGCAACCTGGGCGAGTCGAAGAAATTAAAAAAGCTCATGAAGAGAGAGTTATTCGATTCAACAAAAGAAAAGGCAATGTAGAAGATCCTTTACGTCCAAATCGTGAGCCGTTGGATATTGATGAAATGTATGGCCAATCAAAAGTTTGTATTGCTTGTCATAAATAAAAAAACACAATACTGGACCATTGATGAATACTGATAACCTCATACCTGCAATTGAGAAATTCTTCTTTGAGATAATAGGTCAGCTCTTACCAGGCATGTTACTAATCGCGGGTCTATACATATTGCCTCCAGACACCATTCCTAATAAGTATTGACCTGCTCCCCGCTTTCTAATCCACGAATAACTTAGTAATGTTCATCACTGAAAAGGAAGATGAGCATGAAAAAACGATTTACAGAAGAACAAATCATCCGGATTTTGAAAGAGGCCGAAGCAGG
>NZ_VENF01000003.1 GCF_009711715.1 Methylophaga sp. | reverse complement strand
ACTGCCGTGCTCAAACGCATTAACAACACCCCCATCAATCAGGTGGAACAACTGCTGCCATGGAATATTGACCTCGACCTGTCAGCCGTTAACGAAGCTGTCTAGGGTGTAACGCCTAAACGCTTACGGCTTTGATAGTGTCGAGGAGCTTAAAAGCGTCAAAGGTATCGGCGACAAGAAGTTGCAGAGCCTCTCTGATGATGTGACCGTGACAAAATAGGTCAGAATTCAGAGAAAAACGGCATGGCTGGCTTGCAGTCATGCCGTTTTTTTAATGCGACAGGCTTTCGACCAGCCGTGACTTGAGCTCGTCTTCCTCTTCCTCATTCAGTGCCCCATCATCCTTGGTAGTGATAAAGAAAACGTCTTCCACCTGATCGCCGAGGGTGTTGATCTTGGCGTTAATCAACTGAATATCGCAGGCCAGAAAGACTTGGGCCACGGCAGAAACCAGGCCCGGTCGGTCGTGTGTGTAAAGAGACATGACCGTGTGATTTTGCTGCGGATTAGTCTCAAATTCGATACTGGGTTGTGTCTTGAACAGCTTCATGGTTCTGGGCGTAATCACCGGGCAGTAGGCTTTGATATCACCGGTATTGGCAAGCTGCTTCTGCAGTGCCTTGATAATCTCGCGGGATTCCAGCGTGTCGCCGTTGACAATGAAGGTATTGAGCGCATCCAGCTCACTGGTGACATTGATCTTGGCATCCAGCACGTTTAGCTGACATTGCTCCAGTGCTGAGGTGATGGCGGCGAAAATACCGGGACGATCCTTGGTGACCACAAAGATTTCCAGCGTCTGCTGCTCATTGTGGGTTCGCAGAGTAATCAGCGGGTCTTCGCCGGCATGATCCAGCCTTTCTTCGGTTTGCCATACCAGTTCATCCACGGAGTGACGCAGGAAGTATTCCAGATCATAGCCTTGCCAGAGCAAACTGATATCCTGCTGCAGACGATCTTTTTCCATGAGCTTCTGCATCGCTTCCTGGTATTTCTTATAGCTCTTTTCGCGGGTACTTTTTGCTTGTGCTTCAGTGTGTTCAATCCACTGACGCGTACTGTGATAGAGTTGTTTCAGTAACGAATCTCGCCAGCCGTTCCAGAGGTTATTATTGGTGGCGCGTATATCAGCCACAGTCAGCAGATACAGGTAATTCAACCGGTCGGTGGTTTGCACCAGATCGGCAAATTTTTTGATGACATCCGGATCTTCCAGATCGCTTTTCTGCGCCGTTGAGGACATCGCCAGGTGATGACGGACCAGAAAACAGATTAACTCGGTGTCATAGCTGCTCAGGCTGTGTCGTTCACAGAAGGCTTTGGCATCAATCACGCCCAGTACACTGTGATCGCCACCCCGGCCCTTGGCTATATCATGGTAGATGCCGGCGATATAGAGCAATTCAGGTTTGGGTAACTGGTTGAACACAGCTGAGCACAACGGAAATTCGTCACGGTATTCCTCACAGGAGAAACGACGGAGATTACGAACCAGAAACAGCGTATGTTCATCCACCGTATAGGCATGGAACAGGTCATGCTGCATCTGACCCACAATGCGACCGAACTCGGGAAGATAGGCGCCAAGTACGTCCAGTTCGTTCATCCGGCGGAATTCATGGGTCACCCCTTTTGGCTGGCGGATGATTTCCATGAATAAGCTGCGGTTACGTAAGTCGGCCCGGAACTTATTATCGATCAGATGCAGGTGAGCATGAATCTGACGAATCGTCGAGGCCCGGACACCTTTAAGCTGCGGGTTTTGCTCCAGCACCAGAAACACTTCCAGCAGGGCATAGGGATAATAGGCAAATATGCCGGGATTGATGGTTTCCAGATAACCGTTGTGGGACTGAAAGCGGCGGTTGATGATTTTAATATCACGTGGCTCATCAGCGAGGATGATGGTTTCTTCGAACAGCTGCAAAAGCAGGCTGTTCATCTGGCCTACCGAGCGGGCGCAGCGGTAGTAATCCTTCATGAACTGCTCGACCGCGAGGCGTGACTCGTTGTCGACATAACCCAGCTGTTTTGCGAGTTCACGCTGATGATCAATCATCAGTTTTTCCTGCTTACGACCGGCCAGCTGGTGGAGGGCAAAACGGATAGTCCAGAGGAATTGCTGGGCTTTATGCAGTGTCTCGAATTCGCTGTTGGCGAGAAAGCCTTTTTGCCTGAGACCTTCCAGGTTACGCACGTCAAAATGCTGCTGGGCGACCCAGGTCACGACCTGTATATCACGCAGCCCGCCGGGTGATTCTTTCAGATTCGGTTCCAGATTGCTGGCGGAGTCATTGTATTTCTGGTGGCGGTCAAACTGTTCCTGTCTTTTCAGCTCAAAAAAGCGGCGGGTATCCCAGGTTTTGTTTTCGACCGTCAATTGCTCCAGTGCATCGAACAAACGCTTATCGCCGCATAGAAACCGGGCTTCCAGCAGGTTGGTGGCGATCGTGATGTCTTCTTCTGCCTGTTGCCGGCATTCCTGAATGGTCCTGACACTATGGCCGATTTCCAGACCGATATCCCATAGTTGGGTTAAAAAGTCCGATAGTGAAGAGGGTGGTTCAGCAGAAACCGACTCATCCAGCAGGATCAGCAGATCGACATCGGAGTAGGGATGCAATTCGCCACGCCCATAACCACCGACTGCAACAAGGCAGACCGGTGTGTTGTCATCAATGAACTGCTGCCAGATTTGTTGCAGGATTTCATCGACAAAATCTGCGCGTTGATAGACAAGCTCTGCAACCGGCACGCCCTGGTCAAATTGTTGTTTCAGGTGTTGTTGACTCTGTTTCAAAGCCTGCCGGCACAGTTCACTGTTGACCTCGGCATCGGGTGGCATGACGAGGTTGCCGACTTCCCAGATGGAGATGGCCTGTTGAGTCATGAAATATCCTGTATCAGAGATCGTCTTCTTCGCTGCGGCGGGTCAGTACTTCATGACCAGTGTCAGTGACCAGAATCGTATGCTCCCACTGTGCTGACAGTGAACGATCCTTGGTGACCACGGTCCAGCCGTCGGGTAATTGTCTGACATGACGTTTACCGGCATTGATCATCGGTTCGATAGTGAAGGTCATGCCGGGTTTGAGTTCCATGCCGGTGCCGGGGGTGCCGTAGTGCAGTACCTGGGGCTCCTCATGAAAAACGGTACCGATACCGTGTCCGCAGTATTCGCGTACCACAGAGAAGTTCTCTTTCTCAGCATGCTGCTGAATGGCATGGCCGATATCGCCCAGACGAATGCCGGGCTTGACCAGATCGATCCCGATCAGCATCGATTCACGGGCGACGCGGCACAAACGCTCGGCCAGTATCGAGGTTTTGCCGACATGGAACATTTTACTGGTATCACCGTGATAGCCGTCTTTAATCACCGTCACATCTATATTAATGATGTCACCGTCTTTCAGTTTTTTATCGCCGGGAATACCGTGACAGATAACGTGATTGACCGATGTACAGACCGATTTGGGAAAGCCATGATAATTCAGCGGCGCCGGAATCGCTTTTTGCACATTAACGATGTAGTCGTGACAGATCTGGTTCAGTTCGTCAGTGGTGATGCCAGCCTTGACGTGCGGTGTGATCATCATCAATACATCAGCGGCGAGCTGACCGGCAATTCGCATTTTTTCGATTTCGTCTGCAGTTTTGATACTGACTGCCATGTACAATTCCCAATTAAATAATGTTGTAAGCCAAGACCATAGTTTGCCGGAAATCCTGGCCGGTCACCAGTGATGCTTCGACAAAACAGGCGGGGAGATGATTTGGCTTTGTTTTACATCTCATTTGTGGAATAATATGCGCGCCCGCTACTGCTCTCTATCTGAGCAGAACGAGGCAAAATCACACATGTGCCGACACAGTTGTCGGGGTGCTGTCGATAAGACTCGAACAGTCGACAACTGGGGTACATGGAGGCTAAACCCCATACTCTAAAGGTATAATCATGGCTAAAACTACAATGCGCCAAATGCTTGAAGCAGGCGTACATTTCGGTCACCAGACCCGTTACTGGAATCCAAAAATGGGTCCTTTCATTTTTGGTAAACGCAACAACATTCATATCATCAACCTGGAGCAAAGCCTGCCCCTGTTCAATGATGCGTTGAACTATGTCAGCAAGCTGGCTTCCAAGAAAGGCAAAATCCTGTTCGTCGGCACCAAACGTGCTGCCCAGGATGCAATCCGCGAAGACGCAGAACGCGCTGGTATGCCTTTCGTTAACCGTCGCTGGCTGGGCGGTATGCTGACCAACTTCCAGACTGTCCGTGCATCAATCAAACGTCTGGATCATATCCAGGAAATGATCGAATCAGGTAAAACTGAAGGTCTGAAAAAGAAAGAAGTACTGGACCTGACACGCGAGCAGGAAAAACTGGAAAAAAGCATCGGTGGTATCCGCAAAATGGGTGGCCTGCCGGATGCGATGTTTGTTATCGACGTCGAACATGAAAGCATCGCTATTAAAGAAGCGAAGAAACTGGGCATTCCGGTTATTGCTGTTGTCGATAGTAACAGTGATCCTGACGGCATCGATTATGTTATTCCGGGTAACGACGACTCCATGCGTGCGATTCGCCTCTACACTGCGAATATTGCCGATGCCATCCTGGAAGGTCGCGCCTCTGTGACAACGGCAGATGCTAACGAAGAATTTGTAGAAGTTGCTGAAGACAGTGCTGAAAAAGCAGCCGAGTAATTTCTACTGAGAAACTCAGCAGGCTCGCCCGTGAGGGCGGGCCTGTGTTGTATGTGTGGTCTGAATAATCAGACCGGCACAAACCGAATTGATTTGAAGGGTGAGAACAATGGCAATTACTGCAGCTTTAGTAAAAGAACTGCGTGAGCGTACTGGCTCAGGCATGATGGAGTGCAAAAAAGCACTGGTTGAAGCAAACGGCGATATCGAACTGGCTATCGAGGAAATGCGTAAAGCCGGTCTGGCAAAAGCTGACAAGAAAGCCGATCGCGTGGCCGCTGAAGGTGTTATCGCCATCGAAGTCAGCAGTGATAACAAGAATGCGATCATGCTGGAAGTCAACTCTGAAACTGACTTTGTCGCTAAAGCCGATGATTTCGTCAATTTTGTCAATGAAGTCGCTAAAAAAGCACTGGCCGCGCAACCGGCTGATCTGGATGCGCTGAAAGAACTGACACTGGACTCTGGTGAAACCGTCGAATCCAAGCGTCAGGCGCTGGTAGCCAAAATCGGTGAAAACATCCAGGTGCGTCGTTTCACAACGATGTCAACCGATGGCATTATCGGTTTCTATCGCCACGGTGACCGCATTGGTACGATGGTCAACATCAAGGGTGGTGACGAAGATCTGGCAAGAGACCTGGCCATGCATGTTGCAGCCAGCCGTCCGCAAGCGGTTTCTCCTGATGATCTGTCTCAGGAACTGCTGGACAAAGAGCGTGATATCGTCGCGACTCAGGCGAAAGACAGTGGCAAGCCGGACAACATCATCGAGAAAATGATCGAAGGCCGCATGGCGAAATTCGTCAACGAAATCAGCCTGCTGGGTCAGCCTTTCGTTAAAGACCCGGACCTGACCGTAGAAAAACTGGTCAAACAGGCCGGTGCCACAGTAGAAGGTTTTGCTTTCTATGAAGTGGGTGAAGGTATCGAGAAAGCAGAAGACAACTTTGCTGAAGAAGTGATGGCTCAAGCCAGAGGTAAATAATTGATGACAACGGGAAGTCAACCAGTTTACAAGCGTGTTCTGCTCAAACTGAGTGGCGAGGCTTTGATGGGGGATGCCGAGTACGGCATCCAGCCCGAAGTCATTTCCCGCTTTGCCAAAGAGATCACCGAGCTCAACGCCCAGGGTGTTGAGCTCGGTATCGTCATCGGCGGTGGCAATATTTTCCGTGGCGCCGGTCTGGCTGCCAGCGGTATGGACCGGGTCAGTGCTGACCATATGGGCATGCTGGCTACCGTCATGAATGCCCTTGCGCTGCAGGATGCCCTGGAACGTAATGGCACATTCTGCCGGGTCATGTCGGCGATTCGCATTCACGAAGTCTGCGAAGATTATCTCCGTCGCCGGGCTATCCGGCATCTGGAGAAAGGCCGGGTCGTGATTTTTGCGGCAGGCACCGGCAATCCATTTTTCACGACCGACTCCGCAGCCAGTCTGCGTGCAGTGGAAATCGGTGCAGAGTTGATGCTCAAAGCGACTCAGGTCGATGGTGTTTACACCGATGATCCCCGTAAGAATGCCGATGCAGTTCGTTATACCGAACTGAGTTACGATGAAGTCATCAACAACCGGCTGGCAGTCATGGATACAACCGCGGTGGTGATGTGTCAGGAGCAGGAAATTCCTTTGCGTGTGTTTGATGTGCATAAACCCGGTAATCTGACCAAAATCATCTACGGTGAAGATGTTGGCACACTAGTAAAATAGGACGGATCATGATCGAAGAAATTAAAAAAGATGCCGCGGACAGAATGCAGAAAAGCATCTCGGCTCTGAGTTCACAAATGGCTAAAATCCGTGCCGGCCGGGCACATACCAGCCTGCTGGATCATCTGCAGGTCCCATACTACGGTTCAAATGTGCCGCTGAACCAGGTGGCCAATGTCGGTGTTGAGGATTCCCGCACATTGTCTGTGACCCCATGGGAAAAAGATATGGTGTCAGTGATTGAAAAAGCGATCATGACCTCGGATCTGGGGGTTAACCCGATGAGTGCCGGCATGACTATCCGTATTCCGATCCCACCGCTGACAGAGGAACGTCGCCGTGATCTTGTCAAAGTGGCGAAAGCAGAAGCAGAACATGCCCGTGTGGCTGTGCGGAACATCCGTCGTGACGCCAACAGCACGCTGAAAGATCTGCTGAAAGAGAAAGAAATCTCAGAAGATGAAGAGCGCGGTGCGGAAGAAGAAATTCAGAAACTGACCGATGCGACAATCAAGGAAATCGATCATATCCTGTCGGATAAAGAATCGGATCTGATGGAAGTGTAACCATCCGGTTACACTCCATTATCATCACACTCGTATGAGTGATCAAAACATCAAAGTACCGAAACATATCGCCATCATCATGGATGGCAACGGCCGCTGGGCCAAACAACGTCTGCAACCCCGTTTTATGGGCCATCGTGCGGGTGTTAAAGCGGTAGAAGGTATCGTTAAGCGCTGTGCCCAACTCGGTGTCGAAGTCCTGAGCCTGTTTGCATTCAGCAGCGAAAACTGGCGCCGCCCCAGTAAAGAAGTCTCACTACTGATGGAATTGTTCAGTCATGCTCTGAATAATCAAGTCAAAAAGCTCCACGAAAACAACATCCGGCTACAGGTGATTGGCGATATAAGTGGCTTTTCAACGTCGCTGCAAACGCAAATTGCCAAGGCACATGAACTTACCCAGCATAATACCGGCCTGATTTTGAATATTGCTGCCAACTATGGTGGCCGCTGGGATATTACCCAGTCTGTCAGACAACTGGCCGGGCAGGTAGCACGTGGTGAACTGGCAGCAGAAGCGATTTCAGAAGAGATGATTAACAGCCATTTGATGACTGCTTCACTGCCTGAACCGGACTTGTTTATCCGCACCGGCGGCGAGCAGCGGGTCAGTAATTTTCTGCTCTGGCAGATGGCCTACACCGAGTTCTTTTTTACAGATGTGCTCTGGCCGGAATTCGATGCCAATCAGTTGAATAAGGCCATCGATTCCTTTTCCCGTCGTGAGCGACGCTTTGGTCGAACTTCAGAACAATTGCAAGATGATTCTGATGCTTAAACAACGCCTGATTACTGCCGCGATTCTCATCCCGCTGGTTGTCTGGGCACTGCTGGGTTTACAAAGCGGCGTCGTCACCTTGCTGTTTAGCGTCGTCTCCGTGCTGGCCGCCTGGGAATGGCTGAGTCTGACGGGCATTCAAAACAGCGCTATCAAAGCGATCCTTGTCAGCCTGGCGGTGTTGCTGGTGGGCCTAGCCCTGTTTTACCTGCCAATCATGGCAATCCTGTCGATGAGTCTCTGCGTCTGGCTTTCCGCGACCTTACTGGTGATTTTTTTCGCCAACAGGCCACTGAATCCTGCCCTGATTCATCTGTTTCAGTCAAAGGTGTTTGTTTTCATCGCCATGACCTTGATCCTGGCAGGCTTTGTCGCCAGTGCCGGCCTGCTCCATAGCCATTGGCCGCAAGGACCGGCTCTTGTGCTGTATGTACTGGTTACGGTCTGGCTGGCTGATAGTGGTGGTTATTTTGCTGGCAAGCGTTTCGGCAAACACAAACTTGCCGTTGCCATCAGTCCCAACAAAACCTGGGAAGGTGTTTATGGTGCCCTGGTATTGGCATTGATTTGGGCGACCGGCTTCCACTTTACCGTCGGTAACCCGTTACAGGATTTACTCAGCTGGTTACTGCTGACGGCTTTCATTGTGATGGTATCGATAGTGGGTGACTTGCTGGAAAGTGTCTTCAAGCGCAGTTTTCATGTTAAAGACAGCGGTCAACTGTTACCTGGTCATGGCGGTATGCTCGATCGTATTGACAGTCTGCTAGCGGCGATCCCGGTATTTACAGTCAGCCTGCTGATTCTCGGAGCCCAATAAATGAAAGCAGTGACGATCCTGGGGTCTACCGGGTCAATTGGTGTCAGTACTCTGGATGTGCTGAGCCGTCACCGTGACAAGTTTTCTGTTTATGCATTGACTGCCAACGGCTCGGTTGAGGCGATGCTGGCGCAGTGCCTTGAACATCAGCCGCAGGTCGCTGTAATGCTCGATGCTCAAGCGGCAGATACCCTGAGTCAGCGTTTGCGGGAAAATAACTGCCTAACTCAGGTTCTGGCAGGGGAAAGCGCATTAGAGGAAGTGGCTGGCAGCGACCAGACCGATTATGTTGTCGCTGCTATTGTGGGCGCTGCCGGACTGTTGCCGACGCTGGCTGCTGCCCGCGCCGGCAAACGTATTCTGCTTGCTAACAAAGAAGCACTGGTGATGAGCGGCGCCCTGTTTATGCATGAAGTGCAGCAAAACAAGGCCACTTTGCTGCCGGTGGACAGTGAACACAATGCTATCTGGCAATGTATGCCGCTGGGTAGTGAGCACCAGTACGATTTTAGTGATAAAGGTGTGCGCCGGATTATTCTCACCGCTTCCGGCGGACCATTCCGCGATGCTGATCTGGCCTCGCTGGATGAGGTGACGCCCGAGCAGGCCGTCGCCCATCCCAACTGGTCGATGGGGCAGAAAATCTCAGTTGATTCAGCGACCATGATGAATAAAGGCCTGGAAGTGATTGAGGCCCACTGGCTGTTTGGTCTCCCCAGCGATAAGATTGAAGTCATTCTGCACCGCCAGAGCATTATTCACTCGATGGTCGATTATGATGATGGTAGCGTTTTAGCGCAGATGGGGAATCCCGATATGCGTACGCCGATTGCCAACACACTGGCCTGGCCGCAACGGATTGACTCCGGTGTAGCGCCGCTGGATCTGGTGGCTGCCGGACGACTGGATTTTGCCACAGCCGACTTTACCCGTTTCCCCTGTTTGCGTCTTGCCTATCAGGCTTTGGAAGCCGGTGGTACCAGTACCGCTATTTTAAATGCGGCCAACGAAGTCGCCGTAGCAGCCTTCTTACAGCGACAGATCCGCTTTACCGATATTGCCCGTCTTATTGAGCAGGTGTTGCAAACATTGCCTGCCAAGCCGGCTGACAGCCTGGAGCAAATCCTCGCCGATGACGCGGCTGCACGTCACCTTGCTCGGGAACTCGTCTGCTGATGCTCTCACTGCTCTATTTCCTCATTGCGCTTTCCATACTCATTGTGATTCATGAGTATGGCCATTTCTGGGTCGCCCGACGCTGTGGTGTCAAGGTACTGCGTTTCTCAGTCGGTTTTGGTAAACCGATCTGGCGCAAGCTTGGTCGTGACGGCACGGAATATGTAATTGCCCCGATTCCGTTGGGCGGCTATGTAAAGATGCTCGATGAACGAGAGGGCGAGGTACCGGAAAACGCGCTTGATCAGGCTTTTAATCGCCAGTCTCTGCCTAAGCGTATGGCGATTGTCGTGGCAGGACCACTGGCCAACCTGGCTTTTGCCGTGCTGGCTTACTGGTTTTTGTTTGTCGTCGGTATTCCGGGCATTAAACCGATCATTGCTGAGGTCGCCCCTGAATCGGTAGTGGCAGAGGCGGGGATGGTCGGCGGCGATGAAATTGTGCAAGTTGATGGCCGCGATACCCCGACCTGGAATAGTGTGTTCAAAGCCTTATTGAGACATGCTGAACAGGGTGATCAGACTGAACTCACAGTGGCATCAGGTGGGACCCGGCAAACATACAGCGTAAAAGTACCGACGTTAGCGGTCGATGAGGCCAGTCGACTGCTCAGTGAAATGGGTATCACGCCGCTCAGACCGGAGATTGCACCGGTACTGGGACAAATTGTGCCAGATTCTCCTGCGGAGCAGGCCGGGTTACAGCAAGGGGACAGGCTGGTTGCTGCTGATGGCCGTCAGTTGGGCAACTGGAATGACTGGGTGGCATTGATTCAGCAAAAAGCCGGCGAAACCCTATTGATAACAGTAGAGCGGGGACAGCAAACATTGGAGTTGTCTCTAACCCCGGAAGCCGGAGACGATGGTAAAGGCCGGATTGGTGCCGGCGTCGACACCGACTTCAGCAGTCTGCCTGCTGAACTGCAGTCAGAGTTGCGTTATGGTCCGCTGGCTGCCGTTAAAGAGGCCGTGCTTCAGACCTGGTTGTTTACCAGTTCTACATTAACGAGTTTGTGGGGCATGATCACCGGTGATGTTTCCACGGATAATATTGGCGGTCCAATCAGTATTGCCCAGATTGCCGGCAGTTCAGCCGAGCAGGGATTGATGAGTTTTGTCAGCTTTTTGGCCATGATCAGTATTACGTTGGGAATTTTAAATTTGTTACCGATTCCGATGCTCGATGGCGGCCATTTAATGATGTTTATTATTGAAGCTGTTCGGGGTAAACCCTTGCCCGATGAAGTGCAGATCAGAGGTCAGCAGATCGGGCTGTTCCTGTTGCTAATGCTGATGTTTCTGGCCTTTTTCAATGATTTATCAAGACTGTTTGGATAATGCTGTCTTTGCAGGTACACTTACAACTTCGTCGACGGATCGTTAGTACTAACTACAATGAGAAAATTACTGCAATTTCTGGTCATGTTATGTCTCTCTGCAGCAGCCATGGCAGAGACCTTTACGATTGAAGATATTCGGGTAGAAGGGCTGCAGCGCATATCTGCAGGCACGGTGTTCAATTACCTTCCCGTCAAAGTCGGCGATGAAATGACCGACAACGATGCCCGCGGTATTATCCGCTCCCTGTATAAATCCAAGTACTTCAACGATGTGCAGGTTGAACGCCAGGACAATGTGCTGGTTATCAAAGTGCAGGAGAGACCGGCTATCTCCAGTATCGAACTGGTGGGTAACAAGGACATGGACTCGGCAGAACTGCTCAAGTCTTTGCGTGAAATCGGTTTCGGTGAAGGTCAGGTCTTCGAGCAGGCGATGCTGGAAAGGGTCGAACTGGAACTCGAACGCCAGTATTTCAGCCGTGGTAAATACGGTGTGGCGATTGAGTCAGAAGTGACGCCACTGTCACGTAACCGGGTTGCCATCCGTATCACAATGGCTGAAGGTGTCGTCGCCACGATCAAGGATATCAACATCGTCGGTAACGACTCTTTTGAGCAGGAAGAATTGACCGAGGAATTCCAGACCACCACCGGCACCTTGCTGTCATTCATCACCAAAGATAACCAGTATTCACGTCAGAAGCTGTCGGCGGATCTGGAAACCCTGCGTTCTTTCTATCTGGACCGCGGTTATGTCGACTTCACGGTAGAATCCACCCAGGTATCGATCAGTGATGACAAGAAAAATATGTTTATCACTATCAATATCAGTGAAGGTGAGAAATACAAAATTGATGAAGTGCGTCTCGCCGGTAATCTGATTGTGCCGGAAGAAGAATTATTCGATCTGGTGACGATTAAACAGAATTCTGTGTTCTCACGCAAAGCGATTACCAAAAGTACCGAAAACCTGACCAACCGTCTCGGTAATGACGGCTATGCCTTTGCAAACGTCAACGCGGTACCGGAAATTGACCGTGAAGCCAAAGAAGTCGACCTGACCTTTTTCGTTGATCCGGGTCGCCGTGCCTATGTCAGACGGATTCAGATTTCCGGTAACAGTAAAACCCGGGATGAAGTATTACGCCGTGAAATGCGCCAGCAGGAATCGGCCTGGATTGCCACTGACAAGGTGGAACAGTCCAAAGCCCGTATTTCCCGACTGGGCTATTTCGAAAATGTCAACGTGGAAACCATTCCGGTGCCGGGCGTGCAGGATCAGGTGGATCTGGAATACAGCGTGACTGAAACGCCATCGGGCAGTCTGTCTGCCGGTGTCGGCTACTCCCAGTCAGACGGTATTATTTTCAATGCCAACGTGACGCAGAAAAACTTTCTGGGTAGTGGTAAACACATCCGCTTCGGTTTTAATAACAGCAGTATCAACACCATATACAGCTTTGGTTATACCAATCCGTACGCGACGATAGACGGTATCAGTCAGGGCTTTAATGCCTACTATCGTAAAACGGATGCCGACGAGGCCAATATTGCCCGCTATACCCTGGATGCCTTCGGTGGTGATTTCACTTACGGTATCCCTATCTCTGAAGAGAATAGAATCGATCTGGGCTTTGGCTATGAACACACGCAGATTGATTTGCCCAGCAGGGATAGAATTCTTCGTTATGAGGACTTCATCGATCGCGAAGGCGATACCTTTGATACCGTGACCTTGAATGCCGGCTGGTCGAGTGACAGCCGTGACAGTGCGATTCTGCCGACCAGCGGTATTGCACAAAGTGTCAATGCTGAAGTCGCTATTCCTGGTCCGTCACTGCAGTTTTATAAACTACGCTACAAGGCGAATGCCTACAGGCCAATCACCGAGGATCTGACCTTTGCGATTCGTGGTGAGTTTGGTTATGGTGACGCCTACGGCGATACAAACGAATTCCCATTCTTTGAAAATTTTTATGCGGGTGGTATCAGAAGTGTTCGCGGTTTCCAGGCGAATACATTGGGTGTTAAAGAACGTACATCAGATGGGGATGAGGAGCCGGTTGGGGGTAATCTTCTTGTTTCAGGTGGCGCAGAAATCATTTTCCCTGTCCCCTTTATGGATAAAGCCCTGAAATCGTTCCGCCTGAGTGCCTTTACTGATTTTGGTAATGTCTACGACGTGAACCAGGATTTCGATGCCGGTCTGCTGCGTTATTCAGCCGGTCTGTCGGCTATCTGGATTTCACCTTTCGGTGCAATGACATTCAGTATCGCTGCCCCGATCAATAAAGAAGACGGTGACGAGACTGAGGCATTCCAATTCTCGTTAGGATCGACGTTTTAATTAACCATTGGAGTTGAGTGTGAAAAATATGAAGTTTATTTGGCTGTTGTTCGCTTTGATGATTGCTGCACCTGCCAGTTATGCGGCAGATTTGAAGATCGGTGTTGTCAATGCTGGCGTTGTGCTGGATAAATCTCCTCAAAAGGCTGCCGCACTGGCTCGACTGGAAAAAGAATTTGCGTCCAGAAGCCAGTCTCTTGAAGCCAAGCACAGAGCGCTCCGTGCTGCTCAGGAAAAACTGAATAAAGATGGTGCCATTCTCGGTGCTGATGAACGTCGTGAAAAAGAGCGTGATATTCTCAGCGACCAGCGTGAACTTCAGCGTCTGCAGGATGAGTACAGCGAAGATTTGTCTATCCGCCGCAATGAAGAACTGCGTGAACTGGAAAAAGATATCGCTGAAACGATTGTGAATCTGGCAAAAGATGAATCTTTTGACCTGATTCTGTATCAGGGCGTGATTTTTGCCAGTGATAAAGTCGATCTGACTGACAAAGTACTGGAAAGACTGAAAGCCAAAGCGAAATAGAGCCAGAGCGTGAGCTGGACATTAGCGGAGATCGCTCAGCATGTTAACGGTCAGGTTGTCGGTGACCCGGAATATCTTATCCGGGGTGTCGGCACCCTGACCCATGCTGGCCCGGAACAAATCAGTTTCCTGGCGAATAACAAATACAAAAAATATCTTGCCACCACGGGTGCTGGTGCCGTTATTGTTGCAGCAGGAACAGAGACGGACGCGGCGACCAACCTGATTGTGGTTGACGATGCCTATGTTGCCTATGCCAGGGCGGCCACAATGATGCATCCGCTTCCCAAAGCTGAAGCGGGTATTCACCCCTCAGCCTGGGTGCACCCTGAGGCACATGTTGCAGAGACTGCCAGTATCGCAGCTCAGGTCACCATAGAGCGGGGGGCTGTGATTGCCGAAGACGTGGCTATCGGTCCCGGTAGCGTGATTGAGGCGGATGTAAAAATCGGTCGCAATTCCATTATCAAAGCGAACGTCACTCTCTGCCGTGAGGTGCAGATTGGCGAACGCGTTGTCATTCATCCTGGCGTTGTTATCGGGGCTGACGGCTTTGGTATTGCCAATGATCAGGGGCGCTGGATCAAAGTCCCGCAGGTAGGGCGGGTCATTATCGGTGATGATGTCGAAATCGGTGCCAATACAACGATTGATCGCGGTGCGATCGATGACACCGTTATAGGCCAGGGCGTCAAACTGGACAACCAGATTCAAATCGGCCACAACGTGACCATTGGTGACCATACGGTGATTGCCGGCTGTGTCGGTATTGCTGGTAGTACCCATATCGGCAGTTACTGCGCGATTGGTGGCGGAACCGGCATTGCCGGTCATATCGAGATTGCTGATGGTGTGCAGTTGACCGGCATGAGCATGGTTACCAAATCGATTAGCGAGGCCGGCGTCTATTCATCCGGTATCCCGATTGAACCTGCCCGCCAATGGCACAAGAACGTGATCCGCTATCGGCAGATGGATAAGTTATTTGAGCGGGTAACCCTGTTGGAAAAACGACTGAAAGACTGATGGTCGGACTGTAGCGCTGCCTTTTTTACTTTACCGGCAGGGTGACTCACAGTAAGATTGTTGGTCTTTTGTTACAACGATAAGTCCAAGGGTATTGGTTTGAACACGATTGATATACATGAAATTCAACGTCTGTTACCGCATCGGTATCCATTCCTGCTGATTGACAGAGTGATTGAATTTACACCCGGTGAGCACTTGGTCGGCATCAAGAATGTCACCTTTAACGAGCCGCATTTCACCGGCCATTTCCCCCAGCGTGTGATCATGCCCGGTGTACTTATCCTTGAATCGCTGGCCCAGGCGACCGGTCTGCTGGCTTTCAAGACGGCGGATGCCATCCGCTCTGATGAAGCACTTTATTATCTGGCCGGCATTGACAATGCCCGCTTCAAAAAGCCGGTCGAGCCCGGCGATCAATTGAAACTGGAAGTCAAATTGATTAAAAATAAACGTAACTTATGGAAGTTCAGCGGCGAAGCCAGTGTTGACGGTGAAGTTGTTGTCAGCGCTGATATCATGTGTGTTAATCAAGAAATGCCCAAGTGATTCATCCCAGCGCCATTATCGACCCCAGCGCCGTCATTGCAGACGACGTCAAAATTGGCCCTTTTACAGTCATCGGACCGAAGGTGGAAATCGGTTCCGGCTGCGAAATAGCGTCCCATGTTGTCATTAACGGTCCCACCCGAATCGGTAAAAACAACCGTATTTTCCAGTTTGCCTCTATCGGTGAGGAGCCTCAGGATAAGAAGTTCCACGGTGAAGACACCTGGCTGGAAATCGGTGATAACAATCTGATCCGCGAATCCGTCACCATCAATCGTGGCACAGTGGGTGGTGGTGGTGTGACCCGCATTGGTAACAATAACTGGATCATGGCCTATGTTCATATCGCCCATGACTGCATCGTGGGTAATGAGAATATCTTTGCCAACAATGCCTCGCTTGCAGGGCATGTGCTGATTGATGATTATGTCATCCTGGGTGGTTTTACCCTGGTGAGTCAGTTCAATTACCTGGGTTCCCACAGCTTCAGTGCGATGGGGAGTGTGATTTCTCGTAATGTGCCGCCCTACGTGCTGGTTTCAGGTCATATGGCGAAACCGGTCGGTGTCAATGTGGAAGGACTGCGCCGACGGAAGTTCAGTGATGGCCAGATCAGAAATATCCGTCAGGCATACAAATATCTGTATCGTTCCGGTCTGCGGATGGAAGAGGCCGAACAGAAACTACAATCAATGGAACAGCAAGATAAAGAGCTGGAAATCCTGTTCTCCTTCCTGGATAAACAGGAAGGCGGTATTATCCGGTAGCTGTTTGAACAGCTACCGGATACCTTTTGATCAATCGTTACTGGGTGAAGCGTTAATTTTGTGAATGCTTAAATCGGCACCCTGATATTCTTCTTCCTGACTTAGTCGCAGTCCCATCAAGACCTTCAACACCCCATAAACAATAAAGCCACCGGCAAAGGCCACAAGCACGCCCAGCGCGGTGCCAATCAGCTGTGAGATCAAGCTGACGCCGCCCATGCCGCCGAGTGCAAGCTGACCAAAAATACCGGCCGCAATACCACCCCAGACACCACACAGACCATGCAGTGGCCAGACACCCAGCACATCATCTATTTTCCACTTATTCTGGGTCAGGGTGAAGGTCCAGACAAACAGGCCACCGGCCACCAGGCCAGTTGTCAATGCACCAAGTGGGTGCATAATGTCAGAGCCGGCACAGACCGCCACCAAGCCTGCCAGCGGACCATTGTGAACAAAGCCGGGGTCATTACGACCAACCAGGCAGGCGGCCAGAATACCGCCGACCATAGCCATCAAGGAGTTCACTGCAACCAGTCCGCTGATTCCGTCAATTTCCTGAGCTGACATCACGTTAAAGCCGAACCAGCCTACGGTCAATATCCAGGCGCCCAGTGCCAGGAATGGAATACTGGAAGGCGGATGGGCGTACATTTCACCACCTTTACCATAGCGTCCGTTGCGTGGTCCGAGATGCAGCACCGCGGCCAGTGCAATCCAGCCGCCGACGGCATGAACCACGACCGACCCTGCGAAATCATGGAAGCCGGCACCGAATTGGCGGGCAAGCCAGTCCTGAATGCCGAAAGCGCCGTTCCAGGTAATGCCTTCAAAAAACGGGTAGACAAAACCGGCGATAAAAAACGTCGCGATCAACTGTGGGTTGAAGCGGGCGCGCTCGGCAATACCTCCCGAGACAATGGCCGGAATGGCCGCCGCAAAGGTCAGCAGAAAGAAGAATTTAACCAGTGCGTAGCCATTGCTCTCCGTCAGTGAGGGGGCCGCATCGAAAAAGTTGAGGCTGTAGGCGATGCCATAGCCGATAAAAAAGTAGGCAATGCTGGAGACGGCAAAATCCACGATGATTTTGACCAGCGCATTGACCTGATTTTTCTTTCGCACCGTGCCCACTTCAAGAAACGCGAAGCCGGCATGCATGGCTAAGACCATGATGGCGCCCAGTAGTATGAATAAAACATCAGCTGAGGTTTGCACAATCCTGTCCTTCTTTTGTTATGGGTAGAGCACCAAAATAGCAAGAGTTGCACCAAAATAGACAAGCTATATAAATCAATAACCTACGAAGTTGATGCGCAAAACTTGTGCGGCAGGATGCCTTTTTGTGGTGCGGTCAGTGCTTTTTCCGCACCATCCGGGTGCGTTGTTAATCATTTGCAGACAAGATCCACAAGCTGTCAAGAAAAACGTATAATCTCAGGTTTTGAATAAACTGGTCTGCGAATAGACAGCGCGAGGAGAAAGCATGGATATCTATGCATCTGATGAAGAAAAAGCAGAAGCGATAAAACAATGGTGGCGCGATAACGGACGCTCAGTCATTGCCGGCATCATACTCGGCCTGGCAGCGATTTTCGGTTTCCGTTACTGGATGAACTATCAGCAGGTGCAGACTCAGCAGGCCGCAGTCATTTATCAACAGGCCTCTATCCAGTTGTCTCAGTCGCAGGCGGCAGATGCTGAGCGCATGGTTGAGACGCTGATGCAGGACTATGCCTCCACTGCCTATGCCGTTTTCGCTGCTCTGGAAATGGCGCAAAGCAAGCTTTCCCAGGGCGAGGCTGATGCTGCCGCAAATTATTTGAACTGGGTGAAAGAGGAAGCCAAACTGCAAAGCCACCGTGAGTTGGCGACACTGCGTCTGGCCAGGGTCTATCTCAGCCAGGATAAACTGGATGAGGCATTGAGCCTGATTGCTGAAACTGACTCACAGGCGTTCAGTTCCCTGTTTGCTGAACTTGAAGGTGATATCAAACTGGCTCAGGGTGACAGCAGTGCGGCTTATACTGCCTACCAGCAGGCACTGACTCAGCTTACACCGGGCGAGCCAAGACAATCCCTGATAGAAATCAAACTTGATGATGTGGCGAAAGCGAATGAAGGTTAAACATTTCTTTCCATTATGGTTATTGCCGCTGTCACTGCTGCTGACAGGCTGCAGTGCTGTCGAATATCTTTTTGTTGAGGACGTTTACGAAGCCCCGCCGAGTGAACTGACTGAATTTACGCCGGAGTTTGAACCAAAAGTTATCTGGGACAATCAGGCTGGTGATGGCGCCGATGAAACCGGCAATCAACTGGCTGCTGCCTGGCACGATGGCCAGGTGTTCGCAGTCGATTACGAAGGGGAAGTCAGTGCATTTAATGCTGAAACTGGCCGTCGTTTGTGGGAAACCGAACTGGATCTGCCGGTTGTGACTGGTGCCGGTGGCGGATTGAACATGGCCATTATCGGTACTAAAAACGCCCAAGTCGTGGCCCTGACTGCAGAAAACGGCGAGGAACTGTGGCGCACCCGGCTGACCAGTGAAGTACTGGCACCACCCACCGCCGCTGAGGGAGTCGTCGTGGCCAGAACAGCAGACGGACGGGTCAGCGGTTTGTCATCAGAATCCGGCGAAGTGCTGTGGTCATATCAACGCGCCGTGCCGCTACTGAGCCTTCGCGGTGCCGGGGCGCCGGTCATTGCTGACGGTCGGGTGATTGCCGGATATGACAACGGCAAACTCGTCGCCTTGTCGATTACTGACGGCAGTGTCATCTGGGAAAAAAGCATTGCCGTGCCCAGTGGTCGTACCGAACTGGATCGCCTGGTCGATATTGATGCCGATCCGGTTATTATCAATGAAACAGTCTATGTTGTTACCTACCAGGGCAATGTGGCCGGTGTAGACCTGGCGACAGGCCAGGTTTACTGGTCACGTGAAATGTCATCTCAGGCCGGACTTGATGCAGTCCCGGGAGAAGCGGTTTATGTGACCGATGATGAGGGCAATGTCTGGTCCGTACAGGATGGCAGCGGCGATGCGCTGTGGCGACAGACCCGGCTTGTACGCCGTCAGGTGACTGGCCCGGCAGTAGCGGGTGATTATGTGGTGGTGGGGGATTTTGAAGGTTATCTGCACTGGATTGCACGCAATGATGGTCGTTTTGTCGCCAGACAGCAGATTGCTGACAGCGCCATCGTAAGCAAACCTTTTGTTCGTGACGGCAAGCTTTATGCCACAGCTGCTGATGGCACTGTTGTCGCTGTACAGGTACCCTGACTTTGAAACCCGTTATTGCTCTGGTAGGCCGACCCAATGTTGGCAAATCGACCCTGTTCAACCGGCTGACCCGCAGCCGTGATGCACTGGTCGCTGATTTTGCCGGTCTGACTCGTGACCGTATTTACGGTACGGTACGTGAGGAAGGTCTCGACTTTATTCTGATTGATACCGGCGGTCTGACTGATCAGTCTGACAATATGGCAGATCTGATGCGAAAACAGGCTCAGTTGGCTATTGATGAAGCAGACCTGGTGCTGTTTGTCGTCGATGGCCGTGCCGGACTGATGCCGGCAGATCATGATATTGCGCAACAGCTGCGCAACCAGGGAAAGCCAATCGCTCTGGTCATCAACAAAACTGAAGGCGAACAGCGGGAACTGGTCGCAGCCGAATTCTATGCGCTGGGTGTCGGTGAGCCTGTAGTGATTTCAGCCACGCAGGGGCGGGGTATTACTGCCGTGTTTGATGAGATCAGATCGGCAGTGCCGGAAGCGACGGTCGTTGAGCTGAGTGAAGAAGAACTGACTGAGCCCGAAGACCAGATTGACGATATTCGGCTGGCCGTATTGGGGCGTCCTAATGTAGGTAAGTCGACACTGATCAATCGACTGCTGGGCGAGGAGAGGGTCGTGGCCTTTGATGAGCCTGGCACTACCCGCGACAGTATTCACATCCCGTTTGAGAAAGATGGCGTTAAATACACGCTGATTGATACAGCCGGTGTCAGACGCCGCTCCAAGGTTTCGGAAAAGCTGGAAAAGTTCAGCGTGCTCAAAACGCTGCAGGCACTGGAAGACGCCAATGTGGTGCTGCTGGTACTTGATGCTCATGAAGGCATCGTTGAGCAGGATCTGCATCTGGCCGGACTGATCGTTGAAAGTGGGCGGGCTGTCGTTTTGGCAGTCAATAAATGGGATGGCCTGGAAAAGAGTGAACGGGAGTGGGTGGCTGCCAATGTGGAGCGACGTCTGCCTTTCATGAATTTTGCCAAAACCCACTTTATTTCGGCGCTGCACGGCAGTGGAGTCGGCTTATTGTTAAAGACGGTCCGACAGGCTTATCAGTCTGCGATGACCAAGGTCCCGACCTCGCGTCTGACGCGGGTGCTGGAGGATGCGGTTGCAGACCATCCGCCACCACTGGTGAGAGGGCGTCGGATCAAATTCCGCTATGCTCACCTGGGGGGCAAGAACCCGCCAAGAATCATTATTCATGGTAATCAGACCGAAGCGACTCCGAACAGCTACAAGCGTTATCTGGAAAATACTTTCAGGGAAGTACTGAAGCTGCAGGGTACGCCGGTGATGATTGAATTTAAAACCAGCGATAATCCCTTCCGCGACAGAAAGCCGAAACCGGCCGAGCATACTGAGAAGAAGTCACAAAGACCGCCAAGACGCAGTCGAAAACACTAGTGTTCCGGGCATCAGAGGATGCCCTGATCATCTCCCATTAGATTATCCAAATCATTCAAATGGCCCCGGATTTTTTCCCGGTTGGCCAGTTTTTCGCGGGCAGCAGCGGGCAGGTCGGTAAATAAAATGACCTCTTTATCTATCAGCGTATTAATCAGGTCCTCCAGCACCCTGACCAGGGCCATATCAGATACTGTAAGCGCAGCACGGGCGGCCTCTACATCAGCATTGTCTGATTGAGTCAGAAATGCGATAAGTTCAGCAGATTCAATCGAAAGATACTCATCTGCACCGGCATCTGGTGAATCAAACACTGCGATGATTTTTCCCTGCTCATCTCGCTTTACATAGGCCATGATCTGTGCTCCGGCTGTCGCTTTAAAGTCTGAAATTTAATGTATAGTGGGCTTTACAGTAAAACAAAAAACTGTGAAACTCATCAAATTATTTAGATCCCAGCTAAGAAACAGATGAAAACGGAGCAAATCATCGACGTGAATAAGCAAACGCAATGGGAGGCAGAGGAAAGCCACCGTAGTTTTGACGATCCATTGCTGGGATGTCTGACCTTACTCTCCAAGTTCCTTAATAAACCCCATAGCCCCGAGTCACTGACGGCGGGCCTGCCTCTGGTCGATAACCGGCTTACCCCTCGCTTGTTCTCACGCGCAGCTGAACGGGCCGGACTGTCTTCTAAAGTGGTCAAACGGTCGCTGAGTAAAATTTCCAACCTGGTGCTGCCAGCCGTGTTGATACTGGAAGGCAGTAATGCCTGCATCCTGCTGGAAATCAAAGGCAAACGGGCGCGGGTAATTTTTCCGGAAACCGGTGAGGGCGAGTCAGAACTCAGCGTCAAGGAGCTGGAAGACGCCTACACCGGCTATGCGATTTTTATCAAGCCGGTTCATCATTTCGATAAGCGCACCGAATACACTACGATACCTCGTGCGTCACATTGGTTCTGGGGCACCATCATGCGCTTCTGGCCGATATACAGTGAGGTATTCATTGCCTCGATTCTGGTCAACAGCTTTGCCCTGGCTTCCCCCCTGTTCATCATGAATGTCTATGACCGTGTCGTGCCCAATCATGCGACAGAAACGCTGTGGGTGCTGGCAATCGGCGTCGCCACCGTCTTTGTGTTTGAACTGCTGCTGCGAACGCTGAGGGCCTACTTTATAGATATGGCCGGCAAACGTGCTGATGTGATGCTGTCGTCGACGATTTTTGAAAAAGTGATGGCCGTTAAAATGGCAGCACGCTCCAACTCTGTGGGGTCGTTTGCCAACAGCATGCAGGAGTTTGAGTCATTCCGTGACTTTTTCACCTCAGCGACATTGACCACACTGATTGATTTACCCTTTGCGTTCCTGTTCATCGCTGTTATCTGGATGATAGCCGGACCGGTTGCCTATATTCCGCTGGCAGTGATCCCGCTGACCATCCTGGTCAGTCTGATCATTCAAATCCCGCTGGGCCGCACCATACAACACCTGTTTCGACATTCGGGACAGCGTAGTTCAACTTTGATTGAAACCCTGACCGGACTTGAAACTATCAAAAGTATTGGTGCCGAGACCCCGATCCAGCGTAAATGGGAACAGACAGTCGGCTTTATGACCAAGTACAGTCAGCGTGCCCGTTTGCTGTCGTCCAGTGCAGTCAACTTCACTTCCTTTTTGCAGCAGATGGCGACCATCGCCGTGGTGGTCTATGGCGTCTACCTGATCACCGAGAATGAAATCACGATGGGGGCGCTGATTGCTGCCACCATTCTGACTGGTCGCGCACTGGCACCAATGGCGCAACTGGCCGGGATTCTGACCCGTTATCATCAGTCCAAAGCCGCCTTGCAGTCATTGAACTCGCTGATGAATCTGCCGGTGGAGCGGCCTTCCGGTCGTGAATTTCTGCATCGCCCTGAATTCAAAGGTGGTGTTGAATTTAAAAAAGTTACTTTCCGTTACCCTAACCAGCCGATGGACGCCTTGTCGGAAGTTTCTTTTACGATAAAGCCGGGTGAAAAAGTGGCTTTCATCGGTCGTATCGGCTCCGGCAAGAGCACAATAGAAAAACTCATCCTCGGATTGTATGAACCTGACGACGGCGCCATATTGCTGGATGGTACGGATATACGTCAGGTCGATCCGGTCGATTTGCGGCGTAGTATCGGCTACGCGCCTCAGGATGTGGTGCTGTTCTTCGGCAGCATCCGCGACAATATTACGATGGTTGCCCCATTTGCCGATGATGCTGCGGTATTGAAAGCGGCTGATGTGGCTGGGGTTACCGAGTTTGTAAACCGTCATCCGTCTGGCTTTGATATGCCGGTTGGAGAACGCGGCGAGGGACTGTCGGGTGGTCAGAGGCAGAGTGTGGCTGTAGCGCGGGCATTGTTGATGGACCCACCGGTAGTAGTACTGGATGAACCGACCAACGCCATGGATAACAGCACAGAGGAACGCTTCAAGGCCAAGCTCTCCGAAGAGCTGGAAGACAAAACATTACTGCTGGTCACGCATAAAGCTTCCCTGCTAAGCCTGGTAGATAGAATCATTGTGATGGATCAGGGTCATCTGGTAGCCGATGGTCCACGGGATCAAATTCTGGCGGCACTGAAAAAAGGCCATATCAAGGTATCGAAAGGATAAACGCATGGCCTGGTTCAAACGCACCAACCCCGAAGATATTGAGTTTATGTCCGAAGTCAGTGCGGCGACGATGGAAGGCTCGCCCCGCACCGGTCACTCTTTGCTCATTCTGACCGCTTTGTTTTTTGTTTGTGCTATCTGGTGGGCGAATCAGACTGAACTGGATGAAGTCACCCGCGGTGAAGGTAAAGTCATTCCATCAAGTAAAATTCAAATAGTACAGAATCTTGAAGGCGGTATCCTCTCCGAGGTGCTGGTTTCAGAAGGTGAAATCGTTGACAAGGGTGATGTGTTGGTCAAGATCGACGACACCCGTTTTTCATCTTCCTTTATGGAAAGCAAGTTGAAATACTGGGAGCTTTTGGCACGAGCTTCAAGACTCAAAGCAGAAGCTGACGGAAAAGAACTGGAACTGCCAGAACAACTAGTGGTTGAGCGGCCGGCACTCGCGGCTGCAGAACGTCGGCTCTACGAGACGCGTCAGCGTGAGTTGCAGAGTAATATTGATGTACTGGAGCAGCAGGCCCGTCAGCGGCAGCAGGAACTGGCCGAAAATCAGGCCAAGTTGAATAAGTTGACCACCAGTTACGAGCTCAGCAAACAGGAGCTCGAAATGTCTGAGCCATTGGTATCGGTCGGGGTGATATCCGAAGTTGAAGTCCTGCGTCTTAAACGTACGGTCAATGATTTGCGTGGCGAAATGGAAACAACCAGACTGGCAATCCCCCGTATCCGTTCCAGTCTGTCAGAAGTCAGGGAGAAAATTGAAGACGTCAAAGTGCGGTTTCAATCTGAGTCTTCCTCTCAATTGAGTGAAGTTCAGGCTGAACTGAGTCGAACCGAGACAACGATTACATCAGCCAAGGACCGTGTCAGCCGCACACAAGTGAGAGCGCCGGTAAGAGGCAAGATCAATCGTCTGATGATTAACACCGTGGGTGGGGTAATTCAGCCCGGTGAGGATATTGTGGAAATCGTTCCGCTGGATGACAGCCTGTTAATCGAAGCCCACATCCGCCCCTCTGATATTGCTTTTCTTCGTCCCGGCCAGAAGGCGATGATTAAGTTTACCGCTTATGACTTTTCAATCTATGGCGGTCTGCCGGCAACATTGGAGCGGATAAGCGCTGATACGATTACCAACGAGGAAGATGAAAGTTTTTACCTGATTTATTTGCGTACGGAAAAGAACTATATTGACAGTAGCAAGGGTCAGCTGGAGATCATTCCGGGTATGACCGTGACGGTCGATATACTGACAGGCAAGAAAACAGTATTGGATTATTTACTGAAACCAATTCTGAAGGCCAAAAATGAGGCGCTCCGCGAGCGTTGATGGACGGAATCATCACAATGAATGAGACAACCATGACACAGACCCGCCTGTTTGCCGTGATACCTGAAAAAAGTAGGCTGAAAGCAATCGAGCAGGCACTGCCGGAAGTTTACGACTTTAACGCTTTCGATGATCTGGATGACATGCTGCTTGCTGCAGGCGATGATGCCCCTGCCATTATTCTGTGTCATCAATCCTTATTTGAAGGTGACTATAATCATCAACTGACGTCGTTGACACAGCAGTATGCCGGGAGCCGTGTAATGATTATCGGGCCACCCCGGCCGATGGCAATACAGATTACTGCCCTGAAGCAGGGCGCCCGGGGCTATTTCAATGATGATTTACCACTGGAAAAACTGCATGATGCCATGCAGTTGATACTGAATGGCGAAGTCTGGGTTGAGCGTCACGTCATTGCCGGTCTTATCGACGAGCTGACACACAAACCGAAAATAAGTGACGCGCAGCGTCAGGCCCTGGAAACACTGTCTCCGAAGGAGATGGAGGTGGCGAATCTGGTCAGCCATGGCGCCACCAATAAAATGATCGCAAGGCAGATGAATATTACTGAACGCACCGTCAAAGCACATCTGACGGCGATATTCCAGAAAATGAATTTGCCCGATCGTTTGTCCCTTGCAATATTATTTCGTGATCTGCGTTAAGGATTCTATTGCGGGACAGCTTGTGTTGTAATACAGTTGCTTATGAGTACAACTTAAAACAATTTTGGACGTTTTATTCGTGATGCCTGAGGGGCCGCCGAAAGCATCACATCCACAGATAGGATCAGCAATATGAAACCTTTAGCTATCGTCATCCCCTTATGCATCTCGGTTGGCATTGCTAACGCCGATACGCTGCAGCAAGCAGTGGATGCAACCGTAAAAACCAATCCTGATGTTCTCGCGGCCACCCATGAACGTCAGGCAGTCTCCAAAGAAATCGATCAAGCTCGAGCGGGCTACTACCCCACACTGGACCTGGCAGTCGGTACCGGTTGGGAAATGACCGACAATCCAAGTACGCGGGCTTCCGGCAGAGGTGAAGTCCACCTCAACCGCGATGAAGCCAGCCTTAACCTCAGACAGATGCTGTTTGATGGTTTTGAGACCAGTAACGAAGTTGACCGACAACAGGCCAGAACCAATTCCCGTGCTTTCGGCGTTTACAGCGCAGCAGAAAATACCGGCCTGGAAGCAGTTGAAGCTTACCTCAATGTGCTTCGTCGCCAGAAGCTGGTTGAACTGGCACAAACAAATCTGGAAGCGCATCAGCGTACCCATGATCAAATCATGCTCAGGGCTGAACGCGGTGTTGGTCGTAAAGCCGATATGGATCAGAGCCTGGGTCGTCTCGCATTAGCCGAAGCGAACCTGCAGTCAGAACAAAGTAATCTGAGAGATGCTGAAACGGCTTATTTGCGTGTTGTCGGTATGCCGCCGTCTTCACTGAGCAAGCCAGATTCGCCGATTACCATGATTCCGGCCAGTGTTGATGAAGCCATTGCGCAGGCCATAGAAAATCATCCGACGCTACGCCTGGCTAGCTATGACGTTGAATCCGCTCAGGAACAGCATGCGACGGCCAAGGCGCCTTTCTACCCGGACCTGCACTTTGAACTCGGCACCCGGGCTGATCATGATATTGATGGTCAGGAAGGTAAGGACAAAGACATCACTGCGATGCTGCGGCTACGTTACAATCTCTACAATGGTGGTCGAGACAGTGCCCGCCGTGAAGAAACCGCATTTCTGATTAATCAGGCAGCGGAAATTCGCAATAACACGCATCGTCAGGTTGAAGAGAGTGTGCGCCTGTCCTGGAATGCCTGGCAGACACTGAGAGCACAGATGCCGGCTCGTGAGCAGCACGTGCAATCAAGTGAAAAAGCGCGTGATGCCTATCAACAACAGTTCAGCCTCGGCCAGCGGACATTGCTTGACTTGCTGGACTCTGAAAACGAGGTGTTCAGAGCCCGCACTGCACTGGCCAATACCCAGTATGATGAAATGTATGCGATGTATCGCATTCTCAACAGCATGGGTATGTTGCTGCAAGGTCTGGATGTGGAAGTGCCGGAAGCTGCGACAACGGTCGCCGCCAACCAATAAAACCGGCGTATTTTTTCAAAGATAAAGCCACGACAAAATGTCGTGGCTTTTTTTTAGTGGCGTGAAAGCCAGTTTTTTTCTGGTTTGGAAACGTTCGTGCTATCATACGATGCCCTATTGGCGGGTTATTTAAGAGAGTTCATGAGTAAGCAATCATCATTTACCTACGAAGAATTATTGCAATGCGGACACGGACAGATGTTTGGTCCCGGCAATGCCCAGTTACCCATTCCAAATATGTTAATGATGGACCGCATTACTCATATCTCCAACACCGGCGGAGCATATGGCAAAGGGGAAATCATCGCGGAACTGGATATACACCCTGATCTGTGGTTTTTTGCCTGTCATTTCCCCGGTGATCCGGTCATGCCCGGCTGCCTTGGTCTGGACGCCATGTGGCAACTGGTCGGTTTTTTCCTCGCCTGGGACGGTAATCCCGGCAGAGGCCGCGCTTTGGGGTCGGGAGAAGTCAAATTCACCGGCCAGGTGTTGCCGACAGCCAAAAAGGTGACCTACCGGATTGATCTTAAACGGGTGATCGCACGCAAGCTTGTTCTTGCTATTGCAGATGGTACAGTATCGGTTGATGGTCGCGAGATTTATGTGGCCAAAGACCTGCGTGTCGGTTTGTTTACCTCCACAGATGATTTTTAGGATTTAATGATGAGACGTGTTGTTGTCACAGGACTGGGTATCACATCCTGTCTGGGGCTGGATGCCGCGACGGTCACTGAATCCCTGCGTCAAGGTCGCTCCGGCATTCGTTTCAAGCAGGATTATGCCGATATGGGTTTCCGTAGCCATGTCGCCGGGACGATTGATATCGATTTCAAGGAATTCATCGATCGCAAGACCCTGCGTTTTATGGGCGACGCGGCAGCCTACAGTTACATAGCCATGCAGCAGGCCATTGACGATGCCGGTCTGAAAGAAGATCAGATTTCCAATATCCGCACCGGCCTGATCATGGGCTCCGGCGGTGCTTCATCATCGAACCAGGTTGAGGCGGCTGATATTCTGCGTGAAAAAGGGCTCAAGCGTATTGGGCCTTATCGCGTGACCCAGGTTATGGGTAGTACTACTTCAGCCTGTCTGGCAACGCCATTCAAAATCAAAGGCGTTAACTACTCAATGTCCTCCGCCTGTGCCACCAGTGCCCATTGTATCGGCACAGCGATGGAGCAGATCCAGCTTGGCAAACAGGACATAGTCTTCGCCGGCGGCGGTGAAGAAGAACACTGGTCGATGAGTTCTTTGTTTGATGCGATGGGCGCTTTGTCGACCAAATATAATGACACGCCGGAAAAAGCCTCACGCGCCTATGACGCTGATCGTGATGGTTTTGTTATTGCCGGCGGTGGCGGGGTTATCGTGCTGGAAGAGTACGAACATGCCAAAGCCCGTGGGGCTAAAATCTATGCCGAACTGACCGGTTACGGTGCCACCTCGGATGGTTACGATATGGTCGCTCCGTCAGGTGAAGGTGCGGAGCGCTGTATGCAACTGGCGATGTCTACGGCCCGCGGTAAAGTCCAGTATATCAATGCCCACGGCACCTCGACCCCGGTAGGAGACCTGGCGGAGCTGGGCGCGATTAAACGCACCTTCGGTGATGCCATCCCGCATGTGGGCTCAACCAAGTCACTGTCAGGCCACTCTCTCGGTGCTGCCGGTGTGCAGGAAGCGATCTATAGCCTGTTGATGCTGGAAAATGATTTCCTGGCCGCTTCTGCCAACATCGAAACCCTGGATCCGGAAGCAGAGGGCATGCCTATTCTGCGCGAACGGATCGATAATGCTGGCCTGACGTCGGTAATGTCGAACAGTTTCGGTTTCGGCGGTACCAATGCCTGCCTGGTATTTGAAAAGCTCGAAGATTAATGAAAAAGCCACCTCGCGGTGGCTTTTTTTATGCTTCCAGATCGGCGTCGGTCACCGGCCCACGCTTGCCGGCCACGGCTTCCTGAATCAGCGTGATGAGCTTTTGTTTCTTGTCAGGATCGTCCAGGTATTTCGAGCTGAAGGTTATACCGAACTTGTCTGAATATTGCTTGACCAGCATCACCAGAATTGCTTCGTCTTCCACGTTATACTCCCGTTAAATAATTCAACATTATATCTTTCAAGCAGCACGCCATGAAATTGCAATACCAAGACACCGGCGAGGGACATCCCTTACTGATTATCCACGGCCTGTTCGGTTCTTCCGATAACTGGCGTAGCATGGCCAGATATTTTTCCCGGTTTTACCGTGTTATCAGTGTCGATCTGCGTAACCATGGCCGCTCTCCTCACAGTGATGTTCAGGACTTCAGCAGCATGGCGGCGGATATTGAACAGTTGTGCGGTGATTTGGGTCTGCACAAGCTGCATCTGCTGGGGCACTCGCTGGGAGGTAAGGTGGCCATGCAATTTGCGGCCGAGCAATCTGCCTGGATCGATAAACTGGTCGTGGTCGATATCGCGCCACGGCGCTACTTCAGTGAACACACGCCGCTGATGGATGCGATGCTGGCGCTGGATCTGAAAAGCCTGGACTCACGGGCGGCGGTGGATGAAGCCTTAGCGGACAAGGTCAGGGATAAGAGTGTTCGCCAGTTTCTGCTGATGAACCTGCAGGCCGATGACGACGGGCTTTACTGGCGAATTAATCTGCCGGCATTGAAAGCCAATTATCAGCAATTGATGGCCCCGGTGTGCGAGGATAAGACAGTGTCTGCCAGCAGCCTCTTTGTCTACGGTGCCCAGTCAGACTATGTCACAGAAGAAGACAGAAGCCTGATTAAACGGCATTTTCCGCAGGCGCAATTCCAGGCCATCGAGAAAGCGGGACACTGGGTACATGCCGAACGGCCCCAACAGTTCAAACAAGTCGTTGAGGACTTCTTACGCCATGATTGAAAAAAGCTTACTGCAGGAACTGATTCAGTTTCGCAAGGAGCGCGACTGGGAGCAGTTTCATAACCCCAAGGATATTGCGATTTCTTTATCTATCGAAGCGGCAGAACTGCTGGAGTGGTTCCAGTGGCGTAACAAGCAGGAAGTCAGTGAAATGCTGGCCTCAGATAAACGTGAGAAGCTGGAAGATGAGATTGCGGATGTCGCTGTTTATCTGAGTTACCTCTGCCATGATCTGGGTATAGATCTGAATCAGGTGGTGAAAAACAAGATGATCAAGAATGCGGCCAAGTATCCCAAAGACAGAGTCAAAGGCCGTGCTGATAAGTACAACGAGTATGAATAATCAGGTAGGATTTGGCATTTGGCAAAGCGGCCTTGCCGCCTTTATGGAAAGACTGAAATGAGCGCGATTGTTTTCCTGGTTCAATGCCCCGACCGCAAGGGACTGGTGGCGGGCATCACCGGGTTTTTTGCCCAACGTGAGTTTAATATTCTGCATTGTCAGCAGTACACCGATGTCGAGAACGGCCAGTACTTTATGCGAATCAGGCTGGAGGACGAGGGGCAGATGCCAGCGGCGCAGCTTGAGAGCGAGTTTGAACAGTTTGCCCGGCCAATGAACCTGACCTGGTCGGTTCGATACAGCACGAAACCCTACCGCGTGGCTCTGATGGTCACCCGTGCCTCCCACTGCGGTTATGATTTGTTGCTTCGAGAGCTGGAAGGCGAACTCAAATGTGAGATTCCACTGATCATCGGTAATCATGCTGATCTGGAATATATGGCGCGTCAGTTCGACAAGCCTTTCTATCATCTGCCCATCACGAAAGATACCAAAGCGCAGCAGGAAGCGGAAATCAAGAAGCTGCTGAAAGAATACCAGATCGATTTGGTCGTGATGGCGCGTTATAGGCAGCTCCTGTCGGAACAGTTTGTTAAGGAATTCGCCGGCCGTGTCATTAATATCCATCATGGCTTTCTGCCTGCCTTCCAGGGGGCGAGGCCGTATCATCAGGCCTATGATCGTGGCGTTAAACTGATTGGTGCGACCGCGCACTATGCGACGGCAGAGCTTGATGAAGGCCCGATTATTGAGCAGGATGTAGAAAGAGTCATGCACGACAACAGCCCGGAAGATCTGGTCATGATCGGTAAAGATATCGAAAGACTGGTGTTGGCCAGAGCGGTAAAAGCGCATATCGAGCACCGTATTATTATCAGCGGTCGCAGAACCATCGTCTTTTCCGAGGGCGCCTGATATAAGCTGAAGAGGCATCTATGACCACAGCCAAGTCATTTTATCCACCACAACGCACCCTGATGGGGCCCGGTCCGTCTGACGTCAACCCGCGCATCCTGCAAGCGCTGGCCCGCCCGACCATCGGACATCTGGATCCGGCTTTTATCGGCATGATGAATGAAATGAAGCATCTGCTTCAGTATGCCTTTCAGACAGATAATCCACTGACCTTCCCGGTATCAGCTCCGGGATCAGCCGGTATGGAAACCTGTTTTGCCAACCTGCTCGAGCCGGGGGATACGGCGATTGTTTGTCAGAACGGTGTATTTGGCGGCCGCATGAAAGAAAATGTCGAGCGCTGTGGTGCCACGTCGGTGATGGTCGAAAATGAGTGGGGCAGGCCGGTATCACTGGATAAGCTGGCTGATGCACTGGAAGCCCATCCTGAAGCCAGGCTGGTGGCTTTTGTCCATGCTGAGACGTCAACCGGTGCCCGATCTGATGCCGAGTCGATTGCCAAACTGGCGCGGAAACATGACTGTCTGACGATCATGGATACGGTGACATCGCTGGGCGGTATCCCCGTAAAAATCGATGAGTGGGGTATCGATGCAGTCTATTCGGGGAGCCAGAAATGCCTGTCATGTACGCCGGGCCTGGCGCCGGTGAGTTTCAGTGAAAAAGCAGCTGAAGTCATCAGAAACCGCAAAAGCAAAGTTCAGTCCTGGTTTCTGGATTTGAACCTGGTGATGGGCTACTGGGGTGAGGGCAGTAAGCGGGCTTATCATCATACGGCACCGATTAATGCGCTGTATGGTCTTCACGAAGCACTGCTGATGCTGCGGGAAGAAGGACTGGAAGCGGCCTGGGCACGACATCGGCTGCACCATCATGCACTGAAAGCCGGTATCGAAGCGATGGGCATGAATTTCCTGGTCGAGGAAACCTATCGTCTGCCGCAACTGAATTCGGTAACAATTCCCGCCGGGGTCGATGACGCTGCCGTGCGCAGTCATCTGCTGAATGACTATCAGCTTGAAATTGGTGCTGGCCTCGGTGCCATGGCAGGCCGGGTCTGGCGCATCGGTCTGATGGGCCATTCAGCGAATAAGAAAAATGTGCTCTTGTGTCTGGGCGCGCTGGATAATGTGCTCTGCAGTATGGGCGTCGAAATTAATCAGGGCGCTGCCGTGGCTGCGGCCAATGTTATTTATCATAATGAGGAAAACTGAGGATCCGTGATGAGTACATCTCCTGTCATCATGATTACCGGTGCCACTTCCGGTTTCGGTGAAGCCTGTGCCCGGCTATTTGCCGACAAGGGCTGGCGGCTGATTATCACCGGTCGCAGACAGCAGCGGCTGGATGAATTGCAACAGGCACTGGGCGGTGCAGAAAAAACCCATACCTGTTGTTTCGATGTCAGTGACAGACAAGCGGTGGAGCAGGCTTTTTCCAGCTTGCCCCGATCATTCAGTCAGATCGATGTGTTGATCAATAATGCCGGACTGGCGCTGGGGCTGGAGCCTGCCCATGAAACCCGGCTTGATGACTGGGAAAGCATGGTGGATACCAATATCAAGGGCCTGCTTTATTGTACCCGGTCAGTATTACCGAATATGGTCGAACGCAAGGCGGGTTACATTATCAATATCGGCTCGGTAGCCGGCAACTGGCCTTACCCCGGCGGCAATGTCTATTGTGGCACCAAGGCCTTTGTTCGTCAGTTTTCACTGGCAGTCAGAGCCGATCTGCTGGGCAGCAATGTCAGGGTGACGAATATTGAGCCGGGCAATGCCGAAACCGAGTTTTCGCTGGTGCGTTTCAAGGATGACAAAAGCCGTGCTGACAAAGTCTACGAGGGTACCGTTGCCCTGCGCGCTGAGGATGTTGCCAATACCGTCTGGTGGCTGGTGAATACGCCGGAACATGTCAATGTGACTACAATGGAACTGATGCCCACTCATGAAGCGAATGGGCCGATGTCTTTTCACCGGGAATAAAATACCGCGCCGAAGCGCGGTGTTTTCAAACTCTGGCTAGGAGAAAAGCCAGGTTGTCGGGTTGGGATAAGCCTGGTTCTGGTCCAGATACTTCATACCTTTAACGCAGCGGACGATAACCCAGATCACCCAGAACAGCAAGATAAAATAACCGACCACTGCCATCGCCAGGATGACGCCGATAAACAGATACAGCAAACCAATCCAGAAGGTTCGGATCTGGAACTGATAATGTGTCTGCAACCAGGCCGGTGCATCGTCTTTGTTTACATAAGCGATAATGACGCCGATGATGCCCAGAAACTGAATAAAGATATTGACCAGAAACAGCAGATAGACAATCTTGGCTGTATTCTGACTGTTTTGCTCTTTATCTGCCATGCCCATTTCCTTGTGTTGGAATCATCCACTAATCTAGCAAATTTGCAGCGCTGATGCCTGAGTGCTTAACTGCAGCCGCCGACCGGCGGCTGCAGCTTTACCCGGTTTATCAGCCGCCGAAATCAAAGCGAATACCGGTCATCACAGTGCGACCGATGATTGGTGCTTCATCCTTGAGGAAGCTTTGATGACGACGACCATCCTCATTGAGCAGGTTGCGGCCCTGAACAAATACCTCGGCGCCTTTCAGGCTGTCAGGTGCCCAACTGGCATTCAATGACAGCAGGTCGTAGCCATCGGTATCTGATTCAAGTGCTGAGCTTTTGCTCTGTCTGAACACATGGCGGTAATCCACACTGAGCGACCAGTCCTGGTAGGCAGTATCGACGCCAAAGCCCAGTCTCCCCGGACTGATTCGCGGCAGGTTGTCACCATTATCCAGCTTGGCACGGACATAATCGCCGGACAGGCGCAGGGTGACCGGTACGGCACCCTGTTTCACATCCCAGGCAGCGGTGAATTCAGCACCATAGAAGCGGGCATCATCCTGCTGGTTGAAAACCAGGGTATCACCGTCAATCATGACCGGATTGCCGGTGCCGTCATCGCGTGAGGCCAGATAGATAAAGTCCTGCACATAGTTATAGAACAGGGTGGTATCAAAACGGAAAGCCCCGGCATGACGATCCAGACCGATTTCAAAGTTGGTGTAAGTCTCTTCATCCAGACCGGTATCACCGACTTCAACCGTGCCGGAAGCAGCATGTGCACCAAAGGCATACAGCTGTTCAGCAGATGGTGCCCGTTCAGAACGGGTGACGGCCAGACGCAGGTGATGATTTTCATCCAGATCAATAATTGAACCGGCTGAGAGACTGAACGGGGTGAAGCTGCGGCTACCCAGATTGGCTTCCTGATGCAGTTCTTCACCGCTTGGCAGATCGATATGACGTTCTTCATCGAGCGTGACCGGATCAGAACGAACATGATCCACCCGGGCCGCAAATTCGAGTCGGCCGAAGTCGGTCGGTAATTCTTCCAGTGCAAATACACCCATTGAACGGGTGTCATTATCTCGGATATAGAAACCATCGCCACCATGTCCGCCATGACCATGCCCGGCACCCTCGGCACCGAACTCACGGTTATTCAACTGCAGACCGATCACACCCTGCCATAGCCCGATAGGGTTATGAACCAGTTCCAGACGGGCTTCTGTCTCGTCGTTGGTGAATTCGGTTTCCACACCACGTTCTTCCAGTTCACCATTAAAGAATTCACTCCCGACTTCCTGCTGGTTGAACTCGGTATGAGCGAGTTTCAGCCGGGCAGTGCTGAAGCCCGGCAGCGGGTTGTTCAATTCGCTACGGAAATCGACGCGATCGTAATCGGCATGAATACGCTCCTGTTCCTCTTCACCTTCACCCAGGAAGACTTCAGGAATACCGTAATCCGTGCGCCAGCGGCTATAACCCAGGCCGGCATGGCCCCAGTCTCCTTTGTACAGGCCGGTTACCGAGAAGCTATCACTGACAGCGTCACTGTTCTGCAGGGTATCTTTGTCACCACTTGTCTGACCGATTTGCTGGTAACCATCGATATCAAAATCGTGGCTGCGACGCAGACCGTAATCAGTGCGTAATACAAAGTTGTCAGTAACCGGTAGTTCAAGGCCGATGTTGCCCTGGCGCTCATTGCCGTTATAACCATAGCCCAGCTGTCCATTGACGCGGGGCGCGTCGCCGAATTCGGGATCAAAACGGCCACTCTTGACATTGATGACACCGCCGGCGGCACCGCTGCCAAACAACAGGGTGGCAGGGCCGCGGAAGACTTCGATTTGCTCGGCGCGACCCGGATCAATGGCGACAGTGTGATCACCGCCTTCACCTGAGACATCGACTGTTTTCAGACCGTCTTCCAGGACCTGAACCCGTGAGCCCTGCAGGCCGCGGACTACCGGGCGACCAACACCGGGACCGAAATCAGAGTTGGAAACGCCCGGCACGCTATTCAGAGTTTCACCCAAAGTGGCGGCACGGTGTTTATCCAACTCTTCATCAGCCAGTACAGTGACTGGAAAGATAAGCTCATCAGCGGTTCGGGCACCCAGCGGATCGGCGGTGACCGTCAGACTGGGAATTTCAACCGGTTTTTCGGTTTGATGGTCTGAAGCCGCGAAAACGCTGGCTGGCAGGGTAGCAACGATTGCACTGATCAGCAGTGCAGACTGTTTTTTCTGGAACATGTTTTTTCCTCATACACACGTCCCGCTGATCATTGGTTCAGTAATTAGGCAACGCTGGCTCGATAAGCGCGGCGGCCGTTACTGAATTACCATCACAGACGGGGCAGATCGCCATTTCAATGCGACGACCTCAATTCAACAAAAGGGCGGTGTTTCAGGAAAAAACAGGTGGGGCGCGGATAGCGTGTTGTTGGCGATTGGTTGCCGGCAGTTGAAACGCATAGACAGGCGATTCAAAAACGATGCTTTCTGTCTGCAGGCTGACCGTCAGGGCAGGCGTGATGTCGGCAACAGGAAGATGATTAATCGCATTTAAGCGTTCACACTGGACTTCAGCAGTGTGGAAGGGATGTTCGGCATCATGCCAGACGGCAAACGACTGCAGCAGCAGCACGATCGCTGCCAGCGCAAAAATAGTGTGTCGATTGAGATGTCTGTTGAACACGATGATATTTACTTGATAAGTAACCGAGACAGCAAAGTCTCATAAATTTCCGACAAAGTGTCAAGATCAGCGACAGAGACACATTCATCAATCTGGTGAATGGTGGCATTGAGCGGACCCAGTTCTATGACCTGGGTACCGGTCGGTGCAATAAAGCGGCCGTCTGAGGTGCCACCGGAGGTTGAGAGGGTTGTTTCGTAACCGGTGACGGCTTTGACAGCATGCTGCACTGCTTCCAGTAATTCACCGCTGGCAGTACGGAACGGTTTACCGGAAAGCTCCCACTTCAGCTCATAGTCCAGCTGATGCTTGTTCAGCACCGCTTCTACCCGGCTTTGCAGTTCCTCATGAGTGACTTCAGTGGAGAAACGGAAATTAAATACCATCTCGGCGGTACCGGGGATCACATTGGTCGCACCGGTGCCGGAATTGAGGTTGGACACCTGAAAGCTGGTAGGCGGAAAGTCGGCATTGCCCTGATCCCATTCAATGTTGCAGAGCTCGGTTAAGGCCGGTGCCAGCAGATGAATCGGGTTTAAAGCCAGATGCGGATAGGCGATATGACCCTGTTTACCCTTGACGGACAGTCTGCCGTTCAAAGAGCCGCGGCGGCCATTTTTAACAATATCCCCGACTTTTTCCGTGCTGGAGGGTTCACCGACCAGACACCAGTCAATGTTTTCACCACGGCTTTGCAGGGTTTCAATGACTCTAACGGTACCGTTCACCGCCGGACCTTCCTCATCACTGGTGATGAGAAAAGCGATACTGCCCTCATGCTCCGGGTGTTGGCTGACAAAACGCTCACAGGCGGTGACCATGGCAGCGATACTGCCTTTCATATCGGCAGCGCCGCGTCCAAATAACATACCGTCAACGACTTCAGCCTCGAAGGGCGGATGAGTCCATTTATCCAATGGGCCTGTTGGGACCACGTCGGTGTGGCCGGCAAAGGCAATGACCGGGCCACTGTTGCCACGACGCAGCCACAGGTTCTCGACCTCTTCAAAATACATGTGCTCGGCTTTGAAACCCAACGGTGCGAGGCGATCTGACAGCAGAATCTGACAGCCTTTATCTTCCGGCGTAACGCTGTCGCGGCGAATCAGTTCCTGGGTCAGTGCGAGAGTATCAGACATCGTTATTTCCCGAATTTGTCGGCAAAGTCAGCTTCTTTGAAGCCCACTGTACAGCCATTGTCAGACGCAACAACGGGTCTTTTAATCAGCGTCGGATTAGCCAGCATTAATGCTACAGCAGTCGACTGATCGAGATTGTCTTTACGTGGATCGTCAAGCTTGCGCCAGGTGGTGCCGCGCTTGTTCAGCAGGGTTTCCCAGTCAACCGATTGCAGCCAGTGATGAATCGTGGCCTCGTCCAGCCCATCCTGACGAAAATCATGAAACTGGTAGTGGACGCCATGCTCATCGAGCCAGCGTCGCGCTTTTTTCACTGTATCGCAGTTTTTGATGCCGTAAACAATCATAGATTCTTTTTTATTTAGTCTCCTCACCCTGCCTCTCCAGGGAGTGGAGAGGCAAGAGTGATTTCCTACCTGTGGAAGGAATTAAGAGCCTGTTGAAAGACGATGAATTAAATATCGCGCAACAATTCGTTGATACCCACTTTACCACGGGTTTTCTCATCGACCTGTTTGACGATCACCGCGCAGTAGAGGCTGTAGCTGCCATCTTTGGATGGCAGATTACCGGATACTACAACCGAACCGGCAGGTATGCGGCCATAGGTGATTTCACCGGTCATGCGGTTGAAAATCTTGGTGCTCTGGCCGATGTAAACGCCCATGGAAATTACAGAGCCCTCTTCCACCACGACGCCTTCCACGACTTCAGAACGGGCACCGATAAAGCAGTTGTCCTCGATAATGGTCGGACCGGCCTGCAGCGGTTCCAGCACACCACCGATACCAACGCCGCCAGACAGATGCACGTTTTTACCGATCTGGGCACAGCTGCCGACGGTGGCCCAGGTATCGACCATGGTGCCGGAGTCGACATAGGCGCCGATATTAACGTAAGACGGCATCAGTACAACGCCCGGCGCAATATAGGAACCACGACGCACAGCGGCGGGCGGGACAACACGGACCCCGGCCTTATTGAAATCGGCTTCAGAGAAGTTGGCGAATTTGGGTTCGACTTTATCGAAGTATTGGGTTTCGCCGCCGGCCATCGGATGGTTGTCGTTCAGACGGAATGACAGCAGTACGGCTTTTTTCAGCCACTGGTTGACGACCCAGTCACCATTTTGTTTTTCAGCCACCCGGGCGCTGCCGTTGTCCAGCATAGCTAGCGCTTCATTGACCGCATTACGGACATCGCTGTCAGCATTGGCAGGGTTGATTTCAGCACGGCGCTCGAACGCCTCTTCGATAATATTCTGAATATCGCTCATGAGGTTCTCCATTGATTTAATTTAATTTTTCGATCAGGCTGCGGATGCGGTGAGCAGCCTCAATACATTCTTCCAGTGGTGCCACCAGGGCCATACGAACGCGGTTGGCACCCGGGTTGCCTTCGGCCGTGTCACGCCCCAGATAGCTGCCCGGTAAAACGGTGACATTCTGCTGTTCAAACAGCTGACGGGCAAATTCGGTGTCGGCAAGCGGTGTCTCCGCCCATAAATAAAAGCTGGCTTCCGGCATGTAGACGTTCATGACCGGTGACAGGATTTCCAGAACCGCTTCGAATTTTTCCCGATAAAGATCGCGGTTATGCGCCACATGCGCTTCATCCTCCCAGGCTGAAATCGAGGCAGCCTGGGTCGCCGGAGGCATCGAACAACCGTGATAGGTCCGGTAACGCAGAAATTGTTTGAGAATGGCGGCATCACCGGCGACAAAACCACTGCGCAAGCCCGGTGCATTGGAACGCTTGGACAGGCTGTGGAAGACCACGCAGCGGCTCATATCCGTGTATCCACCGTTATAGGCAGCTTGCAGCAGGCCCACCGGTGGCTGTGCTTCATCATGGTAAATTTCCGAGTAGCACTCATCGGCGGCAATCACAAAATCATGCTGGTGAGCCAGTTCGATAAGTCGCTGCAGGGTTTGTTCATCAATCACGGCGCCGGTCGGATTGCCCGGGCTGCAGATATACAAGAGCTGGCAGCGCTGCCAGGTGGCTTCACTGACTGATTCAAAATCAGGAATAAAGCCATTTCCCGCATCGCAGTTAAGATAAAACGGTTCGGCACCGGCCAGAATCGCGGCGCCTTCATAAATCTGATAGAAAGGATTGGGCATCACGACCAGCGGATTTTCACTGCGGTCGATCACGGCCTGAGCGAAGGAAAACAAGGCTTCACGGGTGCCGTTAACCGGTAAGACCTGGGTCATGGCATTGATATGACCGTCCAGCTGAAACCGTTGATCCAGCCAGGTTGCGATCGCATGACGCAGTTCATTCGTGCCGGCTGTGGTCGGATAGCTCGACAATCCATGCAGGTGAGTAATCACCGCTTCAGTGATAAAGCCGGGTGTCGGGTGTTTGGGTTCACCGATTGAAAGCGCAATATGGGGCAGGTCCTCCGGCGGATGACAACCTTGTTTGAGCTGCGCCAGTTTTTCAAAAGGATAGGGATGCAGTTTTGCCAGTTCCGGATTCATAACGACCAGAGAAGAATGAAAAATCAGACCATTATAACGGGTTAGCTGCCTCTCGTGGTATAAGGTGTGGCGATGAGTAATACATACAACAAAGAATATTCACTGGCCGTCGGTGCCATCCTCTTCTCTGCCGCGATGTGGGGACTTATCTGGTATCCGATGCGTTTGCTGGAACAAGTCGGTATGCCGGTGGTGTGGACGACCCTGATTGCCTATGTCGCTGCGGCACTGACGGCGACGGCACAACTGCTCTGGATCAGAAAACGGCTTCAGCATCACTGGCCACCGACACTATGGGCCCTGGCGCTGGCAGCCGGACTGACCAACCTGGCTTTTCTGGTGGCCCTGATTGAAGGTGAAGTCGTGCGCGTGATGCTGCTGTTTTACCTGTCCCCACTGTGGTCTGTGCTACTCGGTCACTGGTGGCTGGGTGAACGTATATCGCGGCAGTCGCTGCTGATGATTCTGATCGCGATGTCAGGCACTTTTATGATGCTGTGGCATCCGGAAATCGGCTTTCCCTGGCCACACGGGCTGGCTGACTGGCTGGCGCTGTTTGCCAGTTTTATGTTTTCGGTAAATAACGTGCTCAGCCGCAAGCTGGCGGTAGTGCCGATGGAAATCAAAACTTTTACTGTTTACTGGGGCGTGGTGATTGTGGCGATTGCCGTGCTTTTCCTGCAGCAGGCCACACTACCCGAGGTCAGCATCAATATCTGGCTCATGGTGGCCATATTCGGCGGCCTGGCTTTTGTGTCAATGACCGTGGCAGTGCTTTATGGGCTGGCGCGCATTGCCGTATTCCGTGCAGCCATTTTGATGCTGTTTGAATTGCTGGTCGCAGCAGTATCCGCCTGGCTGCTGACGGATGAAAGTATGAGTGGTGCTGAATGGCTGGGCGGGGCACTGATATTCATCGCCGCCTACGGCATGGCACGACTCGGTAAAATGCCCTGAATCTTGGGTACAGCTGTCGCTTCACGTTAAAATAAGCAATCAGCTGTTTTGCCTTACAGTGGCAAGCAGATTGTTTTTCATCAACCAATCGGGTTAAAGCATGATCAAATCAATCGCGCACGCCAGTTTCCTTGTCGAAGATGTTCCGCGCTCACTTAAATTCTATTGTGATGTGCTGCAGTTGCCGCTCAATCCCAATCGCCCCGACTTTCCGTTTGACGGCGCCTGGCTGGATATCGGTGACGATCAGATGATTCACCTGATGCAGTTGCCCAATCCGGATTCCACTGAAGGCCGTCCGGCTCATGGTGGCCGTGATCGCCACCTGGCACTGGTTGTCGAGGATCTGGAGGCTTTGGCAACCCGGCTGGATGCGGCCAATATTGAATATTCGCGCAGTAAGTCCGGACGGGCCGCGTTTTTCTGCCGGGATCCTGATGGTAATGCATTGGAGTTTGCGGAAGATTTTACGCCACCACCACTGCAAAAATAAGCACTTGCAGTCTTGATCAGTGACTTACAGAGTTACCCACATTTTCTGTGGATAACTCTGTGGTTAACTGATGGGAAAATCGCTAAGTCATTATTCTGTAACAGCCTGCACGGCAATGGTTAAAATCTCGTCAATAATAAATTGCTAATTAAAAACAATAACTTATATTAATTTTTGAGAGATTCAATGACTTAGCGGTGAATCTTATCAAGCAAGAATAATTTGCTTGCTAACTGGTGATAACTTTCTTTCCAAATACCGGTTTAATAATCTCAGCGGGCCAGAGCCGGTTGCTGCAGATCATCCGAAAACAGATTTTTCTCTTCAGCGGATTCTTCACGTTCCAGTTCCAGATCAGTGAAGTTAAATAAATCTGCATCAGCCAGCTGAGATGGCGAGATGTTCTGAATACTGCGGAAGATATTTTCCAGTCGCCCGGGGGTTTCCCGTTCCCAACTTTGCAGCATTTCCTTGATTTTCTGACGTTGCAGGTTTTCCTGTGAACCGCACAGATTGCAGGGAATAATCGGGAATTGCATCGCCTCGGCATAACGGGCAATGTCAGCCTCACAGGCATAGGCCAAAGGCCGAATCACGATATTGCTTTTATCATCACTGAGCAGCTTGGGCGGCATGGCCTTGATCTTGCTCCCGTAGAACATGTTCAGGAACAGGGTTTCAATAATATCGTCGCGGTGGTGGCCCAATGCGATTTTGCTGATGCCGTTTTCACGGGCATAGCCATAGAGTGAACCGCGGCGCAGCCGCGAGCAGATGCCGCAGGTGGTTTTGCCTTCCGGTACGACTTCCTTGACGATACTGTAGGTGTCTTTTTCGATAATATGAAAAGGCACATCAATCGACGACAGATATTCCGGCAGCACATGTTCCGGGAAGCCGGGCTGCTTCTGATCCAGATTGACCGCTATCAGTTCGAAATTAATCGGTGCATGGTCGCGCAGATTAATCAGGATATCCAGCATGGTGTAACTGTCCTTGCCGCCCGAGAGGCATACCATGACCTTGTCTCCGTCCTGAATCATATTGTAATCGGCGATAGCCTGGCCGACATTGCGGCGCAGACGCTTACGCAGTTTATTGAATTCGCGTTGTTGCTTTACGAGTGCTTCAGACATGATTAAACCAGACCTGCAAAAGGTTGAACGGTAACGAGAGTGCCGGGCTCAATGCCGTCACAGTCTTCATCCAGCAGGATGAAGCAGTTGGCTACGCTCATCGAGCGCAGAATGCCCGAGCCCTGCTGTCCGGTGGTGTTTACTTTCAGGCGGCCGATTTCATCTTCAAACAGAATGCCGCGCTGAAATTCGAAACGGCCGGGTCGTTTGCGGATTCGGCTGTCAGTTTCCACCTGCATTAAAGGCAGCGGGTGCGCATTCTCACCAGCCATTTTTTTCAAAGCCGGCTGCACAAACTGATAGAAGGTCACCATCACCGACACCGGGTTGCCGGGCAGACCGAAGAACAGGGCGTCATTTATTTTACCAAAGGCGAGCGGACGACCGGGTTTCATCGCGATTTTCCAGAAATTGACCTGGCCCAGTTCAGCCAGCATTTCCTTCACGTAATCCGCATCACCGACCGATACGCCACCGGAAGTGATGACCACATCGGCTTCGGCGGCTGCTTGAGCCAGCGCATTTTTGAGCGCGGCTTTTTCATCGGGTATCACACCCATATCGAGCACATCGGCATCAAGCCTTTTGAGCATGCCGTAGAGTGTGTAGCGGTTACTGTCGTAAATCTGACCGGCTTCCAGTGGTTCGCCAATAGAACGCAGTTCATCGCCGGTGGAGAAAAAGGCGACCCTGATTTTACGTTTGACCCTGATTTCACCGATACCCAGCGAGGCAATCAGTCCCATATCAGCCGGCATAATACGATGACCTGCCGGCAAAACGGTCTGACCCTGTTGAATATCTTCACCAGCCATGCGTACATTCTGTCCGGGCTGATGATCACCGTGAACCGTAATCTGTTCACCGTTGACTTCAACGTGTTCCTGCATGATCACGGTATCGCATTCCGGCGGCATCATTGCGCCGGTCATGATCCGCACGCATTCCCCGCGAGCGACAGGCCCCTGATAAGGCTGACCGGCAAAGGCGGTACCCACCAATCTCAGCGAGTAACTGTCAGCCTGCATATCCCCGCTGTGAATGGCATAGCCATCCATCGCCGAGTTGTTATGCGGCGGCACCTGCAGTGGGGAAATCACCGGCGCATGCAGAATATGACCCAGCGCTTCACGCAGGGCGAGTTTCTGCCAGCTGCTGACCGGTGTCAGTAACTGTTCAATCTGGGCACGTGCCTCTTCAACACTGAGACTTTGCTGATCCTGCGGATCGGCACAACTGGGTTGGGGAGTAAATTCGGCCATAGTCAGGCGGTCCATGAATGCAAAAATTGTTCGATAAAGTCAGCGATGGCCCCGATATCATTGATGTCCAGCTTGTGCACTGCATCAGTGTCAGCAACGGCTTCATCGGAGGCGATGGCAATAATCTGTGGATCATCCCTGAAAAGCAGTGGTTTTCCAAGGCTGGGTCGATGCAGTTCTATCTTGGGAATGAGCTCATGCTTGAAACCTTCGACCAGAATCAGATCGAGTTTGCTGACATCCAGCCGGGGCAATAAGTCGACGAGTCGCGGATCGTTATCTGCATTCTCGCTTTTCTCCATCAATGCCATCATCCGTGATGATGCAATCAGCATTTGCTGCGCGCCGGCTTCACGGATTTCATAACTGTCCTTGCCGGGCTTATCGATATCGAAGTTATGATGGGCATGTTTGATCACGGCGACCCGCAGCCCGCGCTGATTCAAGACCGGCAGCAACTGAGTCAGTAAGGTGGTTTTACCGGTACCACTGAATGCCGCAATACCGAGCATCGGTAACGGGGCTTTAACATTGGCAGCACGCTCAAGATCTTCCGGGTGATTGAAGTTTACAAAAGTTTCGGGCTGATCAGAGAAGTCGACTTCAGCCAGCTTGTATTGCGTTAGCCAGCGGTCGATTTTGCGCTCACCCTGTTTCAGAAAGGCACGGAGTTCACCTTTAAGCCGGGTTGGTATCAGGCTGAACACGGGCTGTAAGCGCTCGCCATCACTGGCCACAGCGAGCTCCTTGCCGTTCATCAGCATGGTTTCCATCATCCGCCGGCGCAAGACAGGGGAGATGAAAGGCGAGTCACAGGGCGCGGTAAGAATATAGTCCGCATCGGTGTTTTCCATCGCGGTGAGCATGCCGGCCAGTGGCCCGTGAAAACCTTCAATCGAATCGCTGACCACGGGATAACCGAGCTGCTGATACTGGTCAATATTGCGGTTAGCGTTAATAATAAGCGTGTCGACCTGAGGCAGCATGGCGCTGGCAGCATGACGAACCATGGCACGGCCCTGATAAAGGAGCAAACCTTTATCACCGCCGCCCATACGGCGGGCAAGACCACCCGCCAGAATCACGCCGGTCACGGAAGGATAGGGTTGAACACTCATTTAAGCCTGCTTGAAAATGGAAAAAATCATGACGAAATATTGGTTTACCGCGCTTATTATACTGTTAAACAGTCTTGCAGCAGCGGCTGAAGAACTCGATATCCTCGTCGTCGGCCTGTTTGCTGACAAGGCGGTGGTTGAAGTCAATGGTGAGCGGCACCTGCTCAAGGTCGGTAAGAGTACACCGGAAGGGATCAAGCTGATCGCGGCCAACAGTAGCGAAGCGGTGCTGGAAATTAAAGGCGAAAGACAGACTTTTCCGCTCGGTGATCGCATCAGTACGCAGTTTTCGCCGCCACCGGAACAACCCCAGGTCAGCCTCTGGCCCACTGATGGCATGTATCTGACCACTGGTACGGTGAACGGTTACACCGTCGATTTTCTGGTCGACACCGGCGCTTTCTCGGTAGCGCTGAATGCGGCCACAGCGGAAAGGCTGGGTATTGATTTTTATCGTGGCGAGCAGGTCGGTGTGCGAACGGCTTCCGGTACCGGCTTTGGTTATAAAGTCACGCTCGACTATGTGCAGATTGATGATATCAAGGTCTATAACGTGGGGGCGGTGGTGCTGGACGGACCGGAACCGTCCACGGCCCTGCTGGGCATGACATTTCTGGGACAGCTGGATATCGAACATAACGGTGAGCGGCTGGATTTGCGGCAAAAATACTGAGCAAAAAAAAGCCCGGCGAACCGGGCTTTTTTATCTCAACGCGCTAATCAATCGAAGCCTTTGCTGATAAGCGCATAGGCCGAGTGATTGTGGATAGATTCAAAGTTTTCTGATTCCACGATATAGGCAGTAATGCGCTTGTCTTCATTCAGTTGTGCAGCAACATCACGCACCATATCTTCCACGAATTTCGGGTTGTCATAGGCACGCTCAGTGACATATTTCTCATCCGGACGCTTCAGCAGACCGTAGATTTCGCAGGAGGCCTGTTTCTCTACCAGGTCAATCAGGTCTTCAATCCAGACAAAGCTTTCAACCCGCACCGTTAAAGTCACGTGTGAACGCTGGTTATGGGCACCATAGTCCGAGATATTCTTGGAGCAAGGGCACAGGCTTGTCACAGGGACAACAACCTTCACGTTCATGGCTGTTTTATCACCCTTGATTTCACCGATAAAGGTAACATCGTAATCCATCAGGCTGCGCACTTTGGAAATCGGCGCTTCCTTGTTGACGAAGTAGGGGAAGTTCATTTCGATGTAGCCGGACTCGGCATCCAGACGTTCGGTCATTTCACCCAGCATTTCACGGAATGATTTGACCGTGATTTCGCGCTCGTGCTGGTTGAGGATTTCAACGAAACGAGACATGTGCGTGCCTTTGAAATGATGCGGCAGGTTCACGTACATATTGAAGTTAGCCACGGTGTGTTGCTCACCGGTGGTACGGTCGCTGACCTTGATAGGGTGTTTGATATCTTTGATACCTACCTTATCGATGGCGATTTTACGCTGGTCGGCAATATTCTGTACGTCTTCGATTTCGTCGTTCTTGCTGGATGGCGTTGTACTCATTCAGTTATTCCTCGCTATATTTCACACAGGCGCGGTCTGTTTCCCACAGGGTGACACCTGAAATCTTGGCAGTGTCATTATTCAGGGTATCGCTGAGTTTCTGATAGAAATACCGTGCGATATTTTCTGCCGTCGGGTTAATGGTATCGAACGGCGGAATGTCGTTCAGATACCGGTGATCCAGGGTTTTGGCCAGTTCACGGGCAGCGGTTTTCATGGTCTTGAAATCCATGCCCATGCCATGCTCATTCAGCGCCGTGGCCGTTACCTCAACCTCCAGTTTCCAGTTGTGGCCATGCATACGGCTGCAATCCCCAGGATAGTCTCTGAGGGTATGGGCCGATGCAAAATCTGCCAGGATCTTCAGGGTGTACTTTGCGCTCATAATGTTGACAATTATACTCGGGAATTCATCGGGGTAACAGGATATTATGCCGAAAAGAATCGATTAATCATATCGATAATTCCTGTTGCATCGAGTCCGCATTGAGAAAGCATCTGTTGATGGACGCCGTGTTCGATGAACTTATCCGGCAGTCCCATCTGTTTGATTGGCACGCTGTGATTGATATCCCGCAGGTATTCACTGACTGCGCTGCCGGCGCCGCCCATGACCGCATTTTCTTCGATGGTGATCAGCAAATCATGACTGTTGGCCATCGCTTCGATCAGGCCGGTATCCAGTGGTTTCACAAAGCGCATATTAACCACTGTGGCATTGATTTTGGCGGCGGCTTCTTCTGCAGCCGCAACCATGCTGCCAAAAGCGAGAATGGCGACTTTTTCGCCCTGACGGCGAAGTTCCGCCTTGCCTATTTCAAGCGTACTCAGGCCGGTCTCGACCTCGCGGCCAATGCCGCTGCCTCGCGGATAACGCACTGCGCTGGGGCCGTTATGCTGAAAACCGGTAGTCAGCATCTGCCGGCATTCCTGCTCATCCGCCGGTGCCATCACCAGCATATTAGGGATACAGCGCAAATAACTTAAATCAAAACTGCCGGCATGGGTGGGGCCATCGGCACCGACCAGACCGGCACGATCGATAGCAAACAACACCGGCAGGTTCTGCAGCGCGACATCATGAATCAACTGATCATAAGCGCGTTGCAGAAACGTCGAGTAAATCGCCACCACCGGCTTTTTGCCTTCGCAGGCGAGACCGGCTGCCAGTGTCACCGAATGCTGTTCGGCGATACCCACATCGAAATAGCGATCCGGAAAATCTTCTGCAAAACGGTTCAGGCCGGAGCCATCACACATCGCCGGTGTGATACCGATAAGATCCGGGTCTTTTCTAGCCATATCGCACAGCCAGCGACCAAAAACCTGCGTGTAGCTGGGGCCCTTGGATTTGCTGTTGGCCGGGCTGACACCGTGATATTTACAGGGATGCTGTTCAGCGGGCTCGTAGCCTTTGCCTTTTTTGGTCACAACATGCAGGAACTGCGGGCCTTTACGTTTTTTCAGGTTGCCCAGTGTGGCAAGCAGGGTATCGAGATCATGACCGTCTATCGGGCCGATATAGTTAAAACCCATTTCCTCGAACAGCGTGCCCGGAATCATCATGCCTTTGACATGCTCTTCGGCGCGGCGGGCAATTTCCCAGGCGGGCGGTATTTTTTCCAGCACCCGCTTACTGCCTTCACGGGCGGAGGTATAGAAATTACCGGAAAGCAAACGGGCCAGATAATTGGCCATGCCGCCGACGTTTCTGGAGATAGACATCTCGTTATCGTTGAGAATGACCAGAAGATTGGTATTCAGATCACCGGCATGGGCCAGCGCTTCAAAGGCCTGACCCGCAGTCAAAGCACCGTCACCGATGATAGCGACACTATGACGGGGATCATTATTGGCCTGAGCGGCAATGGCCATGCCCAGTGCAGCACTGATTGAGGTGCTGGAATGACCGACACCGAAAGTGTCATATTCACTTTCACAGCGCTTGGGGAAACCGGATAAGCCGCCTGGCTGACGCATGGTGTTCATGCGGTCGCGACGGCCGGTCAGGATTTTGTGAACATAACTTTGATGACCCACGTCCCAAACCAGACGATCTTCCGGCGTATTAAACACATAATGCAGCGCCAGTGTCAGCTCAATCACGCCCAGATTGGAGGAAATATGACCACCGGTTTGCTGCACGCTGTCAATGATCAGCGCACGCAGTTCTTCCGCCAGTTGCGGCAGCAGCTTTTTGTCGAGCTGACGCAAATCATCAGGACTATTAATGTGAGCGAGTATATTTTCCATCAGGGCTAAGTTCTTAATGCGAGCGTTTCACCACAAACTGGGCCAAAGCGGCCAGGGCTTCCGTGTTAAATGGCAACTCTGCCAGTTGACCGAGGGCTTTTTCAATCAAAGCCACGGCTTTCTGCTGGGCTTTTTCCAGTCCCAGCAGGGCCGGATAGGTCGGTTTGTTCAACGCGATATCGGCGCCCTGGGTTTTGCCCAGCGTTTCGGTATCGGCAATCACATCGAGCACATCATCCTGCACCTGAAAAGCCAGACCAATACAGTCTGCATAACGTTCCAGATGGGATAAAGTATCTTCGTCACAATTCTCAGCAGCCAGCGCACCCAGTACCACACTGGCACGAATCAGCGCACCGGTTTTAAGTTTGTGCATAGACTGCAGGGCATTGAGGTCGAGTTTCCTGCCCACGGATTCCAGATCGACGGCCTGACCGCCTGCCATGCCGAACACACCCGCCGACTGTGCCAGTCGTTTGACCATCGCACTCTGTTGTTCGGCAGAAAGCGCGGGATCGCACAAGGTTTCAAATGCCATCGACTGCAGCGCATCACCCACCAGCAGGGCGGTGGCTTCATCATAGGCTTTATGACAGGTGGCACGACCGCGACGTAAATCGTCATCATCCATCACCGGCATATCATCATGAACCAGTGAATAGGCATGAATCATTTCCACGGCAGCTGCGGCAGCATCCATCGCACGGTTGCTGGCACCCAGTGCCTGACCTGTCGCATAGACCAGCAGGGCGCGCAGTCGTTTACCACCACCCAGCGTGGCATAACGCATCGCTTCCAACAGACGTGCGGAAGTCGGTTGTGCAGTGCCGGTCAGACGTTTATCCAGGACAATTTCAATCTGCGCCTGGTGCGTCTGCATCCAGTCTTCAAGCGGGAATTTCGGGTTCACGATTCGTCGGATTCAGGATCAAAATCGACCATATCGTTCTGGCCGGATTGTTGTAACAGCATCTGTACTTTCTGCTCAGCGGCTTTCAAAGAATCCTGGCAGTCACGGGTTAACAATACGCCACGCTCGTAGAGTTTCAAAGATTCTTCCAGACTGATGTCGCCCTGTTCCAGGCGCTCTACCAGCGCTTCCAGTTCTTTGACAGCTGCTTCATAATCCAGCTTTTTCTGCTTTGACGCCATGAGGGCCTCTGAAATAAATCTAAACCGATGTAACCGCTTATTATAAGGTAATCGTTACACCCTTGCCCGCTGGAATGTTTTTTTATTTGCCGTTAGGCTGTTTCGCTTAATTACACAGGTTTGAATATCACCCATGCCCAAAATCATCCGTGGTTTACATAATCTGCCCGATTCGCCCAGAGGCTGTGTCGCCACCATTGGCAATTTTGATGGCGTCCACCTTGGTCACCAGGCGGTGCTGACGCAATTGGCGATGAAAGGCGACATGCTGGGCCTGCCCGCGGTGGTGATTACTTTCGAGCCACAACCGTTTGAATATTTTGTGCCGGAAAAAGCGCCGGCGCGCCTGACTCGTTTCCGGGAAAAGGTCGAGGCGCTGCGCGCATATTCCATTCAGCAGCTCTGCGTGCTGCGCTTCAACGAAGCGCTGGCGAGAATGTCGGCTGAAGATTTTATCCGCCGACTGCTGGTGGAAGGACTCAATGTCCGTTACCTAGTGGTAGGGGATGACTTTCGCTTTGGCCGTCACCGTAAAGGCGACTTTGCGATGCTACAACAAGCCGGTCGTGATCATGGATTTCAGGTCGTCAATATGCATACTTTTGCCATCGATCATCAACGGGTAAGCAGTACCCGTATTCGCGACGCCTTGCGTGATGGCGACCTGGAAACCGCCGAGCGTCTTCTGGGCCGGCCTTACCGGATGAGCGGCAGGGTTGCGCACGGTGATAAGCGCGGCCGCAGGATGGGCTTCCCCACCGCCAATATTCATTTACACCGCTGCAAGATCCCGTTGAACGGTGTGTTTGCCGTTCAGCTTTTCGGGCTGGATGAAGAGCCGATAAACGGCGTCGCCAATATTGGCATCCGACCTACTATCGGCGGTGACAAGGCACTTCTGGAAGTGCATCTGTTTGATTTCAATCGCGATATTTACGGTGAGCATGTGCAGGTGCATTTTCTGCACAAGATCCGGGACGAACAGCGTTTTGACGGTCTTGAAAACTTAATGGCTCAGATTGAAAAAGACTGCGCTGAGGCAAAGGCCTTTTTTGCCGAGCAGTTTTAGGGCTTTTCAGCGCTTGGAAAACCAGTGTTAAGCTGTCCCTGAGAGCATGGCTCTCAGGGACATTCAGGCTTATCTGTCAGACTCAGGCTGTTTTCGTGCTGTAATGCCCGTGGCGGCAATCGCTCAACAATCCGTGAAAGCTGATGCCATCGACATGCACCAGGTGCTCATGGTCTCCGGCTTCAAAGAAAACATCGGTATGCGTATCAAAGGAATCATCCACCAGGGTTTCCATGCCGTAGGCATTACCAAGCGGCGGTATCGCACCGGGCTCGCAATCCCTGAACAGTGATTCGGCCTGGTTCATCGGCGCCACTTCGTAATGGCTGTGCATTTCACGATCCACGCTCCGGGTGTCCACCTGACTGTCAGCCGGCACCACCACCATCAGATACTTGCCACCCCGTTTCATCAGCACGGCTTTGGCAATTTGATCGGGCTGGATATGGGCGGCTGCGGCAGACTCACGGCTGGTTGCCGTTCTGCGGTGGGCACTGAGCTGGTAGTCAATGCCCCGGTCATCCAGATAAGTTTTGACAACGTTAGACATCATCATCACATTACCCTCCCAAGCCGACACCCGGTCTTGGCAGAATGTCGACTTTTGCTGTTTAGCTGAGATTATCTGCAGCTGATCTCAGCTTATACCTGTCGACGGGCTTTTTAAAGTGTTGGTTGTCTAGCGGTTCTGCAGATAAGTTTCGCGCAAAATGCTGTTGCGCTGTCTTGCGAGTTCAATTGCGCAGCTCGCTGTCATCAGAGGTTGAATCGAACCCCCATCATAAAGCTGATAGACGCTCTGACATTGTTTCTTGCGATAGGCTTCCCAGTTTTTCTGGGCCTGTTCTATCAGTTTGAGCGTGATCGGATCCTCGGCATAACGAATCCGAATCAGATCCAGGTTGGCATCCAACTCATTCACGGCACGTTCCAGCTTGATAGTCAGACACTGATTCATTTCGACAGTTGTCACCGATTGCGGACACAGCGCTTTTGAATGTGCCAGCGAGGGGGCCAGCAGCAATACACACACAAGGGTTATTAATCTCGACATCATCTTTGGTTCAGTTTCATTAAAATCTGTTCGGCCAGTTTTTCCATCGTGTGCAGACTGATATCGGCCTGCTGCAAAAAGTTGGCATCATAAAAATCCGGTTCAGCCCAGCTTTTACCACTAATATGGCAGCGCTTGGCCAGTTTGTTCAAACCCAGCTCGTCCAGTTCAAAGCCGAGTTGGGTCCATAGTTTGGCAAGATGGCGTTCCACAGCATGATCGCTTTGACCCTGGTCCCGTATTTGTCTGAGATAGACCGCGGTTTCCCGGGCAGTCAGGATGACCCTCTGCAAAGCCTGTTTCGATTGCTGTCTGCGCTGCAGACCGGCGCGGCTGAGATTGGCGAGCCAGCGGCGGACGTGTTTGAAAATTTCCCACAGCAGTGTCGGACTGATGTTTTCCATCTCAGTCCTCAAATATCCGTCGCATCGGTACCATCGCCGAGTGGCTGAAACCGTGCTTTTGGTAAAACTGTTGCGCCCGATCATTATCAGCATCAGTTAAAAGCGTGATGCGGAGACAACCCTGCTGGCGGGCGAAATCTATTGCGGCGGTCAGAAGCTCTTGCCCCAGACCCCGACCACGATAGCCCTCAGCGATAATCATATCTTCAAGCAGGGCGACTTTGCCGCCCATGGCGGTAGAAATCAGATAGAGCAGACTGACCATGCCCGCTACCTGCCCGTCTTTTCTGAGAATCAGGATTTGGCCCGAGTCCGGCTGACTCAGAATTTCAGTTACCGCCCGCATTTGCTTTGTCTTGTCGGCGGCAAAATCGGCTTCCTGCGAGAAAAGTTGATTCAGCAACAGACAAATCGCATCCATATCGGTCTCGCTGGCAGGCAAAATCGACAACTCAGTCATACACTGTCCTTATAGCATCACCGTGATTCGTTTAAGAGGTCGATTGATAGTACCATGAGAGACAGAGATGATTGCTGTGAAACCGTTCCGGAGGGAATATGACCGATTGGCTCGATGCAAAAGTAGTGGAAAACAAGCAATGGAATGATCGCCTGCATTCCTTGCGGGTTCAGGCGGACTTTCCCAAGTTCAAGGCCGGTCAGTTTACCCGGCTCGCTCTGGATATCGACGGCGAATTGATTAGCCGGCCCTTTTCCCTGGTCAATGCCCCGGACGAGCATCCCCTGGATTTTTATTTCATTGAAGTGCCGGAGGGTGTATTGTCCACGCGGCTGGCGCACCTGCAGCCCGGCGATGATATCAAGGTCGCACCCAAAGCCGCGGGTCTGCTGACGCCGGACCAGATTCCGGAAGCGCATCATCTCTACCTGCTGGCCACCGGCACCGGTATCGGTCCTTTCCTGTCGATTATCAAAACCACAGAAATCTGGCGCCAGTTCAAGAAGGTGGTGCTGGTGCATTCCGTACGCTTCCAGAATGAGCTGACCTACCAGGAAACTATCGCCGCTGCCCAGGCGGCGCATCCGGAAGCCTTTATCTACATCCCCATTGTCAGCCGTGAAGACTGCGATTTTGCTTTGTCTGGCCGTATTCCACAGACCATAGAAGATGGTCGTCTGGAACACCGTGCCGGGCTGGAAATTTCACCGGCCGACAGTCAGGTGATGCTCTGCGGCAACCCGGCAATGATTCAGGATACGATGGCACTGTTAATTGACCAGCGCGGCTTGAAAAAGCACTCACGCCGCGATCCGGGGCAAATCAGCATCGAGAAATACTGGTAAGGCTGTGGGGCAGGGCATTCTTATGCGGCACTAAGCCTGATAGGCAGCATTCAGGACCGCTAAATCCAGTTTGTTCATCTTCAGCAGTGCCGTCATAACCGCCGGTGCCCGATCTGTATTCTGCAGCATGCGGTCCAGACTTCGGGGCACGATTTGCCAGCAGACACCGAACTTATCCTGAACCCAGCCGCACTGCAGTGTCTGGCCGCCATTGGCCGATAAGCTGTCCCACAGCATGTCGATTTCACTCTGGTCCTCGCAGTTCACCAGCAAAGACAGTGCGTGATTGAACTCAACCTCCGCACCGCCATTCAGCGCGATAAAGTCCTGCCCGTGAAGACGAAAGTTTATCGACAATACAGAACCGGCCGGTCCCGGTCCCGAGCTGTTGTAATACACGCGGTCAACTTCTTCCCCGCCGAACACGGACAGGTAAAAGCGGACGGCCTGTTCGGCATTATTGCTGAACCATAAACAGGGGGTAATTTTATTCATCTCAGCCTCCCTGCCCACCGGCGATATTGGCATTTTCCTGTAGTTCGCGGATCGGGCGTATTTCGATGCTGCCATAGCGTGCAGGCGGGATATGGCCGGCCAGACTGATAGCCTCATTGATATCTTTGGCTTCCAGCAGATAATAGCCGGCCAGCTGTTCCTTGGTTTCGGCAAATGGCCCGTCACTGACAGTGAGCTTGCCGTCCCGCACCCGGACCGTGGTCGCGGTCTCAGTGGGTTGCAGCGCATTACCACCCAGCATATGGCCGCTGTCGCGCAGCTTGTCACCGCAGGCTATGCATTCGCGGTTCAGCGCATCCCATTCCTGCTGTGACATCTGCTGCATGATATTTTCCTGATAAAAAACCAGTGCCAGATATTTCATAAGCTTATCCTTGAATACATTGTCCACAGTTAATCATCCAGGGCGTACCGAAGCGATCGACAACCATGCCGAATTTTTCGGCCCAGAAGGTTTTCTCGAATGGCATCAGCACCGTGCCGCCTTCAGCCAGACGCTGGAAGGTGTGTTCGGCCTGCAGCGGATCATCAATGCCGATTTGCACATGGAATCCCTGCGGTTTTTCAAACAGCTCCGGCGGACAGTCCGATCCCATCAGCAGCCAGTTGCCGATGCTGAGACAGACATGCATGACTTTATCCTGCATGAGGTCAGATATTTCATCCTTGATCGGCGATTCGGCACCGGTCAAACTCATCACGATATCGCCGCCCAGCAGGTCGGCATAAAATTCGAAAGCTTCGCGGCAATTGCCATTAAACAGCAGGTAATTACAAACTGTGCCGGGACGTTTTTGCAGTTTCTCCGTGAGGTCGACATGTTTCTGCAAGCCGTCACCGGGTTCAAAATCACTGAGTTCGAATACTTCGCGCAGTTCCAGTTCGACGTCGTCTTCCGGCCAGCGTTTGACCCATTCCAGCGCTTCGTCGCGGGTCGTCGTCTGAATCATCGTATAGCCGGCAATGATTTCCCGGGTTTCAGTAAAAGGACCATCGGTTACCACGGGTTGACCATTACTGAAGCTTATCCGGCTGGCCTTGTCACTGGGCTTCAGGCCTTCACCGGTGACCAGTACGCCGGCTTCTGCCATCGCCGCATTGTAGTCACCCATCGTGGACAGCAGTTCCTGACTGGGCATGATGCCCGCTTCAGTACTGCTGTCAGCTTTTCGTATGATCATGAATTTCATCTTTAACTCCTTTTAATCAGTCCTGAGGTACCAGATCCATCTGCAGCTGGCAGGTTTCCATGCTCATCGGCAACGAAAAATGTTCATGGATGATGCGCCATCCACCTCCCGTGTTTTTATAGATCTGGGTAGCCCGCATCCAGCTGCTGCCTTCATTGCCATTTTCATCTTTGCCGCCGCAGTGGTTGAGAAAGCTGCAAACCGCCAGATCGCCGCTGACTTCCATCTTGACCCTGTCAATTTCAAACTTGGTCATCGTGCAGTGGGCCAGGCAGCGCTGCCAGTGCGCTCTGTAGTTGTCACGATCTTTAAATTCCAGTTCACCAACGGCATCAAAAGCGCGTATCTCGTCGGCATAATGACTCATGATTTTGTCGACATCCTGCGAGATGACGTCACGGGCCCAGGCTTCGATTTGGGGAGGTAAAGCAGTATGGGTATTCATATTGTTCTCCTTGTTCAAGTGGCTGTACATGAAGTAGTCGAACGGGGAACAGCGAGATCGACAGTCTCAGAAAAAATATTTTCAAAGTAGCGAATCAGTTTGTTTTGTGGTTTCCGCAAAAGCGGTTAAACAGGCTTCACTGACCATTGAGTATGGAGGTTTGAATGACTGATTTCTGCGACCCGGCTATGAAAATCACTGATCGAATGAGGATGCCAGCTCACTCAATCGCCGTTGCAGAAAGCGTTGTTCCGGACCTTGCTGAGTCAGGCTGAGGGCGTGCTGATAGGCGGATCTTGCCTCATCAATGCGGTTAAGCCGACGACACAAATCTGCCCGGGCGGCATAAGCCAGATGATAGTCCTGCAATTCCCCCTGGGCCAGTAGCCTGTCTATCCGCGCCAGACCGACTTCAGCGCCTTGATACATTGCTACAGCCACGGCCTGGTTCAGCGCCACTACCGGACTGGGTGCCTGTTGCATCAAGGCGTTGTACAAGCCCACGATCTGGGCCCAGTCGGTCTGTTCAAAGGAGGGCGCTTCGGCATGCACCGCTGCGATAGCCGCCTGCAAAGTGAAGGGACCGAACTGTGGCGAGGATAAGGCTGTCATGACAATCTCACAGCCTTCCCTGATTTGCTTCTGATCCCACAGGCTGCGGTCCTGATCCTGCAACAGGATGAGGTCACCCTGATCATCACTGCGGGCAAGTTTTCGTGAGTCCTGCAGTAACAGCAGCGCCAGTAAGCCCCGCACTTCAGCATCAGCTAATAATTTGAGCAAAAGACGGGCGAGACGGATGGCCTCATCACAAAGATCGTTGCGGGTCAGGCGTTCTCCGCTGGAAGCCGAATAACCTTCATTAAAGACGAGGTATATAACGTGCAGAACCACCTGCAGACGTTCGGCTTGTTGAGCCGGAGCAGGGACTTCATAGGGAATGCGGGCAGCCCGAATTTTATTTTTGGCGCGCACAATCCGTTGCGCCACGGTGGCAGGTTTGAGCAGAAAAGCACGGGCCACTTCTTCCGTGCTCATACCGCAGACTTCGCGTAAAGTCAGTGCCAGTTGCGCTTCAACAGCCAGTGCCGGATGGCAGCAGGTGAAGATCAGTCGAAGCTGATCATCTTCAATTTCCGCCTCATCCAGATCCACTTCTTCGGCTGCTATTTCATCGGCGACGGTATCAAGATTGTGAGCAAAACGCGCCTGTTTCCTCAGCTGATCTATGGCCCTGAAGCGACCCGTCGAAATCAACCAGGCCCGGGGGTTGTCCGGCACACCTTGCTCCGGCCACTTTTGCATGGCGAGCGCAAAGGCATCCTGCATGGCTTCTTCGGCTAAATCAAAGTCGCCGAGCAGCCGGATCAGGGTAGCCAGAATCTGGCGGGACTGGTTTTGATAAAGATCCTCAATGAAGGCGGTCACCGGCGGTCTTCCTATTTCTGAAACCGCTCACCAGTGGCGTCCGCTCTGCGCGCAGACAGGGTGGAAAGAGAGGGTAAACAGGCTTCAGCCATTCTCGCTCCAGCGTTTATCTCTGATATAGAGAGCCCTGCCGTTAGAGTCACCTGCCTGTCTTTCTTCGAGTTCAAACAGCTCGGTAGCTGCAACGAGTTCACCAAGCTTTTTGTAGCCATAGTTGCGCGGATCAAACTCCGGAGCCTGTTTGGCGATATTGCTGCCGACAGCGCCCAGTCCCGCCCAGCCGGTATCATCGGATGAGGATTCACAGGCACTTCTCAACAAGTGAACCAGCTTACTGTCCTGACGCAGCTGGTTTCTTGACTTGGCTTTGATGGCCGGACTCTCGTCGGTCGCCCGTCTCAGTACCTCGGTGAAAATGAATTTGTCACAGGCCGACACGAAAGGGGACGGTGTTTTCTGTTCACCAAAGCCGTAGACGGTGAGCCCGGATTCCCGAATCCTCGAAGCAAGCCGGGTGAAGTCGCTATCGCTGGAGACGATACAAAAGCCATCGAAGTTACCGGTGTAGAGTAAATCCATGGCGTCGATAATCATCGCGCTGTCGGTAGCGTTTTTGCCCTTGGTATAGGCAAACTGCTGTATTGGCTGAATCGAGTGTTCCAGCAGCACTTCTTTCCAACCGGTTAATCCGGCCGAGGTCCAGTCACCATAGATTCTTTTGACACTGGCAATACCGTAGTTGGCGATTTCAGCCAGTAACTCGCTGACGATGCCCGGTTGCGCATTATCCGCATCAATAACAACCGCCAGTTTATTTACTGCGTCCATGACTCATATCCTTTCTTGTCTTGTCGGGCCTAGCCGAGACGGCCTTTTACTGCTTTGATAAAGGCTTCAGCAATCGGCATATCGCCATTGTAAATTTCATCGACCTGATTAATGGCCTCTGAATGATCCAGGCATTGCAGGATACAGGCAGCGACATCCGCACGGGTAATTGTCATCGCGTCGGGGTCACTCGGACGTGTCGTTGTGATCATGCCGGTGGCAGCCTCATCGGTCAGACGACCGGGACGCAGGATGGTGAAGGGAACACCGCTTTCCAGCAGATGCTTATCGGCAAAATGCTTGCAGATGTTGTAGTGCTTGATAGCCGGGGTGCCGTTTTCGGGATCACCTGCATCGCGAGAACTGACCATAATAAATTGTTTTATATTATGTTTTTTCGCCATATCCACCGCTTTTACCGCCCCCCAGAGGTCGATAAGAATGGTTTTATCAGCACCGGTTTTACCGCCGGAACCGGCGGTGAATACCACTTTGTCACAGTCAGAGAATGCCTCATCGGGAAGTGGCTGCTCTAAATCGGCAAGAATAATTTCGGCGCCCAGCTGCTCAAGTTTCTGGGCATGTTCACTGTTTCTAATCATGGCTTTGACTGGCATATTGGCCAGCGCCATCATGCCAATCAGTTGTCTGCCAATCTGGCCATTGGCACCTATTACCAGTGTCTTGTCCATCGTCCTCTCCTGCTAATCCGTTTGATAATCACAGCTTAGCATGACGATGCCGTGTCAATCAGCGATCAAATATGTCGATAGTTGTTGACATATTGATGATATGTCCATAAAAATAGACATATGGAATTACAACAAGCTCTGATTGTATTTGATGCCTTGTCTCAGGAGACAAGGCTTCGCGCCTTTCGTCTGCTGGTGGAAGCCGGTCCGGAAGGCCTGCCGGCAGGTGTCATCAGTGAACAGCTCGCGACACCGCACAATACGCTGTCATTCCATCTGAATCACCTGGCTAACGCTGATATTGTGAGTTCACGCAAACAGGGCCGGTCGGTGATTTATTCAGCTAATTTTGAAACCATGCGCGAGCTCATCGGTTTTATGGTGAAAGACTGTTGCAGCGGCGATATGGCAAGGATCAGTGAAGACAGCGAAACCGGCTGCTCGGTGATTGAATTATCAGCGTGCTGCCCCCCGTCAAAACAGGAGTCACAACAATGAAACGAATGCATATTCATGTCGGCGTCAAAGATATCGCCGAAGGTGTTAAGTTTTATTCAGCACTGTTCGGCGCTACACCGAGTAAACAGATGCCCGATTACGCCAAGTGGATGCTCGATGATCCCAGGCTTAACTTTGCTATCTCTACCCGAAGCGGAAAACAGGGTGTCGATCACCTCGGCTTCCAGGTCGATGATGAGACCGAACTCGATTCCATGCGTGAGCAATTGCGTGCTGCCGATATCGCGATGTTCGATGAAGGTGAAACGGTCTGCTGCTATGCCGAATCTGACAAATCCTGGCTGCAGGACCCGGCGGGGATTGCCTGGGAGACCTATCAGACGATGGGCGATGCACAGTTATTTTCTGATAAGGCGGCTTCAGATGACAGTGCCTGCTGTGCGCCGGTGTCGATTCCGGTAGTGCCGGCATCATCGGGGTGCTGTGAACCTTCCGATAACAATAGTTCAGGATGCTGCTGATGAAAAAAGTTCTGGTGTTATGTACTGGTAACTCCTGCCGCTCGGTCATGGCTGAGGCGCTGATTAATCAACTCAGGCAGGGGGAATACCAAGCGGTCAGCGCCGGCAGTTTTCCTGCTGGTTACGTCCATCCCAAATCGATTGAAACCCTGAAACGCCATGGTATTGACCCGGGCGAACCTCGCAGCCAGTCCTGGGATGACTTTGCCGGTCAGCATTTCGATTATGTCATTACGGTCTGCGATGCTGCCGCCAATGAGACCTGTCCGGTCTTTCAGGGCCAGTACCAGCGTTTGCACTGGAGCACACCGGATCCGGCAAAGGCCGAAGGCAGCGAAGCCGACATTGAAGCCGCATTTGATGAAGCTTTCTTTATGCTGAAAACACGCATCGAACAGGAGTTACCATGAGCGATAGCGCCTCACCAATGGGGATTTTTGAACGTTACCTGTCAGTCTGGATTGGGCTGGGTATTATTGCCGGTGTCACGCTCGGCTGGGTGTTTCCCGGCGTCTTCGGGCTGATTGCGGGGCTGGAATACGCCAGTGTGAATCTGGTCGTGGCAGTCTTTATCTGGCTGATGATCTATCCGATGATGGTCAATGTCGACTTTGCCTCGCTGAAGGATGTCGGCAGACGACCCAAAGGGCTGTGCCTGACGCTGGTAGTGAACTGGCTGGTCAAGCCCTTCACCATGGCCGGGCTGGGTATTCTGTTCTTTGAATATCTGTTTGCCGGACTGGTCGATCCGCAAACCGCCAAGGAATACATCGCCGGCATGATTCTGCTGGGCGTGGCCCCCTGTACCGCGATGGTCTTTATCTGGAGTCAACTGGTAAAAGGCGATGCCAATTACACGCTGGTGCAGGTTTCGATTAATGACATCATTATGGTGTTTGCTTTTGCACCGATCGCTGCGCTGTTGCTCGGTATTACCGAGATTCTGGTGCCTTGGGAAACATTGTTTCTGTCGGTCGTACTCTATGTCGTTACCCCCTTGCTGGCTGGTTATCTGACCCGCCGGGCCCTGGATATAAGCAATGATCATCATGAAATTGCGGCATTCACCAACAAGGTCAAACCTTGGTCAATTCTGGGGCTGCTGGCGACCGTAGTGTTGCTGTTCGGTTTTCAGGCCGAAACGATTCTTGCCAAACCGATGGTGATTATATTGATTGCCATCCCGCTGCTGATTCAGAGCTACGGCATCTTTGTCATTGCCTATGGCTGGGCTTATCTGTGGAAAGTGCCATTTAATATCGCTGCACCGGCCGCCCTGATTGGCACGTCCAATTTCTTTGAACTGGCCGTGGCAGTGGCTATCAGTCTGTTTGGTCTGCAGTCCGGCGCGGCACTTGCGACCGTGGTGGGTGTGCTGGTGGAAGTTCCGGTCATGCTGTCGCTGGTGGCACTGGCGATAAAAACCAAACCCTGGTTTGCCAGATTCGCCTAGTACGCTTTATTCAGCACTGGGCCTGGATCGCCACGGCCTGCGGCCTCACGATGACGGGGAAAAAAGCACGTCATTGCGAGGAGTGTACGCCGAAGCAATCCAGGCCCGGCGTTCGATTAAATTCCGGGCATTGAGGTTTGGTAGTTAGCCAAAAGCAGGGACTGGATCGCCATGATCTGGGGCCCTGCGATGACCGAGTACGAGATATCACTCGCGATGTCGGGGTAAGTGGTATCACTCGTTCTGACGAAATCAGCTAGGGCTGCATCACCTGCAAGCCGTGTTCATCGACCCGGCCAGCAACTAAACGGGTGGAAATCGTCTCAAAATAGACGTTTTTTGCAGCAATCTTTTCACCTTCGGGCAATGGCAGCTCATCAGCCGGCATGGCTTCCAATGTGACTTCGTGACTGGTCTGATGACTGTTTTTAAAGCTGTCAGCAAGCACCCAGAAAGGCTTACCGAAATGCTGGGCGGCCAGCGCCTGAAGTAGCGTGCCGGTCTTGTTCACAAAGTGATGATCGGTCAGCCAGCTGTCACAGCCGCTGATATTGATATCCACCTCCGGCATAACCAGCCCCATCTCGGCATCAGTGATAAGTGTGACCGGGACATCCAGACGGTTGAGTTGCGAAGCGACCAGCAGACCTTCATTACCCGGCGCACTGACCGTGACAATCACCTTAAAGTCCTGATGCTGTTCCAGAGCCTGTTCAAATAAAGCCATAACCTGCGAACTGCGACTGTGAGTCAGCACGGTCATGCCCGGCTTGAGCAGATTGGCAGCGTGCGCGGCCACCTGCTCAGACGCATCCGCCAGTTGCTGATAAACCTTGACCAGTTGTGTCAGATATTGCTGTTTAAAATCAATCTCCGCCACCTCCAGCCGCTTTTGCCAACGCTGTAATGCGTTACCCAGAGCGATCATGCTGGGCCGGGCGGTTGTTAATGCCTGACACAAAGTTTCAATTTTCTCAGCAGACTGCACCGGCATGGCGTCGAGATAATCTTTCAGCGCCGATAAGGTAAGCAGGGCCAGAGAGGTGGCGCCCGACTCACGGTTATTTTTCAGCTCGGCCAGCAGGTCATCAAAGCGATCAGCCATAAAGAACTCCGTAGGTCAGAGCAGCGTCAACCCGCACATCAGCAATAAGCCGACATTGGCCAGAAAGCCCAGCATAAAGAAAAAGGTTCGGGGGCTGGGGTTCTTTTCAGTGGCGATTTGATAATACAAAATCATATGGCCCAAACGAGCCAGCGCATAAACCCACAGCAATACGCCGGTCCAGAACGGACTCGCGCCAACGAATATCGCCAGAAAGGCCGTGCTCAGCAGGATCGGCAGGTTTTCCAGTGGATTCATAAAAGTGCGGTGTGCCCTGAACACAAAGGACTCATGGCTTAGCTCCGGAGGCAGTTTACCCGGTATCGCGCCGGGATAACGGGCTTTGCTGGAACTGGCAATAAACCATTGCACCAGCCAGATAAGCAAAATCAGAAAAATGGCCCATAAAGCCATGTAATAAGCACTGCTGATTGCTGGCATCATTGTCTCTCCCTTATTCAGGTTGGGAACGGTTGTTAAGCCAGGACACTCTATAAAGCTCCAGGCGGCGATCCTTGAGGTTATTCACCGAGCCTTCACTGCGGGTCAGTTTCAGCTTGTCGAGGTCGAGATCCGAGAACATGATCATCTCGGTATTGGGTGTCGTCTCGGCCATGACCGCATCATGCGGATAGGAAAAGTCCGACGGTGAAAACACGGCGGCCTGCGAATACTGCACGTCCAGGTTTTCGACCTGGGGCAGGTTGCCGCAACTGCCGCAGATAACGACATAACATTCGTTTTCAATCGCCCGTGCCTGGGCACAACTGCGTACCCGCAGATAGCCGTTTTTGGTATCGGTCCAGTAGGGCACAAACAGAATATCCATGTCCTGCGCAGCCAGAATACGACCCAGTTCCGGGAACTCGACGTCATAGCAAATCAGAATGCCGATACGACCGGCGTCGGTGTCGAATACCTGCAACTGGTCTCCACCCTCGATGACCCAGTCACGGCGTTCATGCGGCGTAATATGCAGTTTGCGCTGAATCTCAATGGTGCCGTCACGGCGGCAAAGATAGGTAACGTTATACAACACATCATCTTCAAGCAGCGGCATCGAGCCGGTGATGACATTGATGTTGTAGCTCACCGCCATCTGAGACATTTCATTCTTGAATTGCTCGGTATAACCGGCCAGGAAACGAATCGCCTCGGTCTGATTACGCTGATCGGGACTGAGGCCCATCAACGCCGCATTGAAAAACTCCGGAAACAGGGCAAAGTCACTTTTATAGTTAGACAGCGCATCGATAAAGTATTCAACCTGATTCAGGCATTCTTCCACCGAATGCACCTCGCGCATCTGCCACTGAATGGCACCGATACGAACCTGTGTTTTCCGGGTTTCGATGACCGTGGTTTCCGGCTCATAAAAAATATTGCGCCATTCCAGCAGGGTCGCGTAACCCTGCGATTTCTCATCCTCGGGCAGGTATTGCTTGAGTAGCCGGGTGACCTGAAAATCATTGGAAAGCTGGAAAGTCAGAATCGGGTCGTAAATACGCTTGTTTTTAACAGCTTCGAAATATTCCGCCGGCGACATTTCATCGGCATGTTCGTGATAATTGGGAATCCGGCCACCGGCCAGAATCGCACGCAGGTTATGCTGGCGGCAAAGATCCTTTCGGGCTTCGTACAAACGCCGGCCCAGACGATAACCGCGGTAGTCCGGGTGAATCAGCACATCCAGGCCGTAGAGCGCGTCCCCATTCGGGTTATTCAGAATCGTTTCGCGTTTGGAAATCAAATCATCATAGGTGTGCGGGTTGCTGAACTGCTGATAATCTACCTGTACGGCCAGCGCCACACCGATAATCCGGTCGTGGTCGACGACGCAGATCTGACCTTCGGGCAGGTCATCAATCAGTTTGAAGATCGTATGTTCGGGCCAGGAGCCGCCGATATCCTGATAAATCTGGTCCATCAGCTCCTTGAGTTGAGGGTAGTCCTGCTTTTCCAGGTTACGGATTTTTATATGCAGATCTTCGGGCATGCACGCTCCAGGCAATCAAAAGGGTTTCAGTTCAAAATACGCTGTTTAATAGGACCTTGTGAAGTCCGTGAAGTTGAGATTACTTGTTCGTTAACAATAACTGGCGTTATAGTTGGATTTGAAACATCAAGCGGTTTGATGTTTGTTTCCTTCCTCACTCATTTAAACTCAAATCAGTGAGGTCTCCCGCTGTTGCACGCTGTCATTACAGCTATCTAACAACGGAATTTAAGGGCATTTTGTCCTAGCATTCAGGGAGAAATAATCATGAAACTATTCCAGACTAAAAATGCATTGCTGAGCGTACTCGTCCTGAGCATGATGCTGATACCCACGCTTCGCGCGGAAACAGTGGATGGAGAGCAGGCTTCACTCTATGACAGGCTGGGGGGGCTGGCGCCGATTACGGTGGTCGTCAGCGACTTTCTGGATGAATTGGTGCCCGATCCCTTACTGAACCAGAACCCGGCGATAGATGCTGCCAGGCAGGCTGTACCCAAGCCGTATCTCAAGTACCAGGTGACAGCGATGGTTTGTCAGGCTACAGGCGGCCCTTGCGAGTACCACGGACGAAATATGAAAGCGGCCCATGCGCATCTGAATATCACTGAAAGAGAGTGGGCCAGAATGGTGGTGATTTTTAAAGACTTGCTGGCACGGCATCAGGTGCCAGAGCAGGAGACGAATGAACTGCTGGCGATTATTGATTCCACCAAGTCCGATATCGTGATGGCGTCTTCGCCCTGAGCGTTAAGCAGGCATCCGCTGTTTGAGTTTTAGCTAAGACCTAAAGCGGTATCGCTGGCGTGATAAAACTGAAGGCAAAAAAAAGGCAAGCTCATCGCTTGCCTTCTTTCAGATATCAGCGCTGCTTATTACAGAGCGACGATATTTTCAGCCTGTGGACCTTTAGGACCAGTGGTGACTGTGAATTCAACTTTTTGACCTTCAGCCAGGGTTTTAAAACCTGAGCTGGTGATTGCACTGTAATGTGCGAATACATCCGGGCCTGAAGCTTGTTCGATGAAACCAAAACCTTTCGTTTCGTTAAACCACTTAACGGTACCAGTAACTGTGTTAGACATAATGTTTATCCTGTAGATAATTAAAAATTGCCCTAGGGGCAGGTGTAGCGTGAAACAGACCGAGATTTAAATTACTACAGGACGAAGAACAACAAAGATGCAACGAAGTGGAGAATGTAAATGAGGTTTTAATTTCTTGCTGAGTACATAATCCGCGCAATCTCAACTAATGTCAATACATTTTTAGGTAAAAGCCTACTTATGCCGTTTGCCTGGCTTCAAAAAGGGCGGCAGGTCTCGCCGGAACAGGATTTCACTGCGTCACTCAGTCTGACTTTGTTCTGTGTTTTCCTCTTCTTCAAGAATTTTATAAACCGCATCACCTTCCTGCGTCGGACGGATATCAACCGTGGATTTATCAATCAGATGCACGCCGGAAAACACAATCGCATCGCCCAGTTTAGGCTGATAAATGATATGGGTGTCGGTTTCATCCATTTTGTAGCCGACGGTCTGCATTTTATAGCGAACATAAGGGTAAAAGCCCTGAACGGTGATGACCTCACTGGAATAACGGGGGTAGGGTGTGGCGACATCCGTCATCATCAGTTTGATGGCTTTTTCCAGGTTTTGAGCAATGTTGTCTTCAAAAGCCTGCCCGTCATTGGCCGCCCAGCCGTTTTCACCTGAAAACGGTCTGGCTGGCCCAGAGGAGGCAATATAACGAGTCCACCAGATATCGGTATTGGCTCTCGCATCTTTCAGTGCAGCCTGCAGCAGGACATAAGGTTTAACGTCTGTTTCATTCTGATAAGTCAGAATCACCGCTGTTTTCACGTTCAATACCGGCGTGCGTGGCGTCTGGTAGTCCGTATAGTGATAGGCAAATTCGGGTTGGGCGATTAACTCATCAGCAATCGCATTGGCAGCCTCCGTCAACTTGAACTGCAGCATCGCTTCAGTATTGCTGATAGCGGATTCTGCATTTTCAGCATCAATGGCGCTTTGCAAAGAAAGACCTATCGGTCCGAGCACCGAGCCAACCCAGCTATTTGACTGATGCCCCGAAATAATCACCTGACTCTCAGGCACCCGATGCACGCCGCCGGGCAAATCAAAAAATCCGGAGAGACTTTCATCCGTGAACTGAATAGCGATGTCTTCTGATTGTGATGGGGCGGGCAGGATCGTGGTGGAGGTGCAGGCCATCACCTGAGTCAAAGCGAAAGCGAGAAAAACGGTTTTAAGCGTAGATAGATATTTCATTTAAGTTGATCTTTTCAGCTTGTTTGTTTGAATCTGATCATTCCGTCGCTTGCTGATGTGCCTCACGAATCGGACCCTGCGCCATAATCCAGGTGATCACCAGAAACACCAGCATACCGAGCAATATAGACTGGAACTGGACACCGGCATCGATCATAAAACCGAGGAAGGCTGGTGCGAGACCGGTGGAAAACACCAGAAACGCGGATTTGAGAGAGCGAACCTGACCTAAGTGTTCCCGGCCCCAGAGCCTGACCAGCAGGCTGTCGCCGATGGGGGAGGACATGCCCAGTGCGGTACCGGCACCGAGCATAATGATCCAGATGGCGATATTGCCGCCAATCAACGCTGCCGCCAGCAGCGCGATGGCGAAAGGCACCAGATAGAGTTTGGCGAGTGTGGTCACACCGAGTTCATCAATCCAGCGGCCGCCTAATAAAGCGCCGGGGAAACGGGAAATACCGAGGCCGGTCAGGGCGAGGGCATAGGTGGTGGCCGTGGCCCCCAAATCTTCGGTCATTTGCGCCTGGTAGATAAAGATGCCGGTTAGGGTGATGGGCAATACCATCAGCATCGGGATCAGCATCCAGAAGCGGCGTTCACGCATGGGCGAAGGGCCTTTTTCCTGCGGTTCATTTTTGCTCTTTTTCTTTCTCGGTGCTTCAGGCCAGTCAACGAACAGGATAAGGAAAATCCACATCACCAGTAAAACGGCAGCAATACTCCACCAGATTTGCTGCCAAGTCAGCCAGGAGACAAGCAGGGCAATCACCGGTGGCAGAATGATTTCACCGGAGGGCATGCCGAGGCTGACAAGACCCAGGGCCCTACCCCGGTTCAAAGTAAATTCACGGCCGGCCAGGGTACTACCCAGATGGGTCATCAGACCCTGACCACAGAGACGTTGCAGACCCAGTCCGAAAATAGCGAGCCCCCACCACGGTGACAGGGTCAGCATCAATACGCCTGTTATCAGCGCAGACAGGACTATCAGGGCATAGCGTCTGGGGGCAATCCAATCGATTTTGGGGCCGAAGTGCATAACCAGAAAACCGCTGGTCATGGTAATGGCAGCATAGATGCTGCCGAATTCACCGGCCGTGATGCTCAGGTGCTGACTGATATCCGACTGAAACAGTCCAATAAAAAAGCTCTGGCCCAGGTTGCCGGTAAAGACCGCCAGCCAGGCTGCAGCAATTAAACCGAAATGCCGGCGTAGCAGGCCAGCGTAGCCAAGACGAATATCTGAATCCATGAAATTTTCCGTTAACCGCGTTGATGTGTTTTTTTGAACAAGCGGGGGTTGTTTTTGATGAATTTCCTGATCCAGCGTTGCATCAGGCCCTGTGTGGGATGGCTTTTGAGATAACGATAGCCGAGCAGGCTGATCACCATGGCACCGAGGGCATCCACCATCAAATCGGTTATTGTATCAGTGAGGCCGGTGCTGTCACCAAAGGCCGGTTTCTGCATCGTGAAGTCGAATATTTTATCAGCGATGTATTCGAAAAATTCCCAGAAAACGCCGACACCGAGGGCGAATAAAAATGCAAAAAAGGCAATAAAACCGGGTTTCATATAGAGGCTGACGCGCTCGGTTTCGTTCATCACATAGACCAGCAGGAAGCCCACAATGCCAAGCAGAAAACCGGAAACAGTGTGAAGCGCGATATCCCACCACCAGATTTTGAAGTAGTAACCATGCACTTCACCAAGAAACAGCGAAGCAAACACAAAGATAATCGTCACCAGTTGAAACTCGGCCGGGATGACAACATCGAATTTTCTGGCAAAGACCGTGGGCAACAGCGTAATCAAGAAAATGCCACTGATGATGAATGCATCGAACCAGGCCTGATCCCAGAGTGCACCGACAACACCGGCTACCAGGATAATCTGGAACAAGGTCGCTAGGCGGTTCTGTATTGTGTTTTCATCCATGGCGTCATGATTTCTAAATGAACTCAGGCCATCTTAAACAGTCAGCTTTTCAAAATCGAGTTATGCACGTCACGATTTGAGTTAACAAAGTTGTCTTGGTAAGGTTGTGAGCAATTTTGTCTCACGCAATCCTAAATAAAATCAAACAGGGAGTTCATCTTGCGCTATTCAATTCCAGGCTTTTTAAGCACACTCAGTCTGCTGTTTCTGACAGGGCTGATGTTGGCTTCCGGACCAGTTCAGGCTGGGGCGGCACAGCTTGCAGCAGAACAGAGTGCAAGCGAAGGTTCCGTTGATAAATATCAGGCATTGGCCGATGTGCTGTCAGATCCGGTCAGTCGCGAAAAATTGATTGATGAGCTCAGGTCGATGTCTGATCAGGGTCAGCAGGCACAGTCTGAACAATCACAAGACAATGCTCAGCAGCAGGATGGCAAAGCGGAAAACGAGGAAGACGCCGCCACCGACGTGGCTAAAAAAACGCAGTCCGCAGTGCAGGTCATTGTCGGTACCTTGACCGGTAGCTGGTCGGCATTGACTGAACTGGTCAGCGGCGAGAGTAAGAGTATCAAGGACTTTTTCACCCTGTTGGTGAAACTCAGCCTGGTCATTGCCGCAACCATTGTGGCTTTCTGGTTGTTACGACCGATTGCGAGGCTATTGTTTCGCCGGGCCGACGATATGGCTGCGGGGGCAGATGGTATTCATCCGATCGTTGTTAAGGCGACTGCCGTGCTGATCAGTGTGGTCACTGATGTTGTCGTGGTGATTCTGGCGTGGTTGGCTGGTTATGCCGTGGCGCTGCTGTTTGTCGGTGAAATGGGTGAAGTCAGCGTGAGCCAGAGCCTGTTCCTGAATGTTTTCCTTGCTGTAGAGCTGTTCAAGGTTCTGCTCAGGGCCATCTTTGCTGGTCGGGATGATGCTTTGCGTTTACTCCCGATGCGCGCTGAAACTGCGCGGTACTGGAGCCTGTTTTTATCCAGCCTGGTAAGTCTGGTGGGTTACGGTGTGCTGTTTGTTGTGCCACTGGTCAGCAACCAGTTGTCGGAAAGCCTGGGCAATCTGACCAATCTGGTGATCGTAATGATTGCGGTCAGCTATGCCTTCACTGTGGTTGCCAGGAACCGACAGAAGGTCAAAGATGGGCTCAATGCGTTGGCTCGCAAAGCCAACTTCTCTATGACTCAGGTTACTCTGGGTGTGCTGGCTAAATGCTGGCACTGGCTGGCTTTTGCCTACTTCCTGGTGATGGGCGCATCGCTGTTGATCGAGCCGGATACGGCGCTACCCGGCTTGCTGATGGCCACACTGCAAACCGCGCTGGCTATCTTTATCGGTATGGCGGTTATTGCCCTGATTCAGATGCTGCTCGATAACGGTGTCAAAGTGCCGGCCGCCATCAGCCTGCGCCTGTCAACGTTTGAGCAGCGACTTAACCAGTTTGTGCCGATGTTCAGCAAAGTGCTCAAAGGCATAGTGCTGGTGATGGTCATCAGTGCCGTACTTGATGCCTGGGGCGTGGTGAATCTGCCGGTCTGGCTGGCTTCCTCTGCGGGTACACAGTTCCTGTCTACCATTATTTCCGTGCTGTTTATTCTGGCTTTTGCCTCGCTGTTCTGGATGACGCTGGCAAGCTGGATTGAACATCGTCTGGATCCCGAGCAGGGCGGCGGTGAGCCGAGTGCCCGTGAAAAAACCCTGCTGACCATTTTCCGTAACGCCACGGCTATCGTCATTATTATTATGACCCTGATGATTGTGCTGTCAGAGATCGGTATTGATATCGGGCCGTTGCTGGCTGGTGCGGGTGTCTTAGGCCTGGCCATCGGTTTTGGTGCCCAGAAACTGGTGCAGGATGTGATTACCGGTGTGTTTATCCAGATGGAGAATGCCATTAACGCCGGTGATATTGTCACGGTCGGTGGCCTGACCGGTACCGCCGAGAAGCTGACTATCCGCTCACTGGGCCTGCGTGATCTGTCAGGCACGTATCATGTGATTCCATTCTCTTCTGTTGATACCGTATCCAACTACATGCGCGAGTTTGCCTATCATGTGGGTGAATATGGCGTGGCTTACCGCGAAGATACCGACGAAGTGGTGATTAAACTGCGTGAAGCCTTTGAAGAATTACTGGCAAATGATGAGCTTCGTGCCAGTATTCTTTCTGATGAGCTGGAAGTGCATGGTGTCACCGCACTCGCCGACAGTTCGGTTAATATCCGGGTTCGCATCAAGACCCTGCCAGGCAATCAATGGGCTATCGGACGTGAATATAATCGTCTTGTTAAACGCCATCTGGATGCGGCGGGTATCGAGATTCCATTCCCGCATCTCACGCTCTATTTCGGTGAAGACAAGCAGGGCAATGCGCCGGCGATGCCGTTGAAGATGCTCAATGACGTGAAAATGATTAACGAAGGGGCAAATGCAGCGCCCGCGGATGCGGAAGTTCAATCCGGTAAGAAAGCGCCGGGTGAACGTTCAAGCAAGTCTGCCGAGTACAACCCGACAGAAAAAGGTGACTTTGATGACGGTGAGTAATCGCCGTCATCAATATTGAGCTCAAGCCAGAAAACTTGGGCTCAGTGTGAACGGGCTTCCTCAGAACGGTGAAGCTCGTCTATCACTCTTCTTCCAGCCAGCGGTAGAGCGTTTTACGGCCAATGCCCAGAATGGCTGCAGCACGGCGTTTGTTGCCATCCACGGTGTCGAGCACCATTCTGACATAACGGCGTTGCAGTTCCGGCAGGCTGGGCATGACTGGTCCTTTCAGCAGTGCCTGCTCTTCATGGGGCATGGCGGCGGATTGACTGGCGGCACTAATGTCCGGATTGCTGACACTGGTCAACCTGGCGGGCAGGTGTGGTGCCCTTATCCATTCTTCATTACAAAACGCGACCGCACGCTCGACAACATTGTGCAATTCACGCACATTACCGGGGAAATCATAATCACGGATTAATGCCAGTGCTTTGTCGTCGAAGCCTTTGATACTTCTTCCGCGTTCGATAGCGATCTGGCGAAGGAAAAGCTGTGCCAGCAATTCCTGATCCTCTTCGCGTTCACGCAGGGCGGGAATCGACAGCCCGAAAGCCTCAAGCCGGTAATATAAATCCTCACGAAAGCTGCCATCTTCTACTTTCTGTTTAAGATCCCGATGTGTCGCCGCGATGATACGGACATCGACTTTTTCTTCGGTGTCCTGACCCACAGGCCGAATCGAGCCATCTTCCAGCGCCCGTAACAACTTGGCCTGCAAAGATAGAGGCATTTCACCGATTTCATCCAGTAGCAGGCTGCCGCCATGGGCCTGTTGCATCAGACCTTTGCGCTTTTTGCTTGCGCCGGTAAAGGCACCGGCGGCATGACCGAAAAACTCGCTTTCTAATAAATCGGAAGGAATACCGGCACAGTTAACGGCAAGAAAGGGACCGTCCGCACGCTCACTTTCACCATGCAGGGCTTTGGCAACCAGTTCTTTGCCGGTGCCGCTCTCGCCATGGATCAATACCGGGCCCTGCGCCTTGGCAATGACCTTGATTTGCTCAAACAGGTGACGCATCGACTCACTTTGTCCGAACATGCCATAGAACTGCTGCTGTTTGCCGAGCTGGCGGAACTGTTTCAGTTCCACCTTGATTTGCCGGGCTTCCATAACCCGTTCGACAGTTAACAGGAAATGTTCCATATCCAGTGGTTTGGTCAAAAAGTCGTCTGCGCCCGCATGTAAGGCGGCAACCGCTTGTTTTACACTGCCGAAGGCGGTGATCACGATAAGGCCGGGACGTTCATCGACGCCGGGCATTTGCATGACAGTCTCAACCAGTGACATACCATCACCATCAGGCAATCTGAGATCAGTGACGATAATCGCCGGCAGCATGCCGGAAAGTTTTTCAAAAGCGGCCTGCAGTTCGTGAACGACGCTGACAGTCCAGCCTTCGGTTTCCAGTTCCTCGCTGATGAGATCGGCGAGCGCATGATCATCTTCAACTACTAAAAGCTGTTTGTTGTTCTCGTGCATCATGATTGCGCTTCACCGTCAGAATGAAGCGGGAAACGCAGTTTGAAACGGGCACCGCCGAGCGGGCTTTGACTGAGCGTTATATCGCCATCGTGTTCACGCATGATCCTTTTCACTATCGCCAGACCGAGGCCGCTGCCTTCACCGGGCTGTTTACTGCTGACAAAGGGTTTGAATACTTCTGTGGACTGGGATGCGGGAATACCGGGGCCGGCATCGTCAATCAGGACATACAGATTGTCCGTGTCGACTTCCCAGCTGACGATGACTTCACCTTCAGGGCAGGCCTGGCAGGCATTGCGCATCAGGTTAACCAGTCCCTGCTCAATGCTTAAAGGGTCGGCCGTTAATGTCACCTCGCTTCCAGCTGAAATAGTGATATTTCTTCCTTCTTCTGCCAGCACCGTCCTGGCTTGTTCAATTACTTTGCTGATCTGCAATGCTTGCTTGTTGGTACGAGAGCTGCGTCCGAAACTCAGCAACTGTTCGACAATGGAAGTCATCCGCTGCACTTGTTCCCGAATAGTGGTGAGTTCACGTTTCATTTCAGGGTCGGTGTTGTTGCGAAGCAGGCGGTTGGCACGGCCGTCAACGACGGTCAATGGTGCCCCCAATTCATGTGCCACACCCGCAGAGAGCTGTCCCAGGGCGGCCATAGTTTCAGAATGGCGTAATCTTTCTGCCATTTTTTCACGAGCATGACGCTGTGATGCCTCTCTTTTTTCAGCCGCTTCGATGGCATCAAGCATACCGTTTAACCCACTGGCCAGCTGTTTCAGTTCCTGTGGCCCCTGAGGTGTCGTCCGATGCTTATGATTACCGGCACTGACTTTTCTCATTGAGCTCAGCAAATGGCTGAGTGGTGTACCGATAGCCCGCTGATGGGCAAAAATGATTATGCCGAGAATGACGATGGAAACGAGTATGAATCCACCCCAGGTCTTGCGTCTGAGAGAGGTCAGTTCATCATCAATGTCACTGCGGCGCCGGGTGACCTGAAGAAAACCGTCAGGTTGCCCCAACTGATCAAAGATGGGCATAAAAAAAGAATATACAGGCCGTCCCCGGATCTGCTCGTACTGGGCAAATTCTCCGTTATCAACTTTCCTGAGCGCTTCAGTCGCCTGGCGTCGAGTGGGATTGACCTTGCCGAAACTGACCAGTCTTTCACCATCGGCATTGAAAAGGTAGGCACCATAGACTTCTGCCTGGGAAAATACCGAGGTCATACTGTTCTGCAACTGAGCCAGATCCCGTCGTTGGACTGCTTGCGATACAGGCAGGTGGATGGTTCTGGTGACGAGACGCAAATCCCGCTGCATTCGTTCTTCAACGAATTCACCGACCACTGACAGGCTGATCATGAGTACGACCGCAAGCAACATGAGTACGGGTAATGCGACCTGAAGCAAAAGGACCAGTCTCAGGTTGTTGACACTGAAAGGTAATTTCATCGTATTTATATATGTTTATTTATGATACATGTTTCATATTGACACATGAGGGCGTGTATTTCAAAGCTTCAGCAGCAAAGGCTATGAATGCTTTTTATGATGATAAGATATTGATAATAATGTGTTTAAATCGTTTTTTATGTGTTTGGCACGAATATGGCAACTTCTTGAGTTCTGTTAACAAAAGGAGAACTTTAATGAAGTTAAAAGCGATTACCTTGCCATTATTACTTGCCGTTGGTTTCAGTAGTCAGGCTTTTGCAGGTGAGTCTTATGGCACACCACCAGGCGCAGAAGCACCAGAGGCTCCAATTTCCAATTACCAGTTTGAAAAAGCTGATTTAAAAAAGTTTGCTGCAGCTCAACAGGATCTTGAACTCATTCGTGAAGAATATGGCGCAAAACTGGAAAATACTGAAGATCCTCAAAAAGCCCAGCAACTGCAGCAGGAAGCCAGTGAGACGATGACAGCGGCTGTTCAAGCGAAAGGACTTGATGTGGAAACTTATTCCTCTATCGCTAAAGCGGTACGTAATGATGACGCACTTCGTCAACGTGTGATTCAAATGATGAATTAAAACTGAACCTGGAGTTCGCCAGATAGGACTGAAAGCCGGATTCTCTCTTGAGGGTCCGGCTTTTTATATGGCTGAGCGTTTAAATCTGCTGCTGAATCAGGCGATCAAGATTATCAACGGCATGACAGGGCTGACAGTAATTGGCGGCCACTTCCAGAGCTTGTCTGGCGGCAGCATAGTCCCGGTTGAGATAATGCAACGACGCGGTCATCAGCGGTTCGCCGCGGTAATCAAGCAGCAGTTCTTCAATCACCAGTTGCAAAGATTCATCAGCCTGAAAATAGCCGAGTGCCGATGTGTCGGAACGCAGAGCATCCTCCATTGCAAATATCCCGGCATCCAGATCACCGGCCAGGGCCGTGCTCAGTGCCAGACCGACACGCGGCAAGGCATCATGTGGAGAACGCTGCACCTGGGCTTCAAATGCGTATCGAGCCGTGTGGATTTGATAATCAGCCAGCGCCGACCAGGGATCTACCGTGCTGTCATAAGCGCGTTCTTCGTCTTCAGCGGGTAATGCGCGGTAGCTGGTGATAGCCGGTGTGCTGTTGAGATTGTTCGGTTCACGATAATAACCAGGGGCATAAATGACCCGGGTGTCCTGGTGATCCCGGTAATGGAAACCGGAGTAGGGAATCGAGTCTTGACGGCGATGATAACGCTGATGCGAGTCACTGTAGCCGAAAGAAATATGCCCCCTGATACCACCGTAGTCCTGCCGATCATGATGACGTGGCTTTTCGTGATATTTGTCCGGTTTGGGACTGAGCTTGTTATGAGGTCGGCCACTGATACCGTAGGAGTGATGGTCACTGTGGCTGATGCCATGTGAATGGTGACCGGAACCGCGCCACTGTCGCTGGGAGCTGGATGAGTTTCCCGAATCTGAGGTGCCCAGCCGACTGCTTTGTTCAGCGCGGTCGCCGGTACCAAGCTGAATAGCATCGTCTTGCGCCTGCAAAGGGGATACTGAGATAACGGCAGCAATCAGCACCGACAGGAGAATGGCGCGGTTTGGAAGCAAGGCGAAGCGGAGGGACATAACGATCACCCCATACAGGCAAGGTTACTGTTCAGACTGACAGCGGTGATCGTTAGTTCGGAACGGCTCAGGCTTTAATAAACTGACCCTGCTCAACGCCGGCCATGGCCTTTTTCAGGTCCGCTGTTTTCAGGCCCAGTGCGTAACCGAGCACACCACTGCCAATCACCACATTATCAAAACTGTCGACACTGTTATCGAGCAGGACTTTGATATCTTCAGGCAGCGCCAGCGGAGGCACAGCACCCACCACATAACCCGTTGCTTCCGGCACTTCATCAAACTCGGCCATTCGCAGTTTCTTTTCATCCAGATGTTTACGCAGCGTGCCCCAGTCAGCACGACCACCACCGGCCACGGCCAGCAAAACGTAGGAATCAGAGCCGGTTTTGAACAGCAGGCTGCGCACCACGGAGTGCGGATCGTGGCCCTTTTTGCGCAGTAGTTCTTCCAGGTTGCGAATCGGTTTTTTGTCCTCGGTCAGAGGAATCTCGATCACTTCGTAGTCGATGCCCAGCTCTGACAGCAGGGCTGTCACCGGTGAGGAAATACTGTCGCTCATAAGGTCTCCTGAAAGGTGTTAATCAATATGCTGGCTAGCATACTGGATTACAGCGCTGGCTTCATCCCGGCAGGTCAGTATCGTTATTGTAAGCGGAGTAATGGGTGGTGTTACCCTTACACCCTATAAGTAAGGTCCTCAGTCAGCCAAGGCGCAATTGCCAGGTAGGTTCTAACGACAAATGAATAATGCCGTGATGAATAAGCCAGTCACGGGCATCGTCGGCATCGTGCTCAAACCAGGCTTTGGCGCTGCCAAGGCGAAAAGTATAACCCCAGCGATCCATATCACGAAGCATACGGGCGCGCCCTATTTTATCGACAAACCCGGCGAGCAGGATTTGCAGAAAACAGACACCGTTTTCTTCGTCATAATCACCTTCGGCATCGGTATCCAGCGCCGCTCTCCGGGTCGGGTCCATACAGATATAGTGGCCGGCTTCATGCAGGGCGGAATGCACCGGTGTGTCATCCCGGAGGTAAAGCTGATTCCCCATCAGACCGGCTTCGCGTTCACCGAAAAAACTGCCGGGGATATTGTCATCACGGCCGACTTCTACGATCTCAATACCGTAGCGGTCGAGCAGGTCATGCAGACGATCGCGCATCGCCGGCTCACAGTTGATGACATCGGTGGGATCAGACACGTCGGGCATCACCGACAATATGATTAATCACCATGCCGGCCAGAGTCAGGCCAAAAATAGAAGGCATATAGCTGACCGTTCCGTTGACGGCCCGGGCACGGCCACGACTGACCGGTTCCGGGGGCAGCGGTGGCAGGGGCGACTCTGTAGAGTAGACGGTCTGAATGCCACGACCGACACCACGTTTGCGCAACTGAGCGCGCAGGTGCTTGGCCAGTTTGCACATACTGGTGTCCATAAGATCGGCGGTGCGAACCTGGGTCGGATCCAGTTTGCCGCCGGCGCCCATGCTGGCGAAGACGCTCATCTCATTACGCCAGGCGGTTTCCAGCAAGGCACTTTTGCTGCTGAGGCTGTCGATAGCATCGATGACCACATCATAGCCACGAGCCAGGATGTCAGGAATCGAGTCCGGCGTCAGGAATTCGGTGATCAGCGCCACTTCACAGTCAGGATTGATGTCTTTGATGCGATTTTCCATGACTTCGGCTTTGAGCAGACCCACCGTCGATTTCAATGCGACCAGCTGGCGGTTCATATTAGAGCCGGAGACCACATCATGATCGACCAGGGTCATTTTGCCGACGCCCATCCGTGCCAGCGCTTCGGCGGTAAACGACCCGACACCGCCCATGCCGGCCAGGAAAATATGCGACTGCTGCAGTCTGGCGATACCCTCATCCCCGATCAGGATATGAGTGCGCTCAAACAGCGGATTGGAGTGTGCCATCGAAAAACCTCAAAGCGACTGAATCGCTGCATATTTTCCTGCTAATTGCCGGCTTTGGCAAAAGCAGAGAGACAAGACTTACCGGCGCGGCTGGAACTGTTTGATTTGTGCTTCCAGCTCAGACAGCAAGGCATCACTGGCATGGCGGTAGCGCAGTTGGGTGTAGAGACGGGTGATGGATTCAATCTGCTGCTGATATTGCGGCAGTTTTTTTTGCGCACGTGCGGCAAAGTCCAGCGGGCCCTCATGTTCATTTTTAATAAGACCGAAGCGCGCCAGTTTCTGGCAGAAAAGGGCATATAGCCGCACTGCCGGATCCGGATGAGCCCGGCGGTAATAGGACAATAGCAACATAACGATGCCGGTCAATGCCAGAAACAGGGTCAGGAACACGGCCATCTTGCGCCAGTCCGGGTTTGCCATCCCCAGCTTTGACAGAAACTCTTTCTGGATCTGCGGGCCATAGCCGACGACCCAGATATCCCAGGCTGTGTTCAGTGCGTTCCAGTTATTTCTCAAATCTCGCCAGACCCGAACCAGCGCATCATTCTGCGAAATGAGACGAGGCGAAGTTCGTTCAGCTGGCAAAATATTGGACATACCTTCGTCGACCCGCTGGCTGGACACGGCAGAGGTCGGATCGATACGCACCCAACCTCGTTCAGGCAGCCAGACTTCGCTCCAGGCATGGGCATCACGCTGTCTGACGGTGAGCACATTATCGACCGGGTTCACCTCACCGCCCTGATAGCCGGTCACTATACGGGCCGGAATGTCTGCCGCGCGCATCAACACGGTGAAACTGGCGGCATAGTGTTCACAGAAGCCTTCACGACTCTCGAACAGAAACTGATCAACCGTATCACCCTGCAGTATCGGCGGCGACAAAGTGTAGACAAAGTTTTCCTGATTGAAGAAGGCCAGCACCCGGTCGATGTATTCCTCCGGTCCCTGACTTTGCTCAAGCCACTCGCTGGCCAGCTGGCGAGTGCGTGGATGCTTATTTTCCGGCAGTTGCAGTGCGGCCGATAAATTGGGATCGCCACCGGGATTGAGCTGGTAATCGGTATGAGATTCCAGTGAATACTGGGCGCGGTTTTTGATACGTTTCTGGCTGTGCAGCTCGGCATCGCTGGTCAGAAAAGCAGGCACCAGCGAGGGTTTTTCAGTAGGCATATCCAGTGCGAACAGCCAGCGTTTATTATGCGGTTCAAGCGTCATCGTGTACTGATAGCCTTCCCCACGTATACCGATCTGCGGAGCCGCATCATTGCGTTCATTTTTTGGCAATGGAGACCAGACTGTGCCATTGGTTTGCCATAATACCGGACCCCGCCAGTACCTTTCCGGTGAGGGTGGCAATACATCGTTTTCAAACTCTACCCGGAAAGCAATGGCATCAGACTGGATCAACTGGCTGATTTTGCCCATCTGTATTTCTTCGCTCATGCCCGTAGTGCCTGACTGAGGCGGTAATTCACCCAGGGTAATCTGTTCGCTCATGGTCGTGGTGGTGGTACTGCCGGCATCCTGAGGCAGTCCCCAGATGGGCCCGGAAATACGCGGGAACAGTACAAACAGAATCAGCATGACAGGGAGCGCCTGCAGTACCATTCTGCCCGACAGTTTGAGCCGCTGTTTTATCGGTAAGACGGAAGATTCACTGTTAACGCTGATGAGGCAACTGGTCAGCAATATAACGACCAACAGCATCAATCCCACCATCAGCATGCTCTGGCTGTAAAAGAAGTTGGTGATAACCAGGAAATAGCCGAGATAGCAGCTGAGGTAATAATCGCGCAGTGAGCGAATCTCAACCACCTTGAATGCCAGCATGATAGTGAGCAGGGCGGCCCCCGCATCGCGGCCGATAGTAAGGCCGAACTGGCCGAATATCAGCACGATCATCAATGCCGCGGTACCGTTATGCAGGAGTCTGAGCCAGCGGCTGGCGGCGGGCAGGGGCCAGCCGCGGTAGCTGTGCAGCAGTCGCCAGCTGATCATCATGACGAAGGCGAGGCCGACCCAGAAGGGTTGATAGACAAAATGCGGCAGTGCGCCGATAAACAGGGCGGCGATAAGGTGGTTTATCGCGTGATGATGGGGAGAGGTATCTGCCTTAGCCATGGTACAAAGCCAGCGTTTTGAGACAACGATGCTGATGCTGCGGGCCACTATCCGCTTCGATCTGAGTCCCCGGAATCTGCAGGCCATAACGGTGCCCCGCACGGTCAGCCTGCATCACCCAGTTTGTCAGTTGCGACAGTTTGGCTTCAGTATCGACAAGATTGTCGAGATCCTGCCAGCGAAGCTGTAACTCATGACCTTCCGGGCTGGAAAACTGCTTGCTGCGCATGACGTTATCACGGGCCAGTGCCTTCCAGGCTACCCGGTGCATCGGCTCGCCTTCACGATAACTGCGCAGACCGGCAAAATCATCATCGCCGAGTTGTTCCCCCTTGAGCCGCTGTTTACCGCCTGCGGGTGGGGAAGGCAATGGCAGCTTGCCTTTGGCCTGTGGGTAAACGAGTACTTTGGCGGTCTGCGGGTAAAGGGTCCAGCTGTAGAACAAGCCCAGCGGATAAAGACTGGCCAGTCTCAGTGTATTGAGTGAATGCCACCCCCGGCGCTGTGTAGGGACCTCCAGCGTGCAGAAACAGGTATTGTCAGCCTCGATATGAGTGACTTTCTGGATCGGCTCATAGGCTTTGAAAATTTTCCAGCGCGCTCCCGGCTGCTGCTTTTTATGCGCGACCTCCAGTTGGAATCGGTCGCGGCTGTCCTCGTTGATGATGGTGAGTTTGAAACGTGCCAGCTGCTGACAGAATACCGGCTCCAGTGGTGTGACCCTGAGCGTCAGCTGGCGCAGGTTACGGTGGCTGTGATGCATGGTGACATGCCCGAGGCTGACCAGCAGGAAACTGAGCAGATGGCCAAGACTGTTGTTGTAGTTGATTGCGCCTAACAGCATCAATAACATCAGGCCCGCATAGGCATAACCCGCTCGCGTCGGCAGGATATAAATTCGCTGTTTTTGGCTGTCGCGGAGACGTTGCCAGATTTCTGCGAGCGCGGAGGCCATAACTCAGGGAATCGCGACCTGATGGATCAGTTGATCAATCCAGTCTTCAGGGCTGTCTTCTTCCCGACGTTGCAGCCGGTGGCTGACAATGCTCGGTAGCACCGCCTGAATATCTTCCGGCAACACATGATCACGTTTTTCAAGCAACGCCCAGGCTTGTCCGGCCCGGAGCAGGCCGAGACCGGCCCGGGGCGAGAGACCACTGTGATAGTGACCGGAGTCGCGGGTATGGGTCAGAATTCTTTGCACATAATCGACCAGCGCACTGGAAACATGAATCCCGCTGACCGCATTTTGCAGTGATAGTAAGTCATCGACGCTGATCACGGCTTGCAGATCACGCAGTAGTTCACGACGATCCTGACCCAGCAACAGGGCCCGTTCGGCCTTGGCATCGGGATAACCCAGCTCAATCCGCATCAGGAAACGATCCAATTGTGATTCGGGCAGGGGAAAGGTGCCGATCTGGTTAGCGGGATTCTGAGTGGCAATGACAAAGAAGGGGGAGGACAGGGTGTGGGTTTTTCCCTCGACCGTGACCTGCTGTTCTTCCATCGCTTCCAGCAGGGCACTCTGGGTACGCGGTGAAGCCCGGTTGACCTCGTCGGCCAGAATCAGCTGCGTAAAGATAGGCCCGGGATGAAAACTGAAGCGGCCACTGTCACGCTCATAAACCGAGACACCGATAATATCGGCAGGCAGCATATCGCTGGTGAACTGGATACGTTGGAAAGTCAGTCCCAATGTGGAGGCAATGGTATGTGCCAGTGTTGTTTTACCGACACCCGGCAAATCTTCTATCAGCAGATGGCCTCTGGCCAGCAGACAGGTCAGGGCCAGTTTAATAGGATGATGCTTACCGAGAATGACATGATTGATACTCGCCAGAATAGCGTCGAGTTGGGTTTGGGCCATAAAGAGTCCTATGCCTGATTTCCTGATGTTCCGATGATTCTAACTGCTGACTTCCTACTAGACAGGATAGGTTTACCATGGTTCGGCAGCTTTTTTGCGATAAAAGGAATAATTCATGCTGCCCTCCTTGGCCGTGTTTAAGCCAGCTTCAGCAGTTTCAAACAGTTGCTGCTGGTCGTCTCAGCAATAAGCTGTGCTGGCTCATCACGAAGTTCAGCCAGTTTTTCCAGCACTTGCGGGATCATCGCCGGTGAATTGCGCTCTCCCTGGTGGCCGGCCAGCGGCATATCCGGGGCGTCGGTTTCAAGGACGATGGAGGATAGGGGCAGATCTGTGAACAGACGCTGTAATTTCTGTGCTCGCGGATAGGTCAGCGCGCCACCGACGCCAAATAAAAAACCTTGCTGCATATAAAACTCGGCCTGCTGCATGCTGCCATTAAAAGCATGAACAATCCCGCCCTGAAGACCCTTGACCCGGCGCAGTACCTTCAATACCTCATCATGCGCTTTACGGACATGCAGAATCACCGGCAGCCCGAACTGGATAGCGAGATTAATCTGTGCTTCAAACAGCGCCGTTTGTGCGTTTTTATCATGGCCATTGAGGAAAAAATCCAGACCGATTTCGCCGATAGCCACCGGTTGCTGGGTCTCGACGGCCTGTCGCAACTCATCAAGGTCTGAAACCTGATGGGAAGCCATAAACATCGGGTGTAACCCCAAAGCCGGTCGCAGCATCTCAGAATGAGAGCAGGTCTCAATCAGGTTTGGCCAGCTTTCCCGCGTGACACCTGGCACGATGATATGGGTCAGACCCAGTTCGCTACAGTGATCGAGCACCTCTTGACGGTCATCATCAAAAGCGCTGAAGTCGAGATGACAGTGACTGTCAATCAGAGGCATCATAAGCTTTATCCTGTTAAGCAAGGGAAACAGATGCAAGCCGGAGTCCTGCCCGCCAGCCTTCCGCATGAAAGAATGATGCTGAACCTGGCCTTGTTTCATCTTTTGATACCGATTGTAGCGCTGGCCTCGGGGTTATTGCTACCTCTGCTCAGTCTGGCGCTGGCTGGGTCGCTCGCCAGCATCGCTTGGATTGGCTGGTATGCACGCCACCATCATTTTGCCGCTGATAAGATTAAACATCACTGGCAACTGGCCTGGAAGCACTGTCGCTGGTTACTTTATGCCTATGCCGTGTCAGCCTTCATTATGTTGCTGGGCGCTTTAATGTCGATGCTTCAGGCTGATAACAATATGGCGTCGATCATCCTGGTGATATTCAGCCGATTGGCGGTGGTGCCGACTTTGTTGATGGTACTGCTTTTGTTCGTGCTGGAAACCAGCGCTTTGGCGGAGAGTCGAAAAGGTAACTGAACTGGGAGGTCTTAGTGATGACTGAAGATGCCAAAAAGGCCAGCGATGCACATGAAAGGCTGCTGTTTAATCTGTCTGTTGTGCATTTTCTGCTACCGGCCATTTTGTTCAACACGGAAATCCTGTGGCTGATTGTGGGTCTGCCGATGCTGATTTCGACTGGTATCATCCTTTCTATCATGCGCCGAGCTGGTAAACGTACTCAGCCGGATTTGATCTATGCCCACTGGCTGCTGGCATGGCGCCGAGGCCGTTATCTGTTGCTGGCTTACCTGGTATCGCTGGCGCTATTCGGGCTGGGTTGGTTTTTCCTGCTGCTACAGGCCGATGAAGTGATGCGAGGAATTCAACTGGCCGTGCTGGGCTGGTTCAGTCTGTTGCCAATCTCGTTGACCATCGTGATTCTCATTATCCTGGAGACGGCGTCACTGGCCCAGGCACGACAGGGAGAAATGCCGCGGCAAATTACCTGGTGGTTTAAGGCTTAATCAGTTTGACTTCAGCCAGACCCTCACCACGTGGATCACTGGCTGCATCCAGTTGACCATTTTGTTTATTCACAATCAGGATTTGCATATCGCCATAGCGGCGGTTGAGCTGTTTAATTTCATGGCCGCGCTGCTGCAGCGCATGGATTTCCGCTTCACTGAAAGCGTCTTTTTCCAGTTGGATATGATCTGGCAGATACTGGTGATGGTAACGGGGTGCAGCGACGATCTCGTCAGCAGAGTCACCATCGACAAAATCCAGCAGGCTTAATAACACCATACTGATAATCCGGCTGCCCCCGGGGGTACCGGTAATCATCAAACGCTCATCGTTTTCAATAAAAGTCGGCGACATGCTGGATAAGGGCCGTTTGTATGGTTCGATAGCATTGGCCTCATTACCCACCAGACCATAGACATTGGCCGTACCTTCTTTAGCTGAAAAATCATCCATTTCATCATTCAGCAGCACACCGGTTCCTTCGGCAACAAAGCCGGAGCCAAAGGGATAATTGATACTCAGGGTGGCAGCCACCCGGTTGCCATGCTGATCAATCACAGAAAAATGGGTGGTGTTTTCACCTGCAGCTTCATTAACTGGCAGTGCCTGGCTGGGCGTCGCTGTTTTATCATCAATGCTGCGACTCAGCCTGAGGCCATAAGCCGGTTTGGTGAGATAGTCGGGGATAGCAATAAAATCTGCATCGCCCAGATAGCGGCTGCGATCATAATAAGCGCGGCGCATGGCTTCAACGACCCAGTGCCGGCGCTGGGTGCTGTCAGCCTGATGCAGGTCAAACGCGGCCAGTTGATTCAGCGCCAGCATCAGCACAATACCGCCGGATGAGGGCAAGGCCGCGGAAGTAATAGCGTAGCCACGGTACTGGCCGGTAACCGGTTGGCGTTCAATAATTTGATATTTGCCCAGATCAGCCCGGGTCCAGATGCCGCCATGTGCCTGAACCGACTGAACCAGCTTGTCGGCAATGTCACCCTGGTAAAATCCGTCATGCCCTTCATTGGCCAGGGTTTTAAGTGTGATTGCCAGATCAGGCTGGTGGATCTGGCTGCCAATGGCCGGGACTTTGCCCTGATCCAGAAAAATGGCTGCGGCTTCTGGATACTGACGCAAGGTATCCCGACGAAAACCGACCAGATGCTGGTAGCCTTCCGTCACCGTAAAGCCTTTCTCGGCATAATCAATAGCTGGCTGCAGGCTGGTCGACAGTGGCAGTGAGCCGTATTTCTGACTTAAATGTACCAGCCCGGCGGGAATGCCGGGAATACCGGCTGCCAGTGGACCATTGAGTGGCAGAGTCGGTTGAAACTGTCCTTTCGCATCCAGGTACATATTCTTATGCGCATTGCCCGGCGCCATCTCACGACCATCAATCATGACCTGATGATTATCTTTGGCACGGTGCAGCAGCCAGAAGCCGCCACCGCCAAGGCCGGAACCGGCCGGTTCCACCACGGCCAGTGCCGCGGTGATGGCCACTGCTGCATCAAAGGCATTGCCGCCCTGTTGCAGAATCTCAAAGCCTGCCTGCGTGGCCAGTGGATGAGCGCTGGCGATCGCTGCCGGCCTGGTTTGCGCCGCTGACGAGAACGTAATCAGGCAAAGGCAGAGACTGAGAAACAGATGACGCATATCAGTGCGGCTGCTTTTTCTCGGCTGCCAGTTTGTCAGCTTCGCGGCGTTGCCGTTTTTTCTGGCGGTTCAGTTCAGCGGCTTCTGCGGTTTCCTGACCGATATGGGCTTCGCCACGCTGGCGTGCAAGCTGAATCTGTTTTTCCCGCTCGGCATAACGTCTTTTCTGATCATCAGTGGTCTGATGATAGCAATGCGGGCAACTGACGCCTTTCTGATACAACGGGCTCTGTTTATCTTCATCGGTTATCGGCAGGCGGCAGGCATGGCATTGATCATAATCGCCTTTTTCCAGCTTATGATTGACCGTCACACGATCATCAAACACAAAGCATTCACCTTCCCACAGGGATTCATCGTGTGGCACATCTTCCAGGTATTTGAGAATGCCCCCTTCCAGGTGATAAACCTCTTCAAAGCCCTGTTCTTTCAGATAGGCGGTCGACTTTTCGCAGCGAATGCCACCGGTGCAGAACATGGCAACTTTCTTGTGCTTGTTCGGATCCAGATGACTTTTCACGTATTCAGGAAACTCGCGGAAGCTGTCGGTTTTCGGATTCACAGCATTTTTGAAGGTACCCACCTGCACTTCATAATCGTTACGGGTATCGACTAACAACACATCCGGTTCAGATATCAGCTTGTTCCACTCGGTGGGTTTGACGTAGGTACCGACCACACGTTTGGGGTCGATGCCTTCAACACCCATAGTGACAATTTCTTTTTTGAGCTTGACGCGGCTGCGCATAAACGGCGAGCTGTCGGTGTAGGACTCTTTAAAGCTGATTTCAGCAAGGCGCGGATCTTTTTTCAGGTAGTCGAGCAGGGCATCAATCGCGCTGCGCGAACCGGCAACCGTGCCATTAATGCCTTCTTTGGCAAGCAGCAAAGTGCCGCGAATGTCATGCTCAAGCATGAAGTCCAGCAAAGGCTGTTTCTTTGTCTGAAAATCATCCAGCGTGACAAATTTGTAGAGGGCGCAAACGACGATCTCGGCCATATTGGTGTTTCCTGAGGAGCTAACTTAAACCTGTTATTTTACTTGGATTTAGCAGGGCTGTCCTGTCAATCCACAGGCGGGTTTTTAAATCGGTATTTGAGATTTTAATTTTTCATGCGGAGGCGTAATATTACCGGATAATAATAAAGCACAACCACCATGCATTGTTAATAACTGGCGGGGGTGACTCAACCATGGACGAACAGGAACAGCTCAGGCTCACCAATGACCAGTGGCAGCAGGATGACGAGCGCTGGCAGGAGGAAATCCAGTACTGGCAGCATGAAACCCAGCGTCTGGTGGCGCTGCTTTACATGCTTGAAAAAGCCTTGCCCGAACATTCATCCAAACTTGATATTCACAAAGCGCGCATCGACAAACACAATGAAGATCTAAACCGCTACCGCTGTGGGCTGGAAAAACAATGTCTAAAGGACTGCCCGTCCCATATCGAAGTTGAAAAGAATAAGCACCTGCATAAAATGATGGCCCGTAACCACAAGGATATGCAGCGCGAACATGAGACTTTCAGCAAGGAATATTACAAAAAAATGCGGCGTTTCCGGGAGCTTGCTGAAAGGCTGATGGATGAGCTCGAGGATTTTAAGTAAGACTTAACCCTGCCAGCTACGTACCCGGCCGGTATCGATATGAATAAATTCCGAGCCCGGATAATAACCGACACCGCCGACTTTCAGGCCCAGCGCCGTTTTGCGCAGCTCATCAAGCTGACGGCCGGGCAGGCGTACATCAATCGCTTTACCCTGCATGTGCAGGCTTTTCTTGGCCACACCGTCACTGTTTTTCCGCAGCATCTGGTTGGTTTTTGGTGAGCGATAGCCGGAAATCACATGGAAGGGCTGTTTACCGTGCATCTTATGATGCAGCAGATTCAGCATTTCAATCAGGTTTTGATCAATTTCATGAATATCGCCGGTGCGGTGATCGCGCAGCACGCGATGGATGGCGTGTAATTCGTCTGCCTGGTAGTCGCCTTCGGCCCAGTAGGTGGCCTTGACCTGTTCCCCGGTGTGCAGATTCATCAGGGCGATCGTGCGTTCCGGCTGTTTTAATACATTGGCAAAAGCATTGGGCATGGCCAGAGTGGCTGTGGCCCCTAATCCGATTTGCAGGAAACGGCGTCTGAATTCACAGGTCTCACCGTCGATATAGGGAGATTTTTTGCCCTTCTTTGCCAGCATAAGGCCACCTCTGATTTGTTCAAAATTTGAACAATTATAACCAAAAGTTTTGTTGTTACAAGTGTTTAACCATTCGCTGATCACGCTTGTAGGGATCGGACGAAAAGAAAACTTCGCTATCATAGGGCCAGACGGTGAAGTAGACCGCATAGACCGGTAAGCGGGTTTCCAGTTTTTCACCGAGGTTGCGGCCGCTTTCTATTTTGCTGATCACATAATCGCGCGCATCGTTTCGGTTAAGGCTGAATTCGGCCAGTGCCAATGGTTCTTCTACCCGGATGCAACCAGAGCTGAAATTACGCTGGGCTTCGTCAAACAGCGCTCTGTCGGGCGTGTCGTGCAGGTAAATATTCCATGGATTGGGAAACATGAATTTGATCCGCCCCAGTGCATTATTCTCACCCGGCCGTTGCTGCAGGCGGAAAGGAAAATCGTTGGCGCTGATCTCATCCCAGTTGACGAGATAGGGGTCAACCTGGGTTTCAAAGCCGGTTTCGCGCAGGAAAATATTGAAGTCATTGAGAAAGAAATAATCCGGATTGGCTTTCTGTTTGGGCAGAAGATCCCGTCTCGCCAGTTTGTGCGGTACGTTCCAGTAGGGGTTGATAACAATATGCGTCATCGCGCTGCTGAAGCTGGGGGTCGAGCGGGTTTCTCTCCCCACAATGACTTTCATGTTGAGTTTGATGTCATTGTTCTCGACTGCCGTCAGCTGATAACTGCCAAGGTTGATCAGTAGATAGCGGTCACCCAGATTATCCGGCAGCCAGCGGAAACGCTCAAGATTGATGCGGATTTTATCGACCATATCCTGAGCGGACATATTCAGCGCTGCCAGCGTGTTCGGGCCTACTATGCCGTCTTGTTTCAGACCGTGTTTTTTCTGAAAAGCCTTCACCGCCTGCACCAGTCGTTCGTCATACTGCGTTGAACCGTCAAATTCCGGCCGGGTGAGGTAGGCATCTTCTATCGACAGCCGCTGTCTCAGCGCAGGTACCGATGGATGTTCTGAGCCCGGTTTCAGCAACGGCATATCAGGCAGTCGAGCCCAGCCGCCGCGATCAACATAGCGACGGTACTGTGACAGCGCTTCGGTCATTTGGTAATACTGAGTGGATTTTGGCAACAGCTGGTTCAGTGTGTTGGGAAGATGCGGGCTGAGTAACGCATTTTGCAGGACTGAGGCGGGATCAACGCTGTCACGGTCAATATGCCACTGTGGATCGGCTTTAGCCGGATCCAGGCGGCCTATCGCGAGATCATGGATAAGATCCAGCAGCGCATCGGTCAGCAGAACATCAAAGTAGCGCGCTCGCTCGATGTTGTCCGGTTGTGACAACTGCTGCAGCAGGCTCAGGTGATAGTCTTCGGGATCAAGCCCATGCTGGGCGGCATTGGATATGAAGCTTAGCGCTTCATGGCCCTTATCAGTGAGCTGCAGGCCATTCAGCCATATAGCCTCATGATTATCGGTAAATAGGGCCAGTTGCGGGTGATCCGGAATCGGTAAGTTATCAGATAGAGAATAGACTTGTGGTGGTGAGATCAGGCTCATCACCAGAACCATCAGAACCAGACCTCTCCTTGCCGTCACAGCTGCCTCGTGTATGTTGTACTGCCCGTGTTGATTTGATGATCACATGCGGGTGGGGGAGGGTCAAGCCGAACGGCGGCTGCGCACCAGCAGCCATAGGAAAAACGGTCCGCCCAGCAGGGTAGTGATGATGCCGACCGGTAATTCGGCCGGGGCAATCACCAGCCTTGCCAGGGTGTCACAGAGAATCAGAAAGCCGCCGCCGAAAATCAGGGTGGCCGGGATCAGCCAGCGGTGGTCGGTGCCAATAATCAGGCGGCAGATATGCGGCACCATCATGCCGACAAAGCCGATAGGACCACATAGGGCGACAATGGCCCCGACACAGAGTGACGTCGTCAAAAACAGCAGGTAGCGAACCCGTTTAACCGCGACCCCGCGGCTGATCGCGATCTCGTCACCGGCCATAAGCAGATTGAGTTCACGGCCGAGCCAGATCATGATGCCGGCACTGAAAGCGACTATCGGTAACAGTTGCAGCAGAGACTGGTAACCGCTGATGCTGAGTCCGCCCATCAACCAGCGAAGAATTCTGAAGGAGTCGTTGATGTTGCTGAGATACTGGGTGAAGAGGATCAGGCTGGAAAAGAAAAAGCTGGTCGCCACACCGGTCAGCAGCAGGGTCTCGATTGAAAAGCTGTAGTGCAGCCGACTAATCCCGTAGACAAAACTGATGGCAGCAAGTGCACCGATAAAAGCGCCGAGTGTCACTGCATCAAAGCCCAGCAGAGAAACATTGAGCCCCAGAAAGACTGTTAAGGCGGCACCGAATGAAGCACCACTGGCAACGCCGAGCGTAAACGGGGTGGCCAGAGGATTATGAAACATGGCCTGAAATACCATGCCACACAAGGCCAGGCCAGCACCGGCAACAAAAGCAAACAGCGTTCTGGGCAGGCGAATGTCATAGAGAATATGTTGTCTGATCGCGGCATCAGCAATATCGCCGAGACCGGCAAACGGGGCCAGCAGCAGGATGCTCAGAGTCGCTAGTGACAGCAGGGTCAGTTTGGCGCTTTCTGTCATAGTGGATCCGCCAGTGCGATGGTTCTGCCACTGATAGGGTGAGTGACAAAAACAAAATCCTGCTGATAGAGCCGATGCAAACGTCCTTTTTCCAGAAATATTTCTCCCGGTCCCTGCCATGCCGCCTGGCCGTCAGCCAGCGCGAGTACCTGCCGACCCTTCTGACCTGCATGATTAATATCATGGCTGACTTCAATCACCGTAATGCCCAGTTGCTCATTCAGCCGGGCAATGACCCGGTGCACTTCAACCTGATGATGCGGATCGAGATAGCTGGTGGGTTCATCCAGCAGCATGATCGGGGTTTGCTGTGCCAGTGCGGCCGCAATCATCACCCGCTGGCTTTCACCGCCGCTTAGGGTTGTCATCTGGCGCTGGCGAAACTGACTGGTATTTGTAATCCGCAAAGCGTCTTCCACCGCTGCCTGATCATCGGGCTGCCATTCTGATAAAGCACTGTGGTGGGCGTAACGTGACATTTTAAGAAAGTCTTCCACCGCAAACGGCAGCTCGCGGCCACTGCTTTGCGGCACATAGCTGACCAGCCGGGCGAGTTCACGCTGTGAATAAGCGGAAAGTGGCTGATCATGGAAAAGAATCTCACCGCCATCCTTATCGATAATGCCCATCATTGCTTTAAGCAGGCTGCTCTTGCCTGCACCATTAGGCCCCACTACGACCAGATAATGACCCGCATCAAGCGAAAAGCTGATATCCGATAACAGGGTTTTCTCCTGCAGACGGACCTGAAGCTCGCTGACTTCAATCATGGTCAGCCTCGTTCCAGTTCAGTTGCGGATGCAGCAGGCGGGCAAAGTCCCGCAGCAACATAAATATCCGTGGTCCGGGCACACTGCCGTAGTCGCGTTGAATGATATGAACCCGGCCCGATTGTACGGCGTTGACGGTCTCTAACTGCTGCCACTGCTGCATGACTTGATCCATATTGCTGTGATGGTCGTCGGCTTCAGGAAAAACGTCGATGATAACATCCGGATTCATGCGGATAAGGCCTTCTTCACTGACCGAAGGCACCATGACCCGCGTGCCCTGATAGACATTGACGCCACCGGCCAGCTTGAGCAGGTCATTGTAAAAATCATGCTGACCGGCGACATAAACTGTTTCGAGCTGGTCGCTGTTAACATAGTGGGCGATGGAAACCAGGGTACGCACTGGTGGTTGTGATTCGACTTTGGCCCGCACGGCTGTGATTTGCTGTTCAATATCAGCCAGTAGATCGTCGGCCTGTCGCTCATGGCCGGTCACCTGACCGATGCTGGCAATGGCGGCCTGGATGCCGAGCAGGCTGCTGTTATCGATGCTATGCGTGTTGACATCCAGCTGGTTAAGCTGCTGACGCAGTTGTTGCTGTCCCTCGAGCATGATGACCAGATCTGGTTGCCTGGCTACAATCGCTTCCAGGCTGGTGTCGGTATATCCGCCGACCCTGGGCAGTTCGCGGGCAGCTGGCGGATAGTCACAATAATCGGTGACGGCCACCAGTTTATCACCGAGACCAATGGCATAGAGGGTTTCGGTGATGCTGGGCGCCAGCGAAATAATGCGTTCATAATCGGCTTCAGCCTGTGGCTGTGGCGTCGGGGCTTGACGTAGACTGAGCAGCCCGATAAGGACCAGTATTACGACGAATATGATGAGCGGCCAGAATCGGCGCATGATTTATCCTGTAACTAAATCTGACATTATATGAGAGATCGGCGAGCCCTTCAGCCAAGAGGAACAAAATAAGATGACAGAATACGAGGCCATGTTGGCGCAGGCTGACTTGCTCTATGATATGGATGCTATCAACCAGGCACTGGATAAAATCGCCCGGACTTTAACCGGTGATTACAAAAATAAGACCCCGGTGGTGCTCTGTGTAATGAATGGGGCGGTGATGACCACCGGCCATTTGCTGCCCAGACTGCTGTTTCCACTGGAACTGGATTACATTCATGCCAGTCGTTACGGCGACAAGACGGTGGGTGGCGAACTGGTCTGGCAGTCCGAACCAAGCATTGATTTAAATAATCGCCATGTGCTGCTCGTTGAGGATATCTTTGATGAAGGCCTGACCTTGGCGGCATTACGTGAATATTGTCACGAAGCCGGAGCTGCCTCAGTGAGATGTGCCTGTCTGCTGGATAAAAAACGGAAAGATAAAATGGGGCCGTTACCGGAGTATCTCGGCCTCACAGTGCCTGACCGTTATGTCTTTGGTTTCGGAATGGATATGGCCGGTTACTGGCGTAACCTGCCGGCGATTTATGCGGTCAGGGAGTCATCGGTATGAGCTTGATCGGTATAATCGGCGGCAGTGGTCTGTCACAGTATCCGGGTCTGCAAATCGACGAAAGTCGTGACATGGAAACAGCTTTCGGTATGCCCTCGGCACCGCTGCGAATTGGCCGGCTGAATCAGCATCAGGTCGTCTTCCTGCCACGCCATGGCGACAACCACCACATCGCACCACACCGGATTAATTACCGCGCCAATATTGATGCCTTGAGACAGCTTGGCGTCAGTCATATTCTGGCTGTTGCTGCAGTAGGGGGGATCAGTGAGGAATACGGGCCGGGCACTTTGGCGGTTCCCGATCAGTTGATTGACTACACCCACAGTCGCGAGGTGAGTTTTTTCAGTGATGCCTTCAGCGCCGACAAACATATCGATTTCACTTATCCCTATCACCCGGCGGTACGTGAAGCGATTCTTGAGGCAGGACGAAAGCTGACGCTCAACCCGGTAGATGGCGGTACCTATGGTGCGGTGCAGGGTCCACGATTAGAAACGGCTGCCGAAATTCGCCGCATGGCTAAAGATGGCTGTGATCTGGTGGGTATGACCGGCATGCCTGAGGCCTACCTGGCGAAAGAGGCCGGTATTCCCTATGCGACGCTGGCGGTGGTAGCTAACTGGGCCGCCGGCGTCACCGGGTCTGAGCTCAGCATGGCGGAAATCGAGCAGACACTTGCCGGCGGTATCGATAATGTGCGGGCCTTGATAGCCGGCGTTATTGGCCTTCCGTCGCTTCGCTAGTTTCAGGCAGGGAATAGCTTTCCGGTGTTTCAGATACTGCCGAAGCCGGAGCGGCTACCGGCGTCAGCTGTAAAATCGCCGCAATTCGCGGATGATCGAAATAAATCAGTTGCTTGGATTTAATCCGGCGGATCTGTGCCAGATGCGGATTGCGGGGACCACCCAGCTCAATCCCATCAGGCGAAGCTGTTCCCCAGTTACGGGCCGCCCCCGCGTTCTCCTTGAACCACAAATCAATATCAGCATGCAGGTAATTGACCCGATAGAGCTTAAGCGACCCTTCTACCAGACCATTATCAGAATTGATCTGAACAGAGCGGGCGCTGCCCTTACTCAGCATGGGTTGCTGCCAGGCTTTGTGATAATGCACCCGGTAATTCGACGCATTCTGTAAGCGTTGAGAAACCCCGGCAAGCGTTTCCACCCGGGCCGGCTGAATCTGATTATTCGCCATCTGCGGACTGAGGCTGCCGCTGCGGATGTTATTCATCACCGGCCAGTGCTCGGCATTGGCACCACTGAATCGTTCAAAGACGACCAGTTCAACGTGATACCACTGCTGGGCCAATGCTGTGGTACTCAGCAGGGACAGGGTGGCCAGCAGAGCGAGGCGTGCGAAAAGCGTATTGAGATTCATGGCAACCTTACTGTTGTAGTTCCGGCTTATTGTCCATCGAACGACAGGCAATATTCAAGTAATACGCCCGATAGCCGTTTGCTGCTATTATCGACCTGATCAATGCTGATTAAACCTGGAGAGCACGCAGATGGATGGATTTTCAAGTTTCGTCATCTTCTTTTTAGTCCTGGCGGTTGTCATCGTTCTGATGGGCGTCAAATCGGTCAGTCAGGGCAGAGAATACACCGTTGAACGTTTCGGTCGTTACACCCGGACACTGCGGCCCGGTCTTAATCTGATTGTGCCGGTTATCGACAGTATCGGTAACAAAATTAACATGATGGAGCAGGTGCTGGATGTGCCTTCGCAGGAAATCATCACCAAAGATAATGCCATGGTCAGGGTCAATGGCGTGGTGTTTTTTCAGGTCATTGATGCGGCCAAGGCTGCCTATGAGATCAGCGGCCTGGACAATGCCATTCTCAATCTGACCATGACCAATATTCGTACCGTAATGGGATCGATGGATCTGGACGAACTGCTCTCAAAACGTGATGAAATCAACACCCGCCTGCTGGGTGTGGTCGATGATGCCACCACGCCATGGGGTGTTAAAGTGACCCGGATAGAGATCAAGGATATCGACCCGCCGGTGGATCTGGTGGAAGCGATGGGCCGGCAAATGAAAGCGGAGCGGGAAAAACGCGCTAATATTCTCGATGCCGAAGGCCACAGACAGGCCGAGATTCTGCGTGCCGAAGGCGAAAAGCAGGCGGCCGTATTAGAAGCCGAGGGACGTCGGGAGGCGGCATTCCGGGATGCGGAAGCCCGTGAGCGTCTCGCCGAGGCGGAAGCGAAGGCGACCACGATGGTGTCTGAGGCGATTGCTAAGGGCGATATTCAGGCAGTGAATTACTTTGTCGCACAGAAATATGTGGAAGCCCTGAAAGAGATGGCATCTGCTGATAACCATAAAGTGATTATGATGCCGTTGGAAGCCAGCAATGTCATTGGTTCGGTGGCGGGCATCACGGAACTGGCCAGAGAAGCCTTCGCTAAAAAAGGAGCCTGATCATGTCCTGGCAAATCGACTTCTGGTACTGGTGGATCTTTGCAGTATTGCTGGTGATTATCGAAATTCTGGTGCCCAGCTTTTTTGCCCTGTGGATGGCCATTGCGGCATTTATGACCGGCTTGGCGCTGCTGTTGGTGCCGGGCATGACCTGGCAGATTCAGCTGCTGATCTTCGCTCTGTTATCGGTCTTCAGTATCGTCATGTGGCGGCATTACTATCTGAAAAATCCCATCCTCAGTGATGAACCTAATCTGAACCGGCGCGGTGAGCAGTACATTGGCAGGCTGGTGACTTTACAGACACCTATCGTTGACGGTATCGGCAAGATTCGGCTGGATGATTCAAGCTGGAAAGTGCAGGGGCCGGATTGCCCCGCAGGTAAAAAAGTGCGTATTGTGGCATTGAATAATGTCGTTTTCAGCGTCGAGCCGGAAGACTGACTTCAGGACATGACCGTCAGCGACAAGCCAAGCTTAAGCGGAAAACAGGATGTGCCTCTGCTGAAAATAGAGCCACTTTTCATCTGCACAGGAGTTAAGGATGGAGGCAAGGCAGGCACAGACAACGCTGATTGATCTCCTACGTCATGGTGAGACAGAGGGAGGTGAGCAATACCGGGGGCAGCAGGATAGGCCCTTGAGCCCGGCGGGCTGGGTGCAGCTTCGCAGACAGCTCCCGGTGATTTACCCTGGCAGCAGATCGTCACTTCACCGTTATTGCGCTGTGCCAGTTTTGCTGAGGACTCAGCCCGGCAGATGGGTCTGCTGCTCGTTTATGAGCCCAGATTGGGCGACAGGGTCATGGGCGAGTGGGAAGTGCTAAATGCAGATCAACTGGCAGTAGACAATACACAGGCTGTAGCGGCTTATCAGCATGATCCGGTCAGTTTTACGCCAGACGGTGTCGAGCCGCTGGTGACGTTTCAGCAGCGCGTATTGGCAGCGTGGCAGGATTTATTGCTGGACCAACCGCAGCGACATTTGCTGGTGGTAACCCACGCGGGTGTATCCGTGTCATTCTGGCACAGGTGTTGAATATGCCATTACAGTCAATCCACCGCCTCGCGGTACCTTATGCCGGCCTGAGTCGGGTAGAGATCGATGGCAGTGGCGACACGGCCACAGTGCAATTGAAGTTTCATGCAGGACAACGATGACAGCCTTTTTTAACAGCGAGCTTAGCCAACAGCAGTTTCTGACGCAGTACTGGCAGAAGAAACCTTTACTGATTCGCCAGGCCTTGCCCGGTTTTGATCCGGTTCTGAGTATTGATGAACTGGCGGGGCTTGCCTGTGAAGAGGAGGTAGAATCCCGTCTTATTGAAGAAGTCGGTGAAACCGGTCCCTGGCAATGTCGCCATGGGCCTTTCAGCGAAACTGATTATGCCAGATTACCCGAATCCCACTGGACCTTGCTGGTTCAGGATGTTGATAAACATGTGCCGGAATTGGCGCCGATTATGCGCCGGTTCAACTTTATTCCGGAATGGCGCCGGGATGATTTGATGGTCAGCTTTGCACCCGTCGGCGGCAGTGTGGGTCCTCATACAGACGGTTATGATGTCTTTTTGCTGCAGGCGATGGGTACACGTCGCTGGCAAATCAGTCATGAACCGGTGCAGGAAGCCGTTTACATTGACAGCCTGGATTTAAAAATTCTGCGACAGTTTGACCCTGATGAAAGCTGGGATCTGCAACCAGGGGATATGCTCTATCTGCCGCCGCATTTTGCACATCATGGTGTGGCTTTGAATGATTGTATGACTTTCTCGATTGGTTTCCGGGCGCCAACCCAGTTGGAAATACTGGATGCCTTTATGCAGACCCTGACTGAACAGGGCGTCGGTCAGCAACGTTATCGTGACCCCGGACTGCAGGTCGCTGACGATGAAAAACATGTAGATACGGCCGCGCTGCGCCGCTTCAAACAGAGCCTGATGAACCTGATTGAACATTCGGATCACGTGATCAGCGATGCCGTTGGCAGATTGCTGACGGAAACCAAACCCAGCCTGGAGTGGCTGGCTGATCTCAGCACCAACGAACCGCTGGATGAGGCGTCAGTGAGTGAGAAAATGCTGGCGGGAGAGAGGTTGGTGCGAAATGCCTATATTCGCCTTGTCTGGTTGGAGACCGAGACCGATTTCAGAATCTATGCGGCCGGTGAAAGCGTCAGCCTGGACAAGGAGGCTACTGAGGCACTGGCTAGCTTAACCGGGGACAAGCCGCTGGGACTGAGCGATTTGAAAATACTGCGGGAACAGCCTTCAGCCATGCAGGCCCTGTCTGGTTTGCTGGACCTGGGGGCCTGGCATTGGGAAGAGGTGGAAGACTAGACCTGGTTCAAACTTTGCGTGCCCGTTTGAAGACGGTTTTATGGCATTTCGGGCATGGCGGAATCCGGCTGGTTTTTTTGAAATGCATTTCGCAGCCGCAATCAGTACACACCAGGGTACCGACAGCAGCTATTTCGCCAGTATGATATTCCTGTGACCATTTGGCCTGACTGGCAAGCTTGCTCCATTCGAGCCTGGTTTTATCGGCTGCACGAGCGAATAATTCCAGCATGCGTTCCTCGACCAGGCGCAGATCAAAGCTGAACCAGCTGGACAGCTCTTTGCCGGTTTTATCCAGGTAATCCGCTGCTTCCTGCAGGTCACGTTTGACATAGGCTGCGACTTTGTCAGCTTCTTCGGCAGACAGTTCACGCAGTTCTACCGCCCGGTGTCGCGCTTTGTCGATATTACGTTGCAGGGTAGGTATGGCCTGTTCTTCGGCATCGTCGAGCAGATCATGGACCCGAGCCATCATTTTGTCGTAGGCGTCGACCAGTTTTTTCTCGAAATTGTCTTGTTCCATCGCATTACTCCTTTAAACGTCACGCTTTTTAAGATAACTTAGCACAAATTACTGTATACAAGGGGGCCATTTTGAACACATTTCGCGGGGTTTTTCTGGTCGGTTTTCTGGCCTGTCTGAGCATGTTGCTGATCGCCGGTTATTTCCAGTTTATTGAACACCTTGATCCCTGTCCGCTCTGTATTTTGCAGCGGGTGATGGTGCTGGTGGTCGGTTTGATTTTCTTGCTGGGGGCGATACATAACCCTGTGAACACCGGCCGTCGGATCTACGGCTTCCTGGTTGTTCTGTTTGCCGGCGTCGGCGCTGCGATTGCCGGACGCCATGTCTGGCTGCAACAGTTGCCCGCCGATCAGGTGCCGACCTGCGGGCCGGGGCTCAATTTTATTGTCGAGAATTTTCCACTGAATCAGGCGATTGATATGGTGCTGAGAGGCTCAGGAGAATGCGCCGACGTGATGTGGACATTCCTTGGCCTGAGCATTCCCGGTTGGACGCTGGTAGCGTTTGTAGTGATGATTCTGATGGGCCTGAGTCAGCTGTTCGGCAAACACAAGCAACCCGACTTCATTTAAGGTCGGTTTATCCCTGTCGGAAATTATCAGTAGCGGCGGGGGGCGGCAATGATGCCCATGCCGGGCAAGGTTGCCAATCAGCGTGCGCGGTAGACGATGCGGCCTTTGCTCAGGTCGTAAGGGGTAAGCTGAACAGTCACTTTATCACCGGTCAGAATGCGGATGTAGTTTTTACGCATTTTGCCGGAGATGTGGGCTGTGACAACATGCCCGTTTTCCAGTTCAACACGGAACGTCGTGTTAGGCATGGTATCAATGACTGTGCCTTCAAATTCAATATGATCTTCTTTTGCCATAAACTCTTAATGACCTAGGGTTAAAAAGATCATTTTGCCGTAATATCACTGATTATTCAAAGCTTTTATCTAATTTGTGCCAATTTGACTGATAGGCCTCGAGTGCTGAAAAGCGTGTTTTATAACGCATTTTGGGGCTCTCTTCGATCCAGTAACCCAGATAAAGCCATGACAAACCATAGTTTCTTGCCAGTTCTATCTGCTTGAGAATGGCGAAAGTGCCAAGGCTCCGCTTGGGCAGGTCGGGATCGAAAAAAGTATAGAAAGCGGAGGCACCGTCATTGATGAAATCAGTGACAGCGACAGCGACCAGCTTGTCCTGCAGCCGGAACTCGATAAATGCCGTGTCACACCAGCTGCTGGTGAGGAAATTAATGTAGCTGTCGCTGCTGGGATTATCCATACCGCCGCCAGGATGCCGGCCCGCAAGATAGCGTCGGTAGAGCTCGAAATGTTCATAATTGAACTCGGCAGGGCGGACCCGCATCTCGATATCGTGGTTCTGTTTCAGACAGCGTCGCTGACTGCGATTGGGTTTAAATTCATGAAGATTAATTCTGACCGGGACGCAGGCTTCACAATCCGGGCAGAAAGGGCGATAGATATGATCACCGCTGCGACGGAACCCATGCTGAATCAGATGGCTGTAGAGCGCTTTACTGGCTGGTTTATTGGGATCAGGATAGATATTCCTTGCCCGTCTCCCTTCAAGGTAGGAGCAGGCATGAGGTTGATCCTGATAGAAGTCGAGACTCATGAGCTTAACGGCAGATCCGGATCAATGTGCCAGGGTGAGCTGACCCCCGGCTGATTAGACAACTGCTGAAGATGATGGATGAAATCTTCTCGCGCTATTTCTTCAGCACCCATCCGCGCCAGATGGTCGGAATAAATCTGGCAATCAATCAGCGGCATATCCCAGCGCGCAAGTTGCTGGCACAACGCCACCAGGGCAATTTTGGAACTGTCAGTGACAAAACTGAACATGGATTCTCCAAAAAATGCTTTGCCGATTGCCACACCATAGAGACCACCCACCAAGCGATTTTGTTGCCAGCACTCGACACTGTGAGCATATCCCAGAGCGTGCAATTCATTATAGGCTTTAATCATTTCCTCATGAATCCAGGTCCGGTTGTCTGGATCGGTGGGCTGATTGGCTCTGGGGGCTGAGCAGGCATGCATGACGCGCTCAAAGGCCTGATCAAAAGTGACGCTGATTTCCTGCTTACGCAACTGCCTTTTGAGACTTTTACTGATATGCACGCGGTCAGTGTAAAGCACCATGCGCGGATTTGGACACCACCAGAGGATGGGATCGTTTTTATTGAACCAGGGGAAAATACCATGCCGATAGGCATCCAGCAGCCGTTCGGCAGATAAATCGCCGCCTGCTGCCAGCAGACCATGCTCAGTCGCCTGCTCAACTGGCGGAAAGCGACTTTGTGATGTGGCCGCTAACCAAGTGATAGACATAAGATCAATCTTGCAGTTGTAAGTTCAGTTCTTTAGCCCAGTTTATTGAATCCAGGTAGGTTCTGACCAGTACTTCTTTGGGGATAGGTGAGTGCTGTAGTGTCTGCCAGTGTCCCCGCTCGTATTCCAGTGTGTCATGGAGCGCAAAGCCGGCCGGGCCTTTTTGTTCAATCAGCGCTGTTTTCAGCTCGACTGACAGTGGCAGACGCTCAATGATTTCCGGCATCGGGCGGTCCATAAGCGCATCCAGTGTTGAGAACAGGCCGGCGGCAAAAAAGATATCCGACTGGCCTTTATAGTATTTCGCCAGCAGCTCACACATCCTCGCCCGGGTCATCGCCACGCTGCGAAGCTCGTTGGGTTTATCATCCATGCCCGATAAACACAGGAGACTGGCCCAGGTTTTGACTTTATTGATGCCCAGCATCATCACCGCCTGCTTGGTTGTGCTGACTTCGCGCGGTAATCCAAAAAAAGCAGAATTGATCAAGCGAAGCAGCTTATAGCTGAGACTGACATCCTGATTGATGGTATCGGCCAGTGCATCAGGTTCGATATCCGGTTCCTGTAGTTTGACCAGCAGTTCCATCAGGGTTTGCTGTGAGGGACCGATAACTTTTTTATCAGTGGCTTCAGGCAGGGTGTAGAAAAAGCCCTGCAACAAGTCCAGATCATGGCTTTTACAGAACTGGTACTGGGCACCGGCGTTGACATTGGTCGCACACAGGACTTTATGCCGCTGACGCCACTGGGGCAAAAATTCTGACAGGAACTGGGGCTGGAACTGATCCATGTCGATCAGCAGCGTCTGAGTGCGACCTTCCTTATTGCTGTCAGCATGGCCGGCAAAACTGAAGGTGGTGTTAGTGAACTGGGGTAAATCAGCGCCGTTGATATCCAGGGTCAGCGACATGCCAATGTTCGGCAGGCTCAGCAGTGCATTTTGCCAGGATTCGGGAATGGTCAGCAGCGCCTTCTGCCTATGGCTAATGAGCTGGAGAATGCCGGGAAGCTGTTCGATGAAGTCAGGAACCGGTAAGTCATCATCCAGCTTGTTGCCATCAATGCTGAGAAAAGAGAGGTGATAGCTGTCTACATCAAGCCGGTTGGGGATAAACAGTGGCTGACGGTGAATGACGCCGGAAAAAGTCTTAAGCAACTCAAAAGGCGCAGCTTGTTGGGCCATAGGCGGATGCTCTCTTTATTCAAGTGATCTCAAATCGATTCGCGACCCGAGAATGCATGAGACAGTGTACCACTGTCGATAAATTCAAGCTCTCCGCCTAATGGGATTCCGTGAGCCAGTCGAGTAACTTTAATCTGACGTGCCCGGGCCAGTTCACTGATATAGTGCGCTGTCGCCTCACCTTCAACGGTGGGATTGGTCGCCAGAATCAGTTCGGCTACCTCGCCTTGATCCAGCCATTCAGCCAGTTTCGGGATTCCCAGCGATTCCGGGCCAATACCGTCCAGCGGTGACAGATGGCCGGACAGCACAAAATACTGCCCCTGGTAATGAGTCGCCTGCTCAATAGCGAGGACATCACTGGGCATTTCTACCACGCAGATCATGTCCTGCTGCCGACGTTCGTCGCGACAGCGGACACAGAGTTCACTCTCGCAGAGAATACGGCAGCGCTGACAATGGCGCACATTGCTGAGCGCATCCTGTAGGGCTTTGCCCAGCCGCTCAGCGCCATCGCGATTGCGCTCGAGCAAGTTGAATGTCATGCGCTGAGCAGATTTCGGGCCAACGCCGGGCAGGCAGCGCAAGGCCTGAATCAACTCATCAATACTGGGTCCGAGGCTGGCCATAATGCCGGCTTAAAACGGCATTTTCATGCCGGGCGGCATCATGCCGGACATGCGTTCCTGGGTGGTTTTTTCCACCTGACGGTTGGCATCATTGACCGCTGCTGCGATCAAGTCTTCCAGCATGTCTTTATCATCTTCGTACAATGCATCTTCAATTTCGATGCGTTTAACGTCGTGTTTACCAGTCATAGTGACCTTGACCATGCCGCCGCCGGCCTGGCCGACGACTTCCATCTGGGCCAGTTCCTGCTGGGCTTTTTCCATATTGGCCTGCATTTGCTGGGCCTGTTTCATCAGGTTGCCTAATCCACCTTTCATGGCAATTCCTCTTGTTAATCGACAGGTTTGATTGATTGCTCAATTATACGGGCATTGAAGGTATTTTTGATGATTTCCACAGCCGGGTCATTGTGAATCGCATCTATCGCCCGTTGCTGCCGCTCGGCAGCCTGTTCGGCCCGCTCGACCGCCAGGGTCGGACCGGCCTCGACATTGTCTGTTGGATCGGCAAACACCAGTTTGAGTTCCTGCCCGACTTTTTTTGACAAGGCGGCCTGCAGACGTTGCTTGGATTTGTCCGTGGCGAGATGTCCAAGTTCTGAAGACAGGGACAGATGCACAGCGTGTTGCTCGGTACGGATCAAAGCGCTGTTTTCAGCAAGCTGGCGGGTGAGGGCAGAGAGTTTTAACTCGGCAATAATCTGTGTCCAGTTCGCCGGCGATAAATCCACTGAAATCAGCGTTTCGGCAGTGACGGGCTCAGCCTCCTTGACAGCCTCGCTAGCGGGCGTTGACTTCGGCTCAGGCTCATTAACCGCCAATACCGGTTGGGTGGTGGGTTTCTGCTCTGGTTGGGAAGCGGGCCGCGGTGGCTTGGATACCGGTGCTGATGAAGCCGCCGGGTCATCAGTTTCCTGATTAGAGATAGCCTGTTTAAGCGCTTCCCTGGCCGAAGTCGGGCTGACTTCGGGAGACAGGGCCGGGGTAACCGGCGGTGAAGTCACGGCCGGTTTACTGGGCGAGAGCGACTTTTTTCGTGTTGGCTCTCCATTATCCGGTGAGGGCGGTGTCACAGGCTGGAAGCTCAGCATTCTGAGCAGGGTCATCTCGAAGCCACTTTGCGGATCGGCGGCCCAGGAGAGATCGCGTTTTCCATTCAGGGCAATCTGGTACAGCAGCTGGATAATTTCGGGGTCGAACTGGCTTGCCATCTCCGCCAGTTGTGGTGACAGCGACTCGGGCATATCCATATCCGGAACCAACTGCAGCGTGGCTATTTGCTGTAATGCAGTCAGTAACAAATCGAACACCACGGCGAAATCACGGCCTAGTGCCGCTAATTCGGCAGACTGCGCCAGCAGTGTTTTTCCATCCTGTTGCAACAGCGCCTGTAACAGGGTAATGAGTTGATCCTGGCTGATGCTGCCCAGCATCTGGAATACCGTGTCACTGCTGACATCACCGCCGCCAAAAGCGATAGCCTGGTCCAGCAGACTCAAGGCATCACGCATGCTGCCATCTGCAGCACGGGCAAGTTGAGTCAGGGCTTCGGTTTCAAACTGAATCTGTTCCTGCTGCAGAATAAACGCCAGATGTTCACTGATTTGGGTTAAATCCAGACGACGCAGATTAAACTGAAGACAGCGTGACAGTATGGTCACCGGCAGTTTCTGCGGGTCGGTGGTTGCAAACAGGAATTTAACGTGTGGCGGCGGTTCTTCCAGTGTTTTCAGCAGGGCATTGAAGCTGCTGGTGGAAAGCATGTGCACTTCATCAATCAGGTAAACTTTGTAGCGACCGCGGCTGGGAGCGTATTGCACGTTGTCCAGCAATTCGCGGGTATCATCCACCTTGGTGCGGGAAGCGGCATCGACTTCAATAAGATCAACAAAACGACTGTTATCGACTTCGGTACAGCTTTGACATTCACCGCAGGGGGTTGAGCTGACGCCTTCCTCGCAGTTCAATGATTTGGCAAGAATCCGTGCCAGTGTGGTTTTACCGACACCGCGGGTGCCTGAGAACAGAAAAGCATGATGCAGACGGTTCTGATCGAGGCCGTTGATCAGGGCGCGTAGCACATGTTGCTGCCCTACGACTTCCGCAAAGGATTTAGGTCGCCACTTGCGGGCCAGAACCAGATAACTCATCAGCTATACGTTGACCTTGTCCAATAAGGGTGGTGACCCACACCAGCCGAATCTCGGCGCCCGAGTCCGAAGGCTCCGCTGCTCCCTTCCGGGCCTGACGGGTTAACCAACATATCGTCGCGAGGAGACCGATGCAGGCCACCATAGAAACGACTATTCTATGCGTTAACTGCCAGTTTTTCCATCATCCGATCGTAATTCAATCGAGCATCACAGCATAAACAAGCACTTAGCTTTGTGTCCGTTCCACGGATACAAACGTGCAGTCTTATTTGCGCAAGGCGGTCAGCAAACGGATAAAAAAGTTGATGAGTTCACAGTTTTGGCCGATAACTATGTTGAGTCTGTTTATGCAAAGCTGGGTCGCAGCATTGTCGCACAGCGATCAGGAAGGAAATCCACTAATGCGGAGAACAGCGTGTTGTTATTGAAGCGCCGGTCATTCAGCGCACTGACCTCAAATCTGGTGGTCTTTCTCCTTTATCTGGCGAGCGGCTGGCTCAGTCTGCAGATTTCTGCCATCAATGCCTTCACAGCTGTGATCTTTTTTCCGGCTGGTGTCGCGCTGGCGGCCTGTCTTAACTATCGTATTTTTCAGGTGTTACCCGGAATTTTTCTGGGTGCCTATCTGCTCAATCTGCTTTTTACCCAGAGTCAAAATATCTTCAGTTCGGCCGGGCATGTATTACCGCTGGTCCTTGCCACTGCGGCCAGCCTTCAGGCTTTTATCGGCAGTCGGCTTGTCAGACGTTTTGTCAGTGCCTATTTCACCTTGAGTGATGAGCGCGAAATTCTGCGTTTTATTATCGTGGTGCCACTGATTTGCCTGATCAGCGCGACGATTAGCGTCAGTGCCCTGGCGCTGCATCATGATGGGGTCGATACTTTTCTCGCTAACTGGATGGGCTGGTGGGCAGGTGATTCACTGGGGATTTTGATTGCACTCCCGTTGACCATGAGCTTTTGGGGGCTGCCGCGTAAAATCTGGCGCAGCCGCCGCTGGTTGATAAGTATTCAGGTCACTGTGTCATTGCTGATTATCGTGGCGCTGACCTATGAGATTAAGCAGTTTGAAAACCGCAGACTGGATGATCGCTTCCGCATACGCATTCAGGAAGTGGGGACATTATTCCAGGTTGCATTGCGGTCTGAAGAACTGATCCAGGAAAGTGTGGCGCAACTGTTTGCTGCCTCGGACGAGGTGACACGCGAGGAATTCAGTGAGTTCGTCCGTTGGAGCAGTATTTTTAATCAGGAGCACATTCAGGTCGTCGAGTGGCTGCCCAGAATCACCCATGATCAACGTGCGGCCTATGAGGAGGAACAACGAGCCTATTTTGGTCCTGATTTTTCTATCACTGAATTTGTAGATAAAGACGAACTAGGACCAGCAGCGCCGCGTGATGTGTATTTTCCTATCACTTTTCTGGAGCCGGAATGGGACAACAAAACGGCGCTAGGCTTTGACCCGACCTCATCGGCGGTGTCGAGAGAAGTGATAGAGCAGGCTATTGAGAGCGGCAAACCCCAGGCGCGGGGGCCATTGAAACTTCTGCGGGATAAAACACGCGTAGACGCTTTGATTATATACCGTGCGGTTTACCAACGAGCTGATGGCAGAATGACGCTGGATCCAGCACAGGGGGATGTGGCGGGGCTGGTCAATATTGTCATCCGTATTGAAGATTTTATTAATGATATTCTCCACGACAGTGAAAACCGTGACTTCACCCTGAAATGGCAGGACGTCAGTACCGGTGAGTATTACTATCGGCAGCAGACAAACACGGACATTGCGATGACGCATGAAGTGCCGTTTGAATTGGCCGGCCGTCAGATGAAACTGATTTTTAATCCCACATCTGCTTACCTCGAAAGTAATGAATCCAATCTCTCCACGCTGGCATTGATAGGAGGGTTTTTGCTGGCAGGATTATTCTCGCTACTTTTTTTGAGCATTACCGGCCGTACATATCGAATTGCAGCAGAGGTCAATCAGCGCACCGAAGAACTGTCTGAGGCAACCCTCCGGGCGCAGGAATCGGAACGACGCATACGTGATGTACTTGAAAACATGCGTGAGACCGAGCAGAAACTGCTGCTGTCAGACGTTGCTTTTAACTCAACTAGTGAAGCAATGATGATTACCGATGCTTTGAAAAGGGTAATTGCGGTGAACTCGGCCTTTACCCAGATGACCGGTTATGAAGAGGAGGAAGTGGTCGGGCAGTATCCGGATTTTCTGGTGACCGGGCTTACTGAGAGTGACTTTCAGCAGTTTTCTGAGACTTTCTGGCAGGCCATGGGTACGGATGGCATCTGGCGGGGTGAAGTACAGAGTCAGCACAAAGATGGTCACACCTTTCCAGCTTATCTGTCGATGTCAGCGGTGTATGACTCGGAACGGAACCTGACCAATATCGTTGCCGTGTTTGCGGATATTTCTGAGGTGAAAGAGGCACAGGCGACGATTGAACGTCATGCTAACTATGACACTCTGACCGATTTGCCCAACCGGCGCCTGTTTACTGATCGCCTGGAGCAGGCGATCCGCCGTGCTCACCGTGATAATGAAAAACTGTGCCTGATGTTTCTGGATCTGGATCGTTTCAAGGACGTGAACGATACCCTCGGCCATGAATTTGGCGATGAGTTACTGCGGCAGATGGCGGTTAGAATCCTTGACTGCGTGCGCGAGGTCGACACCGTGGCCAGGCTTGGTGGCGATGAGTTCACCATTATTCTCAGTGATTTTGATAATAAGAGTGATGCCGTCAATGTTGCCCGTAAGCTCATTTCAGAGATTGAAAAGCCGATTACCATCAAAGAGCAGACTCTACGGGTCACCACCAGTATCGGTGTGACGTTCTACCCGGATGATGCATTGGAAACCGGCATGCTGATTCAGAATGCCGACCGTTCAATGTATGCCGCCAAAGATATGGGAGGCAGTGCTTTTAAGTTTTATACCTCGGAACTCGAATCCAGCTGGCGCTCGAGAACCTTTATCCTCAATGAACTGGAAGCGGCGATCGAGAAGGGTGAAATCCAGGTGTATTATCAGCCACTGGTGCCAGCCAATACCGTAGACAACGTGATCAGTGCTGAAGCGCTGGTCCGCTGGCAACATCCCGAGCGTGGTTTGATTCCACCGGCCGAGTTTCTGCCGCAGGCCGAACGCATGGGGATGATAGAAAAAATTGATGACTTTGTTTTCAGTCAGGTTTGCCGGCAGATTAAAGCCTGGCAGGTTCGTGGTGTGGGTGATGTTTATGTCTCAGTCAATCGTTCAGCCCATAACTTCGGCAATCAGCGCGGCCGGCTCGACTGGCTAGCCTATATTAAAGCGCAGGGCATTAATGCCAGCCAGATTACCCTTGAAATCACCGAGAGTGTATTGATGCAAAGGCATGCCGAGGGACGGCAAATGCTGAAGCGATTGCGTCAGGCTGATGTGCAGATTGCTGTGGATGACTTTGGTACCGGCTATTCCTCGCTTTCCTACCTGAAGGAACTGGATGTGGATTACCTCAAAATCGACCGTTCTTTTATCCGTGATCTGGAATCAGATGACAATGACCGGGCAATTATTGAAGCTATCACCGAGATGGCGCGAAGGCTTGGCATTCAGGTCATTGCCGAAGGCGTCGAAACCGAAAGTCAACGCGATATTCTGCAGCGGATTGGTTGCCACTGGTTGCAGGGCTATTTCTTTGCCAGACCGATGGCGGTCAGTGAGTTTGAACAGTTTATCCGTGATAATCCGCTCATAACGGAGGATAAGGCTCTGAGTAAATCTGATTCAGCAAGTGATTGAATCTGTTCGTTGTTTTGACGAAAACCCAATGATTGTTTAGACTTGGCTGCTTTTGCGAGAAGCAAGCAGCAATGAAAACAAGTCCACCCTAGCGACTTTTCTTCAGGGCACTCTCCCTGCCCCCAGCACCTGTCCGCCTGCCTGACAGGTTTCTTGTCAGTCTGACAAGCACTCAACATTCAGCAAACAACAGGAATAATTTATGTTTCAGAATTGGAGAAATGACTGGTTCTCTAATATCCGCGGCGATCTGCTTGCCGGTATTGTCGTCGCCCTGGCTTTGATTCCCGAAGCAATCGCCTTTTCAATTATTGCCGGCGTTGATCCTAAAGTGGGTCTTTACGCCTCATTCTGTATTGCCGTTATTGTGGCCTTCACCGGCGGACGTCCGGGCATGATTTCCGCGGCGACCGGTGCGATGGCGCTGCTGATGGTCACGCTGGTCAAAGAGCATGGCCTGGAATACCTCTTGGCAGCAACGCTGCTGACCGGTGTACTGCAGATAGCGGCAGGCTATTTCAAGCTCGGTGATTTAATGCGCTTTGTGTCGCGATCAGTCGTCACCGGTTTTGTAAACGCGCTGGCGATTCTGATTTTTATGGCGCAGTTGCCCGAACTGACCAATGTAACCTGGCATGTCTATGCGATGACCGCCGCTGGACTAGGTATTATTTATCTGTTTCCGTTGCTGCCGCAAATAGGCAAGGTTCTGCCTTCACCGCTGGTCACCATTGTATTGCTGACTTTGGTAGCGATGGCGCTGCAGCTTGATATCCGCACTGTCGGCGATATGGGCGAACTGCCGGATACTTTGCCTATCTTCCTGTGGCCAGACGTGCCGCTTAATTTTGAAACTTTGGCGATTATCTTCCCGTATTCGGTCGGTCTTGCCGTGGTGGGTCTGCTGGAATCAATGATGACCGCAACTATCATTGATGATCTGACTGATACCGACAGTGACAAGAACCGTGAGTGTAAAGGTCAGGGTATTGCTAATATCGGTGCCGGTCTGTTCGGTGGTATGGCCGGTTGCGCCATGATCGGCCAGTCGGTTATCAATGTGAAATCCGGTGGCCGCGGCCGTTTATCGACGTTTGTTGCCGGCCTGTTCCTGATCGTGATGGTGGTCTTTCTGGATGATTGGATCAAGCAAATTCCGATGGCGGCCCTGGTCGCCGTGATGATCATGGTCTCTATCGGTACCTTCTCATGGGATTCGCTGCGGGATATGAAAAAGCACCCCTTATCAACCAATGTGGTGATGGTAGCGACCGTCGTCGTGGTCGTGGCCACCCATAATCTGGCGATCGGTGTGTTTGTCGGTGTGTTGCTGGCTGCCTTGTTCTTTGCCAATAAGGTGGGGCATTTCCTGATTATCAAGAGCGAGAGTAATGAGCAGGAAACCGAACGCAGCTATCGCATCATTGGCCAGGTATTTTTTGCTTCATCCGATAAATTCACTGCCGCCTTTGACTTCAAGGAAGCGCTGGATAAGGTCACTATTGACCTGAGCCAGGCGCATTTCTGGGATATCACCTCGGTGACCGCGCTGGATAAGGTCGTCATTAAATTCCGCCGTGAAGGTACCGAAGTAGAGCTGATTGGTATGAATGAAGCCAGTGCCACGATTGTTGACCGTTTCGGGGTCCACGACAAGCCGGAAGAAGTCGAAAAAATACTTGCCGGACATTAAGGAGAGAGAAATGAGCAAAGTCATAGCCTGTATTGATGGCTCGCAAGTGGCGATGGATGTCTGCGATGCCGCCGCCTGGGCCAGCCTGAAGATGAGAGCGCCGCTCGATCTGTTGCATGTGCTGGATAAGGATGAATATCCTAAAGCCGGCAATCGCAATGATTTGTCGGGCAACATCGGCCTCGGCAGCCGTGAACACTTGCTGGAAGAACTGACTGAACTAGATGCCAAGCGCAGTAAACTCGCGCTTGAGCACGGTAAGCACATGCTGGATGATGCCAGAAAGCGCGTCGAAGCCGATGGGGCAGAAGCGGTCAGCACGCATCAGCGTCACGGCAGTCTGTTGGAGACATTGCAGGAAGCAGAAGAGGATATGCGCTTACTGGTGATGGGGCGGCAGGGCGAAGCTCATGGTAATCAGGCTCACAGTCTCGGCAGCCACCTGGAAAACGTTGTGCGGGCAATGCATAAACCGATTATGGTGGTGGTACCCGGTTTTAGAGCCCCGACTCGTTTCATGTTTGCCTATGACGGCAGTAAAACGGCACAAAAGGCGCTGGATAAACTGGTTCAGAGCCCCCTGTTGAAGGGCCTGGAATGTCATTTAGTGATGGTCGCTGAAGACGATGACAAGCACATGAACGATCTGAAAAGTGCTGAACAAAAGCTGGCGGCGGCTGGCTATCAAGTCAAAACTAAGCTTAAGCAGGGCGATGTGCAGGCGGTTTTATCCGCTTATCAGCAGCAATATGCCATCGATCTGCTGGTGATGGGGGCTTATGGCCATTCCCGTATTCGCCAGTTTCTGGTGGGTAGTAATACAGCGAAAATGGTGCGCCTGAGCAATATATCGATGCTGTTGCTTCGTTAACAGTACAGGATGCAGGATGCCCTGATCCCAGCAGTTTGGGTTGTTGGGCTGGCTCCCCTTCCATGACGGGAAGGGGAGCGCTGGTCATTACAGTCGCTTCTTCAGCATTTCTTTGCCTTTTCTGACCATTTGCTGGTTCTGTTCCTGAACCTCCTTGAAAAACTGAGCGGCATCGTTATCGCCCTGTTTTTCTGCATCTTCCATGTATTGGCAGCAGATGTCCTCTCCCTGAGCCGCGTGGTAAATAGTACTTACCAAGTCATAATCTTTATCTCTGAGTGCATGATTACTCATGATTTCCTCCTGAAGTTTCTTGGTCTTCAATATAAAGTCGTCACTTCTTCGGAAAGATTAAAGGTCGCTCTGAATATCTAGAGTCAGAGAACCTCATCAACAGGTTCGACTAACCTAGAGTAGGGGAGTTCTTCAGGTTTGGATTGATTTGCCGGCTTCGAGGGTTTTGCGTTACTTGAGATGATGCAGAGGCATGTCGTGAATAGCCTCAGAGGGATATATATGCAGAGGCTGAATAATGGCGGAGAAGGAGGGATTCGAACCCTCGATAGGCTATTAACCTATACACACTTTCCAGGCGTGCGCCTTCAGCCACTCGGCCACTTCTCCTAAGGGTGCGAAAGATTACCCTAGATTGCTTCTTCTGGCAATGCCGAACCAGGCTTGTCTTTGCCTGATGCGGGCTTATCAGCTTGCGTCTGTACCTTTTTACCACGACTTCGGCGCGGCTTTTTATTTGTCGCTGTTTCGTTTTTGCTGTCAGCCTGGGGATGGTTTTCTGCAGTTTGCGCTGACTTTTCCTCTGGCTTGTCATCGTCAGTGATGGTCGATTCTGTTGATACTTCCGATTTTTTGACACGACTTTTTTTCTTATCGTCCTGACGGACGTAGAAAGCGAGACCTTTGAGAACGATATCGGGATAGTGATTGATATCGTCTGGTAACAGTGGCAGAAGTTGTTCAGCATCACCACCGGTAATGCTAAAACGAACCTGATTGTTAAATGTTTGCTTCAGATCATTGATGATGCGTTCGAGCGTAGCGCTGACGCTATAGAGTGTACCGGCCTGAATGGCACTGAAAGTATTGGTAGCCAGGGTATTGAATTCTTTTTCACCGGGTGCTTCAGTCAGCGCATCGGTGTTGGCTGCCAGTGAACTGCGCATCAGGCTGAGCCCGGGCAGAATCATACCGCCTTGATGCTGGCCGGTTTTGCTGACAATATCGATAGTCATGGCTGTCCCGCAGTCGATCACACATTGCGCCTGGCGGGCATGCTGCCGGGCAGCTATCAGTGACAGCCAGCGGTCAATGCCCAGTTTCTCCGGCTCATCATAGGCATTGGTGACCCCGAAACGTTTTTTTTCACTGATGATAAAGTTCGGAGTGATTTGCCAGGTTTTCTGGGTCCATTCAGTGAGTTGTTGAGCCAGCTTATCGCCCCCCACATTGGCGACATACACCGCTTCAATGTCGGACAGGTTTTTCCATGCTTTATTGAGAGAGGCTTTGATGCCGGTTTTCGCCCGCTGGAAACTATGACTGTCATTGAGTCCGCTTTTGTCCAGCGTGGCCCATTTGACGCGGCTGTTGCCAATATCAACCAATAATTTCATGAGGCAAACCTGATGCTGATGTGGCTGTTGGAAAGCTGGTGAATCTGATTATCGCGCAGATAACGTAATTCACCCTGATCGTTGATACCACAGGCCAGTGCCGGGATACGCTGCTCCCCATCTATCAAAGTGATGGCCTGCTCATGCAGCGCATCATACTGGGGCCAGAGTGGCAGGAAGTCGCTGAGGCCACGGTGTTCAAACAGTTGAATTGTTTCGATCATGTTCTGAATTATTTTTCCTGCCAGCCAGTTTCGACAGGGGACCGGGTCACATAACTGTTCGAGGCTGGTGGAAGGTTGTTGGATTAAATTCCGGGTGGATGTCGGAAGCTTAAAGTTAAGGCCGATGCCCACTACCGTGAATTGCTTGGTATTGAACCTTGATTCTACAAGAATTCCTGCCAGCTTTTGTCGCTGGTACAGCACATCATTAGGCCATTTTAGCTGTAACTGATTGATTCCAGCTTCCTTAAGGGTGTTTATCAGGCTGATGCCGATGGCAATACTTAGGCCGTTTCTGGGCTTATCTGCGCAATTGGGCCAGAACAGTGACAGGTAGAGATTGCCGGCAGCAGGGGACTGCCATTGATCGCCTCGCCGGCCACGACCGGCAGTTTGTGTTTCCGCTAGACAGACAGCGGGGGATTGCCTGCCGCTGCTGAAACGCTCCCACAAAGCATCACTGGTAGAACGAATTTCTGGGTATATCAGTATCTCTTCCAGTTGATCTGCGGTGGAAGCTGACATGGCACGGCTGATCTCAGCCAGAGATAAAGGGGCAAAAGCGGATGGATTCAAAGAACTGGTCTTGGTGATAAAACGTGCGGTTAGTCTAGCAGGCGTAAGACAGCGCTGTGAACCCGTTGCTGAGGGAAATAACTGGACTAGACAGTGATATCCAACAGGCTGCCAACCATTTCATTACTGGTTTCGATGACCTTGGCAGCGGCTTCAACCTGGCGTTTATTTGCATCCAGTTGCACCAGAGACTGGGTTAGTTGCTCACTGGAAAGCTGATCGGCGCGGGCGATTTGACTAGCATTCTGGCTGGCGCCGGCAATGCCACTCTGTACCCCGGCGATGCCGGATTGGAAAGCTGAAATGCTGTTCATGGTCTGTCCCTCATTGATAATGTGATTTTTATCACATCATCGATTACTTTTTTGTGATGGATTTCTCATTTTTGCATCCATTTTTATAAAAACGATACTGCCACAAAAGCACAGGAAACTGAAAATCAGCGCCAACAGTGGATACATAATCATACTATCACCGCTGTAGAGTTCGCCCACAGCATGGCTGAAATAAAACAGCATCAGGAAGCTGGTCCAGGCATGGGTGTAGGGTTTGGCGTAGAGCAGACCGCGCATTGGAAACAACAATGGCACCACCCCCAGCACCAGCATTGCGGCGGTGGGGAAGTTGCCGGCATGCGGGGCAATCAGAATCCAGGCGAGCAGGGTTATCATCAGGCCGAAGAAACTCAGCAGGGTCAGCCAGCGGAAAAACAGGACTTTATTCATTTTAATTTAGTAGTGACTTGGGCGATACGTTTACCCAGCGCGCGACATAGCTGAGCCTCTTCATCGCTGAGTTTGCGGTTATTCTGGCTGCCGGCGACATGGCTGGGACCATAAGGTGTGCCGCCACTGTCAGTCAGCATCAGGCCGGGCTCACTGTAGGGCAGCCCCATCAACAGCATGCCATGATGCATCAGCGGTAACATCATCGACAGCAGCGTGGATTCCTGGCCGCCATGCAGACTACCGGTCGAGGTAAATACCGCTGCCGGTTTACCGGCGAGTTCACCGGACAACCAGATATCACTGGTCGAATCGATGAAATATTTGAGCGGTGCCGCCATATTACCGAAACGGGTCGGGCTGCCCAGCACCAGTGCATCGCAATGCTTGAGATCATCATGTGTGACGTAGAGATGGCCCTCAGCCGGAATAGTGTCTTCAGTTGCTTCACACACCGCTGAAACGGCGGGTACAGTGCGAAGCAGTGCATGGCAGCCGCTGACGCTTTCCACCCCTCGACCAATCTGCTCAGCCATGCTTTTAACATGCCCGGAGCGGCTGTAATAGAGAATCAGGATGTCAGCCATTGTTTAAATAATATCCAGCACGGATTCAGGGGGACGACCCAAACGGGCCTTATTGTCTTTAATCACGATCGGACGTTCAATGAGTTTGGGATGTTTGACCATGGCGTTGATCAGCTCGTCTTCACTCAGGCTGGGGTCTTTGAGGTTCAAAGCTTTATAGTCATCTTCCCCCTTGCGCAACAGATCACGCGCTGAAATCCCCAGTTTTTGCAGAATCTGTTTGAGTTCAGCGGCACTGGGCGGAGTGTCCAGATATTTGATGATATCAGGTTCAATGCCTTTTTCTTCCAGCAGGGCCAGTGTTTGTCTGGACTTGCTGCAGCGCGGGTTATGAAGAATCTGAATATCGCTCATCGATTAGGCTCCAATAATTTTTCCAAAGCAGATAAATGAATTTCGACGGGACGAATTGTGCCCCATTGTGAACAGCCCGGGCATTGCCAGTGCATGGTACGTCCGGAGAAGCCACAGTTTTTACATGTGTAGCGGTCGCCTTTATGAATCAGCGCGGTCGTGACTTCCTTAATCAGCGGAATCAAGACCTGATGGTTGTCCTCGCCAAGCATGATCAACTGATGCAGCCCTTCCACGGAGGGATGTTGATATAACTCACGATAGAGAAACTGCTGTGCGGCCTGATTACCCTGTTGTTTGCGAATCAACCGGGTCAGCAAGAGTCGGGCAGAGGTCAGGTTGGGGTGACGCTCCAACAGGCTTTGCAGCCAATCACGGAACAGATGCATATGACCGGTGTGTTCATAGCAGCGCTCCAGCAGGGGCAGTGCCTCGGACAGGAAGTAGTGGTTCTGCTGCTCAATCTGCTGCAAGACCCGAATTGCCTTACGGTACTGGCCGGCATGAATCAGCATACGCCCTTCCAGCAGGCTGGCCCGTACACAGTTTGGATCGAAGTGATGAGCACTGCGTAATAAATTAATCGCCTGTTGCCGGTCGCTTTCAATCAAGGGTTCCGCCAGTTCACAGTAAAACTGGGCAATCAGGGGATGGGTATTGGTTTTCTTGTCGCTAGGCAGTTTTTTTGCCATATCGATGGCTTGCTGCCACTTTTTTTCCTGCTGATAAATGCGCAGCAGTTGTCGTGGTGCCTCTGTCGGCGGCGGTGTTTGTTGTAACAGCTCCAGAAATAACTGTTCGGCACGGTCCAATACACCGGCGCTCATGTAATCCAGGCCTAACTCGACTAATGCCTGGATTCGCTGGGCGCTACTCAGTGTCGGTCGCGCGATCAGGTTCTGATGAATGCGGATAGCGCGTTCAGTTTCACCGCGGCGCCTGAACAGGTTAGCGAGTGCCAGATGCGTTTCGACGGTTTCACTGTTGACTTCAAGCAGGCCGATAAAGACATCAATCGCTTTATCAGGCTGTTCATTCAACAGGTAGTTCAGCCCTTTAAAATATTCCGGACTGAATGCAGAGTCTTGAGGCCGATAGCGACGCTTGTAATGGCGTCGCGCCATCAGCCAGCCTGACAAGGCAGCAACGGGCAGCAGAAAAAATAGCCACTGGAGCATCACGATTAATGACTGTCTTTGATAGGCAAAATACGCAAGCTGTTAATTTCCTGCTCGGAAACGGACAGTCGATGCTGCAGACGACGGTTCTCATAACGCAGTTTGAGCGTAGTCAGTACGAGCACGATCATGCCGATAGTGACCCCCAGCAGCATGGCTATGACCAGTAGTGCAGATAGCGGCAATGTGAACTCACCAAAATAAAAATTGACTGTCACGGCAGTCATGTTGAATGCGGCAAATGCAGCACTGAAGATAAATATCAGCGCGAACAAAAGCAGGAAAAAGATTTTTCGCATACTGCGCAGTCCCTCAATATTGCTTATATCAGAGCAAAGTGTTTCACACCCCGATCATACCGTAAAAACGATCCTTGCCCAGAACAGGTGCAAATCATGTAAAATGTCCGTTTAATTAAAGACAGGCTGGAGCCTGCATAACTCGTGTTTTTGGAGAATTCAACATGACCTTTGTTGTCACAGAAAACTGTATCAAGTGTAAATATACTGACTGCGTTGATGTCTGCCCAGTAGATTGTTTTCACGAAGGTCCTAACTTCCTGGTCATCGATCCAGACGAGTGTATCGACTGCACCCTGTGTGAGCCGGAGTGTCCTGCAGAAGCGATTTTCTCGGAAGATGACTTGCCGGATGAGCAAATGGAGTTTCTGCAAATCAACGAAGAACTGTCACGTGTGTGGCCTGTTCTATCTGAGAAGAAAGATCCACTGCCAGATGCTGAAGAGTGGGACGGAAAGCCGGACAAAGCACCGCTGCTGGAAAGATAATCGGCGTTTCAGGACAGATATAAAAAAAGCCCGCTTTAAGCGCAATGCAGTTCACTTAAGCGGTGATGCCCTGTAATTAACTGGATAACGGGTCTTAGACATCTTAACCGCCCTGGGCCTTGACGGCCTGGGGCGTTTTTTTAAGAAGAGTATGGCGATATTGCCCCTGAGATTCTCTAACCTTTTAGGTGTGTTCGCGGGAGAGACGGCCACAGCCATATTGATAAGCTCTGCAGCGATAAACTGGCAAGCGAACTTAAAACTGACATCATCAGGCGTATAGCCATGACTGACAGCCGCAAGACTCGCTTCCCGTCTGATGAGGTTATAAGCGAGTAGTAATCCCCATAGCTCCTGATAAACCAGTTCCACGGTCTTGCTACGTAACGTCAGCGCATTGTTTTGCATGCTGCTTTTGATGTCTCGGAAGCCAAGCTCAATCTGCCAGCGTTGATGGTAGAGTTCGGCCACCGCTTTAGCCTCAAACTGACGAGCAGGTAAAGAGGTCAGCACGGTCTTTGTACTCTGACCGACCTGATAAGTGACTGCTCTGGCCTGCCATGTTTCAGGGAGTGTGGGGGTTTGCTTTCTGGACTGCGGCGAGACACGCATTTCAATCAACTGGTCGCCGTCACCATAGTCTTCAATTACCTCGTATCGACAACCTTTTCGCATCGGTAATAACCAGTGACGGTTATTTTCCCTGCTGCCTAACTGATGAAGCAGAGGGGCACTGAAAAACCCTTTATCAAGCAAAGTCACGCTGTTGTCTGGCAGGGTGTTTAACATCGCTGTAGCCAGCGGCATTTCACTTTTCCGGTAAGGGCTGATTTGCGCATCCAACAGCAGGTGGGAGTGTACATTCATCACGGTCACAACCCGGCAGACAGGATAAGGTGTTTGCCGGGAGGTCGAGGTATTACCGCTGCCAAAGTGACTTCGCAGTTCCTGTGTGTCTGCCGTACGAAACAGGGCGCCATCAATGGCAAATACCTGCAGTCCCTGCCAATTGTCGCCAGGGTAGCGCTCTGTGGCCCACTGTCCGGCACTATGACGGAATAACCAGGCTAATGATTCCGAGCCCAGCTTCTGACGTGCCTGGGTCAAAGCACTTTTTGCCATCACAGTATCGACGGCTTCACCATCAATACTGATGTTCATCCGTCGGGCGATTTCGATTAGCGGTTCATTCCGGAAAAAGGCCATCCCCACTACAAGCCACAGCACATACTCACTGACCAGTTTTCTACGCCGAACCGTCACTTGATTGGCCTGCTTCGTAGCCAATTCCAACCAGTCGCGAGGAATGTGCTCTGCAAAAGTACTGACTGAGGACGGATAATAACCGCTATCTGTTAAGTCTGACAGTAAGGCTTGAAAGGACATAAAAAAACTCCAGTGATATGACTATCACTGGAGTTTGATCCCTTTACTGATTCAGTCAAGTTTTCTTAACTGATCAGCATTGCGCTTTAAGCGGGCTTTTTTACGTTTAAAATTCAAATTAAGCCATCAGTTTCTTGAGCTTTTTGATGGCGTTGTTTTCAATCTGGCGAATCCGCTCAGCAGATACCTGGTACTGATCAGCCAGGGTGTGCAGCGTCGCTTTGTTATCCTCACTCAGCCAGCGCTGAGCAATAATGTCACGACTGCGCTCATCCAGTGTCGCCAGGGCATTCGCCAGTTTCTGCTGCTGATAATCACTGAAGTCATCCTGCTCCAGTTGCTGAGATGGGTCAGCATTATCCGGTGCCGCCAGGTAGGCGACCGGTGAGTAATGACTGTCTTCGTCATCATTGTCAGCGGGCAGATCGAATGAGGCATCCGGCTGCGCCAGTCTGCGTTCCATATCCATGACGTTGGCAGGGGTTACCCCCAAATCCTCGGCCACCGCTTCAACTTCTTCCTGATTCAGCCAACCTAGTCGTTGTTTGGCGCTGCGAAGGTTGAAGAACAGTTTGCGCTGGGCCTTGGTGGTCGCAATTTTGACGATGCGCCAGTTGCGAATCACATATTCATGAATTTCAGCACGGATCCAGTGCACGGCAAAGGAAACCAGTCGTACCCCTTTTTCCGGGTTGAAGCGTTTGACCGCTTTCATCAGGCCAATATTGCCTTCCTGAATCAGGTCAGCCACCGGCAGACCATAGCCGCTGTAACCCTTGGCGATACGAACAACAAAACGCAGATGTGACAGTACCAGCCGCTGGGCGGCATCAAGGTCACCGTCACGCTGCAGCCGAGTTGCCAGATCGTGCTCTTCTTCAGCGGTCAGTACAGGGATAGTGTGTACCAGGCTGGTATAGGCGTCGAGGTTGCCAATCGGTGCCAATGCCAGTTGGTATTGGGCCACATTTGTTGTCATCTGCGCAGTCTCCTGAGAGTCATCGCTAAATCATAGCATTAAATATTATTTTACGGCTATAAGAGGCATAAAACAGGTAGAAAGTTCCTGTTTTATGCTGCTTAAGTCGGCTCGATTTCATTAAGGTGTCTGCCCACTGCCAGCCAGGCACCAAGAACTCCCAGCACCAGCCCGAACAAGGGCAAAGCAATAAACATCTGGCCGCCCAGCCAGTTGAGTGTGAACTGGCTGTCATACAGGGCTGCCAGCCGGTTCACCGGACCACTGATGAACAGTAGTGTCAGCAGCAATGTCAGCCAGGCAATCGCGCCGCCCAGCAGCCCATACCAGAAGCCGGTGTAGAGAAATGGTCTGCGCACAAACGCATTGGTACCACCGACCAGTTTGATGACACGGATTTCAGTCTGGCGATTCAATATGGCAAGGCGAATGGTGTTGCCTATCACCAGAAGAACGCTGAGTGATAGCAAAATGGCCAGAATGCTGATGCCCCGTTCGCCGGCTTCATTGATACTGCGCAGACGCTGGAGCCATTCCATATCCAGCTTGGCGAGTTCCACTTCCTGCATACTTTGTAGTCTGTCCAGCAGGCTGTGTAAAGCTTCATTCTCATGCTGACCGGCTTCAGGCTGGATAATGATGACCGGTGGAAGTGGATTATCGGGCAGGGTATCGAGCAGACTATCGAGACCGGATAACTGACGGAATTCGGCCAGCGAATCTTTGGCCGATTGATAGTGAACAGTATTAATGTCGGGCCAGGTCAGCAATTGTTCAGCCAGTTGTTTACCACGCTGATCGGGGGTGTCGTGGTGCAGAAACAGTGATATCTGGCTGGCTTCCTCCCACTGACTGCTGACCTGCTCTACATTCTTCAGCAGCACATAGAGCCCTGCCGGTAAAGCCAGTGCGATACCGATCACCAGTACCGTCATTGTGGTGGCAGCAGGCGTGCGCCAGAGTTGACCCAGGCTGTAGAGCATTACCTGCAGGTGACGCAGGAAATAATTGTGCAGATTGAGTTTCAGCATCAGGCCAGTCGCCCCTGGTTCAGCTTGATTTGACGATGTGACATGCGGTTAATCAGTTCCAGATCATGAGAGGCAATAAACACCGTGACTCCCACCTGATTGAACTGCTCAAAAAGATGCATGATTTCCTGGGAAAGATCCGGGTCCAGGTTACCGGTCGGTTCGTCAGCCAGCAGCACCGGCGGCCGGTTGACGACGGCGCGGGCAATGCCGACCCGCTGCTGCTCACCGCCGGAGAGGGCGATCGGCAGACTGCGCTCCTTACCCAGTAAGCCCACTTTATCCAGGGCTGCTCTAACACGGCGACCAATCTCACGATGGTTTTCACCCGCGATAATCAGCGGCAGCGCTACATTGTCGAACACGGTGCGGTCATGCAAAAGGTTATGATCCTGAAATACCAGCCCGATTTTGCGGCGGTAATAGGGAACTTTCCATTTGGTCAGGCGCGTCAGGTTCTGATTATTGACCCAGACCTGGCCGTGGGAGCTGCGTTCAATCAATGCAATCAGTTTCAGCAGCGTGCTTTTACCCGCGCCGGAGTGACCGGTGAGAAAAGCCATTTCGCCCTTGTCGAGCTCGAAGCTGAGCCCGGACAACGCTTCATGCTGGTTGGGATAACGTTTGTAAACCTCACTGAAGCGAATCATTAATCGTCTTCTCGTCCTAACAGGGCATCGACAAAGTCGTTGGCATCAAAGGGCCGTAAATCATCAATTTTCTCACCGACACCGATATAACGTATGGGCAGACCGGTCTTGTCTGCAATGGCAAAAATAATGCCGCCTTTAGCGGTACCGTCAAGCTTGGTCAGGGTGATACCGGTCACCCCAACGGCTTGGTTAAATTGCTGTGCCTGTTGCAGTGCGTTCTGCCCTGTGCCGGCATCGACGACCAGCATGACTTCATGTGGTGCTGTTGCATCCACTTTAGCCATCACCCGTTTTACTTTTTTCAGTTCTTCCATGAGGTTGGACTGGGTATGCAGACGGCCCGCCGTATCCGCAATCAGAATATCGACGTCACGCGCTTTGGCGGCTTCCAGCGCATCGTAGATAACAGAGGCTGAATCTGCGCCGGTGGGCTGGGCAATCACCGGGATCTGGTTACGCTCACCCCAGACCTGCAGTTGTTCAACCGCAGCAGCGCGGAAGGTATCGCCGGCGGCCAGCATCACTTTTTTGTCCTGTTGCTGAAATTGTTTGGCCAGCTTGCCGATGGTGGTGGTTTTGCCGACACCGTTAATGCCCACCATCAGGATGACGAACGGGCCCTGTTTGCTGGGTATAACCAGGGGCTTGGCACTGGGCTCAAGGATTTTGACCATATCTTCACGCATCGCATTGAACAGCGCTTCGACATCGCCGAGCTGTTTGCGGTTAACGCGCTGGGTCAAATCATCGATGATGCGGGAAGTGGCATCAACCCCCAGATCGGCGGTCAATAGCTGAGTTTCCAATTCTTCCAGTAAATCATCGTCAATGCTTTTGCGACCCAGCACCAGGCTGGCAAAGCCCTCAGTCAGTTTATTACTGGTTCGGCTCAGCCCGGATTTCAGCCGGCCGAATAAGCCGGTGTTAGACTGCGCTTCTGCGGCTACCTGAGGTTCTTCTTCGGCATTGGACTGTGGCGTTATGTCAGCAGCTGTCTCAACCTGCTCTGAAGCCGTTTCCGGCTCGGTCGTTTTGTTTTTTTTTCTGAGGAAACTAAACATATTTTCTGCTTGTCGTTACACTTCGACGGTCAATCTTATCACGCAGCCATTAAAGAGATGCAGATGCTGAAACTAAAAAATCTAGCCTGGCTGGCCCTGTTACTGCCCGGCATTGTACAGGCACAGGTCAGCGAGTTTGAGCTTGATAACGGACTCAAACTTATTGTTAAAGAGGACCACCGGGCGCCGGTGGTTGTATCCCAAATCTGGTACAAAGTTGGTTCCAGCTACGAATACAACGGAATTACCGGTATCTCGCACGTGCTTGAGCATATGATGTTTAAAGGCACCGAGAATCTGGAACCCAACGAATTCTCCCAGATTATCGCCCGTAACGGCGGTGAACAGAATGCTTTCACCGGCCGGGATTACACAGCTTATTTTCAGAAGCTGCACAAAGATCGTCTTGAGGTCAGTTTTAAACACGAAGCTGATCGGATGCGAAATCTCATTATCGAACCGGCAGAGCTGTTGAAAGAGCGGGATGTTGTCGCCGAAGAGCGCCGTATGCGTACTGAGGACAACCCGCAGTCTCTGCTGCGTGAACACTTCAACGCCGCTGCTTTTATGAGCAGTCCATACGACCACCCGATTATCGGCTGGATGAGTGATATCCAGCATTACGAGGCTGACGACCTCAGGGAGTGGTATCAGATGTGGTATGCCCCCAATAATGCGACTGTGGTAGTGGCTGGTGATGTTGAACCCAAGGCCGTACTGGAATTGGCTAAACAATATTTCGGCCCGTTGAAGCCGGAAATTATTGCTGAATTAAAACCACGCGTGGAAGTAGCGCAGCGGGGCATACGCGAAATCAAGGTCAAGGCCCCGGCGGAATTGCCCTATCTGATGATGGGCTGGAAAGTGCCGGGAGTGACCACGGTGGCCGAAAAAAACAGCTGGGAACCTTATGCACTGGAAGTGCTGGCCGGTATTCTGGATGGGGGTAACAGCGCACGCTTTGCAAAAGAACTGGTCCGTGAACAGCAGGTTGCGACCAGTATCGGTGCCGGTAACAGCCTGTTCTCCCGCTTGAAAGACTTATTCCTTGTCGCCGGTACACCGGCCAACGGTAAAACGGTGGACGATTTAGAGGTGGCTGTTCGTGAACAGCTTGAACGACTCAAGCAGACCCCGGTGAGCTCCGAAGAACTTGATCGCGTAAAAGCCCAGGTTGTTGCCGAAACGGTCTACGAAAAAGACAGTGTTTTCTATCAGGCGATGCAGATAGGCATGCTCGAAACCATCGGGCTTGACTGGATGGTCGGCGAACAATATGTCGACAATATCAAAGCGGTCACCGCCGAGCAGGTACAGGCTGTTGCCAATAAATATTTCGTTGACGACAGCCTGACTATTGCTGAATTGGTGCCATTGCCACTGGATGGAAGCCGTCCCGTTTCGAATGCTGGAGATGCGCATGTTCGCTAGATTTTTTGTTTTCTTTTTCACCCTGCTTTCCGCTGGTTTGAGCTGGGCCGGCCCTGAGATCCAGCACTGGACCACAGACAATAAGGCGCGCGTGTATTTTGTGCCGGCGCCGGAATTGCCGATGGTCGATATCAGCGTGGTGTTTGATGCCGGCGCTGCCCGCGATGCTGAGCAACCGGGCAAGGCTAAAATGACGGCGGCGATGCTTGATGAAGGTACTGACAGCATGAACGCTGATGATATTGCCAGTGCCTTTGCCAATGTAGGGGCTAAATTCGGTGCCAGCTCCGAGCGCGATATGGCGGTGTTCAGTCTGCGTACGCTGACTGAGAAACAGGCTTTTGAACAAGCCATCGATACCTATACAAAAGTGCTTTCAAAACCCGCTTTCCCTCAGTCCGCCTTCGATCGCATTCAGCAGACATTGTTAACGGGACTGCAGGCTGAAAACCAGTCACCGCAGGCGATTGCGACCAGATCATTTTATGAAAATCTCTATGACCAGCATCCCTACAGCGTGATGCCTGCCGGTAATGCAGACAGTGTTCAGCAGTTGACACCCGCCGACCTGCAGGCCTTCTATGACCGTTATTACGTCAGTAGTAATGCGGTGGTAGTGATTGTGGGTGCCCTAGATCGGAAACAGGCCGAAGCTGTTGCCAGTCGCCTCACATCAGGTCTTGCCACCGGGAAGCCGGCTGAAACCCTGCCTGAAGTGAAGCCGATGCAACAGTCCCAGCTCATAAACAAAAGTTTCCCGTCAACCCAGACCACTATTGTGATGGGGCAGACGGGTATCAGCCGTGATGATCCAGATTATTTTCCACTCTATGTCGGTAATCATATTCTGGGCGGCAGTGGACTTGTGTCACAGCTCAGTGATGAGTTGCGGGAAAAACGCGGTCTGACTTATGGAGTTTACAGCTATTTCAAGCCGATGCAGCAAAAGGGGCCGTATCAGTTTGCATTGCAGACCCGGAATGAAAAAGCGCAGGAAGCCTTGACTGTACTCAAGAACACACTCAAGAAATTTATTGAAACCGGCCCCACCGAAGCCGAGCTGACGGCAGCCAAGCAGAATATTACCGGCGGCTTTGCCCTGCGGGTAGACAGTAACAGCAAGATCGCAGATTACCTCGCTATGATAGGATTCTACGATTTGCCACTGGACTATCTTGACAGCTTTAACGACAAAGTCGAAGCCGTCACCGTGGCGGATATCAAACAGGCATTCGAAAGACGAGTGAATGCCGAAACTATGCTGACGGTGCTGGTGGGTGGCGAGACAACAGAAACAGAATAAAACAGGATTTTTACGCATCATTGCCGGTGCCTGGCGGGGCCGGCAACTGGGCTTTTCGGATGTCGAGGGGCTTCGGCCGACCGGTGACCGGATCCGTGAAACCCTGTTCAACTGGCTGCAACCCTCACTGGGTTTCAGTCGCTGTCTGGATTGCTTTGCCGGCAGCGGCGCCCTGGGATTTGAGGCGGCGTCACGCGGTGCATCTCAGGTCGTCATGGTGGAAGCCGACCGGCAGGCATTCAATGATTTGAAACAGAATCAGGGACTACTCAAGGCTGATCAGTGTGACATTATTCACGGCCGCATAGAATCTTATCTGGCTACCGCCAGCCAGCCTTTTGATGTGGTTTTTCTGGACCCGCCTTATCAGCTGGATTTGTGGTCAGACGTGGCCACACTGCTTACGGATAAAGGCCTGCTCAATAAGGGGGCCCGCATTTACCTGGAATATCCCCGTCGCCAGTCACAGCCTTTATTGCCCCCGACCTGGCATTGTTTGCGAGAAAAGCAGGCAGGTGATGTAAAATACGCTTTGTTTGAATTTCAACCCGGAGCAGCCGACGGATGACCACCGCTATTTACCCGGGAACCTTTGACCCGATTACCTACGGCCATATTGATCTGGTCAACCGGGCTGCCACGCTGTTCGACAAGGTGATTGTGGCGATTGCCATCAATCCCGGCAAACAACCCATGTTCAGCCTCGATGAACGTGTCGAGTTGGCACGGCAAACATTGCAGGATCTGAATAATGTCGAAGTACGCGGATTTGAGGGCCTGCTGGTTAATGAAGCGATCAGTATGGGCGCCAATGTCATTATCCGCGGGCTGCGGGCGGTTTCTGATTTTGAGTATGAATTACAATTGGCAACCATGAACCGGCGTATGCAGTCAAAAGTGGAAACCCTGTTTCTGACACCGGCTGAAAACCTGAGCTTCGTCTCTTCGTCACTGGTGAAGGAAATCGCCATTCTTGGCGGTGAGGTGTCAGAGTTCGTCGCCCCTTGTGTGCAGGCAGCATTGAAAGCCAAATTGCCTGCCCCCAAATAACAGCGATAAGATCGCTTAAATATCGAATTGTGGAGTGAGAGATGTCCCTGTTTATCACCGATGAATGCATCAACTGCGATGTATGCGAGCCCGAGTGCCCCAATGGCGCGATATCGCAAGGTGCTGAAATTTATGAGATTGATCCGGATTTGTGCACCGAATGTGTGGGTCACTTCGACACGCCGCAGTGTGTGGAAGTCTGTCCGGTGGATTGTATTCCCAAAGACCCGGACAATGTTGAGAGCCATGATCAGCTCTATGCCAAATACGAAACCCTGATGGCCGCTGGCAAATGAGTTTTCAGCACCGGCGTGCGCAGACTTTAAACTAAGGATTCAATTGAAGCAGCCTGCGGGCTGCTTTTTTATTGGCACCGCGCGCAACTATATTTTGAGCCTTCGCCGCGCTGAGGTATCCTAAGCGATTTCAAATTTCCCCTATCCAAAGAGAGTCCATGCAACAAGAATATCGTCCTGATGAAGTGGAAGCCGCTGCCCAGCAATTCTGGCAGGACAACAACAGCTTCCAGGTCACCGAAGATCCTGACAGGGAAAAATTTTATTGCCTGTCGATGTTCCCGTATCCAAGCGGTCAGCTGCATATGGGGCATGTGCGCAATTACACCATCGGTGATGTCATCTCCCGTTATCAGCGGATGCAGGGAAAAAACGTGTTGCAGCCGATGGGCTGGGACGCTTTCGGTTTGCCGGCGGAAAATGCGGCGATCAAGAACAAGGTGGCTCCGGCTGCCTGGACTTATCAGAATATCGATTACATGCGCGGTCAGTTGCAGCGACTGGGCCTGGGTTATGACTGGCAGCGGGAACTGGCGACCTGCAAACCCGATTATTACCGCTGGGAACAGTGGTTGTTCACCCGGCTGTTTAAAAAAGGTCTGGTATACAAGAAAACCGCTGCGGTGAACTGGTGCCCCCATGATCTGACCGTGCTGGCCAACGAACAGGTCATTGATGGTTGTTGCTGGCGCTGCGATACCAAAGTGGAACGTCGTGAGATTCCGCAGTGGTTTATGAAAATCACCGATTATGCCGACCAACTGCTGGCTGATTTGGAGCAACTGGATGGTTGGCCTGAACAGGTCCGTACCATGCAGGCGAACTGGATTGGCCGTTCTCAGGGCGTACAGATTCAATTCAATATAGCCGAAAGCGATGACAGCCTGGCAGTGTATACCACCCGGCCTGATACCCTGATGGGTGTCAGTTATGTGGCTGTTGCTGCCGAGCATCCGCTGGCCTTGAAGGCGGCAGAAAATAATGAAGAACTGCAACGCTTTATCGAAGCGTGTCGCCGCATGGAAACATCGGAAGCGGCAATGGAGACGGCTGAGAAGAAAGGTGTCGCCACCGGCCTGATGGCGGTACATCCGGTCACCGGTGAACAGGTACCGGTTTGGGCAGCCAACTTTGTTCTGATGGGCTACGGTACCGGGGCTGTGATGTCAGTGCCGGCCCACGATCAGCGGGATTTCGAGTTTGCACAGAAATATCAGCTGCCGGTGAAGCAGGTGATTGAATCGATCGAAGGAACAGAGATTGATCTCAGTAAAGAAGCCTTCACCGACAAAGGTCGCCTGCTGAATTCTCAGCAATTTGATGGGCTTTCCAGTGAGCAGGCTTTTGATGCGATTGCCGATTTTCTGGCTGAAAAAGGTCTGGGCGAACGCCAGACTAATTACCGTCTGCGTGACTGGGGTGTTTCACGCCAGCGTTACTGGGGCACGCCGATCCCGATTATCAACTGCCCTGAATGTGGCTCCATCCCGGTGCCGGAAGCTGATCTGCCGGTCACATTGCCGGAAGATGTCATTGTTGACGGATCCGGATCACCGATTAAGTCGATGCCCGAGTTCTATCAGTGTCAGTGCCCTGAATGTGGCGGTGAAGCGGAACGTGAAACCGACACGTTTGATACTTTCTTCGAGTCATCCTGGTATTACGCGCGCTTTACCTGCCCGGATAATGACCAGGCAATGCTGGATGAACGCGCCGATTACTGGTTGCCGGTCGATCAGTACATTGGCGGTATTGAACACGCTGTCTTGCATCTGCTTTACGCACGTTTCTTTCATAAACTCATGCGTGATGAGGGACTGGTGTCAGGGGATGAGCCGTTTAAAAACCTGCTGACCCAGGGCATGGTGCTGAAAGACGGTGCCAAAATGTCCAAGTCCAAGGGTAATACCGTGGATCCGCAGGCATTGATTGATGAATATGGTGCCGACACTGCGCGTCTGTTTATGATGTTCGCTGCGCCGCCCGAGATGTCTCTGGAGTGGTCCGATAAAGCGGTAGAAGGTGCCAACCGTTTCCTCAAGCGCTTATGGCGTGCGGTTAGCGAGCATGTTGCACAGGGCGAAACTGTTCAGATTGATAGCGATAGTCTGACTGACAATCTGCAGAATATCCGACGCCAGGCGCATCAGACCCTGAGCAAAGTGACAGATGATATCGGTCGCCGTCATACCTTCAACACGGCCATTGCCGCAGTGATGGAACTGATGAATGCCATTGCCAAGCTGGATGACAGCAGTGAACAGGGCCGGGCTGTAATGCAGGAATGCCTGGAACTGGTGGTGCTGATGCTGTCACCGATTACACCGCATATCAGTCATCAGTTGTGGCAAATGCTGGGTCATCAGCAGGCAGTGGTGGATAGTCAATGGCCTGCTGTCGATGAAGCTGCACTGAAGCAGGATAAAATTGAACTGATGGTGCAGGTTAACGGTAAACTCAGAGCTAGAATTGCGGTGCCGGCGGAAGCCGACCAGAAAGCGGTAGAAGGCATCGCTTTTGCCGAGGAAAACGTGCAACGGTTTACCGAGGGTAAGGAAGTCCGTAAAGTCATTCTGGTACCCGGACGCTTGTTGAATATCGTCGTGGCAGGCTAATAAAGGAAATCAAACATGAATCATGTTGTGTTCAGAAGCTTTATCGCACTGGTCATTCTGACGCTGACAGCCTGTGGCTTCCAGCTCAGGGGCGCAGCCGCAGTGCCGGAAGAGCTGAAAACGCTTTATATTCAGGGCGTCAATACACGGCAGGATTCATTTGGTCTGCAGCTTAAACGCGCTTTGCAGCGTAATGGTATTAACGTACTTGAAGATTATCAGGAAGGCGCGGCCTTGTTCACCGTGCTGGAAAACCGCTATCAGCAGAACGTGCTGTCAGTAGGCAGCAATGCCAAGGTGCGTGAATACGAGCTGGAAGCCTGGGTGATCTATCAGATCACCGATGAAAACGGTGAACTCATTGGTGACAAGCAACGGGTAGAAGCCAGACGCGACTATCAGTTTGACCAGAACCAGATCCTGGCGATGGACGAACAGCAAAGGGTATTGCGTGAAGATATGTACAAGCAGATGGTACAGAGCATTATCCGGCGCCTGTCTGCCCTTAACTAGTCAATGCGGCTGAGGGCAGAACAACTCGACGGGGCGCTGCAACAGGCACTGCTGCCCGTTTACCTTGTTTATGGTGATGAAGCGCTGCTGGTGGAAGAGGCCGCAGATAAAATCAGAAAGCGGATTCGTCAGGCCGGTGCCAATGACCGCGAGGTCTGGCATGTCGAAGGGCGTTTTGACTGGTCACAAATCAAATGGCAGGAACAGAGCCTGTCATTATTCGCCAGTCAGCGGCTGATTGAAATCCGTTTGCCTTCGGGGAGTCCGGGTAAGGAAGGTGGCGAGGCCCTTCGCCGTTTTGCCGCAGAGCCGCCTCAGGACACCACACTGATCATTATCAGTGGCAAAATCGACAACCGTTCGCAGAAAGCCAAGTGGTTTACTGAACTGGATAAGCTGGGTGCCAGTGTACCTATCTGGCCGGTGGAGGCGACGCATTTACCACGCTGGGTCATGCAGCGCATGCAACAGCGCGGTCTTAACTGTGATAACAGGCTGGCAAGCCTGATCGCGGAACGGGTGGAAGGTAACCTATTCGCTGCTGCCCAGGAAATAGACAAGCTGGAATTACTCAACATCGATGGTGAACTCAGTGAAGCGCTGATTCTGCAATCCGTTGCCGACAATGCCCGTTTTGAAGCTTTTGGTCTGATGGATACCGTGTTGGCAGGACAGGCACAGAAAATCCCCCGTATAATAGAGCGCTTACGATCAGAAGGTGTTGATATTCTGGCGGTTTTCTCTGCCGTCGCCTGGTCACTGAGACGCATTGTCGCGATGTCAGTGGAACTGCAATCAGGCCGTCCTCTGGAACAGGTCTTTGCCGCTCAGAAACCACCGGTTTGGGATAAAAATAAACCCCTGATGCGGGAAGCGCTGCAGCGTTATGACAGTCAGCACTGGCAGCAGTTTCTGACCCAAATGGCCGATATCGATAAAGCGGCCAAAGGCGTGTTGAAAACCTGCCCCTGGCGCTTGCTGGAAAAGCTCTGCCTGCAGGCGGCCGGTGTCAGACAGGCCTGATTAGGAAAACACGAAGGAGTCTATTGTTGGACGTCAATGAGTACATGCGAAGCCTGGGCCAGCACGCCCGTCAGGCCAGCCGCGCCCTGGCACGTGCCGGCACTGCAACCAAGAACAAAGCCCTGCTTGCGATGGCGGCGGAAATTCGTGCGGCCGCTGAAACCCTGAAACGGGAAAATGAACGGGATCTGGAAGCCGGTAGAAGCAAAGGCCTGGAAGCGGCCCTGCTGGATCGTTTGACCCTGTCGGATGGCCGCATCGAATCGATGGCAGTAGGGCTGGAGCAGATCGCGGCCTTACCTGATCCGGTCGGTGAAATCAGTGATATGACCTACCGCCCTTCCGGTATTCAGCTGGGCCGTATGCGCGTGCCTTTGGGTGTTGTCGGCATCATTTATGAATCGCGGCCTAATGTCACCGCCGATGCGGCGGCGTTATGTCTGAAATCCGGTAATGCCACGATTCTGCGTGGTGGCAGTGAAGCCATTCATTCCAACCAGGCCATTGCTGCCTGTATCCGTCGTGGTCTGGATCAGGCCGGGCTGCCCGAAACTGCGGTCCAGGTAGTTCAGACTACCGATAGAGCGGCGGTCGGTCAGTTGATCACCATGCCGGAATTTGTTGATGTGATTGTTCCCCGCGGCGGTAAAAGCCTGATCGAACGCATCAGCAACGAGGCCAGGGTACCGGTCATCAAGCATCTGGACGGCATCTGTCATGTCTATATCGACAGCGAGGCCGATCTGGATATGGCAGAAGAGATTGCCTTTAATGCCAAATGTCATCGTTACGGCGTTTGTAATGCCATGGAAACACTGCTGGTCGATGCGGCAGTAGCTGACACCATTCTGCCCCGGCTTGCTGTGCGCTATGGTGATGAAGGGGTGGAACTGCGCGGTTGTAGTCATACCCGGGCAATTCTGAAGGATATCAACGCCGCAACCGAGGCCGACTGGGACACCGAATATCTGGCACCGATTCTGTCGATTAAAATTGTCGACGGGTTGGATGAAGCAATGGAACATATCCATCAGCACAGTTCTGGTCACACCGAGTCGATTGTGACCGAAAACTACCAACGTGCCCGCCGCTTCCTGGCTGAGGTTGATTCCAGCTCGGTGATGGTCAATGCTTCAACCCGTTTTGCCGATGGTTTTGAATATGGCCTCGGCGCCGAGATTGGGATTTCGACCGATAAAATTCATGCCCGCGGTCCGGTCGGACTGGAAGGGCTGACATCACAAAAATGGATAGTGTTGGGTAGTGGGCAAGTCAGAAACTAAAGCAGCCATCGGGATTCTGGGCGGAACGTTTGATCCGGTTCACTTCGGCCACTTGCGCACTGCGCTGGATGTAGTTGAAGCACTGAAACTGGAGCAACTGAGGCTGATTCCCTGTGCTTTGCCTCCGCACCGGATTGAGCCGGTAGCAAGCCCGCAGGAGCGGCGGCTGATGCTGGAGCTGGCGATAAAGAATCATCCCAGGCTGGTGGTGGATGATCGTGAGCTGGGCCGGGAAGGGCCGTCTTATACGGTAGATACCTTGCTCAGTCTAAGACAGGAGTTGCCGGATAATCCTTTGTTTGTGTTGATGGGGACCGATGCCTTCCGTAGCCTGAACACCTGGTCACGCTGGCAGCAGATTATCGAACTCGCGCATATCGTTGTGATGCAGCGGCCTGAAGAGCAGCTTGAGATGTCAGACGAGCTGGCACAGTGGTATCACGCCCATCAGGCCCGGCAGGGGGACGAATTATTGGCTGCCGGTAAAATCTGGTCGATTCCGGTGACGCAACTCGCCATCTCGGCAACAGCGATTCGTGAAGCCTTGTATGAAAAGCGCGATGTCCGTTATTTACTGCCTGATGCCGTGATTGCGCTGATTGAGCAAATGGGACTGTACCAAATCAGGCCGCAAGCCTCCTGATGGATAATCTGTTTTTTGTTCTATCCAAGCTGGTCTGGGGATTGTTGAGCCCGACCACTCTGCTGGTCTGGTTTTTGATACTGGCAACCCTCTTGTTATGGCTGAATTACATCAAAGCCGCCCGGCGTCTGTTGACGCTGCTGAGTCTGTTGGCTTTTAGCGTTATGGCCTATCCTGTCGGCGACTGGTTGATGCAGCCGCTGGAAACCCGCTTTCAGCCGCCGGCAACACTGCCGGAGAATATTGACGGTATTGTCGTGCTGGGCGGCGCCGAAAATTTGAAACTGTCGAGTGGCTGGGGCAGTGCCGAAGTCGGCGACAGTGCCGAGCGAATTCTCGCCGCTGCTGAACTGAGCCGTCATTATCCGCAGTTGCCACTTATCTACACCGGTGGCAGTAATCTGATACAAATGCCGGATCTGGACAGTGAGGGTCGGGTGTCGATGACCTTGCTGACACAGGCGGGTATCGAGCCTGAGCGGATAAAGATGGAACCCCGCGCACGCAATACCTACGAAAACTTTGTGATGATTAAACCGTTGTTGCCGGCTCCGAACGGGCGCTATCTGCTGGTGACTTCGGCCTTCCATCTGCCGCGGGCAGTCGGTATCGCCAGGAAGCAGGGTATTAATGTGATCCCTTACCCGGTTGATTATCGCAGCAGCAAGCCAGCCCAGCGTTACTGGGATTTTGCCTTATTTGCGCATCTTGAAGTGCTGGAAGTCGCCTGGCACGAATGGCTGGGGCTGACGGCCTATTATGTCACTGGCAAAACCTCAGCATGGTTGCCCGCGCCACGCCCGCAGCAGAATAAGCAGGATTAATCGCACAGCAACGCTTGGCGTCCTTGCGTTACACTATTATTAACTTTTATTGATACGGAGAGCCCAATGCAGGCTGAAGAACTCAAATCACTGGTTATCAACGCGCTTGAGGACATCAAAGCGGAAGATATCCAGGTTTTGGATGTCACTGAAATGACGGATGTGACCGATATGATGATTATCGCCACCGGTAAATCCAGTCGTCAGGTCAAGGCGCTGGCCAATGAAGTTGTGATGCAGGCTAAAGCAGCCGGTGTCCAGCCCCTCGGTGTCGAGGGCGAAACAGTGGGTGAGTGGGCGCTGGTGGATCTGGGGGATGTCATTACCCACATCATGACGCCGCAAACCCGGCTGACCTATAACCTGGAAAAACTCTGGAGTGTACCCGAGCAAAGCGAGAAGCTGTCGGCTGACAAGGAATGAAAATCAACCTGGTCGCGGTCGGCACCAAGATGCCCGGCTGGGTGACGCAGGGCTTTGAAGAGTACAGTCGGCGTCTGCCGCGTGAATGCCAGTTACAACTGCTTGAGATCGCACCGGCCAAACGCGGTAAAACCGCTCAGCCCGAGCAATGGAAAAAAGAGGAGGCCGGACGCATTCTGGCTGCTATTCCTGACAGCCATCACGTGATTGCTCTGGAAGTGGACGGAAAAAGCTGGGATACCGTGACGCTGTCAGCGCAGATGCAGTCCTGGCTGACCGATGGCCGCGATGTGTCACTGATGGTGGGCGGCCCGGACGGACTGGATGCAAGCTGTCTGCAACGCGCTGATCAGAAATGGTCCTTATCACCGCTGACCCTGCCGCACCCGCTGGTACGTATTGTGTTGTCAGAACAACTGTATCGGGCATGGACTATCCTGCAAAATCATCCCTATCATCGCGCATGAATTTCCCCCCTGTTTACCTTGCCTCACGATCGCCAAGGCGGCGTGAACTTCTGAATCAGATGGCAGTCGACTTCGCTGTGATTGCCCCTGATGTGGATGAGTCCGTGCAACCCGGCGAAGCGCCGGAAAGCTATGTCGAACGCATTGCCGTTGATAAAGCCCGCGCCGGTTTGGATATGTTGACTGCCCGGGATAAAAAACCGGTGCTGGCTGCTGATACCGCGGTTATCCTTGGACAGGAGATTTTTGGTAAACCGGTCAATGACGCCGATGCCCGGCGTATGTTAAAAATGCTGTCAGGTAACACTCATAAAGTTATGACGGCCGTGGCACTGGCTTTTTCAGAGAAGATTTTGACTGCAATCAGCGTCAGTCAGGTCAGTTTCGCGCCGCTGAATGAAGCTCAGATTGACTGGTACATTCAGACCGGTGAAGGTCGTGACAAAGCCGGAAGCTATGCTGTGCAGGGACTGGGTGCGCTTTTTATCGATCATATTCACGGCAGCTATTCCGGAATTATGGGCCTGCCAATCAGGGAAACAGGACAACTTCTAATGCAAATGGACACTGACAGCCGATGAGTAGTGAGATTCTTATCAATATCACGCCCAGCGAAACTCGTGCCGCCGTCGTAGATAACGGCGTTTTGCAGGAAGTCTTTATTGAGCGCAGTGAATATCGTGGTCTGGTCGGCAATATCTACAAAGGCAAAGTCTGTCGGGTTTTACCCGGTATGCAGGCCGCCTTTGTTGAAATCGGTTTATCGCGGGCGGCATTTCTGCACGTGTCTGATATTTCCATTCCCAAGGGGCAGACGGGTGACCTGAAAGAAGCGCCTAACGTAGAACCCACCATCAGCAGTCTGCTCAGAGAAGGCCAGGAAATTCTGGTGCAGGTGATCAAGGACCCGATGGGCACCAAAGGCGCACGACTCACGACGCAGTTATCGGTCTCCTCCCGTTATCTGGTCTATATGCCTGAAACGGAAGGTATCGGTGTTTCGCTTAAAATCGAAACCGAAGAAGAGCGGGAGCGACTGAAAAACTGTCTGACCAGCCTGCTGGAGCCGGGTACCGGCGGCTATATTCTGCGTACGGCGGCAGAAGGAGTTACCGAGGCTGAACTGGAAGCTGATCTCAAGTTTCTTTACCGCTTGTGGGGCAAGCTCGAAGAACGCAAACAAACCGTCAACTGCGGTGAGCCGTTGCATGAAGATTTGCCTCTGGCAATGCGGGCTTTGCGTGACCTGTTTAATGCCGATATCGAGCGGATCCGAATCGATGCCGAAAATGTATTCCATAAGGCGGTGCATTTTGCCGAAGGTTTCATGCCCGAGTGCGCGGCCAGACTCGAATACTATGACGGGGATATGCCGCTGTTTGATCTGTTCGGGGTCGAGGATGAAATCCAGAAAGCCTTGCAGCGAAAAGTACCGCTTAAATCCGGTGGTTACCTGATCTTTGATCAAACCGAGGCGATGACTACGGTTGATGTGAATACCGGGGGCTTTGTTGGCCATAAGAATCTGGAAGAAACCATCTTCAAAACCAATCTGGAAGCTGCCCATGCGATTGCCCGCCAGTTGCGGGTTCGTAATCTCGGCGGCATTATCATTATCGACTTTATCGATATGGAAGAGCTCAGCCACCGTGAGCAGGTTTTGAGAGCGCTGGAAAAAGCCATGTCGCTGGATCGGGCACGTCACAACATCAGCGCTGTCTCAGAACTGGGGCTGGTGGAAATGACCCGTAAGCGCACCCGCGAAAGTCTGGGGCATATTCTGTGTGAGGCCTGTCCCTGTTGTGAGGGCAAGGGTTACACCAAGAATGTCGAAACGGTCTGTAATGAGATCTTCCGTGAAATCATGCGTGAAGCCAGGCAATATGAAACCAAGCAGTTTCTGATCCTGGCCTCGCAGGACATTATCGACAGGTTGAATGATGAAGACTCCACCAAAGTGGCAGAACTGGAACAGCTGATCGGCAAGCCGATCCTGTTTCAGTGCGAAGCACAATACGGTCGCGAACAGTTCAATGTGGTGTTGATGTAGGTCTTTGATGTTACTGCGAAGCCTACATATTGCCAGCCGCCAGCTTTTTTATCTGCTGGTGGTCGTCATTATTCTCGGATTACTGGGGCTGATGGCAGCAATCTGGCTATCCGAGGAAGTTTCGCAGCGCAAAGATGAAATCGCTGACTGGGCCAGCCAGAAAACCGGCTATCCGGTGGCTATTGATTCCGCCGGTTTGTACTGGTTTGACCTGATCCCCAAACTGGAAGTACGTCAGGTTAAGGTCAAGCCAAAAACGGGGGGCGCTCCGATTATCACGGCGGAACAGGTCTATCTGAGTCTGGATATTCTGCAAACCATCAGCAGTGGCGAGCCGGTTGTGGCTGACGCCAGTATCCGCCAGGCGCACTTGAAACTGGAACGCACTCAGCAAGGACAGATAAGGCTGGTTGGTCTGGAGCAGCCTCGGCAGAGAGAATCCCGGACTACCGTTCCGGAAGTTATACGCTGGTTCAGTTGGCTCAAGCAGCTGGAGCTCAGCGCGATTTCACTGGACTATCAGGACAGGAAGCAGTCTGCCCTGTCTGGCCACTATCAATTGCAGCAGCTTGATCTGCAATTTGCCGGTCGTCAGTGGCAGGCCGAGGCCGGGATACTTTTACCCGAGTCCGTCGGCACGTCGGTGACTGTCAGTGCCCGTGCCGAGATAGATGAAGATTATGCCATCACTGCCTGGCAGGCTCAGTTGGGAACCGATGAGCTATCGCTGGCGCCTTTAATCACCAGCATCCCTATGAAAGGCCTGAAGGTCGTTGAAGGCCTGTTTTCCGGCGAGGTTGATGTCAGTCGGAATACGCTGGGTGATATAAATGCGGTGCTTAATGGGGCCATCACGGACACGACACTGAGCAGTGAGAAAAGAAGCGAAGGTTTTGACCAGGTCACATTGGATCAATTACAGGGCCAGTTCAGCTTCTCAAAACAGGCTGACAGCTGGACATTGGATGCAAATGCAGTGCAGATACAGATGGCGGGTGAAGCCTGGCCCCAGACAACGGTATCAATGCAGCGCTACCAGGATGGTGAAATTGAAGCCTCAGCCGATTATCTGCGTCTCAGTGACCTGACAGCAATTGCACTGCTGATGAAAGATATGCCGGCATGGCTGGTCGAGACCAAGCCGGCCGGCGATCTTTATGGCTTGTCTGCCCGTTATCAGCCGCAGCAGGGCATAGAGGCTCTTCAGCTTAGGGCTGAAGGCCTGGCTTTACTGCCTTGGCAGGACTATCCCGGCGCCAATGATTTGAGTTTTGAGCTCGATTGGCAGCAACAGCAGGGTGAACTGAGCCTGAATAGCCACAAAACGACGATTTATGCGGACAAGTGGCTGGATGAGTCGGTTTATCTGGAGTCAATCACCGGTCATGTCAGCTGGCGGCGCCAGCAGGGGAGCTGGCATTTGTCGGCAGAACAGCTCAGTGTCTGGAATGAGGATCTGAATCTCAGCCTCAACGGCCGGGTCAATCATCATAATGGCGTGACCGATACCGACTTGCGGCTCGAACTGCAGGATATTCAGACCAATCGCTGGCGTGATTATGTGCCGCCGGCGATTATCCCGGAAGATTTTGAAAAATGGTCCAGAGACGCCTTTAAAGCCGGGGTGATACGCAGTGGCTATATTGAACTGGAAGGTGATCCTGAGGCCTTTCCCTTCGATGAAGCCCCCGGGCGTGGGCGCTTTGATATGCAGTTCCAGGTAGAAGATACCCAGCTCAATTATGCTGAGGGCTGGCCCGATCTGATGGGGGTTGACGGCACTGTCAGCAGTGAGGGCAATAATCTCCTGATTGAGAGTCAGGCCGGGACCATTGCCGGTTTTTCATTCCAAAAGGTGACCACGACGATTTCAAATCTGGTCAGACCCAATCCTATCCTGCGAGTGGATGGCACACTGGCTGGGTCCACTGCTAATGCATTGTCATTTTTACAGAATAGTCCGCTCAGTAAACGTTTCGGTTCGGTCGCGGAGTGGATTGAGGTCAGTGGTAACAGTGATATTCATCTGAACCTGATGGTACCACTGGTCGATCCGAAGCAAACGGAAGCCGCCGGTCATGTCACTTTTGCTGACAGTGAACTCAAATCCAAAGCGGTACCCGGTTTGTCCTTCAGCCAGATAAACGGCCAGCTCAATTTCGACAATAACGGGGTTGATGCGGAGACCATTACGGCAGTGGCACTCAATCAACCGGTGCAGATTGATGTGGTTCCCGACGCCGAGCAAACCCGGGTCGAAGTCATCGGCAGTGCCTCGGTAATGGACTTGCGCCGCCTTTGGCCAGAACAGGTTCCCGACTTTATCAGCGGGGAGACCGATTATCTCGCCGAGGTGCTGGTAGAAGAGCCGCAAGAAGGCCTTTTTGATGTGGCAGTCCGTATTGAATCTGATTTGTTTGGTCTCACGGTGGATGCGCCGGCCCCATTGGGAAAAACAGCCAGACAGCGTAAAACCGTTGAACTGCAGATTGATAACGCTGAGCAGCTGAGATATCGCCTCCGCTGGGAAAACTGGCTGCATGGCATGCTGACGGTTGAAGAGAATGTACCCCACGGACAGATCATGCTGGGTGGTGAACCTGCTGAATTACGCCGTGGCGGTCTCCAGGTTGCTGGTCGGCTGGCGCAGCTGGATTTGGATGCCTGGCTCGATTGGCTGGAGCAGCATGAAGATTTGAATACCGAAAGTCCGGCTGTTGATGCCGTTGATCTTCATTTTGACGAACTGAAACTGGCTCAACGGACGTTGACGGATCTGCAACTCTCTGCCAGCCAGTCACGTGGACAGTGGCAGCTCAATCTGGCTTCCTCGCAGGTCCAGGGCACGATCAGTGTACCGCCGAAAATCAGCAATGACAGGCCGTTGATAGTCTCACTAGAACATCTGAACCTGAATCTTGGTGATAAAGAGACGCCATCGCAGGCGACTGGCCAGCCTGAACTGTGGCCGCCGGTCAGGCTGGATATTACTGAGTTTGAACTCAACGGCATGCGGCTGGGGCAATTTACCTTGCGGGCGAACCGCCTTGCAGAGACCTGGAAAGTGGAATCGGCCAGTCTCATCTCACCGGTATTACAGGCATCGTTAACAGGCAGCTGGACAAACACGGGTTCAAGTAGTCGCAGTGAATTCGATATTGTCGCTTCCAGTGATGACTTGAAATCCTTGCTGGCCTACTACAACTATCAGGAAGTGATAGAAGCCCGTCAGGTACAACTCAACAGCAAGCTCAGCTGGCAGGGTGATCCAACGGCGTTCTCGCTGGCGAAGATGCAGGGTGAGTTGGGTCTGACTGTCGGCCGTGGCAGCCTGATTGAGGTTGAGCCGGGGGCGGCGGGCCGCATTTTCGGTCTTCTCAGTATTGCCACCATTCCACGGCGATTAGCGCTGGATTTCAGCGATTTATTTGGCAAGGGCTTTGATTTCAGCAGTATCCGCGGTCAGTTCGAGTTCAGTAACGGCATCGCTCGTACGAATAATCTGACGATGCAGGGGGACTCGGCGCTGATTGAAGTATCGGGCCCGATCGACATGATGGCAAAAACCTATGATCAGGTGGTCAAAATTACGCCCAAAGTCTCTTCTGCGCTGCCGCTGGCGGGCGCAGTGGCCGGTGGCCCGGTCGGTCTTGGTGTCGGCACCGCAATCCTGCTGTTCGACAAAATTGCCGGGCAGGTCTTTGACCGTGAAATTGTTGATCTCATCAGCTATAGCTATCAACTGACCGGTCCATGGACTAATCCCAGACTCAATGTTCTGGGGCCGGAGTCTGAACAAGGCCAACAGATCCCTTAATCTGCTATCATGTTGAGTTTATAGCAACAACAATTTCTGAGTTGATGAAATCCATTTCCGAACAAGTTCAACAGCAATTGCTTCTGCCTGCCGGTCTGACCGAGCAGGATTTGGAAAATGCGCTGGCATCCACCATGACGGGTGGCGTCGACTACGCTGATCTGTATTTTCAGCAGTCCCGCCAGGAAAGCTGGCTGCTGGAAGATGGCATCATCAAGGACGGTGGCTATCATCTTGAGCAGGGCGTCGGTGTCCGTGCCTGTAGTGGTGAAAAAACCGGTTTTGCCTATTCTGACGATCTGGTCTTGCCGGCATTACAGCAGGCGGCCAGAGCAGCCCAGGCCATTTCGCGTCAGGGCCGGGAGCAGGAGGTGGCAGTCTGGAAACGCCAGACCACACCAGTACTGTATTCCAGTCAGGACCCGATTCTGGCTCTGAGCGTTGATGAAAAGCTGGCTTTGCTGCGCGAAGCAGATGCTGCCGCGCGTAAAGCCGATCCCCGGGTCAAACAGGTCAATGTCAGTCTGGCCGGTGAACTCGACAGCGTTCTGATTGCTGCCAGCGACGGGACCTACAGCAGTGATATCCGGCCACTAATCCGGATGAATGTCAGCGTTATTGTTGAAAGTAACGGTCGCCGTGAGCGTGGCAGTGCCGGTGGTGGCCGCAGAATGGATTATCGCTACTTCCGTGATAACAATCTGGCGCAGCGCTATGCCCAAGAAGCAGTGAGAATCGCACTGGTTAATCTGGAAGCCGTGGCGGCACCGGCAGGCACCATGCCGGTCGTGCTTGGCAACGGCTGGCCCGGCGTGCTGTTGCATGAAGCGGTCGGACATGGCTTGGAAGGTGATTTCAACCGACGCGGGACTTCCACTTTCTCAGGCAAAATGGGTGAACAGGTGGCTTCCCCACTGTGTACCGTGGTGGATGACGGCACACTGGAATTCAGACGCGGTTCTTTGAATATTGATGATGAAGGTGAGGCGACTCAGTACACCACCCTGATTGAGAAAGGCCGCCTTGTCGGGTATATGCAGGACAAGCATAACGCGCGGTTGATGGGGACAAAAAGCACCGGCAACGGTCGCAGAGAGTCCTATGCACACCTGCCAATGCCGCGTATGACCAATACCTACATGTTGCCCGGTGATCATAAGGCGGAAGAGATTATCGCCTCGGTTGACCGGGGTATTTATGCCGTCAATTTCGGTGGCGGACAGGTTGATATTACTTCCGGTAAGTTTGTGTTTTCAACCAGCGAAGCCTACCTGATTGAAAACGGTAAAATTACCACGCCGGTGAAGGGCGCAACGTTGATTGGCAATGGGCCGGAAGTGATGCAGCGCATCTCGATGGTAGCCGATGATTTGGAACTCGACAGCGGAGTCGGTAACTGTGGCAAGGAAGGTCAGAGTGTTCCGGTGGGCGTCGGTCAACCGACACTGAAAGTGGATGCCTTAACGGTAGGCGGAACAGCTTAGATCTAGAGATATGACAAAGCAACACAAAGCGGTCGCCCTGATTTCCGGCGGCCTGGATTCGATGTTGGCAGTTCGCGTGCTGCAGGAACAGGGGATTGAAGTTGAGGGTATCAATTTCTATACCGGTTTCTGTGTGGAAGGCCATACGCACGCCATTCGCAATCACGATAAAGATAAACAGAAGCGCAATAATGCACTGTGGGTAGCCGAACAACTCGGCATCAAACTGCATATTGTCGATGTGATTGAAGAGTATAAGGATGTGTTGCTTAACCCCAAGCACGGCTATGGCGCCAATATGAATCCTTGCCTTGATTGCAAGATTTTCATGGTGGGTAAAGCGGTCGAGTGGGTTAAAAACCATCACAAGGATGGTTTCGATTTTATTGTCACCGGTGAAGTGATTGGTCAGCGACCGATGTCACAGCGCAAGCACACCATGCCGATTATCTCTGAAGAGTCCGGTGCCGATGATTTATTGCTTCGCCCCTTGTGCGCGAAGAATCTGCCGGAAACCAAGCCTGAAAGAGAAGGCTGGGTAGACCGCGAACAACTGTACGACTTCCATGGCCGTAACCGTAAACCACAAATCGCACTGGCCAAACAGTTCGGACTGCATGACTTTGCCTCGCCGGCCGGCGGCTGCTGTTTCCTGACCGATAAAAGTTACTCCGACAAACTGGTGGACTTGTGGCAGGCGCGTAACAGTCGTGAATATGAGCTCGATGACATCATGCTTTTGAAGGTCGGAAGACATATCAGACCGACGGAGGAATTCAAGCTCATCATCGCACGCGATGCCGGTGAAAGTAAGTTTCTCGAAGGTTACCGCAAGCAATACACCAGCATTCATGCGCTCAGTCACAGCGGCCCGATGGCACTGGTTGACGGCGAGCTCAAACAGGACCAATATCCACTCGCTGCCGCGATTGTCGCCCGTTTCGGTCAGGGACGCAGTGCCGATGAAGTGGAAATTGATATCGCCACGCCCGACCAGCAAAGGCAACAGGTTAAAACCGCGCCGCTCAGTGCTGAAGAAGTGCTGCAGGAGTGGTATGTATGAGCCATCAGCAACTGGATGCCCGCCGTTTATTGTGTCCGATGCCGGTTATCAAAACTCAGAACCAGGTGGTCCAGATGCAGCCGGGGGATGAACTCGAGGTCATCTGCACTGATCCGGGTGCTTTAAATGATATTCCGGCCTGGGCTCGAATCAATGGTCACAGCGTGATTCAGACGGTTCAGAGCGAGGATGAAATTCGAATAACGGTTCGTGTTGGTGCATAGCACCAAAATGATCCATCGTGATGTTTTTATGCACCATAACAGTGCTATCTTAGGGTGCAGTTGCACCTAAATGGTTGATTTATCGTAATTGTAAAAGTTGGCGTGATTTCTGCTGTACTATGTCGCGAGTTTTTTTGCACAATGCAATGTGCAGTTTCTAAAAATTGGAGAAGTTAAATGTCTGTCGAAAATGTGCTTCAAATGATCAAAGATGAGGACGTCAAGTTTGTTGACTTCCGTTTCACTGATACGCGTGGTAAAGAGCAACACGTCTCTTATCCTGCCCACTCTATTGATGAAGATACCTTCACGGAAGGCGCAATGTTCGACGGCTCTTCTGTTGCCGGCTGGAAAGGCATTAACGAATCAGACATGATCCTGATGCCCGATCCTGAAACTGCAGTAATGGATCCTTTCATGGATGACAATACACTGATCATCCGTTGTGACATCGTTGAGCCTGCGACTATGCAAGGCTACGAGCGTGATCCACGCAGTGTGGCCAAGCGTGCGGAAGCTTATCTTGAATCTACCGGTCTGGCGGATACGGCATTCTTCGGCCCTGAACCAGAATTCTTTATTCTTGATGACGTACGCTGGGGCAGCGACATTTCCGGTTCTTTCTACAAAGTCGATTCTGACGAATCATCATGGAATACTGAAAAAGTCTTCCCCGATGGCAACATGGGTCACCGTCCTAAAGTAAAAGGCGGTTATTTCCCGGTTCCACCCGTTGATTCTCTGCAGGATATCCGTTCAGCCATGTGCCTGACCATGGAAGAAATGGGGCTGGTTACAGAAGTTCATCACCATGAAGTGGCGACTGCCGGTCAGTGCGAAATCGGTGTTAAATTCAACACCCTGGTGAAAAAAGCGGACGAAGTGCAAATTCTGAAGTACGTGGTGCATAACGTGGCTCACGCTTACGGTAAAACTGCGACCTTCATGCCGAAACCGCTGGTGGGTGATAACGGTAGTGGCATGCACGTGCATCAGTCTATTTCCAAATCAGGTGATAACCTGTTCTCTGGTAACAAATATGGCGGCTTGTCTGAAACTGCGCTGTATTACATCGGCGGTATTATCAAGCACGCCCGTGCACTGAATGCATTCACCAACTCTTCAACCAACAGCTACAAACGTCTGGTTCCGGGTTTTGAAGCGCCTGTTATGCTGGCTTACTCGGCACGTAACCGTTCTGCTTCTATCCGTATTCCTTACGTCAGCAATCCGAAAGCCCGTCGTATCGAAGTGCGCTTCCCTGACCCTTCTGCCAACCCCTACCTGGCATTCTCAGCGATGCTGATGGCGGGTCTGGACGGTATCAAGAACAAGATTCATCCTGGCGATGCCATGGATAAAGACTTGTATGACCTGCCTGCAGAAGAAGCAGCTGAAATCCCAACAGTCTGCCACTCGCTGGATATGGCGCTGAATGCCCTGGACGAAGATCGTGCTTTCCTGACGGAAGGTGGCGTATTCACTGACGACATGATCGATGCTTATATTGAACTGAAAATGGAAGAAGTGACTCGTCTGCGTATGGAAACTCACCCGGCTGAATACGACCTGTACTACAGCGTTTAATCCAGTCGATCGGTTATCCTTTAATAAAAAAGCGTCCCTCGGGGCGCTTTTTTTATGTCCGGTAGTTGCGCTGGAGGCTGCTTCGTCCTATGCTTCAGATTATGAAATTCACAGCTTTATCGTTACTGCTTTTCCTGTTGCCGGTGCATGCGGAGATCTACCGGTGGGTTGATGAAAGCGGTAATGTGGTATTTTCCGACGAACCGCAACCCGGAGCGGAAACAGTCGATCTGCCCCCGGCGACGACCTATACACCAGCCGAAGATGAAGCTGTTACGGATGACATTCTCAAGCTGTCGCCAGATGACGACGAACAGGCAACGCAGGAAACCCAGGCACCGGATTATCAAATCCGTATCGTCGCACCCGGCAATGACGAAAGTATCTGGGTCAATAATGGCGATGTAACCGTGAGCATGATAGTGGAACCGGCGCTGGATACGGAACGTGGTGATAAAGTGCTGTTACATCTGGATGGCGAGCCTGTTGCCGAACCGCGTGCTTCGACCACGTTTCAGCTTAATAATCTCAGTCGCGGCACCCATAATCTCAATGCCATGGTTGTCGATAGCAATGGCATGACACTGACTAGCACGGGCAGTGTGACCTTCCATCTGCACCGCGCATCTATTCAGAATAATCCCGGCCTGACACCACCGGGCCCCACTGGCGGCAAGCCAACCCCGAACAATAACTGACGCACCTTATTGGTGCGTTATTTCTCCGTTTAAATGCTATATTGCCTTTTTTATCCAAGGCAAACTCGCTTGTGCACGATATGGCTCAGGGAGTTTGTCCAACAATCAACAGCTTACCGGTCTGCTGAATAAAAACGACAGGAAATGGAGCGTTTTTTGCTACCAGCTGACCATGCATATGAGTGTCACCACAATGAGTCACGATGTTATTGCCAGCAATGATGTGCTGGAAAACCTGACGACCGCCGTTCTGGTCCTGGATAGCTCCTTACGTGTCTGCTATATCAACACGGCCACTGAAGTTTTGTTTGAGATTAGTCAGCGTCAGGCTGAACACATTCCACTGCAGTCATTATTGCCTGGCGAAAAGCGACTCGTCGGTTCACTCCGCCGTGTAGTGTCAACCGGTCAGGCACTGATAGAGCGGGAAGTGCGACTGTTTCTGCCGGCAAGCGGTGAGATACTGGCAGATTGTTCAATGAAGATGCTGGATGTCGATGAGCCTTACGTGATATTGGAGTTGGCCCAGCTTGATTATCAGCAGCGCATCAACCGCGATGAGAATCTGCATACCCAGCAGCAGGTGGTGCGGGGGCTGGCCCATGAAATTAAAAACCCATTGGGCGGACTTCGCGGTGCAGCACAGTTGCTGGAGCGTCAGCTGGATTCAGAAGATCTTAAAGAATATACGCGGATTATCATCGCTGAGGCTGATCGGCTGCAAAATCTGATGAACCGTATGCTGGGGCCGAATCAGCATCCGGAGAAGCGTGACACCAATATCCATGAAGTGCTGCAACATGTCAGGCAGCTGGTCGATATTGAGGTAGATGAGCGGCTCAAATTCAGGATTGACTACGATCCGAGTATCCCCGAGCTGTATGCCGATTTTGATCAGCTGATTCAGATCTTCCTCAATATCGTACGTAATGCGGTGCAGGCCATGAATGGTGTGGGCTTGATTACACTTCGCACCCGTATACAGCGCAATATCACCATCGAAAAAAATTATTACCGGCTGGGCGTTCTGGTTGAAATTGAAGATAACGGTCCCGGCATACCACAATCTTTGCAGGACAGTCTGTTCTACCCGCTGGTCACCGGCCGTGCTGATGGCACGGGGCTGGGACTTTATCTGGTGCAGAACCTGGTTCAGAGAAATGGCGGCACAGTGTCGTGCAACAGCCATCCGGGACAGACCATTTTCTCAGTTATATTTCCTTTGGAGTTAGCACGTGAACGCCACTAAAGCGATAGCCTGGATAGTCGACGATGACCGATCCATAAGATGGGTCTTGCAAAAAGCACTGGAAGCAGTAGATATCACGGTTCGGGCCTTTGAAACGGCTGATGTTGTATTACATGAGTTGAAACAGGGCCAGGAACAAGCGCCGGATGTACTTATCAGCGATATCAGAATGCCGGGTATAGACGGCCTGCAGCTTTTGTCTGAAATCAAACAGCGCTACCCCGAATTGCCAGTGATTATCATGACGGCCTATTCTGATCTGGACAGTGCGGTGTCTGTTTACGAGGGGGGCGCCTTTGAATATCTGCCCAAACCTTTTGATGTGGATGAGGCGGTAGAGCTGGTCCAGCGTGCCATTGCCCACAGCAGACAACAGGAGAAAAGCCCGGTAGAGGATTTTAACCTTGGCGCTGAGATTGTCGGCGAGGCGCCGGCGATGCAGGAGGTTTTCAGGGCGATAGGACGCTTGGCGCGCTCCAACATCACTGTACTGATTAATGGTGAGTCTGGTACCGGTAAAGAACTCGTGGCTCAGGCCTTACATCGTCACAGTCCGAGACGTCAGTCTCCGTTTATTGCTTTGAATATGGCGGCAATTCCCAAGGAATTGCTGGAGTCAGAACTGTTCGGTCATGAAAAAGGTGCTTTTACCGGTGCCCATGTGCAGCGTAAAGGCCGTTTTGAACAAGCCAACGGGGGCACCCTGTTTCTGGATGAAATTGGCGATATGCCGATTGAGCTGCAGACCCGGCTATTACGGGTGCTGTCTGATGGCGAATTTTTCCGTGTGGGCGGTCATAGTGGGGTCAAGGTGGATGTCCGCATTATCGCGGCGACTCACCAGAACCTGGAAAAGCTGGTTGAGCGTGGCGATTTCAGGGAAGACTTGTTTCACCGCCTCAATGTCATTCGCATTCATATTCCTTCTTTACGGGAACGGCGGGAGGATATCCCGGCCCTGGTCGCATACTTTCTCAACAAAGCTGCGAAAGAGCTCAATATGGCGACCAAAAGTGTGTCGCCCGATGTGGAAAGTTACCTGTCACAGTTAACCTGGCCGGGTAATGTCCGGCAACTGGAAAATACCTGCCGCTGGCTGACCGTGATGTCTCCGGGACAAGTGGTACAGATGGATGATTTGCCGGTTGAGCTGTCTACTGAGACCGCTGAAGGCGGTAGCCGACCGGGTAGCGACTGGCAGCAACTCTTCAGACAGTGGGCTGCCACTAAGGCCTTGAGTGGCCAGGAGGGTGCTCTGGCAGACGTGGTGCCATTGATTGAGCAGCTGCTGATGGAGGTCGCCCTGGAAAAAACGGCCGGTAAAAGACAGGAAGCTGCCAAGCTTTTGGGCTGGGGCAGAAACACGCTGACGAGAAAGTTAAAAGAAAATTAGAAATCGCCTTGCATGCCCCTGGGGGGCTATGTATAATGCGCAGTCTAATCAGGTGCGGGGTGGAGCAGCCTGGTAGCTCGTCGGGCTCATAACCCGAAGGTCGTTGGTTCAAATCCAGCCCCCGCTACCAATTTTTCATACAACAGTATGAACAACTGATTAGGCACAAATGGTATCGACCGGGTTATTTCTGAATAGCCCTGATACCCACTCCTCATTGAAACAACTCCCACAACACTTCCCTCAATAACTCATCTCAAACCGGGACTCCTGGTTTTACTGCTGTCTGCTTGCTGCAAAAGATCCGGTGGATTACCAACCAGTCCAAAGAACTCAGTGGCATGGCTTGCTATTGTTCCGGTATCAACACCTCTTCCAAGTCTCGCTAATCAGGCGATTATAAGGTTTGAGATGAATCCCAACGCGGCAGATATTTCTGCAAAAACCTATTTGAGCATTATCATCGCGATAATCTTTATTGCGTCCCTGGGGAAGTTATTAGATTTTCCTGACATCCCACGCTCAGCGATCGGCTTTGAATTGAGTCTGGCCCTGGCAGCAGTATTACTGTTTGGCGCCAGAATACTTCCAGCGCTCTTTCTAGGTGTTCTGATAGCACAGATACTTTTTACATCGCCTACATTCAGCGCAGTAGGTATGTCACTGCTTTGTCTTATTGCGGCCATGCTTGGTCGCTGGGGGATGATCAGCTTCAATGACTTTGATAACAACCTTGAAAACAGGAAAAGTGTTATCAGCCTGCTGATTTGGGGAAGCGGGGTAGCGGCCCTGTTTTCAACATTATCGAGTCTTTCCCTGTTGGATGTGCTCAGCCCGGATTTTCAGGTTTCACTGGAGATTGTCGTCCACACCTGGATGTGGACTGCGATGGGGATACTGTTAATTGTTCCCAGAGTCTTGCTGTCTGGTAATTATCATTACGTCAAACTGCAGTACGACCAGCGACAAGTACTCTGGTTAATTGCTATTTTTGCTTCCTGTCTGCTGGTGTTTACGGATCTCAGCATCAGTGAGTCGCTGACCTCATTGTTTTTACCTTTCATTTTCTACCCCTTGATTGTCTGGGGCGCCCTGTATGTCGGCTTGAGTGCAGTCTACGCCGGGGCGTTTCTGATCTTCATGTCGGCCTACAGTAGCTATTTTTTTGGGATAGGTTACTACGGTGAACAGCTGGCCGGTGTGGCATTCGAGATATGGATATTTATCATGTCTCTACTCATTACGGGGCTGGCAGTCGGGGTCAGTCAGGTGCAGCGTGAGGAAGCAGAGTGGCGTGCGGCCAGTAGCCGGATGGATGAACTGCTGTCTCGAACTTCCCTGTCACTCAAGACCTTGCTGATGTTGCAGTGCAAAACCGCGGTTAACGGCGCAAAAGGTTGTTATTCGGGGATTTTTCTGATCAATGACTCCGGTAAGCTGATGCTGGATGCACAATATAATCTGCCCGAAAAGTTTATCGAAGCCACGGCTTCAACCGACTTTAGTCAGGCTGAAACGCCAATCAAGCAGTGCTATCAACACGGCAGGCTGGTCAGTTCGACAGAAAATCCCAGGCATTGGATGCACCTTGATGCAAGTATGCCGCTATGGGGCGGCGTTCACTGTTTTCCGATTCTCGATATGTTCAGAAAACCACTGGGCGTGCTGTGTGTTTTTTACGCTTCCTCAACCTGGTTTCATCTAGCAGATATGGAGCGGTTGCAAAGAATTGCTTATCAGTCCTCTTTGTTGATAGTTCGCAAACAGGCCGAGATTGCACTGAATGAAAAACATCGGGAGGTAGAAAATGAGCGCGCCATTCTCAGGACCATCATTGATGCCAATCCCGATATCATTTTTATTGAAGGCCGTGACCACAGGCTGACACACAGTAATAAGGCTTTTGATAAATTAATGGGGCTCGATGCCGGGCAGAGCTTGAATCTCTCGTCTGAAGATATTTTCTCAGAAAAATTCACGGCCCTGATAGCGGAAATGAATCAGAAAATTCTGAATGGCGAGGCGCCGTTACTGCGCGAGGAGATCTGGATCAGGGGTATCAATTACACAGCCGTATTGTTTGATCTCATAAAAGCACCGATGCAGGACATTGAAGGCAGAATTGTCGGCATCATCAGTATTGGCAGGGATATTACCCAACAACGGGAAGTGGAAGCGGAATTGGTTGGAATGACCGAGGATCAGCAGCGTTCAATCGGTCAGGACCTGCATGACGGGGTCGGACAAAAGTTAGTGGGTATCTCATTTCTTGCCAAGTTACTTGATCATGGCTTACATGCTAAGCAGTCCGAGTTCGCCAGAAATGCTTCAACCCTGACCAGCCAAATCAACGAAGTCATCTCTGAAATCCGTGGCCTGGCAAGAGGCTTGTTACCCATTGAACTGGAGTCTAACGGGTTGAATGCTGCACTGGACAGTCTGACTAAAAATACAACCGCGACCTGTGACGTGAACTGTGTTTATATGCCGACTGGTGAAGTGTTAATCAGTGATCGGATTGTGTCGCTCAATCTGTATCGAATTGCTCAGGAAGCGATTAGTAATGCTATCAGGCATGGCAAAGCCAATAAGATTGAAGTCGGGCTGGAAGTCAACGATAACCATTTTACACTGACAGTCAGGGACAATGGCATTGGCTTTGATTACGAAAAATACCAACAATTTAACAAAATTAAAGGAATCGGTTTGCAGTCCATGATTTACCGGACTAGACTGATAAATGCAAAAGTTAGCTTTGCCAAGTTAGCTGAAGGGTTTGAGGTTAAAGTTGTCCGTTGACCTCTTTGTGCCTGGGCATCGTAGCTCGAATACAAACTAATCCAAATCTTTCTTCCTGTACTGAACCATTTTTCATTGACTTCTATTGCTGGTAGACGCAGTAAAAAAATGCTTTTTATTTTCGCTATTTTCTGAATGTGGCGATTAAAACTGTTTTCTTGTTTCTATATTTTCTCTTATTGGTTCACAAAATGAAGCATAAGAGAGCCCGGTTTTAGTGAGTTGTCTGAATAACACGAATTAATTCACACAGCGGTTTTTTTCTGAGTGTTAATTTGCAACCCCAATTCAGAGATTGTTGAGGTGAGTACATGGCTCATGAACTAATCAGTATTATGCTTGTGGAAGACCACCAACTGGTGAGACAAGGCATGTCAATGCTGATCAACAGCCAGGATGATATGGATGTTGTATATGAGTGCGCCTGTGTCAATGAAGCAAAACAATTTCTCCAACACACGCCTTCCGTGGTAGATGTCGCGATTGTCGATATCTCACTGGATGGGGTTTCGGGATTTGAGTTGATGAAATGGATGAGAATTTATCACTCGGATTTGCCGACAATTGCCATATCAATGCATGACGAACTGCTCTATGCCGAGCGTGCCATTAAAACGGGTGCGAGCGGTTATATCATGAAGCAGGAGGCTTCAGATAAAGTCATCAATGGCATACGCGCTGTCGTCGGGGGAGAGATCGTCGTTAGCGATGCCATCCGCTCCAGAATCAACAGCAATGAATCGGCGGATAGAGATTCCGTGATAGATAACCTGACAGCCTGCGAATACGAAGTATTCCAGCTATTGGCACAGGGTAAGTCCACCAGTGAGATAGCCTATCTTAACAGTCGAAGTGTGAAAACCATCGAAGCCCATAGAGCCAACATCAGGAAAAAACTCGGCTTATCAGATGGTAATGCACTGATGAGATACGCAATAAAAATGCAATCTGAGATTGCAGCAGTATAGGCACGACTGTAAGGAAAGCATGAATGGCAAGCTTACCCATAATTACCCAAGGTAATTTATCAATCACTGCCTTGCTGAAACACGTTATTGAGCCGGTAGTGGCTGTCCTGACGCTTGTTTCAGTGGCAACATTTTATGGTGATAGCCTGAATCTGAAATACACCATATTGTCCCTGTTGATTCTGATCATTACCTATCCTGGTGAATGGATCACTTCAACAGTGCCGATGTTTGCCAGAAGACTGGCCTCTTCATGGTTCATTATTGTCATTCTGCTGTTTTTGCTGGGGTATGGCACCCAGACATTACAGTATTTCCCGGATGAGGTCGTCCTGACCTGGATTCTGCTGACGCCACTGATGGTGCTCATTTTCAGCGTGATTATCAAAATGATCGTGGGCAGTATCCAGGTCATCAAGGCCGGCAATAAGAAAGCCGTTGTCATTGGGGTCAATGAATTGGCCGGCAATTTTGTGTCCCGGGTTAATGCTGATGATCTGAGCATGGTGGAAGTCGTGGGCTTTTTCGATAATCACGCCTCCCTGCCGGTGTTGAGAGAAGCTGAAGTGCCATTGCTCGGAGAGATGTCAGATGTCGCCGCCTACTGCAAGCAAAACAGTATCGACAATGTCTATATCGCACTTCCGATGGCGGCACAGCCAAGGATACTGAAGTTATTGGATGATCTCAGAGATACTACGGTCTCTATCTACTTTCTGCCTGACCTGTTCCTGTACGACATGATTCAGGCTCGAATTGACTCAATGAACGGCATCCCTGTCGTCGGTGTTTGTGAGTCTCCGTTCATCGGGCTCAACGGCATAATTAAACGTATCAGCGATATTGTGCTGTCGTCAATCATTCTGATCCTGATCTCACCTGTCCTGATCGCGCTGGCTATTGGTGTGAAACTGAGTTCACCGGGACCGGTTCTGTTCAAACAATTCCGCTACGGTCTGGATGGCAACAAAATACTGGTCTATAAATTCAGATCGATGCGGGTCCACAAGGAAGAGAGTTTCGTCAAACAGGCGACGAAGGATGATGATCGCATTACCAAATTCGGTCACTTCATTCGAAAAACTTCGCTGGATGAATTGCCACAGTTTATCAATGTACTGCAGGGCAGAATGAGTATTGTCGGTCCCAGACCACATGCTGTTTCACACAACGAAGAATACCGAAAACTGATCAAGGGCTATATGGTGCGGCATATGGTCAAACCCGGTGTCACGGGCTGGGCTCAGGTCAATGGCTTCAGGGGAGAAACACAGACACTCGATAAGATGGAAAGCCGAATCCGTTATGACCTGGATTACTTACGTCACTGGTCGCTGTATCTGGACTTATGGATTATTTTAAGAACGGTGATCGTGGTTTTCAAAGGCGATGAAAATGCCTACTGATTCCAGACTGCTTTATATGAAACCAGCCCTTGCTATTTGCTTCATCGTGGTGGGATTGCTGGTCGGTGGTGCAAGGCCGGAAATGTCGAACCTGCTGAAGATGCCCTACGATAAATTGGCCCACTTCACGGCCTATAGCTTGATCACTCTGCTGCTATGGTTTTCATTTTCTGGCCGTAACAACTATTTTGCAGCCGTTTCGGTTTCTGTATTGATCGCCATGTCAGATGAAATTTATCAACTTTTCCTGCCTGGCAGAGAGGCCGATCCGATTGATTTTGTCAGCGATCTTACTGCAATCGGTCTGACCGGCCTGTGTCTGTATCGCTATCAAGCAATCAGGCAATGACAGCAGTTTTTAAACATGGCGGTTAACTGAGCACGTGACAGGATAATTTTTAAAGAAGTGTGACCCACAAGCAATCCACTTTGTTATGGGGCTGTCACCATTGATCAAAGCAAACATTTAAGAATGTGAAATGAGAGGATATCAGCAGATGAGACTAGCGAATACTGACAGATTGTTACCGGTTCTGCTCATGACAGTTCTAGTCGGTTGTTCTGAATCCAGCCCTAAAGAGAATACCCAGGTTGCTGCGAAAGTAAACGATCAGGAAATCACTGTTCATCAGCTCAATCTTGCGATTGGTTCGATGGGTGAAAAAGCGCTCTCAGCGGATAAGAAAGCCCTGCAAACTGCCGTGCTGAATAACATGATTATTCAGACATTGATGGAGCAGGAAGCTGAAAAAGCTGATCTTGATCGTGAGCCTTATGTTATGCAGGCGATGGAGGCAGCTAAGCGCCGGGTGCTGGCGTCTGCCTACATGCAGCAGATAGCCACTATCAGCCCATCAATCACGCAAGAAGATATTGAAAAATATTATGCAGCTAATACGGATTTGTTTGCTAACAGAAAACTGTTTGTCTATGAGCAGGTGACGGTGCAGTCTGATAGCGACAATGTTGAAGCCGTGGATAAGAAAGTCAGGCAAACGCAGTCGCTGACTGATTTCACTGACTGGTTACAGAAAAAATCGATACCCTACAGTCTGCTGACTCAGGCCAAAACCTCAGAAAACATTTCCCAGAATCTGCTTAAGCCACTGTCAACGCTGGATGTCGGACAGGTCGGCTTTCTGAAGCTTGATGATGGCTTTGTGGTTATTGAGGTCAAAGACAAGCAACCCCAGCCTGTGGGGCTGGAAATGGCGACACCGGCGATTAAACAGCACTTGCAACAGCAACAACAAACCGCGCAGATACAACAAACGGTGAGTTCGCTTAAAAGTGCTGCAATGATTGAATACAGCAAGAGTTTTGAACCCAACAACGGCAGCGACACGGCAGAGAGCCCTGAACCGGTTGCAACAGATATGATTCAAGAGTCATATATTGAGAAAGGCTTGCAGGGTCTTGAGTGATTATGCATCGCTTCAATAATTTCTCAGTTAAAACAATGCTCGCTATGCTGGGTTCATCAGCCATGCTGATGGGGCAGGCTCAAGCCGCGGAGGGGGATACGTTTACTCCCTATTACAGCAGCAGCATTGTCTACGACTCGAACCTCCTCAGAATCGATGATGATAATCCTGCCAGAATTGGCGGCGTACGCGGCCGTTCGGACACATTGAAAAAAAATCTGCTGGGTTTGAATGTCGACTGGAACTATTCAAAACAGCAGTTCATTGCCAGGGCCGCGGTCAGTGATAATGACTATAACCGCTTTAATTCGCTGGATTACCAGGGGCGTTACCTGAAAACCCAGTGGAATTATCAGTTGGGGAATCAACTGAGTGGCAATATTGGCCAGGTATTCAACCGGGCCCTGGCCAGCTTTAATGATATACGCGGTTTGTCAGGCAATTTAAGGGATCAGCAAAGCCGATTCTTCAATTTGAACTACCTGTTCCACCCCAGGTGGCAGACCGGTCTGTCTTATACCGAAAACGAGCTGGAATACGATGCGGCCATTCAGAGGATTGGTGATTTCCAGAACCGGACAGTGGGGCTGGGGCTGGATTATCTGACTCCGAAAGGCAGCCGTGTCGGGGTCAAGATCACCCAGGAAGACGGCAAATACCCTAATCGTTCTGTTACCGAAGTCAGTACATTGGATGATGGTTACAGCGAGCAAAAGGCCGCTTTGAACCTCAAGTGGCAGTATAGCGTAAAAACCAGTTTTCAAATGCAAACTGCCTATGTGCAGAGGGATTACGACAATTTGCAGGAACGTGATTATGATGCTGTCGACAAGCGAGTCAGTGTCACTTATAAGCCATCGGTTAAAACAGAGTTCAAGCTATCCGTCTTTGATGAGACTTACCCCAGGGATGATTTGCAGGCCAGTGTCAGTGAGCATTTTGGACAGAGTCTGGCGTTGTCCTGGCTGCCAACATCAAAGCTGACCTTTCAAGCGAAGTACAGAAGAGAGTCCCGGGAAGATCTGGACAATCCTGGCTTTGTTATCGGCCCGGTTGCCCAACGTGAAGATGATAATGACAGTTTGTCTTTCACCCTCAACTACGAGCCTCACCGAAATATTGATTTCACGGCCGGTTATAACAGGATGGAACGTGATTCATCGGTGCCTCTGGGAGATTTTGACGCGGACATTTTCAGTTTGACCGCGACAATCAGAATGTAATCTCACTTTCCAACCAAACAAAGACGAGTTCATTATGAAAACATTAATATTCACATTTTTATTGTGCATGTCGACTCAGCTTTTAGCCGCCAATCCGCTGGGGGCTGGCGACATGCTTCGTATCACCGTTTATGACAACCCGGATCTGACCACCGAGACCAGGGTGACAAGTGATGACACCATCAATTTCCCTCTGGTCGGCGAAATCAGTGTGGCCGGTAAATCAGTGCCGGAAGCAGAAAAAATGATTGCCAGAGAGCTGGAGAACAAAGGCTTTTTGCGCAACCCTCAGGTCAATATTCTGGTTACCGAATTTCTCAGCCAGCAAGTCTCGATTCTGGGTAATGTGACAAAACCCAAAAGAATCCCGCTTCACAGAGAAGTTTCATTGACAGATGCCTTGGCGTTGGCGGGGGGGATTACCCAGCTGGGCTCGGATTCAGTGTCTATCATCTCAAAGCGCGGTGACAGGGCTAATAAAAAGAAACTGAACCTGACAGAGATTCTGAATGGGAAGCGCCCCGATGTGATGGTCTCGCCCGGAGATATCATTTATGTCCACGGCTTGCAGGTGTCAGTGCTCGGTGCAGTCAATAGTCCGGGCAAGTATCCCATCACTGATGAAGCGACCACGGTCTCTGACTTCATTGCCCTGGCCGGTGGTATTTCAAGTACCGGCAGTGATGAAGTGACTCTGACATCGAGCCAGCCGGACAGCGAGGGGAAAAAATATGTGATCAATCTGAATGAGATGTTCACTGGTCAGGATGCGGATAAAAACCTGGCAGTTCGCGAAGGTGATGTTATCTATGTGCCTCGTGAGCCGAAGTTTTATATTTACGGCGAAGTTAATAACAGCGGGGCCTACCGGTACGAAAAAGGTATGACGGTCTATCAGGCTTTGGCTATTGGTGGCGGCTTGTCTTCCCGTGGTACCGAGAATGGGCTCACGCTGAAAAGAAAAAATGCAGATGGCAAGTTCGTCACGCATGAAGTGGATGGCACGACCACTATCAAAAAAGATGATGTGATTTACGTTAAAGAAGCATTTTTCTAAGGATCATTCAATGAGCTTAAATCAGCTGATAACAATTCTGCTGGCACGCCGGATGCTCGTGATTCTGGTTTTTGGCCTGACTGTGCTGGCGGCCGCCGCCGTCACCATGGTGTTGCCGAAAACCTATCAGGCGACCTCATCACTGATCATCAATTACAAAGGCACTGATCCTGTGACGGGGGCAACAATGCCAGCTCAGTTGGCACCCAGCTATATGGCGACGCAGGTTGATATTATCTCCAGCCAGAATGTGGCACGGAAAGTGGTCGACAAGTTGAAGCTGGATGAAACGCGTTTCGCTATTGATGCGTTTAAGCAGGTGACCAGTGATTCGGAAAACGTCAATAAAAATGTCGATATTAAGGACTGGTTATCCGGTGTGCTTCAGAAGAAACTGATCATCGAGCCTTCTAAGCAGAGCAATGTGATTGAAGTCGGCTATAAAGGCTCGGACCCGCAATTTGTCGCTACCGTTGCCAATGCATTTGCAGACGCCTACATCGATACCAACCTGAAGCTGAAGGTTGATCCTTCTATCGAGGCCGCGGAGTGGTTCAATGAACGCCTCGCCAGTTACAGGGAAGATGTGATCAAAGCCGAGGAAAAGCTGACTGCATATCAGAGTGAAAAAGGCATTGTGGCGCTGGAGGAACGTTGGGATGTTGAGAACTCGAAACTTGAACAACTTTCACAGGAATTGGTTGTGGCCCAGGCAGCTGCGCTGGATTCCAACTCGCGCAGCAATGAAGCAAACAATGCTGAAAGTATTGAAAAGAACCCGGATATTCTGACCAATCCTCTGATTCAGAGTATGAAAGCGGAACTGAATAGCGCCGAGGCGAACCTGGCAAAAATGAGACAGCGCTATGCTGCCAATCATCCCAAGTATCAGGCGGCGCAGGCTGAAGTGAGCAACCTCAGAGCGGAGCTTCAAAGAGAGATTGAGAATGTCACAGGCGGTCTTTCCAATTCGGCTGGACTCTCTGATAAAAGAGTCAGCGAACTGGAAGCTGCAGTGCAGAAACAGAAGCAAAAGATTCTGAAACTGAATCAACACCGGGATGAGCTGGCGGTGTTGCAGCTTGATGTCGAGAGTGCGCAACAAACACTGGATACGGCGCTGGAACGATTCAGTCAGACATCGATGGAAGGCAACACCAATCAGAGTGATGTCTCTGTGTTGACCCGTGCCACGCCACCGCTCTTTCCCAGTTCCCCCAATGTGAAACGCAATCTCTTTTTAGCGGCAGTATTGGGGTTCATTCTGGCAGCAGGCATGGCCTTATTGCTGGAGCTGCTCAACCCTCGTGTTCGTTCAAGAGAAGATCTCTCAATACCCGTACTGGGTGAACTCAAAAAGAGAGGCTATCGTCAAAAGGCATTGCCTGCACCGAAAACTCAATTATTGAGTCAGCAGTGACGATAAGCCCTAACCCTAACACCATGCTGCATGCTGATGAGGACTGGCAATTTCTTGCTTGTCCCGGCCAGCAGGTGACTGGATGTCACGCTCAGTCAGCACGTAATTTGCTAGCACAAAGGTTCAATTGATATGAACAAAGCAATCAACAATGATGGTGAGGATTTCATGAAATCAGATTCAAATATCAAGCAATCGATCACGAATGATGAAGATTTCATGAGAGCCGGTTCCACGGAGCTGACATACAGAATCCTGCCACCCGATAGTGCCGCAATAGATCCTGAAGTATTTGTCGCTTTCACGCTGGATGGACAAGAGGTTGAGGAGTACAGGGCACTGAGAACCCAGCTATTGCTACGCTGGTTTGATGTCAATAAGTGCTTGCTGTTTACCTCCGCCCGGGAAGGTGAAGGCGCCAGTCAAGCGGTAGCAAACCTGTCCATTCTGTTCTCACAGATGGGACACAAAACCCTGCTGATTGATGCCAACATCAGAAAACCAGCGCAGCATGATTTGTTCAGGCTGGATAACACTCACGGACTCTCGGATTTGCTGGCCCGCAGGACGGAAGGCAACAATATTCAGAAGATCAGAGGCTTTGAGAACCTGCATGTGCTGACTGCGGGTCCCCGATTGCCAAATCCACTGGAATTATTATCGATAGATAGCTTCTGGGCCGCGGCAGAGAGAGCTTTCGATATCGTGCTGATCGATTCCCCCCCAGCCCTCGATTATTCTGATGCGCAGCTGATCGCATCGAAAGTGGGTGGCGGAGTCATCGTGGCGCGTAAGAACGTGACCAAAACCAGAGAGCTGGAAAAACTCAAGGCGCAGTTCGCTATTGCAAAAGCAGAAACTGTCGGTGTAGTACTCAGAGATTTTTAGGGGATCGGAGCATATATTCCCGGAACCAGCCTCATTAACATATTAAACGTTGCTACCAACAAGAGGAGATAGCGATGAAGAAATATTGTGTAATGAGCTTGTTTCTACTGATCAGCCCGTTTGCCAACGCGGCGGTAGAGTTTGATGGCACTACGGAATACACCACAGAAGAAATGGCATTTGAAATCGGTGATGAAGCGGTAGTTGCCAATTTCGAAAACGAGACTGACACAGTTGAAGATTACACCAACTTTTACTCTTTTACTGTGCCAACAACTCAGGATGTCACATTCAGTTTTAATACGGATGGCCCTGATGGTGGCGAAGGCAGCCTGAATTTTAGTGTGATGGGTCCAAATGGTGTCGAAGAGACCATCGGTAATGGCGAAGATGGTTCAATTACATTTGCCGATCTGTCTCCCGATACCTACTTGCTGGAAGTGGACGCACGGGTGCTGAACGAGGGCTCTTATACCTTGTCCTCTTCAGTTTCTCCGGTGCCGGAACCCAGCACATTGGCTCTGATGATGGCGGGTTTTGGCCTGGTCGGCTTCATGAGTAATCGTCGTCGTCAATTTGTTTAATGTGAACTCACTTCATACAAGGATGAACAATAAAAAAAGGCGATTCTATCGCCTTTTTTTATTTTCACAGCAGGCTTAATAAGCTGAGCCCTGTTGTGAACAGAATCATTAGCGGCATCATTACCTGAAAACATGAGCTGACGCATGACAACAAGACTTTTTTCCTTTCAACAAGACAATGAAAATCTGAAATGGATATTCATTATTTTTGGCTTGTTTGCCATGTATCTGCCCACGTTTCTCAATTTATCGGACAGGCTCTGGCAGTCGGAAGAGCATGCACACGGGCCTTTTGTATTACTGATTACCCTGTTTTTGTTCTGGCAACAACGCGATGCACTGTTAACCAAACAGGATGAAAGGCCTTATCCCGTTCTCGGCTCAGTCATTTTTGCACTGGGCCTGCTTATATATTTACTCGGCCGGTCTCAGGATATTCTGATTTTTGATGTCGGCTCAATGGTGCCCGTTGTCATCGGCCTTCTCCTCATGACGAAAGGGTTTAAGACTCTGCTGTCATTGTGGTTCCCGATCTTTTTTCTTTTATTTTTACTGCCGATACCCGGCTTTATTATTGATGCCGTTACCTTACCGATGAAAATCGCCGTGTCCTATGTGGCGGAGTCCATCCTTTACTGGTTTGATTATCCGGTAGCTCGAAACGGCGTGGTGTTATATGTGGGGCCATACCAGCTGTTAGTTGCTGATGCCTGTGCCGGCCTGCAAACATTAATTTCACTGGAAGCGCTGGGCTTGCTCTATCTGCATTTAGTGAAGCATGACTCATTTTTACGAAATTGCCTGTTGGCTCTGGCCATTATTCCCATCTCATTTACGGCTAATGTGACACGTGTATTAGCATTAATCCTTGTAACTTATTACTTTGGCGATGAGGTAGGTCAATCTTATCTCCATGACTTTGCCGGATTGTTTTTATTCATCGTGGCACTAACCCTGATCATCTCTGTTGATACTTTGTTGTCGAAGTATTTAAGAGATGCCAAATAAGCATTTGGGAATGATTTATGTCTTGGTTGAAGGCGAGCACGCTCTGCGTTCTGATGATACTCACGGCCACCATGGCAGTGTTGGCAACGCCCACAGACTACCTGGCCAACATTAAACACAGAGACCCACTAGAAAGTTATATAGAACCCCGTCTTGATGACTGGCAGCTAGACCGCGGAAGCCGCGTATTGGTGACCAATGCGGTATTGGATGAAAAACTGGAAAGTGCTTATTCCGATCTTATTAGTGAGACCTACCAGAATGCGGAGAACAAGAAAGTGATGCTGTCTGTGGCTTACTCAGATAACCAGCGTAACGGACTGGCGGTACACTCGCCAGAGGCTTGTTATCCGGCTCAGGGTTTTGAGATTCTGGAAAGGAAACAATTTCCCATGACACTGAATGATGGCAAACAAATCACCGTCAGGTACATGAAAACACAACGCGGGAAGAGAATTGAGCCGCTGGTGTACTGGACAATGGCGGGTGAGCAGCTTTACCGGAATAACCTCGAAAGGAAGCAGGTTTCTATTCAGTACGCACTGAATAATATTATTCCTGACGGCCTGATCTTCAGGGTTTCCACGATTGAGGCTGACGAAGCAGCTGCCTTGAACGTTATCACTGACTTTATCCGGGACTTTCACAACAGTCTGGCTCAAACCGAACAATCCCGATTTTTCGGGACTGAGTCGACGGTAATGCCTCACTGAACGCCCCTGATTCATCAGCTTTTCATCTACCCTGAATCAAGAAGAATTTTATGGTTACATTAATTAAAAATGTCATCTCATTGAGCCCGGGCCTCAAGCAATTTCTTAAAAGGAGCCGGGATGGCTACAGGCGCAGTGTGCTCAGGTATCGCTGTTACAGTTACGAAAAAAAGCGTAATGCAGCGCACATGGGCTGGCATCGAGCCAATAATATGGAATACTCCAGGCGCAGTGCAGAGTTGATTTTCTGGTATCACAAACTGGAGAAGGGCTTGTGTCTGCCACTTGAAAACCGACGCTTCTTTGGCCGCTATCCTGCCCAGCAGACGCTGGCTTTACTGAAAAAATGGGAACAGGACGGTCTGTCCAAACAAACGACGGTTTACAAAGCTGCAGTCGGTGTCCTGGAAGCCTATCGTGATTTTGTAGCCACCGAGGACACCACTAAACCGCAAGTCGCTGAGACACTGGCGGAGCTTGAGGCGTTTCTGGGGGGGCACGAGCAAAGCGAAGACATTTACCGGACGCCGATTCAGTTCAAGCATCTTCCGGAAGATACCTATGACATCTTGTATTCACTCTCGTTGAGCAGACGCAGTACGCGTAACTTCAGAGACCAGCGTGTTTCTATGGATATAGTTGAAAAGGCAGCGAAGCTGGCTCAACTCAGTCCCAGTGCCTGTAACAGGCAACCCTGGCGACTGCATATATACGACGATAAAACGCATATCGAACAGATGCTGAAACTGCAGAATGGCAATCGCGGTTTTGGACATACCATCCCCATGCTGGCAGTGGTGTGTTGCGATATGGGTGCTTTCTTTGATTCAACCGAGAGAAATGAACCACCGCTGGATGGTGGCTTGTTTTTGATGTCATTTTTGCTGGCACTGCAATCCCTGGGGCTGGCGACATGTTGCTTAAACTGGTGCGTGGATCCGAGAGTCGATCAGCAGGGGCATCAGGTCGGTAATATTCCCCAGAATGAAAAGATCCTGACTTTTCTGGCGATTGGTTATGCCGCCGATGACACCGTGGTGCCGCTGTCTGCCAGAAGACCTTTATCAGATCTGATTGTAGCCCATTGAGCTTCCGTTTGAACTTAATACTTAGCCAACCCTGCAGGATGAATGAATGGGTCTAGCCTCGAAAGCAGCACGTGGCGGCGTGGTCATGATGTCTGGCCAGATGGGCAAAGTGGTTCTGCAATTGCTGAACCTGATTATTCTGGCCAGGCTGTTAAAGCCGGAGAGCTTCGGTCTTGTAGCCATGATTGTTGCTCTATTCGGTATTGGTGAAATTATCCGTGACTGCGGTCTGTCCACCGCAGCGATACAGGCAAAGACGCTGACACAGAAACAGGCGAGCAATCTGTTCTGGGCTAATCTGTTGATTGGGGCATTGTTGACCCTGACTGCCTATTTCCTGGCGCAGTTGATTGCTGATTTTTACGGTCGGGTTGAACTGGTTGAAATCGCACAGTTCCTGTCGCTCATTTTTTTGTTAAATGGCGCTGCATCACAGTTCAAAGCCAAACTGAACCGTGATTTGAAGTTCGGCTTCCTGGTGACGGTCGAATTACTGGGGACGCTTATCGGCATCGGCGCCGGTATTTATCTGGCATACAGTGGCTATAGCTATATGGCGATTGTGTACCAGCAGATAGTGCAGGCATTCATGTTTCTGCTGCTGTATTCCTTATTGGCCCGTTGGCGGCCCAGCCTGCCTCAGCGGGATGAGGGGACAAAGCAATTGTTCTCATTCGGCTGGAATCTGATGGGCGCGCAGATGCTGGGTTACTTCTCAAAAAATATGCCGGTGGTGCTGATTGGTTACAAGTTCGGGGCAACACCGCTGGGTTATTTTGAGCGGGCCATGCAGATTCTGATGATGCCGTTAAACCAGCTCAGTGCTCCCTCGCAGGCGGTAGCGGTACCGATTCTGTCAAAGCTGCAACTGGATGATGAAGCGAAATACAATCAGTTTCTGGTTTTTGGGCAAAACATCATTGTGCATCTGATTACCTTTGGTCTGATGCTCATTGCCACCCAGACAGAAAGACTGGTGACGCTAGTGCTGGGCGCACAGTGGGTGGAACTGGTACCGATATTCCAGGCATTGTCTCTGGGCGGCGTGTTTCTGGTCCTGGGTTACAGCAGCTATTGGGTGTTTCTCAGCAAAGGTATTACCAACCGCTTGCTCAAACTCAGCTTGATCACCAGGCCGTTGATTATTGCAATCACGGCGGCCGGGCTTGTGGGGAATACAGCGACGGTAGCGCTCTGCTACTCGCTGGGGCTGGGCTGCTCCTGGTTACTGGGGATGTATTGGTTAAAAAATACCGGTATTCCGGTCAGGCGCATGCTGCTGAACCCCATGATGGTCGCTCTGGTTTATTTTTTTGCGGCCTTTGTTTCACATCAGTTGATATCACTTTTTCAACTAGGACTGCTTGAGGGGGTTCTCTACGGATGGCTGGTGTTCTTCCTGTTACTCGCAGTGGCCTACGGGTTGTTGCCCAGTTTCAGAATCAGTGTGAATCAGCTTTTTCAGTTACGTAATTACCTCAATAAGGGCAAGCAGGCTTAATGAAACAGCTCATTAAAAAATGTATTCCGAGTACTTTTATCAACGTGATGCTGGGACGTTGTGTGCTTTTCTTGCTGCAATGGCGAAAGCGCAGGCTGATCAGCCCCGATGAATCAGCCCTGATCGCCGCCCCGGGGGGCGGTAACATTGGTGATCAGGCCATGCTGGAATCGTTTCTCCATAATGTGGCCGGTAAGAAGCTGATTATCACCACCAATAATAATGATGTCCGTATTCCCGACAGATACAGGCTGGATACTGAAGTGATAAAGATGCCGGGTTTAATTTACGGCGAACCGCATGCTTTTTTGCGTGATTTTCTCAAATTGACCCGGCTCATGCCCAACTTACAGTCACTCTCAATTATTGGTGCGGATGTAATGGATGGCGGCTATAACCCGCATGCCTCAGCGATGCGATCCTATGTGGCAGGGTTTGCAGCCAAAGCCGGTATTGAGGCACGGATTCTCGGCTTCAGTTGGAACACACAGCCACATAAAAAGGCTGTTAAGGCACTGAAAAAGGCAGCACAGCAAGGGGTTCAGTTATTGGCGCGGGACACCATTTCCCAGGCACGTATTCAGGAAGCCGGCATCACTCAGATCGCTTTAACGGCGGATGTGGTGTTTGCTAACGGGACTCAGCAGGAGGAGGGAATTGCCGACGTTCTGGAATTCTGCCATGGAAAAAAGGTGGCGATCGTCAATGCCAGTGGCTTGATTGCCAAGGATATTGATCAGATAGAAGAATATAAAACTATCATCGGTAAACTGCTCGATGAACAGTATGCCATTGTACTTTTGCCACATGTCATCAGAGATGGCGCCAACGATTTAAATGTCTGTACCGCGATCGCCTCCCTGTTTCCGGAGGTCTATTTTGTCGACAGATTGCTTGAACCAGACCAGATAAAACGGCTGGCGAAGACCGCCAGGCTGGTGGTCACCGGGCGCATGCATTTATCGATTATGGCGATTAATGCCGGTGTCCCCGCCATTGTCTTGTCGACGCAGGGTAAAGTCGACGGCTTGATGAAATTCTTTTCGCTGCCTGAGTTGTCACTTGAACCACAGCCCGGTTTTGGTCACAAAGTCGTGACCTTAATCGATCAGTTGCAAAACGACTACGCCCGTTACAAAACCCGTATCGCTGAAAACATTGAGCCTGTACGTCAGTTAGCAGCAAAAAACTTCTAAGCCTGCTTATCAGAAGCATCGACGTATTGCAGCGTCGTTAAATAGCGTGAAACAAGTCGCTTTACGCTGATCTTCCAAGCTTGAGTCATAAGAACAGTGCAACTTATCACAGCATGCCCAGAGACAGGATCATAAGCTGTGCACGGCTTTCCTCAGCGAATCTTGTTAAGCAACAGAGTTGAAGGATGAAAATACTTTTCTACCCGGAGCCCGATGGGGCCAATGAATACACTTCCAACATGGTTGCAAACCTTGAGGCCGTGGCGGGTGAGCCTGTGCATTTTTCACCCAATATCAAAGCGATCGTGTTAAGGCCGTTTAAAACCTTCTGCTTTAAAAAATATGATGTTGCGGTGATTAACTGGCTGGAGAACAACTTAAGAAGTGAAGGCGACAAGTTATTTGCTTTCGGGGTGCTGAAGTTTTTTGTTTATATCCTGTTTTTCAAACTGGCTGCCAGAAAAACAGTGTATGTAAGACACAATGTCTACCCGCACGATATCCCATCCCGGCAAAGCAAGACAGCCAGGAAAATCATTGATTTTGCTGAGCGCCTGTTTGACAAGAAAGTGTCACATTCAGGCCATCTGGTCGATGAAGGATACTTTTATGTGCCTCACCCGCTTTATGACACACACACCGGCTTATTAACTGCCAAGGCAGATGACAGGCAGGACTACTACCTGGTATTCGGCCGAATCGCGAGATACAAGCAGCTCCATAAGCTTATCGATAACTGGCCACAAAGCGAGAAGTTATTGATTGCCGGGCCGGCGTCAGATTCAGCCTATGTGGAAGAACTCAAAACCCGCGCTCAAGGCCTGGATATTGAGTTTGATATTCGTTTCCTGCCCAACCAAGACGTTGATGCAATTATGAGTCATGCCAGCGCCATTATTCTTTCCCATGCCGGAGATGAAATGATTGTCAGTGGCAGTTTTTTTCACGCTATCAGTTACGGTCTGCCGGTCATCGCCTCCGAACAGGCCTTCCTGTGCTGGCTAAAGCAGGACATGCAGTTCAGTGGGCTGACTTTGTTCAGCTCGATGGAGGCACTTGCCGCGCTATTAAAAGCGCCAATCACGACCAGTAAACAAGCCGTTCTAAACGAATCTGATCGACTGTTCGGGGAGCAAGTGGTCCAGGCAAGCCTGACCAGTTTGCTGAATGAGTTAAACCGCGGAATCAAACTGGAAGAGGAACTGAGATGAAAAAGTTATGCATTATCGCGGCGGCTTATCCTCCCAATGTTAAGGGCGGTGGCGAGAAGTCTACCCAGCTGCTGGCAAAAGGTTTATCCGCTCTGGGAAATGAGGTCACTGTGCTGACTATTGATCACAGGGATAATGAATTTCAGGACGATACGGTCCGGGTCAGGACGATTCTTTCCCCCAATGTTTACTGGAATTTCAAACACAGCGAGCCGGCTTTCAGGAAACTGATCTGGCATTTCAGGGAAAACTTTAATCCGAGGGCTAAACAAATAATTGTTGAAGAGCTGGAGCGGATTAAACCGGAAGCCGTTATCACCAGTACCATAGAGAATTTTGGTAATGCTGCCTGGGAAGCTTGTCATGAGCTGAACATTCCGGTTGCCCACATTCTCCGAAGTTATTACACCTTGTGCTTCAAAGGCACGATGTTTCGAGATGGTCATAATTGTGAGCAGCGCTGTCACAGCTGCCGGGCAGCAACCTTCGGTCGGGTCAGAAGCGCGGCTAAAGTCAACGGCCTGATTGGTATCAGTGATTTCATCCTTAACCGGCACGAACCGTATTTCACTCAGGCCTTAAGCCAGAGGATATTTAACCCCGTTGAGGTTGAGACTTCAGTCAATGCGCTGCCTGAAGGTGAGCAATACATTTTTGGTTATCTGGGACGAATAGAACCTGAAAAAGGCGTAGAACTTCTGCTAGAGGCATTTCAAACCTTGCCTGATGACTACCAAATCAAGATCGCCGGTACCGGCAAAGAAGACTATGTTAAATACCTGCGTGATAAATATCCTTCGGAAAGGATCCATTTTCTGGGTTGGGTTTCGCCCGAAGAGGTCTATCGTTCAGTCCACTTTGTTGTGGTGCCGTCAATGTGGCATGAACCCTTCGGCAGAACGGTGATCGAAGCCTATTCCCATGGGGTGCCTGTGATCGCCTCTGCCAGAGGCGGACTTAAGGAACTGGTAGAAGAGGGGGTAACCGGTCAACTTTTTGAGCCTGATGATCCTGCCAATTTCAGACAAGCCTGCCAGGCGGCGGTGAAAAACCAGCTTGCCAGCAGAGCAGTGAGTCTATCGGTACAGAAATATGCACAGCGTTTTTCCGTGGATGTGATTTCCGCTCAATATGATGCCTTTATCGATGCCATGCTCAATGAGCATGCAACACAGAACATCATGCAGGCCAGCTGAGCGCGCGAATGCAAACCGTGAACTCGACAGCGATTAATCAAGCCCGGCCCGATGCGCTGAGTAAGGCGCGGTTGAATCTGCCTGCCTGGCTGGTGCTTTTCGCGATATCTTACAATGCGTTTCTGGCCGTGATTAATGCCCATGTCATGACCATGGTGTCTACGCATGTGGCGCTCACAGAATCATTGATTATGCTGGGTGTCATGGGCTATCTCGCCCTCAACCTGAAAAAAGTACCCCATATTTATCCTCACCTGCTGTTTTTATTGGGCATGGCAGCCTTGTCAGTCTGGGTGATGCTGACCAATGACGGTACCTTTATTAAAATTCTCCGGGACTGCCTGATTATTGTCGCCTTTGTGCTGCTCGGGACCTTCCTCAGTAGTCGGCACATTATCAACATTTTTAAAATCCTGATGCTGGCCGTGCTGTCAGTTGCCATGATCGAGATTTTCTTCACTGAACTCTATGTCACGCTGTTTGAGCCGGCCAAATATTACGAGAGCACGAGGGGGATTGAACCTTTCCAATATAGTGACTCGGGCTTATTCCGGAACTCACTGGGTTACAGTGCTCGTTTCTCCTTTAACTTTCTGTCCTCACACCGGATATCGTCGATTTTCCTGGAGCAGGTCTCACTGGCTAACTTTGCGATGGTCACACTGGTGTTCTTGATGGGGTTCGGCAAAATCATGCGTAAACGGGAAGTGCTTTTTTTCGTGCTTTCTGTACTGTTTCTCATCCTGACCAACGATACTCGCACCGGCGCTCTTTTTGCGCTGGCACTGATCCCCGGTTTTTTTATCTTTCCGATGTTGCCCAGATGGTTTGCCGTGACCTTTATTCCCGGACTTTTGCTGATTTCAGCCATATTTTTTTATGACCCCAACCTGACTTCCATGACCGATGATTTCGCGGGTCGGATTGGTTTCACCCTGTATTTGCTGGCAGATGCCGATCTCAATACCTTGCTGATGGGAAATTTAGCCGGTGTTAACAGCGTGGCTGACAGCGGTTATGCCTATATGGTTTACGCCACTACGCTATTTGGTCTCATTCTGTACTGGTTATACACAGCGCTGGTCATCCGCTCAGATCATCCGGCAGACAAGCGTTATGTCTTCTCTATGAATGCTTTCATTGGCATCAACCTGATGATCGGTGCGGCGATCTTCACCATCAAGATCTCAGCACCACTCTGGGTCATGGTGGGCTATCTCTATACACAACTGAAAGTTGATGAAAAAGAGGCGGTCAGTCATGACTGAGATGCAAGCCAGAACTTATCATCACAAGCAAGGGGATAAGCGGGTATGACAGCCCCGCAGCGCCAGCTTGGTCCTGATTATGCCAAGATGTTTGGCATTGTTCTGGTGGTGTGGGGACACACGATCAGAGGGCTGATTTCAGCAGGCATACTGCCGGATGACAGCGCTTTCTGGATCAATCTGGACAGGGCGATCTACCTGTTTCATATGCCCTTGTTTTTTTTCCTGTCCGGCATGTTCATTCAGCAAACTCTGGTCAAACTGAGCTTATTTGATTTTCTTAAACGCAATATTCTGATATTTATCCTGCCACTGATTTTCTGGTCTTACACGCAATCAGGTATTCAGTTTCTTGCGTCCTCCAACGTCAATGTTGAGCGGTCGCTCGAATACGTCTTATTCGCTCCTTTTCCACCAAAACAACAGTTCTGGTTTTTGTGGAGCCTGTTTTTAATTACCTGTTTTTCTGCCCCTGTTCTTAAAACAGGCTGGGGTAAACCGGTTTTAACAGCATTGGCACTGGTCACTGTGGCTGTCATGAGTGTCGGCACGCAGCTGGACAGCAGTCTGATTAACTACAAGATGGCCGGCATGACTTTTGGCGAAGCCTTCTTTTTCTTCCCCTATTTTGTGATGGGGCTGTTGCTGTCTGCATCTGTTTTCATTAAGCGCACATCGGGCTTGGTTCAGACTTTTATATTGTTCCTGACGGCGGTTGCTGGCTACCTGCTGCTATATCAGGAGTCCAACGCATTTTATTATCTGTTTTCAATGTTTTGTGTTTACACCAGCTACCAGTGCATCGCTTTTGTCGGCGAGTCTATGGAAAAGCGGTTGACCGAAACGAAGCAAAACCACGCTCTTCTGTCAGCCTTGCATCGTTTCTTCATTTTTGTGGGCATGAACAGTTTTATTATCTATCTGGCCCATATCATCCCGGAGGCAGGCATCAGGGTTGTGCTGCTGAAACTGGGACTGTCCGATGCTTTGTTGCATATCGCAGCCGGTAACCTTGCTGGCCTGCTGCTGCCGCTTCTTCTTGTGCCGCTGAATGTGTTTTTGATGCGCTACTGGCGCTTGGCAAGATATTTTATTCCCGTTAGGAGGCTTAAATATGAATAAACTGAAGATCGGCCACTTTGTGTTGATGATCCTCAGTGTTGTTTCAATGAGCTACAACGGCATCGCTGCTGCTGATGACCATGCCACACTGAAAGGCATTAACTTTCCCGGCCCGGCTATCGCCGGTCATGTTTATCCGGGAACAATCAATAAAAACTATCATTTTCCGTCAGCGACGGATGTTAAAACCTACGCCGAGTCGGGCTTTGACATGATTCGTCTGGCGATTACCTGGGAGCGTCTTCAGCCTGAACTGGGCCAGCCCTTTGCTACGGATTACCTTCGCCGGGTTCAGGATTTTGTTCAGGAAGCCGCGAAGCATGATCTGCGTGTGGTCATCGATGTACATAATTATGGCAAATACAAAGGACAGTTAATCGGGACCGATGCCGTCACAACAGAAGATTTTGAAAAGCTCTGGTATGGGCTTGCGGAGCACTTCCGGGATGACCGACATGTCTTGTTTGGCCTGATGAACGAGCCTAACAAACAGGATGCGATGACCTGGTCCGTGATTGCACAGGAAGCGGTTAATGCGATTCGCGAAGCGAATGCCAGTCAAACCATACTGGTGCCAGCCACGTTTTATTCCAGCGCGGCGCGCTGGCTGCATAAGGATGGTTATTACTCAAACGGCGAGGCTTTGAAAAAGATTGATGATCCGAAAAACAATATGGTGTTTGAGGCACATCAATATCTCGATAAATATTCCACCGGCACCGAAGCTGACTGTGTCAGTGCGGATATTGGCGTGCAGCGCCTGACGGCATTTACAGGCTGGCTCAAGGAGAATGGCTATAAAGGCTTCCTGGGTGAGTTTGCCGCTGGTGCCAGTGAAACCTGTCAGCAGGCATTAAAAAACATGCTTGATTATATCGAGGCCAACGAAGAAGTCTGGTACGGCTGGACTTACTGGGTGGCCGACCCCTGGTTCAGGGACTATATCTTCAACATTTATCCACCCGACCCGCAACAGTTTCCTCAGGTCGGAATTTTGAAGCAGTTCATCAATTAAGCCTGATAAATCACTGAAGCGGTTTTTTTGTGGTGTGTTCGGCAGTGAGCGCTGCGATGTCTGATTAGACTCACGCCAAAGCGCATTCCAGCCAAAAGATGACGATTTTCCGGAGAAAAGGGTCGATGAAAATTTTGCATATTGTGCGTCAATTCGCGCCGAGCATTGGCGGGCTTGAAGATTATGTGCTGAACCTGGCGACAGAACAGAAGGGCATGGGCCACGAGGTGGTTATCTACACGCTCAACAGCAATTTCCAAACCGGAGAAAGGCTTCCAGCGGCAGCGACTATCAAAGATCTGCCCGTGAAAAGGTTCAGCTGGCTGGGCTCAAAACGTTATCCCATCAGCCGGTTTCCGCTGAACTCACTGAATGAATTCGATATTGTTCATGTGCATGCGGTGGACTTCTTTATTGACTACCTGTCTTTACTCAAACGCCTGGGATTGCTGAAATCAAAGCTGGTTTTAACCACTCACGGCGGCTTTTTCCACACGCCGCAGCAACAGGCACTGAAAAAGCTGTTTTTCAAAACGATTACGCGTTTTTCCTTAAAGCCGGTTGATGTGGTGTTCACCATCAGTAGCAATGACAGGCAGCTTTTTGAGCAGGTCAGAGCAGGTTGCCAGCTGATTGAGAATGGCGTGGCCTATCAGAAATTCGGGCAGGCCAATCAGGCTGCTGACAGTAATGATATGGTTTATCTCGGTCGTCTCAGCAGCAATAAAAGGCTGGACTGGCTTATCGAGGCCTTCAGCCGTATTGATGGCACCGATAGCAAGCTCAGAATTATTGGCAACCGTGCGACGGGCGATGCCGGGCAACTGGAAAAGCTGGTCACGGCATTGAATGCGGAAGATCGCGTCGAGTTGCTGTTCAATATCCCTGATGAAGAAATTTTGCATCATATAGCCTCATCACGCTTTGTGGTCAGTGCGTCGGAGTATGAAGGCTTCGGGCTCAGTGTTATTGAGTTGATGTCTTATGGTCTGGTGCCGATTTTGTCGAGTGCGCCGGATTCCTTCAAAGGGTTTGTCCAGCAGTCCGGTGTCGGCACGCTGTTCAGCTATGAACAGCAAGATTTTGAAAAAGGCTATCTGACGCTGATAAGGGAATGGTCTGAAGAAGAAAAAAACAAGGCAAAAACATTTGCCGAGCGCTTTTCCTGGAAATCGGTAGCGAGGAGCATCGTACATGGTTATGCAAACTGATTCTCCTGCAACAGTGCCAGTGCAGCAAATTCTGCAGAAACTGGCAATTTATGACAACGCGGAAGCTTTGCTAAGTGATTTGCAGCAGCAGTTTCAGGCACAGGCTGATTTCAAAACGGTGGGTTTTCTCAATCAGCATGGATTCAACCTGATGTTGAAGGACCGGTCGACCTTTGATGCTTTCCTGAATCTGGACTATTTGTTGCGAGACGGTATCGGCATCAGTCTGGCTTTGAAATACTTCTCCATGCCTCAGGGGGCGAACCTGAACGGTACCGACTTGATTCCGCAAATGGTCAACAGATTCAATACCGATTGTACAGACTGCTTTGTACTGGGGACTCAGTCCCCCTGGCTTGAGCAGGGCAGCCACAAGCTGATTGGTGAAAATATCAAAGCCACCAAGGATGGCTTTCATTCGCTCGATTCCTACATCAGTTTTCTCCGTCATCATATCGAACCCGGACGCTTTAGTCTGATCGTGCTGGCGATGGGCATGCCCAAGCAGGAGATTCTGGCAGAGAGAATTAAACAGGAACTGCAGGGACGAGGTCTGATCATTTGTGGCGGCGCCATCATTGATTTTCAGGCTGGACGTTTCAAAAGGGCGCCCGCCTGGGTACAAAAATGCTCTCTGGAGTGGTTATACCGGCTTCTGAAAGAGCCCAAGCGCCTGTTCAGGCGCTATGTCATTGGTATTCCGATCTTTTTATTCAGAATCGTATTCAGAGTTTAAATCTTTGCAGCATTTACCCAGTAAAGTGCCATTCAGGGAAGATATCAATGGACTGAGGGCGTGGGCGGTAATTGCCGTCGTTTTTTATCATCTGCCGTTCACTTATCAACTGCCCGGCGGCTTTGCCGGCGTCGATATTTTCTTTGTGATTTCCGGCTTCCTGATGACATCCATCATTCTTGGCGGCAATAAGAACGGTCAGTTTTCGCTCGGCAAGTTCTACATGTCCAGGGTCAGACGCATCCTGCCGGCACTGTTATTTCTGGTCAGCGTCTTGCTATTGCTGGGCTGGTTTTTCCTGACGACGCCGGATTATCAAAAGCTTTCGGAAGAGGTGGCAGCAGCGCTGGCATTCATTTCCAATATTCATTATTGGGATCACTCAGGCTATTTCGATTCCAGTGCTTTTGAGAAGTGGCTGCTGCATACATGGACACTGGGCATCGAGGCTCAGTTCTATTTTCTTTATCCGCTGTTTCTCTTGGCGATAAGGGCCTTCACAACATCGGCCAAAGTGCTCTGGTTCCTGGTGTTGCTGGGGTTCTTGTCCTCTTTGTTGCTCAACATTGTGGTTGTTCACCTTTATCCCATTCCCACGTTTTTTCTCCTGCCATCAAGGGGATGGGAACTGCTTGCCGGTGGACTGGTTTATCTGACGCCTGAAATATGGCCTGACATACAACGCTACCGGGACAAGAAACTGCTGTTTTATCTGGCCTGGGCTTTGATTCTGGCCAGCGTGATTATTCTTGATGAGCACGTGTTGTGGCCGGGCTACTGGGCTTTATTACCGGTCAGCGGAGCCGCATTACTGATCTTTATCAATAATCAGCAGTCCATGATGACAAAAAATGTGGTTTTCCAATGGCTGGGTGATCGCTCCTATTCGCTCTACCTGTGGCATTGGCCTGCCATCGTGTTGCTTTATTTCTTGTCACTGGAAACCAATGCAGCAGCAGTCTGGCTTGCCTTATTAGCGAGTGTGGTGTTGGCTCACTGCTCATACCAGTTTATAGAAGCACCGACGCGGAAAATCTTTTCCGGCTTATCGCTGAAGCGGGAAGTGGTAGTGATTTTTTCAATTACTGTCATGCTGAGTGCGGTGGCCATTTATCTAACCAGCCATCAAATCAAGGGACGTATTGATGACAGGATAGAGACCATCGCATTTCAGTCAGAGAACAAAAACCGATTTCAGTGTGAAAAACTACCCTCATTCAATGAAGAAATGCCGGGCTGCCTCTATGGTGATAAAGAAAACATTGGCGCTATTGTGATTGGAGACAGCCATTCTACGGCGCAGGTGACGGCGATTGCTGAAGCCGCACAGCGTCATGGTATGGGGGTAGCGCATTATTATCATGATAGTTGCCCCACCTTAGCTGGCGTTAAGCTGGCTAAGTGGTTGCAGATTTATCCCAATGATAAGTGTGCTGATTTTGTGACCTGGGTGAAGTCGGAGCTGAACGCTTACCCTGCAGAAATTCCCATGATTGTGATTAACCGCTTCTCTTTCATTTTTGGTTCCACAAAAGAAAAAAAGCCCGCTGTTTATTTTGACACTTATTATCAAAATAGTGATGACCCCCTATTTATAAACGAGGTCAGCAATGCCTTTGTCGAGACCTATTGTGAGTTTGCTGCAGACAGACCCTTGTTTGTCATGAAACCGACACCTGAGCAGCGGCACAATGTTGCCAAGGAAGCCTCAAGAGAATTACTTTTTTATGGAGAAATGAGAAATTACGCAATTTCTCTGGATGCTTACCATGATAAAAATAACATTGTGTTACGAGCGCTGGATAGCGCCAGCGAACAGTGCAATGTAGCCTTGCTCGATCCCATCCCCTACCTGTGCGACAACGGTGTTTGCCCAGGGATAATCCAGGGATTGCCGATAGTTACGGATGAAGACCATTTCAATGAACATGGCAATAAATTATTGCTGCCGATGTTCAATAAAATGTTCGAAACACAATAATTTTCAAAAAATACGCGGTTTTTTGCTGCGTTCTAAAGTTTTCAAATTTTCGTACTGATACCCTTGCATTTGATTTCTTCCTAAGTGGATTTTCCTGCCAGTGACTGGCTCAGAAGCATCCACTGAACCCCTCTGTATTTTTAACAGGAACAGTCATTTATGAAGATAGCGATAGCAGGTACGGGTTATGTTGGACTGTCGAATGCTGTGTTATTAGCACAGCATAACGAAGTTGTGGCACTGGATGTCATAGCCGAAAAAGTGAAACTGATTAATGCAAAAAAGTCACCGATTTCAGATGCGGATATAGAGAATTTTCTTGTCAATGAGCATCTCAGCCTCAAGGCTACGCTGGATAAGCATGAGGCTTATTACGATGCGGATTATATTGTGATTGCTACGCCGACCGATTACGACCCTGAAACGAATTACTTTGATACCCGTTCGGTTGAGGCCGTTATCAGTGATGTTATGGCGATCAATCCTGCTGCGGTGATGATAATCAAATCAACCGTGCCGGTGGGCTACACCAAAAGCATCAAACAGAAATTCGGTACTGATAATATTATTTTTTCACCGGAGTTTTTGCGTGAAGGCAAGGCGTTGCATGACAACCTGTACCCGTCACGCATCATTTTAGGGGAGTCATCAGCGAGGGCGACTGGCTTTGCTGATCTGCTGGTACAGGGGGCTGTGAAAAAGGATATTCCTGTTCTGTTTACAGAGTCTACCGAAGCAGAAGCGGTGAAGTTATTCTCAAATACCTACCTCGCGATGCGGGTGGCTTACTTTAACGAACTGGACAGTTATGCAGAAATCAATGGCATCGACAGTAGACAGATCATCAAAGGTGTCTGCTTAGACCCACGCATCGGTGATCACTACAACAATCCTTCTTTTGGCTATGGCGGTTATTGCCTGCCTAAAGATACCAAGCAGTTATTGGCCAACTATCAGGATGTACCCAACAACCTCATACACGCCATCGTTGAGGCCAATACCACGCGTAAAGATCATGTGGCTGCTTGTATTCTGAAACTGAAACCTCGCGTCGTCGGTATTTATCGCTTAATTATGAAGTCGGGGTCAGATAATTTTCGCTCTTCTTCTGTCCAGGGAATCATGAAACGTATCAAGGCAAAAGGGGTCGAGGTGGTTATCTATGAGCCCGTGCTTGAAGAAGACAGCTTTTTCAACTCAGAAGTGATTCGGGACTTTGATGAGTTTAAAGCCCGCAGTAGCGTCATTATTGCAAACCGCATGGTCGAGGAAATCAGAGACGTTGCTGACAAAGTCTATACGCGCGACTTGTTCGGGAATGACTAATGCCAGTTTCAGATACAGGGTTTAGAGGCTAAATTAACAGGAGTAACTATGATTCCAATAGTCATGTCAGGCGGCAACGGCACACGATTGTGGCCGCTTTCCCGCAAGCACAAGCCTAAACAGTTTCTGGCATTATTCGGTGACAGAACCATGTTCCAGCAGACGCTGATGCGCTTGAATGGAGTCAGTGAGTTAGCGCCACCGACAGTCGTCTGCAGTAACGAGCACAGATTTATGGTGGCAGAGCAGTTGAATGAAATTGGAGTTTCGTCAGCAACTATCATTCTGGAGCCGGTGGGACGAGATACAGCCCCGGCACTCACGATTGCCGCTTTACAGGCCATTCAGGAGGGGGATGATCCCATTCTGCTGGTACTGGCAGCCGATCATATCATCAGCGATATTGAGGCTTTTCATCTTGCTATTGATACTGCCAAAGTGGAGGCAGATAAAGGTCATCTGGTGACTTTCGGTATCGTTCCGACGGATCCCAACACCGGTTATGGCTACATCGAGGCCAGTGAAAAAGATGTGGTCAGCCGTGTTGAAGCATTTGTTGAAAAACCCGATCTCGATACGGCACAAACCTATGTAGCGTCCGGTAATTATTACTGGAACAGCGGCATGTTCATGTTCAAAGCTTCCACGCTGCTAGCGGAACTTGAAAAATATTCACCGGATATCCTGGCTGCATGTCGTGAAGCTTTGAATCAGGCGACACCGGACTTGGACTTTATCCGGCTGGATCAGGAAACCTTTGAAGCATGCAGTGCGATTTCTATCGATTACGCGGTGATGGAAAAGACCGATAACGCTATTGTTGTGCCATTGGATGCCGGCTGGAGTGATGTCGGATCCTGGTCCTCTCTGTGGGAGTGTGAACAACAGGGCGAGAATAATAATGTGACCCGGGGAGACGTCATTCTGGATGAAGTCAGCAATTCCTACATTCATAGCGAATGCAGGCTGGTTTCCGTGCTGGGTCTGGAAAATGTGGTCGTGGTGGAAACAGCCGATGCGGTGATGGTGGCGAGTAAAGATAAAACACAGGATGTGAAAAATATTGTTCAAAGCCTGAATCAGGCCGGACGCCCAGAAGCCGAGAATCATCGACTATGTTATCGCCCCTGGGGATACTATGATTCTATAGATAACGGGGACCGTTTCCAGGTGAAACGGATCAGTGTCAAACCCGGGGCTTCACTGTCATTGCAGATGCATCATCATCGTGCCGAGCACTGGGTTGTGGTGAGTGGTACGGCCCAGGTGATCTGTGATGAAGAAGTTACCTTACTGACTGAAAATGAATCGACCTATATTCCCCTTGGTAAAAAACACCGTTTGCATAATCCGGGACAAATTCCGCTGGAGATCATTGAAGTACAATCAGGCAGCTACCTCGGTGAGGATGACATTATCCGGTTTGATGACAACTACCATCGCAATTGAATAAGCAGGGCATGAATATCAAGATTGAAACATTAATGGATGACAGTGGTGTCCACTTCGGAACCAGCGGCGTGCGCGGCCTGGTTAGTGACATGACAGATCAGGTCTGTTTTAGCTACGTATCGGCCTTTTTGCAGTATATGGCGCAACAGTCGTTACTCTTACCGGGTGGACAGGTAGGCATTGCTGGTGATTTGCGTAAGAGTACGCCAAGGATTATCAATGCCGCTGTGACTGCATGTCGTGAGATGGGCTTTGTGCCTGTTTATTACGGCCTGATTCCTTCGCCGGCAATTGCCTTGCATGGGATCAGCCAGTCAATGCCGACCATTATGGTCACTGGCAGCCATATCCCGGATGATCGTAACGGGATTAAATTTAATACAGCCAGGGGTGAGATCCTGAAACAGGATGAGGCGGAAATCAGGCAGCAATGTGTGGATGTCGACGCCACACTGTTCGATGATTCGGGCTATTTGTCAGCGCCGGCGCAGATACCGGCAGCCGCGCCGGCGGCTTATCAATATTATGTAGAACGCTATACGGCGTTTTTTCCCAGGCACTGTCTCAAAGGTAAACATATCGGCCTTTATGAGCATTCTTCCGTTGCGAGGGAAGTATTCAAAACCATTTTGCAAGAACTGGGTGCGAAGGTGACCTCTCTGGGTCGCTCTGAGGCTTTTATTTCGGTTGATACCGAAGCTATTCGGCCAGAAGACATTGAATTAGCCAGTCGCTGGGCTCAATCGCAGCGTTTTGATTGCATCGTATCAGCCGATGGTGACGGTGACAGGCCTTTAATCAGCGATGAACATGGTCAGTGGCTGCGGGGCGATATTGTCGGCATTTTGTGTGCAGCCTACCTCAAGGCAGACACCGTGGTTACACCGGTGAGCTGCAATAGTGCTGTTGAGAAAAGCCAGCTCTTCAAGCGAGTGATCAGAACCCGAATCGGCTCTCCATTTGTGATTACAGCAATGCAGGAAGCACAGCAGGCAGCAGCATCTGCTGATGTAGTCGGATATGAAGCCAATGGCGGATTTCTCCAGCAGACCCAAGTCACACGTGATGGCAAGACGTTGTCGCCCTTGCCGACCAGAGATGCGATGATCGTGGTCTTGTCGGTCATGATGGCCGCTTTCGAGAAAAACTTGACGTTATCCGGGTTAGTTAAGACTTTACCGGAACGCTACACCTACAGTGATCGCTTAAAAAGTTTCCCGACGGCGCTCAGTCAGCACAAACTCGCCGAATTCAGCAGTGGTGACTGGCCACAGGACAGGGATAATATCCAAAAAGCTTTCCCGTTTATTTCAAGACCGGTGTCGGTGGATGTGACGGATGGCGTCAGAATTTCACTGGAAAATGAGGATGTCATCCATATGAGGCCTTCCGGTAACGCGCCCGAATTACGTTGTTATACTGAATCCGGTACCAGCGAGGCAGCGAAAAGACTTAATCAGGATTGCATCCGGCAAATGGCATCATGGAATCTTTAGTTGTCGATGCTTTGTCACCACAGGCTGACAGTTTAGTTTAATAGACCACACCGTAACGCTGTTGAGCCTGTTCAGGACTGATAAACTCGGCTTTGACAAGCGCCCAGTGTTGAGGACTGTCCATAACAATGTTGCATCCCAGAGCCAGTTTGTGACCGTTTCCGAGTGCAAGCATGGAGCGGCCACCCTGCCTGATATCAGAGAAATAGCGATCAATATGGATATCAATAATGTTGCTGGGATGCTGGTTGACGACAAAAATCCGTAAGCCGCCACGTTGATTGCAGTCACTATGGCTATCGGCGTCTGCTTCACTGACAAATTTAATGAATTGATCCGCTTCCGGTGACTGGGCCTGAATAATTGAAACCGGAACCAGCATGAATGAAATCACAAGAAGAATTCGGCTGAACATTTTTTCTCCGGGCGAGTAGATAACTGCTGTCAAAATGACAGGGAGTAATGCAAGCGAGTTTCAGGGTTGCGCGTAAAAGGAAACAATCCCGCCCCTGTCCGGGTTTTATTCCTGGACGCCATAGCGCAAGCCTACTGATACATAGCGGGTTTTAGTTGCTGTTAACTGCTGGTTTTGTTACTATTCTGTGCTTTCTGGGAAGTCAGTGATACAGGCATCGGGAATTACTCGTTGCGCTGACTCGAGACAGAGCGGGACTGGCAACGCCCGCATAACACAATGTTTGTATATTCCGGGCCCCTACAAGGGGTTTTTGTTTTTCTGGAGATTTGATTCTGTTTCCAGGTGTAAAGAGACAACTATGGCCATTACCGATCAGGTTGAACAATTAATCGAGTCATCTATCGAGACGCTTGGCTACGAGCTGGTTGGGGTGGAATACATCCAGGGCGGTCCTGATCCCATTCTGAGGGTGTATATTGACGCCGAACAAGGCATCAGCATCGAAGATTGCGAACGTGTCAGTCATCAGGTGAGCGGGATTCTCGATGTTGAGGAACCGATTCGTTCAGCCTATTTGCTGGAAGTTTCCTCGCCCGGTTTTGACAGACCCCTGTTCAAAGCGCGGGATTTTGAACGTTTCGCCGGTGTGGAAGCAAAAATAAGTATGAAATTGCCGGTAAACGGCAGACGTAATTTTAGAGGTGTGCTTCAGGGATTTGAAAACGGTGAAATATTGATTGAAGTGGATGGCGAAGTCTACGCATTGCCACTGGCAAAGTTGGGTAAAGCAAGACTTGTTGCCTGAAAAAAGCGTATTATTGTCGGTTAATAATAGAAAACTGGGTTGGATTAGTTTGCAGCGTAATCCACTGGGGGCGTGATGAATAACAAAGAAATTTTATTGGTGGTCGATGCCATGTCCAACGAAAAGGGCGTAGGCAAGGAAGTCATTTTTCAGGCAATTGAAGCTGCGTTGGCGATGGCGACCCGCAAACGTTATGACATGGCACTGGATGCGGCTGTCAGAATTGATCGCGTCACCGGTAACTACGACACTTTCCGCCAGTGGTTAATCGTCGAAGACGAAGAAGAACTGGAATCCGAAGAAACCCAGATTACGCTGGAAGAAGCCAAGAAAAAAGACCCGGAAGCTGAGGTCGGTGGCTATATCCGGGAACCAATGGAATCAGTTGAATTCGGTCGTATCGCGGCGCAAACCGCCAAGCAGGTCATTGTTCAGAAGGTCCGTGAAGCCGAGCGCGCCCAGGTCGTTGAACAATATCGTGAAAAAGTCGGGCAGATGATTCACGGCACCGTTAAGCGTGTCGACCGCGGCAACGTGACGCTGGATCTGGGGGGCAACGCCGAAGCCTTCCTGCCACGTGAAGAAATGATCCCACGGGAAACCTTCCGGGCCGGTGATCGTATTCGTGGTTATCTCAAAGAAATCCGCCCTGAAGGCCGTGGTCCGCAGCTGATTGTCAGCCGCGTTGCACCTGAACTGCTGATTGAACTGTTCACCCTGGAAGTACCGGAAATCAGTGATGGCATGATTGAAATTAAAGGCGCGGCCCGTGACCCGGGCCTGCGTGCCAAAATCGCCGTGGAAGCCAAAGAATCACGTATTGATCCGGTGGGTGCCTGTGTTGGCATGCGCGGTTCACGGGTTCAGGCGGTAACGAATGAATTGGCCGGTGAACGGGTTGATATTATTCTCTGGGATGAGGACCCGGCACGTTTCGCCATCAATGCGATGGCACCGGCAGAAGTGCTGTCGATTGTCGTTGATGAAGATGCACACAGCATGGATATCGCGGTTGAAGATGGACAGTTGTCACAGGCCATCGGCCGTAGTGGTCAGAATGTCAGACTGGCGAGCCAGCTTACCGGTTGGGAACTGAACGTGATGTCTGCGTCAGAGGCGGATCAGAAAGCTGAAAGCGAAATCGGTGAATTGATCCAGGCCTTTATGACGGATCTGGATGTCGATGAAGATGTTGCATTGATTCTGGCACAGGAAGGCTTTTCCTCTCTGGAAGAAGTCGCCTATGTGCCTGAACAGGAAATGCTCGACATCGATGAGTTTGACGAAGATATTGTGGCTGAACTGCGCTCAAGAGCACGTGATGTTCTGTTAACCCGTGCCATTGCCAGTGAAGAACAACTGGAATCTGCAGCGCCGAGTCAGGATTTGCAGGATATGGAAGGTATGACACGTGATCTGGCGCTGACACTGGCCAGTAATAAAGTAACCACACTGGACGATTTGGCAGAGCTGGCCGTTGATGAACTGGTCGAAATCGGTGGTATGAACGAAGAGCAAGCTGCAGCATTGATCATGAAAGCCAGAGAGTCATGGTTTGCAGACGAAAATACAGATGCAGGGGAGTAACCAATGAGTGACATGAGGGTTAAAGACCTGGCTGGCACAGTCGGAATCACAGCTGAGCGATTGGTAGAGCAGCTGAATGAAGCGGGGATTAACGTCTCAAAGCCTGATGATCTGATTACGGAAGAGCAAAAACAAAGCTTGCTCAAGTTTCTGCAGCAACGCCATGGCAAAGCAGAAGACAGCGATGCCTCATCGCCGAGAAAGATTACACTGAAGCGTAAATCGGTCAGCGAAATCAAGTTGGGCGGTGCCGCACGTGGTGGCAAGAGTGTCAGCGTCGAAGTCAGAAAGAAGCGTACCTACGTTAAACGTAGTGATACTGAGCCGAGTGGTGCAGCCGAAGATCTGCTGAAGCAGAAAGCCGCAGAAGAACATGCCGCTGAAGTGACAAAACAGGAAGAACAGCGCCTGCAGGAAACCAAGCGTAAGCAGGAAGAAGCTGCGCGGCTGAAACAACAGCTGGACGAACAGGAAGCGGCAGAAGTGGCTGCGGCTATTGAAGCCGAGAATAAGGCTAACGAAGAAGCGCAACGTGCTGCAGAAGAAGAGCAAAAAGCGCTGGAAGCCGAGGCGAAAGCTAAAAAGCCGGCTGCCAAAGGTAAAAAGAAAGAAGAAGAGCTGACCCCATCACAACTGGCACATAAAAAGCTGGAAGAGGCTGATGCCAAGCGTCGTGCAGCCAACCTGGCCCGTGTCGAAGCTGAGAAAGCGCTGGAAGCCAAGCGTAAAGCACGCGAGGAAGAGGAAGCGCTGGAAAAAGCCAGAGAAGAAGCCAAAGCAGCAGCTGCAGAAGCGCAGGCGAAAGAACAGAAAGCGGCCGCCCGCAAAACGAAAGATGCCGAAGCCAAGCATGAACGTGGCAAGTCAGGCCGTCGTGGTCGTCGTGAAGACGATGATTTCGAGCGTAAAGAACTGCACGTGAGTGAAGGTAAAGGCGGTCGTCGCAAGAAGAAAAAAGGGGCGTCCGGCGGCCGGGTTTCGGTCCGGGATCAGGAGCATGGTTTCTCGAAACCAACTGCACCGGTCGTGCGTGAGGTGAATGTCCCTGAAACGATTAATGTTTCAGAGCTGGCTCAACGCATGTCAGTCAAGGCTGCAGAAGTCATCAAAGCCCTGATGGGCATGGGTACGATGGCCACCATCAACCAGGTGCTGGATCAGGATACTGCAGTTATCGTGGTTGAAGAGATGGGGCATGTGGCCAAGCCGATCCGCGAAAATGTGGTGGAAGAAGCCCTGCAGGTTTCTGATGAAGAGTTGGGTGAATCTGTGACCCGTGCACCGGTTGTGACCGTCATGGGCCACGTCGACCACGGCAAGACCTCATTACTTGACTACATCCGCCGCACCAAAGTGACTTCAGGTGAAGCCGGTGGCATCACTCAGCATATCGGTGCTTACCGCGTCGAAACCAGCCGCGGCGAAATTGCTTTTCTCGATACTCCCGGCCACGCCGCCTTTACCGAAATGCGCTCTCGTGGTGCCAAAGTCACGGATATCGTTATTCTGGTGGTCGCTGCCGATGACGGTGTCATGCCGCAGACGATTGAAGCGGTTCAGCACGCCAAGGCGGCTGGGTCGGTGATTATTGTGGCCATCAACAAGATGGATAAACCGGAAGCCAATCCGGACCGCGTTAAGCAGGAACTGGCCAATCACGAAGTTATTCCTGAAGACTGGGGTGGCGATGTGCAGTTTGTACCAGTGTCAGCCCTGACGGGGGAAGGTGTCGAAGATCTGCTGGAAGCCATTTCACTGCAGGCTGAGATTATGGAGCTGAAAGCCCCTGAAATCGGTCCTGCACACGGTACTGTCATTGAGGCACGCTTGGATAAAGGCCGTGGTACCGTTGTCACCGTATTGGTACAGCAAGGCACCTTGAACAAAGGCGATATTGTTGTCGTCGGCCAGGAATATGGTCGCGTGAGGGCCATGTTCAATGAAAAGGGCGAACAGGTCGACAAGGCCGGTCCGTCTACCCCTGTTGAGTTGCTGGGCCTTTCAGGTACACCGGCAGCGGGTGATGAACTGCAGGCGGCACCGGATGATAAAACCGCTCGTGAAATTGCTGATTTCCGCCATACCAAGGCGCGTGAACAGAAAATGGCGCAACAACAGGCAGCCAAACTGGATGACATGTTCAATAAGATGGAAGAGGGTGATGTAAAAACCCTGAATGTTGTCATCAAAGGGGATGTCCACGGTTCTGTGGAAGCGGTCAGTCAAGGGCTGCAGAAACTGTCTACCGATAAGGTAAAAGTCCGTGTTGTCGGCTCCGGTGTCGGTGGTATCAATGAAACTGATGCCCAGCTTGCCGCGGCCTCAGATGCGATTCTCATCGGCTTTAACGTGCGTGCAGACAATGCTGCCCGCAAAGTGATCGCCGAGAAAGGCCTCGATGTGCAGTACTTCAGCATCATCTATGATTTGCTGGATGTCGTGACCAAGGCAATGACCGGTATGCTGGAACCCGTGTTCCGTGACGAGATCATCGGTCTTGCCCGGGTGGACGATGTCTTCCGCTCACCGAAATTCGGTGACATCGCGGGCTGCCTGGTCCTTGAGGGCAGTGTTAAACGTAACAATCCGATTCGTGTCCTTCGCGATAACGTCGTGATTTATGAAGGTGAACTGGAATCGCTGCGCCGCTTCAAGGATGACGTCAATGAGGTCAATGCCGGTGTCGAGTGTGGTATCGGTGTCAAGAACTACAAGGACGTCAAACCGGGGGACCAGATCGAAGTCTACGAACGGGTTGAGGTTAAGCCAACACTATAATGGCAAGAGAATACAGTCGAACAAATCGTTTTGGTGAAGTCATTATGCGCGAACTCGCGCTGATGATTCAGCGTGAGGTCTCGGATCCACGGGTAGGTATGGCCACCGTTTCACATGTTGATGTCACCGCTGATCTCAAGTACGCCAAGGTTTACGTGACACGCTTCAACGGTTTTGAGTCTGAACAGGATGCGGCAGAATGTATCAAGGGGCTCAACAGTGCTGCCGGTTATCTGCGTCGTGGCCTGGCCGGCAGGGTCAAGCTGCGTAATATTCCTGAGCTTCAGTTTGTCTATGATAAAAGCCTGGAGCAGGGCTTTAAAATGGATGATCTGATTGCCAGGGCCAATGCGTCCAACCGTCAGGAAGACGACTGATTCATCTTAACCAGTATGGCAAGACGTAATAAAAAAGGACGTGACATCACAGGTATTGTGGTTGTCGACAAACCCAGTGGTCACAGTTCCAACCATGTACTGCAACAGGTTAAACGCCTGTTTGATGCGAAAAAAGCCGGTCATACCGGCAGTCTTGATCCGCTGGCCAGCGGTGTTTTGCCTATCTGCCTGGGGGAAGCGACCAAGTTATCGGGTTATTTGCTTGATGCCGACAAGGAATATGCGGTGACCTGCAAACTCGGTGTGACGACAGACAGTGGCGATGCCGATGGCAAAATCATCGACGAACAGCCAGTTCCCGAATTTGATGAAGAAGCACTGAAGCAGATTCTGCAGGAATTTATCGGCGAGCAGGATCAGGTGCCACCGATGTTCTCCGCACTTAAATATCAGGGACAGCCCCTCTACAAGCTGGCCCGGCAGGGCAAAGAAGTTGAGCGCAAGGCGCGCCGCATACAAATCTATGCAATTGAATTGCTGGACTGCAATCAGGACAGTTTCACCCTGTCAGTACTTTGCAGCAAAGGCACTTATATTCGTACCCTGGTTGAAGATATCAGCCACAAACTGGGCACCGGTGGCCACGTTACCATGCTGCGGCGAACCAGAGTCGCCGGTTACGCGCTCAGCGATACGGTCAGTCTTGAACAATTGGCAGAAAGCCGTGAAGCAGGCGAACTGGCTGCGCTTGATGAACAACTGGAAGCCGCGGAAAATGCTTTGCCGGATTGGCCAGTGATTAATCTGGACGAAGCGGCCAGTAAAACGCTGAGCTTTGGTCAGTCAATTCAGGTCGAACAGAACTATGAATGCGCAAATGTGCGCCTGTTTGACCAGAATGAGAAATTTATGGGCCTGGGCGAGATGTCGCCAGATGGTGTAGTCAAGCCAAAACGTTTATTTGTCGCTGCGGTTTGATGACGTTCTCCTTGTTTAGCAACGAGAATGTCGGTAAAATTCGCAGCTCTTGAAGGGTTGGCTGTTCTGGTTGAGATCGGCTGGAACAGTTCAGAATTTAACTGCGAGCCCATAAGGCCGCAAAAAGTTGGAGTATTCAATGTCAATTTCTGCACAGCAAAAGAAAGAAATTATCAGCAAACACGCACGTTCTGAAGGTGATACAGGTTCTGCGGAAGTCCAGGTTGCCCTGCTGACTGCACGTATCAACAATCTGTCAGATCATTTCAAAACCAATGCGCACGATCACCATTCACGCCAGGGTCTGCTGAAAATGGTCAGCAGCCGTCGTAAAATGCTTGATTACCTGAGAAAAACCGATATCGAGCGTTACCGTGCCCTGATTGCTGAATTAGGCCTGCGTCGCTAAGTTGAAGCTAGTGACCGATTATATGCAACGACCCACAATCGCCATTCAGAGGCCGGGGTTGAAGATATAAGATATGCCCCTGAAGCTGTTGCAGTTTCAGGGGCATATTCGTTTATACAGTTTGTCGTTTTTAATCAGTGCCGGAACAGGTTCGGGACTGAAAATGAAGAAAGATAAGGAAAGAAGAGTGAACTCAGTAAAGAAGACAGTTCAATTCGGTGAACACCAGCTAAGTCTGGAAACCGGAAAAATTGCCCGTCAGGCAGGCGGTGCCGTTATTGCCAGCCTTGGCGAAACATCGGTACTGGTAACTGTGGTCGGTAAAAAAGAAGTCTCTCCCGGCCAGGATTTTTTTCCTTTAACCGTTAACTATCAGGAACGGACCTATGCTGCCGGTAAAATTCCTGGTGGCTTTTTCAAACGTGAAGGTCGCCCTAGCGAGAAAGAAACGCTGACTTCCCGTTTGATCGACCGTCCGCTGCGTCCCTTGTTTCCGAAAGGCTTCCTTAATGAAGTTCAGGTCATTGCCACTGTGGTCGCACTGGACCCGGCAATTGATCCTGATATCCCTGCCATGATCGGTGCTTCTGCGGCACTGGCTATATCCGGTATCCCATTCAACGGCCCATTGGGTGCGGCCCGAGTCGGCTACGTTGATGGTCAATATGTTCTGAATCCTGCTAAAGCACAGTTAGACAACAGTGCCCTGGATCTGGTTGTTGCCGGTACTGAAAGCGCTGTGTTGATGGTGGAATCAGAAGCTTCAGAACTGCCTGAAGAAGTCATGCTGGGCTCGGTTATGTTCGGCCACCAACAAATGCAGACCGCTATCAACCTGGTCAAGGAACTGCAGGCTGAAGCCGGCAAACCTGCCTGGGACTGGACTGCGCCGGAGAAAGACGAAACACTTTACAACACAGTTAAAGCACAGGCTTATGAAGGCATTAAAGAAGCCTATGCCATCAGTGACAAACTGGCTCGTCTGGATCAATTGAGCAAGGTCCGCAGTGCGGCTGTTGAAGCGCTGGTGACCGAAGAGTCAGAGGTGACTGAAGAACAGGTCAAGAATGTTTTCTCTAAACTGGAGAAAGAACTGGTTCGTGGCAGAATCATCGCCGGTGAACCGCGTATCGATGGTCGTGACACCAGCAGCGTGCGTCCTATCTTTGTAGAAACAACGCTGTTACCGCGTGTCCATGGTTCTGCCCTGTTTACCCGAGGTGAAACTCAGGCAATGGTGGTTGCGACTCTGGGTGCGGAACGTGATGCACAGATGATTGACGCGGTAGAAGGTGAATATCGTGACCGTTTCATGCTGCACTACAACTTCCCGCCATACTGTGTTGGTGAAACCGGTTTTGTCGGTTCACCGAAACGCCGTGAAATCGGCCATGGTAAACTGGCGAAGCGTGGTATCGCTGCGGTGATGCCAACAGCCGAAGAGTTCCCTTATGTCGTTCGGGTGGTTTCTGAAATCACCGAGTCAAATGGCTCAAGCTCTATGGCTTCTGTTTGCGGCACCAGTCTGGCACTGATGGACGCCGGTGTGCCGATTAAAGCCCCGGTTGCCGGTATTGCCATGGGGCTGATTAAAGAAACAGACGGTTATGCAGTACTGACTGATATCCTCGGTGATGAAGATCACCTCGGTGATATGGACTTTAAAGTGGCCGGTACGGAAAAAGGTGTGACCGCGCTGCAGATGGATATCAAGATTGAAGGTATCAACGAAGAAATCATGCGTACTGCACTGGCACAGGCGCGCGATGGCCGTATGCACATTCTCGACAAGATGAATGCCGTTATTTCCACGCATCGTACCGAGATGTCGAAATTTGCGCCACGTATCATTACCGTTAAGATCAATGCAGAGAAAATCCGCGATGTTATCGGCAAGGGTGGTGCCACAATCCGTGCCATTACAGAAGAAACCGGTGCTACCATTGATATTCAGGATGACGGTACCGTGATGATCTTCTCTGCAGATTATGATGCCGGTCAGGCTGCCCTGCGCCGTATTGAAGACATCACTGCAGAAGTGGAAGTTGGCAAAATCTACGAAGGTCGTGTTGCCAAACTGATGGACTTCGGTGCTTTCGTCACTATCCTGCCGGGTAAAGATGGCCTGGTGCATATCTCACAGATTTCTGAAGAACGCGTTGAGAATGTCGGTGACAAGCTGTCTGAAGGCGATATGATCAAAGTGAAAGTCCTGGAAGTGGATCGTCAGGGACGTATTCGCCTGAGCATGAAAGCGGTTAATGAGACTGCCGAAGACTGATTGATCTGCTAATCAGCTAAACCAGAAAAGCCCCGGCTAAATAGCCGGGGCTTTTTTTTGCCTTGAATTCAGTGGCATAGCATTTTTACTTATAAATCTGATGTTCCTATGAATTTAAACGAAATGTGATTTATCTCACAAAACGGAAAAACAGTTAGTATATTGCTAAAGTTTTCGTTATTATCGCCAATGAAGGTATCGAATATATCAAATATTCGTTTTAATGGAGTAATTAATCCTTTGTAGAGGGTGGAGAGATGCAAAAAACGAAATTAGCTCAAATCATAACAATAGGCTTGCTTTTATCTTTAGCAATAGGTTGTAGCGGCAGTAGTAGTAAATCAGTCAAAAACACTGGCGGCGGTGAGATGGTCGACGGTGGTGGCGACACAGGTGGCGGCGGTGGCGATGGTGACGGTACCACCACAGGGGTCGAAACTTTGGTTGATGATGGTGGTGGTATTGTTGACAGTGTGGGGACAACAGTAACAACACTGGGCGGCACTGTGAGCCAGATAGACATACTGGGAACTGGTGAAGTGACCAGTGGTACCGGTGAAATTTTGAGTAACACTGGTGAGGCAGTGAGCAGTATTGGAGATGGCCTGAGTGATGGGCTTGGCTCACTGAGCGAGAATGACAATGCCATCGGTACTACGCTGGCTGGCGTTTCAGGTGCTGTGTCTGAAACCGGTGAGGCCGTTTCTTCTACCGGAAATACTGTCGAGAGTCTGAACACTTTACCGGTTTTTGCTCAAATTGATGAGTCTACCGGTTTGCTGACAGAGTTAGGTGGCAGCGTAGATTCACTGGGCGGAGTAGTCACCGAAACAGGAGAGACGCTGACCGTGGCATTTACCCAGGAAGATGGTCATTTAAGCGGCTTGACAACTGAACTGACCGCTGTAGTCAGACCACTGGTCAGCAATATTGGTGGCACAACGCAAGTGGTTGGTGAAGCACTGGTTGTGGGGCCTATTGCCAACAATATACTGACCGAAGCCGACACAGCGGTCGTCGTGTTGGGCAATGATCTTGAAGACGAAAATAATGCGGTATTAGCTGGGGTCGGTGGCACTGTTGAAGGTGTCGGTCAACTTGTCATCGATACCGGTGGCATTTTATCAGTTAGTGAAACCGGTGAGGGCGAACTGTTTGATCTGGCAGGTTTATTGGATACCAGTGGCTTGCCGGTGCCTGGCTCGGGTGATGGTGATCTATTGAGAGGCACAGATGGTGTTGTCGGCACAGTCACCGATACCGTTGATGGTCTGACCGGTGGTGAAGGTGGTTTGCTGGGTGACACTGAAGGTATTGTCGGCACAGTCACCGATACGGTGGATGGTCTGACCGGTGATGAGGGCGGCCTGCTGGGTGGCACAGATGGTGTAGTCGGCACGGTTACCGATACGGTTGATGGCCTCACTGGTGGTGATGAGCTACTTGGCGGTGTGACAGACACAGTCGATGGTCTGACCGGCGGTGATGACTTACTTGGCGGTGTGACTGATACGGTCGATGGCGTCACCGGTGGCTTGCTTGATACTGGCGGCGGTGATGGCAGTGATGATGGTCTTGTCGATCAAGTCGATGATGCGCTGTTGGATCCGATACTGGGAGGCGTTCTTTAATCATTCACAGGCGAACATTGAAGATTGCGTTAACAAGCTGTTCTCACCGCCTTGCTTGCGATGCTATCAAACAGAGTGAAGGCACAGTTTGTTGAGCCTCATAGCCTCACTGGGTGTGGCAATGGTCCCTGTTGCCACACCTTTTTTTTGCCTAAGTATTCTTTTGTTTCACGGAAGACCAGGTTAATGATGAAATCAATGCTAACAAAGACACTTTTTTTCAGCTTATTGATAACAGGCTCTGTCTGGGCAGTGGAACCGCCCTTTATTGTGGATGAGGCAGGGCAGGAATTTATTGAAAAAGAGAAAACAGAGATTGATTTACCGGCAGATGAGAGCCTGAGCACGGCAAAGCAGGTCGATACGGTAAGAGTCGAAAAAATCCAGTTTCAGGGTGGCACCGTGTTTTCTCTGGAGCAATTGGCTGAAATGGTGAAGCCCCTTATCGGCCAGGATGTGACCAAAGCAGAGATTGTTGCTGTATTGCGAACTATTACGGCGCGCTACAAAGAAGCCGGTTACGCCCTATCATTTGCTTTTTTGCCCAAACAGAACACCGCCTCCGGCGTGTTAACCATTGTGCTGGTTGAAGGCTATATCGCCCGTAAAGAAATCGTTATAGCAGATGAAGACGTCAGGTTAAGGGTAGAAAAACTGGCAGCGCGGATGGAGGGAGAAAAACCGCTCACGCTCAGGACTTTTGAGCGTTATGTCCGTCTGATTGAAGCGACCCCGGGCTACAAGTTTAAAATCCGTGTGCCGAAGCCCAAGACCCTGGGGGGCGCGACAACGGTGCGGGTGGAGGAAGTCAGTGCTGACTGGTTCGAGACTTCGCTTGGTTTCGATGATAGCAAGCATGAAGAACTCAAGCTTTTACCCGGTGTGACATTTAATTCATTAACGGCTTATGGCGATAAATTAACGCTGACAACCTTACTCCCCAACGATACTGTCGAAGAATATTATGCGCTAAATTATCAGCAGGACCTGGGAACTGATGGACTAAAGCTGGAAGTAGCCGGCAATCACTTTGAAAGTGAAGGCGATGATCGAATTTTTGTAGCGGATATTCCGTTGAATTATCAGGAAAACAAAGATCGTGACAGGCTGCGGGCCGGGGTGAAATATCCACTGCATTTATCCAAAAAATCCTCATGGTGGATTGGCAGCAATCTGCAATATCTGGATGAGGAAGCGCTTTATGAATTGCAGCGCGAGGATGGTTTGGGGGAGGCCGTGGAAATAGAGAAGGAACTGCGCTATTCCGCATTGGAACTGAATACGGTATGGACTAAACAGTTAACTCGCCAGATCTTCAGCCTATCCGGCAGTATTAAGCAGGGTATTGAACTTGGTAAAAGTAAAAACAGTATCACCGATGCCAATGGCACCCGCTCGGGCAGCGAGACGATTCATTTCAATAGCGTCAGGCTGGATGGTCTCTGGCGATATATGATTAGCCCGAAATGGCGGGTGCAGACCAAGGCCAATTTATTCTGGTCTGACGATATCCTGCCGTCCGCTGAGCAGATTCGTTATGGTGGTCCCCGATATGGCCGTGGTTATCCCGATGGTCAGGCACAGGGGGATAAAGGCATGGCAGGGGAACTGGAGTTACGATACCTGCAAGCCATCCCCATGCGGGTTATCAAACGCATAGAACCTTACCTCGTGTTTGATGTGGCCCGCACTGAACTCCGCGCCAGCGACATAGAACAGGAACTGGTGTCTGCTGCAGCTGGTATTGATATCACGGACACGAATACCTACACGCTGGGACTGGAGTATGCCAAGCCATTGGGGGATGCCCACTTTGAAACGGGGGACCGAAGCCCGATTTACAACATCAAGCTTCGCTGGCAATTCTGATATTCAGAAAAAAACAGCCAACAGTTTCTCATTATTCCGTATTTTCGTTTTGTTTGTAGCGTAGATATGTTAAAAACGGAATTGGTGTTTGTGCACCGGTCATGATGTCTCATGGCTAAGTTGAGAAATGAGGAGTGAGAGATGCAAAAAAGAAGTATTTTATCGTCCTGTCTTATTGCTGCAGGACTTTCCCTGTCCTTTACCGCTTCTGCGGTGGAGTTGGATAGTGGACTGCCAACGGATGATGTCGTTGCTGCTGTTGAAGGCACGGTTGCAGGTGGCAAGCAGGCGGCAACCGGTTTAGTGGCTGACACGCAAGCCGTTGCCGAAGAAACCGTTGCCGGTGTCGTCGCTTTGACTGGTGAAGAAGATACCGTGAGCGGCGCCGTCAGCATCGTTGAAGGTGCAGTCGGTGACACTAAATCCTTAATTGGTGCTGAAGACCGCGTAGCAGGTGTCGTGTCAAAAGTCGAAGCAACCAAAACGGTTGTTAAGACAACAGCAGATGACACCGTCGCCCTTACTGGTACGGTGGTTCAGGAGACCAAAGCCGTTGCCGGTGGTGCTCTGAGCGGCGTTGAGGATGTGGCTGGTGTCAGTGGTCTTACTGATGGTGCGACTGGCCTGGCCTCCGATACTGTCGATAACGTGACAGTGTTGGCCGGGGGTGCCGTTGATACCTCTGTGAGTCTGGTTGATGCCACTGTTGATACTGCGACTGGTCTGGTCGGAAGTGTTGATGCTGTCGGTACCGTCAATGACACCGTTGCTGGCGTCACTGGTGGGGACCTGCTGGGTACAGATGTACTGGGTACAGTAACGGGTACTGTGGACGGTGTGACTGGTGGTGAACTGCCGGGCACTGGCGTTATTGATACTGTCACCGGTACTGTAGGTGGACTGACAGGTGGTGCTTTGCCAGGGACTGAAGTACTGGGTACGGTGACTGATACTGCCGATGGCCTGACAGGCGGATTGCTGGATGTGAGTGGCAGCGCCAGTGCTGATGCGGATGCCGAAGTCTCAGCTTCAGGTGATTCGGCATTATCAACCGGCCCGCTGTTAAGTGGTTTACTGTAAAAAATCATCACACCACCGGGGTAACGCCCGGTGGTGTATTGCATTTCAGTCCCAATCAAAAACTTAGGGACGTCACAAAAGCCTTGTTACGCTCTCATCTGAGCGCAAATCATTCATTTTTTGATGGCAATCGCTTAAATCGTATTCGTCGATGCTATGCTAAGACATTTATATTCATGTTTGAGGTCTTTATGCGTGTTGACTGGCATCAATATTATGCTGCGGTATGGCGTAGTCACAGTCAGAAGCTGAAACCGGTAGAACGGCTGGATCCAGTCCGGCTGGCAGAACTTAAAGGCATCGACAAACAGAAACAGGCATTACTGGATAATACACGGCACTTTATTCAGGGAAAGACCAGCAATCACGCGATGTTATGGGGTGCACGCGGCACCGGTAAATCTTCCTTGATCAAAGCCATGTTGAATGAAATGGCAAGTGATGGACTGCGCATGTTGCAGTTGGATAAAGATGAGGTCGGTCATCTGCCGGAAATTCTGGACTCACTGGAAGAGGCCGACAATCAGTTTCGGTTTGTGGTTTTCTGTGATGATTTATCTTTTGAAGAAGGGGAGTCGACCTACAAACCGCTCAAGTCCCTGCTGGAAGGCGGACTGGAACTGCCACCAGAGCATGTTCGTCTTTATGCGACTTCCAACCGTCGTCATCTATTGCCGGAAAAACGCTCGGAAAATCAGCTCAGTGGCCTGGTTGATGGTGAAGTGCATTATGCTGACAGCCTCGAAGATAAACTCGCCTTATCGGATCGGTTCGGACTCAATCTGTCCTTCTATCCGGCCAACTGGGAGAACTACTTCGCGATTGTTGAATCCCTGTTCGCCGGGCTAGAGATCGATCAGCAGCAACTCCACGAAGCCGCGAGACTGTATGCGATGGGAAGGGGTAGTCACAGTGGCCGCACCGCGAAACAGTTTTATCAATATTACCGTGCCAGAATTAGTGGCTAGTCTTTGCGTCTTCCTCATTAGCTGCACCACACTGCATCAAGCAGCGCAGCAAAGGTGCGGTTAATGCGCAACTGAACATCACCAGGGTCATTGGCCATGGTGTGCCATCACCCAGAATACCGACCAGAGAGCCGCTGACGGCGCCGGTGGCAAAACCGGAGGCACCGAGCAAAGCTGTTGCGGTCGCACTGTTGGTCGGGAAGTATTCCACGGTGCTTGAGGTCGCATTGGAAACAATCAGACCCATAATGCCGATAAACACAATAATCAGTGGAATGACGATAATGAGCGAAGGCGCCGGACTGAGACTGATATAAAGCAACAGCAATGAGGCTGTCAGCAGTTGGCCTGTCTGCCCCACACTGAGGATCTGCTGGGGCCGGTACTTGTGCAACAGGCGCAGATTAAGCCGGTTAAACAGCATCATGGCGACCACATTGATACCAAACAGAAACGGATACACCGTTTCGCTGACCCCGAAATAGCCTATATACACTGCTGGAGAGCCGGTGATAAAAGCAAACATGCCACCTAGCGCAAAACACTGAGAAAAGATAAACCCCACAGCAAAGCGATTACTGAGAACCATTTTGTAGCGTCTGAAAGCACTGGGCCTCTCGTTGCCGATGCGCCGGGTTTCGGGAAGCTTGAAAAACAGTGTGCTGCCGATAATGAGTCCGTAAGCCAGCAGGAAGTCAAAAATCAGCCGCCAGCCACTGAACTTCAACAGCAACATGCCGATAAGGGGGGCCAGCAGGGGGGCCAGCATCATAATGATGGCCATATTCGACAGATGACGCGCGCTTTCCTGGCCTTTACTTAAATCCCGTATTACCGCGGCCGAGTTCACTACGGCGAGGCCACCGCCAAAGGCTTCCAGTACACGACAGGCCCAGACCCATTCCATGGTCGGACTGAAAATAATTCCCAGCGTCCCCAGGCAAAACAGGCTGATGCCGATACCCGTGGCAGCACGGCGGCCGAAGTGGTCGGAAAAGGGACCTCCTACAATCTGACCGACAGCAAAGCCGGCCAGAAACAGACTGAGGGACAACTCAGTGTCATGAATGCTGACATTAAAAAATGCTGACATTTCGGGCATGGCCGGCAGATAGGCATCAATAGCCAGCGGTGTCATCGCCGTTAAAGCGGCGAGAAACAGAATCAGCGAGCGGATATCAGGTTGAGATGAATTCATTCCGTAGTTGCAGTCCGGGGTTCAATCAGTTGCAGGCAACCTTTCAGTAAATTGGCAAACTGCGCTTTGTCGCTATCAGTCATCCCTGCCAGCAGGGTGCAGAGTAATTGAAAATGTGCTGGCGCGACCTGTTCAATCAGTGCTTTCCCCTGTGTAGTGAGAGACACTTTCACACTGCGCCGGTCCCGGGTGCAGTGGGTTCTTGTGATGAGCCCTTTATTTTCCAGCCGATCCAGCCGGCTGGTCATCGCACCGGAGCTGAGTAGCATGCTTTGATAAAGTGCAGAAGGTGTCAGTGCGTCTGCATCGGATCGTTTCAATGCGGCGAGCACATCAAACTCTCCCGGTTTAAGGTTAAAGCGTGCGTGTAAGGTTCCAATCCGTGTTTCCAGCGTCTTGCTCAATCGCAGCAGGCGGGCTGCTATCTGCATGGCGGTGAAATCCGTTTCAAGCCCTCGGGCCTGCCATTGTTCGGTGATGACATCGATATCATCCGGTGCGTTATTTTTTCTCATGATGTGGCATTGTTATTAAAGACTTGTTTCAGTCTAGCTTTTTATCTTTCATTAAACAATCTTTATATAAAGATAAAATAACGTAGTTAATTGATTTAAAATGTATAACTTAATTAACAGTTAGCTGGCGAAATAACGTGGTTTATCGATTTTGCACTGTGGTGCATATTGATGTTCACCGCCGGGAAACTTATAATATGTCGTGATCGCAATGATCAGAAGGATGACAGGCAAAAGTCTGTTTCATCATGCAGAACATGCCGTTCTGATCTCTCAATTTTTTAATTTTTCAGGCCAACGCCGCCTGTGCTTTGCTGATTGTTTTCAGTAAGGTCAGGAAAAGCTGTGCCTGTTTTGCTTCGTCTCGGAGAACGTATTCCTGTGAGTCATTACAAGCCATATAACGGACCAGCCGCAGGCTGGGGAGCACTGCTCAGTGTGACCCGTAACTGGTTGGGTAGTAAAAATGCGATAAAAAACATCCGCGCCATGTTGAAAACCAATCAGGATCATGGCCTGGACTGTCCCGGTTGTGCCTGGGGGGAAACACCGGAAAAGCATTTCATCAAGTTCTGTGAGAATGGCGCCAAGGCGGTAAACTGGGAGGCCACTAGCCGCCGGGTCGCCCCTGCCTTTTTTGCTGCTCACAGCAACACAGAGTTACTCGAGCAGAATGACTGGTGGCTGGAATCACAGGGACGCATTACACACCCGATGCAGTACAATCCGGAAACCGATCATTACGAACCGGTCACCTGGAAACAGGCTTTCGAGACGGTGGCCAAGCACCTGAACGCCTTGGAATCACCGGATCAGGCCGAGTTTTATACTTCCGGCCGTGCCAGTAATGAGGCTGCCTTTTTGTATCAGTTGTTTGTGCGGGCTTTCGGTACCAACAACTTCCCGGACTGTTCCAATATGTGCCACGAAGCCAGTGGTATTGGTATGTCGGAAAGCATCGGCGTGGGCAAGGGCACCGTCACCTTTGAAGATTTTGCCGAAGCTGATGCCATTTTTGTGATTGGACAGAACCCGGGCACCAATCATCCTCGCATGCTCGAGCCACTGCGTGAGGCTGTTCAGCGCGGTGCTCAAGTAATCTGCTTTAACCCACTGAAAGAACGGGGGCTGGAGCGTTTTCAGCATCCGCAGAACCCGCTGGAAATGTTGACCAATGAATCCGAACCGACCACCAGTGCTTATTTCCGCCCTGCGCTGGGCGGCGATATGGCGGCGATTCGGGGTATGGTCAAGTTCCTGTTGCAGTGGGAACGCGAAGCGCAGGCGCAAAACAAAGCGGCAGTGTTTGATCATGCGTTTATCGCCGAACACACCAATGGCCTCGACGATTATCTGACGGAAGTCGATAACACCAGTTGGGAACAGATTGAAGATCAGTCCGGACTGAGCCGCCAGGATATTGAGCTTGCCGCGAATATGTACCGTAAGGCTGAGCGGGTCATTATGTGCTGGGCCATGGGCGTGACTCAACATCTGCATTCGGTGGCGACAGTACAGGAAATTATCAACCTGCAACTCCTGTGCGGCAATATCGGTAAACCCGGTGCCGGTCTGTCGCCGGTTCGGGGCCACAGTAATGTGCAGGGCGACCGCACAATGGGCATTGATGAACAGCCGCCGGCTTCATTGCTGGATGCACTGGAGCAACGTTTTCAGTTCAAAGTACCACGCCATCATGGCCATACCACTGTGAAGGCCATTGCTGCCATGGAGTCGGGCGAGGCCCGGGTCTTCTTTGGTCTGGGCGGTAACTTTGTCCAGGCGGCTCCCGATACACCGCGTACTTACGCTGCAATGAAAAATTGCGACCTGACCGTGCATGTGTCGACCAAGCTTAACCGCAGTCACCTGATTACCGGTAAACAGGCGTTGATTCTGCCCTGTATTGGTCGAACCGAAATCGACTACCAGAAAAACGGCAAGCAGGGCGTGACCGTAGAAGATACCTTCAGCATGGTGCATATTTCCTATGGTCAGTTGAAGCCGTTTTCACCACTGCTTAGATCGGAAGCCGCTATTGTTGCCGGTATTGCAGAAGCCACTCTCGGCAAGTACCCGGTCGACTGGAGCTGGCTGGTGGAGGATTACAGCCGTATCAGGGATTTGATTGATGACACCATTCCCGGCTTTGCCAACTTTAATGAACGCGTTGACCTGCCCGGTGGTTTTTACCTCGGCAACAACGCGCGGGACCGCATCTGGTACACCGACAGCGGCAAAGCGAATTTCAAGGCCAATGCCTTACCAACGCATCTGATCCATGCCGATATCACTGCCAAGGGCGACAAGCCGGATCTGATACTGCAGACCATGCGCTCGCATGACCAGTACAACACCACCATATATAGTATGAATGACCGTTATCGGGGTGTTTATGGCATGCGTGATGTGGTGTTTGCCAATGAAGCCGATATCCGCAAGCTGGGTCTTGAACCCGGCCAGAAAGTGGATCTGATTTCTCTCTGGGGTGATGGCAAGGAGCGTCGTGTCAACGGCTTTATCTTGCTCAGTTATGATATCCCTGAAGGTCAGGCGGCGGCCTACTATCCGGAGACCAACCCTTTGGTGCCACTGGATAGTGTCGGTGACAAAACCTTTACCCCGACATCCAAGTTTATCGCCATCAAGCTGCAGGCCAGCCGTGAGGCGGATGCTGCCTAGAGCACCGGGCTGATTGTTTCAGCCTTGAATATGGGTGAAAATATGCGGTTTGCCGACTTTGTGCGGCAAACCGTTTTCTAATGTAGAGCTGTTATTCATGTCCAGTCCCGTTCAAGAAGCTGCCAGTAAGCGGCGAACCTTCGCGATTATTTCGCATCCCGACGCCGGTAAAACCACGCTGACCGAAAAGTTGCTGTATTTCGGTGGCGCGATTCAGATGGCCGGTAGCGTCAAATCGCGCAAAACGGACAAGCACGCGACCTCGGACTGGATGGAAATGGAGAAAGAGCGGGGCATCTCGGTAACCTCGTCGGTGATGCAGTTTCCCTACAACGGCCGCATCGTTAACCTGCTCGACACGCCGGGGCACGCCGACTTCTCCGAAGATACCTATCGGACCCTCACCGCGGTCGACTCGGCCTTGATGGTGATTGACAGCGCCAAAGGCGTCGAAGAGCGCACCATCAAACTGATGGAAGTCTGCCGTCTCCGCGATACACCGATCCTGACCTTTATCAACAAACTGGACCGGGAAGGCCGCGAGCCGATTGAACTGCTGGATGAAGTCGAGACGATTCTGAACATCCAGTGTGCACCGATTACCTGGCCGATTGGCATGGGTAAAGGCTTCAAGGGCATCTTCCACCTGTTGAATGACAGTGTGCATCTGTTCCAGCCACACACTAAAGACGCCGGTGAAATCATTCAGGGGCTGGATAATCCGCGCCTGGATGAACTGTTCGGCAATATGGCCGAGGATCTGCGCGATGAAATTGAACTGGTGCGGGGTGCCAGTCACGAGTTTGATCTGGACGAATTCCTGTCCGGTAAACTGACGCCGGTGTTTTTCGGTTCGGCGATGAACAACTTCGGCGTTACCGAATTGATGGATTCCTTTGTCGAGTACGCACCGGCGCCGCAACCCAGGGAAACCAAAACCCGAGAAGTATCAGCCGAAGAAGAAAAGTTCAGCGGCTTTGTGTTCAAAATCCAGGCGAATATGGACCCCAAACACCGTGACCGGATTGCCTTCATGCGTGTGTGTTCGGGCAAATACAGCAAAGGCATGAAAATGCACCAGACCCGTATCGGCAAGGATGTCACCATCGCTAACGCGGTGACCTTCATGGCGGCTGAACGCGAACAGGCAGAAGAAGCCTGGCCGGGCGATATTCTTGGGCTGCATAATCACGGCACCATTCAGATTGGCGATACCTTTACCCAGGGTGAGGCTCTGCAATTCACCGGTATTCCTTATTTTGCACCGGAACTGTTCCGTCGCGTCCGGCTAAAAGACCCAATGAAAAACAAGGCCCTGCTTAAGGGCTTGCAGCAGCTCAGCGAGGAAGGCGCTACCCAGTTGTTTCGTCCGCTGGACAACAATGATCTGATTCTGGGCGCGGTGGGTGTGCTGCAGTTTGATGTTGTTGTGCATCGTCTCAAGGGCGAGTACAACGTCGAATGTGCCTATGAACCGGTGCAGGTTCATACCGCCCGCTGGGTTTACTGTGATGATGAACGTAAACTGGAAGAATTCAAGAGAAAAGCCTCCACCAATCTGGCCTACGATGGTTCAGGTAACCTGACTTATATTGCTCCGACACGGGTGAATCTGGACCTGACCATGGAACGCTGGCCGGATATCGACTTCCGCGCAACCCGCGAACATCTTTAGCCGTTTTGATGGCCGCCTGAATTATGGGCGGCGAACACTTGCACTTGTAGATTGAACTCAAGCAGAATAGCAACAGGCACTCTGCTGAAAGGGACGAACGGATGAAAGTCAGGTCGATCACCAAGAACAAGGGTAAGCCGGTCATTGGCTTATCCCCTTCGGATTCGCTGGACAAGGCAGTGACCTTGATGATGGAACACCGTATCGGCTCCCTGGTGGTGACCGATGACGGCGGCAAACTGGTCGGGATTCTGTCCGAGCGCGATCTGCTCAATATCCTGCATCAGAAACATGCCATGTGGAGTCCGGTCACCGTCGCCGATGCCATGACCCCCGATCCTTATGTCTGCGAGCCGGATAACAGTCTGGAAGAGTGCATGAATATGATGGTTGACCATAATATCCGACACCTGCCCGTTGTTTTCAAAGGCAAGCTGGAAGGCATGTTGTCAATCACTGATATTGTGGAAGAGTTGCTGAATAAGGCCAAATTTGAAAACAAGCTGCTGAAAAACTACATTCAGAACTGGCCGGATGCCGAACACGAGCAGGGGGAGTAGGCGCGTTTACTCCTCGTCGGTCGAGTATTCGCTGGTGCGCTCGGTCTGCAGTTTATTATCCCGCGCAAAATCCATCAGAAAATCAAACAGCATCTCATCTTTGTGTTCCAGGACAGCGTCAATAATCACGCATTTGACGCCGTCAATCGAAGCCAGTCTGACATTGGGGTGAAAGATAATTCTTCTACCCGGTCCATAAGAGGCCACCGCGCCGCATAAGCGCTCGGCCCAGTCACTGGGCCTGAATTTGCCGCCGTCCTGCGTCAAACCGCGAATAATCAGCTTTTCCGATGTGGCCATAAAATTTCTGCTCGAAAACTCAGACGTTACAAGGCCGATATTCTACTGCAATTCGACGGCCTTGCATAAGCGGGAAGGAACAATAAATCCTTATATCATCAAGCGATGGCTCAACAGCCCATTAAAAAATCCGTATAATTACCGCTTTTGGTTTTTCGAGAATCACGGGAAGCTTGTGGCCGACTACAAACACACACTGAATTTACCTGCAACCGACTTTCCGATGAAGGCGGGTTTGCCCAACCGCGAACCGCAAACTCTTAAGCGCTGGCAGGAAATCGACCTCTACAATAAACTGCGAGAGCAGGCCAAAGGCCGTCCTCAGTTTATTCTTCACGATGGTCCGCCGTATGCGAATGGCGACATTCATATCGGCCATGCGGTTAATAAGATTCTCAAGGATATTATTCTCAAGTCCAAAACCCTCAGTGGTTATGACGCGCCTTATGTCCCAGGCTGGGATTGCCACGGTCTGCCAATTGAGCTCAATGTTGAGAAGAAAGTCGGCAAACCGGGCGTCAAAGTCTCTGCCAAGGAGTTCCGCGAAGCCTGCCGCCAGTATGCGGCCAAGCAGGTGGATGGCCAGCGCGAAGACTTCAAACGCCTTGGTGTATTGGGTGAGTGGGATAATCCTTACCTGACGATGGATTTCAGTTTTGAAGCCGATATCATTCGCACCCTGGGTCAAATCATCAAACAGGGCCACTTGCATAAAGGTGTCAAGCCGGTGCACTGGTGTGTGGATTGCGGCTCGGCGCTGGCAGAAGCTGAAGTGGAGTATGAAGACAAAACCTCACCGGCAATTGATGTCCGCTTTGAGCTGATTGATACAGCAGCTTTTGAGAAGGCATCCGGTGTGACCGGTGAGGGCGCTGTCAGTCTCCCTATCTGGACCACGACGCCCTGGACCCTTCCTGCTAATCAGGCTGTTTCGTTGAATCCGGAACTGATCTATGTGGTCGTTCAAACCGCCAATGAACGCCTGGTGATTGCCGAAGCCCTGTATGAAAAAGCACTGGAACGCTATCAACTTGAAGGCGATGTGATCGGCAGGCTCAAAGGTGAACAGCTCGAAGGCCTGTTACTGCAACATCCGTTCTATGATCGCCAGGTGCCGGTAATTCTGGGTGATCATGTCACCAGTGATGGTGGTACCGGCGCGGTGCACACTGCGCCGGGTCACGGTCAGGATGACTACACCGTCGGCCTCAAATACAAGCTGGAAGTCGATAACCCGGTTGGCAGTAACGGCTGCTTCCTGCCTGATACGCCGTTGTTTGCCGGCGAGTCGGTGTTCAAGGCCAATCCGCAGGTGATTGAATTGTTGAAAGAGAAGGGCGCTCTGCTCGCGCACCAGGATCTTCAGCACAGTTACCCACATTGCTGGCGACATAAAACACCGATTATTTTCCGTGCCACACCGCAGTGGTTTGTCAGCATGGATCAGAATGGTCTGCGTCAGGCCGCAATGAAGGCGATTGCTGATACCGAATGGATGCCGGACTGGGGGCAGAAACGAATTGAAGGCATGGTCGAAGGCCGTCCCGACTGGTGTATTTCCCGTCAGCGTACCTGGGGCGTGCCGATTCCACTGTTTGTACATAAACAGACGGGTGAATTGCATCCGCAAACAGAAAGCCTGATCGAGCAGGTGGCCAGAACCGTCGAAGCGGGAGGCATCGATGCCTGGTTTGAAATGGATGCCGAACAGCTGCTGGCAGACGAGGCGGCAGACTACGATAAAGTCACCGATACGCTGGATGTGTGGTTTGATTCCGGTGTGTCGCATGCCTGTGTGCTGGCGCGCCGTGATTATCTGCGTCGGCCTGCGGACCTTTATCTTGAAGGCAGTGATCAGCATCGCGGCTGGTTCCAGTCTTCGTTGCTGACGTCGGTGGCGACGACGAATGCCGCGCCTTACAAGGCTGTGCTGACCCATGGTTTCACTGTGGACGCGCAAGGTAAGAAGATGTCCAAATCCAAGGGCAATGTCGTCGCACCGCAGAAGGTCATGAACAATCTGGGGGCCGATATTATTCGCCTTTGGGTGGCCGCCACCGACTACAGCGGTGAAATGCATGTGTCAGATGAGATCCTGAAACGTACCGCTGACTCTTATCGCCGTATCCGCAATACCGCGCGTTTCCTGCTCTCGAATCTGAACGACTTTGATCCGGCCACAAACGCGGTGGCTAGTGCCGATATGCTGCCATTGGATCGTTGGGCGCTGGATCGTGCTTATCAGGTGCAGCAGGATATTCTCAAAGCCTATGACAATTATCAGTTCCATCTGATTTATCAGAAAGTCCATAACTTCTGTGCCAATGAAATGGGCAGTCTGTATCTGGATATTACTAAGGACCGCCAGTACACGATGAAGGCTGACAGCCTGGCCCGTCGCAGTTCACAAACAGCGATGTATCACATCATCGAAGCATTGGTGCGCTGGATTTCCCCTATCCTGACGTTTACTGCTGATGAGCTGTGGGAGTGTCTGCCGGGTGAGCGTAATGAGTCGGTGATTCTTAATAGCTGGTATGAGCAACTGGCGCCGCTGGATGCGGATTCAGGTTTTGATCTGACTTTCTGGAACCAGGTTTTTGCTGTCCGTGATGCGGTTGCCAAGGAACTGGAAAATCAGCGAAACGCTGGTCATATTAAAGGCGGTTTGACGGCTGAGCTGACCCTGTTTGCTGAGCAAGGCTTATTCAGCAAGTTGAATAAACTGGGCGATGAACTGAAATTTGTATTGATTACCTCAGCGGCTTACCTCAAGTCCGCCGCGGAGAAGACGGCTGATGCGGTCGAGACCAGTGTGCCGGGATTAGCTGTACAGATCGTGGCCTCTTCTTATGCCCGCTGTGACCGTTGCTGGCATCAGGTGCCGTCGGTAGGTCAGAACCCGAATCATCCCGAACTTTGTGCCCGCTGTGTTGATAATATTGAAGGGGCTGGCGAACAGCGCCAGTTTGCCTGACACTATGTTGAAATGGCTTAATTTGTCCGCTGTTGTCATCGTGTTGGATCAGATCAGCAAATGGCTGATGCTGAGCTGGCTGGATTTGCATGAGACCGTCGCGGTCTTGCCATCTTTCAACCTGACACTGGCACATAACTATGGCGCCGCCTTCAGTTTTCTGGCTTCGGCCGGTGGTTGGCAGCGTTGGTTTTTTGTGGCTCTGGCGCTGGCGATCAGCACGGTGCTGATCATCTGGCTCAAACGCCTGGGGGACCACGCCAAGCTCGAGGCAGCTTCGCTGGCTTTGATTCTGGGTGGTGCAGTTGGTAATGTGATTGACCGGCTTGTCCACGGTTATGTGATCGATTTTCTTGATGTCTATTATGGCAGTTATCATTGGCCGGCCTTTAATATTGCCGACTCGGCGATATGTGTCGGTGCAGTCCTGCTGATCTTTGACAGCTTCAGAAGCAAAACGGAGCCCCAATGAGCTTTTGTGATCTCGCAGTCAGCGGCGTCGCTGATCTGCAGCCTTATGTTCCGGGTAAACCCATCGAAGAACTGCAACGCCAGTATGGTGTGCATGATGTCATCAAACTGGCCTCGAATGAGAACCCGCTGGGTCCATCGAAGGCAGCACTGGCGGCGGTAGCCAAATCTTCCAAAGAGATGACGCGTTACCCTGATGGCAATGGCTACACATTGAAAATGGCGCTGGCGGAAAAACTGCGCCTGTCGCCTCAGCAAATTACGCTGGGTAATGGTTCCAATGATGTACTGGAGCTATTGGCTCGGACTTTTGCCGGCCATGGCGACGAAGTCATTTATTCTGAACATGCCTTCGCAGTCTATCCCTTGGCAGTCAAGGCGATTGGTGCGACTGGTATCGCCACACCGGCGAAAGATTATGGTCATGATCTCAAGGCGATGTTGAAGGCGATTTCGCCACGCACCAAACTGATTTTTATTGCCAACCCCAATAACCCTACCGGTACCTGGATTGAGTCCGCAGAAGTCCAGGCTTTTCTGGATAAAGTGCCGGAAAAAGTTCTGGTGGTGCTGGACGAAGCTTACGTTGAGTATCTCGAACAGACGGAAAGTTCAGTTAACTGGTTGCAGAGTTTCGACAACCTGATCATTACGCGGACCTTTTCCAAGGCTTATGGCCTGGCCGGGTTACGGGTTGGTTATGCCTTGTCACATCCGGAAATCGCCGATCTATTAAACCGTATCCGTCAGCCATTTAATGTGAACAGTTTGGCGCAGGCTGCCGCAGTAGCCGCATTGGGTGACGAGTCATATCTGCAGCAATCAAGGGAAGTGAATCAGACCGGAATGCTACAACTCACAGGCGAATTTGACAAAATGGGACTGAAATATATTCCGTCTAAAGGCAATTTCATTACTGTTAACGTGCATACCAATGCGGCTGAAGTCTATGACGAATTGCTCTATGAAGGGGTTATCGTCAGGCCGATAGCAGGCTATGGTCTGCCCCAGCATTTGCGGGTCAGCATCGGTCTTGAACAGGAAAACCAGCGCTTTCTTGAAGCCTTATCCCGTGTTCTGGGGCGCGGCTGATGATTAACCGACTGGCAATTATCGGTGTGGGTCTCATCGGCGGCTCACTATCTCTGGCACTCAAAAACAAGGGTGCCGTGAATGAAGTGGTCGGTTATGCCCGCAGTGAAGCGGCAAGAAATCAGGCACTGGATTTGGGGATTATTGATCGGGCAGCAGGCTCTCTGGCCGAAGCTGTCGACAATGCCGATATGATTTTTGTCGCTGTGCCCATGGGCGCGATGGCCGAGGTATTCGAAGGCATTGCTGAACACCTGAATCCAGAAGCGATTATCACTGATGGCGGCAGCGCCAAGTCCCAGGTCGTTGAAGCGGCAAGGCAGGCTCTGGGTGGTAAGTTTCGCCAGTTTGTACCAGGTCATCCAATAGCCGGCACCGAAAAAAGTGGGCCATCGGCTGCTTTTGCGGAACTGTATCAGGCGCACCGGATTGTATTGACCCCGGTTGCGGAGACGGATTCCGCCGCCACGGCGAAGGTGAAGGCGATGTGGCAGCTGACTGGTGCCGAAGTGTTTGAAATGGATGTGGCGCATCACGACACCGTATTAGCAGCAACCAGCCATTTACCGCATGTCTTGGCGTTTAATCTGGTGGGCATGCTGGCCGAGCGTGATGATTGCGATGAAGTGCTGCGTTACGCGGCCGGCGGTTTCCGTGATTTTTCCCGGATAGCATCCAGTGATGCCGTGATGTGGCGCGATATCTGTCTGGGTAACCGTGAGGCGATCCTGGCTCTGCTGGAACAATATCATCAGGGCATGAACCGGATTGAAAAAGCGATTCGTGACGGCGACGGTGATTATCTGATTGACGTTTTTTCGCGCGCCAAAAAAGCCCGTGATACCCGTTTTGCCGATCCTGATTTAATCGATAACAGCGAAGTTTGAGAGCACAAGCAACCGTGTCTAGCGAAAACAACAAAAAATATATTGTCCAACCGGGCGGCATGATCAGCGGTGAGCTGCGTGTTCCCGGCGATAAATCGATTTCGCACCGCAGTATTATGCTGGGTGCACTGGCAGAAGGCACCACGGAAGTCAGCGGTTTTCTGGAAGGTGAAGATGCGCTGGCCACACTGGCTGCGTTCCGTGCGATGGGCGTTCATATTATCGGCCCGGATAAGGGCAGGGTCACCATTCACGGTGTCGGGATGAAAGGGCTCAAAGCCCCGGATGAGGATTTATACCTGGGCAACAGCGGCACTTCCATGCGGCTTTTGAGTGGCCTGCTGGCAGCACAAAGTTTTGATGTGACGTTGACCGGCGATAAATCCTTATCAGGCCGGCCGATGAAGCGGGTGACTGATCCATTGTCATTGATGGGTGCTGAAATTGAAACCAACGAAGGTAAACCGCCACTGAAAATTCACGGTGGCAGACAGCTTAAAGGCATTGATTACAATTTGCCGATGGCCAGCGCCCAGGTCAAATCCTGTCTGCTATTGGCCGGCATGTACGCAGAAGGCAAAACGTCTGTCACTGAGCCAGCACCAACCCGCGATCATACTGAACGCATGCTTGGCGGTATGGGATATGCGCTGCAAAAATCAGGTAGCACCGTCTCGATCGAGGGCGGCGGGAAACTGAGTGCGACCCGGATCGATGTGCCGGCCGATATATCTTCAGCCACCTTCTTTATGGTGGCTGCTGCTATCGCGCCTGGCAGTGATGTGACCCTGAAACATGTCGGTATCAACCCGACCCGAATTGGTGTGATCAACATACTGAAACAGATGGGGGCCGATATCACGCTGATGAATGAAGCGGAAACCGGTGGTGAACCGGTGGCTGATATTCGGGTGAAATATGCCCCACTCAAAGGCATTAAGATCCCTGAAGATCAGGTGCCGCTGGCCATTGATGAATTTCCGGCTTTGTTTATTGCGGCAGCCTGTGCCGAGGGCCAGACAGTCCTGACCGGTGCAGAGGAATTACGGGTCAAGGAAAGTGATCGTATTCAGGTCATGGCTGACGGTTTAAAGACGCTGGGCATTGATGCCGAGCCGACAGAGGACGGTATTGTCATCAACGGTGGCATCATCGGCAGTGGTGAGGTGGATAGTCATGGCGATCACCGTATTGCCATGTCGTTTGCTGTTGCGGCGCTGCAGGCAGGCGGTTCGATTCAGATTAATGACTGTGCCAATGTGGCAACCTCCTTCCCTGGCTTTGTCGAACTGGCGTCGCAAGCCGGCCTCAATATTGAGGTAATTGATGAGTAATATCCCGGTCCTGACGATTGATGGTCCCAGTGGTTCCGGTAAAGGCACTATCGCCCAGATGATTGCCCGCAAGTTCGGCTGGCATTATCTCGACAGTGGCGCTATCTACCGGGTGCTGGCACAGGCAGCCATCAAACATAAGCTGGATCTTGCTGATGAGAACGCGTTGACCAGGCTGGCGGAACAGCTGGATGTACGTTTTGACTTTGATAATGCAGAACTCAAAGTGCTGCTGGAAGGTGAAGATGTCAGCCTTCTTATCCGGAGTGAAGAGGCGGGCAACGCGGCCTCAAAAGTGGCGGCGATTGCTTCGGTTCGCAGCGCCTTGTTGCAGCGTCAGCGCGATTTCAGGAAAATGCCCGGTCTGGTGACCGATGGCCGCGATATGGGCACCGTGGTGTTTCCGGATGCGCCATTTAAAGTTTTTTTAACCGCCAGCGCTGAGGAAAGAGCGCAAAGACGTTATAAGCAGTTGAAACAGAAAGGAATTGAGAGTAACCTTTCTGATCTGATCGCAGAAATCTCCGAGCGTGACAGACGAGACAGTGAACGCGAGGTCGCCCCGCTGAGGCCGGCTGAAGGTGCGCTTATTCTTGATTCTACCGAACTCGGAATTGATGCGGTATTCGAACAAGTCAGCGCATTTTGCACTGACGTGTGATTGAGGGCCCCGGTCGGCCATGCCGGTTGGGATTTTTAACGATCCTGCATGTCGCAGGTGATAACTTTTGGTGATCTTGTTATCTCTAAGCAAGGTCAAGGATAACTAACATGAGCGAAAGCTTTGCTGATCTCTTTGAAGAGAGTTTAAATTCAACCCCCATGCAACCAGGCAAGATTGTTACCGGTACGGTAGTCAATGTCGGTCCTGATGTTGTTATGGTTAATGCCGGCCTGAAATCTGAAGGCGCGATTCCGGTTTCAGAATTCATGGATGAAAACGGTGAAGTGACCGTTTCTATCGGTGATCTGGTCGATGTCTCACTGGAATCCCTGGAAGATGGTTTTGGTGCAACTCAGCTATCACGTGATAAGGCCAAACAGGCGGAAGCATGGACCAAACTGGAACATGCCTATGAAGCGGGTGAGACCGTGACCGGTATGATTTCCGGCAAGGTGAAAGGTGGTTTCACAGTCGATCTGGAAAATATCCGTGCGTTCCTGCCGGGTTCTCTGGTTGATATTCGTCCTATCCGTGATACCTCCCACCTGGAAGGTAAAGATCTCGAATTCAAATTGATCAAACTGGATCGCCCGCGCAACAATATCGTTGTTTCTCGCCGCGCGATCATGGAAGAAGAAAACAGTGCCGAACGTGAAGCACTGCTGGAAACCCTGGAAGAAGGTAAAGTCGTTAAAGGTATCGTTAAGAACCTGACCGATTACGGTGCCTTCGTTGATCTGGGCGGCATTGACGGTCTGCTGCACATCACCGATATGGCATGGAAACGTGTCAAACACCCATCTGAAGTGGTTGCCATCGGTGACGAAATCGAAGTTCAGGTTCTGAAATTTGATAAAGAGCGTGAGCGTGTTTCTCTGGGTCTGAAACAAATGGGTGACGATCCCTGGAAAGACATCGCACGCCGTTATCCGAACAGCACCCGTATCCACGGTAAAGTGACCAACATCGCTGATTACGGCTGCTTCGTTGAAATCGAAGATGGCGTTGAAGGCCTGGTTCATATGTCTGAGATGGACTGGACCAACAAGAATGTTCACCCATCCAAGCTGGTTTCTCTGGGTGATGAAGTTGAAGTCATGGTGCTGGATATTGATGCAGAACGTCGTCGTATCTCACTGGGTATCAAACAATGCCAAGCCAATCCTTGGGAAGAGTTTGCAATGACTCACAACAAGGGTGACAAGGTGAAAGGTGCCATCAAGTCAATCACTGACTTCGGTATCTTCATCGGTCTCGAAGGCGGTATTGACGGTCTGATTCACCTGTCAGATATCTCCTGGGAAGAAGACAATGAAGAACTGATTCGTGACTTCAAGAAAGGTGATGAGGTTGAAGCCGTTGTCCTGGCAATTGATCCTGAACGTGAGCGTATCTCTCTGGGTATCAAGCAATTGCAGGATGATCCATTCTCTTCATTCCTGTCTGAAAATCCACGCGGCAGCATCGTCAAAGGCACCGTCAGTGCCGTTGATGCACGTGGCGCCACTGTGGAACTGGCTGAAGGTGTCGAAGGTTACATCCGTGCCGCTGACATCGCGCGTGAGCGTATTGATGATGCCAGTAAAGTCCTGGCTGTAGGCGAAGAAGTGGAAGCGAAATTTACCGGTATGTCTCGTAAAGATCGCACCCTGACGCTGTCTATCAGAGCCAAGGATGAGAAGGAAGAAGCAGAAGCTGTCAAGGAGTACAGCAACGTCACTTCAGGCAACACCACACTGGGTGATCTGCTGAAAGAGCAAATGGATCAGAAAGATAATTAATATCTGACTGTATCAGGTGCACCCGGCTCCGGCCGGGTGTGCTGCTTTTTAGTCAACGGATTTATACCCCTCTTAACATCGGTGTTTGGCGCATTATTCCAGGAACAATAAAGACATGACCAAATCAGATTTGATCGAAGCATTATCTGACAAACAATCTCTACTGAATTATCGCGATGTTGAGCTGGCCGTAAAATTGATTCTCGAACAAATGAGTGACAGCCTGTCCAGAGGTGATCGCATCGAGATTCGCGGTTTTGGCAGTTTTACACTGCACCACAGACCACCTCGTGTCGGTCGTAACCCTAAAAGTGGCGAATCGGTAAAACTGGACGAAAAGTACGTTCCGCACTTTAAACCTGGCAAAGAACTTCGTGACCGTGTTAACGACGCGGCCGGTTATTAATAGCAGAAATGAAACTGAGCCAGGAAGCGGTTACTGAATATAACCAAATCCACAGTTATGATAATGACCATGTGGTCATTCGTCGCCAAGATCAAAACCGGCTTGAAACCATCGAGTCGAACTTCATCCTGACCCGGAACCAGCTCATTCCTGACTGGCCGGTGACGGAGATAGTCAATATATCGGCAGAACATCTGGCCGACCTCAAGCGACTGGATCCGGAAGTTATTCTCTTTGCGACCGGGTCCGGTCTCTGTATTGAATTCCACAAAATTGCCCATCAATTTATGCAGTCGCAGATCGGTGTCGAGTTTATGGATCTCGGTGCGGCCTGCCGCACATTCAACTTACTGGTGAGTGAACAACGCAGGGTACTGCTGGCCGTCAGTTTTGACGCGCTGTGATCCGCTTCGCACTTCGTCCGCAACATCTCTCAAAGCCACGATATTATTCATTGATTTTTTCTTAAGCGATGCGGCTAAGTCACTGTTTTATTTAGCGCCATAGCATGAAGTGCCATGCTTTAAGATGGTCAGAACTTGACCACCCAGATGGTTCTTAGGAAAATTCGCGGTTACGCAGAATAAATAAGGCATTTGCCATAGATGAGTAGGCATTTAACGAATGATTGATCCAGATCAAAGGATCATCTCCATGAAAAAGTGCTCGTTCAGGTAAAATTCAGCATGCTTTATTTATAAAGGCGTAATGAAAAGGGTCCTAGCCTCTACAAAACAATAATGGGGCTGAGAGAGAGTTTTCCAAAGAGAGAAGGTGTGGTCGCTATGCAAGCGGAACAACAGCAGTATAACTATCAGGTGGTCAAGTGGTTCGCCTATATGGCGTGTGTCTACTTGGTCATCGGCACCGGTGTCGGTGTTTATATCGCTTCGGAACTGGCCTGGCCGGTTTTGAACTTCGACAATCCTTATATCAGCTTCGGACGTCTGCGTCCGGTGCACACCAATGCGGTTATTTTTGCATTTGGTGGTTCAACGTTGATGGCGACAGCTTATTACATCGTACAACGTACCTGTAGTACCCGCCTGTGGAGTGACAAACTTGCCTGGTTCACCTTCTGGGGCTGGAATCTGGTTATCCTCGCTGCGGTGATTACCTTGCCGCTGGGCTACACACAATCCAAAGAATATGCTGAGTTGGAATGGCCTATCGATATTCTGATTGCTGCTGTCTGGCTGGCCTACACCTTCAACTTCATCATGACCATTTCGATCCGTAAGGTTTCCCACATCTATGTGGCTAACTGGTTCTTCCTGGCAATGATGATCATGATCACCTATCTGCATGTGGTCAACAGCCTGGCGATTCCGGTTGAACTGTTCAAGTCCTACTCCATTTTCGCCGGTGTTCAGGATGCGATGATTCAGTGGTGGTGGGGGCATAACGCGGTGGGTTTCTTCCTGACTGCGGGCTTCCTTGGCATCATGTATTACTTCGTACCGAAACAGGCTAACCGTCCGGTTTATTCTTATCGTCTGTCAGTGATTCACTTCTGGGCACTGGTATTCGGTTATGTCTGGCTGGGTGCGCACCATCTGCAATATACTGCTTTGCCAGACTGGACCGGCTCGCTGGGTGCCGCGATTTCACTGGCGATGATCATTCCTTCCTGGGGTGGTGCCATCAACGGTATGTTTACTCTGAGTGGTGCCTGGGACAAACTCCGTACCGACTACATTCTGCGTTTCCTTATCGTGTCACTGGCTTTCTATGCGATGTCGACCTTCGAAGGTCCGGTCATGTCGTCCAAAACAGTTAATGCCCTGTCTCACTACACTGACTGGACTATCGGTCACGTACACTCGGGTGCACTTGGCTGGGTCGCCATGGTATCGATTGGTGCGCTGTACCACATGGTCGAACGCATGTGGGGAACCACTATGTACTCAGTCCGTCTGGTCAATATTCACTTCTGGATGGCAACCATCGGTACTGCGGTTTACATTACCGCCATGTGGGTCTCCGGCATCATGCAAGGTCTGATGTGGCGTGCCTATGACGAATACGGCAACCTGGCATACACCTTTGTCGAATCAGTCGCCCAGATGCATCCTTACTATGCGATGCGTGCAGTGGGTGGCCTGATTTTCTTCCTGGGTGCCTGCGTTATGCTGTTTAACGTTACCGTGACTATCCGTCGCGCGATTGCCAAGCCGTCTGTCGAAATGGCGACTGCGGCTAACATTTAAGGAGACTGGAATGTCTGATCATAATTCTAATAAACCAGTTACCTTCCAGGAGAAACTGGAAAAAAATATCTGGGCCCTGGTGCTGGCAACAGCCCTGGTGGTCTCGGTAGGCGGTATTGTTGAAATCGTCCCACTGTTCTATCTGGATACGACGTTTGAAGATGATGTGTTTCCGGAGTATGAAGAACTGAAAGGTGTCCGCCCGTACACAGCCCTTGAGCTGGCCGGTCGTGATATCTATCAGCGTGAAGGCTGCTATTTGTGTCACTCTCAGATGGTGCGTCCGTTCCGTGATGAGAAGGACCGTTACGGTCATTATTCACTGGCGGTTGAGTCCAAGTACGATCATCCTTTCCAATGGGGTTCCAAACGTACCGGTCCTGATCTGGCCCGTGTTGGTGGTAAATATTCCGATGACTGGCATATTCAGCATTTGGAAGATCCCCGCTCCGTCGTGCCCGAATCAGTCATGCCTGGCTATCCATGGCTGAACGACGCCACGATTGATGGCAAAGGTATGGAAAAACGTCTGCGCGCGATGAGAGCACTGGGTGTGCCTTATACCGACGAGCAGATCCAGGGGGCTGCAGAAGCCGTCGCAGGCAAAACTGAAATGGATGCGATGGTGGCCTATCTGCAGGTGCTGGGTACCATGGTGAAATTTGAGCCGGGCAGAGATTATCGTGAGTAAACTTCAAGAGTATTTTCATACTGACTGGAGCGCGATGACTGGAACCGACTGGTTCGGCCTGGTATTTACAGTAGTGATATTTCTACTGATGGTGGGACTCTATTTCTGGGTGTTGAACCCGAAAAATAAAGACAAAATTGAGTCCCACCGTTCCATGCCGCTGGATGACGACGACGAGACAAATTCGGAGAAAAAAGATGGCTGATAACAAAAAGAATCCTAATGAAGTGTCTGATACCGGACACGAATGGGATGGTATCAGAGAGCTGGAAAATCCCCCACCGCGCTGGTGGACCAACGCGCTTTATCTGAGCGGTCTGTTGGTATTGGTATATTTCATCCTCTATCCTTCGCTGCCGCTGATTAACGAAAGCACCAAAGGTCTGCTGGGCTGGACTATGATCAAGGAGTACAAGGAAAACCTGGCTGAAGTGGAGGCGAAACGGGCACCATTTGAAGAAAAACTGGAAGCCATGACCGCAGAAGAAATTCTGGCTGATCAGGACATGCGTAACTATGCAGTCGGTTCTAGTAAAGTGCTCTATGGTGACAACTGCGCCGCCTGCCACGGCACCGGTGGTATTCCGGCTCCGGGTTCCGGCTATCCGATTCTGGCTGATGATGACTGGCTCTATGGTGGCGATGTAAACACCATCGTAGAAACCCTGGCCAAAGGCCGTCAGGGCATGATGATGGCGCACAAAGATACGCTCAAACCCGAAGAAGTGGATGGTCTGGTTCAGTTTGTGGTGAATGCTGCCGAAGGCAAAGCCACTGAAGCCGGCTGGAAACTGTTCAATGAAAAAGGTTGTGTCGGTTGTCATGGTGCTGATGCTAAAGGTATTCACGCGCTGGGTTCTGCCAATCTGACCGATCAGATCTGGCGTTTCTCGGGCGAACCGGAAGAAATTCGCTACACCATACTGCACGGTGTGAACGATCCTTCCGATCCGAAAACCCGTGTTGCAGTGATGCCTGCCTGGAATGAAAAACTGGCAGTGAAGCTGGAAGCGCTGAAATGGGAAGAAGAACCGGAATACGACGGTACTGAAACCCAACGTTTGACAGAAACTGAAATCAAAAAACTGGCTGTGTATGTTCACCAGTTTGGTGGTGGTCAGTAGTTAGAGAATAATGGCCCTGACTTGAATCAGGGCCATGTTAAATTCCTCAGGAGGAAGCAAGATGGGATTTGATGCAGTTGTGATTGGCTCTATCGCCAGTGTGGTGGTTGCCATCATTGTGGTTGGTGTGATTGCCTACAGAATCATGAAGCAGATGGGCGACGACAACAAACAGGATTGATCGTCTGATCAAGGATGAAAAGCCGACCCGGTGTCGGCTTTTTTATCACAAACAAATATCAGAAAATACTAATATATAAATCACCATCCAGAAATGGCAGGTAACCAGATGTCAGAGCAACAAGCCAATACTGTCAACGACACCAATACGATTTACGAAGAAGTCGCCGACTGGCACATCAATACCGGCGAAGAGAAT